>CAKRVA010000001.1 GCA_934408585.1 uncultured Lachnospiraceae bacterium
AGCACAAATTTCATAGGCACTAAGAAAAAGACTCCGAGAAACGTAAGTTTCTCGGAGCACCTTGTCTACAGTCTGAAAGGTTGTCGTATGACAACCTTTTTTCTATCTTATCTTTTAATATATGGAACTCCAGTCATATTGGCTGATTGCTTCTTCAATCGCTCTCTGGATATCCGGACTGTTTGGAATAATTACATAAGCAAAGATTACAAGAAACAGTGCAATCAGAAATCCGATAATACCAATAATCAATGCGGCAATTGCCAATCCCTTTTTTCCTTTTTTTCCTGCCAGGGAAATAATAGACAGTACGATTGCTGCTACTGATAAAATCAAAGCAAATACATCAAAATAACAACATAACAAGGACAAAATTGCTACAATCAAAGCAATGATTCCCAACGCATTTGAGCCAGACTTCTTTGTTTCCGGTTGGCTTACTACCACCGGTCTTTCTCCCTGCATCGGCAAAACAACCGGTTGTGGCTGTGGCTGAACGGCCTGCTGCGGCTCCTGTATCTCCTGCGGCTCTACTTTTATTTCAAGCTCAGAACCACAGTTGGAACAAAATTTGGACTGTTCTTCATTCGTTGCTCCACATTTGTTACATACTTTCATGATACCCCTCCTTTATCCTGCATATTGGAATATAATTACCAGTTTTATAATCCATTGTAATAAAATTACCGCTACCAGTATATATGCATAGATTTGTACTGAAATCTCTTTTTTATATGTTTTTTTACTCCATTTCTTACGGTATAAATAATAAATCATAAAATGAAAATACAAAATAACTGCCGTAAGAACTGCCGGATGATAACAAAAACTTCCAAAAAAGTGACCGCGAAACAGAAGAATCACTGCCCTTGTTCCTCCACAGCCAGCACATGGAATACCGGTTTTTTCACGAAAAGAACACCTGGTAATTTCATTCGTATAATGGTAGCCCCATCTGGAAAACCAGACTCCCAGAACCGTTATGGGAATCAGACACCATTTGCCTAATTTATAAATTGTCTCTTCTAAGCTACTGGATTTTTTCGTCATTTTAGAAATTGTAGTCCATTCCCATGTCGTCATAGATTTCTTCCATTACATCCTGGAAATCATTTCCAATACCACTGGAGGAATCCTGTGCAATTCCATAAAAAATAATACAACCAATCGTTCCAATAATTGCTACTCCACCACAAACAATTCCTGCAATTGCCATTCCCTTATTACCAAATTTCTTAACAATTGCAATAATGCCTAAAACGATTGCGGCAATTGCTACTAAAATATTAAATCCACCAAAACAACCACAACAGCCAGCCGGGCAACAAACGATTGAAACAATACCACAAACAAGTGCGGCAATTGCTACTCCCTGATTCCCATTATTTTCCGTTAAAGTCTCCGCAGAATAATATTGCTGTTGCTGCGGTTGTACATTTGCAGTTGTTACAGACTGCGTATATGTATTGGTCGTAGTTGCTTCTACCACCGGTGTTTCAGGCTGTGTTACAACCGGCTCCTCTACAACAGGTTCTGCTTCTACCTTAACCGGTTCTTCCACAACAGGCTCCTGCTGTACCTGATTTACAGGTTCTGCTTCAACCACTTCCGGTTCTGCAGCCGGTGCAGGTGCTGCTCCCAATTTTGTTCCACAGGAAACACAGAATTTTGAACTTGGTTCATTCTCTGCTCCACAAACACTACAAAATACTTTTTGTTCCATGATAAAACTCCTCTCTTGAATTTAACAGTTTTATTATACCGATTCCAATCAAAAATTACAATGTAAAAAAATATTTACAAAAATGGGAGTGGAACATCCACTCCCATAACATCATATTCTAAAATAAATTTTTTAGAACTTACCAGCTTTTGCTGCTTCCTCAATACTAACAGCAACTGCAACAGTCATACCAACCATTGGGTTGTTTCCTGCACCGATTAATCCCATCATTTCTACGTGAGCCGGTACGGAAGAAGAACCTGCAAACTGTGCATCAGAGTGCATACGTCCCATAGTATCTGTCATACCATAGGATGCAGGACCTGCAGCCATGTTATCCGGATGAAGAGTACGTCCTGTACCACCACCAGATGCTACAGAGAAGTATTTCTTACCCTGTTCGATACATTCTTTCTTATAAGTACCTGCTACCGGATGCTGGAATCTGGTTGGGTTGGTGGAGTTACCGGTAATGGAAACATCTACACCTTCCTTATGCATGATAGCAACACCTTCACAAACATCATTTGCACCATAGCAGTTAACTTTTGCACGAAGTCCTTCAGAATAAGACTTACGGAATACTTCCTTAACTGTATTTGTATATGGATCGTATTCGGTTTCTACAAAAGTAAATCCATTAATTCTTGCAATAATCTGAGCAGCGTCTTTTCCAAGACCGTTTAAGATAACACGTAACGGTTTCTGACGAACCTTGTTTGCCTTCTCTGCGATACCGATAGCACCTTCAGCAGCTGCAAAGGATTCATGTCCTGCAAGGAATGCGAAACATTCTGTTTCTTCTTCCAAAAGCATCTTACCTAAATTACCATGTCCTAAACCTACCTTACGGGTATCTGCAACAGAACCAGGAATACAGAATGCCTGAAGTCCTTCGCCGATTGCTGCAGCAGCTTCAGAAGCTTTTCTGCAGTCTTTCTTAATTGCAATTGCAGCACCGGTAATATATGCCCAGCATGCATTTTCGAAGCAGATAGGCTGAATGCCCTTAACCATTGCATATACATCAAGGCCTGCATCTTTTGTAATCTTTTCAGCTTCTTCAAGAGAAGCGATTCCATAGCTATTTAATACAGAATTGATTTTGTCAATTCGTCTTTCATATGATTCAAATAAAGCCATTCTAATATCCTCCTCTTTACTTATTTCAGTTCTTCATCTGTTCTAGGGTCAATAATCTTAACGGCATCAGCAACACGTCCGTACTGTCCGCTTGCTTTTTCGTAAGCTGTTGTAGGGTCATCACCCTTCTTGATAAAGTCAGTCATCTTACCAAGGCTTACGAACTTGTAACCGATAATCTGGTCTTCTGCATCAAGTGCGATACCAGTAACATAACCTTCTGCCATTTCAAGATAACGAGGACCTTTCTTCAAAGTACCATACATAGTACCAACCTGGCTTCTTAATCCCTTACCTAAGTCTTCCAGACCTGCTCCAATCGGAAGTCCTTCTTCAGAGAATGCACTCTGTGTTCTTCCGTAAACGATCTGTAAGAATAATTCTCTCATTGCAGTATTGATTGCATCGCAAACAAGGTCTGTATTCAATGCTTCCAATACAGTTCTTCCAGGAAGAATTTCAGCTGCCATTGCAGCAGAATGAGTCATACCGGAACATCCAATGGTTTCTACCAATGCTTCCTGAATAATACCTTCCTTTACATTAAGTGTCAGTTTGCAGGCACCCTGCTGTGGTGCACACCAGCCAACACCATGTGTAAGACCGGAAATGTCTTTGACATCTTTTGCTTTTACCCATTTTGCTTCTTCTGGAATTGGTGCACATCCATGGTTTACGCCCTGGGCAACTGTACACATTTCTTCAACTTCTTTTGAATAAATCATGTGAAAACTCCTTTCAATTATGTAGATTATCTTTATTAACAAAACATCCACAAACCTTGTGAATATTTTGTCACAATCGCAACTATTATTTTCGCATATAATGTCGAAAAAATCTAGTCCTTTTTCACAATTTCTCCCTGCTTTTTATAGATGCATGAAGCAGGGATACATCCCCTGACACAACTGGTCGGGTAAACATTTGTATTTCTTCCGACAACCGTTCCCGGATTCAATACCGTATTACAACCAATATCAGCGCCATCTCCGAGCATTGCACCCATTTTCTTTAATCCGGTTTCGATCTTTTGATTTTCATACTTTATAACTACAAGTGTTTTATCACTTTTTACATTGGAGGTAATCGCTCCTGCTCCCATATGGGATTTGTACCCGAGAATACTATCCCCAACATAGTTATAATGGGGCACCTGTACCTTATTAAACAAAACCACATTTTTTAATTCGGTAGAATTACCAACAACGGCACCTTTTCCCACAATTGCATTGCCTCTGATAAATGCACAGTGGCGGATTTCTGCATCTTCGTCAATAATTGCCGGTCCATGAATGTATGCAGTCCGTGCTATCTTTGCACTTTTTGCAACCCACACATGTTCTTCCACTTCTGTAAAAATCTCCGTAGGAAGTTTCTTTCCAAGCTCCAGAATAAAATCTCCGATTCGTGGCAAAACCTCCCAGGGATATACTGCTTCGGCAAATAATGCATCGGCAATTGTTTCATTCAATGTGTATAAATGCTCAATGGTAAACTGTTCCATAATTATTTACCCCCGGTTTTATAATTACTAGCTGCTTTCTGAAATTGTCTGTTCAGCATGGACTGGTTATTCATCTGTTTTACAATATTGGTCCTGCGGCTCACAAAATCATCCAGCTTTTTCATATACTCTTCTTCGGTAATAGTACCTTCCGCCACCATGGTCAACCCTTTTTCCCAGCTCGCCGTCAGTTTCGGGTCCAGCAACGGTTTAATTGACTGTGCCACTACCTCATAAATCATCTCTCCCAACAAGGTAGGCGTTATAATCTGTGTTTTTTTATTTAAGGAAAGATATTTTATATGAATCAGTTTTTTCAATATTTCGGCTCTTGTTGCAGACGTTCCGATTCCGCTTCCCTTAATCTGGGCACGAAGTTCTTCATCTTCAATAAGCTGTCCTGCATTTTCCATGGCAAGAATTATCGTACCGGAATTATATCGTTTCGGAGGAGACGTTTCTCCTTCTTTTATCTGAACATCCGTAACCGGCAGTTCCGTACCCTTTTTCAGCTGGTGCAAAAACGCCATAAGGGATGCATCCAGATTCTGCTCTCCGCCATCTTCCTCTTTGCCGCTTTCTTCCGCACTTTCACCTTCGTCCTTTTTCTTCCGGAAAGAATATCGGATTGCCTGAAGATATCCTTCCTCTTCAAGCACCTTGAAATTTGCGAAGAAATATTCTCCCTTTGACTGTACGCAAAGGGAAACCTTGCGATATACTGCCGCCGGCAAAAATATACTGAGAAATCTGCGGACAATCAGTTCATAAACCTTTGCAGATGTCGGATGCAAAGAATTCAGGTTATTTAATCCCTGACCGGTCGGAATAATCGCATAGTGGTCTGTAATCTGCTTATCGTTCACATATCTCGTTTTTGCAATTCCCTTATAAGAACCGGATTGTAAAATTCCATTGGTCAGTTCTCTGACCATTTGAAAATTGAGCAATCCCCGCAGGTTTTTATCAATTTCCTTGGCAACTGCCGTTGATAATACTCTCGCATCGGTTCTTGGATACGTTGTCATTTTCTTTTCATATAATTCCTGTACAATACGCAGTGTTTCATCCGGACTGATTTTAAAGAACTTGGAGCAGTCATTCTGGAGCTCTGCCAGATTATACAACAGCGGCGCATTCTTATTTTCTTTTTTCTTCTCTACCGAATGCACGGTTGCAGTCATTGGTGGCTGTAATAGTCTGTTCTGCAATTCTTCTGCATGAATCCGTTCTTTAAATCCATTTTCTTTATATAGTAACGGTGATTTCTCGTACGCCGAGCCTTCGACTGCGCGCCACTCACATTCACAGTTACGATCCTGCAAAGAAACGGTCGCCATGATACGGTAAAAAGGAGTTTTTACGAACTCCCGGATTTCCCGTTCCCTGTTCACTACCATTCCAAGTACGCAGGTCATGACACGTCCGACACTCACAACTGCACGATCTATTTTTAAATAATTTTTTACAGAATTTCCATATTTTAAAGTTAATACCCTGGAAAAATTAATTCCCATAAGATAATCTTCTTTTGCCCGTAAATATGCTGCGGCACATAGATTATCATATTCCGATAAATCTTTTGCTTCACGGATTCCTCTTTTAATTTCTTCTTCGGTCTGCGAATCAATCCAGACACGACGTCGTTCCTTTCCATGTACATTTGCCTGCTTTTCTACCAGACGATAAATGTATTCTCCTTCTCGTCCCGAGTCGGTACAGACATAAATGGTATCGACATCCTCTCTGTTTAACAACGTGCTGACCGTCATGAACTGTTTTTTTACCGCGTCAATAACTTCATATTTAAATTCGGTCGGAATAAACGGAATAGTATCCAATGACCATCTTTTATACTTTTCATCATAAGCCTCCGGATAGCTCATCGTTACCAGATGTCCCACACACCAGGTAATAACTGCTTCTTCGGATTCCATATATCCGTCCTTATTGCTCGCATGAATCTGCAGTGCCTTTGCAAATTCACGTGCAACACTTGGTTTTTCCGCAATGAATAAACTTTTTCCCATTACATATCGTCCAAACTGATTAATTTAAGATTTTGCTTTACCTTCGCTTCCAGATTCAGCTTTTCATCAAAGCGCCGTACCGAAAACAGATACACGTAATCCACTTTGATTTTTGCTTTCTCTGCACAAAACAGCAGCCATTCATAATCATCATACCGCATCATGGGTTTATCCCAGTTGCAGATACCAACAATCGTATCGCCCTTTTCATTTTGTGCAATTACATCGATATTTCCAAGCTTTCCAACCCACTCGCCTATCCGGTCAATTTCAATCGGCAGCTGATTCCATTTACTCCACTTCTCGATATGCTGCTTACATACTGTTTTAAAGTATTCCGCTACGTAAGTCTTAAAGGACGGTGCAATAAATTTCTTATAAAACTCCGCCGGCTGCAATTGTTCCAGATTACTGATATTCGGATATATAAATTTAAAATAAAAATGTACAAAGTGATTGCTGATGCGATAGATTCCCTTTTGGGTATTTGCTTTTCCTTCGGTATCATAGGAAAAGACCTTCTCAACAAGCTCCAGTTCCATAAGATTTTTCAGATATACGCTGATTTTCGCCCTTGAAAACTCTGTATGCAGGTAAAGGTCATTTAATTTGTGGTTTCCTGCTGCAATTGATGCAAGAATCGTATTATACACACCGGTTTCCCGAAGTTCCTCTTCGACAATCCGTTGTCCTTCCCCATATAAGAACGTGTTTCTGTCCAAAATATATTTGCAGATATTTTCCCGGATGGAAAGCTTATCATTAAAATGCATCCATAAGCCGGGAATTCCGCCAAGCACCGCATATGCTTCAATACACTGTTCCATAGAAAAACCGGGGAAAAATTCCAGCATCTGTTCAAATCCCAACTCTTTGATTTTCAAAAAACCGGACAATTCATAAGCTGCTTCCCCGATTTTATTTACCATGCTGTTTTCTACCCAGCCAATCGAAGAACTGCAAAGAATTACCATCACATGAGAGCTTTGCCAATAACTATGGACGAAATTAATCAGTTCTTTCATAAAATCATCACTGGATTTCACAATATTCTGAAACTCATCAATAATGATTACTTTCTTGCCCTGTTCTCCATTTAAAAGGGATTTAAAAATATCTGTAAACGTTGGATATTTTAAGACCTTAATCTCTTTATTGCCAAGTTCTCTTCCCCACTGATATCGCTGCTCCCGGTCAGACGCGGAACGGGCACAATAATAGTAACATGGTTTATCCTGAACAAACTGTCTTAGAAAACTCGTTTTCCCAATATTCTTTTCCCCGTAAACCACCATAATCTGGCTTCCTTCACGGTCATAATATGTATTTAAATATTTTAATTCTGACGTACGTCCCAAAAACATTATTGATTACCCCTCATGCTCCTTTATTCGAAGCAATAAATGTTCAATCTCCTCCACAGAAGAAGGTCGTCCCAGTAAAAATCCCTGGATGCAGTCACATCCCAGCATTTCCAGATACTGGAACTGTTCCTGTTCCTCTACACCTTCTGCAATCGTTTCATACCCAAGTTTTTTTGCCATAAAAATAATGGTTTCCGTAATGACACGGGTATTTTCGTCTACGGTTATTGTATCAATAAAACTTTTATCAATCTTTAATGTATCAATTGGCAATCCTTTCAAATAGGACAATGAGGAATACCCCGTTCCAAAATCGTCCAATGAAATACGGATGCCATAGTCTCTGAGAAGATGAAGCTTTTCCGTTACTTCCTTGAAATTCTCAATAAATACACTCTCTGTAATCTCCAGCTCCAACGCCCTGGGGTCCAGCTGATACTTCTTAAGGCTTCCCAATATGGTATCCACGAAATCTTCACGATTGTATTGTATCGCTGATATATTCAACGAAAGAATCATATCGGTCCCGTAAGATGATTTCCACTGTGAAAATATTTTAATACTTTCATCAATTACCCAGTTTCCAATTGGTATGATGGTTCCGTTCTTTTCCGCAATAGGAATAAACACCGCGGGACTAATCATTTTTCCATCGGAATCACGCCAGCGGATCAGTGCCTCTACCCCACGGAGTTTCTTACTCTCCGTAAAATACTGCGGTTGAAAATTCATCGTAAAATTCTGGGTAAATACCGCTTCCTTCAATTTCGTTTCAATCGCAATGTTATGCAGGAAATCATTTAATATCGCAGCATCAAAATACTGAATGGAATCCTTTCCCTTCTTTTTTGCTTTGAACATTACAATTTCCGCACAGTTAATCAATTCCAGTGTATTCTGTGCCGCCTCCGGATATTCCGCAACACCAACGCTGACCGTTAATTTTACGTCCTGTCCATCACTTAAGTGGAATGGCTGCTTGGTACGCTCCTTAATTGCCTGATACAAAAACTCCACACTGTGGTAACCTGTCGGCTCATAAATTGCAATACAGTAAATATCCGCATTAAAATGGGAAACAAGTACTCTGTCTGAAGAAAAGTCACCCAAGAACTGTCCAAGCTGCTGAACCACCTCATCACCGACAATCATGCCATATCCGTCGTTCACCTTGCTAAAATCATCAATATCCACAAACATGACAGAAACAATGTTATTCTCTTCCTCTGCTTTTCGTACAAAATCTGCCAGCAGACGCACAAAATAATTACGGTTATAAAGACCGGTCAGCACATCATAATATGCCATATAGGTCAATTCATCATTTTGATTTTTCAGCTTTGAAATATCTTTAAACCGGATGACTTTATCGGTAGGCGTATCTTTATGGTCATAAATAATATTTACTTCACACTCCAGCCAGGTACGTCCGTCATTCATCTTAAAGCTTTCACTGCTCTCTGTCATCTGCGTATTTTCCAGAAACAGAAGATTCCGGAATGGAAGTACATACTTTTCTTCTACTTTAGAATATAATTTTGTAAAATCATTCGCATCATGAATGACAATATCCGGGAAAAAACTTTCCCAATTTCCCAAAGTTTTTATATATCCATCTACCAGATTGACGTAAATAAGTGCACAGCTGGAAGTGGAGCAAATCAGACGATACATCCGTTCTTCATTCTCCAGTCGTTGATTTTTTGCACTTAATAAATCAACCTGGTAACGTAACTCTTCCATAACTTAAAAACCTTCCGCTTCTATTATTTCTTCGTAATATAGCCCTGTGCCTTTAATAATTCCGCACAAAGAACTGCACCACCTGCTGCACCACGTACTGTATTATGGGAAAGTCCCACAAATTTCCAATCATAAACGGAATCTTCTCGAATACGTCCTACACTGATTCCCATTCCGTTCTCATAATTTACATCAAGCTGAACCTGTGGTCTGTTGTCTTCTTCCAAATACTGGATAAACTGCTTTGGTGCACTTGGAAGCTGTAATTCCTGTGGCAGTCCCTTAAAGTTTACAAGCTTTTCAATCAGCTGTTCCTTGGTAGGTTTCTTGCGGAATTTCACAAAAACAGCAGCGGTATGTCCATTCAGAACAGGTACACGGATACACTGACAGGTAATAACAGGACTTGTTGCAGGTTCAATCACACCATCCTTAATTTCACCCCAGATACGAAGTGGCTCCTTTTCACTCTTTTCTTCTTCTCCGCCAATATAAGGAATGATATTTCCTACCATTTCCGGCCAGTCCTTAAATGTTTTACCGGCTCCGGAAATTGCCTGATACGTAGTTGCAACTACTTCATATGGTTCAAATTCCTTCCATGCTGTTAAAACAGGTGCATAGCTCTGGATAGAACAATTTGGCTTTACGGCTACGAAGCCTCTCTTTGTTCCAAGTCTCTTTTTCTGGAATTCAATTACTTTCATATGTTCCGGGTTGATTTCCGGAACTACCATAGGTACATCCGGAGTCCATCTGTGTGCAGAATTATTGGAAACAACCGGTGTTTCTGTCTTTGCATATTCTTCTTCAATTTTTTTGATTTCATCCTTTGTCATATCTACTGCACTGAAGACAAAATCAACATGAGAAGCAACTTCTTCTACTTCATTTACATTCATTACAACAATATCTTTTACTGCTTCCGGCATTGGCGTATCCATTTTCCAACGATCTCCGACTGCATCTTCATAACGCTTGCCTGCTGAACGTGGGCTTGCTGCAATTGTAGTCACCTCAAACCATGGATGATTTTCCAGTAAAGAGATAAATCTCTGTCCTACCATTCCGGTTCCACCTAATATACCAACTCTTAATTTGTCACTCATTTTTTCTTCTCCTCATCTAATGTTTATTTTTAATTTTTATATAAAAGACCTTTCCGTCCCATATACTTAATTTTGTGCCTTTCGAATCCATACGCCATCCAGGAACTCACGATTTTTCTGAATTACTTCTTTCATTACCGCAGGTCCCGGTGCACCAATGGTCAGTCGTTTTTCAACACAGGTTTTTAAACTGATGGCATCATAAATATCTGCTTCAAAAACTGGACTGATTTGCTTTAACTCTTCCAGACTCAGTGCATCAATGCTTGAATTCTTTTCGATACAGTAAAGAACAAGCTGTCCGATAATTCCATGTGCATCCCGGAACGGAACTCCTTTTCCAACCAGATAATCTGCTGCATCCGTTGCGTTGGTAAATCCATTCATGGCACTCTTTTCCATTACATCCTTCCGGAATTTCATAGTTTCAAGCATTCCGTCAAAAAGGACAAGGCAATTCTTAACCGTATCAATTGCATCAAATGTAACTTCCTTATCCTCCTGCATGTCTTTATTATAGGCAAGCGGAATTCCCTTCATCATCGTAAGAACAGACATCAGTGCTCCATATACCCGTCCGGTTTTTCCTCTTACCAGTTCTGCAATATCCGGATTTTTTTTCTGAGGCATAATACTGCTTCCGGTCGAATAAGCATCATCAATTTCCACAAAACGATACTCATTGGAATTCCAGATAATAATTTCTTCGGAAAACCGGCTTAAGTGCATCATCACCGTTGCTAATGCTGCCAGGAATTCAATAACATAATCTCTGTCTGATACAGAATCCATACTGTTCCAGGTTGGTCCTTCAAATCCCATCAGGGACGCCGTATAGTTTCGGTCTAACGGATATGTCGTTCCCGCAAAAGCACCTGCTCCCAACGGGCAGTAATTCATTCGTTTATAGATATCCTCCATACGAAGCAGGTCTCTTTTAAACATTTCAAAATAAGCACCCATATGATGTGCAAGTGTTGTCGGCTGTGCCTTTTGCAGATGGGTAAACCCGGGCATATAGGTTTCTGTATTCTCTTCCATCGTTTTCTGTAATGTTTCAAGTAAACTGTATATATGCTGGGAAGCTTCAAGCACCTGGGCACGTACATACAAACGCATATCAAGTGCCACCTGGTCATTTCTGCTTCTTCCGGTATGCAGCTTCTTGCCTGCATCTCCGATTCTTGCAATCAGATTTGCCTCCACAAAACTATGAACATCCTCATATTCCGAAGTAATTTCAAGTTTTCCGTTTTTTACATCTTCCCGAATCTCACTAAGGCCTTTTACAATTGCATCTTTTTCTTCACAGGTTAAAATGCCCTGTTTTTCTAACATCACAACGTGAGCAATACTTCCTTCGATATCCTGTTCAAACAAACGCTGATCAAAAGAAATGGATGCATTAAAATCATAAACCAGCTTGTCCGTTTCCTTTGTAAAGCGTCCGCCCCATAGCTGAGCCATATACATAATCCTCCAATTATTAAATCTGAATTTGATACTATCATATTTCCAAATACTTTTCAATCCTTAAGCACACAAATCCAATGGAATTCATAATTTATATTATAATTTATGTATCCTATAAACTATGCAGAAATGAGGAATTCTATGAATCCGATTTTACTTCGTCTAAAACATATAGACTATTCCTATCACTCTTTAACCGGTGAAACAAAGGCATTGCATGACATTTCCTTTGATGTCCGTGAAAATGATTTTATTGCTATCGTCGGTCCGAGCGGATGTGGAAAATCTACGTTATTATCGATTATTTCCGGTCTTTTAAAAGCAGAACACGGAACTCTGGAATATTCCCATGCTTCTCCCAGAATTGGTTATATGCTTCAGCAGGATAATCTGCTTCCTTGGAGAACAATTTATGAAAATATTCTTTTAGGACCGGAAATCAACAAGCAGCTTACCCCTCAGAAAAAAGAGCTGGCACAAAAGTTATTAAAAGACTATGGTCTGTCTGCATTCAAAGACAAACGGCCCTCCGAATTATCCGGTGGTATGCGTCAGCGCGCAGCACTGATACGAACCATGGTAATGGAACCTGATGTTCTTCTTCTGGATGAACCCTTTAGTGCACTTGATTACCAGACACGCCTGATGGTTTCTGCTGACATTGGTAACATTATCCGCCGTCTTGGCATTACCGCCATTCTGGTTACTCACGACCTTTCAGAAGCAGTTGCTCTTGCCAACCGTGTCATTGTTTTAAGCAAGCGGCCCGGTACAGTTACGAGAGAACTGGATATCCAGCTTACGCTTCCGGATGACAGTCTGCTCGCTGCCAGAAATGCTCCGGAATTTCACAACTATTTTTCTATTTTATGGGAGGAAATATCAGATGCAAAATGAATCATTGGCACAACAGCAATTTCGAAAATCTCATAAAAGACACCATCATGTAATTACTCTGATGCGTTTTATCCTTCTGTTTGCATTTCTTTTTCTCTGGGAATTCTGCTCCCGGTTTGATATCATCGACTCGTTTTTTTTCAGTAGTCCCTCTATGGTATTTCATTATTTTTTGCAGATGCTTTCGGATGGTTCTTTTTTTATGCATACCGGTATCACTTTATTGGAAACGCTGCTCAGCTTTTTTATAATTTGTATTCTCGGCATTTTTACTGCGACACTGTTATGGTGTTCCAAATCATTGTCTGAAATTACAGAACCATATTTTGTTGTACTGAACAGTCTTCCCAAATCTGCTCTTGCACCACTTCTGATTGTATGGTTGGGCACCGGAATTAACACCATTATTGTTGCCGGTATTTCTGTTGCCATTTTTGGTTCCGTCATAAGTCTGTATACCGGCTTCAAACAGGTCGACAGCGAACGTGCGAAACTGATTTATACTCTTGGTGGAAATAAATTTGATGTGTATACGAAAGTAATTCTCCCTTCCTCCATTCCGAACATTCTGAGCAATATGAAAATTAATGTTGGTCTTGCACTGGTTGGTGTTATCATCGGCGAATTTCTTGCTGCCAGACGTGGATTAGGCTATTTAATCATCTATGGTTCCCAGGTCTTCCAGTTAAATATGGTAATTACTTCTATTATTATTCTATGTGTAATTGCACTGGGATTGTACCAGTTGCTGCAATGGCTGGAACATCAATACAAAAAAAAGCTGTCGTACTGATTCAGTACGACAGCCTAAGCTACTGAGGGGACTCGAACCCCTGACCTGCTGATTACGAATCAGCTGCTCTACCAACTGAGCCACAGTAGCATCTTGCAAACAAAATTTATTATATACAGTTCTTTCCCTTTTTGCAAGTTCTTTCGAAAAGAATTATCCGAGATGCACATCCATCTGTGGATAAGGAATTGGAATTTCTGCTTTATCCAATGTCTCTTTTACACTCTGGGTCAGCTTATCCTTCATCGGAAAATAAATTTCCTTATTCACAAAACATCTGACAATAAGATTTACACTGCTATCTCCCAGAGAATCTACCAAAACCGTTTTCTCCATATTTTGTTGTACGCCTTCCGTTTCTGAAAGCATATCCAATAAAACATCTTTTGCCTTACGGATATCTGCCTGATAGCTGATTCCAACCTTAATATCAATTCGCCGCTCCCCGCATCGGGAGTAATTGGTAATGCTTCCATTTGCCAACGGGCCATTGGGTAATACAATCACTTTATAATCCGGCGTAATAATTCTGGTGTAAAAAATATCAATCTGATCAACAATGCCTTCATTTCCCTTTTCATCCAGAATCATATCTCCAATGGAAAATGGTTTCAGAATTAAAAGCAGCATTCCACCGGCAAGATTACTCAGGCTTCCCTGCCATGCAAAACCAATTGCGACACTGACTGACCCAAGGACAGCAAGGAAGCTGCTGATTTCAACGCCACATGTCCCTACCACAATCACAATTAACGCAAATACCAGAATGATTTTTAACAGGGAATCCGTAAAAACAACGACTCCATCTTCCACATGCGCCTTTTTTAACGACTTCCGTACAATTTTGCGAATCAGCTTAATCAATTGGATTCCGATTAAAATTACAAGAACCGCAAGAACAAGCTTGATTCCAAAATGAAGAAGCTTTTCCGGAAGTGTCTCCATAAATTTTTCTATTGCTCCTGGTGTAATTACTTCACTGTCCATCCTTTTGTTCCACTTTTCTTATCTTATTTTGCTTTCTTTGCAGCCTCTTCCGCTATTTGCAGTTCTTTTGCTGCATAATCCTCTTCTTTTTTCGCACGTGCCTTTGCAGCTTTTACTTTTGCAAGAAGCTCATCTGCCTGTCTTTGCAGTTCTTCTGCCTCGCTCTTCGCATCAAATGCACGTTCCAAAGCTTCCTGTGCATGCCGGCGGGCTTTTACTTCTGCTTTTCTGCTTTCAATTTTCAGCTTTTCTTTTTCGGTAAATGGTACAAATTTGAAAACGCTTAAAGACAACGGTGCTGACTTCATAACAATCGAATACGGAAATTCATCCGTTTCTTCCTCACTGACTGCTTTCGCTCTGGAATTCACAATGCCATTTCCACCATAACATTTCTGATCGGTATTAAATATTTCCTTATATTTTCCGGCTAACGGAACACCTACCTGAAACTCCTGTTCCACATTTGCAAAGTTTGCAACTACCAGAAGAACTTCTTCTTCCTTCTTTGATTTGCGCAGATAAGAGAGCATGCAACGGTCAGAAGAAATACAGTTGATCCACTGAAATCCCTCCGGCACGGTATCAAGCTCATATAATGCAGGATTTTCACAATATAGCTTATTCAAATCCTGAACCAGAAGATTCAGTCCTTTATTCTCCTTATGCTTTAGCAATTCCCAGTTTGTCTGGCGGTTTTCGTCAAACTCTTCCAGTTCGCCAATGTCCTGTCCCATAAACAACAGTTTTTTCCCGGGATGTGTCATCATATATGCATAGCTTAAACGTAAGTTTGCAAATTTATCCTCTGTTGTTCCAGGCATTTTTCCTAACATGGTACCTTTTCCATGAACCACCTCATCATGGGAAAAAGTAAGCATAAAATTCTCACTGTAAGCATAAATCATGCTAAATGTCAGCTCATTATGATGATATGCCCGGAAATACGGATCATATTGAATATAGGACAAATAATCATTCATAAATCCCATATTCCATTTCAAATCAAATCCAAGTCCGTCTTCTTCCAATGCTCCTGTCACCTTTGGCCATGCCGTAGATTCCTCGGCAATCATCAGGACATCCGGATTTCTCTTCTTCATAATAGAATTTAAATGTTTCAGGAGTTCGATTGCCTCGAGGTTTTCATTTCCTCCATAAATATTCGCAACCCATTCACCTTCGTTTCGTCCATAATCCAGATAAAGCATTGATGCAACCGCATCCATCCGAATGCCGTCAATATGATACTGCTCTACCCAATATAACGCATTGGCAATCAAATAATTGGATACTTCCGGTCTGCCATAATTATATATCAGGGTTCCCCAGTGAGGATGGTATCCTCTTCTCGGGTCCATATGTTCATACAGGCAAGTTCCATCAAACTGTTCCAATCCATAGGAGTCCTTCGGAAAATGTGCCGGAACCCAGTCCAGAATCACACCAATTCCTGCCTGATGAAGGGTATCTACAAAGAACCGGAAATCATCCGGAGTTCCGTATCGGGAAGTCGGTGCATAATAACCGATTACCTGATATCCCCAGGATGCATCCAGCGGATGCTCCATAACAGGCATCAGTTCTACATGCGTATATCCCATTCCGGTAACATATTCTGCTACCAGCGGTGCAAGTTCACGATAGTTTTTATATTCATTGCTTTTGTCATCTCTCTGAAAACTTCCAAGATAGAGTTCGTATACACTGATTGCAGCATCCTGACCACGATACTTTTTGCGGTTTGCCATCCATTCAAAATCCTGGTACTGATATTTTGAATCATAAACAATCGATGCCGTATCCGGGCGGAGCTGCTGGGAAAATGCATATGGGTCTGCCTTTAATACAGTAACATTTCCCTTCTTCTTGATTTCAAATTTATAACATTCCCCATCCAGGACATCCGGAAGAAACAATTCAAAAATTCCGGTACCTTTTTGCTGAATCATCGGATGCACTCTTCCGTCCCAATGATTAAAGTCTCCAACTACACTTACACGGACTGCATTCGGAGCCCATACAGCAAAAAATGTTCCAAGCACTCCGTTTATCATCCTGATATGAGCACCCAGATAATCATAAACCGTATAATGAATTCCTGATAAGAACTTTTCCCCATCTTTCGCATGTTCTGCTTTTTGATAAGCATAAACATCTTTTATCATTTTGGATTGTCCCTGCTGATCAATTACCTCATAAAGATAATCCGTTGTAATATTTCCGGAAACAAGGCAGGCAAAAAAACCATTCTCATCTACCATTTCCATAGAAAGAACCTGGTTAGTATTGGCATTTACTTCCATGGACATAGCTTTCTTTTCCAAAGTAACATGCAGCTTTACCTCGGAAGCTCCCGGCTGAAAAGTTTGAAATAATGTATGATTTCCTACAAAATGAGGTCCTAATATCTCCTGTGGCTGTTTTTCCTCTGAATATACAATAGCCTCAATTCTCGGCCAATTCATAAGTTTATACAATTTATTATTCATGCCAATCTCCACCTTTCCTGCCGGTCAAATTAACTTATAACACATACTAATATTTTACCAAAGATGCCTATACAACACAAGTTCGAAGTCGTACAATTGTCTGCACAATTTTGACAAAACAAAAGTCCTCTGAAACATTCAGAGGACTCCTTTTGTATCTTATTTACCATTTTATTTTACGACACGAACACGGAACACACCATCAATTGCGTTAAGCTTATCAATAATGTCCTGTGTTGCTTCTGTTTCCAGATCAAACATGGAATATGCCACATCGCCTTTGGACTTATTCAGCATATTTGCAATGTTGATTCCTGCATCACCAATGCATGCAGAAAACTTTGTAATCATGTTTGCAATATTTTTATGGAAAATTGCAATACGGGCAGCTGTTTCACAAACACCCATATCACATTTTGGATAGTTTACGGAATTCACAATATTACCATTGTTAAGGTATTCCATCATTTCCTTCACTGCCATCTTTGCACAGTTATCTTCAGATTCCTCTGTGGATGCGCCAAGGTGAGGAATTACAATACATCCTTCTTTTCCAGCGGTGGTAGGATTCGGGAAATCAGATACATACTTACGAATCTTGCCCTCCTTAATACCGTCAAGGACGTCTTCTTCGTTGCAAAGAAGATCACGTGCAAAGTTCAAAAGGATTACGCCATCCTTCATCTTGGAAATAGCATCCTTATCAATCATTCCCTTCGTGGAATCCATCAATGGTACATGAATGGTAATAATATCACAATTGGAATAAATATCTTCTACATTAAGTACATGCTTTACATCACGGCTCAGATTCCATGCTGCATCTACCGAAACGTATGGATCATATCCATATACTTCCATACCAAGGTGTTTTGCAACATTGGCAACCTTAACACCGATTGCACCAAGTCCGATAATACCAAGCTTTTTGTCCTGAAGCTCTGTACCTGCAAATTTCTTTTTTTCTTTTTCGGCTGCTTTTGCAATATCCGGATTGTCCTTATCAGAAAGTACATAATTTACACCTCCGATAATATCACGGCTGGCAAGAAGCATACCTGCAATTACAAGCTCCTTTACACCATTTGCATTTGCACCGGGCGTATTAAATACTACAATTCCCTGTTCAGCACACCGGTCAAGCGGAATATTGTTCACACCGGCTCCTGCTCTTGCAATACACAAAAGCTTGTCGGTAAACTCCATGTCATGCATCACTGCAGAACGAACCAGAATTCCCTCTGCGGCATTCACTTCTTCTGTTTTCTGAAAATCATTTGTAAAACGATCCAATCCAACCTTTGCAATTGGATTCAGGCAGTAATAATTAAACATTTTCCATTCTCCCTTATTCTTTATGAATTCTTTGCTTCGAATTCCTTCATGAATGCAACAAGCTTTTCTACTCCTTCGATTGGCATTGCATTGTAAATACTTGCACGCATTCCACCTACGGTTCTGTGTCCCTTCAGGTTTTCGAATCCGGCTTCTTTTGCTTCTTTAATGAATTTTGCATCAAGTTCATCGGAACCTGTCACAAACGGAACATTCATCAAAGAACGGTCTTCCTTACGAACCGTTCCCTTGAAGAGCTTGCTCTCATCCAGGAAGTCATAAAGAATTTTTGCTTTCTTTTCATTAATTTCTTTGATTGCTTCAAGACCGCCGAGCTTCTTCAGCCATTTAAATACTTTTCCACAGATATAAATGCCATATGCCGGAGGTGTATTGTATAAAGAATCATTATCTGCATGAATCTTATATTTCAACATTGTTGGAGTTCCCGGAAGGGTATCTTCTGTAATTAAGTCCTCACGGATAATTACGATAACAACACCTGCAGGTCCGATATTTTTCTGTACTCCACCATAAATCACACCATACTTTGTTACATCAACAGGTTCTGATAAAAAGCAGGAGGAAACATCCGCTACAAGGGTATGTCCCTTTGTATTTGGTAATGTTTTATATTTCGTTCCATAAATTGTATTGTTTTCACAAATATATACATAATCCACATCATCAGGAATCGGAAGATCAGAACAATCCGGTATGTAAGAAAATGTCTTATCTGCAGAAGATGCAACTTCAATTGCTTCTCCATAAATTTTTGCTTCCTGATAAGCCTTCTTTGCCCATTGTCCTGTCACAATATAAGCAGCTTTCTTATTTTTCATCAGGTTCATCGGGATCATTGCAAACTGCTGGCTTGCACCACCCTGTAAAAACAAAACCTTATAATTATCCGGAATATTCATTAAGTCACGCAAATCCTTTTCTGCTTCCTTAATGATATTGTCATAGGTCTTGGAACGATGACTCATTTCCATTACAGACATTCCACTTCCACGATAATCTAACATTTCATCTGCAGCTTCTTTTAATACTTCTTCAGGTAAAACTGCGGGACCTGCTGAAAAGTTGTAAACTCTAGCCACTTTTTTCTCCTCCTGATTGCTTATTCTCAATAAACTCTATCAAGCAAATATTTTATACTTAAAATTTCTATTCGTCAACCGCTTTACCTCATTAAATTGATAAAACTTTAACATTTATCCTTAAATCAGTAAAACAAAATACATGGAGTACCGATTTCTACCATATTATACAGTTCCTCCATTTTATGAATCGGAGTGTTCACACATCCATGGGAACCATCTGTTTTATAAATAGTTCCGCCATAGCTGGAACGCCATGTGGAATCATGCAATCCAATCGATTTATATACGGGCATCCAGTATTTAACCGGGGTTTCATAATCTGCGCCCCGCAGAATTCGATTCATCTGCTTTCCATATACATAATTGGTTCCTTCCGGTGTTCCTCTCCCCTTGGATATATTGCCGGTAACCACCTCTGTTTCCAGCCGTAATTCCCCATTTTCATAATAATACATTTTCTGTTCCGTCATATCCACTTCAATATAAGTATCACCGATGTCTTTTTTCCCCTGAAGCTTTGCTTTCTGCAAATACTGTGGCTCATGAAGTTCTTTTTTCTGTTCCACAAATGCCTGATATAAGTATTCCTTCTCTGCTTCACGGTCTATCTTATTTCCATAGATACCACCTTTTACAAGAACCATATCTCCTCTGGTTGACTGAAATACCCGGTCTGTTCCAACGGTATCATATTCATCTGCAAGCCGGTCGATATATGCATCTATCTGATCTTTCGATACTACAATAGCTCCCTCTTCATCAACTACGATATTTCCGTCCGCATCAAGTTCCATAAAATCACATGCCACACTGCTATCTACCGGTACACGTTCCTCGCCAAATAAATAGACAATGCCGCAATCCTGAAATACTTTGACTTTTTCCCAAAGTTCTTTCTGTTCCTGCATTTCTTCTGTCAAAGGAAGACTTTCATAACAGCCTGTCTCTTCCAGATTGATTTCTTTCTGAAATGTTTCAAATGCCTGGCAAATCGTATCATATGCTTTTGGGGCATTCAGGGCATGACTTCTTTCATCAATAAAATAGTATCCGTTGTTTCCCTTGCAAAGCATTGTCTTACGGTCTTCTTCATTCATTTCCAGATAAAATGGTAATGATTTTATGTATGTTTCAAATGCTTCCGTATCATAAGTCAACGTTGGTGCTATGGTCTTTTCCCCGCCATTTCCAATCAGATTATCAATCCACAGTAATGGCTGTTGCATCTGTTGATATCGCGTCAACGCCTCCAGATAATCGATTTTCATCGATACCTCTTCCGGGGAAATTGTATAAGACTTACCATCACTGTCCATAATGGTAAGTCCCTCGTATTGAGATTCCTTCATCAGTTCTTCGTTTACTGCCTCAATCGTTTTTCCCGTGCAATAAACTCCATTAATCCATGTGTTATAAGAAAATCCATCCCGGTAATAGTAAGCAAGCCCCAGATACATGATCAGTGCCGAAACCATAATCAGCAAAGTGCCGATTATAATTCCCTTGGTAATTACCTTTCTCATCTGTGTACTCCTGTATGTTACTCCTCTTTCAAATCGGAAGCATCAAACACTTCACTAATCGGTGCTCCTGCGGGAACCATTGGAAATACTTTATCATCCTCCGGAATCACACATTCCACCAAAACAGGTTTTTTCAGTGCAATTGCCCGTTCAATCGCATCGGCAACTTCTTCCTTTTTTGTAACTCTGATTGCTTCACAGCCTAAGCCACGGGCAACCATGCAGAAATCCACGCTGTCATTGAGCACCGTCTGTGAATAACGTTTTCCGTAAAATAACGTCTGCCATTGACGTACCATTCCAAGAACATGATTATTGATTACAACCTCCACAATCGGAATCTGATATCTGGATGCTGTTGCCAGTTCATTCATATTCATACGGAAGCAGCCATCACCGGCAATGTTGATACAGATTTTATCCGGCATACCAACCTGTGCACCAATACATGCGCCAAGCCCATATCCCATTGTTCCAAGTCCTCCCGATGTTAAGAAGGTTCTTGGTTCCGAGTAATTGTAATACTGCGCTGCCCACATCTGATGCTGTCCGACATCTGTTGTAATAATTGCTTTTCCCTCTGTGATGCGGTCAATTTCTTCCATAATATACGGGCAGGAAATTACAGATTTATCATATGACAATGGATATTTTTCTTTCATTTCCAGAATATGATTCATCCATTCCCTATGGTCGGCCTGAGGAAGCTGTTCGTTGATGATAGTCAGAATTTCCTTCAAGTCACCTACTACGGATGCTGTCGTCTTTATATTCTTATTAATCTCTGCCGCATCAATATCAATATGTAAAATTTTGGCATTGGATGCAAATTTGGAAGCATTTCCTATAACACGATCCGAAAAACGCGCTCCCAGTGCAACAAGCAAATCACATTCACTCACACCAAGATTCGACGTTTTCGTTCCATGCATGCCAATCATCCCTGTATATTTCGGGTCATGACCATCCATTACACCTTTTCCCATCAAAGTATCACACACCGGAGCATCCAGCAGCTCTGCCAGTTTACGCACTTCCATATGCGCCCCTGAAATTACGGCACCACCACCAACATAAATAAATGGTTTTTTGGATTCCTTCATCAGCGAAATTGCTTCTGCAATATCCTCCTGCGTATAATTTTTAAAATGTTTCAGGCGGGTAGGCTCCATAGGAGTATATTCATAAGTATTTGCAGTTACATCTTTCGTAATATCTACAAGTACCGGTCCGGGTCTTCCTTCTTTTGCAATCCGAAAGGCATTACGCATTGTATCTGCAAGATTCCGAATATCCTTGACAATATACCCATGCTTGGTAATCGGCATGGTTACTCCGGCAATATCCACCTCCTGAAAAGTATCTTTTCCCAGAAGCGGAAGGTTTACATTACAGGTAATTGCAACCATCGGAACAGAATCCATATATGCGGTCGCAATTCCGGTAACCAGATTTGTTGCCCCGGGACCACTCGTTGCAAGGCATACCCCGACTCTTCCGGTTGCTCTGGCATATCCGTCTGCTGCATGTGCAGCTCCTTGTTCATGAGATGTTAAAATATGACGTATTTCTGAGGAATGTTTATATAATGCATCATACACATTCAAAATAGTACCGCCCGGATATCCAAATACCGTATCGACACCCTGCTCTTTCAAACATTCAATTACGATTTCTGCACCAGTCAACTGCATTTCATACGTTCTCCCTTCCCTGTTTCTATTTCGCCTGTCCAGGAACTTCCAAAATAGCTCCACGGTTTCCGCTTGTTACAAGCTCACGGTATCTTGCAAGATAGCCTGTCGTAATCTTAGGCTCTCTTGGCTGCCATTTTGCTTTTCTTGCCGCAAGCTCTTCATCAGACACTTTCATATTCAATGTATTTTCCGGGATATTAATACTGATAATGTCCCCTTCTTCTACTAATGCAATCGGACCACCTACTGCTGCTTCCGGAGAAACGTGTCCGATAGAAGCACCTCTGGATGCTCCAGAAAAACGTCCGTCAGTAATCAGTGCAACACTGGAACCAAGTCCCATTCCTGCAATGGCAGATGTCGGATTAAGCATTTCACGCATTCCCGGACCTCCCTTAGGACCCTCATAACGAATGACTACCACATCACCAGCCACAATTTTTCCGCCCTTGATTGCTGCAATAGCATCCTCTTCACAATCAAACACTCTTGCAGGTCCTTCATGTACCATCACTTCAGGAACGACTGCAGAACGCTTTACCACACCGGTATCCGGTGCCAGATTTCCCTTCAGCACTGCGATTCCACCTGTTTCTGAATAAGGATTTTCAATCGAACGAATGACTTCCGGATTGCGGTTTACCGCGCCTTCGATGTTTTCACCCACCGTCTTTCCGGTTACGGTAATCAGATCCGTATATAATAAGTTCTTTTTCGTCAATTCTTTCATAACTGCATATACGCCACCGGCTTCATTCAGATCCTCCATATAAGTCGGGCCGGCAGGTGCAAGATGACAGAGATTCGGTGTTTTGGCAGATAATTCATTTGCAAGTTCCAAATCCAGTTTCACGCCTGCTTCATGTGCAATTGCCGGTAAATGAAGCATGGAGTTTGTAGAGCATCCCAATGCCATATCTACGGTAAGTGCATTCAGGAATGCCTTTTCCGTCATGATATCTCTTGGCTTGATATCATTCTTTACGAGTTCCATAATCTGCATACCTGCATGCTTTGCAAGTCGGATTCTTTCTGAATAAACTGCCGGTATTGTACCGTTTCCGCGAAGTCCCATGCCAAGAGCTTCTGTTAAGCAGTTCATGGAATTTGCCGTATACATTCCGGAACAGGAACCACAAGTCGGACATACCTTTTCTTCAAATTCACATAATTCTTCATTCGTCATCGTTCCGGCTGCAACACTTCCTACTGCTTCAAACATGGAAGAAAGGCTTCTTTTCTGTCCATGTACATGACCTGCCAGCATTGGTCCACCAGACACAAAAATCGTAGGGATATTTACTCTGGCAGCAGCCATTAATAATCCCGGTACATTTTTATCACAGTTCGGGATACAGACCAATCCGTCAAACCCATGTGCCATTGCCATACATTCGGTAGAATCGGCAATTAAATCTCTCGTGACAAGCGAATACTTCATTCCCACATGACCCATTGCGATTCCATCACAAACTGCAATTGCCGGAAATACAACCGGTGTACCACCTGCCATTGCCACTCCAAGTTTCACGGCTTCCGTAATTTTATCCAGATTCATATGACCCGGAACAATTTCATTATAGGAATTTACGATTCCAATAAGAGGACGTTTTCTTTCCTCCTCTGTAAATCCAAGTGCATTAAATAGACTTCTGTGTGGTGCCTGTGCGGTACCTGTTTTTACGCTGTCACTTCTCATGATTCTTCTCCTTTTCTTTTTATATATACCATATAACCATCATTTTCATATACCGGTATCATTTCCTTCTCCAGATATTCCCACGGAATATCTTCATGATACACATACCATTCCCAGACCATTTCGTCAAATTCCGGCTCTGCCATTCTTTTATCCAGCATTACGGCATCTGCATTTTGTACATCATGATTCTCACATCGGATTCCATACAGAAAATACAACAGATATTCCTGATTACAATCTGTTACGCATAAAGCATCCTGTGCCGATACCGGACTGTTTTTCCATGCATCTGCAATCAGGCTCTCCCGTTCTCCATATGGTGCGTTGTAGTCTGTAAAAAACAGACAGTAT
The DNA here is from genome assembly GCA_934408585.1 of uncultured Lachnospiraceae bacterium. Classification (GTDB taxonomy): domain Bacteria; phylum Bacillota; class Clostridia; order Lachnospirales; family Lachnospiraceae; genus Suilimivivens. The sequence continues at coordinate 24,973 of CAKRVA010000001.1, forward strand.
AGCAAATAGCACATCGTCAATACCGTCATGGCGATTCCTGTTTTTACTGATTTTACTTTTTTAAAGAGTACCTGCAATAAAAATCCGATGGTCAGTGCCAATATCACTCCAAGATAGGTAAATACACGATAATACGGTCGTTTACACTGAATCATCAGGCAAACCGGCACAAATAAGAGCTGGAATAATAACACAAATTCCAGGAACAATTCTGTTTTCTGATGCTGCTTCCATTTTTTTATGATTGCAAAAAGCATTCCGACAATCCCAATACACACAATCAGCAATGTCAGATAGCGTGGTTTCTGCACCATAAACTCACAAAGTGAAGTAAAAAAGCTGAAAAGCCTGCCTGCAAACCCTGCACGCTCCTCACTTTGAATATAAGGAGTTGCCAGCATGTATTCCATTCCACGCCCCATCGCGGCAAATGGACTTTTTAAAATCATTTCTGCATGACTCATTCCATAATAAATTCCTGTGCTGTCTTTAACAAGAAGATTCGAGCCGATTGCAAGCCAGATAACAGCATAGAGAAACAACGTTCCCGCTGCAGCTGCCAAAGACCAGATTATTAACTTTATCAATTTCCGGATTTCCTTTTGAAAAAGCAGAAACGCTCCGCCTGCAAGGCACAGGGGAATCACGAAATAAACATCACTCGTCAGCGTATATAATGCCAGAATCAACGCTCCCGCAAATCCAAGGTAGTATCGTTTTTTTATTTCTCCGGGTTCAACAATTTTAGACAGACACCATAAAGCTGCCAAAAAGCAGGTAATTCCCAGTGTATACCCTCTTCCCTGGACTGCCTGCTGGTTTACCAAATAGAAGGAACCATACAAACCTGTCACGATAAGCGGTATCGGGTCTTCCAGAAACCTTTCCGCAATCTTCCGAATCAGAATCAGATTCAGTAATGCACACAAATAGGAAATCCCCCGCAAACCTATGTAGGAATTGCCGAAAAAATCCAGGCATCCGGAAAGTACCGAATATCCCACATGATTATTGGGTAATGGCCAGTGAATGGCTGCATAAACCGGTCCTTTGCTGATAAAACAGTAATACGTATATAATTCATCATACCAGGGTGTAATGGCAAACATGCGATAACCGTAGTATATTGCCATGAATATCCAGAATACCCAAAACACTATATCTGTTTTTCTTTTAAATAATTTCATTGGCTAATAAATCACCCATTTCCTTACATCCAACTTTTTTACATCCCTCAGACATAATATCTGCTGTACGGTATCCTTTTTTCAGAACCTGCTTTACTGCATGCTCCACTGCCGTTGCTTCCTCATCCAGATCAAAACTGAATCGAAGCATCATTGCTGCAGACAAAACCGTCGCAATCGGATTTGCAATATCCATTCCTGCAATATCAGGTGCAGAGCCATGGCTCGGCTCATACAATCCAAATTTTGTATCGTTCAAAGATGCGGATGCCAGCATTCCAATAGAGCCGGTTACCATACTGGCTTCATCCGAAAGAATATCACCAAACATATTCTCTGTAAGAATTACATCAAACTGGGCGGGGTCTTTTACCAGCTGCATGGCACAATTATCTACCAGCATATGTTCCAACGTCACATCCGGATAATCTTTTGCAACTTCTTCCACGACCTTACGCCAAAGTCTGGAAGAATCCAATACATTTGCTTTATCAACACTTGTCACCTTTTTCTTGCGTTTTCTCGCAATATCAAATCCCTTGATTGCAATTCTGCGGATTTCATTTTCATCATAGGACAAGGTATCCACTGCCTTGCGAACCCCATTTTCTTCTTTGGTATATCGTTCTCCAAAGTAAAGGCCGCCTGTCAGTTCACGCATAATCATCATATCAAAACCGGCCACACTGATTTCTTTTTTCAGTGGGCAGGCATCTGCGAGCTCCTCATAAAGCAATGCCGGACGCAAATTTGCAAACAGATTCAGGGATTTTCTTAATTTCAACAGACCTGCTTCCGGTCTTAATTCCGGAGCAAGCTTATACCATGGTGATGTAGATGTATTTCCACCAATAGAGCCCATAAGAACGGCATCTGATGCTTTTGCAACTGCAATCGCCTCGTCTGTCAACGGAACACCACAGGCATCAATCGAAGCTCCTCCCATCAAAATATCCTGATAATTCATTTCGTGATGATACACCTGTGCGACCTTATCCAGAACCTTTTTTGCCTGTGTCACAATTTCCGGTCCAATTCCATCACCATTAATGCACGCAATATTTAATTTCATAGCTTCGCTTCCTCCTCTTTAACGCTCTAATTTATTAAAATGCCGTATAGTAAATGAGGCGCATTTGCTGCGCCTCAAAACATTCTTTATTCAGCATCTGCTTTTTCAATCTGTGTAATTGCTGATTTCTGCATTGGAATACGGCAATTCTTGTTGTTACCAAATTCAACGATTACCGTATCATCTGTAACGTCAATTACAATTCCGTAAAAACCGCTTGTTGTCAGCACACAATCACCAACTGCCAATGTTGATAACATTGCCTGATGCTTCTTCTGCTCTTTTTTCTGAGGACGAATCATAAACAGATACATAAAGCCAAAAATAATTACCATATATCCAATCAGTGGGATAAAGGTTCCCATTGCACTTCCTGTCTGCGCTGCTCCATCTGCTGTTGATAATAAAATACCCATTACATTTCCTCCTAAAATAAACTAAACAATATCATACACGCTTTGTCCCATACCGTCAAGTTTCCGCTTCTTATATGCTTTAAATTCTCCACGGTCGAGTGCATCTCTGATCTCTTCCATCATCGTATTGTAAAAATACAGATTATGAAGTACGCAAAGTCTCATTCCGAGCATTTCCTTTGCCTTTAGCAAATGCCGGATATATGCTCTGGAATATCTTCGACATGCCGGACACTGACATCCTTCTTCAATCGGCCGGTCATCCAGTTCATATTTTGCATTGAAAAGATTGATTTTTCCCTGATTGGTATATAAATGTCCATGACGTCCGTTTCTTGTCGGATAAACACAATCAAAGAAATCAATCCCCCGGTCAACACCTTCCAGTATATTTGCCGGAGTTCCCACTCCCATTAAATAAGTTGGCTTATGTAACGGAAGATATGGAACTGTTTCTTCTAATATATGATACATTTCTTCATGACTTTCACCAACTGCGAGTCCCCCCACAGCATATCCGTCCAAATCAAATTCCGAAATTCTTTTTGCATGCTCAATACGGATATCTTCAAAAACTGCCCCCTGATTGATTCCAAACAGCATCTGCTTGCGATTAATGGTATCTTCCAGCGAATTCAGACGATTCATTTCCTTCTTGCATCGTTCCAGCCATCTCGTTGTCCGGTCTACTGAATTCTGTACATAAGTTCTGTCAGCTCTGCTGGATGGACATTCGTCAAACGCCATTGCAATCGTCGATGCCAGATTGGACTGAATCTGCATACTCTCTTCCGGTCCCATAAATATCTTGCGTCCATCGATATGTGAATTAAAATAAACGCCCTCTTCTTTTATCTTTCGAAGACCCGCCAGCGAGAAAACCTGAAATCCGCCCGAATCGGTTAAGATTGGTTTGTTCCAGGACATAAATTTATGCAGGCCACCAAGTTGTTTTATTACCTGGTCTCCAGGACGTACATGCAGATGATACGTATTTGATAGCTCCACCTGCGTTTTTATTCCTTCCAGATCTTCTGTGGACACAGCACCCTTAATCGCCGCCACTGTTCCGACATTCATAAAAACAGGGGTCTGAATGACCCCATGGGGCGTTACAAATTCACCTCGTTTTGCCCTGCCCTCTTGTTTTAACAATCGATACATCTCAATAACCTTTCTACAAATATTTATCCCAAAATTCTTCCAGACACAATTCCTGACTCATGATAACACCCGCTGCATCTTTCCCTACATACCGAAAATGCCACGGTTCAAATTCAATGCTGGTAATATACTCTTTTCCTTCCGGATATCTCAAAATAAATCCGTATTCACTACAATGCTCTTTCAGCCATCTTCCGGCAGGTGTTTCTCCAAACCCCTCATCCAGAACCTGATAAGTATCGCACACGATATCAATCGCCAATCCAAGCTGATGTTCACTTGCTCCCGGTACAGTTACTGCCTGCGAAGAAAGTTTATAAGCTTCCATATAGGACATTCCTTTTCCCATATATGCCTCTATTTTACGGTTAAATAAAACCTCCTGATATTTCAAATCACGATACGGCGAGCAGATGGCAAGATTTACGCCCTCATCCTTAGCTGCCTGCATCATGGCAAGCAAATCGTCAATGATTCTCTCGTCACATTGCATGGTGCCCTTCATGGTTTTAATATTTCCAAGCGTAAAAGTATAATCCTCCGGTATGGGATGCTGTTTATTAATCAGCAGAAGCCGCCAGTCATTCTGCTCAAATTTATAATCCGGTTCTTCGGAAAGTATATCTTCCGAGTTATCCTCTCTTGCATCAATAATATCCTGGTTTTCTTCCAGAATTTCGTCAATCGAGTATTTATCCGCCATATCCATCTGATGAAGTTCTGCATCATCATATCCCTGCAAAACATCTTCATCCTGTAAAAGCTCCACATCCTGCAACGGAACTTCCTGTTCATCGGCAAGTGAAATATCCGAATCGGTTGCCGCAACCGGTTCTTCCGGTTGATTTTCCGCAAGAAATCCATTTTCCATATGGAATACCGGATAGGCAAAACTGTTTCCGGCAAAAAAGCAGCACAGAATAAACAGTGCACAGGCAAAACGTTTCACTCCCGTTCTGCAATACACTGCAAACCTGTGAATCAAAAGACAAAGTGCTAATCCAATAATCGCAGGTATCCGGAAAAACAGATTTTTTCGTCCCATATTAATGAAATAGTCTCTTGTACGTTCATGGAAGCTTTTTTGCATTTGTAATACTCCGTCCCCTTTGTATACCTATTTTATTTTACACAAAATATAGCATTTCTACAATAGGAAACTTGCCACATCATGTATTTTCTTATATAATTTTTATAAATTTTGAAATATACAAAGAGAGAAGGTAAAAATATGTCTGGTTCATCCTTTGGAACCCTGTTTACAATTACAACATTTGGCGAATCCCACGGTGACTCCCTGGGTGCCGTTATTGACGGATGTCCTGCCGGACTTCCGCTTTCTGCAGAAGATATTCAGATTTTCTTAGACCGCCGGAAACCCGGTCAGAACAGCATTTCCACTCCCCGCAAAGAGAGTGATGCCGTTTCTGTTTTATCTGGCATTTTTGAAGGTCAAACCACCGGAACTCCCATTGCTCTGGTTGTGAAAAACACATCTCAGAAATCTTCTGATTATAGCCAGATAGCCTCCTGCTATCGTCCCGGACATGCCGACTATACATTCGATTGTAAATACGGTTTCCGGGATTACCGTGGTGGTGGCCGTTCTTCGGGACGCGAAACGATTGGCCGTGTTGCTGCCGGTGCGATTGCATCCAAAATATTGGAAGAACTCGGAATTCATGTTTTCGCATATACAAAGTCCATCGGTCCCATTCGGATAGAGGAAGAAAATTTTGTTGCAGATGCAGCAAGACAGACCGAAACATGCATGCCTGATTTTAAAGCAAACGAACGTGCACTCTCCTATCTGAAAGAATGTATTTCACAGAAAGATTCTGTCGGTGGTGTTATTGAATGTCGTGTAACCGGACTTCCTGCCGGAATCGGTGACCCTGTTTTTGAAAAGCTGGATGCCAATCTTTCCAAAGCCGTCATGTCCATTGGTGCTGTCAAGGCAGTTGAAATCGGCGATGGTATTCAGGTTTCTTCCAGGAACGGCTCTGAAAACAATGACTGCTTTTTTATGGATGGCGACACCGTACAAAAAAAGACGAATCATTCCGGCGGCATATTAGGAGGCATCAGTGATGGTTCTCCGGTTCTTATCCGCGCACACATTAAGCCGACACCTTCCATTTTCAGGGAACAGGATACGGTGACAACGCAGCATGAAAATACAAAAATAGCAATCACGGGACGCCACGACCCTGTGATTGTTCCAAGAGCGGTCGTAGTCGTCGAATCCATGGTTGCTATTACAATTCTTGATGCATTAATGAAAAATATGGGTGCCCGACTGAGCTATTTAAAGTCGTTCTACTCCACTACTGCGGAAGACGATAAAAAATAATACAGTTCGGACGGTCCACTTTCAGTTCCTTTCCATTCATAACAAGCGTCTTTTTCTTAACATCGACAGTAAAGAATGTCATCGTATCTGACTCGTGGTTTAAGGAAACCAGATGCTTGTTATCCGGGAACAGAACCGCATCCTTTGGATAATCCCCACTGATTGGCAGACAGAATATTTTTGTCAGCATTCCGGTCATTGCATCCACAGAGTACAAAATCACACTGTTATCTCCTGCGTTTGAGCTGACAATATACTTAAAGTCTTCTGAAATGTTCAGTCCGCTTGCTGCAGAACCTCCTGCATGATATTCATTCAATGTCGAGATAGTCTGAATCTTTTCAAATATCGGATTATTATGTTCATCAACCTGATAATGATAAACATCAATGTAATTCTTTAATTCATGAACAATATACAAAAATCTGCCATCTTTGCTGAACTTCATATGACGCGGCGCAGATTCCTGTTCACTTCGTATAATATCCACCTGACGTAGTTTGCCACTCACATGATTCAATTCATAAACCACTACATGATCCATTCCAAGGTCTGCTGCGCATAAAAACTTATTATCTCTTGTCATTTTGACACAGTTAATATGCGGTCTGAAGTTTCTTTCTGCAATACTTCCCAGTCCTTTATGAAAAATTTCTTCGGTAATTTCTCCTATGGAGCCATCCTCGTGCAAGCGGAGTACCGTAAGCTTTGCATCATGGTATCCTGCAACAAACAAATACTTGTCTTCATAATCCGTGGAAAGATAACACCCCCGCATTCCGTTAATGGATGCATGGTTAATTACCTTAAGTCCTCCATCCTTTTGAATTTCATATGCTTCCACACCGAAGTCTGTAATGGAATACAGATATTTCTGATTATGTGAAATGGTCACATAAGAAGAATTTGTAATTTCCACCTGATCCTTCTCTGTCATTCTTCCCTTTTCTATATCAACATCATAAATTCGGATTCCAAAGCTGCTTTTATTTCCGGAGGTATAACTGGAAACATACGCAACATACTTATCTTTTCCCATATTTTCTGCCTTTCCTGTCTAACATTATGTATTTTTGATTCTTATATTTTATCATAGGTTTTTTTCTCTTACAAGTTCATGAAATAGATATTGACAAAGTATTACAATCTAGTATAATTATCATCAGTGTTGTTTAGTAAAACTAAACTTTTTGTTTAACATTTCTTTTTTACCATGAGGTGGACATTGTGAGTGATTTTATAAAAATTGGCCGTAAAATCAAGGATTTGCGCATTCAGAAGGGCCTGACACAGGAAGAACTTGCTGACCGCTGTGAATTGTCGAAAGGCTTTATTTCCCAGCTGGAACGTGACCTGACTTCCCCTTCGATTGCAACATTAATGGATATATTAACGTGTCTCGGAACTAATCTGAAGGATTTCTTCAATGATTCTGAAGATAATCAGATTGCATTTAAAGAAGCCGACTACTTTGAAAAATTAGATGAAGATCTTCATAATAAAATTGAATGGATTATCCCTAATGCCCAGAAAAACATGATGGAACCAATCCGGCTGACACTTGCTCCGGGCGGTTCTACCTATCCGGACAATCCACATGAAGGCGAAGAATTCGGCTATGTATTGCAGGGAAGCATTACTCTGAACCTTGGAAAACGTCGTATTAAAGTCAAAAAAGGAGAATCCTTTTATTTTAAGGCGGAAGCCACACACTACATTCAGGCTGGCAGCAAAACAGGCGCTACTCTCATATGGGTCAGCACCCCTCCCAGCTTTTAACAATTGACAAAGGAGCATATACCATGAGCAAAGTACTAATTGATTTAAAAAACATCAGTAAATCTTTTGATGGTCAGATGGTTCTGGACGACCTGAACCTTTATATCCGGGAAAACGAATTTCTCACGCTTCTTGGTCCAAGTGGATGTGGAAAGACAACTACGCTTCGAATCCTTGGCGGCTTTGAATCTCCGGATACCGGTCGTGTTATTTTTGATGATAAGGATATCACTAAGCTTCCTCCCAACAAGCGTCAGTTAAATACCGTATTTCAGAGGTATGCCCTCTTCCCTCATATGACAATTTCCGAAAACATTGCATTCGGATTGAAAATCAAAGGGAAAACAAAAGACTATATTAATGATAAGATAAAATATGCTTTAAAGCTTGTTAATCTGGATGGTTACGAACATCGTATGCCGGATTCTTTAAGTGGCGGGCAGCAGCAACGTATCGCCATTGCACGTGCTATCGTTAATGAACCAAAGGTTCTTCTTCTTGACGAACCTTTAGGTGCTCTTGACTTAAAACTTCGTCAGGATATGCAATATGAACTGATTCGTCTGAAAAACGAACTTGGTATTACCTTTATATATGTTACCCATGACCAGGAAGAAGCACTGACCATGTCTGATACGATTGTTGTCATGAATCAGGGCTATATCCAGCAGATTGGTACTCCGGAAAAAATCTACAACGAACCGGAAAACGCATTTGTTGCTGACTTTATTGGCGACAGTAACATCATTAGTTCCACGATGCTGGAAGACAAACTTGTTGAAATTCTTGGTGTTAAATTTCCCTGTGTCGATGTTGGATTTGGTCAGAACACCCCTGTCGATGTTGTTATCCGACCGGAAGATGTTATTCTGTCCTCTCCCGCTGCAGGTCGTTTAAAAGGAACCGTTACCCACCTGATTTTCAAAGGGGTACATTATGAAATGGAAGTTATGGCTGGAGGATTCGAATGGCTTGTTCACTCCACCGGTATGTTCCCGGTTGGAACAGAAGTTGGTATTGATGTTGATCCGTTCAACATTCAGATTATGAACAAACCGGCTTCAGAAGACGAGGAGGCGGCAAAGCTCGATGAATAAATCACAATTCAAGAAAAAATTATTGGGAACTCCTTATTTTATCTGGTCCATTGTTTTTATTCTGATTCCCCTCGGTATGGTTTTCTATTATGGACTGACCGATAAAACCGGAGCATTTACAATGGAAAACATTATTTCCATTACTACCGCAGAACACGCAAAGGCACTTTGGCTTGCACTATTGCTATCCTTAATCGCAACCATCCTTTGTCTGTTACTGGCATATCCATTAGCTTCTATTTTAAGCCATATGGGTGTCAATCAGCATAGCTTTATCGTTTTGATTTTTATTCTTCCGATGTGGATGAACTTTCTGCTTCGGACGATGGCATGGCAGACACTTTTGGAAAAGACCGGCGTCATTAACAGTGTCCTCTCCTTTTTCCACCTGCCTGCGTTAAAAATCATCAATACCCCTTATGCCATTATTCTTGGTATGGTATATAACTTTTTACCGTTTATGGTCCTGCCCATTTATAATGCACTTGTAAAAATCGACAAAAGCGTAATCAATGCGGCAAGAGACCTTGGTGCTAACAGCTTTCAGGTTTTTGCCAAAATCACTCTTCCTTTGAGTGTACCGGGCATCATCAGTGGTATTACCATGGTTTTCATTCCGGCACTTACCACTTTTGTTATCAGTAAATTATTGGGTGGCAGTAAAATTCTTCTTATCGGAAATGTTATTGAAGAAGAATTTACCCAGGCAAGTAACTGGCATCTGGGAAGCGGACTGTCTATCGTCCTGATGATGTTCATCCTTGTAAATATGATTCTTTCTGCTCTTTTTGACAAAGATGGGGAGGGTTCATTCCTATGATAAAAAACATATCAAAAAAAGTATATATTACATTGATTTTTATCTTTCTGTATGCCCCGATTGTCACATTGATGGTTCTCTCCTTCAATGCAAGTAAGACAAGAGCAAAATGGGGAGGCTTTACCCTGAAATGGTATAAGGAGCTGTTCCATAACGAAGCTATTCTGAATGCCTTATTCAACACGTTACTGATTGCATTCATTGCCTCTATTGTGTCGACTCTGATTGGAACCATTGCATGCATTGCCATTATGAATTTGAAAAAACGTTCGCGTGCGATTGTCATGGGTATTACGAATATTCCGATGCTGAATGCAGAAATTGTTACCGGTATTTCTCTCATGCTACTCTTTATCAGTATGGGATTAAAATTTGGTTTGGGCACCATTTTACTGGCACACATTACTTTTTGCATTCCATACGTCATTTTAAGTGTCATGCCCCGAATGAAGCAGTTAAATCCTTATACTTATGAGGCCGCTCTTGATTTAGGTGCCGGTCCTGTCTATGGATTTTTTAAGGTTGTTTTTCCAGAACTGCTTCCCGGTATTTTATCCGGATTTTTAATGGCATTTACAATGTCTCTCGATGATTTTATTATTACACATTTTACAAAAGGCGCTGGCGTGGATACCTTGTCCACGAAAATATATACGGAAGTTAAAAAAGGCATCAAGCCGGAAATGTATGCACTTTCTACACTGATTTTCTTAACGGTGCTGATTTTACTTTTGTTAGTGAACAATGCCCCCGGCGACAAAAACACAGCAAAAAAACATTAATTATGAGGAGGATTTATGATGAAAAAAAGTATTGCTGCGGTACTGCTTATGACCTGTTTTCTCAGCTTTGTTTTATCCGGCTGCGGAAAAAGTGCAGGCGGTGAAAACGGTGAAGTTATTGTGTACAACTGGGGAGAATATATTGACCCGGAAACAATTACCATGTTTGAACAGGAAACCGGTATTAAAGTTGTCTATGATGAATATGAAACAAATGAAATCATGTATCCAAAGGTTGAGGCTGGTGCAACTGCATATGATGTCCTTTGTCCTTCTGACTATATGATTCAGAAATTAATTGAAAATGACCTTTTACAGGAAATTAATTTTGATCATATTCCCAATGTAAAAAATATTGGACAGCAGTATTTTGACAGTTCCAAAGAATTTGACCCCGAAAACAAATATTCTATCCCTTACTGCTTCGGCACCGTAGGAATCCTTTACAACAAAACAATGGTAGATGAACCGATTGACAGCTGGTCTGTTTTATGGGATGAAAAATATGCAGATAATATTCTGATGCAGGATTCTGTGCGTGACGCTTTTATGGTTGCCTTGAAGTTGAAGGGATACTCCATGAATACCCTGGATGAAAATGAATTAAATGAAGCAAAGCAGATTTTAATTGACCAGAAGCCACTTGTACAGGCATATGTTATCGATCAGGTTCGTGATAAGATGATTGGCGATGAAGCTGCCATTGGCGTTATTTACTCCGGTGAAGCAATTTATACCCAACGTGAAAACGAAAATCTGGAATATGTCATTCCAAAAGAAGGAACGAATGTCTGGATTGATTCCTGGGTTATTCCCAAAAATGCACCAAACAAAGAAAATGCTGAGAAATTTATTGATTTTATGTGCCGCGATGACATTGCGTTAATGAATTTTGAATATATCACCTATTCCACTCCAAATGATGCTGCACGGGAACTTATCGAGGACGAAGAGATTAAAAACTCTCCGATTGCTTTCCCTGATTTGTCACAGTACAGCAACCTGGAAACCTTCCACTATCTTGGAAGCGATGGTGATGCTTTATACAATGAACTTTGGAAAGAAGTTAAAGCAGAATAATATAATTTAAGAGAGTCTGAACAGATAACGGTTTTAGGAAGCCAATGCATTTTCCAAAAAGCTTTCGACCAGTTGCTTATACTGTTCAGGCTCTTTTATTACCGACTCTGCATGTCCCACTCCCTCAATATAATGCAGTTCTTTATATCCTTTTGCTGCATCATATAATTCACGTGCATGAATCGGTGGAATAAAATCATCTGCTGTTCCATGAATAATCATAACCGGCGTTACCTGATTTTCTTCTAACGCTTCCAATGGTTTGATACGGCCTATATTAAAGCGTAAGTACAACGAGCTGAACCAGCAGACCGGTGCAGACATAAATGCCGGCAGACGAAACCACTTTACTGCAAGATGCCTCATCAGCTGACGGAAATCTGCAAAGCCACAGTCTGCTACGCAAAAGGAAAATCCCTCCCATAAACGTAATGCAAGAATACTGCTTGATGCCCCAAGACTGACTCCCTGCAGACCAATCTGAATCTGTTCTCCGTATAACCTTCGGAGCTCCTCTGCAATCGCGATAATGTCCATATGCTCATAATATCCCATCGAGCAGAACGAATCCTCATTTTCTCCATGATGTCTCAAATCATACAGATAAACATTGTATCCAAGCTCATAGTAGATATTTGCATACGGAAGTCCCTCCCACCGGTTAGCGGTATACCCATGAGAAACAATGACAAATTTGTCTGTTGGTTCTCTGTGCATCATTAAAAAACCATGCAGTTTATATCCGTAATCCGAAAAAATTGTCAATGCAATTCTATCGCATTTATAATAATCGTCAAATGGAATATTTTTTTTCTGAAGTCTTTCCTTATATTCCTGTAATGACCATCTTTTCGGTTTCACAATAAACCAAATCATTCCCCCTGCATAAATCATAATCAGAAAACACATTATGATGAGGATGCATAGGACAAGCCTGCCTGTACTCATACATTTTCCTGTCTTTCGTTTCAAATTTTCCTTACTTACGAACTAACCAGTCACCTTCCAGAACATATTTATAGGAAGTCAGTTCCTTTAAGCCCATTGGTCCTCTTGCATGAAGCTTCTGTGTACTGATTCCAATTTCTGCTCCAAGTCCGAATTCAAATCCATCGGTAAACCGGGTCGATGCATTCAGATAAACACATGCCGCATCGACTTCGTTCAAAAACTTTTCTGCATTCTGCATATTATTTGTCAAAATAGCCTCAGAATGTCTTGTACTGTACTGATTAATGTGTGCAATGGCCTCATCCACACTTTCTACCGTTTTTACCGATACAATCAAATCCAGATATTCTGTACCGTAATCTTCTTCTGTTGCGGGCGTACAGGCGATACATTGCTGAATGTCCTGATCTCCACGAATCTCCACGGATTTTTCTTTTAAGGCTTTTGCAAGCGGTGGCATCAGTTTATCAAGAATATTTTTATGAATTACCAAAGATTCACAGGCATTACATACCCCGATTCGTTGTGTCTTTGCATTTATAATAATCGGAATTGCTTTTTCAATATCCGCGGATTCATCTACAAATATATGACAATTTCCCGTACCGGTTTCAATAACCGGAATCAGACTGTTCTCTACGACATTACGAATGAGCCCCGCTCCTCCTCTCGGAATCAGCAGGTCTACATATTCCTTCATTCTCATAAACTCATTTACAACCTGACGGTCTTTGGATTCAATTAACTGAATCACGTATGGTGTCACACCGCATCTCTCCACAGCATCCTGAATGACACGGGTAATTGCCATGTTCGAATTCATGGCATCACTTCCACCCTTTAATATGACTGCACTACCGCTTTTAAAACATAAACCGAACGCGTCTGCAGTCACATTGGGGCGCGACTCATAAATAATACCAATTACGCCCATTGGAACGCGTTTCTTTACAATTTGCAGTCCATTCTCTGCGGTATATCGGTCAAGCACTTCTCCGACAGGGTCCGGAAGCTCTGCAATCTGTCTTATTCCTTCTGCCATTGCTGCAATACGCTCTTTCGTCAGGCGAAGACGGTCCAACAATCCCGGATTCATATGATTGGAAATCCCAAGTTCAATATCCTTCTGATTTTCCTCCAGCAAAAACTGTTCTTTGGCAAGTAATTCCTTTGCCACCTCTTCCAATACGTGATTTTTCTCTTCTGTCGTTTTTTTCTGCAATTCATATTTTGCCTGTATTGCCTGTTTTCCTAACGTCTCAAGCTCTTTCATTGCTACTCCTTTTCTATCATTACATAAAATCATATTTCCTTTTTTCTGTTATAATGCTCTGCACTTTAATATCATGCGGTTCTGCCGGTATTTCTTCTGTCATTTGACACGAAAAAGCCAGTGCAACCGTTTTCATGTCCGGATGCTTCGCAACAAAACGGTCATAAAATCCCTTTCCATAACCAAGCCGGTTTCCGTTTCTGTCAAAAACGGTTCCGGGCAGAATCAAAAGTGCCTTTTCTGTTTTTTCCGTATCCGTTGTAAATTCCCCGGTATCCCCGACAGGTTCCGGAATTCCCTGATAGCCGTCTTTTAACTGCTCCATGGATGTCACCCGAAAAAAACGGATGTCCATACCATCCACCTTAGGTGCATATACCTTCTTTTTTCCTTCGGCTAGCAGGTTATCAATCCATGATGTCGTTACCACTTCACTGCGGTAGCTGCAATACACCAAAATACTCTCCGCCTGTTCAAAATACTCCCATGACGAAAGTGTTTCCAGAATCTGATTGCTTTTCGTTCTTCGGTCCTCTTTCGTTAATGCATTCCGATATTGCAGATATCGATTTCGCAACTCCTGCTTGGAAGTTTTATCCATCTCCATATCATTATATCCTCTTTTGTAATTTTTTGGCAATCATCTCTGCAACATAAATTCCATCCATTGCTGCTGAAGTAATGCCACCTGCATATCCGGCACCTTCTCCACATGGATACAATCCCTTTATGGAAGATTGCAGTTCCTCATCACGAAGAATCCGTATTGGGGAAGAAGTTCTGCTTTCCAGACCTTCTACCAGAACCTGTGAATGATTAAACATTGGAAATTTTTCTCCAATCTGTTCCATTCCTTCCACAAAAGCCTGCGACAGTTTCTCCGGAAGTATCTCATGTACTCTGCCAAATCCCCACATGCCTTTTATACATGGCTCAAAATCTTCAAAATATGTTTGCTGCTCTTCTCCTGATAATTCCTCTTCTTTTTCCTGTAAAACAGCTTTTTTATAATCTCCATACCGTTCTACCGGAATTTTTCCATCCAAAAGCTGATATGTTTTTTGTTCTAATGCCCGCTGAAATTTCATTCCGCTTAACGGATCCCCGGGATTCCCATAGTCTTCCGGATTAACGGTTATAATAATGGCACTGTTTGCATTGGAGCTGTTTCTGCCACTGTAACTCATTCCATTCACTGCGAGCATTCCCTGCTCAGATGATGCATTTACAACATATCCTCCCGGGCACATGCAAAAAGAATATACCCCACGGCCTTCCCTTGTTTTCGCAGTTACTTTATAAATGGCATTTCCAAGAGACGATACTTTTTCCTGTCCGTATTGTATCTGATTTATCAGCTTCTGGGGATGTTCTACCCGCATTCCTATTGCAAATGGTTTGGCTTCCATCGTCAGATTCTGTTCCTTAAGCATCTCAAACGTATCTCTGGCACTGTGCCCGATTGCAAGCACTGCACAATTCGTATCAAGAACCTCCTGGCCATTCAGGACAAGACCTTTCAGTTCATCCCCTTCTGTCATAATATCGGTTACCTTTTTCTGAAACCTGACTTCGCCACCCATCTCGATAATTTTATTCCGCATACTGCAAACGACATTCTCTAAAATGTCGGTTCCAATATGTGGCTTATAATCATACCGTATTTCTTCGGGAGCACCATGTTCCACAAAAATACGCAGGACTTCACCGTTTCTGCCATATTTATCCTTTACGAGTGTATTCAGCTTTCCATCGGAAAAAGTACCGGCACCACCTTCTCCAAACTGCACATTTGACTCTGTATTCAACTGCCCTGTTTCCCAGAAATGTGCAACATCCTTTTTACGCTGTTCCATACACTTTCCCCGTTCCAGCAAAATCGGCCGAAATCCTGCTTTTGCAAGCATATAACCGCAAAACAGTCCGGCAGGTCCCATTCCAATAATTACAGGGCGATCTTTTTCTTCTCCATTGCTATGATATGGAAAATGATATTCCTCTTTCTCGATTCTCTTAATCTGCTCACTATGACATCTTGCGCATAGCTGTGCCTCCTCTTTTACCAGTACATCTACGGTAAAAACTTCAAATAATAGCGGTTTTTTCCGGGCATCAAGAGATTTTCGTACGATCTTATATTGCATTTCCCCTTTATAACGCAGCAGCTTTCTGATTTTTGCCTCCAAATCAGTGGAACTATAGGGAATCTGCAGCTTTATCTGACTGATTCTCAGCATATTCTTACTTTCCTTTCGCACATTTTCCAGCTATTGTTCCGGTTGCAAACGCCCAATGCAGATTATATCCTCCACAAATTCCATCCACATCAAGAAGTTCTCCGACAAAAAACACTCCGGGATGTTCCCTGACTTCAAAATTTTCTGTCAGTTTTTCCAGGGAAACTCCTCCTGCACATACCTGTGCATTCTGAAAAGAATTTGTGCCGGTAATTTCAAGCTCACACTTTTTATAACAATGTGCAAGCTCTTTCCGTTTTGCCTGGTTCAGCTTTCCGGCAGAATCCCCGGGACGCAAATTACACTTATGTAAAAAGAACACATTTAGTTTTTTATGAAGCAAACCTGTCTGAAGTTCTTCCAGCGTACCATTTTTACGAATCTCTATCTGGTGCTCGATTCTCTCATTCAATTCTGCTTCGGTATAATCCGGAAAAAAGTCCATCTGAACGACTGCTTTTTTCTTTTCCTGCAATCCGTATGCTGCCAATCGGCTTAGTTGAAAAACCGGAATGCCGGAAATACCATAATCTGTAAACTGTACTTCTCCCTGCTCGGTACGAACCGGCTCGTTCCCAATAAACAGGGTCGCTCTCGCCTGACATCTCACTCCGGCAATTGATTTTTGCATTGCTTCATTCGTCTTTAACTGAACAAGTCCCGGCACAAGTCCGCTCACAGGAAGTCCAAGCTGTTTTGCAATATGAAAGCCATCCATACCACCATTCTTCAGGGATGCAGGTCCCCCACAGGCAACAATAACCACATCGGTCTCGTAACGTTGTCCCTGTGCATCGTGAAGTACATATTGATTTTTCTTTTTCTGGAATTCGACGGATACAATCTGTGTCTCACATTGTACTTTAATCCCCCGTCGTTCAATTTCCATCCGCAATGCATCAAGAACTGTAGATGCCTGCTCAGAATACGGATATAAGTACCCGTTTTTTTCTCTTACAAGCACACCGATTTTTTGAAAAAACTCAATCGACTCCTTGGTTCCATACTGTTGCAGTACCATATGAAGACGCTCCGGATTCTTGCAATAGTAACATTCTTCCTGTAATCTTTGATTTCCCAGATTACACTTTCCATTTCCTGTTGCAAGAATTTTTTTCCCTATGCGCTCATTCTTTTCAAGAATCAGCACTTCATTTATTTTTTCCTTTGCATGGATGGCTGCTACCATTCCGGAAGCTCCTCCACCAATTACAATAATTCTTTTCACAGCAATTCTTTCCTTATGATTATTCTGCATTTATCTTTTGCCTATTATAATATTAACTCGAATAAGACTCAAGAAAATTATATAATTCCTTTTCATTTTCTACATATTTAATCTGTATAATTTCTTTCTGTAATTCTTCCGGAAGCTCCTCCACCTGAATATCTGTTGTCATATAAATGTTCTGCAAATCGGTCTGGTACACAACCACCCGGTGATTCTCATTTACGAGGAAGTAACCGCCCTCCTCCTCGGAGTCCGCCATTGCATAATTTTTACGAATCACAATCTTCTGTGGCGAAAAAGAATATAATTCCACATAGGATAACCCAAGCTCCAGTTCCTTCAGTGGCGGGTTCTGGTTAAATTCTTTTAACTCAGCCGCAAAATCATCCCGTGTCATTCCTACATATTTATCTGGTACAGGAATTGTTTCTTCTCCCAGGTATTCCCCATCCGCATCATATTTTTGAACATTAATTTCGGTATTTGCAGATATTAACTGATGCTCTACAACAGCCACCTGGGTAATATCCTCCTGCTTCTTTTCCACCTCTAATTCTACGGGCTTACTGATATCTCCCGGATAAAAATAGTCCATAAACATCATATTACAGGCAAATCCAACTGAAAACATCATCAGAGGATATAGTACAAAAAGACTGATACGTTTTAAAAATTTCATAGCATCTCCACGCTTCCTTTCTAAAAACAGTATCAGTCATTTTCATTCTCTTTATGCAATGAATCAGAAAAGATTCATCATTTTCCCAATTTTAATCATAAAACGTCCAAACAGGCTTCCGTTTAATTCTTCCTCACGGAAATTTCTGGTAACAAGCAAAATTGCAAGATAACACAGCAATGCAATCACAAAACAAATTACCATCGACAAAACATTCCCTACTGCCGGTGATAACAGCTTATTAAACAGCATGGCAATAAGACCTGCTCCTGCCGATGCTCCGACCGGAATTGCAACACTCCGAATCCATTCCTGATGATATTGAATATTTCTGCTGATAATCACAAAACTGCACCCTGCAATTCCAACATCTGCAATAAGCCGGCTGACCGGAATTGCCATAACTCCCAGTCCTGTAAAAGCAAGAAACATCCAAAGTGTAATCATACGGATCAATAATGCCACAGCTCCAATCAGCAGAACCATTCTTCCCTTTTTCATTCGGATAAGTACACTTAGCAGTAAAAAGCTCAGAATCAAAAATGCCCCTGCACAAAAACTAACCTGCAGCCATCCGGTCATCTTCGAATGATTTCCGGCAAAAAAGAGGTCCAATACATTTTCTGCAAGTACAGCGAAAAGAATGGTTGCAAAAAAGACTACCGATATGCTTTTATGAATCAGCATTCCCAGCTTTTCCCTTGCTCCCCGGTATTCTTCTCTGTCCATATAATACAGTACTTTTCGTATTTCCGGATAACAGATACAAATGACGCCCAAAACTACAATCATCATTACGGTATCGCATTTCGCATAATAATTTCCATAGCCGGAAATAGACTCCATACTTCCTTTTGTCCTGGAAAACAGCAATAGCTGCTCTAAAAGTCTTGCTGCATAAAATACCAGATAGGTGCATACATAAAATACACCGGTTCCCATCAGCATATGGAAAATATGAAGTTTTGTATCCTGTGTTTTCTGATATTCTCTGCCGGTTCCCTGCTTTAAAGAGGTACGGAGCATCAGATATAAAATCAGCAGATAAAGAAAACTGATTATTGATGCGAGAACCAGTCCGACCGCTGCTCCCATCGCTCCATAACCGTACTGAAATTCTTCACTTCGCAGCAGTGCGGATACATTTTTTCCGTAATGTAAAAACTGAATAGCGCAAACCATACTGCTTATGCCATATATCACCACAAACACCACATTGGAATGCAGCAATGGTGCTCTCATATTGTTGCCAAGGAAAAAGCCCCGGAAAACACCTGTCAGAATAGCAAATGGGATTGCTGCTGACACCACGCGGATTGCCAGACCGGCAAGCGGTACATGAAACACTGCAGATGCAATTGCTCCACCTGCAATTCCAAACACGACTGCCAGAATCACGCCGAACACCACTCCCCACAAAACAGCTCCACGAAATACTTTTCCTGCGCTTGTATATTGTTCTCTCCGGATTCGATATTTTATTAAAGAAGCCGTAGCCTCCTGCATACTATAAAAAATTGTTCCGCCTGCTACAATAAGTAATTCATTCGCAATTCCAAAATACGCCATTCCATCTGCACCAATCATATGGTATAACGGAATTCTGCAGATAAAGAAAAGCACATACGTAAGCAGAACAAATATCATATAATTATTTCTTTTTGTAATTGCCATAAGATTCCTCTTTCGTTATCGGGTAATTGCCAGCTTGTCCAAAACCTTTCTCTGTTTTTCTTCCATTCGTTCCGCTTCTTCCGGTTCCATGTGGTCATACCCGCATAAATGAAGCATACTGTGTGCTACAAGAAATCCAAACTCCCGTCTTTCGGAATGGTTATACTTTAGAGCCTGTTCCTTTACCTTTTCTGCCGAAATCATAATATCACCTAAAATCAGTTCTCCTGTCTCCGGTTCAAAATAATCTGATTCTGCCTCTTCGACGATGGAAAAATCCGATTCTGCTTCAAACGGTATTGCCGGAAAGGAAAGGACATCGGTCGGAGCATCCAGAGAACGGAATTCTCTGTTAATCTCCCGGATTCCCTCATTATCCGTAACAAGTACATTAATCTGTGCCTCATACGGACAGTTTTCCATATCCAGAACTTCTTCCACAATAGACTGAACCAATGGTTCTATTTCAAAATCAAATGTAATTCCACTCTCGTTTTCAACGAAGGAAGTCATAATACAATCTCTCCTCCACTAATATTTCTTTCATCTTCTGTATCTCCCCAAGAGAGATATCACTGTAATCAATAATGCCACTTTCTATTTTCTTTTTAAAAATCGCATAAATCAGTTTCTGGTAATCAAGTTCCACATTCTTATCTTTCGAAAACAGATAGTTAATGGAGGAAATCACGGTATCTGCAAACAGCAGAACGACAACCTCCTTTGATTTTACCTGTTCTTTTGGTGAAAGATATTCTTTTAACAAATTGCATACCAAATCGGGAATATTGTTTTCCCTTAAAATCTGTTCCACATTGTTCCATGAATTATCATTCTTAAGCATTCCAATACGATGATAGTAACCACACGCCTTTACCACTGCATCATCAAGACCAAGCTTCATTGCAATTCTGCTGCACAGATAAGCCGTATGAATCGTATGATAATATTCTTCTCTGGATACATTCTTAAGCTCCACCAGAAGTTCACACTCCGGGTCATTGATATCCATATAGATATCCCTTGTCTTATAGATAAAGGAAAAACTGAAAATTTTCAGAATAATCAATAACAGAATCAAACAAACAAGTACATTTATTGCCGGTATAAAAAACATGCTCCAATTCAGCACATCATTTACATATAAGACTTCACGGATGCATAAACAGACAAATTGCAACAAGAGAGAAATAAGCATCGGCTGCCAGATCTGAAAGCTTTCATTTACCGTCGAAAACAACAAAATACCAATCAGACCTGCCACAAAATAAATTCCAAAATCGGCTGCACTCCCATTCGTATGCAAAAGGATTGCCAGCAGCAGCAAATTGCTTCCCGCAACCAGACCAATCAATTCACTGCTAAATAACATCAGTGCAATAAATATGGCAAGAAACGGCCAGCCACCAATCGGAAGCATTGGAAACAACACCGTGGCAGAAAGAAATAACAGATAGCATAATGTAAAACGCCACAAATTACTCTCGTTATCATATAGGAAATGATTTGTTCTTCTACACTTTTCTATTGTATAAATTACTGCTCCGGCTCCCGCGCCTGCCATAATGGTAATTCCGGCAAGTTCGGTCAGCTCCCGCCCATATAGAAAGCATGCCATTGCCACAACAATTACCGTTACTGCAAACACCAGGATTTCCTGCGTTATTTCCCAGCGGCGCAGATATTTATCTTCCATTCTTTGAATTTCGGTAATTTCGTTTTCGATTGGCTTGTTCTCTTGATTCATAATTCTCGTATGCTTTTACAATCTTTTGTACCAATGGATGTCTGACAACATCCTTACTCGACAACATGCAAAACGCAATCCCTTCTATTTTTTGTAAAACCTTCTGTGCAATATCAAGTCCGGATGTCGCATCCTTTGGCAAATCCTTTTGTGTCGAATCCCCGGTTACAATCACTTTGGAGCCAAAACCGATTCGTGTCAGAAACATTTTCATCTGTGCCGGTGTGGTATTCTGCGCTTCATCCAGAATAATATATGCATTATCCAGAGTACGCCCTCTCATATAAGCAAGCGGTGCCACTTCAATCAAGCCCTTTTCCATATTTTTCAGAAAAGATTCTGCTCCCATGATCTGATATAATGCATCGTAAAGAGGTCGCAGGTAAGGGTCTACCTTGCTTTGCAAATCTCCCGGCAGAAAACCAAGCTTTTCCCCTGCTTCAATTGCCGGACGTGTAAGGATAATCCGCTCTACTTCCTGATTTTTAAATGCAGTTATTGCCATCGCCATTGCCAGATATGTTTTTCCGGTTCCTGCAGGTCCCAGGCCAAACACAATCATATTGTTCTTAATCGCATCCACATATGCTTTCTGACCAAGTGTTTTCGGTTTGATGGGTTTCCCGGAAACAGTATGGCAAATGCACTCTTTATCTACTTCCAATAATGCATCTTCATTCTCTTCTTCACTCATCATAAGTGCATAATCTACGCTCTGTTCTTCAATCTCGTTTCCGTTCATCGACCATTTTGTCAATTGTTCCAGCAGAGATACGGCTTTATGAACCCCATACTCCGGACCGCTGACTTTAACCTCTCCATTTCTATCAATGATGATTACCTGAAATTGTTTCTCTATTTTCTTGATATATCCATCATACTGTCCAAACAAATTGCGTTGTACTTCTAATGGGATATCCACCGTTATTTGAATATTATCATTCACAGTTACTGTTCCACTCCATCTGCCGGTACTGTTTGTTCCACTTGTTGAATGGACGTTTCCCTGCTGATTCCGTTTTGTTCCACAACGAGAAACTGAATCTGCAAAATCCACTTTTTTTCACTTTTTTTCATTGTAACATTTTTTTCTATAATTTGTACCCCTTTTTCCTCTAAAGTTTGCATAATTTTAATAATTTTATTCCCAAAGATTTCCTTTACCTGCTCCTTGGAATAATTCATGATTCTTCCCTGATATTCCCGACGGGTTTCTTTTCCATAATAGATGGGAATCCGGTTGTTTCCAAAAAGTGTCATCTGCTTTTTTTCTTCTACTTCGTCGTACTCTGCAAATCTCTTTGTATAAAATCCCAAATTGATTTTTCGCTCACCAAATATCACAAAGTTTCTGCTTCGTTCTCTCCCGGTATAGTCCTTATACAGATAAAATGCCGGAAGTTCTTCCCGTATGTTTTTCTCACATTCCAGAAAAACGTCTGCATCTGCTTCGCAAAACTCATATCTGCGCACACTTCCATCTTCCGCCATAATAGGAACTGCCCCCTGCACAAGCACATCTCCTTTTTTTACCTCCATCCCCTCTTTTACGAGCGGTACTCCGGCTCTTGTAATTAAACTTACCACTTTTCCATCCGCGGATGCCACCAGATCCGTTCCGGACGAATTCTCCTCTTCTTTCTTTGGTTCGGTCTGTAACTCGTTTTCCTTTATTTGAATCATCAGTGTGCTTCCATCCAGCTTTGCGGAAGTCCATGTTACCAGTTCAAACGAATTTCGTATCTCTTTTTCCAGCTGTTCAATATTCAGCTCTTTCTTCCTCATGCCATGATGAATCCCATTTTGCTCCAGAAAGTCGCAAAATACATCATCCGTAATATAGTAATTTCCTTCAATATTTATTGTCCAGACAAAAAGAGACATCACCATCCAGAACACAAAGCTTCCTGCAATTCCAATGAAAAATATGATTCTGCGTTTCATTTTTACAGAAAGAAAAGGTAGTCCGAAACGTCCCGTTACGACTACCTTACTTCCTGTTTTTCTGGAAAAACTCTTTATCTCATAAAATTCTTTTAAATCAATTTTCATCGTGTAATAATCACCATAATTTTTAATGTCCCACAAAAAGATATGATGATTACTGCATAAATTCATAAATCGTTCCGGAGAACTTCCCATCACTTTAATGATTAAATACCCTTTTAAAAAGCGGATTAGCTGAAGCATTTCCTTCCCTCCTGCGTATCGCACCGATTTTAGACATTATATTTTACAGCTTCTACCCATCCGCTGATTTTCATATCTTCATTCGTATAATATACAATACACAGTCGTTTCCCACAGATTTCAATTTTACAGGTTTTCCCCTGTAAAATAATCCGGCAATCCGTATATTCGATGATTCCCTTGTAATTTTCCACAAAGATATCACGATTTCCCGTAACCGTCACAATGGATGCTCCTAACAAGGAATCTTTAGGTAATTTTAACGACTCTACAAGAAGTTCTCTTTTTGATACATCATTTTTTTTGATTTCACTTTTCTTTCTCATGTGATAACTATATGAAAAAGAGCTGCCATCTATGACTATTTAACAATTCCAAAAATGATTTTTCTTTCTTCCGGTTTTTCATTCCCAATGGTATATGCTTTTTGAAGTCTGTCCAGGCATTGCTCCATTTTTTCTTCATCATTTGCATATACTTCTGCCAAAGGTTCACCCTTTGCAACAAAATCACCTGCTTTTTTATCAAGCACAATTCCAACGGACAAATCAATGATACTGTCTTTGGTTTCTCTTCCTCCTCCCAATATCAGGGAACATATTCCGACTTCATCGCATACAATCTTCTGAATGTAGCCTTCTACGGGTGCACAAAGCGTTTTATGAATCTTAGCTGACGGGAGTTTTTCGGGATGATATACCATCTCTTCATCTCCTCCCTGTGCTTTAACAAACTCTGCAAGTTTCTTAAGTGCACTACCGTCTTTAATCACATTTTGAAGCATTTTTCGTGCCTCTTCTTCCGAAGATGCCTTCTGTCCTACTATCAGCATCAGGCTTCCAAGTGTCATGCAAAGCTCTGTAAAATCAGACGGTCCTTCTCCACGCAGTGTTGCAATGGCTTCTTTGACTTCCAATGCATTTCCTACTGCCCGTCCCAATGGCTGATCCATATCAGAGACAACTGCAATCGTATTTCTACCGGCGTTCTTTCCTAACTGAACCATTTCCCTGGCAAGAGCAAATGAATCCTCTTCTTTCTTCATAAATGCTCCGCTTCCGGTCTTTACATCCAGAACGATTGCATCTGCACCTGCCGCAAGCTTTTTGCTCATAATGGAAGATGCAATCAGGGACATATTATCTACGGTTGCCGTCACATCCCTTAATGCATACAGCTTTTTATCTGCCGGCGCCAAATCCTTCGTCTGTCCCATAATAGCAATTCCGATTTCATTCACATTATGGATAAAAGTTTCTGTACTGATACCGGTAGAGAATCCAGCAAAGCTCTCCAGCTTATCAATTGTTCCTCCGGTATGTCCCAAACCTCTGCCACTCATTTTTGCAATTTTAACACCACATGCTGCTACCATAGGAGTCAATGCCAGTGACGTTTTATCTCCCACGCCACCGGTACTGTGTTTATCTACTTTGATTCCTTTAATTTCTGACAAATCCAGCATTTCTCCGCTATGAGCCATTGCCATTGTCAGATATAATGTTTCTTCTTCACTCATTCCCCGGAAATAAATCGCCATCATCATTGCAGACATCTGATAGTCCGGGATATTCCCTGCGGTGTATTCCTCAATCATATAATGGATTTCCGCCTCAGACAATGCCATTCCATTTCTTTTCTTCATAATCAGATCATACATTCTCATAGCAATCCCTCCTATACCGAAACAACCTTTTTACTTATGGTACGGTTCGCCCATGTTAATTCGATAGGCGCGATAAATCTGTTCCACTAAAATCACGCGCATAAGCTGATGAGGAAACGTCATATTGGAAAAGCTCAGTTTACAATTCGATAAAGCAGAAATCTTTTGATGTAATCCAAGGGAACCACCAATTACGAACTGAATGTGGCTGATACCACGGACACCCAGTTGCTGAATTTCTTCTGCAAACGCAAGAGAATCCGGCTGTTTCCCTTTAATTTCCAGAGTGTAAATAAAATCCTCTGTTTTTAAGTGTTTTAGAATTCGTTCCGCCTCTTTTTCTTTGATCTGTTCTTCCATCGCCGCACTGGCTCCGTCCGGTGTTTTTTCATCCGGAACCTCGATAAATTCCAGCCGGCAATATCTGCTTAACCGTTTTTCATATTCCGCAATTGCTTTTTTTAAATAGTCTTCTTTGATTTTCCCCACGCAAAGAATTGTAATTTTCATGCCATCCTCTTACGACCGTTCTTCCTCAAATAACTCTGCATACATTTCCTCCACCAGACGGTCAAGGTACGCTTCGTCCAGATTTACAAACTGTTTCTGCACCATGCTCTTCACGTATTCAAAGCGCTGGAAATATTTCAGTTCTTCTTCCATCTCATGGATATTGAGCTGTTCGTCAATCTGCTCCTTTTGCAGGTTCTGTAAACACCATTTACGAATTTCCTGTGTCAGACTGTTCTCCTTTACGGCACGTTTTTTAAATACCTTAAAGTTGCGTAGGGAAACAATTCCCATCACAACGAACAGCAGGAACATCACGCCCATGACACCACTAATCAGGTATCTGTTAAATGCTTCCATAGACAGATGAATAATATCCAGAAAAAACAGAATTACCAAGACAAGTCCTGCTCCTCCTACAAGTAATAACGTATATGCAGATGTTTTGTTTTCTTCGGCTTTTTCTTCATTATTAACATATACCGAATGTCGGACTGGTTTTACTTCCTCTTCTTCCTCAAATGCAAATTCTTCTGCCGGTTCGTCCGCAGATAATTCTTCACTGTTTTCAATTTCCTGTTCATTAGGTAATTCGTCCACCAGATCACACCCGCAGTCTGCACACCTTGTAATACCCTCTACGTACTCACATTTACATACCGGACACCATGCCATACCATTTTACCCCCTCGTATTTTATTTCTTGTCTGAGATATAACACATAACGCCTAAATTACGATTTTCCTTTTCTGACATCCAGATATAATTATTTTCATCTTTCGTATCTACCATTACCGGTCCTCTTCCCTCTTTATCCCTATTTTCGGCTAAATAAGTAAATGAACCGTTCTTTGCGGTAGCATTCCATTCCTTCATATTGTTATCTGCATAAACATTCGTAATATAAAAGCTTCCATTCAGAAGACCTTTCTGATATGTTCCAATCAGGTTGCTGTTATAACCCGTTCCCTCTTTTAACAGCTCTGTCTTGAAATCATAATGTTCGGAGCCTTCTCCATCCGGCAGATCATTCTTAAATTCTCCGGAATATTGATGATACGTAATAATATCATTACTTTTTCCCGTAGGATGAATATGATAATGTCTCCAGAATCCTTCTCCTTCTCTTACGCCGTTCTTCCAGTCTCCATAGTAATACTGGTTATCTGCGTAAACTGCAATTCCTTTTCCTTCCGGCAATCCATTACTGTTCTTATCGCCATAGTAGAAAAATTTCTTGGTTCCACGCAGCTGATAAGACATTGCAATAAAACGGTCCAGGTTCGCCAAATCATCCAGTGCTTTCTGATTTCCGGCTTCCCAATAGG
This sequence comes from uncultured Lachnospiraceae bacterium, assembly GCA_934408585.1. Classification (GTDB taxonomy): domain Bacteria; phylum Bacillota; class Clostridia; order Lachnospirales; family Lachnospiraceae; genus Suilimivivens. The sequence goes on from CAKRVA010000001.1 coordinate 52,209, forward strand.
TCTTCATTTCCTTCAGCTGTTCTTCCGTGTTAAAGGTAACCTTGCTGTAATCTACGTTTCCCTTTTCCATAACCTCCGTATAGGGGGACGCGGTTGGAAATGCAGTTGGTTCCGCAGTTGGAACCGCTGTACTTTCCGGTTCCTCCTGCACTGCAGACGGTAACGGTGTGGAAATCGTATTTGATTCTTCTTTTGTTTCTCCGTCAATTACCCCAATTACCGCCGAATCACCGGATTCCGAATTATTTACCTGATTTCTATTGTTTGATACCGACTTTATCAGTAATGTTATTAATAAAATAATTACGATGAGTACAATCGGAACCACTTTAACAAGGATTTGAATTTTTTCTTCTTTTGTCAATCCACGGTTAAAATCATCATCCTGATCATCAAATATTTTTTTCATTTATTCTCTCTACTTATTTTTCAAATATTGATCAATACCCTGTGCTCCTGCTTTTCCTGCACCCATTGCAAGAATTACCGTAGCAGCACCTGTAACAGCATCTCCACCGGCATATACGCCTTCTTTGGTGGTTTTACCAAATTCTTCTTCTGCAATAATACATTTCCGTTTATTTACTTCAAGTCCTTTTGTAGTAGAAGAAATCAATGGATTCGGTGATGTTCCAAGTGACATGATAACCGTATCTACGTCAATCACAAATTCAGAGCCTGGAACTTCTACCGGTCTTCTTCTTCCGGATTCATCCGGCTCACCCAATTCCATCTTAATACATTTGATTCCCTTTACCCAGCCTTTTTCGTCTTCCAGAATTTCAACCGGATTGGTAAGCAAATCAAAAATAATTCCTTCTTCTTTTGCATGATGAACTTCTTCCACACGTGCAGGAAGCTCTTCCTCACTTCTACGATATACAATATGCACTTCTGCCCCAAGACGGAGTGCCGTTCTTGCAGCATCCATTGCTACATTTCCTCCACCTACAACAGCTACCTTCTTGCCGTGCATAATCGGAGTGTTGGAGTCCTCACGGAATGCTTTCATCAGATTACTTCTTGTAAGATATTCATTTGCTGAGAACACGCCGTTTGCCTGTTCTCCGGGAATTCCCATAAATTTAGGAAGTCCTGCTCCGGAACCGATGAATACGGCATCAAATCCCTCTTCTTCCAACAATTCATCAATCGTAACAGATTTTCCTACGACCACGTTTGTTTCAATCTTTACTCCAAGAGACTTTACATTTTCAATTTCTTTTGCAACTACCTTCGTCTTTGGAAGACGGAACTCCGGAATACCATAGACAAGAACACCGCCTGCTTCATGCAGTGCTTCAAAAATAGTTACATCATAACCCATCTTTGCCAGATCACCGGCACAGGTAAGTCCGGCAGGACCGGAACCGATTACTGCAACCTTCTTTCCATTTTTTTCACTTGCTCCCTGAGGCTTCTTGTCATTTTCGCTTGCCCAGTCTGCAACAAATCGTTCCAGTTTTCCAATAGAGATAGGCTCTCCCTTAATACCACGAATACATTTTCCTTCACACTGGCTTTCCTGCGGGCAGACACGTCCACATACTGCCGGAAGGGAAGAAGACTCACTGATAATCTGATAAGCTGCTTCGATATCTCCTTCTTTTACTTTTTCAACGAATCCGGGAATATTAATGGATACCGGACATCCCTTGATACATTGTGCATTTTTACAGTTAATACATCTGGAAGCCTCTTCCATTGCTTCACTCTGATTATATCCAAGGCATACTTCCTCAAAATTAGTTGCCCGAACCTTTGCTTCCTGTTCTCTTACAGGTGTTTTCTTTAATACGTCCATTACTTGTCACCTCCGCAATTTCCACATCCGCCATGATGGGTATCTCCTTCTTTTGCCTTCAAAAAGGCTCTTCCCTCTGCGGTTTTATATATCTGCTGTCTCTGCATTGCTTCATCAAAATTTACAAGGTGACCATCAAATTCAGGGCCATCTACACATGCAAACTTTACTTCGTCTCCAATCGTTACACGACATGCTCCACACATTCCGGTACCATCAACCATAATTGGATTCAGACTTACAATGGTAGGAAGCTGAAGTTCCTTAGTCAGCTTGCAGACAAATTTCATCATAATCATTGGACCGATTGCCACGCAGACATCATAATGCTTTCCTTCTGCAATCAGGTCAGTAATGGTCTGTGTAACCATTCCGCTTCTTCCATAGGAGCCATCATCTGTTGTCACATAAAGATTTCCTGCAACTGACTTCATTTCGTCTTCCAGAATCAAAATATCCTTTGTCTTTGCTCCTACAATAACATCTGCATCAATTCCATGCTGATGTAACCACTTTACCTGCGGATAAACAGGTGCCGTACCAACACCACCTGCTACAAATAAGATTTTTTTGTTTTTCAGAGTTTCCATATCCTCTGAAACAAACTCAGACGGACGACCTAACGGTCCCACAAAATCATGGAATGCATCGCCGGTTTTTAATTCTGACATCATCTGGGTTCCTGCACCTACAATCTGGAACACAATCGTAACAGTTCCCTTTTCTCTGTCATAATCACAAATCGTTAATGGAATTCTTTCAGAATCTTCATCCATTCTTACGATTACAAATTGTCCCGGTTCACAGGATTTTGCTACTCTTTTTGCTTCTACTACCATAGAATAAATATTGGCAGTAAGTTCTTTCGCTTCTAAAATCTTGTACATGATAAGCCTCCATCTTATTTATTTAAGGGAATTAATCCCATTTGTCCATTTTCATCATACACCAGTCGGTTTGGCACCCCGGTATAAACTTCAACTGCATACAGTCTTCCGGTACTCGTTTTTGCCCCTGACTCATTTTGAACAAACTCACTTAATTTATAATAATATCCCATATTGGGAATTTCGACAAGTGATTCATACTGGTATCCATATTTTCCCTCGATTTCCGGGGAATTTCCCTGCATGTCCGATAAAATATGCTGCTCCAGTAATGCCTTTTTGACATTTTCGATTGCTTTTCCGGTCGTTACCTGCGTCTGCAGCTCCAAATCATAGCTCCTGCTGACAACCTCACTCTGTGCCCCTTCCTCCGAAATCACCACAAACCGGAAATTCGTTCTGCCAACCGGCATTTCAATTGGCTGATTGTATACGGTACTGTTATCTTCCGTCGGTATGGCACCATTTGTCGTATAATAAATGGTTCCACCGCTCGGTGCGGTCACTTCGATTCTGCAGGGTGTTGTATAATCCCCGCTTTCCAGATTAATTTCAGGAGCTTCCGGAATCTCCACATCAATCAGATAATAATTTTCCGAAATATCACTTTGAATTCCATAATCATTTACAAACATTGCACGAATCCGATATTCTCCCGGTTCCAATAATATCGGGGAGGTATACTGGGCACTATACACCGTTGGTTCTGCACCATTGATGGTATAATAGATTTTTCCGGTAGTATTTGCACTGATTTTCAGTGAAATAACCTGTTCATAATTTCCGGTCGGATAACCAAACTCGGGTGCCATTGCCATATAGTGCTGAAAATGTGTCTGCAGCTCGGTATCGTTGCTGTTCAGCAATATCTGGTTAATTTCTTCATAATTGGAATCTTCCTCATATATACGGATTAAAAAGTCATAATACTTTTCCTTTTGTTCTTCATCCATGCTCTTTGTTTGTACTGTTTGTAAAAGGAGATCCAATGCTTTCTGCTTTTCGTCCATCTCATAATAGCATTCTGCCTCCAGATATGGAATTTCTCCAACCTCGGTCTGAAGCGTCGCTGCTTTTTCCAGATAAGGAACTGCATCTTCATATTTTCCCTGCTCCATCCGGCTCTCTGCCTGACGAAGCTGATAGGCAGAAGAATAATTCTGATAGACAAGCAGTGCAATTACCAGAACAACAAGAATCATCAGTATAAATGACAGTGTGGTAATGAGCACCATTTTATTGGAATTGACTCCACTGAAAACTTCTTCTTTTACAAAATATGTTTCTTTTTCCTCTGTTTTGGCGGCCTCCGGATTGATTTCCTCAGCAACCGTAGATAATGTTTCGGTAATACTGTTTTCAATTTCCGGTTCAAAGTCTGGAACAATCTGTATCTCTGCGCCACAACGCTCACAATACAAATGGTCTTCCTTCATCACATATCCACATGACGGGCAAATCATCCGTACACCTCCCTTCCCTTTACTTTTTAGTCACTTTATTTCATTTCAACAGACTGAATACAATTATAAAGCAACATTGCAATAGTCATCGGTCCAACTCCACCCGGAACCGGCGTGATGGCACTGCAGATTGGGAATACCGAATCATAATCCACATCTCCGCACAGTTTCTTATCTTCCATACGATTAATCCCTACATCAATGATTACCGCACCCTCTTTTACATAATCTGCGGTAACCATTTTGGGTTTTCCAATGGCAACAATAAGAATATCTGCTCTTTTACATACTTCTTTTAAATTCTTTGTTCTGGAATGAGCAATGGTTACAGTCGCATTCTCGCGTAACATCAAAAGACTCATTGGCTTTCCGACAATGTTACTTCTGCCGAGAATTACACATTCTTTTCCCTCAATTGCAATTCCACTCCGTTTTAAAAGCTGGATAATTCCTGCAGGTGTACAGGATACAAATCCTTTCTGTCCGATGCAGAGAGCTCCTACGCTCTGTGGATGAAATCCATCTACATCCTTTTTCGGGGAAATCGCACGGATAACCTTATCCTCATCAATATGGGAAGGCAATGGAAGCTGTACCAGAATTCCATTTACTTCTTCCTTTTCATTTAATTCTTCAATCAGATTCAAAAGCTCTTCTTCTGTTGTTTCTTCTGGCAGTTCATATGAGAGCGAATGAATTCCAACATATTCGCAGCCCTTTTTCTTATTGCGTACATATACAGTAGATGCAGGATTGTCACCCACCTGAATCACTGCAAGCGTTACCTCTGTTCCTTCTTCCTTCAGTTTTGCAACTTTCTCTTTCAATTCCTCTTTTATCTGTGCTGAAATTGCTTTTCCGTCAATCACCTGTGCCATACGAATTCCTCTCCTTTTTTAAAATAAACCGGTAATCTTTCCTTCTTCATTCACATCAATCCGGAATGCCGCCGGATTCTTTGGCAGTCCGGGCATCGTCATCACTGCTCCGGTAAGAACAACCACAAAACCTGCTCCGGCTGATACATAAACTTCACGGACCTGAAGTGTAAAGTTTTCCGGACGTCCGAGAAGCGTAGGATCATCCGACAAGGAATACTGTGTTTTTGCCATACATACCGGGAAATTTCCAAATCCAAGTTTTTCAATTTTTTCGAGCTGCTTTAACGCTGTCGAAGAGTAATTAACACCATCTGCTCCGTAAATTTCCTTTGCTACGGTTTCAATCTTCTTTTTGAGTGAATCAGTATCCTGATAAATCAGATTAAAATGGCTTTCCTTCGTTTCTATTGCTTTCAGAACTTTCTTTGCAAGTTCGATTCCGCCTTCACCACCATCTGCAAATACCGTTGATAATGCAAATTCACAATTTCTTTCCTCACAGAATGTTTTCACATATTCTGTTTCTGCCGGTGTATCTGTCATAAAACTATTCAGGGTTACAACAACCGGAACGCCATACTTCTGCAGATTCTCGATATGCTTTTCAAGATTCACAATTCCCTTACGGAGTGCCTCCAGATTCTCTTTCGAAAGTTCATCCTTTGGAATTCCTCCATTGTATTTCAGTGCCCGGATGGTTGCCACAAGCACAACTGCATCCGGCTTCAATCCTGCCATACGGCATTTGATATCAAAGAATTTTTCAGCTCCCAAATCAGCCCCGAAGCCTGCCTCCGTAATACAATAATCTGCCATTTTCAGTGCTGCCTTCGTTGCTCTGACAGAATTACAGCCATGTGCAATGTTGGCAAACGGACCGCCATGAATCAACACCGGCGTATGCTCTAATGTTTGTACAAGATTCGGCTTTATGGCATCCTTAAGAAGTGCTGCCATCGCGCCTACTGCATTCAGTTCCCCGGCAGTTACCGGATTCCCCTGATAATTATATGCTACGACTATTTTGGACAATCGTTCCTTTAAATCCTGCATGTTCTCTGCAAGACATAAAATTGCCATAATTTCTGATGCAACCGTAATTACAAAATGGTCTTCGCGAACCATACCGTCTGCCTTTGCGCCCAATCCAACCACAACGTTCCGCAGCACACGATCGTTCATATCAAGGCATCGTTTCCATACTACCTGTCTTGGATCGATTCCCAGCTCATTTCCCTGTTGGATATGATTGTCCAGCAAAGCTGCCAGCAAATTATTTGCAGATGTAATTGCATGAAAATCTCCGGTAAAATGAAGATTGATATCTTCCATCGGAACCACTTGGGCATAGCCGCCTCCGGCAGCTCCTCCTTTTACTCCGAAGCAGGGTCCCAGAGATGGTTCACGAAGTGCAATGACTGCCTTCTTGTTCAACTTTCCAAATGCCTGTCCCAATCCGACACTCGTTGTTGTTTTCCCCTCTCCTGCCGGTGTTGGATTAATCGCCGTCACCAGAATCAGTTTTCCATCCGGGTTGCTCTGAATCCGCTGAAGATATTCTTCCGATAATTTTGCTTTATATCTTCCATACATCTCCAATTCTTCATCTGTAATTCCGAGGGCCTCACTGATTTCTGTAATCGGTTTCAGCACTGCCTCCTGTGCAATTTCAATATCACTCTTCATTGTATCTTCCGCCTTTCTTAAAGGTATTCCTCCACATATTGTTCAAACTGTTCTTCACTCATCAGAACCTTGCGGGGCTTTGTTCCTTCCTCTTCACCCACAACACCTGCTTCACAGAGCTGGTCCATAATTCTGGCTGCTCGGTTAAAGCCAATCTTAAACACACGCTGTAACATTCCGATAGATGCTTTATCTTTTTCAATAATAAACTTTGCAGCATCGACAAAATACTGATCCCGTTCACTTCCTCCATTTCCACTGTGCCCATCATTTGAAGAAGAACTTCCGAGACTCTCCATTTTATCCTGAATATCCGAATCATATATGTTTCCGAGCTTTTGGTTCTTTAAAAACTCAACCACATCCGAAACTTCTTTGTCCGAAACAAATGCTCCCTGAATTCTTGCAGGTTTCGTATAGCCCTGCGGATAAAACAGCATATCACCTTTTCCAAGGAGTTTTTCAGCTCCATTCATATCAAGAATGGTTCTGGAATCCACTCCGCTTGAAACACTGAATGCCACACGGCTTGGCATATTGGCTTTTATCAGTCCTGTAATAACGTCCACCGAAGGTCTCTGTGTTGCAATAATCAAATGAATTCCGGCTGCTCTTGCCAGCTGTGCCAGTCTGCAGATTGACTCTTCCACCTCGCCGGGTGCAACCATCATCAAATCGGCAAGCTCATCGACAATAATGATAATCTGCGGCATTTTTGCAGGAGGTTCCGGTTCTCCATTTGCAATCATGCCCTCCACTTTTTTGTTATATCCCTTTAAATCACGGACATTAAAATCTGCGAATTTCTGATAACGGTCTGTCATTTCCGCAACACCCCACTGCAATGCGGCAGATGCCTTCTTCGGATCAGTAACAACCGGTATCAGAAGGTGTGGAATTCCGTTATAAACACTCAGTTCAACCACTTTCGGATCAATCATAATCAGCTTCACATCATCCGGATGTGCTTTGTAAAGAATACTCATAATCAGTGTGTTGATACATACGGATTTTCCAGAACCGGTAGCTCCGGCAATTAACATATGCGGCATTTTCCCAATATCTGCCACTACAACCTTTCCGGAAATATCTTTTCCGACTGCAAAAGCAATTTTCGATGGAAATTCTTTAAACTCTTTTGATTCCAAAAGCTCGCGTAAACCAACTGCAGAGTTTTCTTTGTTTGGCACTTCAATTCCAATGGCTGCTTTGCCCGGAATCGGAGCTTCAATACGAATGTCTGTAGCTGCAAGGTTTAACTTGATATCATCCGAAAGTCCCACAATTTTGCTGACCTTTACCCCTTGCTCGGGCTGTAATTCATATCGTGTAACTGCAGGTCCCTGACTGATATCTGTAATCGTCACCTTTACTCCAAAGGTCTGCAGTGTCTGCTGCAATCGTCTTGCGGTTTCCTTTAATTCATTTGACGTATCTTTATTTCCCTTGGAAGAAGTTTTCGTCAACAAATTTAATGGTGGGAATATATATTTATGTGGTTTTGCCGGTTTGACCTCTTTCGGTTTCGTTCCTTCCGTCTGTGGCACCGGTGCAGATGGTACAGACGGTGCTGTCGTCACAGGTCTTTGGATTCTTTCCGGCTGTACAACCGGTGGTTCCTCATATTCCTCTTCCATCCGAATTTCTTCCATATCATCATTCTGTTTGGATTCGTATGTAAAATCATAGGTATCTTCATCTGTTTCAGGATGTTCCAGCATTTCCTCAAAACCCGAGAGATTGATTTCATGGATATCATCCCGCTCCCTGGTAATCGGTTCTTCTGTATCCTCTCTCGTCAGTGCCGTATCCAGCATAACACCGGATACTTTTTTATCCATACGGAGAATCTTTTGGTCTTCCTTTTGTTCCTCTTTGATTCGCCGCTCTTCGTTTCTGGCTCTTCGTTCTTCTTCCCGTTTTCTGCGGCTTTCTTCCATTTCCTCTCTACGCTGCTGTGCCCGTTCCCTGCGGTAAGCAGCATCTTCTCTGGAACGCTCGTAAACTCTCTGTCCCCCGTGTTTTACTCCATTTACGAAAGACTTGTCCGTAATTACAATCAGTGCAATAATTGCAATCACCAAAGAAGTCAGAATCGTTCCGAATAGTCCAAGAAACCGATATGCCAGATAAGCAAGTGAACCAGACAACACGCCACCGCCACATCTGTTCTGACTGCACGCTTCATAAATCCCCTTCAAATCATAGGCAGCTGCTTCCTGTGGTGCGCCGGTAACCAGTTCACAAATCATTCCCACAATCAGATAAAGCGCTACTCCTGCCACAATTTTTCGCGTTGCTATTACATTGCCACTGTTAATCATTGCAAATGCAATCATAACGAAAAACAAAATCGGCATCAGATAAGAGGTCAGCCCAAAAATGCCAAACATTACCCCACTGATTGCCTCTCCGACCACTCCGAGAATATGGAAATTACACAAAAATAAAAAAACAGCCAACGCAAACAAGGCAATCAAAATGACTTCACTTTTGATTGCCACATCCATTGGCTCTGTTTTTCTTTGATTCCGGCTTCTGCCGGAGGAATTTGTTTTCTTTTTTCTATTGTAATTCTTTCCTGACTGTGCCATACAAATGTCCCTTCAACATCTTTTCAGATGCTTACATAATCTTAATTAGTATAGCATTTTTTCTTGTCCCTATCAATCAGAGAATGTAGTTTTTTCATTGCCTCTCCAATTCCCCCGGTTTCATCAATAATCTTTTCTTTTACTGCCTCTTCTCCCACCAGTATGGTCCCTACATCCTTTGTCAGCATTTCCGTTTCCATCATCAGTTCCTCAATTCTCTCCCGCGTGATTCTGCTGTGATTACAGACAAATCCGGTAATCCGGTCCTGAATCTGCTTAAAATAATCAAAGGTCTGCGGTACTCCGATTACCATTCCGTTCATTCGTACCGGATGTATTACCATCGTTCCGGTTGGCACAATATAAGAATAATCCGTACTCACCGCAATCGGAACGCCAATGGAATGGCTTCCCCCAAGCACAAGTGATACCGTAGGCTTACTTAACGAAGCAATCATTTCCGCGATTGCAAGACCTGCCTCCACATCACCGCCAACCGTATTCAATAAAATCAATACCCCATCAATATTCTTGCTGTCTTCAATTGCAGCAAGCTGTGGCAGAATATGCTCATATTTTGTTGTCTTTGAGTTGTTTCCAAGATTGTCATGCCCTTCAATTTCACCGATTACCGAAAGAAGGTGAATCGTATTTTCCTGTGCATTTTTATCCAATGTCACATCTCCGGTCTGCTCAATCCGTTCCCGGCGATGTTCCTCTTCTTCCACCTTTTTATTTCCCATTCCACACCTCATTTCTTATCAAATAAAAAGCACCGAATCCCTTCTGATTCGATGCTTATATTATGTGCAGAATATTTACTTCTATCCATCTGATTTATCGTCTGTATCCGTGTCTAAATCAAAACCGGCATCCAAATCAATAATGTCAAAATCTCCCGTATCATCAATGTCAAATTCAAAATCCATGTCTTTTGCAACATGTTTTTTTGGTACAGGCAGCGGATTTTCCAGATATTTTATTACCCTTCCGTCTTCCGTCACGAAGCTGTCCGGTTCTTTTTCCGGTAATTTCTCCGGTGCCGACCCCTGTTTTACTTCAGGCTTCTTTTCTGCCTCCATAAATTTCTTTTCTTCATTTTTATGTTTTTTTCTTTTTATTATTTTTGCAATTATCATAAGTAACAAAAGCAGCGCCAAAAGAAGTGCCGCATATTTCCATTCCATTCCCTGACAAAATCCCATAATATCCTGATACTGTGCAGCCCACCATTCAAATTGCTTTGGCAGATATTTTCCGGATATTCCGGTGTATTTCATAAGTGTTACAAACATGCCGAGTACCACACCTACAAACAAGATCATCCCCTGTGAAAAAGAAGACATAATCTGCTCTTTTTCCGGTAATTTTTTGTGTAATTCTTTTTGTTCGGAAATTAATTTCCGGGTAATCGGATGATTCTCTTTTAAAATATATCCAATAATTATCACCAGCAGCCAGCCCATATAATTCCAGGTGCAAATCACGCCAAGATAAACACCGATTAAAATCAGGTACAACTCACATGGACTGCTTCTATGCCATCCTGCCCGATTGGAATAATGATAAAAGTGTGCGAGCAAAAAGAATAAAATCATAAAATGCAGTAAATAAAAGTTTAACGGTTCGATATTCCCCGCTGATTTTAGTATGGTGGGTAACAATGCCCAGATCGTTCCACCAATAAATGCCGCTGTCTTCCCCCACAAGTAGTAACATCCGCCCAGAAACAGGAAAATGGATACTACCTGCAAAAGTACCTGTATTACGAAAATAACATGAATATAATTTCCGGTAAAACGCAGAATATCCGACAAAAAATTAGAGTATACAAAGGAAAGACCGGAAGAAAGCATCGGTTCGCTTTCTTCTGCCCTGATCATGGCGTTCTCATAAAATCCGTAAATATCCGTAACTGAATTCCAACCAAGGAAAAGATATAACCCACGAATTATAAGGACTGCCATGCCCCATATGAATATGGACAATTTCTGCCTTTTTCTATTCATCCTTTCCCCCACATACTGTACTTTTTATGATTTTTAAATACAGCTTAATGCATGTTCCAAATCTGCAATAATGTCTGTAACATTTTCAATGCCAACCGAAAAACGAATCAAATCTGGCGCAACTCCTGCCTCTTTCAACTGCTCATCCGTCATCTGGCGATGTGTATGGCTTGCCGGATGAAGGACACATGTTCTGGCATCTGCGACATGCGTTACAATTGCTGCCAGCTTTAAATGATCCATCATTTCTTCTGCTGCTTTTCGTCCACCCTTTAATCCGAATGAAATAACACCACACGTTCCCTTTGGCATATATTTCTTGGCAAGTGCATGGTATTTATTAGAAGGTAATCCCGGATAATTTACCCAGGCAACCTTTTCATGCTGCTCCAAAAATTCTGCAACCTTCTGCGCATTATAGCAATGACGTTCCATACGAAGCGGTAATGTTTCCAAGCCAATATTTAACAAAAAGGCATTCTGAGGTGACTGTATCGAACCAAGATCACGCATCAGCTGAACAGTTGCCTTTGTAATGTATGCACCCTTACCAAACTTCTCCACATAGGTAATTCCATGATAAGACTCATCCGGTTCACATAGTCCCGGGAATTTATCCGGATATTTTGAAAAATCAAAATTACCGGAATCAACAATTGCCCCACCAACAGTCATGGCATGTCCATCCATATACTTTGTCGTAGAATGTGTTACAATATCCGCGCCAAATTGGAATGGATTACAATTAATCGGGGTTGCAAATGTATTATCTACCATAAGTGGAACCTGATGTTCATGTGCTGCTTTTGCGAATTTTTCAATATCAAGCACTACAAGTGCCGGATTGGCAATGGTTTCTGCCATTACACATTTTGTATTCGGGCGAAATGCCTTGTTTAATTCTTCCACCGGTGAATCCGGATCAACAACCGTACATTCAATCCCCATCTTCTTCATGGTAACGGTAATCAGATTAAAGGTGCCTCCGTAAACTGTTGAGGAAAGTACCACATGATCACCTGCTTCACAGATATTGAAAATAGCATAATAATTCGCAGCCTGTCCGGAAGAAGTCAGCATAGCAGCTACTCCGCCTTCCAGCTCACATATTTTCTGTGCAACAAAATCATTCGTCGGATTCTGTAATCTTGTATAGAAATATCCGCTTTCTTCCAAATCGAACAATTTTCCCATCTGCTCGGATGTTTCATATTTAAACGTTGTACTCTGATAAATCGGGAGAATTCTTGGTTCTCCGTTTTTCGGTTTCCATCCGGACTGAATACAGATGGTTTCTTTTTGAAAATTATTACTCATTGGCAAGCCCCTTTCCGGTTTATCTATTCATCCCAATTGTGATATACTGCCTGTACGTCATCATCTTCATCCAGCAAATCAAGTGTTCTTTGAAGATTCTTTACTGCTGTTTCGTCTGTAAGCTCCACATAATTCTGAGGAATCATGGTCACTTCAGAAGATACCATCTGAATTCCTGCTTCCTGAAGTGCCTGTAAAACAGCATCAAAATCTTCCGGAGAAGTAAGGATTTCAAAGCTATCCTCTTCTTCGGCAAAATCTTCTGCTCCGGCATCCAGTGCCATCATCATGAGTTCGTCAGCATCTCCCTCATAATCTTCTTTATCAATGATAATCTGTCCCTTTTTATCGAACATAAAGGAAACACATCCCGGAGTTCCAACATTTCCGTTTCCCTTTGTAAAAGCATTTCTTACGTTTGCTGCAGTACGGTTCTGATTGTCGGTAAGTGCATCTACAATAATTGCAATTCCGTTTGGTCCGTATCCTTCATATGTAACATACTTATAATTTACATTTCCGGCATCTCCGGCTGCTTTTTTGATTCCACGGTCAATCGTATCGTTTGGCATATTGTTTGCCTTTGCCTTGGCAATTACCTGTGCAAGCTTAGAGTTGTTTGCCGGATCCGGTCCACCCTCTTTTACCGCAACTGCAATTTCTCTTCCGAGAATCGTAAAGATTTTTCCTTTTGCAGCATCATTTTTCTCTTTTTTGTGCTTAATGTTTGCAAATTTTGAATGTCCTGACATTTTTTATTCTCCTCTTTTTATCTGTTCTTTCTCTTCTTCGTGCTTTTCCTCTTCTACCTTGGTAACAAGCACGCTTTTTATCATTTTATGCTCTACAGAAAGGATTTTAAAATTATACCCATCGACGGTTATGGAAAAATCCTCGTTTTCTTCCGGAATCCGATCCATCTTGGAAATCAGGAAGCCATTCAGCGTATCAAATTCTTCCTCATGGAAAGAAATATGAAAACGCTCTTCCAATTCCTCCAAAGGGGTAATTCCTTCTATAATATACTCATCCTTATTTCCGGTTTCTTCAATATGCTCCTCATCCTTGTCGTATTCATCCATGATGTTTCCGACAATCTCCTCCAGGATATCTTCCATTGCAAGAATTCCCTTCGTCTGCCCATACTCATCTACAACGATGACCATCTGTGTCTTCAGACGCTGCATCGTACGGAATAAGTCCGCAATATTCTTTGTTTCCGGAACAAACATTGCCTCTCTTACAAGCCCACTGATATCCTTAATTTTACGCTGCGCATTTTCTCCCTTGCGCTGCGCCAATATGGCATCGCGGAAATGTAAGATTCCAACAATATTATCAATATTCTCATTATATACGGGAAAACGGCTTTTTCCTGCCTCAAGCATCTGGCTTATGGCATCATCAAGAAGCGTTTCATTATCGATTGCAAGAATATTCTTACGATTTGTCATGATATCATGGGCTTCTTTATCACCAAATTCAAAGATATTTGTAATCATCTCTGCTTCGGTATCAAGCAATACCCCCTGCTCATGTCCTTCGTTGACCATAGAAATGATTTCTTCTGTTACATCATCGGCATTATCCCCGTTTTTCTTTCCAAGCGAGCGAAAAAAGCTTTTGATTGAATTCGCCGCAGGTCCGGCTTCTTCCATTTTGTCATCTCCTTTGTATAAAATATCAAATTAAACTATATCATTTCCGATTCTTATCGTCAAGGGAGCCTCACGGTCTGTTCTATGTATTCAACTCCAGACTAATCATGAGTCCACGGTTCACCTGTTTCATTAAATGGTCATCCAGATGGCATACCCGGTCCTTTAATCTTTTTTTATCAACCGTACGCAGCTGTTCCAGCAAAATCACGGAATCACGCTCCATATCATATTTATCTGCACTCAGTTCAATATGCGTAGGCAGCTTTGCCTTATTCATCTTTGAGGTAATGGCTGCCACAATCAATGTCGGGCTATGCCTGTTTCCCACATCATTCTGTACGATAAGCACCGGGCGGATACCTCCCTGTTCTGAACCTACCACCGGTCTTAAATCACAATAATAAACATCTCCACGTTTCATAATATCCCCTTCATTTCCAATAGGTTTTCCTTTTCGTAGTGTAAGTATTACCCGATTGTCCGAAAGGTATTCATCCGTGTTTTGTATTTTCAGAGCCTTACCGCATATATTTCCACAATTCTTCCAGAATATCTGATGCCAGCATTCCCCTGGTTCCTTTTTTTACTGCCGCATCATCTCCTGCCATTCCATGCAGGAACACTCCTGTACATGCTGCATCAAAACCACTCATTCCCTGTGCCATCAGACTGCCAATCACACCGGTAAGGACATCCCCGCTCCCGGCAGTTGCCATACCATTGTTTCCCGAAGAATTATAATAAACAGGTAAATTATCTCCCTCATTTACCATCGTGACTGCATCTTTTGATACTACCACGCTGTGTAACCGGGTGGCAGTTATTTTTAAAAGAGTTTCCCGTTCCATCTGATATTGTTCCATGGAACTTTTTGTTAGTCTTACAAATTCCATGGGATGTGGAGTAAGAATTACCTGCCCCTGTACTTTCCGGCTATATTCACAGAGTAATTCCTGTAACTCCATATGTTCTGCAAGCAGATTAATTGCATCCGCATCCAATACCATATGATGTGGCTTACTATTGAAAATTTTATTCAACGTATCGTAAGCCATCCTGCTTTTTCCGATTCCGGGACCTGCCACAATCACGTCTGCCCAATTGATTGCTTCGTCTATACTTTCGGTCAGCATTGCCTCCGGAAGTGCTGTCTGTATCGGCACCCAGTTTTCTTTTGCCGTAAATATCTTTACCATCCCGGCTCCTGTTGCCAGAATCGCCCTTGCACACAAAATTGCTGCACCACTGATTTCCGTACTGCCTGCATAAAGAAATACCTTCCCAAAGGTTCCCTTATGTCCTGCCGGATTTCTTCTTGGCAAAAGCTTCTCAACCTCACACTTTTCGTAAGAAAAAGCAGTATCCTTTTTTATTCCGAAAGCTTCTATTCCAACATCCTTAACAACCACATCCCCACAATATTCCCTTGCCGGATAAAGCATATGCGCTCTTTTTAAATATTGAAAGGTAATGGTTACATCCGCTTTTACTGCTTCCGTCATGACTTTTCCGGCATCTGTATCAATTCCGGTAGGTAAATCAACCGCATATACCCTTGTTCCGCTTTTTCTGCAATCATTGATTTTCCGGATAACTTCCGGGTACGGACTGCGGAGTTCTCCGGAAATACCAATCCCAAGCAATGCATCTATAATAATATCATATTCTTCCTGTGGCCATTTGTCACAGATGGGAAAACCCATATTTTTCACAATTTTTTCCTGTAAAAGAGCCTCTGTAGAAGCTGCCTTTACCGGCATATAAATAGTAACCCTTTTCCCAGTGCGTGCAAGAAGTCTGCCAATTGCAAGACCATCCCCACCGTTATTTCCTTTTCCTGCGACCACAAGAATATTCCCGCATTCCGGCTCCCGGTTTAAAAGCTCCTCCACAACCGAAAGTGCCGCACGTTCCATAAGCACCATCGCTGGAATTCCAATCCGTTCTATCGTTCCGTTATCACAGTTTTTCATTTCTGATGCACTAAGTAGATATCTCATATTATTACTAAAGCGTCATAATCCAGATGGTCATGACGCTTCCTTTCTTATTCTTCTTTACTATATTTCATATCAAACAGCTCAATTACTTCTGCGCCAAAAATATCATGCATATAGGAATATAATTCCTGGTTCATAATTTCCTTTTCCTGTTTACGAATCAGCCTTTTTTTCAATTCCACACGAATCTGCGCAACCCATTTTGCCGTATCTTCAATTTCTTTTTCATTATTTTTCAACGTGTCATAGCAGGTTTCCATCGTAAGCAGCATCAATTCTCTGTTTACCGATTCAATTTTTTGCGGAAGCTCCAGCTGTTCCTCTTCATATTCTTCCAGCTTTTCGTTACAGTCATTAATAAGACGCTTATTTTCCTCCAGCTTTTTTACTGCTTTCTCGTCATTTCCTTCCGCAGCATTTTCTGCTGACTCCATGATTTCCTGCATCAGACGTTTTTTCAGTTTACGGATTTCTTTTGATTCCGTATTTACTTTTCCCTGCTTTTTTAAAAGCTCATTCAGTTCCTCCTCAAGACGTTTAATCCCCTTATTGGGTGATGTCTGGGTAAACAACTGATGCCATTTGTTATCCAATGTCAAAATCGGAATTTTCTTATTTACTAAAGCAGGAATAAAAACTTCATCTTTTCTTGACATCTAAGAATCCCTCCCGGGTATCCCATGGATTAAATATTCTCGGTCTCATAACGGTTAATATTATAACTCAGTTTCATTAAAGAATCCGAAAGATGTACATTCTCTACCTGAATGTTCGCCGGCAGATTCAAATCCAGATGTGCAAAATTCCATATACCCTTTATCCCAAGTGTTGCCAGTTTTTCTGCCACAGCCAATGCACTTGTTTTTGGAATCGTCAATACGGCAATATCAATATTGTTTTCCCGTACAAAATCTTCCAATTTCTCCATCGGACTTACTTCCATGTCCCGGATTTTCTTTCCGAACAACTCCGGATTATTATCAAAAATACCCTTAAACAAAAATCCTCTGCGTTCAAAATTCATATAATTTGCAAGAGCCTGTCCTAAATTACCTGCACCGATAATAATCAGATTATGCTTTTTATCCATACCAAGAATTTTACCAATTTCTTCGTACAGATACTCAACCTTATAGCCGTATCCCTGTTGTCCAAATCCACCAAAGTTATTAAAATCCTGTCGAATCTGGGATGCTGTCACTTTCATTATGGTACTCAATTCCTGAGAAGAGATTCGCTCAATACCCTCGTCCTTCAATTCTCCCAGGTAACGAAAATATCTAGGCAAACGACCGATAACTGCTTGTGAAATTTCTTTATTATCCAACGTTAAAGCCCCCTGTGTTATTTCTAAAATAATAATATCTCACTGTTAAAATATTGTCAATAAATTGCCCCTGAATACATTGACTTTCCGCTCCTAAATTTGTAAACTCAAAGTAGTATATATAAAGGAGATTCTCAATGTATCGAAGGAAGAAAATTGCTTTATTTATCTCACATATTTATGGTTATTATCAGACCAAACTTTGTGACGGAATTCTGAAAAAAGCCACTGAGTCCGGATACCAGGTTGACGTTTTTACAACGAACGACGGTGAGGATCTCGGTGATTATGGACAGGGTGAGTTTGAAATTCTGAATGTTCCAACCCCCGGTCTTTATGATGGAGTTCTGTTTGCTTCCGGAACTTACCTGCTTCCTGCTCTTTATGAGAAATTGAGCAGTTATATAAAAGAAGCCTTCCATTGTCCCGTGATTGATATCAGTCAGCATGACTCCTGTTTTCCCCGCATTGAACTCGACAATAACAGTGCTTTCGAAGACCTTGCTATTCACCTGATAAAAAGCCATGGTTTCAAAAAAATTGTTTATCTTGGTATTGCATCATATCCCGAATTTAATACGTTACGTCAGGAAGCCTTTTTACGAGGTCTGACATCACAGGATTCTTCTTCCCAGAATTGCATTTTCACATGTGAGAGTCTTGATGAAAAAGATATTCATGCTACGATGTCCACTCTTTTGGAGCAGAAACCGGATGCCATCGTATGCTATAACGATAATGTCGCTCTTACCGTCATTTCGATTTTAAAAGAAATGGGCATCTCTGTTCCCGAACAGATTGCCGTAACTGGATGCGACCAGATTCCACTCGGACAGAACTCTGTTCCTGCACTTACTACGATTTCTTTCCCGATTGAGCAGATTGGTGCAACGGCAGTTGAAATGCTTTCGAATGTCCTGCATGGTATGGAGGTAGCACCGGTAACCACTATTGCCGCCCGGATTTTTACAGGAAACTCCTGTGGCTGCCCATCCTCCTGTACTGAAGCACCCTATCTTGCCAAAGAATTAGAAAAATATCAGTTCTATATGGAGCAGGCTTTTCTGTTTCATATGCAGATGTCTGCCAATTTACAGGGTGTCCACGATTTGGAACAGGGAATCACACTCTTAACCGATTACATTCAAAAATTACCAAATTGCAAAGAATTCTATTTCTGCCTGTATGAGGATTGGGATGCCCCTGCTTCTCATATCCGGAAACTCATATCCGGTTACGAGGAATCCTATGATTCCGATATTGTTATGCTTAAAATCGGATTGAAAGAAGGAAAACTGCTTCCGGAATGTACTTTTTCCAGAAGAAACCTGCTCCCGGAACATCTGTATGATTCCGGCAACCCATGGTATGTTTACTGTCCATTATTCTTCGGTTCGAAACTATACGGTTATCTTGCATTAACATTTAAAAAAGAAATTTCTTCCTATCCATTTATCTTCATGCCCTGGATTATGAACGTCAACAATATGTTAAAAGATATTTGTGATAAAAAAGAACTGGGTCTTTTGGTAGAACGGCTTGAAAGTATCTACAAAACAGACGAACTTACCGGATTGCTCAATCGTCAGGGATTTAAAGCCTATCTTGCTCCTGCTTTGGAAAAAGCAATTTCTGACGGACAATCTGTCTGCTCCATGATGGTCGATTTGGACTGTCTGAAATTGATTAACGATACCTTCGGTCACCAGGAGGGGGATTTTGCGATTCGCGTTCTGGCACATGCGATTGAAAATACGGTAGATGATACCTTCATCTGTTCCCGGCGTGGCGGCGATGAATTCCAGCTTCTTGCTTTTGGACGCAATTCCGGCGATATTGATGCTGTCATTGAACAGATTCGTAAATATCTGCATAATTACAACCGTCTAAACACCAAGCCATATAATATTGAGGCAAGCTTCGGATATTCGCTTCATCCTTTGAATCATGCGGAGGAACTTCCCGCCATGTTTGAAGAAGCCGATAAGAAGATGTACGAAGAAAAGAAAACAAAAACAAAAAATATTTTAAAAGGATGAGAATCATCTCATCCTTTTAATTGTGCGTTCTTTCTGTATTCACTTGGTGAAACGCCACAAACTGCCTTAAATGTCTTCATAAAATGTTTTTCATTCTCATACCCGACTTCACAGCTGATTTCAATAATTTTCAAATCGGTACTTTCCAGTAGTTCTTTTGCTTTTTTTATTCTTATTTCCTTTAAATAATTCACAAAATTTGTCCCGGTATATTGCTTAAACGCGAACGAAAACAACGAATAATTCATGGAAATATAATTGGATACTACCGCCATATTCAGTTCTTTGTTATAGTTCTCCCGGATATATTCGATTGCCTGTTTCATTTTCTGCTTATTCTTAAAATCATCAAATTTCTGATTCAGTATTTCTGCCAGATTTGTTACCCAGCCGATAAGCTCCGCCTTGTATTCCTCCATACAGGAAAAACTATATAATTTGAAGAACGCGTCCATATCCAGATTTTCTTTGTTTAATACACCTTCATAGGTTCCTCTGATTTCCTGCAGGAACTTTATCATCCCCTCTTCAATTTCCTGATGCGGATAACTTCCCAAAGACGCATTTTTAAACAACCGCTCCAGCTTACGGATACTTTCTTCATATTTATCTGTTCCCAGCATTTGAACCATCTTCAGAATTTCCTGTTTCTCCAAATGCATGGTTCGCTTTTCGGTAATGTTTGCCTCTCCATAATAATACGTCTGCCGGTTTTTCCAGAAAGCCTCTTTTCTTGCATAGAGAGCCTCCCGATACATTACTTTCAGAGATTCCAGTCCGGAATGTACATTACTGATTCCTACATATCGATGATACAATTCATCCTGAAGAAGCAGACTGACATATTCCTTCTGTACCAGATATAACTCTGTTCCGTCCACATCTGCCAGGAAAAAATACGGAGCGTCCGGTTCAATCTGGATACTGCCTCCCATATCATTACTGCAAATCATACGGCATTCGCCCTTTAAGAAGTTATTGCCATACTGCTCCAACAGAATATCCCGCTCGCTGTCCGGAAGATTGTCATTCAAAATTGCATATTTCAGCTGTTGTGCTCCTATCGTCAGGTCGGTTTTAATTGCCTTGCTTTTTTTCTCCAATTCCTGATTTAAAGACTCCAGAACAGCCTTTACTTTTTCCCGTTCAATCGGCTTTAAAAGATAGTCTTTGACATTAAGCCGCAGCATCTCCACCGCATAAGAAAAGTCATCATATCCACTGATTGCAACGACATATGGAATTTCATCAAGCTCCTGCATCCGTTTTACAAGCTCGATTCCATTCATTTTTGGCATCTGAATATCTGTGAAAACGACATCGACCTTATGGTTCTTCAAAATCTCAAGTGCCGTCTCCCCATTGTTACACTCCATAATCGTATCAATAGGCACACCACTTCTTTGAACCATCGTTTTTATGCCCTGTCTTGTAATTTTTTCATCTTCTACAATTAACAGCGTTTTCATCCTTGTTCCTCCTCAATTCCCCTAAGGGAGTGGCAAAATCACCGTTACTTTTGTATAACATCCGGGCTTGGAATGAATTTCCAGTCCATACTCGTTTCCATAATAAATCTGAATACGGTCATGTACATTTTTAAGTCCGATTCCATTTCTGCTCCCCTCCGATGTTTCCAGTTCTCCACGGAGTCTCTTATATAAATTCTGAACCTCGTCTTCCTGCATTCCTTTTCCACAATCCGTAATTTCAATTTTGCAGTTTTTCTCCGTAAGATATCCTTTTATATAAATGCTGGTATCCTCCGCAATTTCAGAAATTCCATGATAAATGGCATTTTCTACAATCGGCTGCAGCGTCATCTTCGGAATCTGGTGTGTCAGAACCGATGGCTCTATATTTTCGGACAAATATATTTCATAATCAAACCTTAAGTTAATCAATTTGAGATAATCCCGGATATATGCCAGCTCATCTTCTACGGTCACAATGGAAACCGTCTTCTTCATGCTATATCGAAGCAGTTTGCCCAAAGAAGTAATTGCATCGGAAATTTCATATTCTTCCTCGATTTCCGCCATCATTTTAATTGATTCCAGCACATTATAAATAAAGTGCGCATTAATCTGATTTTGCAACGCCTGGATTTCCGTATTCTTTAGCAGAAGCTGATGTTTCAGGTTATTGTCTGTAAGCTGCTTGATGCTGGAAAGCATCGCATTAATCTGACTTCCCAGTTCCCCAAACTCATCTTTACCGCAATCCTCAATGACCACATTCAGATCACCTTCCTGTACGATACGAATTGCCTGAAGAATTTCATAGAATTTCTTTAAAGCTTCTTTTATGACAAGATTGACTGCCATCGTAAGCAACGCCATAAGAAACAATCCCAATAATGCAAACACCGTAAACTCATGATAAATCCCATTTAAATCCTTTTGAACATCATAAACACTGATTAATTGTCCATTCAGTTCCTTAATCTTATGATATCCAATTAGTTTCCAGGAATGTCCCACCTTTAAAAGCTGTGTTCCCTGTTCCTCCATGCTTTGACTGTTTTGCAAATATGTTTGAATAATTTCGCAGTTCTCTTCGCTGTCAAATGTTTCCTGAAAATGCATCTTTCCATATTCATCCACAAAACACGCCCACTCCTGCTGTGTGGAATCATATACCAGTGGAAACATTTTGTTCATATACATCGAGGCCTCTATTACCCCCAGCTCCCCATCCAGCGAGGTTTCAATCGGTGTACGGTAGCCAATCAATAAACTATCACGATTTCCATTTTTATAGGTTGTAAATAATAAGTCCTGATATCCATAATGCCATCCGTAATTTTCTTCTTTCTCAGAAAATTCAAAATTCTCCATACGGCTTTTCCGATAAAGAATGGGCATCATTTCATACAAATTTTCATTGTCTGCATACACGCGGACCTGATAGAGTGCGGCGTTATTGTTTACCATTCTTTCCAGGGACGATATGTCGCGGTTATAAAACTGCAGCAGTTCTTCCGTGGAATACTCTTTCCCATTTTTGATATCCCCAAGAAAATCTGTGAGATTATGGTCATTCATAAATAATTGAATCGCCATATTCAGAGATTCCACACCATCAATACATACACTTCCTGCCTTATCCATTTTATAAGCCAGCGAATTTTCCTTTTCCTGCAACAGATTTCCTCTTGTAATCGTTAAAAGCCATATGGAAAATACCACAATCGGAACGGTAACAAATCCAAGGCAGATAATCGTAAACTTAATATTTAATTTTAAATCTGAAAACCAATGCCTGCGTTGTTTCTTTTTCATATGTTTTTCCTGTTATCTCATTCGCTGTCCATACGGCTCTTTGCTTCCTTCATCAACCGCGTGCTCTCTTCCATAACCATTTGAAATCCAAGTTCTTCCCGTTTCTGCTTATATTCCTCAAAAATTTGGTCAAATGCTTTTTCGTTCTTTGCCAGAAGAAGCTTCGGCAGCGTTTCTCCCCACAACTGCTTGATGTTTTTATCTGCCTCTGCCTCCGGTGAATTATATTGGAATGTAATGTCATACGGTCCAATATTAAAACTATACGGATACGTCCATTCCTCCATCTGTCCATTCGGTGGTGCAGGCTCCGGTCTCCATTGTAACTGCATGGCATTATCCTGCAGCATCCAATAAGTATCGTCGGCACCATAGATTTCATCATATGTATTCCGGTCCGTGTTTTTGAGTTCCTGTACTTCCGTTTTTATTACCGGTTTTCCATCGATGACATCATACGTCACACCTTCTACTCCAAGATAAATCACCTTCTGTCCCTCTTCGCTTAACATGTAGGACATCATCTGTATTGCTTTTTCCGGATCTTTACAATTCTTTGAAATCATCGTAACCGTCCACCCGTTAATGCTTCCTCCCGGTAATCTCGGATCATCTCCGTTATGGTTTCGTGGTCCTTCCACTGCCATATAAATCTGTTCCGGATGATTTGCATAAAGAGAAATCTGCTGTGTTGCAAGGTCGGTTCTTTGAAAAAGCATACAGAAATATTGACCATTTGCTATTTTTTCTTCCATCTGTGTTCTCTGGTCAATAAAAATATCCCCCTTTAAATATCCCTCTTCTCCAAGCTCCCGGAATAATTTTAACCAGGAAACATAATCTTCGTCGGTATAGCGATCATTATAGCTGCCGTTCTTTTCATAAGGAACTGCCAGAAAATTCTGAAGATACGTGTCAAATGATACACATCCGGTACCGGTAAATTCGTGGGCACCAATTGGAATTAATTCTGAGCCATCAATTGCTTTAAATTCCTTTGCTGCACGTCTAACGGCATCTGCAAACCCCTCCTGCGTTGTCATATCCGGGCAGCCCAATGATTCATAGATATCCTTCCGGACAAGAAATGTCTGATTCGATGGTATATTTTCATATTTTTTATAGTCTTCACTCGTATATGCCGAATTGGGATAAAAATACAAATTGCCGTCTGCCCTGGTATCCCATTTTATAATCTCCTGATCCGCCACCTGCCAGAAATAAGGATCATATTCATCTGCAAGTTCATTTAAAGCATAAACCATGTCCTTATTAATCATTTCATCAATTGCATTATCCCCCCAGCTCAGGGTAATCAGATCCGGCAGGCTGTCAGACGAAATCATTGTTTTTATTTTTTCCTCTTCATTTCCCATCGGTGTTATAAAGTGAATGGACACTCCGGTATCCTGTGTGATTTTATCGGATACCACATTGCCTCCCCATGGAGTTTTGTACCAGGAAAAATTTACATACCAGTCCAGCTCTGTTACTTCCTGTTGAACCGGATTTTCCTCCTTTTTGGCACATCCCGTAAACAGAAAAAACATTCCAAGAAAACATCCAATTATTATGGCTCTGCGGTTCTTTATCATATACTTCTGCCCCCCAATATCTCCTAATAAAATTATTTTATCACAACACAAAAATGAAGTGCAACAAGCTGCACTTCATTTTTGCCTTACATTCAAAGAAGGAGAAAATTTATTCTTTTACACTTCCTGCTGAAATACTGCTGATAATGTATTTTGAGCAGAAGCAGAATACAATTAATATAGGAATTACCGATATCGCAACTGACAAATAGGTTGCTCCCTGATTTGCCGTGATATCCTGGGAAGAACTCAGGGATGCAATCATTACCGGTAATGTAAACTTCTTAGGTGTATTTAATAAAATCAACGGTATCAGATAGGAATTCCAATTTCCAATAAAGCATCCGATTGCCATCGTCGCAATTCCGGGCACCATAATCGGTAACACGATTTTATGGAAAATATGTAATTCTCTCGCACCATCGATTCTTGCTGCTTCCAATAAAGACATCGGAAGTACCGACAGTACATATTGTCTTAAGAAAAACACGGTACCGGGTGCTGCTATTGCCGGAATAATCAGTGGAATATAGGAATCCACCAGTTTCAGTTTGGAAATCAGGTTATAGAATCCAATCAAACCAAGCTGTCCCGGAATCATCATAAAAATGATGATGGTATAAAAAATCACATTCTTTCCACGAAACTTATATACTGCAAGTGCATATGCGGTCAATGCAGAAAAATAAGCCGTAAGAATTGTCGCCGGTACTGCTACCTTCAGACTGTTCCAGAATCCAAGGAACAGATTAAAGTAGCTTGACACGGTCTCCCAGTTATCCTTCAGACTGTTTCCCGGAATAAAGGTAAAGGATGTCATGATTTCCCTGCCACTTCTTGTTGCATTAACCATCATTAACAGAAATGGGAGTAAACAGGTGACTGCCAGCAAAATCAAAGCAACATAGATAATAAACTTCTTTATTCTGTCTGCCATTCTCCTTAATCCTCCTTTCCATTCATCACTTTAAACTGTATCAGTGATACAATAAGAACCAAAAGGAACAGTACATAAGCAATTGCGGATGCGTATCCTACCTGATGTGCTTCAAAACCAAATTTATACATATACATTACCATTGTCTGCGTCGAGCCATGAGGGTCTCCCTTTGTTCCCATACACATCAGGAATGGCAAATCGAACATCTGCAGACCACCAATCAGTGATGTAATACTTACATATAGCAAAATTGGTTTTAACAAAGGTAATGTGATTTTACCAAATATGGTCCACCTTCCGGCTCCGTCAATTGCCGCTGCTTCAAAGTAATCTCTGGAAATACCCTGTACACCAGCCATCAGCATAATGAACGAGCTTCCAAACCACATCCAGGCACTGATGACTGACACCACATAAGGTGCTGTGCTGGTTTTGCCCAGCCAGTCAATCGGCTGGCTGCACAATCCCAATTTCATCAGAATCTGATTAAAGGTTCCGTATCTCCAATCCAACAGTGTCTTAAACAGAAATGCTACAGACGTTGCTGCAATTAACTGCGGAAGATAAAATACGGCTCTGAAAAATCCAAGACCTTTGATTTTAAATTTCATATCACTAAAAACTATGGTCAGCAAAAATGCGATTCCAAGCTGTATCACAATATTTGGAATCCAGATGTTCAGGGTATGTCCCAATGCCTTCCAGAAATATTTATCTTTAAATACTCTCAGATAATTTGTGATACCGGTAAAGTTCAATTCACCGTAACCCGGATAATCCGTGAAACTTAATTGTAACGTCCGAAGTACCGGATATACACTAAACACCAGGAAAACGATAACAAACGGTAAGACAAACAAATATGCAATGTTATTGATATTCCGTTTTCTTCCTTTTTTCTTCTCTGTCATTGCTTTCGTCATACATACCTCTCCCATCTGAAATTCATTACCTATCAATTCAATATCATGTTACTTAGCGGTTAATCTGGATATCCGGATAAGTAGCTGCTACCTGATCATAGAATTCTTCAATTGCATCTTCTTTTGTCTTTTCGCCCTGTTTTACTGCGGTAATTGCTGCACTCCATGCATCACCGATTGCCTTGTCGTACTTTGTTACCTTGGAATAGTCAATTCCTTCTGCCTGTTTTAACCAGAATGCGTATAACTTCTCACCACCGTAAACTTCGTTTTCATCATCTGCATGCTTTTCAAGAGCAGAAATCAGAGAAACTGTATCACCCTGTGACTTCTCAATCCACCAGTCAGCAGTATCTTCATTTAAGGTACAGAATTTTACAAATTCCCATGCAAGTTCTTTTCTTTCAGACTGGGAGCTTACACCGATAAATGTACCACCACCGAATCCATAAGCAGGACCGGAACATACACCCCAAAGTCCGGAAGTTTCACCTACATTATCTCTCATGGTCAGAACGCCCCATGCAGGAAGTCCATATGCAAATACTTCTGTGGTGTCCATACCTTCTGTAGCTTCAGCGAAAGATTCTGCATCCCATACGTTCATATCATCGGTTCCCCACTGAGTTTCTGCGGTAAGAATCGGAACAGGACCACTCATTGCCTGATACCATGGTGCTGCCCACTGTACTGCATATGCAGTTAAATCCTTCTGGTATAACTGTACACACATGTCCATGTAATCATATCTGGACTGGGAAACATTTAATACACCATCAATTACCCATGCACTGTCACCGGAGAAGTAATTTGTTTCTGCATCAGATGCAAAAATACGATAACCTGCGTCTTTTAATTTTTCACCGGTTTCAATAATGGTTGGATAATCTGCAAAGAGCTTGCCGATTTCATCCGGATCATCCGTTCCAAACACCTTTGTTGCGATATCTCTTCTATAATAAAAGCCTGCAGGTGTAATCTGGTAAGAGATTGCTCTCTGAATACCATCTGCATCCTGTCCAACTTTCCAAACGTAATCTACAATCTGACCTGCATAATCCTGAGCATTGTATGGTGCCTGATTCAGGTCTTCAAAGAATCCAGCTTCATACATGGTTTCAAGCATCTGAGGTTCACCAACGATAACATCAGGTTCTACTGCTCCACTAAGTAATGCAGATTCAACCTTGGTTGGATAATCTGCAGGTGCAATAACAACTACTTCTGTTTCTACATTAGGATTTTCTTCTTTAAACTTGTCTGCAAACTGCTCCAAGTCAGCTGCTAACGTCCAGATAACAAGCTTCTGGTCACCAGTACTTGCTGTTTCTTCTGCTGCATCGCTGCTTCCTTCTTCTGTTTTTGTTTCTGCCTTACTGCTTTCTGCAGTCCCCTGAGAACTGTTACCACATGCCATTAAAGAAAGTGTCATAGCTGCGGTCAAAAATAATGCTGTCAACTTTTTTAGTTTCATAACTTACCTCCATTTTTTTCTGAAACAATTACTTGTTCGTTGTTTGTAAGTTAAGTATACTTTTTCGTCAACAGCATTATAATTACTCTTTTTTTAAAAAGGTGTTCTTTTTTTATTTTATGGTTACCACTATTTTTTTAACGTTACCGGAACGGATTTCTTCTGCCATCCTTCCATAAATCTTTGCCTTCTCCACTACCAGCTTATTTCCGTCCTCATAGAACAAATGATACGAACAAATCTCATAATTGCCCGGGAAATAGTCTCTGTTTTCTTCCATCTGATAAACCACCTTTGTTTTTCCAAGCAGCGTTGCTTCTACACATCGTGTATCTCCAATAAGGTAAGATGGAATCACGGGATTCAAAGCAAAAACAAGTTGGTCTTCTTCTTTATGAAATACATTTCCAAACATCATCAGAATCCACATCTGTAAGAATTCCACCGTGGAGCCGGACAATCTTGCCACAAAACCTCTTCCATGGTAAGCTTCGTTCGGATTCGCAGAACTGGCAAGGAACGAAGAATTTTCATAAATACTCCGTCCGTATACCGATTCATCCAAAAACGGAATTGCTGCCTTATGAAAGTCTCCGATAAACTCTTCATATAGTCCGGACTTTAACAGCTCGAGTAAATACTTATACTCCATATGCAGCCAGATGGATTCATTTTCCAGCCAGCCGGGTGTAAATGCCTTTGCTCTTCCAAGCTCATAGCTTGCATCCTTTAAAGATGCGTTTACTTTATACATCTGAAGCTTTTGATCGTATAAGCCGCTTTCTTTTACCATTTCATACAACTTCTGCTTCTGTTCTTCTGCAATGGAAAGCTTCAGATAACGTACCGGTCCCTCCAGGAATAATGGCATTTTTACCACCTGGAACTTCTCTACGGAAATTCCATCCTCTGCCTCGGTATATTTCTTTACTTCATATGTAAAATACGTGGGGCAATCTCCTCCCTGAATTGCAAAAGCCTTCCGGATTCCATGTGTTACGACTGCCTGCATATGAACAAGAATTTTTCGAATCTCTTCCTGTGTCATATGCTCTCTGGAACCACGAATTCCACGGAAACACTCTTCCCAATAGTTTTCCTTTAACACATTCCGTTCGTTCCAGAATTCAAGAAGTTCCTCTTCCCGGATAATGTCGTTCATATGGTTGCTGACAATGACATCAAGTCCACGCAAGAATGCTGCAACCTCTGTTAATATTTCATATTCTGCAGGATACTTTTCAACTGCTGAAATCGTATAGTCCAGCATTCTGGAAAGTTCATATGTTTCTGCCATAGAGGAGCCGAACAATCCCGGCATACCGTTCAGTGCATCATACCATCCCGGCTTTCCGCCTTCCATTTCGACACCCATTCCATAAGCATCCAGGGCGGCGAATTTCGTTGCACACAATACAAACAGTTTTTCCATCAACGTTGATTGGATCACATCTCCATTGCCATATTCCGCACGCAAGAGTTTTTCACTTCCATCGAGCTTTCCTTCTTCATCGAGGAAATGGTATTGACGGATTCCGTTTTCCGTCTTTACATAACGTTTCTTTCTTGGAAGAATCTTCACCTGGCTGCGGAAATACGGAATTGGTGTCTGGAATAACAACGATTTTTCCTGCTCCGGAAATACGCTCAGATAATTTTCAATCAAATCCAGATTGTAATCCCAGTGGTCACTCCAATAGCCTTCTCCAAAGTCAGCATTTGTTGTTCCCTCTGCCTTTTCCATAACTGCTGCAAACAAAGCCTTTTCTTCTTCTAAACTGTTCACTCCGCATTCTTCCAGTTTTTTGAAGAAGGTTCCAGGTGTGAATGGCTTTTTCAGAAACTCCAGCATCTCCTGTTTACACTGTTCCTCTACCGGTTGCAATGCCTGACCGGCATATTCCGGTTTGATTTCATAAGTAACCTTTTCGATTGCCAGTGGATTGTAGCCATCCAATTGGATTAACCCATAAAACTTCTGTATATTTTCCGTACCAACATAAGGTGTAAAAAAGGGATCGCATCTCCGGTTCTGATTCACATCACGGAAGTTTCCGTTTCCCTGGGAATAAAATTCCGGAAGCATTCGGAAATAATTATAATCTCTCTCCAAATCCCCATGTTTTCTGGAATAGACATAAAAAATCTTATTTCCCGGTAATTTCACCGGTTTTCCGCCTCGAAGAACATTATCCATATACGTATATTGTGTATATGCATCAAAATCCGGATTTCCCGTCTTTGTTTCAATTACGCTGCAAAGTTCTTCCGGAATTTCATCTGCTTCCTGTTGTTTTTGTTCAAAATAGACTGCGCTCTTTTCCTCTGCAAGAAATTCATCCAGGCACTCCTTACGCTCTACCTGGCCAATCATTTCATATAGTACAAGGGATTCTTCCGGTGCCAGCATTTTTTCCTCTGCAAAGAAACAGCAGGGATACTGATTACAGGTGACCTGAACACGTTTCAGCAGCTGCTCCAGATTCTGTTCCATAAAGCCGATTGGTTTTTTCATTGCACTATCATATGCAAATACAAGCTCCGGATCTGCAATTACTCTTTTTTTCTGACCGGCCGCATCAAATGCAACACCGTAATTTCCACCAAGCACCTCAGTCACCGCTGCGGTATCTGCCATGCTGGCGCGTACCCGGTAATAGGGAACATTTTTTCCCAAATCCTCCACCTGCATCCATGCCTGTGTGGTCTGTCCCATTTCTTTCAGGTCCGCCATTGCGACACCATAAGGAATCACTGCAGGAAGACCATCCAGAAGTTCTATCTTTACGGTCGTATCCGCCTGATTGGTAATCTGGATTTTTCTTACAAGTGCTCCTGTTTTTTCATTTGGAAGCGTAAAATAATCAATGTCACATTGAAGTTTCTCATTCTCGTCTAATTCTTCAATGGATAATCCATTTTTCTTTATGTTCATTTTTTTTGTCGTATCTTCTGATGAAAATAACTCCAAAAACTTACCATCCTTTTTCAGGAATGTCCGGAATCCCATCTGCTCCGTATATTGGTATGCCTGATGTGCCGGAAAAAACTCTATGATTGCATGGTCCTTATCTTCCACACCAAAGCTGGAAATGCACTGTCCGCGATTTACATAGTAGCACCAGATTGGTGTTCCATAAATTCCTGACAATCCCGGAAGAAACCCCGCAAAAGGCGGTTTCTTTTCATAATTCTCCATAACAAATGTCTTTTTTGCTTCCATTGCTTCCTCTCCTTTACTGTAATTCAATAATTACCTCATGAATACTGTCATCCAGTGCATGAATTTCTTCTATATCTGCAATTTGCCCCGTTGTCTGTTTCAGAAGATTTCCATCCAGATAAATGCTTCCAATGGTATATTCCCCATACTCTTTTCCGGAAACATTTTTATAGAGAATTCTCCAATGTTTACCCTGAAACCATAATGTAATTTCTGCATTTCCTTCTTTGTCAAACTGTTCCCGCATCAACTTGGGTTCTGCAAAAAGAGCTCCTAATTTTCCCTTGATACCGAACATTTCATGAATAACCGTCATCATATACCAGCTTGCCGCACCGGTAAGATAATGATATAATCCACGTCCTCTTCCATCAAAATACTCCGGAATTCCGGGATAAATCTTACTTACCTCGAAGTTTACTGCCTGATGGTACAGCGTCTTTAACGCCTGATATCCCTCGCGGACAAAACCTCGCTGATATAATGCATTCGCATACATCGTTGTCATATGTGAAAAAACAGCACCATTTTCTTTATGTCCGTAAGCAAAGCCAAACATTCTTCCCAAATCCATTTTTACTTCTTTAAAGTCCGTATTTAACCGATATCCGCCAACCTCTTCCCGATACAGATATTGATTTGCGCTGTTTGCAATCTTTGCAACCTGCTCCTTCGTCGCTGTCCCGGACATAATCGTAAATACCTGACCGGTAAGCATCATCCGTACTCCTTCCGGACGAATTCCTTCCACGGCATTTCCATGGTTATCATAATAGCTATTAAACCAGCCATTTTGACCATCTGTAATCCATTCTGTTTCACGAATATGCTCTTTCAGCCATGTTGCTTTTTGTCTTAATTCTTTGATTAATTCATCCAATGGAATTAATATCTTTCTTCCTGAAATTTCATGACGGCACAGTTCTCCGTACTGTTCCAGCAATGCCTTTTTCCGATTTATATCCTCATACAAACCGGTATCGTCACAGAACAGAATCTGCATTTCTTCTGCAACTGCAACATCTCCGATGTTTTTTACCGTTTTAAGTTTTTCTAACAGCCCTGCCAGTATTTCAAAGTTTCCGGCATATGCTGCGGTAAAGGCTACGCTTTCCCCACGTTCCTGTGCCATATCAAGCGCATCATTCCAGTCTGCGCCACGCAACCGCATATGATTATGCTCTCCGACTTCATAAAAACCGGTCATGTGCTGTACCAGCAGATGCTCCAGAATTGTTCCATAATAGATTCCGCCATACCGGTCCTTCTGAACTGGTGGCTGTCCTTCCTCAAACTGTTCATCTATTTTGGTTCCTCTTGCTACCTGTTTGTCCTTAAAAAAGGTGTTTTCCTTTAACAGAAATGCAACGTCACCCGTCTGCTCAATATAAAAGGAAGTCGTCAGCAACGGCCATAATCCATGGTCCATCCATACTCTTGTAATATTATTACGGTCTGCAAGAAATTCTCCCTGCTTGGCCCCAATAATTGTCGCATTGCTTCCATCCATCCGCACACCACCAAAATTGGCAAGCAGCATATCTCTTACTCCATCCGGATTCATCATCAACAGTGCAAGACAATCCTGCCACAAATCTCTCCATCCCCTGCCACCTTTTCCATAATCATGATGTGGTAAAAAGGAACAGCCATAGATCCTCCTCAGCATTGGCTGAAAGCTTACCCAGTTCATGTAATTATCAAAAAAAGCATCTCCTGTATGATAGCTGACGTTCACGGAATTCTTCCAATATTCCTGTGTGCTTTCCAACGATTTTCTTACCGCCTCTTCGTTTGGTAACTCAGAGAGAAGCTTTTGAATTTCCCCTTTTTCTGTTTCAATACCAAGGAACAGGCAGTAGGTCTTTTTCTCACCCGGTCGTAATAAAATCTTCGGGAACCGCATGGCTCCCATAGCCTCCATTCCGTCCAGTCCTGCTCCCGGATATACCCCGTTCCATTTTTGATAAACTGCATTAGGGCAATCAAACGTTCCGCCTTCTCCAATATAGTCTTCCACACATGGCAAAAAGGATTCGGGAGCTTCTCCCTCTCCGCTTATTCCAACTGCATAATATGCTGTTTCATTTTTTTGATGTCCACGCTCATCAAATGACATGGTCGGTCTTACAACAATGCCATTTTCAATTACAAAAATGCGGTGCAGCAAACTTGTCACATGTCGGTGATCTCTGATATTATCTGCGCTTCTTCCATAGATTGGCACTGCCCCGATGGGCGTAACCCATAAATCCTGCATTCCCTGATTCTGTATCGTTACCATCATCACTTCCGTGTTTTCATATGTAACTGGGACAAAATGAACTACCTCGGAAGAAATTTCATATTCCGCAGAAAAGCGCTCCATCTTATGCCACATAAAACCTGCCGTCAATTTACTCTTTTCCGCATGCCCTTTCGCGCGCTGACTCCGTGCTTCTGCACTTTCTCCGGTTGCAGACCAGACGCCTTTTCCCTCTATGACACACCAGAAGTTTCTTGTACTGCGATTATTATGAAGTTCCTCTGCACTTACCGGCTGGAGCAGGAAATGATTCTGATCCTGCTTGGAATCTCCTCCGCCTAATGGTGTTACGGAACTTTTCAGTCCCTTTTCCCCTGCTATCGGAAAATAAAGATAGCTGGTCATCTCCGGTTCTTCCAATTCAAATGTTCCCTTGTTGTCTAAAAAATGATATGTTTTCATTGGCTGTTCCCCTTTTCATATTCCTTTATGATTGCTCTGGCTCCTCCGGTGTAACAATGCTCTCCAAGTTCATTAATCACATACGAAATTCCAGGATTACCGGTAATCATTACGGCACATACATGATGTGCGCGGATACCATCGCCTTCCGGGAGCTCTACCGCACTATGAATCTCAATTGTTGCATCACGGTTATAGGAATAAATTCCAAATCCCCAGATTTCATGTGTTTTTACTTCATCGGAAACTTTATAGGATGCAAAGCCGTTTACGGTTCCTTCATGGCTTACATAGTCTGACTGTTTTGGCACATCATACGGCGTTTCACTCTGATACATAATGACCTTCCCATTTTCACCATTCCAGATGGTCTGATATTCCTGAAAATGTTCTACCATTAATGCATAAATCGTAACATCATCTCCATTGACAATCAGTCCGTTGGTAGCGGTATTCAAATCCCAGCCAACCTGTTCTCCGTGGTCTGCACGCCATACCCAGAAATTATCTCCAATCACATGGCTGCTGTTAATTTCTGCACATGCCTTTACTTTTGCAGGCTCTTTTAACGCACCGCCTACACGGAAAAACAAATCCGATAGCAAAACAGCCTCCTGTCCGATTTCTGAAACTGCCTTTCCATCATCTCCGACTTGCAGCAGAACATCCGACTCTGTATTTCCTGCATCAAATAACAATCCGCAAATCGTAACCTCCTCCGGTGTTGTAACACGAATACAGGCATTTCCATTTCCTGCACGAAGCGTTGCTAATCCAGAACCTAAAATGATTGTTTCCGGCTGCTCTACAACCAGTTCTTCTTCCAGCTCATATATGCCCGGTGTAAAAAAGAGATGTTTTCCTTTTTGTAATGCAGCATTCAGTGTTTCTGCATTATCCTGTCCCTCTTTGGCAATGTAAAAATCAGAAATCGGTAAAAACTCGCCTTCTTCATTCCACGAAATTCCTTTACACTGTTTTCGTGTTTGAGGAACATAGATTCCAAAACCCTTTTCCTCATCATATATCAAAAATGGTTTTTCCCGGATTTCCTCGACAGTATCAACCTCTGTATATTGTTTTGCAGGCCAGGTCCCGATTGGTGCCTTTCCCTCTTCTATTCCTGCAAAAACCATATTCCAGTTATCCCCAATCCATGCTTTCCAGTCACAGTTTCTGGAAAGCCATTGCTGCTGACTGCCGGAATCCGTTGCAAGGTCAATTACTGAATCTGCAAGAAAGCCACCACTTGCCCAGCCGTAATTATCATGTAATGACAATGCTCCTTCGATATGTACTCTTCGCATAAAGGTTGCCTGGGAAACCGCCCACATGGTATTGCTTTGTACGTTCAGATTTTCTACGCCTCTCCAGAAGTTACAGGTGGCATTATGGTTGCTGTCATCTCCCAGCCATCTTGCATCGCAGTTTAATGATGCAAGCTTTGTGTCATCCGGTAAATATCCAAGTCCTGCGACCTGCATATAATATCCCACCTTAACCTGAATGGAATCATCGTATTCTCCCGGCATAAAATATACACTGTATCGTTCCTCGCCAAACTGATTGGTTTCCTGCTGTTTCCAGAGTTCTTCCAGGATTTCCTGCACTTCTTCCGGATTATCTTCCGGAGAGAAAACATATACATTCTTCCCAAACAATTCATAATGGTAATCTTCTGTTCTTTTGGCTTCTGTCTTTGCACATCCTGTTATCATCATCAGTATTCCAGTCAAAACTCCTATCATTATTATTACTCTAGCTGAAAACTTGTTATTGCGTTTTCGAGTTCGCACATATGCTGTTGTAATACCATCGCCTCCTCGCTCATTTGTTTCACCGATGCAAGCTGTTCCTGCACCGACGCACTGATATTGGTGATATAATCTACATTTTCTTTCGAAATTCCTCCTATTTCACGAATAGAAGTAAGTGCTTCTTTTCTTCCCAGATTCATGTTCTCCATATCTGCTGCAATCCGTTCCATACTTTGAATAAACTGCTGCATAAACGCATTAATCATCTGGAACATATCATTTGCTTCATTTACCTTTTCATTTTGAAGTTCTACACTTTCCTGTGCTTCAATAACCTTCTGAGCCGTGATTCTGGAAGACTCCGAAATTTCATGAATTTCATCCTGAATGTCATGTGCCATTTTCTGCGAGTTTTCTGCAAGCTTACGAATCTCCTCTGCAACAACGGAAAAGCCCTTTCCCTGTTCGCCGGCTCTTGCTGACTCAATTGACGCATTTAATGACAATAAATTGGTTCTGGATGCGATATTAGCGATACTATCCACAAATCCATTGATTTTACTTAATCTTTCATCCAGTTCAAGAACGTTCTGATGAACCTCCTGTGTTGCCTGCGTGGTCTGTAAGGATTGCTTCTTCATATCACCCATTGCATGCAATCCCTGGTCAATGGAATTTCTGGATTGTTCAATTCCCTGCACGGTTTCCCGGATACTCTCATTTGTTTTCTTAATCTCTAAAGACAATGCCTCCATTTGCTCCCGGCACTTTTCAATTTCCTGGTTTTCGGTTTCGATATTGCCATTGATTTCATCAATATCTGACTTTATTTCCGTTACCATCTCATCCATCTGAGTGCTTGAAAGCTTTACACTGTCTGCCGAATCTGATACACGTTCCATCATTTGCTTTACAGAAAATACAAGGTCGCGTATCTTTGCAGCCGTCACAGCAATTGCCCTGCGCAATCTGCCAAATTCGTTTGATGAAAATTTTTCTTTCTTCATCACAAGATTTCCCTGTGCTACCTGATCAAGACTACGAATTCCTTTTTTAATATTTACTGCCATTCCCCTTACAATAAGTGTTCCGATAAAGAATGCAATCAACGTAGCAATTACTACCATGACAATCGTAATCCATCTGATATCATCGGATTTCTGAGTAATATATGCTTTTGGAACAAGTACCATTAAAACAGCACCGGTGCATTTGCTCTGTGCTTTCATATAAAAATAATTCACGCCATCAATCTGCTGATAACCGGATGCCACTACTTCTCCTGCTGCATTTTCTGAATGAAACGCATCTAATGTAGTAACATCAATTTCATTGTTCTTTCCAACCACTTTTCCTTCTTTTGTCACGAACGATATCTGGCTTTCTGCCCCAAAATCAAGTTCTTCCAGAAGTTCTAAAATATAAGGGCTCCGCACGTCTACAACGACTGCACCATAACGCTGACCGGATGAAATCTTTCTACTGCAGTATAAAATATAGTCTTCGGAAGCATTTCCAACACACCCATCCATAAACGGATGCTCACTTCCCCACTGCAACATCGTATCTTCAAAAAACTGATTCTCTCCACTATCAATCATTTCTTTTATAAAACTGTCCAATTCTACACTGCCATCCAATGTTTTGGAAGTAATCAGCTTTTCTCCTGCCATAGGAATAATATAAATATCCTGTACCACATGATTCAGACTCTGTTTTACAACGACGGAAGTATTCAGATTCTTCTTTACGGTTTCCCGTTGTATCGAATTTCCATCATATCCGCCGAGCGAATATGCCGTTACTGTACCATCACTTGATAATTCCGTAACCATCGCCTGAACAGATTCAAAGCCCTGGTCCATACACTTTACCGTCATTTCCAATGCATTTCTTGCAGAATCTTCATAGTTTTTTATCAATCCGCTGGATGCATTTCCATATGCGATAACACCAACCGCAATAATAAATAAAATTGGTATCAAAAATCCAATATATAGTTGTACACGAATACTGATTGCCTTTTTCACTGCTTCCTTTTCTTTCTTTTCCTTGTTCCGTATCTTTTTCAAAAAAATACCCCCTCTCCAGGCGAACTATACCTTAGTATCAGATTATCACTTGAAAAGGGAGTTATCAGTAGACACAATTTTAAAGAGGTGTCATTTTTTTATTTTTATCGTGGAATTTAAAACTGCGGGTTGCCACCCCATCGTTCCTATGCTATGATATTTCCAAAGCATAGAAGATTTCTTTTTATTCTATTTCTAGTATCGATTCTTCGAAAATCAGAAGTTTCATGCTTTTATCCCAATTAAAAACAACAAAAAGGCAGGATACTTCTTATCGAAGATGGACATGATGCCAAAAGCATCTTCTATCTTCATGCCATTATGCGCATGATTTGTACATCCCCATAAAGAAGGTATCCTAAAAAAGGAGGAATGTTATGGGGAAACAGGATATGATTATGAAAAGTTACCTGACAGACAAAGAACGCTTTGCAGATTTGTTTAATGGTATCTTCTTTGAAGGAAAGCAAATTGTTCTGGCAAACGAATTGCAGGAAAGCGATACCTTCTACCTGCTGAATGACGCAAGCAGGGGACCATCTAAACCATCCCAGCGTCTGCGGGATGTAAAAATGCGAATGAATAACGGCACCATGCTACGGATGCTGGCTGTTGAAAACCAGAATCAGGTAGATTATACAATGCCCTTACGTTGCATGGAATATGATACTGCTGAATATCGGAAACAGTTAAAAGCCATCAAGCATCAAAATCATATATCATCTCAGCAGCCCGGCTCCCATCCGTTTTGGTCAGACTCTGCTGAACGATTATGCGGCTTTCGAAAAACAGACCGGCTGACTCCAATTTATACCATCTGTCTGTATCATGGAGATACTCCCTGGGATGGTCCGGTAACTCTATCTGATATGATGCGCTTTGGGGATGATTCAGATGATATGCGTCACTTTTTTATTGATTATCCCATGAAACTTTTTTGTGTAAATGAGCAGACCAGCTTTTCCACCTTTCACACAGAGCTAAAAGAGCTATTTCAAGCCATCAAATATAAAAGCAACAAAACACTTTTAAAACAATTATTTGAGCAGAACAGGAATTATCAATCCTTATCTGCAGATACTGTCGAAGCACTGTCTATCCTTTTACATATGCCGGTGCTTTGGGAAAATCGGGAGGACTATATGAATAAAACCAAAAATCGAGAAGAATACAATATGTGCAAAGGAATGCGCGACTGGTTAGAAGAAGAACGCACCAATGGGTTTAATGATGGATTTAATAATGGATTCACTAATGGAGTTGCTGGTGGAAAAAAGATAACTATACAAAATATGCTAAAACGAGGCTTTTCGGATATTGACATCTGCGCTCTCGTAGAATGTGATGAGATGCTTGTTAATGAAGTCCGGAAGAATATGTAAAGGCTTTCCCCTATACATATAAAATGCCCATATAAATTTCCCTCTTGCTTATACAGGAAACTTATATGGGTATTCTTTTACACTATAAAATCTCATCCAACGTTTCACGAATAGCTTTAATGAACTCAAGGCTGTTTAAAATAACCGGATGCTCACAGGTAGAAATCAATGACAAACTCTTGGTCATCTTTCCGTCTTCAACCGTCTTGATACAGGCTCTCTCAAGCTTATCAGCAAACGCCATAAGCTCCTGATTACCATCCAGTTCCCCTCTCTTACGAAGCGCACCGGTCCATGCAAAAATGGTCGCAATGGAATTCGTGGAAGTTTCTTCCCCCTTCAAATGCTTGTAATAATGACGCTGTACCGTACCATGAGCCGCCTCATATTCATAGACGCCACTCGGAGATACCAATACGGATGTCATCATGGAAAGATCGCCATATGCGGTTGCAACCATATCTGACATAACATCACCGTCATAATTTTTACATGCCCAGATAAATCCTCCTTCGGAACGGATTACTCTTGCTACGGCATCATCAATTAATGTATAGAAATATTCAATTCCGGCTGCTTCAAATTTATCCTTATACTCTGTATCATAAATTTCCTGGAAAATATCTTTAAAGTTGTGGTCATATTTTTTGGAAATGGTATCCTTTGTTGCAAACCAAAGATCCTGCTTCGTGTCAAGCGCATAATTGAAGCATGCTCTTGCAAAACTGCTGATGGATTTATCCGTATTATGAATTCCCTGAATAATTCCGGGACCTTCAAAATTATGAATGGTTTCACGGATTTCTGTGCCATCCTCTGCCGTATAAACAAGCTCTGCTTTTCCTTTTCCCGGCACTTTGATTTCTACATTCTTATAAACATCACCATAGGCATGTCTTGCAATTGTAATTGGCTTTGTCCAGTTCTTTACATAAGGGACAATTCCCTTCACCAGAATGGGTGCCCGAAAAACGGTTCCATCCAGAATAGACCGAATCGTTCCATTCGGACTCTTCCACATCTCTTTTAAGTGATATTCGGTCATTCTTGCTGCATTCGGCGTAATTGTTGCACACTTTACTGCAACTCCATATTTCTTAGTTGCTTCTGCACTGTCTACCGTTACCTGATCGTTTGTTTCATTTCGATGCTCAAGACCCAAATCATAATACTCTGTTTTTAAATCAATATAGGGAAGAAGCAGTTCCTCCTTAATCATCTGCCACAAAATTCTGGTCATTTCATCCCCATCCATCTCAACAAGGGGTGTTGTCATCTTGATTTTTTCCATGAATCCCGTTCCTTTCCTTCTTTACTGTTTTCATTTTCAAATGCTCATACTAGCTTCCTGTTATTGAAAATTCTCATATAAGCCATTTTTGACAATATTATCAAATGCATTAATCATATGCTGTGTTGCATATTTCTCGGCTTCATCCGGCTTTTTTGCCTTGATGGCTTCCATAATCAGACGATGCTCTTCATTGGATGCCATACTTCTTTCTTTTGTGGATAGCGTTTTTTTCCGGATACGGATTACGTACTGATGAAAATCCTGCAAAAGATTCTCTAACATTTTGGAGTCGCAGGCTGCATACAAAATATGATGAAATCGGTTATCCAGCTCTGCCATCTGTTCCATATGTCCTTTAGAAGCATGAAAGCTTGCCAGATATACATTTTCCTCCATTTCCTCCATCTGCTCTTCCGTGATATGTTCCGTTGCAAGACGTGCGCACATTCCCTCCAACGAAGAACGGATCATATAAATATCTTTTACATCCTTCGCCGTAATTCCGGTTACATAAGCACCCTTATTAGGTACAATCTGAATCAGCCCCTCCAGTTCAAGCTGCCGGAAAGCCTCTCTTACCGGTGTCCTGGACACCCCGAGTTCTTCTCCGATTGCAACTTCTTTTAATTCTTCGTTTTCTTTATACTTTCCATTCAGAATATCTTCCCGCAGTCTATGAAAAACACGTCCTCTTAAAGAGTATTTGTCCGTCACTTCCTGCTTTACATCATATCTGCTCATTTTTTATCTTCTTTCTTCTATTCAGTCACTAGCCAATTGTCACATTCATTTCCTTACAGACTCTGTCAATTTCTTCTACAAGCTCTGCATCTGTCATTACCGTAACACGGCCATCCTCATACTGCTGATCTACCCATTTCTTAATCTCATGAACTACCGGTGAATTCTTATCCATCTGCTTTTCTACCGGAAGCTTATAATAAGTATTCATCCAGTGTGCAATTCCTGCCAATCCCGAAGTATTGGACACCGCACACAGCACCGGACGATTCAGGAATTTATCGGTATCAAAAATATTGTAGATTTCTTCATTCTTTAACAGACCGTCTGCATGAACACCCGCTCTTGTTACATTAAAGTTCTTACCTACAAACGGTGTTCTGGACGGAATATGATATCCGATTTCTTTTTCATAATATTCTGCAAGCTCTGTAATTACAGTGGTGTCCATGCCATTCAGACCACCCTTAAGCTGTGCATATTCAAATACCATTGCTTCAAGTGGTGTATTTCCGGTACGCTCACCGATACCAAATAAGGATGTATTAACACCAGAGCAGCCATACAACCATGCCGTTGTAGAGTTTACGACTGCCTTATAAAAATCATTATGTCCATGCCATTCTAACAATTCATGAGGCACACCTGCATGGGTATGTAATGCATAGATAATACCCTGAACACTTCTAGGAATAACGGCACCGGGATAGTTGACTCCGTATCCCATCGTATCACAGGCACGCACTTTAATTGGAATCTTATATTCCTCCATTAATTTCATAAGCTCCAGACAGAATGGTACAACATAACCATAAATATCCGCTCTCGTAATATCCTCCAGATGGCAACGTACACTGATTCCTTCATCCAGACAATCACGAATCACGCTAAGATAATGCTCCATTGCCTGTTTTCTTGTCATCTTTAATTTCAAAAAGATATGATAATCAGAACAACTTACCAGAATACCGGTTTCTTTCATTCCGATTTCCTTTACCAGCTTAAAATCTTCTTTACTTGCACGAATCCAGCTTGTAACTTCCGGAAATTCATATCCGCGCTCCATACATTTATAAACGGCATCACGGTCCTTTTTACTATATAAGAAGAACTCACTCTGACGAATCATTCCATTCGGTCCGCCCAGCCGGTGCAGATAATCATAAATGGTAACAATCTGCTCTGTT
This sequence comes from uncultured Lachnospiraceae bacterium, assembly GCA_934408585.1. Lineage (GTDB taxonomy): Bacteria > Bacillota > Clostridia > Lachnospirales > Lachnospiraceae > Suilimivivens. The sequence goes on from CAKRVA010000001.1 coordinate 94,456, forward strand.
GTATAGGGTGCTCTTGACTGTTGTCCATCACGGAATGTAGTATCTGTTATCCAGATATCCTTCGGCATATTGTGTGGCACGATTCGATCATTAAAAGGAATTTTCGGCACTTCTGAATAAGGAAACATGTTACGGAAAACATTGGGCTTCTGTACATCATCCAGAATGTACATATGCTCCTCAATCTCTAACAGATTATTCTTTGTATTCAGTGTCACCGGTCTGTTCAAAAAGTTACTGTTATTATCATCTACCATTTCAAACCTCCACATAGCTTCTATTATTATGCATAGAAATGCATAAACCGCCGTCATGCATAATTGTATACAATGATACGGTTTATGTCAAGTAGAAAGCCATATGGATTTTTTAGTTTTTTATTTTTACCAGTCACTTCCCCAATCAGTATCTCCGGAATCCCAGCTGTCTCCGGAGTCCCAGTCATAGCCGCTATCAGAATCGGAATCGCTGCTACTCGATATATGTTCCTCGTACGCCTGCTCATATGCATAGGAATCCGTAAACTTTTGAATGTTGGAATTCCAGTCTGTTGTGCCGGCATAATTTGTTCCAAGATTATAATCCCAGATATCCTGGTAATTGTCATAATCCTCTTCTGCTTCTACCCATCTGCCATTCTGCGTATCATCTGTATTATAATCATCCTGATATTCATACCAGGTATTATAATACCGGTACAACATCCGGTCATTCACACGATAATATCCCTCATGCTGATTGGCAATAAAAGGCATCTTTCCTATATTCGTCACAATGGTAATAATTGCAAGAACCGCACAGAATACTACTGAAAAGTCCAGCGAACCGGATTTTTTCTTCCGCCGCTTATTTCCCGTTGTATTCCCGGACTTACTTCGAAGCGAATTGTGACGCTTCTGGTTCAAAATTTCTTCCTTTAATTTTAAGTAGAGCTCATTTACGGCATACGCCTCATCGGTTCCCTGATACCGGATGGCACGCTGTCCGTTGTCCTTATTTTTATATACGACAAATTCACCCTTTGCATTTCGGTATACTCCAAATGCCCTTGGTCCCTGATAATCCTGTCCAATGTAAAAGCGTGTCTTTTCTGCCGGTGGTAAATGATGATCTGCATACCACTGTTTAAGTTCTTCGATTGTTTTTGGTGTTTTATCGGTGCTTCGTTTATATGCTTTATTGATACCACCACAATTTGGACACTTTTCCTCGGTATCATTAATCCAGCTATTACAATAACTACACTGTACTTTCATTTTTGTCCTCCGTATTTTATCCTCATTCCTCACTATTATATAAGACACCGCCTCTGTTCCGCAATAGATACAAAAAAATAAGTCCGGCTGTATTCCAAGCCGGACTTAAAATCAATTCGTTATATATTATAACTGAGGACCTGCAGAAACTAATGCCTTACCTGCTGGGTTTCCTTCATACTTAGCAAAGTTCTTTGTAAATCTTGCTGCTAAGTCTTTTGCTTTCTCTTCCCAAGCAGAAGCGTCTGCGTAGGTGTCACGAGGATCAAGAATTCCGGAATCTACTCCAGGAAGTTCGGTAGGAACTTCGAAGTTGAAGTAAGGAATCTTCTTGGTAGGAGCACTTACGATAGCACCACTTAAGATTGCATCGATAATACCTCTGGTATCCTTAATGGAAATTCTCTTTCCAGTTCCGTTCCATCCGGTATTTACGAGGTATGCCTTAGCACCACTCTTCTGCATCTTCTTAACAAGTTCTTCTGCATACTTGGTAGGATGAAGCTCAAGGAAAGCCTGTCCGAAGCAAGCGGAGAAGGTAGGTGTAGGTTCGGTAATTCCTCTTTCAGTTCCTGCAAGCTTTGCAGTAAATCCGGAAAGGAAGTAGTACTGGGTCTGTTCCGGTGTAAGGATAGATACTGGAGGAAGTACGCCGAATGCATCTGCGGAAAGGAAGATTACGTTCTTTGCTGCCGGTGCGGAAGATACAGGACGTACAATGTTTTCAATATGGTTAATCGGATAAGATACACGAGTATTCTCGGTAACGCTCTTATCGTTGAAATCAATCTTACCAGCTGCATCTACGGTTACGTTCTCAAGAAGAGCATCTCTTCTGATTGCGTTGTAGATATCAGGCTCAGAATCTTTATCAAGGTTGATAACCTTAGCGTAGCATCCACCTTCGAAGTTGAATACGCCGTTGTCATCCCAACCATGTTCGTCATCACCAATAAGGAGACGCTTAGGATCGGTAGAAAGTGTAGTCTTACCTGTTCCGGAAAGTCCGAAGAAGATTGCGGTGTTTTCACCGTTCATATCTGTATTTGCGGAGCAGTGCATAGAAGCAATACCCTTCAGAGGAAGGTAATAGTTCATCATGGAGAACATACCCTTCTTCATTTCTCCGCCGTACCATGTATTGATGATAACCTGTTCGCGGCTTGTGATATTGAATGCTACACATGTTTCGGAGTTTAATCCTAATTCCTTGAAGTTTTCAACTTTAGCCTTGGATGCATTGTAAACTACAAAGTCCGGAGCAAAGTCTTTCAGTTCTTCTTCAGAAGGCTGGATGAACATGTTCTTAATGAAATGTGCCTGCCAAGCTACTTCTACGATAAAACGAACAGCCATACGTGTATCTTTATTAGCACCACAGAATGCATCAACAACAAAAAGTCTCTTATTAGAAAGTTCTTTCTTAGCAAGATCCTTAACAGATGCCCATGCTTCCTGAGTCATTGGATGATTGTCATTCTTATATTCATCAGTTGTCCACCATACAGTGTCCTTAGAATTTTCATCCATAACGATGTACTTGTCTTTAGGAGAACGTCCGGTATAAATACCAGTCATAACGTTTACGGCACCGAGTTCGGTAACCTTTCCTACTTCATATCCTTCAAGACCAGCCTTTGTTTCTTCTTCAAACAAAAGATCATAAGAAGGGTTGTAAACAACTTCTGTTGTGCCAGTAATGCCATACTGACTTAAATTAATTTCTGCCATTTCCAAAAACCTCTCTTCCTTATTGTTAAATATATAACTATTTTCATAGCCAACATAAAATATATCATATTTTTAAAAAGAAGTAAATATCCTATTCTCCTAATTTTGCTAAGGTTTCTAAAGATTTTATTAACTTTTTGTAAATAATCTTCTTTTTGCTTGCCAGCACTTTTTGTCTTATGCTATGATGGTTATGTAAACTTTTCTGTATTATTCTAATGCAGTGTTTCTATTGGGTATCGCAATGTGTAAAGGAGTCTAAACATATGAACAACAACATTTTCTCGGAAATTACCCCCGATATCATCAGACTTGCTGCCAAAAGTGAAGCGGCTGATATTATAGATACCGAACTTTTTACAAAATACGATGTCAAAAGAGGCTTACGTGATTTAAACGGAAAAGGTGTTCTTGCCGGTCTGACACATATTTCAGATGTACGTGCTACTGAGATGATTGATGGCGTATCCCATCCGGCACACGGCAGACTGTTTTACCGTGGTTATGATGTAAAAGATCTGGTAAACGGATTTACAAAGGATAACCGGTTTGGTTTTGAAGAAGTTGCTTATCTTCTTCTTTTTGATGAACTTCCAAATAAAAAGGAGCTGGAAGATTTCCGCGCACTTCTTTCCAAATATCGCAGCCTGCCTACCGGTTTTGTAAGAGATATTATTATGAAGGCACCGAGTCAGGACATGATGAACACGCTGGCACGTAGTGTCCTTACCTTGTATTCCTATGATGACCGTGCAGATGACGTTTCACTTCCCAATGTGCTGCGTCAGTGTTTACAGCTTATCAGCTTATTCCCTATGCTGTCCATTTATGGATATCAGGCATATTGTCATTATCATGATGGAAAAAGCTTATTCATTCATCGTCCGGACCCTGACCTCTCCATGTCCGAAAACATCCTGCATATTCTGAGACCGGACAGCCAATACACCCCTCTGGAGGCAAAGCTGCTGGATATTGCTCTTGTATTACATATGGAGCACGGTGGTGGTAACAACTCTTCTTTTACAACACATGTTGTTACATCCTCCCTTACCGACACCTATTCTGTGATTGCTGCGGCAATCGGTTCCTTGAAGGGTCCCCGCCACGGTGGTGCGAATATTAAAGTTGTAAAAATGTTTGAAGAAATGAAACAGGAGGTTCACGATTGGACCGATGAAGAAGAGGTTTCTGCTTATCTTAAGAAACTTCTCCATAAAGAAGCCTTTGACCATGCCGGCCTGATTTACGGTGTAGGCCATGCAATTTATTCCAAATCCGATCCACGTGCCGTAATTTTTAAATCCTTCGTAGAAAAGCTTTCCGTGGAAAAGCATCTGGAAAAAGAATTTGCATTATACTCTTTGGTTGAAAACCTTGCACCTAAAATTATTGCTGAGGAACGTCAGATGTATAAAGGTGTCAGCATTAATGTCGACTTCTATTCCGGCTTTGTATATCAGATGTTAGGACTTCCGATGGAACTGTACACTCCTATTTTTGCGATTGCACGTATTGTTGGCTGGAGTGCCCACCGGATGGAAGAATTAGCAAACAACGGAAAGATTATCCGTCCTGCATACCGTCCGATTAGTGAAGATTTATCTTATGTAGAAATGGAAAAACGGCGCTAAATTTTAGCGCCGCTTTTTATACTCTGCATTTCATGATACAACTGAATCTGATCATCCTGTATCAAATCATTAAATTTCTGTGTGATTCGTTTTGCAACCATCTCTCCGTTCTGTTCCGAAGCATCCATCAAAATAACCACATACTGTGCACTACCACATTTGGTTGCCACATCTCCTCTACGAAGTGATTTTGAAACTGCTTCTTCCAGACTCTGAATATAAATATTATCCTCCCCGAGCAGGTGCTCCTGCATGGTCTTTATCGTAAATAGCACGAGCTGAACATCCTGTGCTTTTCGTTCCATGCACCTTGCCACGAAATGATAAATCCGTTTAAATCCATTATATTCAACCTGATAAGCTCCCTTAACGTCTTCTTTTTCCTGAATCAGTCGCTGGAGCTGCAATAAATCAATCAGCTGATTTTCCTTTGCCAGATTAATATCTTCATTATTTGCGTCATGGTAAAAATGATAACCTCTTTTTCCATTCTGCTTGACGTAATACAATGCCTTGTCAGCATTCGCATACAACGTCATGAAGTCTGCACCGTCTTCCGGTTTCTTTGCAATACCGACAGACATAGACACCTTAAAATCCGTAGCCTCTGCCAACAACTCGCTGATTTCAAATTCACAACCTGCGATAATTCTACGTACCATGGTTCGAATTTCACTTGTCGTATATTTTCCCGAAACAAAAACGGCGAATTCATCTCCTCCAAGACGGCAGGCACAATCTTCTTCGCCAACCTCTTCCTCAAGGACTCCGGCAAGACGGACTAATACATCATCACCAATAATATGTCCATAGGTATCATTAACCAGTTTAAAATTATCCAGATCCATTAACAGAAAATACCCTGGCATTTCCGGGTGGTCCTCATTAATGTATTTCTCCAGGCAACGACGGTTCTGAAGCTTTGTAAGTTCATCCTTATGTGCAATGTTGCGAAGCGCTCTGTTTTCTTCTGTCATCTTCAGAATTTTGTCAATTCGGCTACGCATGATTTCAGGTTCAAATGGTTTCCGTATAAAATCCATGGCCCCCATTTCAAATCCCTTCAGTTCTTTCTGCTGGTCCTGCTCTGCTGTCAGAAAAATAACGGGTATATCATGTGCCTTCGGCATATCCTTAATTTTTTGAAAAACTTCATAACCATCCATATCCGGCATAACAACATCCAGAAGAATCAAATCGGGAGTTGTTTCCTGCAGAATTGCCAACGCCTGGCTTCCGGACTTTGCCGTGATAATTTCATAAGAACTTTTTAATACCTCCGATGCACAAATCAGATTGGTTGATACATCGTCCACCATAAGAATTCGTTTCATTTTTGTTACTATCCCCTATTTAAGAAACCCCAAAACAACCTGCTTCATCTCATCCTTTTCACATACGGTCTTATGCAATACCGGTGCTTTACGAATTTCTTCGATTGCATTCGGAACAACAACGCCTGAAATCTCAGAAAGCTTATCAATCAAATCAAAATCTTCCATATTGTCATAGCTGCTATCAATTGCATTCATGACACTTCTTGCAAACTTAAAAGGACTTGCTGTAGAAGCAATCACGCTCTTTTTATGGTCTCCTGTTTCTATTCTATATTTCTTATATACGCAGGAGGCTACTGCGGTATGCGGATCAATCACATAACCGGTGTTGTCGTACAGGTTATGGATTTCTCTTGCTGTCTCCTCTTCACTTGCAAAATTACCATAGAAATCCTTTAACTTTTCTTTCATTTCTGCTGTAATTTCGTAGCTGCCGTTCTGACTCAATGAATTCATCAGTTCTTTATTCTTCTCTGCATCATTTCCGGCAATCCAATAAATTAATCTTTCCAGATTGCTGGAAATCAGAATATCCATGGAAGGTGATGATGTTAATACAAACTCTCTGTTTCTGTCATATGTACCTGTTTCAAAGAAATCATATAACACTTTATTTTCATTTGATGCACAAATCAGTTTTTCAATTGGAAGTCCCATCTGCTTTGCATAAAAAGCAGCAAGAATATTTCCAAAGTTTCCGGTTGGAACAACCACATTAATGGTTTCACCATCTTCAATCTGTTCCTCGGCAAGAAGCTTTACATATGCATATACATAATATACAATCTGAGGAACCAGACGTCCGATGTTAATGGAATTTGCTGAGGAGAACTGGAATCCTTTTGCATCAAGCTCCTTCTCCAATTCTTTGTCTCCGAAAATTTTCTTAACTCCGGTCTGGGCATCATCAAAATTACCATGAATGCCAACTACAAATGTATTATCGCCCTTCTGGGTTACCATCTGTTTTTCCTGAACGGGACTTACGCCATTCTTCGGATAAAATACTACAATCCGCGTTCCCTCTACATCTGCGAAACCTGCCAATGCTGCTTTTCCGGTATCTCCGGAGGTTGCCGTAAGAATTACGATTTCATTGGTCACATGGTTTTTCTTTGCTGATGTTGTAAGCAAATGTGGAAGGATGGACAGTGCCATATCCTTAAATGCAATCGTTGCGCCATGGAACAACTCCAGATAGTAAGCATTATCTGCCTGCACCAATGTTGCAATTTCTTCGGTATCAAACTTTTTATCATATGCCTTACGGATACAATCCTTTAACTCGTTCTCTGTGAAATCCGAAAGGAATAACTTCATTACTTCATAGGCAACTTCCTGATAAGACATTTTGGAAAGCTCCCGGAATGTTTTATCAAATGCCGGTATATGATCCGGAACAAATAAGCCGCCATCTTCAGACAAACCTCTTAAGATTGCTTCTGAAGCCTTTACGGTCTTGCCATTTGTTCTTGTACTGTTATATAACACTTCCATGATTAGCTCCTTAAGAAAATTTTTTTCTATTTTAACACAAAAGGAAACGCTAATCAAATAATATGCAAAACTTTTAGTAAAAAAATTCATGGCCGCCATGCTGGAACAATCTCGTCAAATGATTGTCAAACCATTGCATTTTATCCGGGCTGGCATACTTTCTTGCAGCAAAATACAATGCGCCCTGCGTAATGTCTTCCCCCTGCAGGACACGGTCGACTGCTTCTATCGTTTCTTCGGAAGGCACCGCACTGTAAAAGGTTCCGTTTCCTACCGGAGAGAACTGATAAACCTGATTTTCCTTTTGCAATACCACTTCTGTTACGGTATCCGGAAACTTACTGTTGGATACGCGGTTCATGACAACACCGGCAACCAGCATTTTTCCTTCCATATCCTCACATCCGGCTTCAGCCTGTACAATTTTTAATAAAGAAGAATAATCCTCCTCCGATAACTCACAACAATATTTTTTCTCTAGAATCTGATAATCTACCACTCTTTGTCCTGAAGATACTTTCTGCGCATGATTTGTAATACGTTCTGCACTAAGTACATCAAACGAAAAAATTTTAATAAAGCAAAAAAGCAATGCGACATATACCGTCAGGGAAATAATATATTTTTTATACATGTCCAAATTCCTTTCCCTATCTATTCTATACAGGACCTGTCCAAAATATTTCTAAATATTTCTAATTTATTAAACTTTTTTCATTTTAAGGTAAGTTTATTCATTATTTCTTGTTTTTATGCTAAAATATACCCAGTAAATCTTCAGAATAATTCCGAAGGGAGAACTTCATTGAGTAATCGCTTTCCCGGTGTATATGAAACAAAACAAAAGAACGGTACTCTTTCTTACCGTTCTTCCATTACCTATAAAAGTAAGCATATCAGCCTCGGAAGCTATCAAACTCCGGAGGCTGCTTATAATGCTTATAAAGAAGCCGGAACTCTTTTATCAGATTCCGGAACCATCTTAGAAGATTTCTCAACGAAAAGCCATCTTCCCTTTGAAAAATGGGTAATTCTCATCAACTTCCGGGATAATGGCATTTATTTTTCCAATCCAATTTATTTAAGGAAAAAATATTTCCAGTATTTTCTGTCCCCTACCACATTTTTTCTTTTTGATTTAGATGATTTGTTTTACTATTCCTCTCACAAAATCATGAAACGGGGAGGGCATTTTTTTGTTGCCGATTACGGAATGCAGGTCAACATCCGTAACCGGTACGGCATTAAAAGCTATGCCGTAGAAGGACGTGATTATCGTTTCATCAACGGTGATTGCTTTGACTTCCGTTATGAAAATATTGAAATTCAAAATCCTTATCATGGTGTTTCCATTCGTGAAACTGCAAAAGGTATCCGTTATGCCTCCAGAATACATCTGAATGGGAACTACACCATCGGTCTGTATTCTTCTGATATCGAAGCTGCGATTGCCTATAACAAAGCGATTGATATTCTGAAAAAAAATGGCGTAAGCCGGAACTTTACTCCAAATTATCTGGAGCATCTGTCACCCTCTGCCTACGCCGATATTTATTCCAAATTAAAAATATCTTCCAAGATAAAAAATTATCGTGCGGAATAATCCACAAAACTGATAATATAAGAGCCACCGGACTCAATTCCGGCAATTGTCTTATTGTTCGCATACTTCCACATCTTAAACTGATATGGATATTCCGGTATGGAACTGGTATCATTCAACATGACATCATAATTTTCCAGCAATTCATCCGGTTGGATTTCTTCCAAAAGCCATTGTTCATTTCCATAAAGAATCGTCTGATATCCTGCATCTTTTACGGTCTTCAGAAACGCTTCTGCCACCTGGCTCTTTTCATCTTTATCCAGCAAATCTGTTCTTACATCATCATTTGCAATTGTTTCCACAGTATATGCTACGGGATAGTCCAGTCGATAACCCTGAAGTGTTGTTGTCACAAATTCTGCCTCTTCCACGGCTTCCTTTACCGTAATCGCCTGAGATGAAAAATAAACACCAACTCCAAGTTCCGCCTTTTTTGCTGCTTCTATAAAATCCGTAAACTTGTCATCTGCAGAAATCACGCCGCTTTCGTATCCACGTCCGCCGATTTTCAGCATAACAAAATCCACACCGTTTCGTTTCAGCCAGTCAAAATCAACCTGTCCGCTGTTCTTTGACAATTCTACCCCCAGCCAGGAATGTTTTTCTCCATCCAGATAATACGCCATCTGGTCATTCGTAATCTCCAGGTTCGTATAAATAATATTATTCTTTTTAATCTTCTCATTTTCAGGACTCGGAGACGGAGATGGGGATACTTCGGGTGTTGCAGTAGGTGTTGGCGTTGCTTCAGCTTCCACTACCTTATCTTCTCCATACATATCCCAGAAATCTAAATCTTCTGCACGCAGTTCGTGATTTCTATATAAGGATTCCAAATCCTTTTCGCCCTCTGAAAACTGAATATCCCCGGTCTGCTCCGTAGGTGTCGGAGATGCTGCTATCAGGGTTGCTCCGCTTTTCTTTTTGGGACTGTTCTGGGTCAGCACAATCAATAATATAACAAGAACAATTCCTGCAACCGCAATAATGGTATAAATTACCGGAAGGCTCAGTCCTCTGTCCTCATCATAATCATGCTCATCATAGATTCTCATACTTCTCTCACTTTTCCTTTACAAGCGATTCATAAAACTATATCATAGCCATATGAAATCATCTAATTTTAAATTTGTCAAAATGAATTGCACTTTTATCCTTATGGCATCCCTTTTGTTATGTGGATGCAGCAGGTTTTCCCCATCCGGTCCTCTGACTGCAAATGGGTTCTATTTTGATACCTCAGTTTCCATTTCCATATACGATGCGCCTTCCCAGGAGGATGGTGAACGTATCCTTTCAGAATGCATGTCCCTTGCAGAATACTATGAAAACATTTTCAGCAAAACAGTTTCCACAAGTGATATTTCCCAGATTAATTCCCATACCGGAGAATATGTGACCGTACATGAAGAAACTATTGAATTGCTTCAGGCTGCATGCTCTTACGCCGAGCTTTCCAATGGGCTTGTGGACCCGACCATTGGTGCCGTTTCCTCTTTATGGGATTTCCATGAACAGGAGCATCCGGATATTCCATCAGAAACGGCTCTCCAAAAAGCAATTTCAACTGTCAATTATAAGAACATTCATATCAATGGTCAACAGGTTATGCTGTCCGATTCAGAAGCTTCTCTTGATTTAGGATTCATTGCCAAAGGTTTTATTGCAGATAAAATGAAAACCTACCTGGAAACACAGCAGATTCACAGTGCCTTAATCCGCCTCGGTGGAAATATCCTTGCCATTGGTCAGAAACCGGACGGTTCTGATTTTCGTATTGGAATCCAAAAACCTTTTGCCCAAACGGGTACACCGCTCCTTACCATTGGGGTTCATGATTTAAGCGTTGTATCTTCCGGGAACTATGAGCGGTATTTTATAAAAGACAACTTATTATATCATCATATTCTGTCAACGGAAACCGGCTTACCGGTAAACAGTGGTCTGTCACAGGTTACCATTATCAGTGACCGCTCCGTAGATGGCGATGCTTTTTCCACCTATTGCTTTATCCTTGGCTATGAAAATGCCGCCACCCTGCTTCAGCAATATCCTGATATTCAGGCTATTTTTGTCTTTGATGATGGCACTGTTTCTTATGTTAATTTTGATTCCAGCTTACTTCTTAATGCTCCAGAATAGCTGATTTTGGACATTTTTCCATGCAGACACCACAGCCTGCGCATTTCTCATAATCAATCGTTGCATGAAAATCCGTAACCTCAACTGCCTCATTCGGACAGTTCTTCTTACAGAGCTGACATCCGATACAGCCTACGGTACAGCCTTTCATTGTTACCGGTCCCTTATCTTTGGAACTGCAGGCAACCACATATTTTGCGTCGTATGGTATCAGTGAAATCAAGTGTTTCGGACATATGGCAACACATTTGCCACAGGCTTTACACTGCTCTTTATCTACCACTGCAACACCGTTTTCTACATGAATTGCATCAAACGGACAAACTTCTACGCAGGTTCCATATCCAAGGCAGCCATAATTACAGCTTTTTGCTCCACCATTTGGCACAAATGCAAGCATACGGCAATCTTCTACTCCGGAATACTCATAATCCCTTGTTGTTTTGTCACAATCACCCTGACATGCTACAAAAGCGGTCATCCTTGTTGTTTCTCCGGCCTCTACACCCATAATTTCGCCGATGGTCTTTCCAACAGCTTCACCACCTACCGGGCAGGCATTTACCGGAGCCTCACCTTTTGCAATCGCTGCAGCCAGTCCACTGCAACCGGGAAATCCACATCCACCACAGTTGTTTCCCGGAAGTGCTGCAAGAACAGCTTCCTCTTTTTCATTTACTTCTACCTTAAATTGAATTGCGGCGATTCCAAGAAATAAACCAATAAACAATCCAACGCCACCAACAATCAATACTGCTAATAATACTGCACTCATCTATTTCCGGCTCCCTTCTACAATAATCCTGAGAATCCACAAAACGCAATTGCCATCAGACCTGCGGTAACAAGTACAATCGGCATTCCTTTAAAGGACTCCGGTATATCATTATAAGCCATCTTTTCACGGATTCCTGCCAGAATAACAATCGCGATGGTAAAGCCAAGTGCTGTTGCAAATCCATTGACTACTCCCTGAAGAATTCCATAATTTTTCTGTACGTTTGTCAATGCAATTCCCAGCACTGCACAGTTTGTTGTGATTAACGGAAGATATACTCCCAACGCCTGATACAGTGATTTCATATATTTTTTAAGGAACATCTCTACAAACTGAACCAGCGCTGCAATAACCAGAATAAATACAATCGTTTGCAGATATGTTAAATCAAGCGGCACCAGTACATATTTGTAAATTGCTCCGGTAACTGCGGAGGAAAGCGTAATTACAAAAATAACTGCTGTTCCCATTCCGGCTGCCGTGTTCGTTTTCTTGGATACCCCAAGGAACGGGCAGAGTCCCAAAAACTGGCTGAGAACCACATTACTGATTAATGAGGATGATACTAAAATAATCAACAATTCTTTAATCATTTTCTTTTACCTCCTCTTCCTTCTGTTCTGTGTCATAAAAGCGTTTACTGCATCCGCTCTCTGCACAATTCATACAGTCAGAGTTGCAACCGGACTGTATCTTTGACATATCTTTTCCTTTTTTCTCTCCCTGACGTTTTACACGGTTCTGGATTGCCGTCAAAGCAGCTAATACAAAAAACGCACCGGGTGCAAGGACAAAAATACTACATGGCACATAGGATTGTGGCATCACCCGAAATCCAAAGATTTCGCCTGCACCGAGCAGTTCACGGATTGCTCCGATGATTGTAAGTGCACAGGTAAAGCCAAGTCCCATTCCCACGCCATCAAAAAAGGAAGGAAGCACTTTATTTTTGGAGGCATACGCCTCTGCTCTTCCAAGAATAATACAGTTTACTACGATTAACGGAATATATAATCCCAATGCATCATATAAAAATGGGATATAGGCTTTCAGTAAAAGCTCTACTACCGTTACAAAAGATGCAATGATTACAATAAATGCCGGAATCCGGACCTTATCCGGAATCAGATTCCGCAACATGGAAATAAACATGTTACTTAATGCCAAAACCACCATTGTCGTCAATCCCATGCCAAGTCCGTTCATCGCAGATGTTGTAACCGCAAGTGTCGGACACATTCCAAGCATCAATACAAACGTGGGATTTTCTTTTAAAATACCATTCACCAAACGTTCTGATACGCTATTGGGCTTCATAGCTGACACCTCCTAACCTGGTCTGGAAGAAATATAATCCTCCATTTACTGCTGTTGTCAATGCATTTGATGTGATGGTTGCACCACTGATTGCATCAATCTGGTTTTCTGAGGTTGCCCCCTGCTTCGTTACTACAAAGCTGCTGACCTTTTTCCCTGCATACTGCGGTTTTAAAACATCTTCCGCTTTCATTCCGAGCCCTGCAGTTTCTGATATACTCAAAATAGAAATTCCATTTACCGTTCCATCATTTGAAATCCCCAGTGTAAATGAAATGTCTCCGCCATAACCTGCATGAGAGGTCAGGCTCATAACATATCCAAGTCCATTTCCGCTTTCGTCCAATGCCTGTAAAACCTTATCCACTGACACCTGGTCAAATCCGGCACTCTCCCATTCTACACGATAGGTTTCATCCATATCCGCTTCCATCTCTGTAAAATCCTTTGCATCTGGAAACACCTCTGCATATGCTTCTTTGGCTGCCTTTTCCTCTGCTGCGGCAATAGGAGCCTTCGTTACATTATATACAAATCCAAGAATAAATCCGGCAATTACCGTAATGGCAAAAAGAATTGCCGTATCCTTCATCATACTTTTCATGCGTGTTCCCCTCCTTTGCCAAATGCTTTCGGCATGGTAATCTTTTCAATAAGCGGAACAAGAAGGTTTCCAATGATTATCGCATAAGATACACCTTCTGCAGAAGGTCCGAAAATACGGAAAATTCCCGTAAGCACTCCAAGCAGGATTCCATACAGATACTGCCCTTTTTTTGTTACCGGTCTGGTTACATAGTCCGTTGCCATAAAGAAAGCACCGAGCATTAATCCGCCACCAGCCAGATGTGCGCTGATAAATGCAGGGTCAAATCCATGACCACCAAACAATAGTAAGAAAAGAACAAAACTTACAATATAGCTTCCCGGAATACGCAAATCAATAATTCCAAGCAAAATCAGGAAGCAGGCGCCGATTACAATTGCAATCATGGAAGTTTCACCAATCGTTCCGGCTGTTTTTCCGACAACCATTTTTAAAATATCTACACTTTCTCCTGCTTTCAGCTTTGCAAGCGGGGTTGCACCCGAATATGCATCACAATCAAAATTACACATAATGGATGTATAAGAAATAAGTAAAAAGCATCTTGCTCCCAAAGCCGGGTTCATAAAGTTCTGTCCCAAACCACCAAATAACATCTTTACGACAAGAATCGCAAATACACCACCAATGACTCCAATCCACCATGGTGCCGTGGAGGGAAGATTCAATGCCAATAGCAATCCCGTTACTACTGCTGAAAAATCACCAATCGTAACCGGTTTATGCATCAGTTTTTCATAAATCAGTTCTGTAAGAACGGTTGATGCAACCGTAATCAATATTAAAATCAGTGCATCTATTCCAAAATTATATATTCCAAACCCGGTCGCCGGCAGTAACGCGATAACCACCGCAAGCATGATATTGCTTGTGCTGACACTGGAGCGAATATGGGGATTGGAAGATACCTTCATCAAATCACTCATGTTGTACTCTCCTCTATTTTTTTCTCTTTGCAAGCTGCATTCTTCGCATAGACTTGATTACCTGTGTCAAAGGACGCTTTGCCGGGCAGATATAACTGCAGCAACCACATTCACAGCATTCCATCCCGTTATTTTTCACAAATGCTTCTTCATCATAGTGCTCTGCGTATTCTGCAAGCTTCTTTGGAACGACTCTTCCCGGACATACCTCCACACACTTTCCACAGTTAATGCATGCGGATGGTTCCATCTCAGATACGTCATCCTTTGTTAAGCACAACAGCGCCGAAGAGGTTTTAGTCGTAGGTACTTTTAAATCAAAAATACCAAATCCCATCATCGGACCGCCTGAAATGATTTTTACCGGAGGCTGCTTAAAACCACCTGCCTCCTCAATCAGTTCCTCATAAATAGTTCCAATTCGAACCCTGAAATTTCTCGGATCTGCAATTGCATCTCCGGTAACTGTTACAATTCGATGCATCAGAGGCTTTCCCTCCATAACTGCATGATAAATTGCAATTACGGTATCCACATTATTTACAATACATCCCGCATCGGCTGGAAGCTTGGACGAATCAATTGCCCGTCCCGTTGTTGCAAAAATCAGATGGCGTTCCGAGCCTTGAGGATATTTTGTTTTTAATGCCTTAACCGTAATTTTAGGTTCATCCTTGGTTAATTTTTTTAATAAAGCAATGCAATCCGGTTTATTATCTTCTACCGCCAAAATTCCTCTGGCATTATCAAACAAGCTGAGAGAGATTTTCAATCCTCCAATCAGCAGTTCCGGTTCTTCCAGCATCTTGCGGTAATCCGATGTTAAATACGGTTCACATTCTGCACAGTTTACAATCACATATTCTATTTTATCCGGTTCTTTCGGCGAAAGTTTTACCGCTGTTGGAAATCCGGCGCCCCCCATTCCTACGATGCCGCCCTCCCTGATACGGTTGATTTTTTCTTCCTTCGTCATGTCCGCATATTCTTCTGAATCAAAGTCCAATGCCTCCGGCCATTCTACCTCTTCGTATTCCCCATCGTTTTCAAGTACAATGCTCATCACATTATCACCGGTCACGACTCTTCTTGGTTCAATGGCCTTCACCGTTCCTGAAACAGTGGCATAAATTGGTGCAGAAACAAATCCCCCCGCCTCTGCAATTTTCTGTCCCACAAGGACATGGTCATTTTTTGCCACAATCGGATTCGCCGGTGCGCCAATATGCTGTGATAATGGGTACACTAATTCTCCCTTGGGGTCCACATCTTTAATGGGCTTGGATTTCGAAATATCCTTGCCATCATAAGGATGAATTCCACCGGAAAATGTTAATCTTGCCATACACTACCTTCTTTCCGTGTTTCACTTTATTCTTACCTTTAAATATACTAAATTTTTGTCGAAAATACTACTGCATTTTTGAAAAATATGCTACACTATCTATGTTGAATTTATATGCAAAAGGAAAATATGACAGCTTATGAAAACAGAGGAAATCCTATTAAATAACTTTAAACTTCAATACCCTTTAGAGCGTTTGGCAGACTTGCGCGATATCCTTTTTCTTGATATCGAAACCACAGGTTTCCTGGCTTCAAGCTCCAGCATTTATCTGATTGGTTGCGCTTATTACAACGAAGGAAACTGGCGAATCCGTCAATGGTTTGCACAGTCTCCGGAAGAGGAAGCCGAACTCTTATCCGCTTTCTTTGATTTTGCAAAATCCTATTTATATCTGATACATTACAATGGAAATACGTTCGATCTTCCTTTTCTGAAAAAGAAAGCTGAAAAATACGGTATCGACTATCCGCTTTCCGAGAAAAAAGGACTTGATATTTACCGGCGCATTACACCATACAAGAACTTTTTAAGACTCCCTGACTGCAAGCTAAAAACAATTGAGCAATTTCTGGGACTGCATCGGGAAGATACTTACACCGGTGGCGAATTGATTCAGGTATATCATGATTATACCGTTTCCCATGATTATAATCTCTATCACACGCTTCTTCTTCATAATTCAGATGATATGAAAGGAATGCTGGAAATTTTACCGATTCTTTCCTATTATGATTTATTTAATTGCAGCCTGAAAGCAGGCAAGGTTCAGGCAAATTATTACAATGATTTGTATGGTGTTCCACGGAAAGAACTGATTATCCATATGGTTTTTGTATCTGCTCTCCCGGTACCCATCAGTTTTATGGGCAAGAGCTGTCACTTCAAAGCCAACGGCTACGAAGGCACGCTGATTGTTCCCATTTATGAAGAGGAACTGAAATATTTCTACGCAAACTATAAGGACTATTACTATCTCCCTCTGGAGGATGTCGCACTGCACAAATCAATTGCCTCCTACGTCGACAAAGAATATCGTGAACAGGCGACTGCCAGGAATTGTTATACTAGGAAAATTTCCTTATATTTACCTCAATGGAAGGTATTGGTACAACCATTTTTTAAACGGGAATATGACAGTAAGGATTTGTTCTTCGAATTAACAGATGATATCAAGAAAAATCGACAATTGTTTTCCGAATATGCGAGTCATGTATTAAATACCATTGCATTTCAGGACTAATATGAAATTGAAAATAAAAAGGAATGGACTATGTAATGCCCATTCCTTTTTTATTTTTATCTAGTTTAACATTTCGTCTAATAACTGCTGCATAACATCAATGTGCTCTTCTCCCCACTGTTGTGCAGACACACAGACATCCACATCATTTATATGAAAAATGACATAATCATTATAATAAGTACTGCCATTATTGGATCTTTTATCCGAGATAACCGGCAAGGAACCATATATTGTATTGACATTTCCTATGATTTCATAATTGTAATCAGTCTCCGAATTACTAATTTTTCCATATCTCTCAAACTCCCGTAACGGTTCATAACTTCCTAATAACTTACAACTAACATAATAGCTTCTTTCATTTGCATCAGAATAATAAAATCCTATACTGCCAAACAGTCTGACTCCGTCATATTTTTCTGTGCCACCATCTTCCAGAACTTCCTCTTCATTTACGGAATCCGGAAGATGAAATCCAAACACATCAACAATTTCATCTCCACTAATACCATCCTTACCAGGTATCTTTATGGTATATTCATAGCCTTGTATCTCAACCTGCGGTGACCTGGTCTTCTCAATTTCATCCTTTGTTTTACCTGTAAACAGTCCATTTAATGTCTTTCCAATATCCGCAGTATCCGTCCCTCGTCTTCTTTCAATATAATACAGATTCCCATTTTTTTCGAGATAACAATAATCTAACGTGTCACCTGCGCTATCATTTTTGGTCAATACATACATCTTGCCATATATAGTATCTACGATTTCATTAAGTTTTTCTGTTTTCTCACCACTCATATACGCCAGATAATCCGGACTTGTTATTTTCCCTTTCCCTTCCCAATTTACTGTAACCTTTTCTCCGCCAAATCCAACGAAAACAAGTTTAAGTTCTTTTGATGTCAGATCACATGCATCAAGCGAAAAACCATCCGGAGTATTTATTCCTAACTCCCCACGAAGCGTATTATATTCATACTCTCCTTCTGTCTGCTCTGCCACTTCTTCCTCTGTATTTTCTCCACTCAACCCATTTTGTACTTCCTGTTGTGCCTCATCGGCTATTGCCTCAGCATTCGTTTCTTTTTGCGATGTCTTTGCACACGCAGTCAAACCAAAGCATAACAGTACTCCTGCTAATAAATACAAGTATTTCTTCTTCATTTCTCCACCTCATTTTTTATACATATTTGATAATACTAAATTTGTACTGATATTTTAACCTGTTTCAGGTTAAAAGTCAATAATCTGAAACAGGTTAGATATACTTTCTAAAAAGGAGAACATATATGTATCAACGAATCAGAGATTTAAGAGAAGATAAAGATTTAACTCAGACTACAGTTGCCCGTTATCTTGGGATGTCCCAAACCGGCTATTCCAAATATGAAACTGGCGAGAACGATATACCCACCAATGTTTTAATACGCTTATCTGCCTACTATAATACCAGTGTAGATTATCTGCTTGGATTAACCAACGAAAAAACTCCATATCCACGTTAAGTTTATTTCTATCCATCCCGACTGCTTTCCTTAGGTATTTTTTCAGTTATTTGTTCCCTATACCCTCGCCTACACGCTTGCTGGGAGATTTCCGGCTTCTTTTTTCCTATATACCCGCACTATTCGTACCCTCTGGGTATATCTAGCTTTTTTGTTTCTTTCTACCCTCGCTTTTAAATTCTTGTGGGTATTATGACATGTTTTTTTCAAATATACCCTTACCCAACCTCCTCCAATGGGTATTTTGCTACTTATTTCTTCTATAATACCCTCATCCAATACTTTTCTTGGGTGTTTTTTCAGTTATTTACTTCCTATACCCCCGCCACTTACTTTCCCTGGGTGTTTTTTCAATTATTAGCTTCCTATACCCAATCGAGCTACTTTCCTTAGGTGCTTTTCCAGACCATTAACTTGCCATATCCAAATCAAAGCAATCTATCGCACACAAACACCGAAGTTATAACTTCAGGTCTCCAATCCAAATTATCCCCCAATATTTGCTCAAACAAAAAACATCCCAAGGCGTTTCTAAGAAACGCCTTGGGATGTTATCTCTTATCTGTTAAGCTTCTTCTCTTTATAAGCCAATTACTTTGCCGGACGCTGATAGAAGAAGGAACTCTTACGTTCATATCCAACTTCTTTATAATTTACAATCTGTTCGGTACTTCCGATAAATAAAATTCCACCGGGCACCAAAGAGTTATAAAATTTATGAAATACCTGGTCCTTTGCTTCCTCAGTAAAATAAATCAGCACATTACGACAGACAATCAGGTGAAAACCGGAGGCATAATCATTCTCAATGAGATTATGCTGGCGGAATTCCACTCTCGATTTGATTTCATCAGAAATCTGATAGGACGGACCTATCTGTTTAAAATACTTCCGCTTCAAGTCTTCCGGCACCGATTCAATGCTTCTTTCGTTGTACAAACCGACCTTGGCTTTTGCGATTACCTGCTTGTCAATATCTGTTGCAATAATCTTAATCTGATTTAACGGAAGATGACGTGACAACGCCATAACAAGAGAATATGGTTCGTCACCGGTAGAGCAGGCAGCACTCCAAATCTTCAGGTTCTTTCCAAAGCGCTGAATCAATTCAGGAATAATCTCCTGATCCATGGCTTTCCACTGATCCGGATTACGGTAAAATTCCGAAACATTAATCGTAAGATAGTTTACAAACTCTTCAAACTTTTCCTTGTTTGTTTTTAAGAGATGGACATATGCCTCATAACCGTCCATACCATTTTTTGTAATCAGTGCATCAATGCGCCGCTTCATCTGCCGCTCTTTATATGCGTTCAAGTCAATTCCCGTCATTTGGAATACTACGGTTTTAAATCTTTCATAATCGTATGTCAATGCTCTCACCACCTTATGATGATTTTATGAGAGCCAATCACAAAATACACTTTTATGATTGGCTCTTCTACATTTCTATTTAAGCTTCTTCGTTTTCCTCTGCTGCGATTACTGCATCAATATCTACAGAAACCACATCAGCATCTTCCTCTTCCTTCTTTGCTTCTTCCTTAACTTCTTCTGGTTCAGGAGTAAGCAATGCACGGATGCTCAGGCTGATTTTCTTATCAGCTTCATTGAAGTCAACTACCTTTGCAGTAACTTCATCACCAACCTTCAAAACATCTGCCGGCTTTTCAATGTGCTCTTTGGAAATCTGGGAAACATGTAACAATGCATCCACACCTGTTTCCAATTCTACGAATGCACCAAAGTCTGTCATTCTTGCAACCTTACCGGTTACTACATTACCAACTGCATACTTGGTTGCTGCATCCTTCCATGGATTTGCATCTTCAAATTTCATGCTGAGTGCAATCTTGGTTCCGGAAATATCTTTGATAAATGCTTTTACTTTATCGCCAACTTTAAATACTTTCTTAGGGTTCTCAACTCTTCCCCATGACATTTCAGAAATATGAAGAAGTCCGTCAGCACCACCGATATCAATAAATGCACCGAAATCTGTAACATTCTTTACAACACCTTCTACAACATCACCAACGTGAATGCTTTCAAGAAGTTTCTGCTGCTGTTCATTCTTCTCAGCTACAAGCAACTGCTTGCGGTCACCGATATATCTTCTTCTCTTCGGATTGTATTCGCTGATTACAAATTCAATTTCCTGTCCTGCATATTTGGATAAGTCTTTTTCGTAAGTATCTGATACAAGACTTGCAGGAATAAAAATTCTTACTTCATCAATAATAACACTTAAACCACCATCTAATACCTGTGATACTTTTGCTTTTAATACTTCTTTGTTGTTGTAAGCTTCTTCAATTCTCTTGTTGCCACGGTCAGCAGCAAGTCTCTTGTAAGTAAGAATAACTTGTCCTTCGCCATCATTGACTTTTAAGACTTTAACTTCCATGGTATCGCCAACCTTGGCAACCTTTGTTAAGTCTACGTTCGGCTCATTGGTGTATTCGTTACGTGTTAATACACCGTCTGACTTGTAGCCAATGTTAAGAATAATTTCTTCAGGCTTAACATCAATGACTGTACCCTCAACAACCTCTCCTGTATGTATTGTCTTTAATGATTCTTCCAGCATTTGTTCAAAAGTTAATTCTGACATAATTTTGAACCTCCTCGATAATATTGTTTGGGGTGGAAGCCCCTGCGGTAATACCCACCAGAGAAGCAGCTTTAGGTAATTCTAAATGCAAGTCATCCAGTGTTTGTATAAAATATGTGGCAGCACACTTCTCTTTACAGATTTCATAAAGCTTTCGTGTATTAGAACTATGCAGACCACCTATTATTATCATGACATCAACCTTGGCTGCAATCTCGCCAGCTTCGGTCTGTCTTTCCTGTGTTGCATTACATATAGTATTCACAACATTAACATTGTAACCTTTTTTCTCAAATATTTCAACTAATTCTTTAAATTTCTTAAAATTGAATGTCGTTTGGGATACAATACAAAGCTCTTTGTCCTTTTCAATCGGAACATTTTCCGCTTCTTCGGCAGATTCCACCACATATGCTTTGGTGTGTGACCACCCCATGATTCCTTCTACTTCGGGGTGTCCGGCATTTCCAATAATAACAATCTGTTTTCCTTCCAGACTCTCTTTTTCGACAATATTATGAATTCTTTTCACAAAGGGACAGGTCGCATCAACACATTGCAACCCATTTTTTTCAATCAACTCGCATATACGCTTGGGAACTCCATGCGAGCGGATTACAACTGCTCCTTCTTTCAGTTCGCGCAGCTGCTGCTCATTTTCAATTACTACAACACCACGGCTTTCCAAATCCTTAACAACCTCTTCGTTGTGAATGATTGGACCATAGGTATAGATATTGCCTCCCTGCTCAATCTGTTCATATACTTTTTCAACTGCCTTTTTCACACCGAAGCAAAAGCCGGCGCTTTTTGCAAGTATTACTTCCATCCTGACATGTTCTCCCGTCTGCCTGTTACTTATCTGCATAAATCAAGAATTGCTTTTACAACCTCTTCAATCGTCATATCAGAGGAATCAATCAGCACTGCATCCTCTGCCTGTTTTAACGGTGCAATTTCGCGATTCATATCCTGCTCATCTCTTTTTACAATATCTTCTTCAATTTTCTTAATATCACATGTTTCGCCCTTAGCAGCAAGTTCGTCATAACGTCGTTTTGCACGCACTGCTGCACTCGCAGTAAGATACACCTTTACATCTGCATGAGGTAATACACAGGTTCCAATATCCCTTCCGTCCATAACTACATTGTTGGTCTGTGCAAGTTCCTTCTGAAGCTGGGTCAGACGTTCGCGAACCTTTTTATTCTTACTTGTAACGGATGCCATGTTTCCTACTTCTTCGGTACGAAGTACCCCATTTACATTCTTACCGTTTAAGAGTACCACCTGTTCGCCATTTTGATATTCAATGGTGATATGTGCACCAAGACATTCTTTGGAAACTGCCTCTTCCTCCTCCGGATTTACTTTTTCGGAAAGAAGATAGTATGCCATTGCACGATACATTGCTCCGGTATCTACATAAATAAAGTTCTTTATTTTTGCCACCTGTCTGGCTATGGTACTTTTTCCTGCTCCGGCAGGTCCATCAATTGCAATCTGATAACTCATATGTCTGTCCTTCTTTTTTATTGTTTTCTTATTATTCCAAAATTCCTGCGGCACTTTTTCCTGCCACATATCCGGTCGACCAGGCAACCTGTAAATTAAAGCCTCCAGTCAATGCATCGACATCCAGAACCTCCCCGGCAAAATAAAGTCCTGACACTTTCTTCGATTCCATCGTTGAGGGGTTCACTTCTTTTACCGAAACGCCACCCTGTGTAATGATTGCCTCCCGGAAGCCCTGGGTACCGGTAATGGTCAATGCCAGATTCTTAAGAAGTTCTGTCAGCTTCATACGCTCCTCACGAGTGATTTCATTGACCTGTTTATCCGGATAAATGCCTGATAACATCACGATTACCGGAATCATTTTCGCCGGCAGCAACTCCGATAACGCATTTTTAAACTGTCGGTTTCTATTTTTTTCAAAATCACGGAGAATTCTCTGATTCAATTGTTCCACCGATAATGCCGGTTTTAAATCAATAGAAAGTAAAACCTCTTCTCCGTAATATTTCTTTGCATAAAAACTACTTGCACTCAGCATCAGCGGTCCGCTTACACCAAAATGAGTAAACAGCATCTCGCCAAAGCCTTCATATATCTTTTTCTTATCCTTCTTTATCATACAGGAAACGTTCTTTAAGGAGAGTCCCTGCAATTGCCTGCACCATTCTTCCCTTACGGTAAAAGGAACAAGTGCCGGTCTTAATTCACGAACCGTGTGTCCGCTTTCTGTGGCAAATTGATAGCCATCTCCGGTCGAACCGGTTGCTTCATAGGACTTTCCACCGGTTGCCACAATTACCGCATCTGCCATTTGCCTGTCACCATTTGAAAGTATGACTCCATTCACACTCCGGCACGGTTCTGTTTCCTCCGGTTCCGCATATGCGATTTCACGCACCTGTGCGCCAAGCATTACTTTCACCCGGTATTTCCGGAGTAATCGGTTTAATGCTGCAATCACATCTGAAGAATGATCCGATACCGGAAAAATACGTTCGCCTCGTTCTTCCTTCAACGGACAGCCGGCTTCTTCCAAAAGTCCGATGATACTCTGATTGTCAAAAGCAGCATATGCACTGTACAAAAACTTTCCATTAGAAACAATATTTTCAAAAAAAGCATCCCACGCACAGCCATTCGTCACATTGCATCGGCCTTTTCCTGTAATATATATCTTCTTTCCGGTCTTTTCATTTTTTTCAAAAAGTGTTACCTCAGCACCTGCTTTGGCTGCCGTAATGGCTGCCATCATACCAGCAGCGCCACCACCAATTACTAAAACCTTACGCATTCTCTTCCTCTCCGGTTTCTTCCTGCTTCATCAGAGAGTAATTCAAAATAGGCTCTTCATCCACAAAATTAATTTCATCATTCAGATAAACCTGGTAATTATTCCAAACCTCTTCCAATGTTTCCAGATTTTCTTTTACCTCTGCCGGTCGTTTCAGGCAAAGTGCAACCACAAGCGCATTAATCAGACTAAGCGGTGCGACAAGAGAATCTACAATCGAAACCATATCACTTCTTGCAAGAAGATTGCAGGAGGAATAAAGGTTCATCGGAGAATGAATGCTGTCCGTAATGGTAATAACCTTTGCATTCCGGTCATTTGCAAACTCCATGGCTTTTAATGTACGCATGGAATATCTTGGGAAGCTGATTCCAATAATGGCATCATCCTCATGAATCCGAATCATCTGCTCAAACATTTCCGATACACTTGTTGTTTTCACAAGAACCACGTTACCACGGATCATGTTCAGATAGAAATGTAAAAAGTCAGCCAATGGCTCACAGCTTCTGACACCTACCAGGTATACTGTTTTTGCCTCAAGGATAATATTTACCGCTGCTTCAAATGCAACAGCGTCCACATTTACCATAGTGTCTTTAATTTTTTCAATATCAGCACTTAATACCGAATGCAATATTTCCGCCTGGGAGCTTTTTCCATACTTTGCCCCCACTTTCTGTACCGAGTTTAATTTATTTTTTACCCATTCCTCTAATGCTTTTTGAAATTCCGGGTATCCGTCATACTCCAAGGCAATTGCAAACCGGACTACCGTGGATTCACTGACTCCTACCGTTTCGCCAAGCTTTGCCGCCGTCATAAAAACTGCCTGCTCGTAGTGGTCTGAAATGTAAGACGCAATTGCTTTGTGCCCCTTACTCATTTTCATATATTTATCATTCATACGGGTAATTATATCCATACGTCACCTAACCCCTGTCCTAATCTATGTTCTATCGAAATGACTGATAAGAATCCTTCAGCATCTGTACCGTTTCTTCATCTCCCAGATCATAATCACCTGTCAATGACATACATGCTGCACCATGAATAAAAATCCACATTTTCATAAAGAGTTCACTGGCATTCCGACATCCCTGGGAAGACGCCATCTGGATTTCTTTTCCTACATTTCCTGCTTTTCCGTTAATCAAATCATACAGACTTCTGCCATAACGGTTTTCAGCCAAAAACAAAAACGCAAAAACCTTTGGATGCTCCTGTGCAAAATGAATATATGCATGTCCCAGATTTACAAATGGTGTGACGGTTTGTCTTGGGAACTCTGCATAATAATCCTCAAAAAAGTCACATGCTTTTGCAAACAATTCTGCAAGAAGTTCATCCATATTCTTGTAAACGCGGAAAATCGGTTGTGTAGAGCAATTTGCTCTTGCTGCCAGTTTACGCGCTGTTACCTGCTCTGCCCCTTCTTCGCACAGCATGGAAAATGCTGCCTCTAAGATATCATTCTTTGTAATTGTTTCTTTTCTTGCCATGTACCCACCTTCACCTTCTCATTTTGTATAACATACGTTATTATTTTATCGATTCCGGGAAGTGATGTCAATAGTCTTTTCAAACTATAAAAAGAGCCACCCTTTATAAAAGGGTAGCTCTTCCTCATACATTTCAAAAATTATACAGGATATGCTGCATTCTTTGTATCAGCCTGGGTTAAATCAACCTTTTCCTGCTGTGCCTGACGATACTTAAAGAAGTCAGTTGCAACCTGAGGGAATAATGCATAGGACAATACGTCTTCATCCTGCTGCTTCCATTCCTTCATTTCGGATTCAAGTTTTTCCATTTCGTTTGTCAGACCTGCTGCATCTGCGGAACGAGAAGTAAATCTCTGTTCTCCAGGAATAACCTTATCAATTACTTCCTGATTCATTGGCTTAACAGTCTGTCCGTATTTACCACGAAGTAAATCCTTGAATTCTCCGGTAGCCATCTTATATCTTTCGCCCATAAGAACGTTAAATACAGCCTGAGTACCAACAATCTGTGAAGAAGGAGTAACAAGAGGTGGCTCACCACAATCCTTACGAACTCTTGGAATCTCTTCCAAAACATCCTGATACTTATCTTCTGCATGCTGTTCCTTTAACTGGCTAACCATGTTACTTAACATACCACCAGGTACCTGGTAAAGTAATGTCTTAATGTTTACGCCAAGAACCTTTGTGCTCATTAAGCCGCTTTCAATACACTGCTCACGGTAAGGTCTGAAATAGTCTGCAATTTCTGCAAGAAGATTCTGGTCATAACCGGTATCATAAGGAGTTCCCTTAAAGGTTTCAACCATAACTTCTGTTGCAGGCTGTGATGTTCCAAGTGCAAAAGGAGAAATTGCACAGTCGATAACATCTACACCAGCTTCTACTGCCTTCAGATATGTCATGGAAGCAACACCTGAAGTATAGTGTGTATGAAGCTGAATAGGAAGTTTTGTATTCTCCTTCATTGCTTTAATCAGCTCTGCAGCCTTGTAAGGAACAAGAAGACCAGCCATATCCTTGATACAGATGGAATCTGCACCCATCTCTTCAATCTTCTTAGCCATGTCTGCCCAATACTCTAATGTATAAGCATCTCCTAAAGTATAAGACAATGCAACCTGTGCCTCGCCTCTTCCTTCCTGCTTTTTAATCTTCTCAGTAGCATCAACCGCTGCCTGTAAGTTACGAAGGTCATTCAAGCAGTCAAAAATACGGATTACATCAATACCGTTTGCAATAGACTTCTCAACGAAAGCATACACAACATCATCTGCATATGGTCTGTATCCTAAGATATTCTGACCTCTGAAAAGCATTTGAAGTTTTGTATTCTTAAATCCATCTCTTAATTTACGAAGTCTGTCCCATGGATCTTCCTTTAAGAATCTTAAGGAAGCATCAAATGTTGCACCACCCCAGCATTCTACTGCATGGTAGCCAACTTTATCCATCTTATCAACGATTGGAAGCATAATTTCGGTAGGCATTCTTGTAGCAATCAAAGACTGATGTGCATCACGAAGAACGGTCTCCATAATTCCAACCGGTTTTTTAACCTGTTCTGCCATAATTTTTTCCTCCAATTAAATTTAAAATACTCCAAATACAGCCATGAATGTTCCGGCTGCAACTGCTGTACCAATAACTCCGGCTACGTTAGGTCCCATAGCATGCATCAAAAGGAAGTTTGTCGGATCGGATTCCGCACCAACCTTCTGAGATACTCTGGCAGCCATAGGTACTGCGGATACTCCGGCAGAACCAATGAGCGGATTAACCTTACCTTTGGTAGCAACACACATCAATTTACCGAACAATACGCCGGCTGCTGTACCGAATGCAAATGCAATCAGACCGAGTGCAACAATTTTCAATGTGTCCATGTTCAGGAATGCTTCTGCACTTGTAGTAGCACCAACGGATGTACCAAGCAAAATTACTACGATGTACATCAATGCATTGGATGCAGTATCTGTCAACTGACGAACTACTCCGGATTCTCTGAACAGGTTACCAAGCATCAGCATACCTACAAGAGGAGCTGTGGTAGGAAGAATCATACTTACTACGATTGTTACGATAATCGGGAACAGAATCTTCTCGAGTTTGGATACTGGACGAAGCTGTCCCATTTTGATTTTTCTTTCCTTTTCTGTGGTCAGCAGCTTCATAATTGGCGGCTGAATAATCGGCACCAAAGACATATAAGAATATGCTGCTACTGCGATAGGTCCAAGTAAGGAAGTCTGTCCAAGCTTTCCTGCAAGGAAGATGGATGTAGGACCATCTGCACCACCGATAATGGAGATTGCTGCTGCGGCCTTGTCATTAAAGCCCATTGCAATTGCTCCGAAGTATGCTGCAAAAATACCAAACTGTGCTGCAGCACCAAGTAAGAAGCTCTTAGGATTTGCAATCAGAGGACCAAAGTCGGTCATCGCGCCTACACCCATGAAAATCAGGGATGGCATGATTGCCCATTCATCTAAGAGATAAAAATAATACAAAAGTCCACCGGTTCCATTCGGTGAATCCTCAATATGCATCATAATATCCGGATAGATATTTACAAGAAGCATACCGAATGCAATTGGCAAAAGAAGTAATGGCTCAAAATCTTTTGCAATCGCAAGATAAAGGAACACACATGCTACAACAATCATCAGATAGTTTCCCCAAGTCAGATTGAAGAATGCTGTCTGATGAATCAGGTTGTCCAGTGTTGTTACAATATAATCCATTTCTTTTACCTCCTGTCGGTTTTCGTAGCTACATTCGTATTAGTTTAATGTTGCAAGGCAGGAACCTGCTTCAACAGCATCACCTACTGCTACATCAATACTAGCTACTGTACCATCAGAAGGAGCAACAACTGGAATTTCCATCTTCATTGCTTCGATAATAACAACAGGATCTCCTGCCTTTACTGCCTGTCCTACAGAAGCTTCAATCTTAAATACTTTACCGGCCGCTCCAGCTTCAACCTTTACAGAGCCTGCGCCAGCTGCTGCTGCCTTTGGTGCTGCTACAGGAGCTGCTTTAGGAGCTGCCTTCGGTGCTACAGGTGCTGCTACAGGAGCTCCTGTAGATGCGCCTTCTTCTACTACTACATCATATACGTTGCCGTTAACGGTAATTGTATAGTTTTTCATTACTAAATCCTCCTAATTGAATCTAAATATGTTTTCTGATACTTCTTACTACAAAACCGTCTGTAGAAGAAGCTCCCTGGCTTGCTGCAACAGCTGCTGCAATAACAGCCACAAGTTCTAAATCATCTGATAATTCTTCTTTTTCAATAATCTGTGCAATGGTATTATCAACTGCTTTTGTCTTGATTTCTTCCTGTTTCGGCTTCTTGGAAAATGCTGCCTGAATTTTAGGAATAAAATTGAAACAGCTGATGATAAAGCTGATCAGAATCAAAACTACGAATACTGTTCCCATACCAAGAAGTGTATTCAAAGCTGCCTTTTCCATACCCTCTGCAAATGTATATACCGTATTTACAGTAATACTGGTTGGAGCACCTTTTTCGTATACAACTTCAATTGTTGCATCATGGTCAGTTCCTTTGATTTCTGCAAGAACAGTTCCCTCAGTCACATCTACATCCATGGTGTTCTGCTTTAATTCTCCCATGCCCGTAACAGTGCCAACTTCTTTCATTGCGCTTTCATAGCTCTCACGTGCACTTTTGACAACAGAAACATCATACCCCTGCTTTTCAGCAGTTTCAATCTGTGTTGCATCCATAGAGCCAACGAATCCAAAGCAGTATTCTGCCAGTCCCAATGCGTCCGCATCAGCCATATAATTCGTCTCGTCCTGTGCAGAACTGCCACATGCGGTCAGACCCAAAAGCATACAGATGATCATACCTAATACTAATAAACGTTTTTTCATATTAAGCAATTCCTTTCTATACGGTGCCATGTTTCTTTACCGGTCTGTCTTCGCTCTTTGTAAATAACATTTCAAAAGCTCCGATTACATACTTTCTGGTATCAACCGGTTCAATAATCTGATCTACATATCCATGCTTTGCTGCACTTGTTACATTATTCTGAAGTTCTGCATATTCCTTTGCACATGCATCAATGGCATCTGCTCCCTGACCGTCGCAGATAATCTTAGCTGCAAGCTTTGCATCCATTGTTCCAATCTGTGCAGTAGGATAAGCAATTGTAATATCTGCACCGATTGCTTTGGAGTTCATGGTTACATATGCACTTCCGAAAGCTTCTCCAACAATTACGTTTACCTTCGGAACAGTTGCGTTTGCAAACGCATAAGTAAGTTTAGCTGCTGCTTTTGCAATCTTCTTTTCAGAACACTTGTCTGCTTTGTAGCCCTTTACGTTTGTTAAGGATAATACAGGAATATCAAATGCATCACAGAAGTTTACAAACTCTGCTGCCTTTTCACATCCTGCAGGAGTTAATACTGCATCAAACTTCTCTGCTTCGCCGTTTTCATCATAAAGAGCGGTACGGTTTGCTACTGCACCTACGGTAACGCCATCCAATTTAATAAATGCAGTTACCATTTCTTTTGCATAAGAAGCTTTTACTTCAAATACCTGTCCGTTGTCAGAAATCTGAGAAAGAGAAACTGCCGGATCTGCAACTGCTGCTTCCATGTTTTCACATACGCGGTTCAAATCATCGGTGCACTCTTCAAAGGACATATCATCATTATTTGCAGGAAGCATGCATACAAGCTCACGAATCTTTGCGATTACGGTTGCTTCATCTGCAACAACATCAACGATACCAGCTTCCTCACTCTGGAATGCAGCAGAGGAAGTATCACACTTGCTTACTTCATTGCCATCCAAGGTGTTTGGAGCGTTCACAAATAATTTTGCTTTGCTTTCTTCCATAAAAGTAAAGTCTGTCAAAGTAGGGATTAATGCAAGTCCGCCACCACAGTTTCCGAAAATACCGGTGATCTGTGGAATCACTCCGGAACACATTACCTGCTTCATGTAGATTTCGCCAAATCCGTTCAGCGCGTCCGTTGCTTCCTGTAATCTCAGTCCTGCAGACTCAACAAGACCAATTACAGGTGCTCCCATCTTCAGTGCAAGGTCATAAAGATTAGCGATTTTCTTTGCATGCATTTCACCAACGCTGCCGTTTAATACGGAAGCATCCTGGCTGTATACATATACAAGATTACCACCAATTACTCCATAACCGGTGATTACACCGTCAGAAGGAGTGTCTGTCTGTTTCATATTAAAATCTGTGCTTCTTGCTGTTACAAGTGCACCAATTTCAACGAAACTGTTTTCATCGAGCAAAGATGTAATTCTCTGTCTCGCTTGTGAAGTAGTACTCATATTCTTCAGCCCTCCATTTTATATTAAAAAAATTATAACACTATTATAAGGGTACATGTACCCCATAAATCGTCTATGGTAGTATAACACAAATGTCCGAAATCGCATAGTTTAATTTTCCTTTTTCTAAAAAATTTTACAAAAATTTTTCATACCACCTGTTTCGAATATCCATTTTCCATTTTGCATATATATTGTGGAGAGCATTTGCAAAAGGATTCCCATATGTATTCAAGAAAAAAAATCCCTCTCCTTATTCTCTGGGGAGTGATTCTGTCTTTGTTTTTGTCCCCGTTTTCGTCTGTATATGCAAAAAATGATGACAACTCTGCCTCGCTAAATCTATATGCAAAATCAGCTGTTTTAATGGATGCTGATTCCGGCAGGGTTCTCTACGAAAAAAATGGTTCCCAGGTTATGCCCATGGCGAGCACCACAAAAATTATGACCTGCATTCTTGCTCTTGAAAACGGAAATCTGGAGGATTATGCCGAAGTTTCTCCCTATGCCTCCAGCATGCCCAAAGTTCATCTTGGTGCAAGGTCCGGAGAATACTTCAAGCTGAACGACCTTCTCTATTCTCTGATGCTGGAATCCCACAACGACTCCGCGGTAATTATCGCCGAAAAAATATCCGGCAGCACGGAAGCCTTTGCTTCCCTGATGAACAAAAAAGCAAAAGAAATCGGCTGTACGGATACCTGCTTTATTACTCCCAACGGACTGGATGCTGTAGCGACTTCCTCTTCCAGCAATCAGACCATGATTCATTCCACAACTGCCACAGACCTTGCCCGTATCATGTCCTATTGTATTATGGAGTCACCGATGCGGGAAGCTTTTCTAAAAATTACCAGAACACCTAATTATTCTTTTACCAGCTACAAGCAGTCAGACGGTTCTTTTACCGCAACCGGAAAGTCTTACAGCTGCAACAATCACAATGCCTTTCTGAATATGATGGAGGGTGCACTTTCCGGAAAAACCGGATTTACAGGTAATGCCGGCTATTGCTATGTCGGTGCCTTAAGACAGGGGGAACGAACCTTTGTTGTTGCCCTCCTTGCCTGCGGCTGGCCAAACAACAAAACCTATAAATGGTCGGACACCAGGCAGCTCATGAATTACGGTCTCAACCACTATACCTCCCACGGTCTGAAGGAGTATCTGTATAAAGAAGAGGATTTGCCACAAATACCGGTCTATGACAGTCAGACGAATCTGCTTGGCGCACTTTCGTTTGAAACACCTTATATTGACCGCAAAGAGCATATTGATGAGCAGAAAATCCTTCTTTCGGATGAAGAAACCTTTCAGGTAGCTTTGAAAATGGAAGAACAATTGGACGCTCCTGTAACTGCAGGTCAGAAAGTCGGCGAATTATCCTACTATCTGAATGATGAATTGTATTATACCGAATCCGTTCTTGTTCCGGATGAATTAAAGAAAATTGATTTTACATACTGCATTCGTCAGACCATCCATCATTTTATTATCTGTTCCTGATTATTCATAAAAAGTGGATGTGTACTATTTACACATCCACCTGAACCGTAGCATCCGCTTCTGCTTCTGCCTGTTGTTTAAACTCTTCTATTTGCACTGCGGAAAGTTCCGGTAATTCTTCTAATGATTTTACTCCGAAGCTGCGAAGGAATTCCTCTGTGGTTCCAAAAAGTAATGGTCTTCCCGGTGCATCCATACGACCGACCTCTGTAATCAATCCAAATTCCACAAGACGGTTCACCGCATGGTCACAGCTGACTCCACGCACACGTTCAATCTCTGCTCTGGTAATCGGCTGCTT
This sequence comes from uncultured Lachnospiraceae bacterium, assembly GCA_934408585.1. Lineage (GTDB taxonomy): Bacteria > Bacillota > Clostridia > Lachnospirales > Lachnospiraceae > Suilimivivens. Next base: position 127,471 of record CAKRVA010000001.1, read on the forward strand.
GTATGCCACAATGGAAAGTGTTTCCAACAGTGTATCTGTCAGCACATATTTCCGTGGTGTCTTTGCGATTTTAATCAGGTATTCATACATTTCCGGTTTTGTGCACATTTGAAAAGAATCGTCCAATTCAATCAGCGTCACACCGCAATCTTTTTCCTCATACTCTTTCTTCATTTCAAGAAGAAGTTCACGAACTTCCTTTTTATCAATTTCCAATACGGATGCCAGACGCTCTGCCTCTACGGCCTCTCCCATCGTAAAAAGGACTGCCTCCAGAACCGCCTTCTGCTTTTCTCTATTCATAAAAACTCTCTTTCTTTAGCCTGCTTTTGATGTAATCCAGATGTCATCAAAGGTATCTTCCTGAACAATGGTTATTTTTCCCATCTTCATCATTTCCAAAATCACCATAAATGTTACAATAATTTCCATTTTACTATGCTGCTTTTCCATCAGCTCCATAAAACTGAATTTCTTGTGATGCTGGATATATTCTTCAACATAGGATGTCTTTAAATCCATATCGATTTCATCTTTTTCAATTTTACCGAAGGTACTACGAACCGGGTCGATTTTATCCTCCTGGCGCCGCATGACCATTTTAAACAATTCCTGCAGCTTGCCGAGATTCGCGTCGCCCAACAATGTTTCCATATCAATCGGCGGACGATATTCTTCGATTTCCTTAGGCATGGTACGCTCTTTAAACCAGGTTTTTCCGGCATCCATCTGCCGGTCCTTTAGTTCATATGCCATATACTTGTACATTTTGTATTCCAGCAGTTTTTCCACCAGCTCTGCCCGTGGATCTTCCTCTTCTCCCTCTTCATTCACCTCTTTGGGAAGAAGCATCCTGCATTTTATATCAAGAAGCGTTGCAGCCATTACGAGGAATTCACTCATTACATTCATATCCTCAGTTTCCATGGCCTTGATATAATCAAGATATTGCTCTGTAATCTCTACAATCGGAATATCATAAATGTCTACTTTATTTTTTTCTATCAAATGAAGGAGCAGGTCAAGAGGTCCCTCAAAAGCCTCCAGTTTAACCGATATTGCCATTTTTCTGCCCCTTTAACTGCAAATTGCAATGGTAGCACTCGTTCCAAGACGGTTTGCCCCTGCTTCTACCATTTTTACTGCGGTTTCTTTATCGCGGATTCCTCCGGATGCTTTTACGCCAAGCTCTGCGCCAACTGTTTTGCGCATCAATGCAACATCTTCAGCTGTTGCCCCACCGGTAGAAAAGCCAGTCGATGTCTTCACAAAATCTGCACCCGCTTTTTTGGAAAGCTCGCACGCTTTCACTTTCTCTTCTTCGTTCAAAAGGCATGTCTCAATAATAACCTTTAATGTAGCATTTTTGCATGCATTTCGTACTGCCAGAATATCTTCATATACAACATCATATTCTTTATCTTTTAATGCTGCCACATTGATTACCATATCAATTTCATCCGCACCATCTTCTATGGCAAATGCCGTTTCTGCAGCTTTTGCACGGGTACTCATCTGTCCAAGTGGAAATCCAACCACCGTACAAACCTTTACATCACTTCCCTTTAATTGTTCTTTTACAAGCGATGTGTAATAACTGTTTACACAAACAGACATAAAATCATGCTCTTTTGCCTCACGGCAGATTCGCATAACAGTTTCCTTTGTTGCATCTGCTTTTAAAATCGTATGGTCAAATAACTTTGTTGATAACTTATCCATCTGACGTACCTCCTGCTCTTTTGAACTTCAATATTTTACCATTTAACCACTAGGGCGTCAACCGAATCACCACCAGCTCACCCGGATTAAAAATCCGGATGGGAAGTGTATGTGTTCCAAGTCCCCGGCTCAGAATCATAGTTGAATCCTGTTCTTTAAAAACTCCGCCATCATATTTGGGAAACAGTTTCATGGAAGGAGCAATTACCCCTCCCAGAATGGGAAGTCTCATCAGACCACCATGTACATGCCCCGATAATACCAAATCTGCTTTCCAATCTGCATAGGCAGGGAAATATTCCGGATTATGGGCAATCATAAGAGAAACCGAACTTTGGTCCGGTTCTCCCAGATATTCCCGAATATTTTCCGCAGAAACATAATGTTTACGGAATTTTCGATAATATTCCCTGGATATTTCCAATCCATAAATTCTAAGATTGTACTCCTCCAGATAGCAATTCTCATTTGATAAAAAATGGACTCCTGCTCCAATCAGTTCCCGGCAATAATCTTCATACAGGGTTCCAAATTCTTCCACTTCATCCTTCGTTTTCTGTTCATGATTTCCATTACTGTAATAGACCGGATATTTTGCTGCAAGCTGCTTTACCAGACAGCTTGCTTCCTCCGTCTTCTTGTTTGCCAGTGAGGTAAACATATCTCCGGAAAGAATCACAAGATCCGGTGCCACCCTGCAGATGGTATCCACCAGCTTTTTATTGTTTTTCCCAAACTCTTTATTATGAAGGTCTGACAACTGAACGATTGTCAGTGGTTTCTTTAACTTTTTATTTCGATAGGAATATGTCCGCACCACAAAACGATTGCAATCCATCACCATCACAATAATAAAAAAGCAGATTCCTATCAGGAGAATCATTCCCAGATATTTTAACATAGGGCAATCCTTTCTTCGCTCTATTCTTTCTTAGATAGTATAAAACAATTTCCACACTTTTTGCAAATAGTCTTTGTACTGTGCCTTTGCCACGCTTTTTCCTGCAAGTATGGATACACTGCCAATCCGATTTCCATTCAGAAGATAGACAGCCTCACCAACTGCCTTTCCTTCCTCTACTGGTGCTTCCAGTTCTTCCGGCAGTAAAATTTTCTTTTCAATCTGGCTCAATGCCTGCCCTTCCGTATCCAGGTAGCGAAAAGCCCCCTGATACTGTAACGGGACATTCTCTTCAATTCCGCCACGAATCACCAACTCAGGAAGAACCTCTTCATTTTTATCTTCATATAACGAGCTGATACTATAACCATAAGTCAGCAGGGACATTGCATCCTGAAATCGGATTTTATTATTCGAGGAGCCCATCACAACTGCAATCAATTCAATATCATCTTTTTTGGCCGTTGCAGACAAACAGTATTTTGCCTTACTTGTGGAGCCTGTTTTTAACCCTGTCGTCCATTCATACATTTTAAGCAGTTTATTCGTACTTGATAATGTAAAGCTGGACGTTCCTCTCGGCGTTTCATGCGTGATATCTTCCATCCAGATTTTCGTATAATTAAATATTTCCGGATGCTTCGTAATCAGTTCCCTGGACATAATGGCAACATCTTTTGCCGAAGAATAATGTCCGTCAGAATCAGTAAGTCCGCAGCAGTCTTCAAAATGTGTATTTTCCATTCCCAGCTCTTCTGCTTTCAAGTTCATCATCTTGACGAATTCCGCCTCACTCCCCGCCAGATATTCTGCCACTGCAACACTTGCATCATTCCCGGAAGCCACTGCAATACATTTAATCATGGTTTCGAGCGTCTGTACTTCCCCCTCTTCCAGAAACACCTGGGAGCCTCCCATGGACTTCGCATAGGCACTTGTTGTAACCTCGCTCTGTAACGTCACTCTTCCCGTATTCAGATAATCAAAAATCAAAAGCAATGTCATGATTTTCGTAATGCTTGCAGGACTTCGACGCTCATCTGCATTTTTTTCACATATGATTTTTCCCGTAGATGCCTCCATTAAAACATAGGATGGTGCATCCACCTCCGGCGCAGCCATTGCTGTTGTGGATGTTGATACAAATATTCCAAAGCATATCAACCAGCACAAAAGTTTTTTGCATATTTTCTTCACGGTTATACTCTCCCCGTAACATTCTATACCTATGCATATGAAAAAAAAGTGCTGAAAATACCAAAAGAGCCTGCCCTACGGCAAGCTCTTCGGATTTATTTTATATTTTTTGTTTTCTACCATCTGGCACGGAACGCTTTGTAAACGCTCAATACTTTTTCTTTTCCTTTTTTGATATCTGTACCAAACAATCTTGCAAACTGGAACAGATAATCAATTAAAACGATACAAAGTACCATAATGCAAAAACGTTTGCCAAGTGCAACATCATAACGGTCAATCAGACCCATTACCTTTGCATTCAGAAAGGTGATGATAATAATTGCATAAAATCCCCACGCAATGGTACTTTCCAGACAAATCAATCCCTGAAAATTACAGGGCTTGTTCTTATAATCCCACCATACTTCTCCAAACAGGAACAACATCAGACGTCCAACACCATACTCAAAAACCGTTGCAACAACTGCACCTGCCAGATACAACAAAATTGGATTATGCGATAACGGACTCAGAATAATATATCCAAACACAGCTCCAAATCCATAAATCGGGCAAAACGGTCCTTTTCCAAATCCTCTGTTTGTTATTTTTTTATTACAAATTGACATATATATGGATTCTACCAGCCATCCAAGCATGCTATAAATAATAAAAGCTGCTACCAGATGATACACATCAAATCCAAATAACTCTTTTGTCCACATTCTGGTCTCCCTCATTCGTAACAAACAAGAAAGCCCTTAGTATTACTCCAAGGGCTCACGTTTACGTTTTATTAGTTGTATTTACGTTTTCTTGCTGCTTCTGACTTTTTCTTACGCTTAACGCTTGGTTTCTCGTAATGTTCTCTCTTACGAATTTCCTGCTGAATACCGGCCTTAGCACAGCTTCTCTTAAAACGACGTAAAGCGCTATCTAAAGTCTCGTTTTCTTTTACGATTACGTTTGACATTTACACCCTGACCTCCCTTCAGTCCCTTCTAGTAACATGACTGACTGGGTTATTCTTTGTGCGTACTCGCACACAAACCATATTATAGCATATTTCATAGTCCCGTCAAGATTTTTTTACAAATACATCCAATAATTTTATTTTATCTGTTCTTTCAGGACTTCAGAACATTTTGCAAGTGCTTCCGGAATACCTGCCGGATTCTTACCGCCTGCCTGTGCCATGTTCGGGCGTCCGCCGCCACCACCGCCGACAAGAGCTGCAATTCCTTTAATCAGATTACCTGCATGTGCACCGGCTTTCTGGGCTTCCTCGTTTGCCATAGCTACCATATTTACTTTTCCGTCACATTCGGAAATCAATACAATAACACCCTCTACAAGCTTTGTCTTTAACTGGTCTCCCAAATCACGGAGTCCATTCATATCAACACCCGGTACTGCGGTTGCGAGCAGCTTCACACCATTTACTTCTGTTACCTGGTCCATAACATCACCAAGTGCATCTTTCGCTGCTTTACTCTTTAAGGATTCCAATTCACTCTGCAAAGACTTCACCTCTGCCATCAAATGCTCGGCACGTTCCAAAACAGAAGCAGGAGTTGTCTTCATCACTTTTGCTACTGCATTCAGCTTTTCTTCCATTTCCTGATAATATGCTGCCACATTTCTTCCGGTAATCGCCTCAATACGACGGATTCCGGCTGCAACACCGGACTCGGATAAAATCTTAAAGGATGCGATTTCTCCGGTATGTCCTACATGAGTACCACCGCAAAGCTCCTTGGAGAAATCTCCAATCATAACAACGCGGACCGTATCCCCATATTTTTCTCCAAACAAAGCCATTGCGCCTGTTTTCTTAGCTTCCTCAAGGCTCATAACCTTTGTTTCAACCGGAAGGTCTTCTTCGATTTTATTGTTAACAATTTCTTCTACTTTTCGGATTTCTTCTGCCGTCATTGCCTGACCATGACTGAAGTCAAAACGTGTTCTTTCACCATCCTGATAAGAACCGGACTGCTCCACGTGGTCACCAAGGACTTCACGAAGTGCCTCCTGCAAAAGGTGTGTTGCGGTATGGTTTTTACAGGTATTTCCACGATTCAGGGAAGAAACTTCAAGTGTTGCGTTCTCCTGTTTGGAAATCTTTCCGGAAACCACTTTACCAATATGACCAATGCGTCCTCCGGGAAGCTTTACCGTATCAGTAACTTCAAAGGTTCCGCCTGCTGTTTTAATCACACCGAAGTCCCCCTTCTGTCCACCCATTGTTGCATAAAATGGTGTTTTCAAAGTAATCAGGGTTCCCTCTTCACCTTCATTCAGGGCATCCTTCCATTCCGTACCACTGCTCATGGCTGCAATCGTGCTTTCTCCCTTTAAGGTGTCATATCCGACAAATTCACTGACAATGGCATCATCCAATTCCTCATACATTGCAGAATCATTGGAAAGTTTTGCTGCAAAGCTCTGGTTATCTCTTGCTTTCTGCTTCTGCTCTTCCATTGCTTTGGCAAAGCCCTCTTCATCTACCTTAAGTCCTTCTTCTTCTGCAAGTTCTACGGTAAGCTCAATCGGGAAACCAAACGTATCATAAAGATAAAACGCAGAGTTTCCATCGATTTCAGCCGATTTTGCTTCCTTTTTCTGCTCCAGAATCTTCTTAAATTCCTTCATACCGTTTTCCAGCGTACTCTCAAAACGGTTAATCTCTTTCTTCAATTCAGAAAGAACAAATTCTTTATTTTTCACTAATAACGGATAGCTTTCCGCATAGATATCTTCAATATACATCTGTGCAATCGTCAGCAGATCCTCTGTTTTTAAATTCAGCATACGTCCATGTCTGACCGCACGGCGAATCAGACGGCGCAGCACATAGCCCGCTCCCACATTGGATGGAAGAAGCTTTGCCTCGTCACCAATCAACATCACGCTGGTACGAATATGATCTGCCAGAATACGCATGGAACGCGTAAGCTTTACATCCTGCTCATACTTTGTACCGGATTTCTTTTCAATATATGCAATAACCGGTGCAAACAAATCAATGCGGTACACATCCTTGGTGCCATTTAAAAATGCAAGGATACGCTCTAATCCCCAGCCGGTATCTACATTTTTCTGTTTCAGAGGTGTTAAATGACCGTCATGATGTTTTTCATACTGCATAAATACATCATTACCAAGCTCTGTATATTTTCCGCAATGACAGCCAGGACCACAATCCGGTCCGCAATCCGGCTTATCTGCGACATAAAACATTTCACTATCAGGACCACAGGGACCATATTCCAATCCCCACCAGTTATCTTCTGCCGGTAAATAATAAATATTTTCCTTCTTAAAACCGGAAGCAATACGATACTGTGCACCTTCTTCATCTCTCGGTGCATTTTCATCACCTGCAAATACCGTAGCTGCAAGATGGTCTGCATCAAATCCAAACACGTCAGTCAGCAGTTCAAAACTCCACTGGCAGCGCTCCTTTTTGAAATAATCTCCAAGACTCCAGCTTCCCATCATTTCAAAAAATGTCACATGGCTCTTGTCACCTACAGAATCAATATCGTTGGTGCGGACACAGCCCTGTACGTTGCAAAGTCTTGTTCCCAAAGGATGCTTCTGACCCAGAAGATAAGGCATCAGTGGCTGCATTCCGGCAACGTTAAATAACACACCGGTAGAACCATCTGATACAAGAGACACTGCTCCTACATCTACATGTCCACGATCCATATAAAATTGTTTCCAGGTTTTTCTCAGTTCATCTGAAGTGAATTGTCTCATTTCTTTTCTCTCCCTATTCTGCATGTTTTGCAATCATCTGCTTAAAATGTAAACTTATCTGCGAAATAAGCATCCAAATCTGCGATTGCCACACGTTCCTGTTCCATGGAATCACGGAAACGAACCGTTACACATTGATCGGTCTCAGAATCAAAGTCGTATGTAATACAGAAAGGAGTTCCGATTTCATCCTGTCTACGATATCTCTTACCAATATTTCCTCTGTCATCAAATTCACAATGATATTTCTTGGAAAGCTGGTTATAAATCTTTTCTGCGCCTTCATTTAACTTCTTGGAAAGCGGAAGCACACCGATTTTTACCGGTGCAAGTGCCGGATGGAAATGCAGAACCGTACGTACATCTCCTTCTCCAATTTCTTCTTCATCATATGCTCCACAAAGGAATGCAAGGAAAAGTCTTTCCACACCAACGGATGGCTCGATAACATAAGGAATATAACGAACATTCTTCTGATCATCGAAGTATGTAAGATCTTCCCCTGATGTATTCTGATGCTGGGTAAGGTCATAGTCAGTTCTGTCTGCAATACCCCAGAGTTCACCCCAGCCAAACGGGAATAAGAACTCTACGTCTGTGGTGGCCTTTGAGTAGAAAGAAAGCTCTTCTTTATCATGGTCACGTACACGCATCTCTTCTTCCTTCATGCCAAGTGACTTTAACCAATCGATACAATATTTTTTCCAATATGCAAACCATTCCAGATCGGTATCCGGTTCACAGAAGAATTCCATTTCCATCTGTTCAAATTCTCTTACACGGAAAATGAAGTTACCGGGAGTAATCTCATTACGGAAAGATTTACCTACCTGACAAATTCCAAAAGGAATTTTCTTACGGGAAGTTCTCTGTACATTTTTGAAGTTTACAAAGATACCCTGTGCGGTTTCCGGACGAAGATATACGGTATTTTTTGCATCTTCGGTTACACCCTGGAATGTTTTGAACATCAGGTTAAACTGTCTGATATCGGTAAAATTATGTTTTCCGCAGCTTGGACATGGAATCTGATGCTCTTCGATAAAGTTCTTCATCTGTTCCTGGCTCCAGCCGTCTACTGCAGATTCTAAGGTAATTCCTTTTTCCTGTACAAAGTCTTCAATAATTTTATCTGCACGGAATCTTTCATGACATTCCTTACAGTCCATCAGAGGGTCTGAGAAGCTGCCCAGATGTCCGGATGCTACCCATGTCTGGGGATTCATTAAAATTGCACAGTCTACACCAACGTTTGTAGGGCTTTCTTTTACGAACTTCTGCCACCATGCCTGCTTAATGTTATTTTTTAATTCCACACCTAAAATACCAAAATCCCAGGTATTTGCCAGTCCTCCGTAAATTTCACTGCCGGGATGTACAAATCCTCTTGATTTTGCCAGTGCTACAATTTTGTCCATTGTCTTTTCCATTGTTTTCTTACCTCTCGTTATCTTATTCTTTAAAAATCACACAAACTTCCTTGGAAATTTGATTGTTTTCATCTTTTACAATTTGAAATGATCTGCTTTTTGCTCCAACCTGAACATAATCTGAAACATATAAAATCTTATCATAAAGCTGGATGGTCTGGTCGGTATTGGTAATAAGCACCTTAACTCCGGTTGATGCAAGCAGTTCTGCTTCTCCCATTGTCTTGGAATCGTCCTCGGCACCCACATATACCTGATTCAAATCAAATCCTGCCGCCTGTGCTTCCAACGGTGTCCCAATAAAAAAGATTTCCCGGTTGAAATCCGCATAGTCCTGATATGACCGGAATTCCATTTTTACATCTGTCACATTGCCATTTATCTGAACCCTTTCTACGGAAATACGTTCTTCACCTACACGGCTGTTATAATTTGCAACAGCCTGTAATACCTGCGTCTGTAATTCCTGCTGGTCATAATAATCCTTATCAAAGCTCTCGCGGATACAATCTGAAATTGTTCCGTCTTCCGATACGGAGATGCAGGACCCTTCTACGGAACCACTCTCGTTGTCACAAGCAACTGCTCCTGTCATCAGGAATGCAACTACCATTCCCATACTCACGTATCGTCTCAAAACACACTGTCTGATATTCATCTTTCCTCATTTCTCCCCATTCAGAAGAATATACCTCATCAATTATATATGAGTCCCTCAAGGATTTCAAGGCTTTTCAACTTCCTGTCCACAAATCTTTTCTGATATGCAAAAGCGATTGCTTTCAACTCTCCAAGAACCTGATCCGACACCTTAAAGGTATATAATTTTTCGATGGTGCTGTTTACAATATATTCCACGGCATATCTGGTAGATTCCTCATAATTTCTGTCCGTTGGCAGTCCCGGATATTCTCCGTTAATTGCCACTGTCTTTATTTCGAATATGTACCTTACCAGTTCATTCGGGTATGCCGGATGAAGCAATGCCCTTACCGATTGGTACAGAAGTTTTAGCATCTCACGCTCGTCATTATTCTCTCTGGTATAGTAATCCATAAGTTCCAAAAAGTACATTCCGTAGCAGGCTTCTTCAAAATTTTCCCGCATGCCCTCAAAATAATTGGAAATTACTGCCTCATTGACGGTATAAGAATTCCGTCCTTCGTATAACTGGAATTCTCCAAAGCAAAACGGGTTGGTAGCAGCCAGCAGTCTGCTTCCCTGCTTCCGTGCCCCCCTGGCAAATGCTGCTATCTTTCCCCGTTCTCTGGTCAGTATTACTACACGTTTATCCGTTTCGCCTACAGGTGACGCTTCCAAAACCATCCCTGTAACCTTGACCTGTTCCTGCATCAGGCTCTGCTCCTTTATGTTCCGTTTCGTTCTCTCCTGCCTGTACATGCTGTCGGTAGGTTAAGTAATCTTCAATCTTTCCTGTGCATAAAAATTGTTCCCAATCGTCCAAATTTTTCATCTTGTGCCCCCTATTTAAACTTCATAAAATAGGGTTTACATTTTGCATTTTTCTATTCGTTATCTTTGGGATTATATCCATAATTTTTTAACAGCAAATCGCTGTCACGCCAATCCTTCCGCACCTTTACCCAAAGCTGCAGATTTACCCTTGCTTCCAGCATCTTTTCGATATCGATACGGGCAGACTGACCAATTCTGCGAAGCATACTTCCCTGCTTGCCAATGATAATTCCTTTATGGGAATCTCGCTCACAAATGATTGTGGCTTCAATATCAACAATCGTTTCTTTTCCTTTGTTACGCCACTTCATTTTTTCAATCGTAACTGCAATTCCATGCGGAATCTCTTCTTCCAGGCAGCGAAGTGCCTTTTCTCGAATCAGCTCCGCCACAATCTGACGCATCGGCTGGTCGGTAATCGTATCTTCATCATAAAAAGCCGGTCCATAGGGCAGATATTTCATAATACAGCGGATAAGCTCTTCGGTATTATCTGCTTTAAGTGCCGATACCGGTACAATTTCTTCAAAATCCATTTCCCTCCGGTATGTGTCAATAAAGCCAAACAATTCTTCTTTTTTTACCGCATCAATTTTATTGATGACAAGAATTACCGGTGTTTTTATCTGCTTCAGTTGTTCTATAATATGACGCTCTCCGGCTCCAATATAATTGGTAGGCTCCACAAGCCATAATACAACATCTACATCCTTGAGGGAACGCGTTGCTGCATTTACCATATAATTTCCAAGCTTATTTTTTGCCTTGTGGATTCCCGGAGTATCTACAAAAACAATCTGTCCCTCTTCCGAAGTGTACACCGTCTGAATCCGGTTTCTGGTTGTCTGTGGTTTATTTGAGGTAATCGCAATTTTCTGCCCAATCAGACAGTTCATCAATGTCGATTTTCCCACATTCGGTCTTCCAATCAGTGCTGCAAAACCTGATTTATACTGTTCCATTATTCTCTGTACCTTTCTGCTTCTGTGCAGCTTCAAACGCTGCCTGTCTTGCAGCATATTCTTCCTGAAGCTTCCGATTCCGGATTTCCTGTTTCTTTTTGCCTCTCTTTATAAACAATCGAATAATCAGAACAATAATAACAATGACGATTGCCCACACAAGAAGATATGGCAGTGCAATCACAAATCCGATGCAGAAATCAAGGAATCCGTTTCCAACTCCCTGTAAACTGTCCACGAATCCTTCTGTCATCTTCTGCAGTCTTCCCGGTTCTTCGATTGGAGTATATTTCTCTACTTCTTCAACATACAATTCCACTGTGCTGTATGAAACCTGATTATCAAAGGTTCTCAGCTGTGATTCCATACTCTCAATCTGATAGCGTACTTCCGAGAGTCTGCTTTCCAATGAGATAATATCTTCTATGCTTTCTGCCTGTTCCATCAATTCCAGCAGTCGTGTCTGTTCTGCCTGTAAAGCCTGCTTGTGGCTCTGCATATCTACATACTGAAGTGTAACATCCGTCACACTTTCATTCTTTCTGGTCACATTCGATATTTCAGAAACAAGGGATAAAAATTCGTCCAGTTTTTCTGCCGGAATTCTTGCTGTAAGATTTGCACTGCGCATACTGTTATATCCATCATAATACCCGCTTCCATTATAAATCTCACTATTTTCTACATATCCACCAAGAGAAGTGATACGATTCTGCACATTCTGCAGCAATGTATCGAATTCCTCTGTTTCTACATTCATATCAACATTCCGAATCAGCTTCCGATTGGTGTCCTGTACATCTATTTCCGCATCTTCCTCATATGCAGCATCTTCCTCTGCAACGGCATCTTCTGTATCATAATAGCTGGTTTCTGCCGCCTCACTATAATAGACATCTGCTGCCTGGGTATTTGCTACTGCAATGTCCCTGGCTCCTATTCCTTCTGTTTTGCTTGCAGAAGAGTTTCCACACCCGGTCAAAAGCATTGCCACCATCAGGCAGGACATGATTCCTGCAAGTATTGTTCTCTTTTTCATCCTTTGTTTCCTCCTTTACCTTTAGTGAAACAGTTGCTCCATCGTTTTAAATATTTGTTGGTTTTCCCGAATTTTTTCACCATTTCCAACCACACAAACATTTCCCTGTTTCATAAATGCTGCCACCTGTGCCGAAAGCCCGTGAAGAATTTCCGGTGTTACCTGTAACAATTCATCCCGTTCCTTCTGTAAACGCTCCATCGAATATCCGGTCAGATATCCTCCCAGAGAATAAAGTCCTCTGGTTGCCGGTGTCATCGGAGTATCCAGTTCACTGATGGCACCAATGATAAACTGCGTAATGGTACGCTCATCAAGTTCACATTCCTTTATATAATCGGCTGCTTCCTCATAAGTTTTAATGGTCTTTTCCAGGTTCGGATCACGATAGGAAACGAAATATGCATCTCCATTCTTATAAAAGCTGCACATACATCCATAGGCACCGCCAATCACCCTCACCTGATTCCAAAGGTAATCATATCCCATCATCACCTTTAAAACCTTTAAAGCTCCATGATAAGGCAGTCCTGCTTTTATAAAATTACCACCACGGCAGACATACTGTACCTGTCCGGCGGTCATAAATCCTTCATTTTTTTGTTCCAGAACCGGAACAAACGGAGTTCCTGTTTCGGTTTCTCTATATAACTTCTCACGAAGTGCATTTGCCGCATCTTCCACTCCGGCATAACCTTCCTGCGTCGCGGTATAATCCACCAAAAGATTTTCTGTCTGGAAAATATATCTGCACAAACGATTTAACGCAGATACCAATTCTTCCTTACAGGTATCAAAATCTTTGGTCAGATGCTCCAGCAAACGATACTGTGGAATACCGCTAATCTGTTCTGAAACAGCTGCAGACTCTGAAAAATAGGACAATGTGCGGATTGCTGCCACACTATGTCCGGCACTTGTCATCGTTGCCTGCATTCTTGATTTTGCTTCTGCCAGAACCTCATACAGTCGCTTGGTATCTGAAAAATCCGAATGAAGAAGCACTTCTTCCATCAGCTGCCATGCCTGGGCACTCTGTCCGCACAAAAACTTGGAACGAAGTTCGAATGTAGCTTTGCATTCGTCCATGTTATCTGCATTGATATAAGTGTTTACCGCAACCTTCATTCCACCGGTCTGTATATGAATCTCATTATACAAATCTCCATAGGAATAATGCTCCGTATCCATCATCATCATTACGGTTTTTAAAATTCCAACATAAGGAAACAGTTCTGCAGGAACACTCTTCAAATCAAAAACAAGATTCAGATACCCGATTCCATTTGTAAAAATATCATGGAATAATACCGGATTTTCTTCTGTTCCACGAAGCTCATTCTGATATGGCGTTGCTTCTTTTTTCATGTCTGCTCTCGTCAGCAACGGAATCTTCTCCAGATCCTCTTTCGGGCTCGGCTCCTGCTGATAGGCATGAAGCTCCTCGGTCTGTTTCACAATTTCCATACGCTCTGCCTCAGAAAGCTGTTCCTTATACGCCTGCAGACGCTCTGCCAGCTCTTTATCCTTTTGCGTGGTCAGTCCCCGTACCGGTTCCACCATCAGGTATGCTTTATGCGTATTCTTCAAAAAATACTCTTCTATAAATCGTTCAAAATAATCCGTATCAATATCCCGTTTCAATTCCGCATATGTGTCATTTGCTTCAATATGAAGAAATGGCTTTGTTTTGTCATAAAGCCAGCTGTCCAATGCCTGCAGTCCCAGCATCAGTCCTCTCGGATAAGAACCAAAATCCGCTTCCCGATAACGGAATTCAAAATAATTCAATGCTGCAAGCAGCGACTTGCGTTCAATCCCCTCTTTTACAATTCTTCTTAACTCTTCTTCGATTACGGTAAGAAATTCTTCCTGCTGCCCGGACGATGCATCCTTCGCAATAATGGAAAAGTACGGCTGATAGATTCCATTTTCAACTGAACTGTAAACATCCTGTCCGATCCCCCGGTCAATCAACGCCTGTTTTACAGGTGCCCCCGGTGCGGAACATAATACATAGTCCAGAACATCCATGGTGACATAAAGCTTCTTATCCACACTCTTTCCCATGGAAATGTTATAGGTCAGATATGTGCTGTTTTCCACATCATCTTCATCCATCACCGAATACTGTTTCTTTATCCAATGCGGTTTTTCAAAAGGTGCCTGCACCGAGATTTCAGAATCCACGGTAATGGCATCAAATGCAGATAAATACTTTTCATCCAGGAAACGGAGATATTCTTCTGCATCCATATTTCCATACAAATAAATAAAGCTGTTGGATGGATGATAAAACTTCTTATGGAACTCCAGGAATTCCTCATACGTAAGTTCCGGAATCACTTCCGGATCTCCGCCCGATTCCAGTCCATACGTAACATCCGGATAAAGGGAATTCATAATTTCACGTTCCACTACATCATCCGGTGATGAGAACGCTCCCTTCATTTCATTATATACGACTCCATTGACGGTCAGGGGAGCTTCTGGATTCTCCATCTCATAATGCCAGCCCTCCTGCTTAAAGATTTTTTCTTCTTTATAAATATTCGGATAAAATACGGCGTCCAGATACACATGTACCAGATTCTTAAAATCCTTATCATTACAGCTTGCTACCGGATATACTGTCTTATCCGGATAAGTCATGGCATTCAGAAATGTATTCAAAGAGCCCTTGGCAAGTTCAATAAACGGGTCCTTTACCGGAAATTCTCTGGAGCCGCACAAAACGGTATGCTCGATAATATGGGCTACTCCTGTACTATTTTGGGGCGGTGTACGGAACCCGATATAAAACACCTTATTCTCATCATCATTTAATAGCAATGTAATAAAGGCTCCGGTCTTTTTGTGCTTTAAAATATAACCATCCGAATTCAAATCGGTAATCTTACGTTTTTCCACTACTTCATATGCGTTCAGGTTTGTTATGTTCTGCAATTTATCATCCTCCCGGTCTCTATACGGAAAATGTCATCAGACCCAGTTTTGAAATCACAATTTCAATAATCACAAGTCCACTTGCCTTTTTCCTTGCAAGATTCATTTCCGTCAATTCTTTTAATGACAATAATTCTTCTTTATAAACTATTTTTTCTTTTCCGGTAATCGTCTTTTTTACCGACTGTGTTCTTACCTTTACTTTTGTCTTTAATTGACGATAAGTTTCATACAAAAACGTTCCCTGTTCCATATAATAAAATTCACTTTCCAGAGACGTATCTTTATCTGCTTCCTTTAAAATATAGTACTTAATAATTGTTTTCAGTTTAAACGGTATCAGTTCTTCATTCAGCATATCCTCGTACGTATATTTTGCTCCCAGGGATACGCTTCCCACATCCTGAATCACGTATTTAAAATCCTCATACTTCGTTGCGGTATCTAGAATTCCCATTTTCCTCTTCCTTTTCTTTTGCCTTTTTGGCATCTGCCTTTGCTTTGTCAATTGCTTTCTTTTCAATATCCTGTTCTTCCAGGTCTGACTGAATCAGTTCCTCCATGGCATCCATAACCATTTTTATGAGCATTCCTTCCGCTTCTTTTGCATGCTCCAGGCAGCCCAGCATGGTAACTCCCGTTGCCAATGCCAGATTTCCTTCTCCGACAAGGTCTTCCAGAAAAACGCCCTGTCCCGAATATATTTTGGAAATCTCAATCACCTGCGGAAGATAAATTTCAATCAGCTTTTTCTGTGCATCCATTTCTCCTGCCATGGCTGACAGGGTAATTGCTTCCTTTTGTCCGTCCGTAACTTCTTCCAGTTGTGCAAGTTCATCCTCATAAAGCTTTAAATAATTGATTTCCTCATCCGACAAATAATCATCAAGATCCACCGGTTCATTAATTCCGATTTTGTGTTTTATCAGATAATCATAAACCATCTGAAGCTGCTCTTCCTGAAAATCCAGTTCCTGGAATGCTGCTTTCACCTGCTCCTCAGAAATACAGTTTCCCTGCTCTTTGGCAAGCTCCTTAACCTCATTCAGCTTTTGTGCAAATAAACGTTCTTTGTTTTCCATTCTTTTCCCTTTTCCTTCTACTGAACGTGCGTATGTGTAAACAGATGCTCCTGACAGTATTCATAATTTCCATTACACTTTGAACAAAAACGGAATTCCAATTCCGGATTCGTTTCATCTGTTCTTCCGCAAATCGCGCATTTATGATGTGATACCTGTTTCTTTTCTGCCGCTTTTACAGCCTGCCGTTTTACAATCCGAACCGGCTTCCGATACATCTTTTTCCGCGTTGTAAAGAAAAAGACAATGAAGTTGAGTAATGACGCCGCCATTACAAAGCGAATTGCCATATTATAATACGGTCTTCCATATCCAACAATGAACTGATAAACAAGAAGTGCTCCATATATAATTCCCAGAAATTTCACTTTAATTGGCAGAACAAAGAATAAAAGCACCTGATTATCCGGAAATGTTGCCGCAAACGCCAGGAAAATTGACATATTTACATAATAGGAACTAAACATGGAGGGATACGTGATATAGCCATCCATTGGCAGCCACAATAACATTGCCTGGCTTCCCATAAGAACCGTGCATCCATAAAAAACAAATGCTCCTACAACGGTAAATAACAATCCCGAAAAAATATAAACATTATAGCGGTATGTTCCCCAGGTCCGCTCCAGACTCGTTCCAATTGAATAATAAAAATACAACATTATCAATGTCCAGAAATCAAACTTATCCGGTGGAACCACAATCCATGTAAACAGTCGCCAGATTTGAAAATGATGTATGATTTCATAAGGACTCAAATACAAATAGGATAAGAAGTCCGGATAAAGAAAACGGAACAAATATCCACAGGCATAACATATAATTAACACAAGTGATAGATTCCTGATTGCATACTTACCAAATTTCTTTTCAAATTTACTCATAACCATCCTTGCCTTTCTATCATCCTAGTCCATTTATTCTATCATTACCGTTTAAAAAAGTAAACGCAAATGTTCCGTTGCTTTTTGAGGTTTGGTGTCGTATAATATCGAAGAATATGGATAATTGACATCCCTATTCGTGAATTTGTATTGAAAGGCGGTAAAACATGGAAAACAAACAATATACGCTAGGCATTGACATTGGCTCTACAACAGTCAAAATAGCCATATTGGATGATACCAACCAAATACTTTTTTCCGATTACAAAAGACATTTTGCAAATATCAGAGAGACTCTGCATGGTCTTCTCAGCGACGCATATAAACAATTAGGAAATATCAGGCTGCACCCGATGATTACCGGTTCCGGCGGTTTAACACTTGCAAATCATTTACAGGTTCCTTTTGTCCAGGAAGTAATCTCAGTTGCTACCGCATTAAAAGAAATCGCTCCCAAAACCGATGTTGCTATCGAACTGGGTGGTGAAGATGCCAAAATCATTTATTTTGAGGGAGGCAACGTTGAGCAGCGTATGAACGGAATTTGTGCCGGTGGTACAGGCTCCTTTATCGACCAGATGGCATCCCTTCTGCAGACAGATGCCGCCGGCTTAAACGAATATGCCAAAGGTTATCAGTCTCTTTATACCATTGCTGCACGTTGCGGCGTTTTTGCGAAATCAGATATCCAGCCTTTAATTAATGAAGGAGCAACCAAAGAAGACCTTGCTGCTTCTATTTTCCAGGCTGTTGTGAATCAGACGATTAGTGGACTTGCCTGCGGAAAACCGATTCGCGGACATATCGCATTTTTAGGTGGTCCTCTTCACTTTCTGTCCGAATTGAAGGCCGCGTTCATCCGTACGCTTAAGCTGGATGAAGAACATACGATTGAAACCCCTCATTCACATTTATTTGCTGCCATTGGTTCTGCATTAAATGCGAAAGAAGACGTTTCCTATACGATGGAGGAAATGGTTCAGAAGCTCTCTTCCGATATCAAAATGGAATTTGAAGTAGAACGTATGGAACCCCTCTTTGCAAACCGGGACGAATATCAGGTCTTCCGTGACCGTCATGGTGCGCATCATGTACAGACCGCAGAATTATCCTCCTATCACGGAAACTGTTATCTGGGTATTGATGCCGGTAGTACCACAACCAAAATTGCACTTGTCGGAGAAGACGGTTCCCTGCTTTACTCTTTTTACAGCAGCAATGATGGAAGCCCGTTAAAAACGGCAATTCGTTCTATGAAGGAAATCTATGAACAGCTGCCAAAGGGTGTTAAAATTGTCCGCTCCTGTTCTACCGGATATGGCGAACAGCTAATGAAAGCTGCCTTCCTGCTGGATGACGGTGAAGTGGAAACCGTTGCCCACTACTACGCAGCTGCTTTCTTTGATCCAAACGTCGATTGTATTCTGGATATCGGCGGCCAGGATATGAAATGTATTAAAATCAAGAACCAGACCGTAGACAGCGTACAGCTGAATGAAGCATGTTCCTCCGGTTGTGGTTCCTTTATCGAAACATTTGCAAAATCGTTAAATTACAGCGTGCATGATTTTGCAGAGGCTGCTCTTTTTGCAGAGCATCCCATCGATCTAGGTACCCGTTGTACCGTATTTATGAATTCCAAGGTAAAGCAGGCCCAGAAGGAAGGAGCTACCGTTCCTGACATTTCTGCAGGACTTGCTTATTCCGTTATCAAGAATGCGTTATTTAAAGTAATTAAGGTTTCCGATGCATCTTCTCTTGGAAAGAACATCGTTGTACAGGGTGGAACTTTCTATAATGATGCTGTTCTCAGAAGCTTCGAAAAAATTGCAGGCTGCGAAGCCATAAGACCGGACATTGCCGGAATTATGGGTGCGTTTGGTGCTGCTTTAATTGCACGCGAACGTTATACCGAAGACTACGAAACTACCATGCTTCCATTTGACAAAATTCTGTCCCTGCAATTTGAAACCAGCATGGCAAAATGTAAAGGTTGTACCAACAACTGCCGACTGACCATCAATAAATTCTCCGGTGGCCGCCAGTATATATCCGGTAACCGTTGTGAGCGTGGACTCGGCAAACAGAAGAACGAAAACCACGTGCCCAACCTTTTTGACTACAAGCTGAAAAGAATTTTTGATTACGAACCGCTTGCTGCTGATGAAGCTCCGAGAGGTACGGTCGGTATTCCGCGTGTTTTAAATATGTATGAAAACTATCCGTTCTGGGCTACATTTTTTACAAAGCTCGGATACCGCGTGATTTTGTCCCCTCTTTCTAACCGGAAGATTTATGAGCTGGGAATTGAATCCATACCGAGTGAATCCGAATGTTATCCTGCCAAACTGGCACATGGACATGTCAGCTGGCTGATCCATCAGAACGTAGATTTTATTTTCTATCCTGCTCTCTTTTATGAGCGTAATGAATTTAAAGAGGCAAATAACCACTACAACTGCCCGATTGTAACTTCCTATTCCGAAAACATCAAAAACAATGTGGAAGAAATCGGTCGTGGAGAAGCCATTCTGCGTAATCCGTTTATGTCTTTCCGTGACTTAAAGACCGTAAGCGAAGCACTCGTAAAGGAATTTCAGGAGCTTCCTGCCAAAGAGGTTATGGATGCTGCCAAAGAAGCCTGGGAAGAATTGGCAAATGCCCGTCGTGATATGCAGCTAAAGGGCGAAGAAACCCTGAAATATTTAAAAGAAACAGGAAAGCGTGGCATTGTCCTTGCCGGCCGTCCATACCATATTGACCCGGAAATCAACCACGGTATCCCGGAACTGATTACCTCTTATGATATTGCGGTTCTGACCGAGGATTCTGTTTCTCATCTTGCAAAGCCGGAACGTCCTTTGATTGTTTCCGATCAGTGGATGTATCATTCCAGATTATACGCTGCTGCAAGCTATGTAAAAACCGTTGACAACCTGGAGCTGATTCAGTTAAATTCCTTCGGTTGCGGACTTGATGCCGTAACCACGGATCAGGTAAATGATATTCTGACCGGCTCCGACAAAATATATACCTGTCTGAAGATTGACGAAGTGAATAACCTGGGTGCTGCCCGAATCCGTATCCGCTCTCTCCTTTCTGCAATCCGTGTAAGAGAAAAGCTGAACAAAGAACGGACCATTCGCTCCAGTGCCATTACAAAAGTACAGTTTACCGAGGAAATGCGAAAAGAATATACGATTCTGTGTCCACAGATGTCACCGATTCATTTCGACGTTATGGAAGCTGCTTTCCGTGCCTGTGGCTATCATTTTGAGGTTCTTTCCAATGATAACCGCCGTGCCGTGGATGTTGGTTTGAAATACGTAAATAACGATGCCTGCTACCCATCTTTAATGGTGGTTGGACAGATTATGGATGCACTGCTTTCCGGTAAATATGATTTAAACAAAGTTGCTGTTATTATGACACAGACCGGTGGTGGATGTCGTGCTACCAATTATGTCGGTTTCATCCGTCGTGCTTTGGAAAAAGCCGGCATGCCTCAGATTCCGGT
Source organism: uncultured Lachnospiraceae bacterium (assembly GCA_934408585.1). GTDB lineage: Bacteria > Bacillota > Clostridia > Lachnospirales > Lachnospiraceae > Suilimivivens. The sequence goes on from CAKRVA010000001.1 coordinate 148,374, forward strand.
TATTTCACTGAATCTGGGCGGCATTGAAACGAATCCCGGATTCCATATGAATGTGGAACTTTTAATGCGTGTATCCTATGCTGCTATTTTCGGAGATATCTTTATGCGCTGTGTTTACCGCATGAGACCTTATGAGCAGGAAAAAGGAGCTGTAGAAGAAGTTCATCGGAAATGGGTAGAAAAATGTCAGGAATTTGTTTCCAGAAAGCATATGAATTTCTTTACCTTCCAGAAAATGTGTCGTCAGATTGTTGCTGATTTTGATGCAATACCAATCACAGATGAACAAAAGCCAAAGGTTGGAATTGTTGGAGAAATTCTTGTCAAATTTGCACCGGCTGCCAACAACCACCTCGTTGAACTTTTGGAGTCAGAAGGTGCCGAAGCAGTTGTTCCTGATTTGATTGATTTTATGCTCTACTGCTTCTACAATCAGATATACAAAGCCGAATATCTTGGCATGAGTAAAAAGACGGCATTTATCTCACGACTTGGAATTAATGCAATTGAATTTTTACGTGGAAGTGCTGTAAGAGCATTTGAAAAGAGTACGCATTTCACACCTCCATGCAGCATTTATGAAACCGTGAAAAATGCAGAAACCATTGTAAATATTGGAAATCAGACCGGTGAAGGATGGTTCCTGACGGGTGAAATGATTGAACTCATTCACAGTGGCGTCAATAACATCGTATGTACCCAGCCTTTTGCCTGCCTTCCCAACCACGTCGTTGGAAAGGGTGTTATCAAGGAACTGCGCAAGCACTATCCTTTGAGCAACATTGTAGCAATTGACTATGACCCCGGTGCCAGTGAAGTTAACCAGTTAAACCGTATTAAACTGATGCTTTCTACTGCCCAGAAAAATCTTCATCAAAATGACAAAAAACAGGATGAGGTATCCGCATGATCAAACAGGAAATTAATGAAATAAAACGTCTTTATACACCCAGTAACTGCTCGATTACCAGAATCTGCGGCTGTTATGTCGATGGTGAAAAAAACAAAAAAACAGAATTCAAGGAAGCATTTCTTTCCCTGCCGGAAGATGAAATTTTTAAATACTTTGAACTTCTTCGGAAAACGCTATCCGGTAACATCGGGAAAAACCTGCTAAACCTGGATTTTCCATTACAGAGTGAAGAAGAAGGCGGTACGCAGGCCGCTCTGCTTGCTCTGCGTGACAGTAAGCTCAAAGAAGATGCATTGATCGATGATTTTTATGACCGTATCATCAACACCTATGAATACGTAGGTAATTACCTGATTCTTCTGATTCATGATGCCTATGATGTTCCCGGCAAAACAACGGATGGACTTACCATGGATGATGCTTCGGATACCGTATATGAATATATCATGTGTTGTATCTGTCCCGTAAATCTTTCCAAACCGGGATTAAGCTATGACAGTATTCAAAATGAATTCCACAACCGGATTCGTGACTGGGTTGTAGAAATGCCGGAAACAGGCTTTTTATTCCCAAGCTTTAACGACCGTGCTGCAGACATTCATTCCACACTCTTCTATTCCAAGAATCCGGAAGAAGCACACAGTGAATTTGTTGAGCAGATTTTAGGTTGTACTCTTCCACTTTCTGCCGGAACGCAAAAAGAAACCTTCCAGGCCTTAATCGAAGAAACACTTGGAGAAGATGTTGAATATGAAGTTGTAAAAAACATTCATGAAAACCTTACCGAAATGATTGAGGAACACAAGGAGATTCCGGAGCCGCTTACTTTGGACAAACACCAGGTAAAGAATCTCTTTGAAAAAAGCGGTGTTAAGGAAGAACAGCTTACAGACTTTGAGCAGCTCTATGATGCTGCTGCCGGAAAAGATACTGCACTCTTTGTAAATAATGTTGCAAATGTAAGAACCTTTGAAGTGAAAACTCCGGATGTTATTGTAAAAGTCAATCCGGAACGGGCAGACCTCGTAAATACCCTTCAAATCGAAGGAAAGCGCTGCCTCGTTATTGAAATCAACGACCATGTGGAGGTAAACGGAATTACCATTCACTCTCCCTCTGCAAACGCTTCAGAATCTTACGAAGAAGAATAATTCCCAAATAAACAAAAGGTTGCCAATCATTTCATTGGCAACCTTTTCTTACTTAACTTTTATTTCTTATGAAAACAAATCTCTATACCAGCGAAGTGCTCCGGTATATGCCTCATATACTTTGTCAGAATCCATCTTTTCCAGCAACATCATTCGGTCAATTTCCCGCCAGTTTGCATTTTCATACTGCTTTATAAATTCAAGCACCGGTGCAAAATGTCCCTCACCATCTATCAATGCTTCACGAATTTCTTTTGATACCTTAACCAGCTCCAATGCTTCTGCCATTGGCTTTCCAATAATCAAATCCAACACAGAAAACAGTCCCATCAGGAACAACTCGCCGGATTGTCCACCCATTTCAAAAATTGGTGCAAGATTTTCTGCATACTTGGCACGAAGCAGAGAAACACGCATAATCTCATTGGGTTTATCCGCACACAGCTGATTGGTTACTGCCGTATTAATCCACTTCTTTAATTCCTTCTGTCCCAACATTGCTGCTGCATGTCGAATCGAAGTAATTTCGGAATTCACTGACATATGGTTTACCATTTTCAAAAGGGAAATTACCAATGCGGTATCTCTACCGATTACATCTGCCGCTTTTGTCAAATCAAAATCAGGCTCATTCACAATGTTTAATAATTCAATGTAATTTACCTTTAACGGCGCGATTTCCACATCGCCCTTCGTAACCGGCATACGGTAAAACTCACCCTCATAAAGCTGGTAACCGCCTTCCGCCTTCAGTTCTTCAAAAATCTCCTGTGTCTGGATATTTCCTGCGCATAATTTAATATTGGGATATACCTTGGAAAAATAAATTCTTGCCTTGGTAATGTCAATCTTCTTATGATCCAGTAAAATATAATCCATTAACAACAGTAACTGACGATATGGCTCAAAGCTGGATACCGCAAGCTTACGGATAGCAAGCTTATATCCACTGTTCTTTAATTCTTTCAGCCGGTTCAGGTACATTTCTTCAGGTGTAATACTGCTATCCATCAGCAACACAATCCGCTCATGTGGTGCCTTACACTGGCTGTCAATATCGGTAAATACGGAAATATTATTTACGGTAACAAAAACTTCTTTATCCTTCGAGAGTGTCTCGATTCCCATACTCTCAATGATTTCCAATCCATGAATCTGTCCTGCTCCATCATTTGCTCCTGTTCCGAGCAAACTGGGATTTAAAAGAAAATTCTTTTTCTGCGTAAATAAAGAATACGCTTTTACGGTCATGTTCTCATCAAATAATGGCACTAGTGTTGCAAGCATTTGTTCACCCTATCCCTTCTCTGTTCGTACTACTATTCTACAACAAAACCCCTTTTGTGTCCACCTATTGACACGTCTCCAGATATTCCCCACAAATATTTTTCTGCAAAAAATGCTTCATATCCTCTTCACCAAATCCCATGGCATATGCCAGCAATACTTTGACATAAACCATTTCTGTGGTCATCCCATAAACCGGAATCGCACCATTTTTCACCATCTTATCCCCGGATACATAGAGTGCATTTTCTCTGCATGGTGTCACAATTACCGGTATGTTCTTTTCATGGCACTTCTCCAGAAACCATAAGATAGAATCCTGTGCATAACCGTTCCTGCCATTTCGCCCTTCGTCATTTCCCACGCAGGCCGTGGAAGAATGATAAAGTCCATGAACAACGGCCTTTACATCATCCTCTAAGGAAATGCAATGATAATCAAGTCCAACATATGGCTTTAACAATAGCACGTTTCTTTCCAATTTTCCTATTTCTGCTATTGTAATTCCCTCCGCTGTCTGTGCCCATGTTCTGCCCTTTAATTTCTCCGGCAGCTTCCATTTGCTGCCCGGTTTCAGTTCCAGTGCATCCCTGCTGTAAAAATTATTGGAATAATCTCCGCAGGCCTCCAGATGAGATGCCTGATGCAAATAGAATACATCATCTTCATTTCCATATATTACATAAGTACCGGGTAAAATTCCCTGACAGATACATTCTACTGAATATCTAAAATTCTCATTTCCATTTGCCTCTTTCCGGTCCAATGGATGATTACTCGCCACCAGAAATACCGGTATTTTTGTTTTTGAAAATAACAGTGAAATCAGAGAAGCCGTATAAGAAAGTGTATCTGTTCCATGGGCAATAATAATTCCCCGATAATCCTCCATGGATACCTGCTTAAAAAAAGCAATCAGCTCATTCCAGCAATCAATGGTCATATTTTCACTCAATACCTGCAATACCGTAACCGTTTCAAACTCTGCATCTGCAAAAACAGAACCCGATTTACGGAAATTCTGAAGCAGTAACGCATTTGCTTTCTCCATATGGACATCCCGGTTTTCGCCCCGTTCATCCCCAAAAGAACAAATGGTTCCACCTGTTAAAACAAGTAATATTTTTTTCATGCTTTCCCGCCCTATTTTGACATCAGATACGAAAAAATCAGGAACGCCGTCTTTAATGCATCATGACGGATTTTCTCATTTTCAATACAGAAAATATCATCCTCGATAATCTGCACACCCATCTCTTCCAGTCTTTCATGGTCTATCTGAACAATCCGTTTGTTTTCTGAATTCAGATAATGTTCCCGGATATCTTCTGCCACGCTTCCATTATTGGCTACTACAAAATTAATTTTCCTCTTTCCGAGATATTTATTCAGAATTTCCACATGCTGGCTTACGGTATGAATATCGGTTTCTCCCGGCTGGGTTACCAGATTGGATATGTATAATAGCGGTGCCTGTGTTTCTTCCAGTGCACTTCGCACCTCAGGAGCCAGCAAATGCGGAATGATACTTGTATATAAGCTTCCGGCACTAAATATAATCAAATCCGCCTCCCGTATTTTCTCATGAATTTCCTGCTCAATTTTAATATCGTGGTCATACGTTAAACGACTGATATTCTTAATATTCTGGCTGACTTCTTCTTCCCCAAAATACTCTTTGTTTGCACTTTCCCCTACCAGATCAATCTTTTCTCCGGTAAGTGGCAAAATAGTGCCTTTTACATCAAGCAACTGACACATATATTTCGTTGCTTCCGTCAAGTTACCTTTTAAATCAATTAAAGCAGCCAGAACAATGTTCCGCACCGGATGATTACATAAGGAGCCTTTTTCAAAGCGATAGCTTAAAAGCTTCACAAAGTCCTCATCCACATTTGCCATGGAAAGGAGTACCTTCCCAACATCTCCTACTGCCGGAATATTCAGTTCCTCTTTCAGCTTACCTGTACTGCTTCCATTATCACTTACTGCAATAACTGTTGTAACATCAATCGGAAACAGTTTCAGTCCCGATAAAATACAGGATAACCCTGTTCCCCCTCCGAAAATAACGACTTTTTTCATAAATCATTTTCCTCATAGACTTTTCTTACACTATTATTATATTGCCACAAAAAGAAAAAACTGTCTATCTTTTGCAAGTTTCCTATATTTCCCTTTTTCTTATACCGGGAATGGTGAACACCATGCCCTTTTGCCCTGCGCATCAATCAGTTCAATACGGATATAGCGGTCCGAATCTGCAATTTTGTATATTCCTTTCCCCTGTGGATTGTCAATGACTCTTCCTTCTGACCAGACAGAATTGCTGTAAAAAATCATTCGCTCCACATCCTTCGAGCACTGCACTACAACCTGCTCTTTGTCATAAGAAATGCGGTTAAATTCGGGTCCCTGGCTCGCATAAAAATTGCCGTTCCGAATTGCCTCAAGAATACTTTTCTCTGACAGTTCTCCTGCCAGTACCATAATATAAGACTTTGTCTGCTCCCCCGCATACCAATGGCTGTCATCTGCCGCCGTACAGGGAATATATCTGCCCCTGGAAGCCCAGATATCAATATACTGCGAGGAATCCGCACGGTTGGCGTTCCAGGGAGCCTCTGATACTGAATTAAATATCTCTGCGCCGGCAATTCCCTCCATTGAAAACAATTCCTCCGGGTTCATAACCGACCACGCCGGATGCGCCAGAATTGGCAGTCCCCCACTTTGATTTATCCGTTTTATTATCTCCTGTGGCAAAATGGTATTTCCATTCGGAAGTTCCCCGTTCTCATAATATTGTGGCAAATCCAAATCATCCTCTGTACCAATTGCCAGAATATGATACACCGGATAATCTTTATTATTTCCATAATCCCATTCTGCTCCCGAAAGTAACAGCATATTTTTATAAGTACCGCTTTTCCCAGGCTTTCTATGGTCTGTAATTGCAATAAAATCATACCCGGCTTTCTGATAGATCTCTTTCGCTTCCTCCGGAGTTATTCTACCATCGGATATCGTCGTGTGCATATGGAGATTTCCCTTATACCAGTTTCCTGTTCCGGTAAATAAATCTTTCACAGGTGTTTTCTCCTTTCGCTTAAAAACATTTATATTTTTTTGTTTTCTATAACATAGCAGAATCAAGTAAAAAACGCAAGGTACCGATCTTTATTAAAAATCACTTTTTATCCGTCCTGTTTCGCACTTTTCGAAGAGCAATCACCCCTCTTGAAATATCATCCATTGCAACACTATTTTCCAATCCTAATTCCTCCATCATTCTTTCTATTGCCTGAAGCGGATCAAGTGAATGATATGGAAAATATAATTTTCTTAATTGGTCAGGCTTTATAATCTTATAAATCTGTTTGCTGGATTTTTCACTGACATATGCCCAATAGCGATATATATACCCTATCCAATGCATTTCTTCCACATTAAATTTTTCAATCCCATAGGTGCTTGCACCATACTGAGTTTCAACTTCGTTTATGGCATCAAATATATCCATGGCTTCAAACATAAATCCTACATTATCCATACGTTTGGCCAAATTTGAATTCATAAATCTGCGTATAAAAATTTTCGAACTACAGTCAGTATCCTCTAATGATTTTTCAAACAGAGCTGCCTGATAGCTACACATTTTGAGTCCTAAAGAATCCATTTTTTTCATTGTAATATATCCTCAATATATTTGCCTTGATTTCTATACTGCTTTCTTGCAAGCTTTACTTTATCCATATTCATTTTAAAACTTTTTTGTCTGGAATTCAGATATGATTCCTTTTCCAAATCTGTTAAATAACATCTTTCCAGAAGTGTAATATGCGAAAGTGCCCTCTCACTCACAAAAACATACTGCATTCCAAGATTGGTTGCCGACAAACAATGCTGACATTGTACATCCGTAATCTCACCCTCAATAAAACTATCAATAATTTCAAACATTCTGTTATCTGCTATAGGTGCTACGATATAGTCTATCCCTTCTATTGTTTTGGCTAACCGTTTTACTATTTCCGTATTACGATACTCTTCCAATCTTCCTCGATAATATGCGATTGTAAGCATCCACTCTCTATTAACACTAAATTTTCTGCATTTTAAATTTGTCGGTTCAAACTTTAACATATACAAGGAAGAATTCTTATGTGTGGCAACAAACATTGCTGATTGTTCCAAACTTTCCCCACAATAAAATCCATTTCCAAAATCATTGATTCTCTTGTTACAATCAATCCTCAGCTTCCCCTCTATCTTTGTCTTTGAACCATGAAATAAAAGAACTTCATTCTCCCGCACCATGTCTTCCCAATAAAATTGTTCTTTAATTTTGTTAAGTTGGATTCCTTTCTTAAATACATACTTATAGAATTCATCCATATGTCTTTCAGAAATTACATTTTTATTATTAATCCAATTGCTTATCGTAATTCTGCTCACACCAAGTTCGTCCGCAAGATTTTCCATTGTATAGCCAGTGATTTCCAATACGCTTTCTATATCTTGTGTAATCATAAATTCCATAATACATTCCCTCCAACTTGTATGTATAAAATTTTACATACTAGTTGGTTTAATGTCAATATACTTCTATGTAAAGTTTTTATCAAATAAGTATACATCAAATATACTTCTTATATTTTCTACAAATGCGTAATTAAATATTTTCATATGTAATGATGTTCCATGTATATATATGATCTTTTCTGTTTTTCTTGCTTCACATAAAAATCTTCACTGATATTAAGACTTTAATTATTAATCAAAAAGCATCACCGGAAACTCTCCGCTGATGCTTTTTTAATCTCACTATCATATTATTATCGTTAATATCCTACAACTCATATGGCGTAATCTGATATACGAAGTAATTGAGCCAGTTTGAATACAAGATATTACAATGTGCACGCCACTGCAAATCCGGTTTCTGTGTATCGTCATCCCCCGGATAGTAATTCTTTGGTACATCTATCGGAAGTCCTTTTTCCCTATCCCGGACATATTCGTTATGTAAAGTATAACGGTCATATTCCGGATGTCCCATTACATAAATTTCTTTTCCGCCTTCGCTCATACACAAGAGCACTCCGGCTTCTTCGGACTCTGCAAGAACGGTCAGAGCCTCGCATTGATGGATATCCTCAGCCGCTACCGTTGTATGGCGGCTATGAGGAATCAGGAAATAGTCGTCAAAGCCTCTGACAAGGGGATTTTTCCGATTCATGACTCTATGCTTATACACCCCAAAGAGTTTTTTCGGCAGTAAAATCTTTTTGAGTCCATAGTGATAATATAATCCTGCCTGTGCTCCCCAGCAGATGTGAAACGTAGAAGTCACATGGGTTTTACTCCAATCCATAATCTCGCAGAGCTCCTCCCAGTAATCCACTTCTTCAAATGGAATCTGCTCTACCGGTGCTCCGGTAATAATCATTCCATCATACTTATTCTGTTTCAATTCATCAAACGTATTGTAAAAGCGGTTCAAATGCTGAATCGGTGTATTTAAAGAGATATGGCTGTTCATTTTCATAAAAGTCACGTCAATATGAAGCGGTGTATTTGACAATGCACGCAATAGTTGAAGTTCGGTATCCTGCTTAATTGGCATCAGATTCAAAATGCATACCATAAGAGGACGAATATCCTGATGCATTGCCCGATTTTCATCCATAACAAAGATATTTTCATTTTCTAGTATTTCTTTTGCTGGTAACGCATTCTGAACTTTAATTGGCATTTTTCTTTCCCTTTCTTAACAATTCCTTATTCTACCCTTATTTTCCAAACTTGGCAACAAACTCATCCTCTGTAATAATTGGAATTCCAAGCTCTTTTGCCTTACGGTTTTTCGAAGAGGCTGATTGTGCATCGTTATTTACAAGATAATTTGTTTTTGCACTGACGCTACCGGTAACCTTTCCGCCCTGACTCTCCACGTATGCTTTAAACTCATCCCGGTTTTTAAAATCATGAACATCGCCTGTGATTACAAAAATAAGTCCTGCACATGTTCCATCGGCCATTTCGACACGCTCTCCCTGTTCGATGGTTACTTCTTTAAGCAGATTCTCCAGTCCGCTCTGATTTTTGGAGTTCTCAAACCAGGCCATCACAGAACCTGACTTTTCCGGACCAATTCCATCAATATCCACAAACCCCTCACCGCTCCTCATACGCTTCAAAAATCCCTGAAATCCCACGGTCCGTACAATCTTCTTAGCTGCATCAATTCCAATCATCGGAATGCATAATGCGTAAATAAAATGGACTGCTTCAACCCTTCTGCTCTTTTCAATCGCATTCATCATGTTTTCACACGATTTTTCTCCGAATCCTTCCATTTCACGAATCGTATCTGCATGGTCTTTCAAATGATAAATATCTGAAAATTCATGTAAAAATCCCTCATTCATAAACCGAAGCATCGTCTGAATCGATAAACCATCAATATCCATACCGGATTTACTTACAAACCGTGTAAACATCTTGCCATGCTTTGCCGTACAATCCGGATTGGTACAATGCAGGGTTTTCGTACCGCTGTTTGGACTAATGTGAATCTCCGTTGGTGCTCCACACACCGGACATACCTTTGGAACGACAAAAACACCTTGGGCATCTTTAACTGCCACACATTTTGGTATAATTTTATTTGCTTTAATCACTTCCAGCTTGCAGGTTTCGCCAATACCAAGACGCTCCATTTCACTGATATTACACAGGGATGCACGGCTTACGGTTGTACCTTCCAGCATAACCGGTTCAAAAACCGCAACCGGCGAAATCGTTGACGCAGCACATGACCATTCGACATACCGAAGCTTTGTTTCTGCCGAAACGTCTGCCCATTTAAAGGCAAAACCAGCTCTTGTGGCATGGTGTCCCGTTACACTTCCGGTAGACGCATATACAGTATCATCATAACAGATTACCAATCCATCCACCGGAATATCCATTTCTCCGGTTTCGACCTTTTTTGTCCACTTTTGTACTACTTCTGCAACAGTATCGGCATTACATTTTTCCCGTGCAACCGTCAAAAAGCCCTCCCGGTCTAAGAAATCCATCTGCTCTCCAAAGGACGGAATGCTGTCTTCCCGATATACCAGCGTAAATGCGTGAAAAGTAACCCGACGCTCTTTCACCTTCTCCGGGTCATCCAGACTCAATGTACCGGATGCCAGATTTCGTGGATTTGCATATTTTTCATCTTCATCCTCAATCAAATCATTGATTGCTTCAAAATCGGAATAAGAAATCGTCGCTTCACCACGCACTACCAGATGCCCCTGATATTGAATTTTTAATGGAAATCCTTTGATAGACTCTTTCAAATAAGTAATATTGCTTCCCGTCGTTCCATTTCCCCGGGTTAAGATTTTAGAAAGCACACCCTGGTCATAAGTCAGTACCAGGGTAAGTCCATCCAATTTCCAGGATAACCAGATATCTTTATCTTCTGCCCATTTTTGCAAATCTTCAATTCTCTTTGTTTTTGCAAGAGAAAGTGCCGGAAATTCATGTACCTCACGTTCTCCACTGCTCTCTTTCGCTCCGGTATTCTGGGTAGGACTGTCCGGCAACACATATCCTGTTTCTGCTTCCAGTGCCGACAGTTCATCAAACAGTGCATCCCACTCATAATTAGACATTATTTCATCCTGCCCATTGTAATAAGCGTCGGATGCTGCATTCAGAATCCGGACTAATTCCTCACATCTTTGCCTTTTTTGTTCCATATTATTACCGCCTTTTGCAAGTTTTCCTTCATAAATTACCAATTTTCCTTCAAACCACCCAAAAATAAATGTTACTTTCCTTGATTTTACCGTTTTTCCACAAAACACCCTAATTACTGTGATAAACTACATTTTGTACCTTCTTTAAAAATAGAAAATTACATTTTGTATATTGTGTTATATAACACATGTAATTTATATCCTGTAATCTGCACGAACTGACCCGGTTTCAAATTTGCAAGTTCGATATTCACTACGCGGATACGCTTCAGACTCTTTACCGTGTACCCCAATTCCTTAGACATACGGCGAATTTGCCTATTGACTCCTTGAGTCAGTGTTATATCAAATGTAAATTTTCCCAATTGCTCCACTTTACACGGCTTAGTCGTTAAATGAAGTTCTGGAAGATGCACTCCATTTCTCATTTTTTCCAGAAACTCCTCGGTAATTTCTTTGTTTACTTTTACAACATACTCTTTCTCATGACCTTCACCGCCACGCATCATATGTTGTATCAAATCACCATCATTCGTTAATAAAAGCAAACCCTCGGAATCCTTATCCAGACGTCCTGCATAAGTTACGCGCACAGGAAATTTTACCATATCCGTAATTTTTTTATCTGCAAACCGATCTCTTTCCGTACAGACAACACCTACCGGCTTATAGTAAGCCAATACTACTTTTTGATTCTTCCCATGAATTTTTTTTCGATTCACATATATTTCATCCAGGTCTGTTACCTGCATCCCCATAGATGCCGGTTTCCCATTTACAATGACTTTTCCCTGTTCAATAAGCTTATCTGCATCCCTTCTGGAGCAGACTCCACAGGAAGCAAGGTATTTATTCAGACGTTCTGCTTCCATCACGCTTCTCCTCATTCATCCAATATTTTTCGTACTTCTGATAATCTGCCTGATGGCAGCGTACACGCATTCTTATTCCACTTTCTACATATTCCTGTTCCAAAACCTGACCATTTTCCTGTAAGTAAGATGCAATGCGTCCCTCACAATATGGAATCAAAAATATAGTCTCCACGTAATCGGCATAAACTCTGTGAACGATTTCTTCTACCAGTAAGTTCAAAGACTCTTTTTGTCTTGCAGATAAATAAATCTTTCCATTACCGGTTACCCTTGGATAAGTCATTTGCTCTGTCAGATCAACCTTATTAAACACAGTAATCATTGGTATATTACAAGCATCCAGTTCTTTCAATGTTTCCCATGTCGTTTTCATCTGCTCCTGATAATCCGGGTCAGAATAATCCACTACCTGAATCAGTAAATCTGCTCCTTTAACTTCTTCCAGAGTAGACTGAAATGCCTTGACAAGCATATGTGGCAGTTTGTGAATGAATCCAACCGTATCCGTCAGCAGAAAATCCTGATTATTTCCGGTATTAATTCTTCTGATGGTTGTATCAAGTGTTGCAAACAGCATGTCCTTTTCCAATACTCGTTTTTCTTCATCTTTTACAAATTCATCTACTAATCCATTCATAATTGTAGATTTTCCCGCATTTGTATACCCAACGAGTGCCACCAGCGGTAATCTGGAATTTTCTCTTCTTTTACGCTGGGTTTCCCTCTCTCTGGATATCTGTTCCAACTCTTTTCGCAGTTCGCTGATGCGATGTTCAATCTTCCGTCGGTCCAGTTCCAATTTCTTTTCACCGGCACCACGGCTGCTCATACTTCCACTCGTTCCGCCTTGTCTTGTTAATGCTTCATGCATTCCTACAAGTCTTGGCAACAGATACTGAAGCTTTGCAGTTTCTACCTGAAGCTTTGCTTCCCTTGTTCTTGCCCGCATCTCAAAAATATTCAGAATCAGTGTTGTTCTGTCTAAAACAGGCTTTTTCATCTCGTCCTGTAGATTCTTAATTTGAGAAGGTGTCAATGCATCATTAAAAATAATAATATCTGCCTCCAGCATCTCCGCAGCAGCCTTCACTTCCGACACTTTCCCAGTCCCGATATACAGTGATTGATGTACATACTCCATTTTCTGAGTTACAACACCCACTGCTTCCATAAAGCAGGCTTCTGCCAGTTGTTTTAGCTCTTCCATGGAGGCATCAAAATCATGTTCTTCTCCGGTATCAACACCTACCAGCAAAGCTTTTTCTCTATTTTCTATTTTCTCTTCTTCCAGCTGACTTCCCATAAAACCTCATTTATCATATAAAGAATCAATCACGTCAAAATAATTTTCAAATGTCTTCCGGCAGCAATCCGGATTCAAAATCGTAATTTGTCCGGTGCATAACCCCGGCAAAGCAAATGCCATTGCCATCCGATGATCCTCATAGGTATTGATTTCTGTATTTTTTACCTTTCCGGGTTCAATCCGGATTCCATCTATTTGGGCATCCTCCTCACATTGGATTCCCATTCGCGTAAGTTCTGTTACAATCGCATGAATCCGGTCAGATTCCTGAAACCTGATGTGTCCAATATTTCGAATTGTAGTGGGGGTGTCTGCAAACGGTGCAATTGCTGCAAGCGTCATTGTCTGATCCGAAAAATCCTTCATTGAAACATCCACACCATGAAGCTGTGTTTTTCTTCCTTTCATCCGAATTCCTTCCGGCGTATCTTCTTTTTCACATCCCATAAGTTCCAGTACATGTAAAAATTGTATATCCCCCTGTAAGGAATCCAAATGTACGCCCTTTACAATAACATCTGTTTTTATAAGAGGCGCCATTGCATAAAAGTAACATGCTGCGGAAACATCCGGTTCAATCTCATATTGGTTTACCCCCCAATCCGTCTGGTGCTTAATGTAATAGGTCGCCCCATCTGATATTTCCTTTTTGACGTTGATTCCAAACTGCTCCATCATCGCCAATGTCATCTTGATGTAAGACCCTTCTGTCCGCATACCGGTCATATGAATAATTGCACCATATGGCAACAAGCATGCCGCCATTAGTAAAGCACTAGCAAACTGACTGCTCAGACCGGTATCTATCGTAATCTCAAAGACGCCTTCCGGTGCCATATGTGAGGATAATTCAAATGGAAAATGATATCTTTTATTATTATATCTAAATTTAACATTCATATTCTCCAGGATTTTCAGTACCGGTTCCATAGGACGCTTCTGCATTTGCTCAGATGCTTCCAGCTTATAATCTCCTCCTGCAAATGCCAATGCCACCGTAAGAAATCTGGCTGCTGTACCGGCACTACGAACATTGATAGTCGCATTCCCATTCGGAATTTTTCCGCCGGTTCCTTTTATTCTCACCTGGCTTTTTTCTTCTTCTATTTCTACATCAAATCCGAGCTGTATCAGACAATCTAAAAAACCTCTGGTATCATCACTAAATAAAACTCCGGTAAGCAAACATTCCTGATGAGACAATGCTGCCAATAATAACGCCCGATTGGTAATACTTTTAGAACCGGGCACCCGAATTTCATATTCTTCTCTTGGATTTAACTTTTTAACATGATACTGTTTCGTTTCTCCCATGATTGTCTCCTTTTTTCCATCCTATTAACTATACTATTTTTTTCAACTTCTGCCAATGAGTTTTCGTGATTTTCCTTTGTCGGATTTCATTGCAGGCGCAAATAAAAAAGGACCCCTCTCGGAGTCCTTGGAAATTCTTTACCATTCCTTTTTTTCTACTGCCCTTACCGAACATTGATAAGATAAATATACAATTCCGATGCTGACTATTGTAGCAACTATTTCCCAGGTTCCATTCGGAATTTTATCTAAAAGCAATGCCACTTCCTTTTCTTCCGCAATATGACCTGCAAAATAAATTAACGCAAATGCAATTGCCATCGTAATAACATAGGTATATCTTGCCTTTTCTACTCCATATTTATACACAAACGGTAAGGACGCCGAAAAACATGCTGCAAGACAACATATAATTCCCAGAACACCCTTCATTGAAAATTCTCCCCAATCTGCCTTTGGTAAAAAGCCAATCACAATATGTAGCAGGAATGAAACCAGCCATGCAATACCGAGTGAGCATAAAAAGAATATATATTTTGCACCTACAAGCTTTTTAATGCCAAGCGGTGTTGTCAATGCAAACTTATTAAATCCACAGTTTTCATCAATATTCATGGTAGTGATACACTGCATACCACCCAATATCACAATATAAACAGTAAGAAACGATAAATTTTTCGTTCCAAAAGCACATGCCGCCATTACAGCAAGAATTATCAAATATTGCTTACTAAATGATTTTGCATTACAAAAATCTTTTATAATCAAACCCTTCATATCTCTTATCCCCTGCTTTCTCTTTTTACAATATACAATAAAATATCCTCGGTGCAGGCATGATCAACAACAAATCCTTCCTGTCTCATCCTCTTTGCATCATTTACCAACACACTTACGCCATAAGCATTCTCCATTTTTCCAATAACGATATCCTTTGGGATTTCTACCTCCTGCTCCTTACTGCATCGTACGAGCCCATATCTTTCCAGCAACTCATCCTTTGCTTCCTCCATCACGATTTTCCCTTGATGAATAAATATAATATAATCTGCAACCTTTTCAATATCAGATGTTATGTGTGAAGAAATCAATACCGAATGCTCTCCGTCTTCAATAAACTCCCGGAAGATATCCATGATTTCGCTTCGCACCACGGGGTCTAAGCCGCTCGTTCCTTCATCCAGAATCAAAAGTCTGCTGTCGTGGGATATTGCAATTGCAATGGAAAGCTTCATTTTCATTCCCTTGGACATCTCTTTTACCTTCTTGCCAGCAGCCACCTCAAATTTCTCCAGATATTTTAGGAATTTATCTTCTGACCATGTTCTATAAATGTTTTTCATAATCTTATTGATTTCACGTGGAGTAAGTTCGGGTGGCATATTGCATTCATCAAAGACAACACCTATCTGCTCCTGCCATTCCCGTTCCCGGTTATTTGCATCTATTGCATGACCAAGTATATGGATTTCTCCCTCTTCTTTCTGAATTAAACCGAGCATTGCTTTAATTGTGGTACTTTTTCCGGCTCCATTTTCTCCAATAAAGCCTACAATCATTCCATATGGCACATATAAATTGACTCCCTGAAGTTCAAAATTTGCATAATGCTTCGCCAGTCCTTTTACTTCTACTGCCAGCTGTTCTTTATCATTCATTGTTCTACCTATCCTTCATACAATATTTCCAAAATTTCTTTGAGTTCTTCTTTTTTAATTCCACTTTGCTCTGCAATTCGGATTGCGGTCTGAAGATGCTCTTCAATCCGTTTCAGATTTTCCTCCCGTAACAGTTCCGTATCTGCAGCTTTGACAAAGCTTCCCTTTCCAACAACAGTCGTAATAAATCCTTCGCGTTCCAGCTCTTCGTATGCACGCTTTGTAGTAATGACGCTTATCCGAAGTTCCTTTGCCAGAGTACGCATGGATGGCAATCCATCTCCTTCCTTCAGACTTCCTTCCATAATCTGGTTTTTAATTTGTCCGGTGATTTGCTCATAGATTGGCTTATCACTGTCATTGCTGATAATAATATTCATTTGTCACCTTTCCTTTATAAGCGCTTATATATTGTATATACACCATATATACAATATTGTCAATATTTTATTTGCTTAGATAAAAAATTCCCTTCAAAGAATCTTTCCGTTCTTTGAAGGGATATCCATGTACCACTTATTATTCTTTCGGAATTTTCCGCCTGACAATTAAGAAACATATCACATGCACGCCGGCGGTCAGCAACCACGAAATGGGATAAGAAATGTACAATGTCTGCAAGGTTCTGCTCCATTGAAACACAGTGTAAATATATATTACACGAAATACGCAGGCACCCATCAGGGATACAATCATTGGCATAACCGCATATCCAAGACCACGTATGGAACCTACCATAACATCCATGATTCCACAAAGACAATAGGTTGTGCATATAATAGACATTCTTTCCAAACCATATGCAATAACTTCCGGATCAGAAGAATAAATTCCCAAAATCTGATGTCCCAGCAGATATGCTCCATTTCCCAAAACCAGTCCGATTGCCGTTACAAATAAAACACACTCAATTAAAATCTTATTGATACGTCGATATTGTCTCCCGCCAAGATTCTGACTCGTAAAACTAACCGCAGTCTGATGCACGGAGTTCATTGCCACATAGACAAATCCTTCCACATTCTGTCCTGCAGTATTTCCTGCCATTGCAACAGAGCCAAATGAATTTACCGAAGATTGAATCAATACATTTGACAAAGAAAACAATGCCCCCTGCACACCGGCGGGCAGACCAATCTGTGCAATTTTGCCAAGCTTTTCCCAATGAATATGCAGTTTGTCCAGCTGCAGTCTGATACAGCCTTCGCTTTTCATCATACACCATACAATAAGTGCAGCCGATATACATTGTGAAATCACGGTTGCTGTTGCTACACCGGCAACACCCATATGGAACTGTATCACAAACAGCAGATTTAAAATTACATTCACAATACCGGCTATCGTCAAAAAGTACAATGGTCTTCTTGTATCACCAATGGCCCTTAAAATAGCACTTCCAAAGTTATACAACAGCATAACCGGCATTCCTGCAAAATAAATTCTCATATATAATACGGAATGATTGATAACATCCTCCGGGGTATCCATAAGCTGTAGCAATGGACGTGCCAGCAAAATACCAACAACAGCAAGAAGAATTCCTCCAACAACACTGATTACTACTGCCGTATGAACCGTATCCTGAGCTTCCTGCTCCTGATTTCCGCCATAATAACGTGCTACCAGCACATTAACACCTACAGAAAGTCCAATAAAAATATTCACCAATAAATTCGTCAGTGCTCCGGTAGAGCCAACTGCCGCCATTGCTTCATTTCCGGCAAATCTACCTACCACCACCACATCAGCGGCATTAAACAATAGCTGTAGGATGCCGGAAAGCATCAATGGTAACGTAAATACCAATATTTTGCCAAATAGTGGTCCATGGCACATGTCAATTTCATATGATTTTGTCTTTTTCATTCTATACATCATCTTTCTGTTCAATACTATGAAGAATCTTATCGGTATGATGTTCCAGATAATTATCCTCACCACTGGTAAGTCCCTGCTTCTTCATTTCCGCAATAATCATGGCAACAATAAGCTCAATCATATCCGGGATCCGCTCATCACCATTTGGTAATTCTACCAGTGCCGTAAGAATATTCCGGACCTCATTTAAAATCGGCAGTTTTTCCAAACCTCTGTGCATCCACTTATAAAATGGGGCATACGTATGATTTAAAAGATATACCATTGCCATCGTATGTCTTAAAAACTCGGCTAATGCAAGGTCAGCCGTAACTTTTTCACCACGCCCAAACATTCTGCTGTAATTATACTGTCCGGACTGTGCCATTAAAGCTGCTTCTCTGGCAATTTTCTTAATCCTGACTTCCTCCGGATAATAATGCATGATACCCTTTCGAATTCTTGTAAACTCCCCAAGGTCATCCCGAAATACTTTTCCGTTTACAGCTGTAGCCAATTGGGCATCCTCTAAAAATAACCACTGACTCTGTGTCGTTGGTATATCTCTAAGGCCAATCAGCTGTTCATAAAAATCACCGATTCGAAAAACACCGACTCTTTTTTGTGCTTTTGCCGTCTTAAAGCGGGTAATTCCCATATAAGTATCTGGAAGCCTGTCATACTCTTCCTGCAATTTTTCCCCAATTTCATCATAAATCTGGTCCGTTACCCAAAGGCAGAATCCCGGGCCAAAGTCATGATCCCTGGATACCTCATCATCATACCCAAAACATTCCGAGCCTTCTCCTACAAGTCCAGCTGCAATCACATGTTCATATTGTGGAAATTTACTGCGAATCATCGGAATTCCATATTCCCGGTAAAAACTCTCGCATAATTCCATACCATTTTGAAATGTTTTATTTTCCTGCGGAAACTGTTGCAAATATTGCTGTACTACCCCGAGATTTCTCAGGGTAATCTCATATGCCTTATTCCTTCCCGCCGTTTTTTCAATTTCTTTTAAAGCCAGCTCATAATAATACGCAGACTCTTCCATATTTCCGGCAAGATACTGGGCCTCGCCCATTGCGGAAAGTGCACCACTATAATGATAATCCTTCTCGTCATCCAATTCAAAAATTGCAAACGCACGACGCAGATTTTCAATCGCCTCTTCATACCGCATCAGTTTTAATTGTGCAACTGCAAGATTGGTATAGGTTACTGCCACCTCAATCCGTGCTTCACTGTACTGTGTTGCAATTCCCAATGCCCGTTTCAGACAGTCGCACGCGCTTTCATAATCTCCCATCTCCTGAAATAAAAGGCTCATACTATTATATAACGTTGCATACCGATAATCTCCATCCTCCAATTGCTCATTATATATATTCCGAACCCTTTCAAAAAGAGACATGGATTCTCTTAACAGGCCTGCCGCACAATAAGAGTTTGCAATGTTCAGTAACGATGTTGCATACGGAATTGTTCCATCCAGTCCTGCTTCCTGTATGATTTGAAACAGTTGTCTGCAATAGGCAAGACATTTTTCACGTTCACCGCGTTCACGGTAAAACTCAACTAATTCATTCAGTAACGTAATGGTTGCTGCCATGTCATCCATCCGCACAGCTTCTTCAATTTCAGCCAGCAGATACTCCTCTGCTTCTTCCAATCTCTGCTGTAACAATAACTCGTTCAAATTTTGTAATATCTGATCCACATTCATAACATTACCTCCTTACATTACAATTTGAACCTAAGCACCCAGAAACTCCCCAATCTCCATATGACGTTTTTCTGCCTCTTCATAGCCATGGTGATACGACTTCATAAGTGTATCCACATCAGACTCCTGATTTTTTACCGCAATTTCAGTTGGTCGAAAAACTAACGCTTTTCCCTCCTCTTCCAATTGTTTTACCACATCAAGGCTATGGTTATATTTATCTGCACGTTCCTCCAATACACGAATCAATTCGGGATATTTCCGATATACAATTCTTACGAGAAACATATAAAACCGCCGATATTTTTTACGATACTCCTGTTTTCTTGTCAGAATAACAATTATTTTTTTCCAGCCTTCACTCAACGCTTTTTCAATCGGAATGGCATCGGCAACACCTCCATCCAGCATAGGTACACCATCAATTTGTGTAATTCTTGATATAAATGGCAGTGAGTTTGCTGCTTTGCAGATTTTCCAAAAATCTTCCTGGTTTTCAAATTGTTCGTGATAAATACATTCCCCCGTATTACACTCGGTTGTGCTGAGCATAAATCTCTTTGTGGAATTACAAAATGTATCAAAATCAAATGGTACCTTCACTTTAGGAATATAATCAAATAAATAATCCATATCAAAAAAAGTTCCCTTTCGAAAAAAGGTTCCCAATCCAAGATACTTTTCTTTTTCCAAAGGCTTTATAACGGCATCAACCACTCTTCCTTTTTGTTTGGACACATAATTCATTCCCGCATAGGCACCGGCAGAAACTGCTAATACATTCGGAATTTCAATTCCCTTTTCAAGGAAATAATCTAAAATTCCTGCTGCATATATGCTTCTCATTGCTCCGCCTTCAATTAAAATTCCCGTCTGTTCCATAAATCATCCTTTATCTAATGTTTTTCTTTTACTTACGCTGGTACATATCATCCTTAAGTACTCCGGCACGCTCCAAGGCAATCATAAGTCCCGGTATCAGTATAAGCTGTACAATGATTCCGGGAATAGCCGTAACAAAAGCATCTGCAACAAACATTTTCCATGTAAAAGCCTGCTTGCTGACACTTGCCAATATAAAGCGTACCACTCCCCAGATAACTCGTCCACATACCATGGAAATCACAAGGGAGAGGTATAAGCTGGTAATATATTCTTTGGATTCTGTAAAAAATGCAAACGCTTTTTTTCTGTAAAAGAGTTTCATACAAATTCCAATGACTGCACCATAAGCTGCCAATTCAAACGCCATAGACACCCCAATCGGATAAATTGGTGGCATTCCAAACAATGTATAACGGAGTAATGGAAGTATGAATCCAATGACTGCACCATACTGCCAGCCACAAATCAAACCACAAAGCAATACCGGAATATGCATTGGCAAAAGCATATTTCCTACCTGCTGCATCTGTCCCGTAACAAACGGAAGTATTAACCCAATTGCGATAAACATCGCAGATAACACCAGTCTTTTGACATATAACGGTTGTTTTTTCATTCTCAAAACCTCCATGCTCATACATTAAATTTAATTTTACCATAAACAAAAATGTGAATCAAGAAATGCAGGGGTATCCCCTGCATTCTAAATCTGTTATTCTTATACAAAACTTTTTCTAATCACACCGCATCCGATTTTCATTCTGGAATCCCCGGACGGCTGGGTTTTAAAATCATCCGGCATATCATGAACTACAACACTTTTCCCAAGAATATCTTCTATTTTAAAGCGTTTGTCATAAAAAGCCATCCACGCATAGCCCTGATTTCCCATAAGTGGAAGCATATCGCCGGCATGTTCGGGATGCTGCTCCATCGTTGGATTATAGTGTCCCCCCGTCTTTGCAAACGGTAAACTGCAATCGCCATTTTCATGAATGTGAAAACCATAAAAATTAGAAGAACCCTTCTCACGAATATTGGGTAATCCAAATAATTCTACTTCGATCAGCACGCCCTCATATGGTGTACTGAAAAATTGCACCAAGCCACTTAATTGCGGATTCTGTGCATTTCCGCCAATCCATGCAATTGCTGCCGGTTTCTCGTTTCTTAATATATCTGTAAAAATCATTCCAGGTGTTGAATCTGCCATAGTAAAATCCTTTTTTATTTATACTATGCATTAACACATGCCAGGGAATATCTTTCTGATTCATAAATGTATTTATAATTTATCTTCCTCTGCGCCTTTTCAGTCCCTCAATAATCTTATCAATACTTTCTTCTTTGACAACTCCCTGATATTTCTCATTTACATCAATCAGTTCCTGCTTTGTCTGATTCTCTGTTTGTGTCAGTATCTCGTATTCCTTCCTTAACTCCTCAACCGACCATTTTGTATATTCTAATACTTTATTATAAACCTCTTCCTTGATAACATTCTCTCGTTTTCCATACAAAAAATTTATTGCCTTATCAATTCTATCCATTGAAAAGTCCGCAAATTCACTTTTCATATATATAAGAATTCCAACCACATCCAAAATATCATTTCTATATTCTCTTGCAGAAACCATCTTCATTGCAATCAGATATTCTCCATTTACTGTTCTAAATTCCAAACTTCCATGATTAAAAGAACAAAATAATTTTGAAACTGCCCGCAATTTATCCGAATAGGATGCCGTGCACATAAAATCTGTATTCAACCAATCATCTGGTAAATTATATAAATCTGCAATTCTATATGAAACATTTTTAACTAATTTCGAAGACTGTACCATGATATCAAAATCCTGTGTAGATTCTCTAAATCCATAATTTAAAAGAATACTACCTCCACCTACAATTATCAATTCTATTGGTACACTCGTCCCGTTCTGTTTTTTATATTCTTTTGCAAATGCTTTTAAAATCGAATATGCATTCTCTTTTGTAATTAGAGTTTTATCATTACTAAACTGCATCATATAACTCTCCTTCATATATGTTATGTTTTACAAACTCTTGAATGCAATTTTTATAGTTCTGACTATCCAATTGATTTCCTACATAATATGGCTCTTTTAAAGACATTCTTCTAATATGATTATATTCCTCACATAATGGTACCTGATTCTTAAGTGATAAATAATCTAAAAGACTAATCAAATACATTGCCTTCAACATATCTTCATGAAGCATATAATAATCAATTTTACGATTTTCTAAAATATATATTAATGTCTCAATCTCTCCATTATCTTTTAAACTATGATGTATCTCATTGCGAAATGTTTGGAAATCCTCATTCTCATATACTAAATCCTCTATATTTACCTTTAAAAAGACAGCAATTTTCTTTAAAGTTTTATACTGACACTCCTCTAAATTTACTTTATTATTTACAATATCATTCAAAGTAGAATATGGAATAGAAGTAATCACAGACATTTCTCTTACGGAAATTCTATTTTCTCTCAAATATAACTTTATATTCATAATCTATTCCTCCTTATATTACACATTATTACCGGTCAGCCGGTAATTGTCAATATTATTTTATCCGTTTTCCACCCAAAATACTCCGTAAATTCTTTTACAACAAATTTATTTATAATATCATTAAGGGTATATCGCTCTCTTGTTTCATTAAAATATACGAAACATTTAAACCAAATTCTCCAAACTTATAACCCAATGACTTAGATTTGCAAGATTGATAATCTTTATACGGCTGCAGAAAAAATTGTATTAAATAAGTTAATTTATTCTTAAATGCAAAATCCTCTAACTTCATTATGAGATTAGAGGACTTGCATTTTAATCATTTACTCAAAAACACTGTTTCCGTCTGTAAATACATACTTTATTTCCGGTTTCATTTCTTTGTAACTTTTTGGAACCTGCTGTACAATAGTTTTTCTATCCACAATTCCAGAACAAATAACATACTTCTGAATGGCTCCAAAGAATAATATACTCCATCCTTCCTTTACTCCCTTTACATATTTAGGATCTGTTTCTTCAAATTCTGCAAGTCGTTTTTGTTCTTTCAAATTTAATTGTCTGGGAGCAATATATGCAAATAATACTGGTTCAACGTTCCGCTCCTTTGTTATTTCCCCACGATCTGTTAATTCAAAGAGCCAATAATGCTTTTCTATATTATCAAATTCTCCAACATAACATTCCTTTTCTCTAAAAAAGCCATTTTCCTTAGAACTTATGCCATAGAAAGGATGAATCATTACTGGATCAAGTGCCGCTATCCCCTGCAAACTGTTCCCAGTACCACTTATAGTTTTACTTCTGCTTGTAATATTTTTTATTTCATATTCATCAATAAGATGACCAAACAAATGCGGATTTACAATAGGCCACAATGTATTTACCAAATCATATTCCTTATATATACCATTCCATGTATCTGCTTTTATTATCATTGAACACAATGACAACCTATCATAATTATGCATATTCCTTGCATATGGAAACTCTTCGTATTCACCACCTTTAATCCCAACGTCAATGCTATCCACTGCGATAGCATCCGCATTCATTATCCTTCCAAGCAAAACCTGACGTGTCACTTCCCGATATTGGGTAAAATCTACATTTTTAAGTTCTATCTCATCTTTTGAAAAAAACTCCTTTAATGTATACTTGTTTTCCTTCATAAATATATCATCAAATTTTAATCCCGAAATATCAGAAGAACTTAACTCTTTTAAGAACATTCCTGATAATGACGGAAATGTTCTAACCACTATATCCCAAATCATTGATAATTCATCATCTAATGTTACAATTTTTTCTTTTGCGATATGTTGCATAATAATATTCTTGAGTTCATCAATAAACAACTCCCTTATAGCATTTAATTCTTCTTCCATATCTGGCATTTTTACGCATGAGTTTCTATCAACAGATAAAACAGGTCGCTTACTTCCAAAATAGTTTAGTACGCTATGTCTTATAATATCATCACCTAGTATTTCTGTAATTTCACCCATTATTCCGTTTGTTTTACTTACTAATATTCCATCCACAAAAATACTGTTTTCTCTTTTGCCTAAAAAATGACAAAAATCAAAAATTTTTAGTTCATACTCTCCAATACCCTTTCGTGGTAACGCAATGTGTGAATATATCTCCAAATTTTCACCTACAACCTTAATAACATAATCATCAATAAATTCTCTTTTTTCAATCATTTTTTTATAAGGATTTAGACTTCCATCTAAGTAATAATATTCACTCCATAACTTCTCTACATCTTCTTTACATATCCCAGCATAATCCCTTTGATCAAAGATTATATTACTATAAAAAATTTCCCTTTTCTGATTATCTTCATCGCTTATCACAATAGGAATATCTGTATGACTAATACCTATATGTTTACTCAAAATATAGAATAAATTTCCATTTAGTAGATTTGCATCACATATTTCCTCTGGATTTGATACCATTAATGCAATCGGTAGCTTATCAATATATTTTACATTAATATTTTCTTCATACTGGGGTTTTAAATATAATTTAACCAATGTACCATGTGTACCAATTTGTTCTTCATCTATTCTTCTCGGCTTTATATAATAAAAATGTTCACTTGTCCCTTCCAAAACAAAACTCAGCGTTGGGTCGTTCCCTTCATAATAGGTAGTCGTTATTTCTATTTTATCTGCCAACATATAGCCAGACAATATTCCAATACCAAATTGTGAAGTAGGTTTAACATCATATCCCCAATCTGTATTTTTCTTAGCAAAGTCTTTTGATTTGTAATATGAATTTCCAATATGCAACAAATAATTATTTATGATATATGAATTCATTCCAGTACCATGATCTAAACAATAAATATACTTTTGCTCTCTACCATGAATCATTTCTGCTCCGATGCCAAATTCAATATTCAAATTTTCATTCTTTCCATTTTTTTTATTAAATGCTTTCATACATTTTGATGCATCTAAGGCATTTTGATAAATCTCCCTTATACACAAATATTTATCCTTATATAATTGAACACCCATCAATAATTCTAATATCTTCGCTTGATTCAACACAAATTTCATATCTTTATTTGGAATGAAACTATCCTTATCATATTTCACCTCACTTCTCTCAACTTGTCCTCCCAATGACAAGTTATATTTTTCAAAATCAATAATTCTATTGACCTCCCATTTATTTTTTAATATGTAATAATTATCTATTTCATTATCAACCCAATCCAAATAATCCTGAATAAAATAATACGTTTCAGGTTCTTTACAAAATGCCATATACTTAATCTTTGTATTACTATTATCACAATAGAACTCGAAACTCAGTTCTTGAAATTTAGCATTCCAATGTTTAAAACTTGTTTCATCAGTAATTTGCTTTTCTGCAAATAACGATAATGGTGCTCTACTAGAATCGAAATGAATAACATCACCTAATCTTAATAAAGCTGCAACAAATTGAATATTTGAATTTTCACCTTTCCAATCTTTCCTTTGGGACTGTAACTCAAATATACATTCCAAATCTTCCCCATGACATCTGCATATATTTGCCAAATCTTCTACAAAATTATTTGAATAAATATCACCTATTGCTGTACTGATTTTTTTCTTTAAAGCAAAAACATTATCTACAGAACGAATGTGATGAGTCTGCCTTATAAACTCGCTCCTTATCATCTTACTCATGTTGATGTACTCTGGAACTGAAGTTTTACATTTATTCAAATCATCTACATAACCATTTCTAAATTCTTCATATGAACACATGAGTTCTGCCAAAGAAGTTATTATTTTCTCTTCTGTTTCCCTTGCGCATACATAGTTTTTTGCTATTTCATAATCAAATAATTTTTTCTTATTTTTCTGTATAATAAGTAGTGCTTCTGAAAATTTATGTACAGGCTTATAATCATTACAAATTCGAAATTCCAATGTATTATCATAATAATCTTCCGTTCCCTCTACCGCTTTAAGTAAATCATATTCCCACTTAGGCATAGCCATTGCAGAATCATGCAAATATGCAGACATATATATTAATACTAATTCATAAAAAGATAACTCTTCTATCTTATTTCCTATAACATTTTCTATTATTTCCAAGACCTTTTCACTATGTTCTTGATCATGAATATCATAATTACTCATTTGCGAAATAATAAGTTTATTATGTTGAATAATGTTATTTACTATTTCTTTACATACTCTCCATAAGCTTTGAGATTTATCATCTATCTCTTTTTCCAATAATTCAACTATTCTCTCCTGTATTGTCATTGATCCCTCCGACGACATAATACGTCAATCCCAATAATTGTTAAGCCATTTTATCTAAAATATCTTCGTAATATCCTGATACCGATTCACCACCCGGTAAATCTCTACATACTCATTCCCAATCTTATACAACACAACATAATTTCCACAAATTGCATATTTATAATCCGTTTGAAAGCTAACCCTTTTTGTAAGGTCAGCTCCCATGTACGGAAATTGTTGTATATTCTCAATTTGAGCATACACCTCCTGAATGGTCTTTACTGCCATTTCTTCATTATCTTCAGCAATATACTCTTTTATGCTTTTCAAATCCTCTGCAACAATAGGGTTAATTCGCAATTTCATCATAAACTATACTCCGACAGATTTCTTTAATTCATCCAAACTCATCCAAGAGCTTTCCTCCTTAACTGCTTCTTCTGCCTCCTTCAACTTCATAAGCAGCTTCTTCTCCGCTTTTTCACGCTCGTAATCTTCAATATCCATAACTACAAACTTACCTCTTCCGTTCTTAGTTAAAAATACCGGCTCCCCAATCTGACAATTTTTCAATACTTCATTATAGTTTCTTAAATCTGATACAGGTAATATATTTGGCATAAAATTAATTTCCTTTCTTTGATATAGTTTTTTCATCTTACATATATATTATACGAAAAAGCTGTAAAATTCAACGTAGAATTTTACAGCTTCCGTATAAACGCTTAATCTCTATTTCTCTCTTCCCTTGTCGCTCACTCGTAGCTCACCTGTCGCTCACTTGTCGCTCACGTACGTCTGTGAACACCTATTTTCTCCCATGACATGAATATTCTGACAATAAAAAAATCCCGGAAACATCATGTTTCCGGGACTTTTTATGAACTTCTATACAATACCCTGAGCAGTCATAGCATCTGCAACTTTTAAGAAGCCTGCGATGTTGGCACCTGCTACATAGTTGCCTTCCATGCCATACTTCTTAGCTGCATCATCCAGGTTATGGAAGATGTTTACCATGATGTTCTTAAGCTTGCTGTCAACTTCTTCGAAAGTCCAGCTTAATCTTTCAGAGTTCTGGCTCATCTCTAATGCGGAAGTAGCAACACCACCTGCGTTGGATGCCTTACCAGGACAGAACAGTACGCCGTTCTCCTGGAGGTATTCAGTTGCTTCCATTGTAGTAGGCATGTTTGCACCTTCTGCTACTGCAAATACACCATTTGCAACAAGTGTCTTTGCGTCTTCCAGATTCAATTCGTTCTGTGTTGCACAAGGAAGAGCAATATCAACCTTGATAGACCACTGATTGGTTCCTTCTGCTTTCTTGTCATGATACTGAGCAGATGGTCTTGCAGCTGCATATTCGGTAAGACGTGCACGTTTTACTTCCTTAATTTCCTTAAGTAAATCTACATCAATTCCTTCCGGATCATAAATCCATCCGGTAGAATCAGAACAGGTTACCGGCTTAGCACCAAGCTGCTGTGCCTTCTGAATTGCATAGATTGCAACATTTCCTGCTCCGGAAACTGCAACAGTCTTGCCCTTGATGTCTTTTCCATTGCACTTTAACATTTCTTCTGTTAAATATAACAAACCATAACCGGTTGCTTCTGTTCTTGCAAGGGAACCACCATAAGTTAATCCCTTTCCGGTTAAAACGCCTTCATAAAGACCGGTAAGTCTCTTATACTGTCCATACATATATCCGATTTCTCTTGCTCCTGTACCAATATCACCAGCAGGAACATCGGTATCTGCTCCAATATATTTGTGAAGCTCTGTCATGAAGCTCTGGCAGAATGCCATTACTTCTCTGTCTGATTTTCCCTTAGGATCAAAATCAGAACCACCCTTACCACCACCGATTGGAAGACCGGTAAGAGAATTTTTGAAAATCTGCTCAAATCCAAGGAATTTAATAATACCAAGGTTTACTGAAGGATGTAATCTTAAACCACCCTTGTATGGTCCAATTGCACTGTTGAACTGTACACGGTATGCATTATTTACCTGAACCTGTCCCTTATCATCTACCCAGGGAACTCTGAATAATAACTGTCTTTCCGGAGTAACAATTCTCTCTAATAAAGCATCCTTACGATATGCTTCTTCGTTTGCTTCAATAACAACTCTGAGAGATTCCAGAACTTCTTTTACAGCCTGATGAAATTCTGGCTGTGCTGGATTCTTTTCTACGACCATCTGATAGACTTCATCAACATATGACATTTTCATGTCCTCCTTTAAAAAGTATTCTTGTGGCACGGTATTCTTGTATACAATTCAAATAACACTCTATACAAAAAACCAAATCTGTTGATTATTATATATCAGTTTTTTTTGCTTGACAAGTATTTTTGCATACATTTTTTTATAAATATTCTTTTAGCTTTTCAATGCTTTTCTCTTCAAAGTCCATCAGTTCTTTTGCTATTTCCACAGACATTTTTCCTGCATTTTCACAATGATTCATAATCTTCCACATATCCGTCAATCCTCGGTTTGTCCCCTGAATCAGAAGTTCTGCGATATGGCTGGTACTGGAGTTCATCATGGTATTTGCTTTGATGGCGCCTTTCAGCATCATCTCCTGATAACCTGTTTCCCGGTAGCTTTCTGCTTTTCCCTTCAACAATTCATCGGTTGCCTTATTATAAATATCCGCATACCGCATACTGTCCCTTGTTACCTGGGCAGATAAGGTATCATCATAAATTTTATTGTTAATCGTTTCAATTGCCTGCATTGCCATCTGTGTATTTTTTTGTACTTCGCGCAGCACCTGCCTGTCATCGCTCTTCATTTTATACCCTCCAATCTCCATACATCTCTTATTCCATAAATTGTTCAAAAAAAATACAGAGTGAAAATCTTCACTCTGTATTATACTATCCATAAAATTGTTTTTTATTCGATTATGCTTCGTCCTGTGTCTGTTCTGTATCCAGCATCTCTTCTGCAGGTTCTTCCACTACTTCTATTTCTGCCACAGATTCTACTATTTCTGCTGCTTCCTCTGTGTCTGTTTTTGCTTCCACTTCCGGAACCGGTACTTCGCAGGCACTTTCGCATGGATATTTCATATTCCATTGTCCCCGGATGGTATCCATAATTCGCATTACGCGTAACGTTTCACTGTGCGGCATTTGTACACATTCGATTTCTTTATTCTGAATAGCGTCGATACATGCTTGTACTTCATATTCATATCCGGAAATCTGTTTAGGACATTTATAAGTTGCCATGCATGTATAATTTTTGTCGTATACAGAAACGCTTTCAAAATTATTGATATTCTCAACTACAACAAAACCTGTTGTACCATAAATGACTCCCTTACGGTCACTTAATGACACCATGGAACTGTTCAGATTAGCAACCTTACCATCATAAAACTGTATGGAAACCGCATTCTGCTCATCCACACCCGTTTCCGTAAATGTTGCGCTGGAAAAAATATTGCTGATATTATTTCCAAAAATCATTAATGCAAAATTAATCGTATATACTCCCAGGTCAAGAAGTGTACCACCCCCCAGTGAAAGATTTGTCATACGTTCTTTTCCGCTAATGGCATATCCGAGATTCGCTGTCAGTGTTCTTGGTTCCCCAATTGCTCCACTTCCAATGACTTCACGTATTGTTGTAAGCATAGGCATATAGCGTGTCCACATTGCCTCTGCAAGTAATACCTGCTTTTCCTGTGCCAGACGGACAAGCTCCTCTGCCTGTGCAGCATTTAATGTAAATGCTTTTTCGCAAAGAACCGGTTTCCCTGCCTCAAGACAAAGCTTAACGTTTGCATAATGCTCTGAATGTGGCGTTGCAACGTAAATCAAATCTACCTTTTTATCAGAAACCAACTCTTCATAGGAGCCATATGCTTTTTTGCATCCATATTTTCCTGCAAAAATATCTGCACGAACCTTTTGTCTGGATGCGACAGCATAAACTCTCACATTTTTCATCTTACTGATGGTTTTTGCCATAACACCTGCAATATTGCCGGTTCCTATGATTCCAACATTAAAATCTCCAAACATATTCTCTCTTACTCCAAAAACTCTGTTTTGATATAAGCGTCTTTACCTTTGTATTTTATTTTGGACCAGCCATCTGCCTGTTCCATAACAAGCTCAAATGTATCACCCTTGTATGCATTTCCAAGGATTTCGGAATCAGTGCTTGCACTCTTACGAATTCGAACACTTTCTTTGGCTTTTACCTTATCTCCAGCCGTTTTACCGGTTGATGCTACGGATGTAGTTTCCTCCGTTGCATTTGTATCTGTGTTTTCTTCCTGTGTCTCTTCGTTTTCTACCGGCACGGTTTCTTCCGATACTACTTCCAGAAACTCACTCTTAATATAGGCATCTTTTCCATCATAAGAAACCTTGCTCCAACCGTTTTCTTTCTGCTCTAAAACGGTAAATTCCTGTCCAACCTGTGCTTTTCCAACCTTTTCAGCCTGCTCACTGTCAGAGGTACGGATGTTTACTACATCTGTTGCTTTTGCAAGAATTGTTGTCTGCGTAGGTGTTTCCTCTTCTACGGTCTCTTCCTGTGGTTGTTCTTCTTCTGCCGGCTGTTCTGCATTTGCAAGAATTTCACCAACGTCTTCGTTGATTTTTTCTTTCAGATAAGCAACAAACTCGCTCAGCTCTTCATCCTCTGCAAGAAGGTCATTATAAGCAACTACCACCTTGTTATTCAAATCCACTACATCATCCTGAAGTGTTACTTCCTTAATGTAGTTATAAATTTCATCATCATACGTTCCGTCATTGATAAAATAATTTCCGTTTTCATCCTGTGCAATATAATACGTCTGCATACCTGCAATCGTCTTATCCACATCATAGAACTTTACTTCGGAACAAACATATGCAACATAACTGTTTTCGGTAAGTCCCGGTTTCGTGTAAACATTCAGTTCCGGATATGACTCAATATATTTACTCAGTTCCTCAACACGGATTTTTTCTATATCATTTAAATACGTATTCAATTTTGAAATGGTTTCCATATCGCCGGCTGCCTGTGCATCATAATAAGCTCTCACAACATTATTGACTTCGGGATATGCATTTTCTTCCAGTTCAAATTCCGGTGCTTCAACACTTGCTTCTTCCTGGTTCTGGGCTGCTACTGCTGCGGCTGCTTCTGCTTCCTTTTCCAGCGCCTCCTTTTTGTTTGCATTAATCGCTATAAATACGGTGATAAGAACGCATACAATAAGGACACCTGGCATTACGATTTTTCTGTGGTCTAAAATCCAGTCTTTCGCTGTAAGAATTTTATCTTTCAGCTTCTGCATTTTGTCCTGACTTGTCTGATTCATAAAAACCTTCCTTTACTAATAATCAAAGTGATGTAAATGCACCCGACAGGAATCGAACCTGCATTAAAGGCGTCGGAGGCCTCCGTTCTATCCGTTAGACTACGGGTGCAAATGATTTATTACAAAATTGTTACATCACTTTGACTATATTATCATAAGACTTAGAAATTGTCTAGTAAATAAAGTGACTCTTCCTTTTTATTATAAAAATATACAGAATCTGCCAGAAACTCTTCTTCGGTCACATCACTGCGGTTAATTTCCATCACTACCCGTAAAAGGACTTCTTTTTTTACATCTTTCCGCTCCGGCACAAGAATAATTTCATGAACAGAGCTGGGCAGTACATAAAGGTTACTTTCCAATAATCTTGCAAACGATTTCAGTTCTCCCGGATACAGCATACATGCGGCTCCAAACAGCTTTTGTGAATTTGTCAGCACGAACATGGGAACTGTTTCCTGCAAAAGGTCATCCTGGTACAAGTCCTTCATAAGTTCTTCCATACTGTCAATCCTGGATGGCAGAA
The DNA here is from genome assembly GCA_934408585.1 of uncultured Lachnospiraceae bacterium. Classification (GTDB taxonomy): domain Bacteria; phylum Bacillota; class Clostridia; order Lachnospirales; family Lachnospiraceae; genus Suilimivivens. Next base: position 181,311 of record CAKRVA010000001.1, read on the forward strand.
GCTCCGGTGTGTTTTCATAAGCAGTTTCATACAATTCTTCTTCGGTAATTTTCCATACCTTCATATGACTGTCCTTGATTAGTATGGTTGCCCTTCCGTCAAACGCCTCGTCCGGAAGGAGATAAAAATACACCATAGACAAATTAAAAAACTCCCGGTGCGGAGTCTCTTTTAAAAGCTCCTTATTTCTTTCGGTATTAATCAGTTTATATGCCACATGCTTTCTTGCTTTTCGAAAGTCGGTAAATGCAGACATGTCAACAGATTCTGACATTTCTGCGTCTTTCATACGCTGATACACCATCTCCGCAATCTGTTCGCATTCCTCTTCCGTTATGTTTTCTTTATAGTATTCGTTCATATAAATTGTCGGAAACGAATTTATATTTTCTTTTTTTGCAACAATTCCGGTTCGCTCAATTCCATTGTTTTTTGTAACACTTTGTGAAAAAATCTCGTAGCCTTCTCCAAATTTTTGCTGAACGCTTTGAATAATAAGATTTAAAAATGATGTGAATTCCATAGATATGTTTTCCTTTCTTTGAAACAACTGTTGATGTTATCGTAACAAAGAAGTCCGCATCCTCTTATCGTACTTTGTAAATCAAAAAGAGACAACGATGTTATTATCGCTGTCTCTAAGCTTGTCCTATTGATTAATGTTACATATCTTAAGACTGATTAAACACGGGAAAGATATTCGCCTGTTCTTGTATCAATCTTAATTACATCATGCATTTCAACAAAAAGAGGTACGTTTACGGAAGCTCCGGTCTCTACGGTTGCCGGCTTTGTTGCTCCTGTTGCTGTATCACCCTTGAATCCGGGCTCTGTATCAATAATCTCAAGTTCTACGAACAATGGCGGTTCAATTGCAAATACATTGCCATTATGAGAACAAACCTTAACCATCTCGTTCTCTTTTACAAACTTAAGAGCATCTCCAACAGTTTCCTGATTTAATGCAATCTGATCATATGTTTCAACATCCATAAAGTTATACAGATCACCATCTGAATATAAGTACTGCATATCTTTTCTATCAATACGTGCCTGTGGACACTTCTCAGTAGGTCTGAAAGTTTTTTCCACTACGCCGCCACTCTTGATGTTTTTCAGCTTGGTTCTAACAAAAGCTGCTCCTTTACCAGGTTTAACATGCTGAAACTCGATAATCTGGTAAACATTGTTATCCAGCTCAATAGTAATACCATTTCTGAAATCACCTGCAGAAATCATAAAAATATTCCTCCTAAAATTTTCACGTTATAATTCTTTTACAGTTTAATATAAAAAAACAGATTTTTCAACCCTTTCTTATGAGATTCAGAACTTTTTCCATTGCTTCGAGGTATCCTTCCAGTCCGTGACCATAAATCTGTTCGTTGCAGACCGGTGCCGTAACGGATATTTTTCGGAACTCTTCGCGACTCGTTATATCTGAAATATGAATCTCTATTTTAGGCATGGAAACACTTGCAAGTGCATCCCGGATGGCATAGCTGTAATGTGTAAATGCGCCCGGATTAATTACAATTCCTTCGGTTCCGTCAAAATAGGCATCCTGGATTCGGTCGATGATTGCTCCCTCATGATTGCTCTGAAAAACCTCTGTCTGAATCTGGAGCTGTTCCCCTTTTTCAGCAATCATTTGAAGCAAATCATCATACGTCTTTACTCCATAAATCCCTTTTTCACGAATTCCCAAAAAGTTCAGATTTGGTCCGTTAATAATCAAAATTTTCATTTTGCTTCTCCTCTTTCGTATTTTTCAAGAATTTCTTCAACAATCTCTTCTTTTGTTCTATCCGATACCTCCACACGGTAATCGGCACATTGAGCATAATAAGCTTCACGCCGTTCCATCAGCCGCCGGATTTCTTCCATCGGATTTTCTACCTGCAAAAGAGGTCTTGTCGTGTCCTGACGTAACCGTTGAAAAACTTCCTGCGGAGTTACACTCAGATAAAAAACCGTTCCCAGGTCTTTTAACATTTTTCTGTTCTTTTCTCCCCGCCATCGCGAAAATGTGGGGTTGCTTCCCCCTTCCGGGAGTCCCCCGCCAGTCGCCAGCACAAGGTTTCCTGTTTCCTGCTGAAAATGTTCCAGACATTCCGTTTCCATTTCCCGAAACCGCTCTTCCCCATCGGTGTGAAAAATTTCAGTAATACTCTTTTTCTGCTGATGCTCAATCCATTCGTCGGTATCCCAGAATGGAATCTGCCGCATTTCGGATATCATTTTTCCAATCGTGCTTTTTCCGCACCCCATAAAGCCGACCAGTACGATTTTATTGCTCATAACAAGCCTCCTTCAATGCATCATATACCGTCTGCGCCTGTTCCTGTGATATTGATACATCATTCCATAATTCGTAAGCAATAATCCCCTGATACAAAAGCATCTTTAATCCGTTAAATGCCTGTCCCCCATTTTTTTCTACCAATTTCATAAATCTCGTTTGGGACGGTTTATAGATTAAATCATATCCCCATTTTATTTTCTTATAAAAATTTTCATCTGCAATCACGACATCTTCGCAATTAGGAGCCAATCCTACACTCGTTGCCTGGATTACAATATAATCTTTACCCGAAAGCTTTTCGTAATCTGCAAGTAACATCGGAACAATTCGGTCCTGTCTCGTTTTTTCCTGAATTTCCTTTGCAATTGCCGCTGCTTTTTCATACGTACGGTTTAACAGATAAATTCGGTCTGCTCCTTTTGATACACACAAAAAGGCAACAGCACGTGCTGCACCGCCTGCCCCCAGAATAACGATATCCTTTCCTTCTATTTCAATGCCATCACTCTGCATTGCCCGGTATAGTCCGGTCATATCGGTATTGTATCCTTTATAACCACCCTCTACACGAACCAGTGTGTTCACTGCCCCTATATTTTTTGCAAGCTCATCAATATCCTTCAACTCTGCAATGACATCACTTTTATAAGGTACCGTAATATTTAATCCCAGCAGATTTAGTGCATCCGCTCCTCGGATGGCATCTTGCAGTTTTCCATTTTCTACCTGAAATGGTACATAAACAAGATTTTTCCCGCATAACTCAGAAAGGGTATTATGAATCAGCGGAGATAACGTATGTTTTACCGGGTTTCCAATCAATCCACAAATTTCAGTATGTCCATTAATGTTCATCTTCTCCTCCATGATATAAAAAGCGTTGTCCCCTCTTTTCACAATCCTTCCGATAAGATGCAAGTACGATTTTTTCCAGATATCGTTTTAATACAATCTGGATTTCTTCATGTTTCGCAATCGGCTGCACAAGAATGGAATAAATGCCTACTCTTCTGGCTCCCCATACATCCGTAAAAAGCTGGTCTCCCACAAAAAGGGTGTTGCCAACAGATGTGCCCATTTTCTGCATTGCTTCCAGATATCCGTTTTTCCCCGGCTTTCCTGCCTTAAAGATATACGGAGCATGTACATCGTCATGAAACATTTTTACCCTGGGTTCTTTATTATTGGACAGAAGTAACGTCTGATATCCCAGTGCATGCAAATGCTGAAAAAGAGCAATACTTCTTTCATCCGCGGGTGCACCATGTTCCACCAGAGTATTGTCAATATCAAAAATAATTCCACGATATCCCTGTTCATAAAGGCGGTCAAAATCAATGCAGTACGTGGATGATATATATTTGTCCGGGTAAAAACGCTGTAGCATACATAACTCCTTTTTCTTTTTCCATAGTATAACAAAACCCCTTGCCATATAGCAAGGGGTGAATCGGCTTCTTAATTTTATTATTTAGAACTTCGGAATCACGATACCATCTGCGGTATTCTGGAATAATCCCTGGGAACTTCCAACAAAGTACTGATATTCCTGTAATACAGAATCTTTTTTCATATCAGAAACTGCCTTCTGCATATCCAGATTTTCCAGACCACTGTTACTTCCAATATAATCAAAAGTATCATCCTTCTGGAAAGTAAGGGAAATATTCTCTAAATCTGCATTCTTTGTTCTGTTATCAACACTTGGTGTATAAGTAGAAAGAGCACTTTCCTGGGCATTCTTCTCAGCTTCCTGCTTCTGTACTTCTTCAACACTTACAGTTGCAATTTCAGGTTTTGCATAATTCTGATAGGATGGAACACCTAAATAACCATTATAAAACTGAATTCCCACGGCTCTCACCACCTTTCCAATACACGTTTACATAATATATATTACTACAGTAAATTCCGTTTTGCAACTAGTCTTACGCATTATTTACGGTTTTTTCACAAAATATATCGGTATAATCCGTGTGAAATTAACCCCTTTTTCAAAAAATTCCTGCAGATTTCAACAATTCTTTCGTATATTGCTCTTTGGGATGGAAATAGATATCATCTACTTCCCCTTTCTCAATCAGTTGTCCCTCTTTCATAATGATAACCCGATTGCACATTTTATATACAACTCTGAGGTCATGAGAAATAAATAAAATTGATAATCCCATCTCTTCTTTTAGCTTCATCATAAGATCAAGAACCTGTGCCTGTATCGTTACATCAAGTGCCGATACGGGTTCATCCGCAATTAAAAGTTTCGGGTTCTGCATCAAAGCGGTTCCTATACACACACGCTGGCGCTGACCACCGGAAAGCTGATTTGGATAACGCTCTGCGAGTTTTTCATCCAATCCGACTTTGTTCAGCATCTGTGCCACACGTTCCATACGCTTTTCATGACCTTCTCCTGCAAACTCGGTCCCTCTGGCAAGACGCAGTGGCTCCTCCATAATCCAGCCAATTTTTTTGGATGGATTTAATGAACCATATGGGTCCTGAAAAACCATTTGCGGATTTTGGGAAAAATGCTGAATCTCACCTGTATAAGGAATTAAGTTTAAAATCGCCTTGGCAAGAGTAGACTTTCCACATCCACTTTCTCCTACCAGACCAAGGATTTCTCCTTCTTTCATTTCAAAGGAAACATCCTTTAAAATCTGCACTTTCCGGTCTTTTGCAAACGGCGTCCGGTTGCTTTTTCGATATGAAACTGATACATGCTCTACGGCTAGAATACGATCTTCCATTTATTTCTCTTTCCTTGTTACCTGTGGAATTGCTGCAATCAGGTTCTTTGTATATTCCTCTTTCGGATGATAAAAAATATCCTCCACCTTTCCTTCTTCCACAATATACCCGCCTTTCATGACAAGTACCCTCTCACATAACTGTTTGACAAGACTAAGGTCATGAGAAATAAACAGAATCGATGTCTTTTTATCACGGTTAATTCGTTTCAGAAGTTCTACAATCTGAGCCTGTATGGTCACATCCAATGCGGTTGTCGGCTCATCTGCAATCAAAATCTGCGGATTACAGATCATGGCTGCAGCAATCATCACACGTTGTCTCATTCCACCGGACAATTCATGCGGATACTGGCGATAAACCTTCTCCGGCTCATCCAATTCCACTTTACGAAGCATTTCAATAACTCTTTCGTACCGTTCTTCCTTTGTCATATTCCGATGAATCCGCAGGGATTCCTCTACCTGCCATCCGATTCGTTTTACCGGATTTAAAGATGTCATTGGTTCCTGAAAAATCATACTGATTTTATTTCCCTGAATTGCCCGTAATGTGCTGCGGTCACATGTCAGCAAATCCTGACCCTCGAAAAGAATCTGTCCCTTCTTTCGCATATCACGTCTGCTCAAAAGACCTGCGATTGCAAGGGCGCTCATAGACTTTCCTGATCCAGACTCTCCTACAAGTCCGACAATTTCTCCTTCCCGAAGTACAAGGTCAAAATCATAAACTACCGTTTCCGGAATAATGTGGTCGTGAAATTCAATATTTAAATCATTTACTTCCAGCAATACTTTTTCCGACATTTCTAATCCTCTTTTTTCAATCCATCACCCAGAAGGCTGAATCCAAGAACTAATAATATAATTGCTAGTCCTGGTCCTATTGCATAATTGGGAGCACGAAACAAAAATCCCTGTGCTTCGGATAACATTCTTCCAAGACTTGGACTTGGTGGCTGCACACCAATACCCAAAAAGCTCATGCCCGCCTCTGCAAGAACTGCGTTGTTAAATCCAATCATAATGGAGGATAACAATACGCTGAAGGTATTTGGTAAAATGTGTACAAACATAATGCGCAGATGACCTGCTCCCTGTAACTTTGCATTTTTTACATAATCCATATTGCGGTATTTCAAAAATTCACTTCGTACAATTCTGGAAAAACTTGGTACAAACGCAATTCCAAGCGCAATCACAACCTGGTAGGTTCCACTGCCCAACAGCGAGATTGCAACCAAAGCCAGCAAAATGCTTGGGAATGCAAAAATTGCATCAATTACGCGCATAACAACCTCATCCAGAACGCCACCGAAATACCCGGTAAATGCTCCAATCAACGTTCCAAAAACCGTACCGATGGCTACGGTTCCAAGACCAACAAGAAACGTAGTTCCTGCTCCTTTCATGGTACGGCTGAAAATATCCCTTCCGAAATTGTCACATCCAAACGGATGTGCAAAAGAAACCTTTGCAAATTTCATGGAGGAATCCATTACTTCCGGTCCATATGGTGTATAAAAAAATCCAACAAAAATAAACAGGAGCATTACGCCTGTAATTATACCACCAATTATAAAATTGTAGTTTTTCCTGCTCTTTTTCATATCTGCTCCGATTTCCGGATGTGGTTCCCTTATTCTACCGATATTCTCGGATCAATGAGTCCATAAATAATATCCACGACCATATTTACAACAAGTACCAATACCGCAATACATACAATGACTGCCATAACGACCGGATAATCCCGGTTAAAAATAGAGGTCAGAAGAATTCTTCCCAGCCCTGGTATGCTGAACACCTGCTCAATAATAATGCTTCCTGCAATCATATCCGCCAGTGCCATTCCAAGAAATGTTACAACCGGAATCAATGCATTTTTCAAAACATGGCGATAAAGGACACGATTGGTATTGTTTCCCCTGCTATATGCCGTCCGCACATAATCAAGCTTTGCCTCGCCGATTACCGAGCTTCGAAGAAGCTTTGTTGCCATTGCTGCTTTGGGCAATGCAATCGCAAGTGCCGGGAAAAACATATATCCCAGAAATGCCAAGAAATTCTTTTGGTAAGAAACGTATCCTCCCGGAGTAAACAGCCGGAATATTTTTCCAAAGATAAGTGTAATCAAAATACCTGAAAAGAACGGCGGTACTGCCATAATAATCTGATTCAGGATATAAATTACCCGGTCAGCTACACCACCTGCATGCTTCGCCGTATAAATTCCAAGCGGAATGGAAATTACAATCATCAGCAAAAATGCAAGAACAGTCAGCGTCAATGTCACCGGTATTTTGTTCACAATCATTTCTTCCACCGGCATCCGATAGCTGTAAGAAGTTCCCATATCACCTTTGATAAAGTCAAATGCCCATCTTCCATACTGTACAATGACAGGATCATTCAGCCCCATTTCTTTCCTGAGTGCTGCAAGCTTTACCGGCGTTGCCTCTGTTCCAAGAATCGATGTCGCCGGGTCTCCCGAAATCAGATGGAAGGCGAGAAATACAAATAAGGTTACCGCAAATAAAGTTACTACGGTTGCAACTGCTTTTTTTATAACGTATTTCATATTTCCCACCTCCTGTTTCTGTTTTCTTTCTTTTATTCTTCCGATGCAAGACGAAGCTTGGAGACATCCTGCACATATAACGGATAAAATTCATAACCGGTATATTTTTTATTTAATGCAACAAATTCCGGCAAATCCTGAATATAGACATTTGCTGCCGTGTCGGATAAAATCTTTTCACATTCCTTATAATAAGTTGTTTTTTCTTTATCTTCCACACTGTCAATTGCTTTTTCAAAAGCTGCATCATAATCCTCATTGCTGTAATTGATGAAGTTCTTTGGTGAATCGGAAGTAAATCTCTGTAACAAGGATGCTCCCGTAAGATTCGACGCATCCACACCTACTACGGTAGACTGGAACTGTCTGTTCTGATAAACATCACTTAGCCAGCTATCCCATTCTACCAGCTGGATTTTCGCATCGACACCAATCTTTTTAAACTGTTCTACCAATACCTGTGCAGTATCAATATGGGGCTGGTAATTGGATGGAACGGTAATCGTAAAGGAAAATCCATCTTCATATCCTGCTTCCTTCAAAAGTTCCTTGGCTTTTTCAATGTCTGTAGGATATGCGTCATTTAACTCTTCCATATAATATTTTCCAAATGCCGGGAACATGCTGCTTCCAATTTGTGTTCCCTTTCCATCTGAAACCATCAACTTAATTTCGTTTACATCAATTGCATAGCATAGTGCCTGACGCACCTGTTCATTATCAAACGGTGCCTCTGCATTGTTCAGGTACAGTGCCTGTACGAGGTTCATGGTTCCTTCCAATACCTCAAAGTCCTCTGATAAAGAAGCTGCCTGTGTTGCAGTTACTCTTGCAAACATATCAATGGAGCCACCTTCCAGATCCATTACAATGGAATCCGCATTTGCACAAATCTTAAACGTTACATCCTGAATATGTGCAGGTTCTCCCCAATAATCATCAAAACGTTCCACAACAAAGTTTTCCTGTGGAGAACGCGATACATATTTATAAGGACCGGTACCGATTGGATTGGTATCGGGATTTTCATTGGAAGCCGGAATAATGGCAGTCGTCATATATGCCAGAAATTCTGTATCTGCTTCCTTAAGCACAACCTCAACCGTCTTTTCATCTACGATATTGACGCTTTCTATATTAGAAAACGCCGCTACCAATGGTTCTCCAGCACTGGCGTCGGCGCATTTATCAAGTGAAAACTTTACGTCCTCCGCAGTTACGGTACTTCCATCATGAAACTTTACATTATCTCTTAAGGTAAAGGTATAAACCTTTCCGCCCTCTGTTTCTTCGTATGAGCTTGCTACTGCGGGGATAAGATCACCATCGCTTGTAGGCTTTACAAGGCCTTCAAAAATATTAAATAATACCTCTTTGGTTCCTGCAGCCACGGCTTTGTGTGGGTCAAGACTATCCTCTAAATCCTGAGGTATTCCGATAGTAATCTGAGAGGAATTTCCTCCTTCCTTATCACCTGCGCATCCGCCCAGTGCAATAGTAAGTGTTGACAACACGAAAACCAAAAGAGCTGCTTTAAAACTTCTTTTCTTCATGTTCCTATTCCTTTCTCATGTTTCCTTATTTAGTTTTTACGTTAAATTTTTAACGTTTAGCTTATTCTATAAAATAATTTACAAAATTGCAAGTATTGTACGTTATTTTATACAAACAATTTTTCATAAAAAATGCAGAACCGGAAGATATTCTCTTCCGGCTCTGCCAAAACACTCATATCTTATTCCAATACCTTCTTTAATTCATCCATAAAGGTATTGATATCTTTAAATTCCCGGTAAACCGATGCAAAACGTACATATGCAACTGCTTCCAAATCCTTTAATTTATTCATTACCATTTCGCCAATTACACGGCTGGAAATTTCCTTCTCTTCCATACTGAAGATTTCTGTTTCGACTTCATCAACAAGATTTTTAATCTGGTTGGCACTGATAGGACGTTTATGACATGCGCGGAGTACACCAGCCTCTATTTTAGAACGGTCATACGCTTCTCTGTTATTGTCCTTTTTAATAATAATTAATGGAATGGTTTCTACCTTTTCATAAGTAGTAAAACGCTTATCACATTCATCACATACACGTCTTCTTCGAATGGAATTATTTTCCTCTGCCGGTCTTGAATCAATAACTCTGGTATTCTCATGACCACAAAATGGACACTTCATAAATTTGAACCCCCTGCTATTAGATATGTAAACCAAATCTACCATATCTACTCTTTTTCTGTTGTATTATCTACATTATATTAGTTGCATTTCATTATGTCAACCATTTTATGGAAACTAATTACTTTGTGATTTTGGATAATATCATGACAATCAGCATGATTAGAACAATGACTGTAAATATTCCAAGCATTCCTTTCCACATAATCATAAGCGAAATCATAAAATTACTCATAACGCACCTCCTACAGATAATTTGCTACCAGGCTTAAAATCATGCCACCTGCTACCACCGACGCAATTTGTCCGGACACATTTGCTCCGGCCGCATGCATAATCAGAATGTTGCTTGGATCTTCCTTAAGTGCCAGCTTCTGCACGACTCTTGAAGACATTGGAAACGCAGAAATACCGGCAGCACCAATCATTGGATTGATTTTTTCCTTCCGGAAAATGTTCAGTATTTTTGCAAACAGTACACCGCCTATTGTATCAAAGATAAATGCAATTAATCCGATTGCCATAATCATAATCGTATTGACTGTAACAAACTGTTCAGCACGCATACTGAAAGAAATTGTAATTCCGAGCAAAAGTGTAATCAAATTTGCCAGCTGATTCTGTGCAGTTTCGGAAAGGCTTTCCAGCACACCACACTCCCGGATCAAATTGCCAAACATCAAAAATCCCACCAGGGATACCGACATTGGAGCCACTAATCCTGCAATAAATGTTACGATAATCGGAAACAGAATTCTGGTCGTTTTCGATACCGACTTTGGATTGTATTTCATTTTAATGCAGCGTTCCTTTTTCGTTGTTACAAGCTTAATGGCAAACGGCTGGATGATTGGGACCAATGCCATATAAGAATATGCCGCTACCGCAATGGCCCCCACATATTTGGAGCCAAAAATCTGGGAAACCAGAATCGATGTTGGTCCGTCTGCCGCACCGATAATTCCAATAGATGCTGCATCCTTAAGGTCAAAGCCAAGCAGAGTTGCCACACAGATTGCAAAGAAAATACCAAACTGCGCCGCCGCACCGAAAAGAAACAGAACCGGTTGTGCCAGAAGCGGTCCAAAATCTATCATAGCTCCGATTCCGATAAATAAAATAATGGGCAAAGCCTCTGATGCATCAATTCCAATATGGAAAAGCCATTCAATAATTCCATTTGTTTCTCCAATACCTGCCATCGTCTGGTTCAGCACACCGGAAGACGGAAGGTTCACTAAAATTGCGCCAAATCCCATTGGCATCAATAACGATGGTTCATATTCCTTTTTCACCGCCAGATAAATCAGTACGGCACCAACTACGTACATGACCCATTGCTGCCACGTAATCGATAATACTCCTTCTACCAGATAATTCATAAAATCCTCCTTTTCTTTGGATATGGGATATAAAAAAAGACCTATATCTCTCGTAATGAGAGATATAAGTCTCGCCATTTCAGATTAAACCAGAATATAATGAATCCTCATTATAAACTTGTTGTTGATTTAACCATACAGAATACTCTGTACCGACTACTCCCCTATATCCTATTTTCTTAAGTATTAACGTAATGCTACCATATTATACAAAATCCCGTCAAGTAAAGCCTGTGTAAAATAATTCATTTACTCCTTATGCCCATAACCGGTATATTTTTTCCAGCAGGCATAACACATACTTTTGTACATATCGTTTCCCCCCATCACAACCTGTTCTCCGGTAAGAAGTGCCACGCCATCTGCGTTAAATCTGGCATTACACGTTGCTTTACGACCACATTCACAAATCGTTTTGATTTCCTGTAACGACTCTGATATCTCAATCAACCGCTTGCTTCCCGGGAAAAGATGTGAGGTAAAATCGGTCAGAAGACCATAACAGATTACGGGAATTCCGTAATGCAATACAATTTCGTGAAGTTCATCCACCTGCTGCTCACTCAGAAACTGTGCTTCATCAATCAAAATCACATCTGCCTGTTCAATTTCCTGATAACGGTCATCCAGAATACTACGGTTCTCCTGGATAATATACGCTTTGGCTTCCAGTCCGATTCGTGAACGCACCATATCTGCTCCATCCCTCGTATCTGAGGCAGGTTTCAGTAACAAAACCTTCTTTCCCTTTTCTTCATAATTAAATTTTGTAATCAATAAATTTGCTGTCTTGGAGCTGCCCATTGCTCCATATTTAAAATATAATTTACTCATTTGTCTCACGCCTCTCTTATTAAAAGGGTACCTAAAAAAATGAAAAAGCGCAAGAGCTTTCTTGCGCCGTTTTTATGCAATCAGATAATTTTTCATTACTCGCAAAGCATTTTTTTCAAGACGGGAAACCTGTGCCTGGGAGATACCAATCATCTCTGCGACTTCCATTTGCGTTTTTCCCTCAAAGAAACGAAGACTGATAATCTCATGCTCCCGTTCCCCCAGCTTTTTCATTGCTTCACTTAATGAAATCTGTTCAATCCACTTTTCCTCTTTATTCTTCTTATCGCTAATCTGGTCCATGACATATAAGGTATCTCCACTGTCTGAAAAAACCGGTTCATACAGACTCATCGGATTTTGTATGGCATCGAGAGCATAGACAATATCTTCCTTGGCGATTCCAATCTCTGTTGCGATTTCCTGCAGCGTCGGTTCCTTCATACTGCTTTTCATCATGCTCTCCTTCGCATAGATTGCTTTGTAGGCAGTGTCCTTCAAGGACCGGCTTACGCGAATACTACTGTTATCTCTTAAAAAACGCCGGATTTCTCCAATAATCATCGGCACCGCATACGTACTGAATTTTACATTGAGTGTCACGTCAAAATTATCAATTGCCTTTATCAATCCAATACAGCCTATCTGAAACAAATCATCCACGTTTTCATTACTTCCCGAAAAACGTTTGATGACACTCAATACAAGTCGAAGATTCCCTTCAATATATTGCTGCCTTGCCTCTTCATCCCCCTGTTTTATTTTTTGAAAAAACATCTCCTGCTCCGTTCCTCTTACAACCGGAAGCTTTGCAGTATTTACACCGCATATCTCCACCTTTCCCTGGGCCATGTGTATGACTCCTTTCCAACTTTATCCTTTATCTGTACTAGGAATCATGCACACATTATGGAAATTTTATACGTTATTTTTATAATCACAACTACTAAAAAAATACATATCTTATTAGTAGAAACCCAGGGGAGGTATTTCCATGTTATTTTCCGAACTAAAATGCAAGGATGTCATCAATCTCAGAGACTGCCGCAAAATTGGAAGAGTTTCCGATTTGGAATTTGATGAATGCAGTGGACAGATTCGAAAGCTGTTTGTTCCCTGTGGAAACCGGTTTTTAAACTTTTTGAACTGTGAACCTGACTACTGCATTCCATATAAAGATATTAAACAGATTGGTCCCGATATTATTGTTGTAGATATTAAATGCTGACCCCTCAGGTCTCCCGCAGAAGTTCTCTCTTCAACCGCTTCATAATCTTTTTCTCCAATCTCGAGATGTAGGACTGGGAAATTCCAAGCAGCTCTGCTACTTCTTTCTGTGTAAGTTCCTCAGCATCCGGCTTTCCCAGTCCGAAGCGGAGGTTAATAATCGTCCGTTCACGTTCCGAAAGTTTATTAACTGCCTTCAGAAGCAGTTTGCGCTCCACTTCATCCTCAATGTCTTTATAAATAATGTCCTCCTCGGTTCCGAGAATATCGGAAAGCAGGAGTTCATTTCCATCCCAGTCCACATTTAGCGGTTCGTCAATGGATACTTCCAGTTTTGTCTTATTATTTCTGCGCAGATACATCAAAATCTCATTTTCAATGCACCTGGATGCGTACGTTGCCAGTTTTATATTTTTTTCCGGGTCAAACGTATTGATGGATTTAATCAGTCCTATCGTACCGATTGAGATTAAATCTTCTACCCCCACTCCGGTATTATCAAACTTTTTCGCAATATAAACCACCAATCGCAAATTATGCTCTATAAGAATGGATTTCGCTTCCTCTTCATATTCTGTCCCAAGGTCACTGATTACCGCATTTTCCTTTTCCGCTTCCAGTGGTGGTGGCAGAACCTCAGACCCCCCGATATAATGAACGTCTCCCTGTCTTGTCAAAAGAAATCCCGGTTCTCTCCGATACATCTTAAACTGTAATTTCCCCGGAATTGCTACTTTAAATACCATTTTCTTTTCCTCCTGCACCCTTTTATTATGTGAATAATTCTGATGGTAAAATCATTTGATAATTTTCATGAGAGGATAATGTTCCCTTATAAACTGCCAGAATCATCCCCGTATGTATGCTTACACTATCTCCTCGGTGAATCTCCATCTTATCGATTTCGTACCCTTCCATCATTCCCCGTTCCTTTCCCAGACTGTGATAAGGTATTATTCTCATTTTTTCAGGCTTCATTGACCTTGTCATTCTTTCCCATACCCGTTCTTCCAAAATAGAAACACACTTTCCGGATATCGGTTCTCTCAGACCATTTCCCGTATCAATCAATGCCAATACCTGTATTTTTTCACAATCTCCTTCTAAATGCACAACACAGGAATTACAATTACGTTTTTTCTTAATTTTCCTGATTCCCCAACTACTACATCCATAAACCGCCAATCCCGCCAGCAATAAAAGCAGTCCGGAATTTCTTATGTTCCTAAAAAAAGGAACGTTTTTTTCCAAAGCCAGGAATGTTCCTCCCATCAGAAAAGATAATGTATACAGATATCCCATCTGACGCAGCAGTTCCTTCGGATGCCTTGGTCTGAAAACGATCCAGCAGCTTAATACAGATGTCAGAATCATTATGAATATGGTAGGAAGTTTATACATATTCCGAATCAGAATGCTGATGCAAAACAGGATTGCCCCGGTAATACTCCCTCCTAGGATTTTCAAAAAAGTGGTGGGCTTTCCTAAAATTCGAGAAGTTAATTTAAAGAGGTAAATATTCATAACCACATTCAAAAAAAAGATACTTTCCATGTAAACTGTTCTCATGTCTATGCTGTCTGTTCCTCACCTCCTTGTACCTTCATTATAAACATGAAGGTCTTACTATTTTGTCAAACGGGCACCTGCAAAGACGCTCAGTTGTCGCAGAATTCGACAGTTAAAAAGCAGGTACAAAAAAAGAGACCTGAAAAGGTCTCTTTCCTAATTTTCTGATATTTTATTTCTTCTGAAGGAAATCCGGAATCTTAATCGGCTTGTCCGTTACGTTACTACGGATATCTCCCGGATTACTGATTCCCTGTACCGGTCTCATTGGTGCAGTATTCATAGAAGGAGTACTGCTTCCCGGAATAATATTTAATTCCGAAGGCTTCGTTGTTCCCGGAGTTGTCATATTCTTCAACGTAATGTTCGGTGTAACCGGCTTTACATACTTATTTGCAAAAGTGCCAAAACCAGATACCGGTTTATTCGTCGGAAGTGTTTCATCCTCCAGACCTGTTGCGATTACGGTAATTGTACAGGTATCGGTCTGTGTTTCGTCATACATAGCACCAAAGATGATATTGACATCATCTCCTGCGAGTTCCTGTACATAGCTTGCTGCATCAGATGCATCTGCAAGAGAAATATCTCCGGACACATTAATAATGACATGTGTTGCTCCGGATATCGTTGTATCAAGCAACGGACTTTCTACTGCCATCTTAACTGCTTCGCTTGCCTTATCATCGCCCTTGCCTGTACCAATACCAATATGTGCAATACCCTTGTCCTTCATAACGGTCTGAACATCCGCGAAGTCAAGGTTAATGATTGCAGGAACATTAATCAAGTCTGTAATTCCCTGTACTGCCTGCTGAAGTACCTCATCTGCTTTCTTAAGCGCATCCGGCATGGTTGTCCGACGGTCAACAATTTCAAGCAATTTATCATTCGGAATCACAATCAATGTATCTACATTATCTTTAATCTTAGCAATACCACCGATTGCATTTGTCATACGGGTCTTAGCTTCAAAACGGAAAGGCTTCGTAACAACACCTACCGTAAGAATTCCCATATCCTTTGCCAGTTTTGCAACGACAGGTGCTGCACCGGTTCCTGTTCCGCCACCCATACCACAAGTAACGAATACCATGTCTGCACCTTTTAATGCTGCTGCAATTTCTTCGCAGCTTTCTTCTGCTGCTTTTTCACCAATTTCCGGTTTTGCGCCTGCTCCAAGACCCTTGGTAAGCTTTTCCCCTATCTGCAAAACCTTTGCTGCTTTACAAAGCTGTAATGCCTGCTTATCTGTGTTAATTCCTACAAATTCAACACCTACAATGTTCTCATCTATCATTCGATTGACTGCATTATTTCCTGCTCCACCAACACCAACTACGATTATCTTAGCAGCAGCTTCTGCGTCATTTGTCTTAATCTCTAGCAAAGGTGATTCCTCCTTCAATATTCCCAAATAAACTCATATACTTTATCATATAATCTTTTTTCCAAATTCGCAACCATAAATTTCAGTTTTTTATTAAAAATCAGAATCCGGTTCAAAAGATATATTTTTCGTTTCTTCCGTATAATTTTCCATCCGGAGCGTACCGCTCTTTCCCTCCAGTTCTGGCAACATATACTGTAATTTCATAAGCTTTTCATCTAAATCCGTAGCCGTTCCCAATGCCACTTTAACTTCATTAAAGTATAATGTTAAGGTATTATCACTTCCAAAATAAATCTTATCAATAGATAAATTGTATTTATTTACCAGCTGCGTAATATTCAAAATAGACTTGAAAATTTCAGGATCTTCCACAGGAAGTGGTTCATGTAATACTACATGGTCAAAATCCAATCCTGTAACCAACGGAATTCCCTTTGTTTTCTCTTCGGAACATTCCACCACAATTCCATCCTTATCAAAATACATATAATTTTCCAGATACTCCACATATCCGGCCAAGGCCTTTTCATATACTTCCACCTTGATGGTGTGTGGATCGATTACCGAAATATCCATTTTTTCCACAAAGGGAACTCCCGAAATACTCTTGTTACGATATTTCAAAGACAGAAACAGGGAATTATTTCCATAATGCCCTTTCATTACCATGTTCAGAATTTCTTCCTCCGTGTAATGTACATTTCCTTCTACATAAGATGTCGTTACAGTATAATTTTTAATGATATACGCATAGACACCCACGAGTGCACATAACACAAATAAAATGATTCCCGCAATCACAAATATACTTTTATAATTTTGAAAATGATACGTTTTCTTTTTAATTGTCTTTATTTTCTTTTTCTTCTTTTTTGCCATCTGTATCCTTACCTATATATATATTAACGCCAAGATTCTGATAATCCCGGCATACATCCTCGTATCCACGCTCAATAAAATGCTTATTGGTAATCACCGTCTCTCCCTCTGCCATACAGCCAGCGATAATCAAAGACGCGCCGCCTCGCAGTTCACGTGCCGTAACCGGACATCCGTATAGCCTGGGTACTCCATTAATCACTGCCTTGCGGGCTCCAAGCAGTTGAATATCCGCCCCCATCTTTTGAAGCTCTGTGACTACCTGAAAACGATTTTCAAAAATAGTTTCTTCAATCAGACTGACTCCACCAGCTTTTGTCAACACCGCCATAAGCGGTGACTGCATATCGGTCGGGAATCCAGGAAACACCTCTGTTCTGGTGTACGGTACTGCCGTAACATCCCCTTCTGCCATAATGGATATTCCCTCGGGTGACAATGCAATTTTTGCCCCCAGTTCTACCGCTTTTTGCAGCATACTTTTCATGTGTGATACCGGTGCATCCCTCAGAAAAATATGTCCGCCGGTTCCAATCACACTGAAAAGATACGTTCCGGCAACAATGCGGTCAGAAGGAACACGATAAGTCACTCCATGAAGCTTTTGTTCTCCTTTGATTAATAACGTCGTTCCACCAATGCCCTCAATAGTTGCACCTGCACTTTTCAAAAACTCACATAACGCCACAATTTCCGGTTCAGGTGCTGCGTTCTGAAGCACGGTTATACCTTTTGCTTTCACAGCCGCAAGAATCACATTTTCCGTTGCACCAACACTCGAAACAGGCAGTTTTATTACTGCACCGTGAAGCTCCTTTACATAAGCCCGGAAATATCCGTCTTCTTCGTAAAATTCTACCCCCATTTTCTGTAACGCTTTTATATGGAGGTCAATCGGGCGTTCCCCAATTACGCATCCTCCGGGATACGCCAGCGCCACCTCACCGACTCTTCCCAGCATAGCGCCAAGCAGCATAACGGAAGAGCGCATGCATGTCACATTCTCATTGCGGATTGCATTTTCTTCCATCTGATACAATGACAATTTCGACGCATCAATTTCTATCGTACGATTTCCTTTACTGATTCTGCATCCCAGAGAAGAAAGCAGATTGTTCATATGCTCTACATCTAAAATTCTGGGACAGTTTTCTATGACACATTTCCCATCAATCAAAAGTGCTGCCGCCATAATTGGCAAAACAGCATTTTTTGAACCCTGTATTCTCGTTTCTCCAAAAAGAGCATTTCCGCCCCTGATATGAATAGCATCCACCTTTGACCATCTACCTTCCGGTTTAAAGTATGACCTATTCTACTATATGAGCGTTATGTAAAAATGTTATCTTGTACTATAAATCCTTTAGCTGGATTCCTCTTCCCACACTGAATACAATTCCGATTTCTGCTAACAGAAACATTACCGAAGAACCACCATAACTGATAAATGGTAAAGAAATACCGGTATTGGGAATCGTGTTGGTAACTACCGCAACGTTCAGAATTACCTGAATTGCAATATGTCCCATAACTCCAACTACCAGAAGTGCACCAAACAAATCCGGTGCATTGTTTGCGATAATCATACATCTCCATATCAAAAGCAGAAACATGAACAATACTGCGATTGCACCAAACAATCCGAGTTCTTCACAGATAATGGAAAAAATCATATCATTCTGTGCTTCCGGAAGGAATCCCAGTTTCTGCATGCTCTGTCCAAGTCCTTTTCCCAAAATTCCACCGGAACCAATTGCATACAAAGCCTGCAAGGTCTGAAATCCTTTTCCGCTTGCATATGCCTCCGGATCAAGCCATGCCAGAATACGTTCCCCACGGAATCCCATGCCCATATTGTTGCCTTCTGCCATCTTAACTATTGCAAATACGACTATTGCTGCAACGGCAACTCCTGCCAGACCAAGAAGAATAAACCTTTTGTAATCCGGGCATGCAACAAACAACATTACAAAAGCAATTCCGAAAA
The DNA here is from genome assembly GCA_934408585.1 of uncultured Lachnospiraceae bacterium. Classification (GTDB taxonomy): domain Bacteria; phylum Bacillota; class Clostridia; order Lachnospirales; family Lachnospiraceae; genus Suilimivivens. The sequence goes on from CAKRVA010000001.1 coordinate 200,403, forward strand.
TAATAATCGCCGAACTCAGATTTCTCGTAATTACATAAATCAGAAGACTCATAGGTGCTGCCAGACCAAGTACAAAAAGGAACCCTTTCATTGTCCGGATACGCCGTTTCATCCGGCAAATAACATATGCCAGGAACAAAATCATGGCAAGCTTTGCAACTTCTGCCGGTTGCAGGGAAATTCCCATAATTCTCAGCCATCTTTTTGCACCGTTTGCTTCGATACCAAACGGAATAATAAGCAGAACAAGTACAACCGATATTCCATATCCCAAAACAGCAACACGCTCCCAGATATGATATGGCAGATGTGCCGTAACAAACAACACTACCAATCCAGCCAATGTTGAAAAAATCTGTTTACGGAACAGATAGGTAGAATCATTGTATGTCAGATTTGCATCATATGCACTTGACGAATAAAGCATTACCAGTCCAAATGCCAGCAAAAACAAAACAATGAACAACAATGTATAATCGGAAAAAGACTCTTTACTTTTTTGTGCATTTTTTCGGAATCTTTCTATTGCCACGAAATTACTCTCCTATCTTATTTACCATCTCTTTAAAAATCTTACCACGTACTTCATAATTTGGAAACATTCCCCAGCTTGCACAGGCAGGGGAAAGCAATACGGCATCTCCCGGTTTTGCCTCTCTTACACAGATTTCAAATGCTTCCTCAAAACTATCTGCGAGAATTACATTTTCAATTCCATGTGCTTTGGCACATGCAGCAATTTTATCTCTCGTCTGTCCCAATAAAACAAACGCTTTCACTTTTCCATCAAAGTTTTCAATCCACTCATCATATTCGCTTCCTTTGTCATAGCCACCACCAATAAGAACTGTAGGCTTTGACATTGCACGGATTCCCTGAATGGCCGCATCTGGATTTGTTCCCTTGGAATCATTATAGTAGTCCACACCATTTTTTGTTGCCACAAATTCAATACGATGCTCTACTGCCTTAAACTGTTTTACCGTCTGCAATATAATTTCCATTGGCACCTTCATGGCTCTGGAAATCGCAATCGCTGCCATCACATTTTCAACATTGCACATACCAACAAGATTCATTTCATGAATGTTCATAAGTGCCTGTTCCTTTCCATCCTCTGCAAGTACAATATCCTCGCCGGATAGATATAATCCGTCCGAAAGCTTTTGTTTGGAGGAAAAATATACTACCTTTGCCGGACAGCGTTTTCCAAATTCCCTTGTATAAGCATCTTCATAATTCAGGACACAGGTATCTTCCTTTGTCTGATTCTTAGCAATTTCTTCTTTTGTCTTTACATAGCATTCCATCGTATGATGACGATTTAAATGATCCGGTGTTATATTCAGGATTGCAGAAACCTTCGGTGCAAAATCATATACGGTTTCCAGCTGAAAGCTGCTGATTTCTGCCACAACAACAGAATCTTCCTTCGTTTCCAATGCAATATCCGTATATGGATTTCCAATATTTCCAACCACAAAAACGGAATCATAATATGCTCTCATGATATCGCCCACCAATGTGGTTGTCGTTGTTTTTCCATTTGTTCCGGTAATTGCAACAACACGTCCTTTGGCAAAGAAATCAGCAAGTTCAATTTCTCCCCATACAGGAATATTTCTCTGTTTAAAATCCAGAACCATCTCCGAGTCAATCGGAACTCCCGGACTAATCACAAGCAGTGAAATCTCCTTCTTTTTCTCTTCCGGAAACTGTCCGATTACAATTTCAAGCGGTTTGATTTGTGCTGTTTTTTCCTGAAGCTCCGCAAGATTAATCTTCTCATTACTATCAAAAAGAATCGGATTTGCACCTACCTTTGCCAAAAGCCCGGCAGCCCCGATTCCACTCTTTCCTGTTCCTATTACCAAAACCTTTTTGTCCTGAAAATTCATTTTTTTAGCCTTTCTATCTTTATAATCCAAGTAATGCCAGCAGACACATCATTGCAGTAATAATGGTAAACACTGCCACTATCTTGGTTTCTTCCAAACCACACAATTCAAAATGATGATGCAAAGGTGCCATTTTTAAAAGCCGATTGCCACCACTTATTTTAAAATAAAACACCTGTAAAATCACAGATAATGCTTCGATTACATAAATCAATCCGATTACCGGCAAGAACAACGGAAGCTGCATCATATAAATACATGATGCCACAAATCCACCAAGCGCCAGTGAACCGGTATCACCCATAAAAACGCTCGCAGGATGAACGTTAAATAGCAAAAAACCAAGTAATGCACCCGTCACTGCACAACATACCGGCAAAAGCTCCGGATAAAAAAATGCCGAAATCACCGTCAGAAATGTTCCAACCATAACGGTCACACTACCCGCAAGACCGTCCAGACCATCCGTCAGATTTACTCCATTCACAGTTCCCAGTACCACGAAATAATATAACGGAACTGCAAGACCACCAGCCAGCAATGCTTTACCATCCGCAAACGGAATCTGCAACTGTATCTGCCATATCTGTGTTTTTTGCAAATACCACAAAAATCCGGTGGAAACTGCTATCTGCAACAATAACTTCTGTATCGGTGTAAGTCCCAGGGACCGATGCAGAACCACCTTAATAAAATCATCCAGAAATCCTATCAGTCCAAAACCAATGGTCATAAAAAGTATTGGCAGAATTTTTGGATATCTTCCAACGTATATTGCAGAAGTTAGTATGATACTAAGCAAAATCAGGATACCTCCCATGGTTGGTGTTCCTGATTTCTTAAGATGTGATACAGGTCCGTCCTCACGGACGGTCTGCCCCACTTTAATTCTCTTTAGTAACGGAATAAACAGCTTTCCAAGTAACGCGCTTAAAACAAACGCAACCAGAACCGGAAAAACAATGTTTTGCAGTGTCATAAATAATACCTCTCAATTATAATCCATTTTCCCCAGATAGGGAAGAATATTTTCAAAAAGTTGACGCACTACCGGTGCTGCCACCTGTCCACCATAATATACCCCCTTCGGCGTATGTATAATTGCAATTGCAAGGACTTCCGGATCATCGGCAGGCGCAAATCCGATAAACGAAGAAATATAGCGTCCGCTTCCTCTTGGGAGTGTCTGACTCGTTGCTGTCTTTCCCCCAACCCTTGCCCCTTCTACATATCCGTTTTTTCCGGAGCCATTTTCAACTACCTGTTCCAAAATCATTCGCATGGTTGCCGAGGTTTCCTCCGACACAATTTGTTTTCCTTCCGGATAATCAAGCTTTTTTATAGAATCCCCCTGCCGATTGGAAACTTTTACTCCAAAGTGCGGTGTAATTCGTTTTCCGCCATTGATGAGTGACGATACTGTTGATGCCATCTGAATCGGTGTCACCTGAAATGACTGTCCAAAAGAAACTGTTGCAAGCTCTACAGCTTTCATATCTTCCTTTTTATGCATAATCGTTCCGGCTTCTCCCGGAAGGTCTACTCCGGTCTTTTCAAGCAGCCCAAACTGTTTAAAGTAACGGTAATAATTATCTACTCCAAGCCTTAAACCCACCGTAATAAACACTGGGTTACACGAATTCATTGTTGCCTCAACAAACGTCTGGGAACCATGCCCTGCAATTTTGTGGCAGCGGATGCGGCGGTCTTCTACCATAATGTACCCCGGGCAGCTAAATGTGGATTCCGGCGTAACGACGCCTTCCTCAAGTCCTGCCGATGCTGTAATTACCTTAAAGGTAGAACCCGGTTCATAGGTATCACTAATACACCCATTACGCCACATCTGGTTCAAAAGTTCCTGCTTCTTTTCACTTGTCAATCCGTCTCCTGCACCATTCAGTTCATACGGATGATTCAAATCAAATTCCGGCACATCGACCATTGCATAAAGCTCCCCATTCTTAGGGTTAATTACAACGATACAGACGCGTTCTGCCTCTTTGGTCTCCATGACCTGTTTGGCAAGCTGTGTTGCATAGCTTTGAATGTTCATATCCATACTGATGTACAAGTCGTTTCCGGGTTCCGGCTCCACACGTTCTTCGCCGGCTTCACTGATTTCTACTCCTCTGGCATCTGTTACAGTCAGAATAGTTCCTTCCTGCCCTTTCAGATATTCCTCGTACTTTACTTCCAGACCAATAATTCCCTGATTATCCCCGCCTGTAAATCCCAAAACCTTTGAGCCTAAAGAATCATATGGATAATATCTTTTATAGTCTTCATCCACTTTAACGCCGTCCAGATTGTAGCTGCGAATTTTATCCCCCGTTTTCTTATCCACATTACTTTTTATTCGTTCAATCGAGGAATACTTTTCTACTCTCTTCCGGATATCTTTCTCCGGAAGATCAAGTTCCCTGGATAACACTTCTACAATCCGGTCAGGCTCCTTAATCTGATTATGAATTACAGAAATTGTACAGACCGTCTTATTATCCGCAATGACACATCCATTCACATCAAGAATTCTTCCCCTTGCTGCCTTTATGGAACGCTCCCGTTCATGTAACTGCTGTGCCCTTTCCTGATAATACTCCGATTGAAAAATCATCAGATACCCCAATCTTCCCATTAGTAACAGCAGTAATGCCATACAAATGAAAAAGAAAGATACAATTTTCTTCCGGTTATAAGTCTTATTTTTGAGCATAAAAAACCTCATAGAAAAGGGCTTACTACAATTTATTCCCCTTTCTATGAGGTTATTCCTATTCTTCGGAAGGTGTCGGTGATTCCTCCGGTGTCGCTTCTTCACCGGAAGTGCCTTCGCCGCCTTCATAGCTTTCTCCATAAACCGCTCCGGTTACCGGGTCTACATAAGCTCCCGTATTCGGGTCCACTGCATATCCGGTAGCAGGGTCTATTGGGAAATCTTTCCAAGGTTCCGCATTTTCTGTTGATTCAGGTTCCTGTGTATTTTCTTCCGTACCGGTTTCACTTCCATCCTCCGGAGTCTCTGTATTCTCATCTCCTTCAGTGGCATCTTCTGTTACCTGCGGTGTACGGATTTCAATCTGAAGCTGTTCCAGTTCCTGTCTTTCGGCATCAGATAACTCTTCGGTCATGAAAATGCCAAGATATGGAAGTGCTTCTGTCAAAATGCTTCTTACGATTCGTGTCGCATATTTTGCATCGTCCTGAGGTCTTGCATTCGGACGGTCTACTACAACATAAATAGCTATCTGTGGATTGTCCGCAGGTGCGTATCCCATAAAAGATACCACATATTCTTTATTACCACGGGGGAGTGTCTCTGCCGTACCGGTTTTTCCACCAATCATGTAGCCTGCCGGTCTCGCCGTTTTACCGGTACCATGTTCTCCGGTTACTACTGTATTGCACATCATGCGGATTTTCTCTGAAGTTTCTTCCGAAATCGTCTGCTTCAGCACTCTTGGCTCCACATTCTGTACCGTTGCTCCGGATGGACTCACAATTTTCTTCACCACATGCGGCTCATAATAATAACCGCCATTAATCAGTGAGCAAAATCCACTAATCATCTGTATCATCGTTGCATTGAATGACTGACCGAAACTATTTGTTGCAAGGTCTGCAGAACCCATGGTGTTACTGTCAAACACAAGACTTGCCGTTCTTGCTTCTCCTGCCAGGTCAATATTTGTTTTTAATCCCATATTAAAGATATGCTGAAATTCCGTAAATCTGTCTGTACCAATTGCTCTTGCTATATACATCATACAAACGTTACAGGAACGTTCAATTCCTTCTGTTACCGTAATCATGCCATCCCCATACCAGTTGTGGCATTTAATCTTATGACCGCCTACTTCCAAAACACCCTTACATTCATAAGTTTCGTTTCCGGTAATGGCACCGCTTTCAATTCCGGCTGCTACGGTAAATGGCTTTGAAACCGATCCTGGTTCATAAGTATCATTGATACAGAAATTCTTCCACAGTGCATTCAGATTCTGGTATAATGCATCTCCATCCAAAGTACTGACATTTTCTGCATTGATATACTCTCCGGTTTTATTACCGCTTTCATCCAGCATCGGCATTCCAATCAGTGCATCTGTGTTTCGCACATCATTCAGGTTAAACACGGGATAGCTCGCCATTGCAAGAACTTCTCCGCTATTTACATCCATCATAATGCACCCAACATTATTTGCTCCATTTCCGTCACGGACATTGTTCTGATATTCATCATTAAACTTCTTCAGATATTTTTCTACAATACTTTGTAAATTTGCATCAATCGTCGTTACGATACTGTTTCCGTCTACCGCCGGAATGGTTGTCCGTTCCACATTTGCATCGGAATTGATATAACCATATTCGCGCCCCTGGGTTCCCGACAAGACATCATTATAATACTCTTCCAATCCATAGGAACCAACATTATCGCTGGAAGTAAATCCAATCACATCACAGGCAAGTGAATTTCCGGGATAGGTTCTCTGATATTCCTCCTCAAACCAGATTCCCTTAACAAGCGAATTCTCTTCATTCTGCAGTTCCTTAAAAGCCTCAATCTGCTCATATGGTAATCGTTTTGCCAAAACGTAATATCTGGATGTTTCCTTGTTCTGTGCAATATAGGCACGCACACTTGCCGTATCTATACCAAACTGTGTCTGTAATGCACTCAGCGTAGGCTCCAGATAATCTTCCTTTTCTGAAATGGCAACCGCATCAAGAACGACATTATATACTTTCTCACTCGATGCCAGAATACTTCCATTTGCATCAAGAATAGACCCACGTTTATAAGGAATTGTTGTGCTGTCATATTTCTGCTGGGACAAGATCTGTTTCTTATACTGTTCCCCATTATCCCTCGTTATGGCAAACAACCGGTAAGTTAAACCCACAAAAGCCAGTAGTATTGCCATAAACAATACTACCAGCTTCTTCTGCATTGTTACTGTAAATTTATTTTTATTACTATTCTGATTACCCAAAACGTTACCTACCTTTGTTACAATTCAGATAAAGAAACTGTCTGGTTAATCCGGAATTTCTCCCGTCTGACGTACATAGTCACTTCCCTCACCGTTAAAGACCACAATCTGGCCTTCTTCGGCATAGCGCATTCCTAATTCCTGAATTGCAATTCGTTTTACTTCTTCAAGATTGATGTTACTTGTTATTCTACTATAATTTTCATCATTATCAAGTCTTAAATCATTTAAATATTTTTCCTGTTTGGAAATATGTTTAATACTATTCGTAATATCGGACTGCAAGGTAATATATCCCGTTAAAATAAATCCTGCTGCAACAATTGCGACTGCAAAAAACAAAATACTTCCAATGTTCATGCGAAGTGCTCTTGCGCGGTTTCGTTTTGTCTGTCCCCCAACTTTGTGGATGGGTTCTCTTGTCTCTGGTAGTGCACTAAGTTTTCTTACTGTATTTCCCTGCACATACATGCTGTTCCGATATGCAGTTTTCCTTGCTGTTCTAGTGTCCACCCTCATGACAACTAACCTCCATGTCTTTCAAAAATTCTCAGCTTTGCACTCTTTGCTCTGCTGTTATTACTCAGTTCTTCTTCACTCGGAAGAATCGGTTTTCCTGTGATTACAATTCCCTTGCTTACCTTTCCACAAACACATACCGGAAAGCTTGGTGGACAGGTACAGGGATTTGCCGCCTTGCGGAATGCCGTTTTTACAATCCGGTCTTCCAAAGAATGAAAGGTAATAATGCATAACCTTCCGCCCGGATTCAACAAATCAATCAGTTCTTCCAACGACTCTCTCAAAACCTCCAGCTCATGGTTACATTCAATCCGGATTGCCTGAAAAGTTCTTTTGGAAGGATGTCCGCCTTCTGCTCTCATCTTGGCAGGAATCGATGCTTTAATGATTTCATTCAACTGACCGGTCGTTTCTATCGGAGCCTTTTGGCGTTCCAAAACAATATGTTTTGCAATATTCTTCGCAAATTTGTCTTCGCCATAATCACGAATGATATGGAACAAGTCCATTTCGCTGTATTCGTTCACAATTTCTTTTGCAGACAACCGGTTTCTCTGGTCCATCCGCATATCTAGTGGTGTATCATATCGATAAGAAAATCCCCGTTCTTTATCATCCAATTGATAAGAGGAAACTCCCAAATCGAGTAACATTCCATCAATTCCCTGAATTCCAAGCTCCTGCAACACCTGTCTGGTGTTCCGGTAATTATTTCTTACAATCGTAACCCGGTCTTCATATGGCTTCAGTCTTTTTGTTGCCGCCTGTATGGCTGCCTCATCCTGGTCAATACCAATCAGACGTCCTCCATTCGTAAGTCTGGAAGCTACTACGCTGGCATGTCCGGCACCTCCAAGTGTTCCGTCCACATAAATACCATCCGGCCTGATACAAAGTCCTTCCACTGATTCATTTAGCAGCACTGACGTATGATTAAATTCCATTGGTTACTCCATTTATATTCCGATTCCAAGTGAAATCATATGCTTGGATATTTCTTCCATATCTTCATAGGAAACTGTTCCATCCCAGCGTTCCTTACTCCAGATTTCAATTCGGCTTCCTACTCCCACCAGAACGGCATCCTTTGTAATTTCTGCAAAATCACGTAAAACTGCCGGAATCAGAATTCTTCCCTGCTTGTCCACTTCCACGCTGGCTGCACCAGCTAAAAAGTATCTTGTAAACTGTCTTGCTTCTTTATCAATCATTGGTAGTGAACGTAACTTTTCTTCAAATTTCGCCCATTCGTTGTTGTCATACACAAACAGGCAGCCATCCATTCCTTTTGTTACAACAAATTCATCGCCAAGACTCTCACGGAATTTGGAAGGAACAATAAGCCTGCCTTTGGCATCAATTGTATGGTTGTATTCTCCCATGAACATTTATACAATCCACCACTTTCTACCACTTAGTTGACACTATCTACCACTTTCCACCACTTTTATGTCCATTTTATACTAAAAAGAGGTGATATGCAAGCATAAAAATAGCGCCTTGCAATCACTGCAAGGCGCATAAATACGGTGTTTTTCTCTATTTTACCCGATGTTGTATTCAGTTATCCTGTTCACAACTAGATGTTGTGTCTTGTGCATTTTCTTCCTTTTGAGAATTTTTTTTATTTTTTTTCAAAATAACAATTCGTATCACAATATCACCTATGACAGACGCAATTACCATAATAATGGCAAGCACCTGGGATACCGGTATTGTCGTTCCCCTCAGGAACAACTGGTCAGTACGAATGCCTTCAATCCATGCTCTTCCGAGTCCATAACCACCCAGATAAAGAAGTCCAATCTCCCCTTCAAACTTCTTATGCTTCCAATAAACCAGCATAATTGCTAATATCATCAGGCACCACAGACTTTCATATAAAAAAGTGGGATGAACCTGAATATAATTGGTTCCTGCTGTCATATGCTCACGGATAGACTCACTGATATCAATCTCACGCACCATTTCTACCGGAATACGCATTGCGAGAAGATTATCGGTATACTCTCCGAACACCTCACGGTTCGTAAAATTTCCCCATCTTCCAATTGCCTGTCCAAGAATCAATCCCGGAACAGCCGTATCAATCAGCAAAAAGGGATTCAGCTTGCGAATTCTGGCAAATACAAAAACGGTAATAAATGCCACAATGACCCCACCGTAAATTGCAAGACCACCCTCGCGCAGATTAAAGATGCTTAAAAGATGATTCTTGTAATAATCCCATTCAAAAAATACATAATAAGCTCTGGCACCAATGATTGATAAAATCACTGCCCACATTGCGAGGTCAAAATACACTTCGGGGTCCTGACCGGTTTTCTTTGCTACTTTTTCTGCCATAAGATATCCACAGATTACACCTAATGCAATACAGATTCCATATACGGCAATTGTAAATCCAAATATTGTAAATCCCTGAGGTACATACTTCAAATCGATTCCAAGATTAGGAAACGATATTTCCATTAAATCCATCATGCAAAATCACATCCATCCTATACATTAAACCGGAACAGAATTACATCCCCGTCCTGGACAACATAATCTTTTCCTTCCATGCCAACCAATCCCTTTTCACGGGCAGCTGCCAAAGAACCCTGTTCCAGCAAATCTTTATAATTAACTACTTCTGCTTTGATAAATCCACGTTCAAAATCCGTATGAATTTTTCCGGCTGCCTGAGGTGCCTTTGTTCCGATTTTAATGGTCCATGCTCTTGTTTCATCTTCTCCGGCAGTCAAAAAGCTCATAAGTCCAAGAAGAGAATAGCTTGCACGAATCAGTTTTTCAAGTCCGGATTCCTTAAGTCCCAAGTCCTCTAAGAACATTGCCTTTTCATCATCATCCAGCTCTGCAATTTCCTGCTCAATCTGAGCGCAGATTACAAATACCTCACTGCCGTCTTCTTTGGCAAACTCACGCACCTTCTGAACGCCTGCATTGGATGCGCCGTCATCTGCCAGGTCATCCTCTGCAACATTTGCTGCATAAATGGTCGGTTTATAAGTAAGAAGATTCAGGCTCTTTAAAATTGCCTGCTTGTCCTCATCATCAGTTACATAGCTCTTTGCCATTTTTCCGGCTTCAAGATGCTGAATCAGTTCTTCCAGAAGCTCTGCTTCTTTTGCATAAGATTTATCAATTCTGGCCGCCTTTCCGGTCTTTGCCATTCTTCTTTCCAGGATTTCCAAATCTGAGAAAATTAATTCCAGATTAATTGTTTCAATATCACGAAGTGGGTCAATGCTTCCATCCACATGTACCACATTGGGGTCTTCAAAACATCTTACTACATGAACGATTGCATCCACTTCACGAATGTTACTTAAAAACTGGTTACCAAGACCTTCACCCTTGGAAGCTCCTTTTACCAGTCCTGCAATATCAACGAATTCAATCACTGCCGGCGTAACCTTTTTGGATTGATACAAATCTCCAAGCAGTTTCAGACGTTCATCCGGTACTGCAACCACACCCACATTCGGGTCTATGGTACAGAATGGATAATTTGCGGATTCTGCGCCTGCCTTTGTCAATGAATTAAATAATGTACTTTTTCCCACATTGGGCAATCCCACGATTCCTAGTTTCATAGCTTTTATCTCCTTTTCTTTGCCTTTAGCTCTTCATAAATCAACTTGTAGTTCTGATATCTTATCTGACTGATTTTCCCTTCCTCCAATGCGTCCTTCACTCCGCATACGGGTTCACTGATATGTACGCATCCGCCAAATTTACAAAACGGTTCATACTCTGCAAACTCAGGATAATATTCCTTTAACTCTTCCTTTTCCATTTCATCAATACTTAAGGAAGTAAATCCGGGTGTATCCATAATATAAGTATCTTTTTCAACCGCAAAAAGCTCCGCATGACGGGTTGTATGCTTTCCGCGTTCAATTTTTCTGCTGATTTCTCCTGTCTGCATATTAGCTTCCGGCGTTATTGCATTTACAATCGTAGATTTTCCAACACCACTTGGTCCTGCAACCACCGTAGTCTTACCACGAAGCACGTCACGAAGCCGTGACAGTCCCTGATTTTCTTTTCCACTTACAAAAAGAATTTCACAACCACTATTGCAATAAGCCATCCGGAGTTCTTCCTGTTCTTCAGGCGATGCAATATCCTTTTTATTAAAACAGATTACCGTTGGTATTTGCTGTTTTTCCATGGTAATCAAAAACCGGTCCAGTAAATTATAATTGGGGTTCGGCTTTATAATCGAAAAAATCACAAGTGCCTGGTCAATATTTGCTGATGCCGGCCGGATTAAAGAATTGCTCCTCGGAAAAATCTCAATGATATTTCCAAGAAGCTCATCTTCATTAATAATCTCAATTTCTACATTATCGCCAACCAAAGGTTTCCGTTTTTCTTTCCGGAAAACGCCCTTTGCCTTACATTCAAAGACACCTGCTTCGGTATGCACATAATAAAATCCGGCAATTCCTTTAATAATTTTACCTGTCATAAATTTCCCTGCTTCTACTCCATTACAAACTGAACGGGTCTTCGGATTTCTTTGTTCTCAGTAGAACCATCAATTGTTGTAACAGAACCATCCTCATTCGTAATTGTTGTAGATTCAATCGTATTCACATACTGGAATACAATCACACCGGAGGCGCTCTTTATTCCTGTAATATTCTGCTGTGGAATCGGGAAAGATTCTGTCTGCGTACTCAGTAGCTGTGTTCCGTCATCTGCAATCACGGTTACCGTTACAAGCGTACCGGAACGGAAATTCGGGTCTTCCTCTTTGGATGGTGCTGTAATCGTATCCACAAATTTATAGGAGGATTGTATCGGTCCAAGGCTGATACTGATATCTACCTTCGTTCCTTCCTCTACATAAGAGCCGTTGGAATAGCTCTGGTAACATACAAGTCCTTTCAGGCTTTCGTTTTCATTATTTACTTCTGTCACGTTGCCAACCGTCAGTCCCGCTTCTGCAAGCAAGGCGGTTGCTGTCATTTCATCTTTGCCAATCAAATCCGGAACCAGTTTTTTCTGTGTTTCAGCTCCCTTGCTGATGCGAATCGTTACCGATGCTCCGGAAGGCGCCTTACTTCCTGCTACCGGTTCCTGGTTAATAATACTTCCTTCTTTAATATATTCATCAAATCCATCCACTTTATTTGGAACAAAGCCCTTGTTTACAAGAGTCGCAACTGCCTCTGCCTCTGTCATTCCGACCACATCCGGAACTTCCACTCCTTCAAGTCCTGCGCTTACCGTAAGAACCACTTCAGAACCTGACGGGATTACCGTACCTTCACTGACACTGCAGCGGATAACAAGTCCTTTTGCATAATCACTGCTTTCCTCGTACTCAATGACCGGAGTAAGACCCACTTTAATCAAAGCTGCCTTTACATCATCTGCATTTTGTCCGACTACATCAATCATTCTGACCTGTTGCACATTCTCTTCGGTCTGACTGTCTGTTCCTTTCTTTCCAAACTGGAACAATCCCAAAGTCTTTCCGACCAGGAACAAAATAATCGCACCAATTAAAATTGCGGCTACGACTGCAAGAATTGTGGTGATTTTTTCCATCTTAGGGTCGTAATCGTCAACCTCTTCTTCTCCATAATCATATTCTTCCGGCTCTTCTTCATATCTGCGACGTGCCGGACGATTGACATCACGTTCTTTCCGAAGACGCATGGCATCCTCCATGCTCTCCCTGGTCTGGGACTGTCTTTTAATAGATACCATATCCCGGTCCGTAATTGCCTTTGTTGCGCCCTCTTCTTCCGGGTCCGCCACTTTTACAAAATCTTCATCAGGATTCATCAGGGAGCGTTTCAAATCGGCAATCAGCTCGCCCATAGACTGATAACGTCTGTCCGGGCTTTTCTGACAACATTTATAAACAATCTGTTCCACACTGATTGGAATTTCCGGAACAAACTCTCTCGGAGAAGGCATCTCCTCCTGAATATGCTTAATTGCGATGGCAACCGTCGTTTCACCGTTAAACGGAACACGTCCGGTAAGCATTTCAAACATGGTAATACCCAAAGAATAGATATCACTCTTTTCATCGGAATAGCCGCCTCTTGCCTGTTCCGGTGATGTATAATGTACCGAACCCATCACATTGGATGTAATCGTATTACTGGTAGCCGCTTTGGCAATACCAAAGTCTGTTACCTTTACTTTTCCTTCTTTTGAAATAATAACATTCTGTGGTTTAATATCTCTGTGAATAATATGGTTGTTATGAGCTGCTTCGATTCCCATACTAATCTGAATAGCGATACTGATTGCTTCCTTTACCGACAGACGGGCCTTTTTCTCAATATATTTCTTCAGGGTAATTCCCTCAACAAGCTCCATAACAATATAATAAATACCGTCTTCTTCCCCTACGTCGTAAACATTTACTACATTTGGGTGCATCAGTCCTGCTGCCGCCTGTGCTTCAATCCGGAATTTTGATACAAAATTAGCATTCTCACTAAATTCCTGTTTCAAAACCTTCACAGCCACAAAACGGTTCAGCTTATGGTCTTTCGCCTTATATACATCAGACATCCCGCCCGTACCGATTTTTTCCAGTATTTCGTATCTGTCTCCAATTATCATTCCAATTTTAACCATATCTACCTCTTATACATCCTTTGCAAAAACATCAATTAATATTACGGCAATGTTATCCTTGCCTCCGTGTTCATTCGCTGCGTCAATCAGCTTATGTGCTTTTTCCTCTATCGGAATTGCTTCTCTGACAATATTTCCGATTTCCTCATCTTCCAACATATTGGTAAGTCCATCAGAACACATCAGTACCAGATCTCCCGGCTTCAACTCCTCACTGAAGAAATCCACTTCAACTGTGTCTCTTGCCCCCACAGCTCTTGTAATAATATTTTTGTCCGGATGATTCCGAGCAGTAGATTCGTCCATTCCACCCATTCTTACCATTTCTTCCACAAGTGAATGGTCTCTGGTTATCTGCCGTACCTCATCATTAATAATATATAATCTGCTATCCCCGACATTTGCCACATGAAGATAATGTCCAAGACATGTGGCGACAACAATGGTCGTACCCATACCCTGAAGATGAATATCCTCACCGGCTTTTCTTCTTACCTGGTCATTTGCTACTTTAATTGCTTTTCCAATAATCCGTACCGGATTCTTTTCAAAACTGCCCTTCATTTCACGTACAAGTGTTTCGACCGCATATTTGGAAGCATAATCACCTGCATTATGACCGCCCATGCCGTCTGCAACTACAAATACATTTGGGAGATTACCAATCGCATTCTCTGAGGTATATACATAATCCTGATTCAGTTGTCGTCTTTTTCCGATATCCGTTACGGAAATTGAATGTAACACGCTCCTACCTCCTATTGGGATGCTTTATGACGTCTGCGAAGCTGTCCGCAGGCACCATCGATATCTCTGCCCATTTCCCTTCTAATAGTAACATTTATTCCGTTTTTTTCAAGTTTATTTTTGAACGCATGGATTGCCTGTTCCTTAGATTGTACATAATCCCGTTCCTTAATTGGATTTACCGGAATCAGATTCACATGACAATTTAATGGTTTTACCAGTGCAATCAATTCTCCGGCATCCTGTGCGGTATCATTCACTCCGCCCACCAGCGAATATTCAAAGGTCAGCCTTCTTCCGGTCTGTTCAAAATAATATCCGCACGCCTGCATCAGTTCTGCGATGGAGTACTTATTTGCAATCGGCATCAGCCTTCTGCGTTTTTCATCTGTTGTTGCATGAAGCGAAAGTGCCAGTGTAATCTGGAGTCCTTCCTTTGCCAAGTCATACATTTTAGGAACCAATCCACAAGTAGATACTGTAACATTTCTCTGACTAATATGCAATCCCTTTTCATCCGTAAGAAGATGAATAAAGCGGAGCAGGTTTTCATAGTTATCGAGCGGTTCTCCCGTACCCATGACCACTACATTTGAAACCCGTTCTCCTGTTAAAAGTGTAATTGCATAAATCTGATCCAGCATCTCAGAAGCCGTCAGATTGCGTTCCCAGCCATCCAGTGTAGAAGCGCAGAACGTACATCCCATGCGGCATCCCACCTGCGAAGAAATACAGACACTGTTTCCATGCTTATACCGCATGAACACACTCTCCACAAGGCTTCCGTCCTTCAATTCAAACAGATACTTTCTTGTTCCATCAATGGCAGATTCCTGCATACGCACTTCTTTGACTGCTGTATATTCATACTGTGTTTTACATTGATCACGAAGAGAAAGAGGCAAATTGCTCATTTCATCAAAGCCTCTTGCCAGCTTTACATGCATCCACTCATAAAGCTGCTTTGCACGGAAGCTTTTTTCGCCCATTTGCTTCATCTGCTCTTCTAATTCAGTTAACGTCATGGATTTTATATCAATCACAACAAATTCCTACTCTTCTTTTCGTAATCTGGCAAGGAAAAAGCCATCACTTTTATGAATTCCCGGAAGGAGCTGAAGCATTCCCTCTTTTCCTTCTTCCTGCAATTCTTCGGGCAAATATGGTGCAAGGCTTTCTCTCTTAAATGGTAGCTGCTCTTCCATCCATTTTACCATATGTTCATTTTCTTCTTTATTTATCGTACAGGTACTGTAAATCAATAATCCTCCCGGTTTCACATACTGCCATACAACCGACAGGATTTTTTTCTGAAGTTCTACCAGTTCTTTCATCTGTTCCGGTGATATACGATAACGGATATCTCTTTTCTTTCCCATAATACCAAGTCCGGAACATGGCAGGTCTGCATATACCACATCTGCCTTTTCTATCATTGTATGATCCGGCACACAGGCATCATATACCTGTGTCTCAAGATTCGTCAGCCGCAACCGATCCCGGTTCTCATTGATTTGTGCCACCTTATATTCAGTCAAATCTCTCGCAAGCACATGTCCCTTCGGCAATGTTCCTGCCGCATGCAGTGATTTTCCACCCGGAGCAGCACATACATCCAACACAAATTCTTCTCCCTGTAAACCGGCAGCCCGGGTAACCAGCATACTGCTTACATCCTGCACCGTAAATTCTCCGTCCTGATATCCCGGCAGTTCCCGGATATTTTCCGTTCCTTCTAATATAAATGCATTTTCATAATAGGGATGCTGCTGTATCGATACCTGTTGCTCTTTGAGTTTAGCCAGCCATGTTTTGCGAAGCTCTTCATTCTTGCAGTACCGGACTGTAACCGGATGAATCTGCTGAATATCTTCCAATATCTGTTCGGTCTGCTTCTCCCCATAAGCTGTCATGAAATGTTTCACCAGCCATTCCGGCATCGAATACTGTACGGAATAATATTTCAGCACATTCTGTTCCTTTTTCGGATAAGTCAGCTGTTCCTTATTTCTGCTGATGTTTCGAAGCACACCATTTACATATCCCTGCAATGTACGGAATCCACGTTTTCCGGCAAGCTTGACCGCCTCATTGCAAATGGCACGATCCGGTATATAATCCATATAAACCATCTGGTAAACACTCATTCGCAGCAGATTGCGAATAAGCGGTTTCATCTTTTTCACGGGTGTCTTTGAAAAGCAATCCAGAATATAATCTACTGTAATGAGCCGCTCCACGGTTCCTTCTGTTACCCGCTTGATAAATGCTTTTGACTTTGTATCTAAATAATTATATTTATCTAATACGTTCCGGATAACAAGATGGGAATATTCCTTTTTTTCAAAAATTTCCAATAGCATATCCAGAACAATTTCACGTTCATTTACCAAAACTAATCTCTCCCCATCCGTACTAATCCCGGCGTCTTCGGTTTGTCATCATTAACAGTCTTAACAACTGTAACAAAGAGGACGCTGCTGCCGCAACATAGGTCATGGCTGCTGCCTGTAATACTTTACGGCATTTGGATACCTCGTCATTTTCAAGCATTCCATAATCCCGCAACATACGAAGTGCTCTGCCGGATGCATTAAACTCTACCGGCAATGTTATAACCTGAAATAATACAGCGAGAGAAAAAATCCACACGCCAAGCTGTGCAAGAGAAAAATATCCGCCATCCGGAAGATCAAAACCGATTCCAAGAATCAATCCCAAAATTACAATCGGAATTCCCAGCTTGGAACCAAAGTTTGCTGCCGGAACAAGAAAAGAGCGGATTTTTAACGGCAGATATCCCTTCTGGTGTTGAACCGCATGACCACACTCGTGGGCTGCAACCCCAATTGCAGCAACTGAGGTAGAACCATACACAACATCTGAAAGCCGCAGTACCTTTTTCGATGGATCATAATGGTCGGTAAGCTCTCCCGAGATATGCTGTATCTCAACATCATAAATCCCGGACATCTGTAAAATTCTCTGTGCTGCCTGTGCTCCCGTCATTCCGGTTCTGCTGCCCACCGCAGAATATTTCCGATACGTTGTACGTACCTTTGCACTTGCCGCCATACAAAGAACTGCGGCAATAATAACTAAAATATAAGTCGGGTCATAATAATATCCGTAACCGTACATTCTACACTCCTTCTTTCCTTATGCTCCTAAAACCAGTTTCTGTATTTCATAGCCCAATAGAAAATCTTTTACCGGCATACGTTTCTTTCCTTCAAGCTGTATACTTTTCACTCTCAGAATTCCATCACCGGTTACCACATCAAAAAAATCCTTTCCAACTGCCACAACGCTTCCCTGCGGATCTGTTACATTCTCCTGATTTGGCAAAACGTCTGCTTCCCAGATTTTTAATGTTTTTCCTTTATAATGGGTAAAGGCGCTTGGCCAGGAATTCAATCCTCGTACCCACCGTTCAATTTCTACGGCTGATTTTGACCAGTCAATTTCTCCCATATTCTTTTCCAGCTTACCGGCATAGGTTGCCAAGTCCTCATTCTGTTTTTCCGGAACAATCGTTCCCTGTTCAATTCGGGGTAATGTATCCACTAATAATTCTGCCCCCGCAAGCATCAATTTATCAAAAAGGCTTTCTCCGGTTTCTTTTTCTGCAATCGGGACAATTACGCGGCTCAGAATATCTCCGGTATCCACTCCCTTTGCCATCTGCTGAATCGTAACACCGGTTTCCTTTTCTCCATTTAAAATGCTCCACTGGATAGGAGCTGCACCACGATATGCCGGTAACAACGACGCGTGAATGTTAATGCAGCCATATTTGGGCATATTAAGTATCTCTTCTGACAAAATCTGTCCAAATGCCGCAACAACAAAGATATCCGCCTCATACGTCCGAAGTTGCTCCACGTTATCCTTTTCTTTAATTTTTGTTGGCTGAAATACCGGAATTCCATGTTTTAATGCACATTCTTTTACCGGCGACATGGCCATCTCTTTTCCACGGCCCTTTTGCTTATCCGGTTGTGTCACAACGGCTGTCACCTCGTAACCTGCCTGAAGCATTGCTTCAAGTGGTGCCACTGCAAAATCCGGTGTTCCCATATAGACTATTTTCATCATTCTTCTTCCTCGTCAAATTCTTCAAAATCATCCATGTCTTCTACATCCTGGGTACGCATCAGTTCACCTTCTACCTTTTCGACATAAAGATGACCATCCAGATGATCCAGCTCATGGCAGATTGCTCTTGCCAGAAGTTCTTCCCCTTCCAGTTCAAACGGCTGCATATCCATATCATATGCTTTTACCTTTACATAATTGGGTCTTGTTACTACACCGGTCTTTCCCGGTACGCTGAGGCAGCCCTCATATCCGGTCTGCTCCCCTTCGGTTTCCAGAATTTCAGGATTGATTAATAAGATTGGGTCCTCCCCTGTCACATCAATCACTACAATTCTCTTTAAAATTCCCACCTGTGGTGCTGCAAGACCAACGCCCTGTGCTTCATACATCGTATCAAACATATCCTCAATCAGATCCCTGGTACGTCCGTTTACTTCCTTTACTGCCTTGCAGGGCTTTGTCAGCACAGAATCTCCTATTTCTCTTATGTTCCTAAGTGCCATGTGTTTGTTCCTCCTATGGATTAATCAAAATCAAAAATGACATTTTCTGTTTTCAGTTCCAAGCCTTCCAATGTCTGTTCTATTTTTTCCTTTGCTGCAATCAGCTTTAACTCATCTGCTGATTTTAAATAAAGCATATATCGATAAAAATCGTTCACTTTGGAAATTGCTGCTTTTGCGGGGCCGACAACGGTTGCATAAGGCTTTGCCTCCCGTGCCAGACGTTTTGCCAGACCCATACAACGTTTTTCCTCCTTAGATACGACAAGTAACGTCATCATATGTCCTACCGGCGGATAATCTCCCATTTCCCGGTATAGAATCTCTTCCTCGTAAAAAGACTCATAATTTTGTGCGGCTGCATGCTGAATACTGTAATGCTCCGGTTGATAGGTCTGAATCACAACTTCTCCCGGAAGTTCGCCACGTCCTGCTCTTCCCGCTGCCTGTGTCAGTAGCTGAAACGTCTTTTCTCCGGCACGGTAATCACTGTCATTCAGTGATAAGTCTGCCGCAAGAATCCCAACCAAAGATACCCCCGGAAAATCATGACCTTTTACAATCATCTGGGTTCCAAGAAGCACATCTGCTTCACCTTCTGCAAAAGCAGAAAGAATTTCCTCGTAACTTCCCTTTTTCTTTGTTGTATCTCCGTCCATGCGAAAAATCCGGATTCCCGGAAACATTTTTAATAGCTGCCCCTCAATTTGTTGCGTTCCTGCTTTAAATCCCAACAGATAATTGGAACCACAGGAGGGGCATCCCGGCGGCTGTACCGTTTCGTAGCCACAGTAATGGCAAATCATTTTTCCACCCATATGCTGGGAAAGTGACACATCGCAGTGTGGGCACTTCATTACATAACCACAGGAACGACAGGAAACAAATCCTGCATATCCACGCCGGTTCAGGAAAAGTATCATCTGCTCCTTCTTTGCAAGTCGCTGTCTGATTTTTTCCTGTAAGGTATTACTGAAAATAGAGCGGTTACCTTCGCGCAGTTCTTTTCTTAAATCTACAATTTCCACCTCGGCAAGCTTTCCCCCATTGCGTCGTTCCTTCATCGTAAAAAGCTGATACTCGCCATTCTTTGCCCGATAATAGGACTCCAGTGATGGTGTTGCCGAGCCAAGCACCAGTGAAGCATGTTTAAGCTTAGCCAGATACTCTGCCGTTTCTCTTGCATGATATCTCGGTGCATTTTCACTCCGGTAACTGTCTTCCTGTTCTTCGTCAATCACAATCATTCCCAAATCAGGAAATGGAACAAACAGTGCGGAACGCGGTCCGATAATTACGTCAATCTCGCCTTTTCGTGCCCGTTCACACTGGTCAAATCGCTCTCCCTTTGACATCGTGGAATTAATTACCGAAACACGATCTCCAAACCGTTTATAAAACCGCATCAGTGTCTGATACGTCAACGCAATTTCCGGAATTAATACAATGCACTGTTTTCCTCTTTTTATCATTTCCTCAATGAGTGACAAATAAACAAGTGTTTTTCCACTTCCGGTAACTCCATGAATTAAATAAGTCTTTCGAATATTATTATCATAATCCGAACATATTTGTTCAAAAATGATCTGCTGCTCTTCGCATAACGGCATCCGGACTTCGTGATCCGTATCGGCAACTACCGGATTCCGGTAATATTCCTCGGTTTCTATCCGGATTGCTCCCTGCGTTACCAGGCTTTGCAATGTGCTTGATGATACATGCAGCTTTCCTGTAACAAGTTCATACGGCAGTTCTTCCACCGTTCGCAGCTCCTGCAAAACGCGCGCCTTTGCATTCTGATGCTTGCGCAGGCACTCTCCCAACAGCGTCGTAATTTCTTCTGCATTCATAATACGCAGAATTTTTTTACGTTCCGGCTTTTTTACTACCTGTTTTACCGGAAGCACGGTTTTTAATGCAGCTATCATTGTGGAGCCATACGTTCTGTGTATCCATGCCGCAAGTTTCATTTCATCTGCTTCAACAGAAATGTTGTCTGTCCGTATCTGTTGTATCTCTTTGATTTTCTCTTCCGGATACTCATTGTGGTCGGTTCTTCCAATTACATATCCGGTACGGATTCTATTTCCGTTTCCAAACGGGACCTGCACACACATGCCGATTTCCAGACGTTCCAACAGTTCTTCGGGTATCCGGTACTGGAAATATTTATCTACTTTTTCATGTGAAATGTCAATAATCACATTTGCGTATTTTCCCTGTATCATCACTTACCTGCCTGCAAGTATATCTGCAATTAAGTCCCTTTCATCCATCGGATATTTTACACCCTTTATCTCCTGATAATCCTCATGGCCTTTTCCTGCTAGAACGATAATATCCCCCGGCTCTCCATGATGGATGGCATAAGCAATGGCTTCCTTGCGGTCACAAATTTCAACATATTTTCCGGTTGTTTTTTGCATTCCGATTTTAATATCTGCTATGATATCTTCCGGCTCTTCATCCCTTGGATTATCTGACGTAATAATCGTAAGGTCCGCATACGTTCCGCTAATCTCACCCATTTCATATCTTCGGAGCTTGGAACGGTTTCCTCCACAGCCAAACAGACAAACCAGACGGTTCGGCTGGTATTCCCGGAGTGTTGTCAGAATACTTTTAAGACTCATTGCATTGTGTGCATAGTCAATTAAAAGCGTAAATTTATCCGATACCGGAACCATTTCAATTCTTCCCCGTACATGTGCCCCAAGCAATGCCTTCTGAATCTGTGGAACCTCCACCTTGAAGTGACGGCACACTGCAATCGCGGTCAATGCATTATAAACGCTGAACCGTCCCGGAGTCGGCACTTCGACACGGAATGGCTGATGTTCCTCCAATCCCTCTTCCTCCCCGGGTAACTGTTTGCTACCAAATTTAACCAAAAAATCAATTCCAAGTTCTCCCGGCTTATTTACAAGCTTCAAATCTTCTGCATATAAATCTGCGCTTTTATCAAATCCATACGTTTCCACCGTACACGTATGCCCCTTCAGCAATGCCTCCAGGTTTTCATCATCCTTATTTACAATACCGTGACGACATTGTTTAAAAAGAAGACCTTTGCAGCTACGATACTCTTCGAAATCTGCATGTTCATTTGGTCCGATATGATCCGGTTCCAGATTTGTAAAAATACCAAGTTCAAATGTAAATCCCTGGGTACGGTGAAGCTTTAATCCCTGGGATGCGACCTCCATAACAACGATTTCACCTCCTGCTTCTTCCATCTGTGCAAAATATTGTTGCAGTAAAAAAGATTCCGGTGTTGTATTATTTGCCTTAATATGTTTCTCACCAATAATAGTTTCTATGGTGCCAATCAGTCCTACTTTATAACCGGCACGTTCCAGAATAGACTTAATCAGATAAGTCGTTGTTGTTTTTCCTTTTGTTCCGGTAATTCCAATTACCTTAAGCCGGTCAGCAGGATTGCCAAAATATGCTGCAGAAATAAACGCCATCGCATATCTTGTATCGGCTACTTTGATAACCGTTGTCTGACAGTCTTCCGGAAGCTCTACCTCCTTTTGAACCACAAGTACAGCTGCGCCTTTCTGGGCAGCCTCTGCGGCAAAATCATGACCATCTACTTTATACCCACTGATACAGATAAACAAACATCCCGGGGTAATCTTCCGTGAATCAATAACTACTTCTGTAACCTCTTGCGTATCATTGCCTCTTACACATTCATAGGTAAGATTCTTTAATAAGTCTTTGCATACAAACATAAATGCACCTCCAGGGCATAATCATCCATATATTAAGATATCATGATTGCCATATTATTTCAAATAAATAATACCGCCTTACAAATGTGTTGAGAATCTTATAATAGTTTCTTAAGATTTTTTCGATTTATTTAAGAAATTAGACACACTTTGAACACATTTAACCTTTATGATATAAACCATAGATAGTTGATAACTCACTATCTCCCCCTCATAAGAAAAGCAAGGCTTCCGATTTTTCGGAAGCCTTTGCTTTTTCTGTTTATGATACTGATATAATCTTTTAGCAGTAATACTGCATCATCATCTGTACACTTTCTCTTCCCTGAAATACATTTAATTCCGGGTAATAAACCATACTAATGATAACCTCTCCAACAGACAGTCGTCCCTGATATAATCGGGCAATCTTTTCTTCTCCATATCGTTCTGTAAGGTATCTGTCCATTTCCTCACAATCTCCAAAATAAACTGTTGTATAAGTTTTTCCCTGTTCATCTGCAATCTGAAATTTACGATACTTTCCACTTTTTCCTAATCTATTCCCTGAAATCAGGCTGAGGTCTTTTCTTGCAAACAATGGTTTGGGGTTCCCGACACCAAATGGCTCCAACAGTTCCATCTCTTTTATGAATTCCCTGCTAATCAATCCCAACGGCATAGGCACATCAATATGTACAATCTCCTGAAAATCTGCCTCCTCCAGGGTAGAGTTTTTATTTAGCACTCTCCGGAACTCTTCGACATTATCATTTGCAAGTGTCAGTCCTGCTGCAAGCTTGTGTCCACCAAATTTTGAAAACAATTCCTTGCAACGGTTCATTTCGTCATACATGGAATATGCCTCTATAGAACGTCCACTTCCTTTAATTCCTTCTTCTCCCTTCGTCAGTACAAAGGTTGGCTTATGATATCGTTCCCTTACCTTTCCGGCAATAATACCCGCCAATGATTCATGGCAATCCGGCAAATATACCACCAGTACATCATCTTCGAGCAAGGAAGCTTCCACCTGCTCAATTGCTGCTTTTACACCATCCTCGGTCATTTGTTTCCGGCTCTCATTTAATGCCTTCAAATCCGTTGCAAAATTTACAGCCTCTTTCCAATCGGATGCATCAAATAATTCCAATGCTCTTCCTGCAGTATCAAGCCGTCCGGTTGCATTTAAGCATGGTCCGATTACAAATCCTGCATGATACGGAGATAAGGTCTTCTGTTCCAGACCGTTCACCATCAGCAATGCCTTTAATCCAAGGTTTGTCGTGTGCTCCATGACGCGAAGTCCTTCTTTTACCAGAATTCTGTTCTCGTCCTTCAACTCCATAACGTCACAAATGGTTGCCAATGCAGCAAATGTCAAAAGCTCCTGTAAAATCTGTTTCTTTTCTGTCTGCTCCTGTTTGGTATCCATAGAAAATAATTCCTGAATCAATTTATAGGCAACCACTGCCCCACAAATCTGTTTGTATGGATATCCGCAATCCTCCTGCTTTGGATCAATCACAACATCTGCCGGCGGAATGTGGTATTCCCTTTTTCCATCTGCTTCTTCATAGGGAACCTCATGATGGTCTGTCACAATTACCGTAATACCATATGATTTTGCAAGTGCAATCTGAGAAGCTGCCGCAATTCCATTATCACATGTAACAATAGTGTCCATGCCATCTGCTTTTGCCTGCTCAATCAAATGGTCGTTCAGTCCATATCCATCCTTCATTCGGTGTGGAATTACCGTATCTACCTTTGCCCCCAGTTCCCGCAATCCGCGCAGTAAAATATAAGTCGCACAAATGCCGTCTACATCATAGTCCCCGATAATGCGTATCAATGCCTGTTCTTTTATCTTCTTTGCAAGCAGGGAACATCCCTGAACCATTCCTTTCATCAACGCCGGCTCATATAAGTCTGCAAGCGTACCATTCAAAAACTTACGAATCTCTTCTTCCGTCTGCAAATCCCGGTTTCTCATAATCCTAGCCAACACCGGAGAAATACCAAACTCTTTTGCAATTTTATCAAAATCTGCTTTCTTCGCAGCCATCATCCACTTTGCCACTTAATTACCCCATTCTTTTTATAGTGCACCTTTTTACAATATGGTGCAGTGTCAATATTGAAACTAAAAAAGACCTGCTACTTCATTATAAACAAAGTAACAGGTCGATTCAACTCAAAGCCTATTTTTCTCTCTTATGCCTGCTTTTTCTGTGGAAATACCTTACGAAGTACTAACCACAAAGAGCCTGTGATGCAAATGGAAGAATACGTACCGCAAAGGATACCTGCCATCAGAGGTAATGCAAATTCCTTTACAGAAGAAACTCCAAATACATACAATGCCGCAACCATAATGAAAGTCGTTAATGATGTAAATACACTTCTTGATAAAGTCTGTGTGATACTTGTATTAACAACATTGTCTAACGTATCCTTATGGGACATGGACTTCATATTTTCACGTACACGGTCGAAAATAACGATTGTCGCATTGATAGAGTAACCTACAATCGTAAGCATACATGCGATAAAGGTATTTCCTACGGAAATTCTTAAGATTGCATAGAACGCTAAAACAACCAATACATCATGAAGCAATGCCGTTACAGCACTGGCACCGTAACGAATATCCTTAAAGCGGAACCAGATGTAAATCAGCATAAATATAGATGAAATAAGGACTGATACAATTGCATTGGTACGCATCTCACCACTTACCGTTGCGCTGATTGTTTCTGCAGTAATCTTACTTGCATCCACACCAAAGTTATCTACCATATCATTCTTAAACTGTTCACGTTCATCAACATCCAGACTACGTGTTTTGAAAATAACTTCATTCGTTCCATCAATTTTCTGTGTCTGTACATTACCATCACCGGTAATCTTCTCAATCAACGGAACAATCTGTTCATCAATTTCTGCCAATGTATAATCCTGGTTAAATGTTACATTTGTGGATGTACCACCTAAAAATTCCAGACTGTAATTCAAAGCATTCTTTCCGCCAGCCTTATGAACTCCCATTGCAACAAATCCACTTAAAATTGCGATAATAGACAAGGTAAAGAAAATTGCCTTTTTGGAAGTAAAGTTTACCGGAGGTTTTTCCTTTGCAACGCCATAACATTTTTCGCTCTGAAGTCCTAATGCATACAACACATTAATCAGCAGCCTCGTAATTGCCATAGCAGTAAACATGGATAACACAATACCAAGTGCTAACGTAGCAGCAAATCCTTTAATGGTACCGGTTCCCATAATTCCCAGAACAGCTGCGGCAATCAATGTCGTTACGTTACCATCCACAATTGCAGAAGTTGCCTTCTTAAATCCAATATCAATCGCAGACTTCACTGTTTTTCCTTTTGCAATTTCCTCACGGATACGTGCAAAAATAATAACATTCGCATCTACTGCCATACCAATGGAAAGAATAATACCTGCAATACCGGGCAGAGTCAATGTGATTTCAAATGCATCCAGAAGGATAACAATCAGTTCCACATAAAGTGCCAATGCCAGGCTGGCTGCAAAACCTGCAACCTTATATACAAGAATCATAAATACTACAATAATGATAAAACCAATAATGGCTGCTTTAATACTGGTAGAAATTGCTTCCTCACCAAGCTGTGCTCCAACAATCTTGGAATGCAGTTCTTCCAATTCCAATTTCAGACCACCGATACGAATGGTAGAAGCAAGCTGTTCTGCTTCCTCATTTGTAAAGTTTCCGGTTATCTGTGCCTGACCACCAAGAATTGCACTGTTTACGTTTGGTGCACTGATAATTTTTCCATCGTAATAAATGGCAATGCTTTCGCCCTTCTGATATGCTGCTGTTGTTGCATCTGCAAATTTCTGGGTTCCTTCATCAGTCATTGTAAGGCTGACGCTATACTCATAATTCTGCATCTGGTTCTGAGTCGTCTGACGCTGTGCATCCTTAACATCTGTACCGGTCAATACAATGGAGCCATCTGCCTGCAATTCATCGATTGGCTTTAACAGGTTATAAACCAGATTGCCGTCTGCATCCGTACCTGCATATTCATAATTCAGGTTACCGTCTGCATCCGTCTGGCTGATAAAATACAAAGAACCAGGTTTTCCAAGCTCTTCCAAAATTGCATTTGCGTCTGACACACCCGGAATTTCAATGTTGATTCGGTTGTCACCTTCCTGATATACTACAGATTCTGTACTATAGCTGTCTACACGCTTCTGTAACTTATAAATGGTATCATTCATGTCCTCTTTGCTTGGTTTTTCATCACCAACTACCTGATAAGTAATGCTGACACCACCCTCCAGGTCGAGTCCAAGATTAATACTTGCAGCGGAACCGGCACCGTTTGCACCAAGACCAACTGCTGCGGTATATCCGAATCCGCCCAAAAGCAGCACGAATATCACCAGAATAATGATTGCTTTACTTTTTTTCATGTTACTCTTCCTCCTCCGCTAATGCGGCTTTTATCATTATTGCGCATTCAATACGCTTTTTTTGCAATTCACATCCCAAATCATACGTGTCATTAATTTTCCCATTAAAATTATAGGAATTTGCTGCACATCCGCCACTGCAATAAAACTTTGCAAAACAATTACGACACTTTTCTTTTGCATATACATTACAGGTTTTAAATTCATCACGAATATCGGTTCTTACAATTCCCTCATCCACATTTCCCATAAGGAATTCTTCTTTTCCGACAAACTGATGACAGGGATACAAATCTCCCCACGGTGTTACGGCAAGATATTCTGTTCCCGAACCGCATCCTGACAAACGCTTTGCCACACAAGGTCCACCCTGTAAATCTATCATAAAATGAAAGAAATTAACACCCTTTCCTTCTTTATGTCTCTTTAAAAGATCTACCGCAAGCTTGTCGTACTGTTCCAACAGCATCGGCAAATCTTCTTCCTGGAGTGCATAAGGCTCTGTACTTTCTGCAACTACCGGTTCTACGGAAATCTGTTCAAATCCCAAATCTGCCAAATGCTTTACATCTTCCGAAAAATCCAGGTTATTTCTCGTATATGTTCCACGAACATAGTAATTCATCTGGTCGCGGCTCTCAGCCACTTTCTGGAATTT
This sequence comes from uncultured Lachnospiraceae bacterium, assembly GCA_934408585.1. GTDB lineage: Bacteria > Bacillota > Clostridia > Lachnospirales > Lachnospiraceae > Suilimivivens. Next base: position 228,639 of record CAKRVA010000001.1, read on the forward strand.
TGGAACAATCGTATCATAGCTTCCCTGTCCCCCACGATGCGGACGCATTTTATCATTTACTTCTTTACGTCCGTCAATACTAAGTACAATGTTGGACATCTCTTTATTTGCAAATTCCAGTATCTCATCATTTAACAGAATGCCATTTGTCGTAAGTGTAAAACGGAATTTTTTATGATGAGGTTCTTCCAAACTTCTGCCATATGCAACCAGGTCCTTTACTACCTGCCAGTTCATCAGAGGCTCTCCACCAAAGAAGTCCACCTCAAGATTAACACGATTGCCTGAATTTGCCACAAGGAAATCAAGTGCCTTCTTACCAACCTCAAAGCTCATCAGTGCACGGCGTCCGTGATACTCTCCTTCTTCTGCGAAGCAATAGCGGCACGCAAGATTGCAATCATGTGCTATATGAAGACAAAGTGCCTTGACAACGGTTTCACGCTTTTTAAAATCAATAATATAATTTTCATAAATATCCGGTGCAAAAAGCTGCCCCATTTCCTGAAGTTCCCAGATTTCATCAAGCGCTTCTGCAATATCTTCTTCTGAAGCATTATGATGAAAAGCCTGCTTGGCTGCATCCAATATCTGTTCTTTCGATTTTCCCTGATTAAGCTGTTCTTCCGCCAATGCAATCAGGTCATAACTCAAATCATCCACCACATGAACAGAACCACTGTTTACATCCAAAACAATGTTATAACCATTATTTTTATATTGATGAATCACGATTTTTTCTCCATATCGTTTTTATACATTTTTGAACGTATAATAAGCAGCGACGTAAGCCGCTGCTTATGTTCACTATCTTATTTATGGTACTTATTTAGCCTTTTCACAAGTCTGGTTTCCAACAGTACAGGAAGTCTTACAAGCAGACTGACAAGATGTCTGGCATTCGCCACATCCACCCTTTTTCATGGATTCCTTTAAATCTCTTGTTACTAATGTCTTAATTCTCTTCATTTCTATATCTCCTTTAAATATTTTATCCATAAAATAAATAACTCGCCTATAAGTATAGCACAAATATAGCTTTAGGAAAAGTATTTTATGACTCTTCTTCCGATTTTTCTTCCTCTTCCTTTTTCTCCGGAAGTTCCATAATTACCTTCAAAATACGGTTCTGGCTTACTCCCTGAACCTGAAGCTTAATTCCCTGCTCAGTCACAATCTGTGCACCATCCTCCGGAAGGCGGTCCAAATGCTCAATAATAAGTCCTCCGATAGAATCATAATCTTTTGATTCCAGATTGGTTCCCAGTTCATCATTAATATCACTAAGCTTCATACTTCCGGCTACCAGATAGGTTCGATCCTGCATTTTCTGAATCAGTTCCTCTTCATCGGAATCATACTCATCACGAATTTCCCCTACAATTTCTTCCAAAAGATCTTCCAGGGTAATCATTCCCGCAGTTGCACCATATTCATTCAGCACAAATGCCACGTTAAAGCATTTTTTGCGCATTTCCACAAGCAAATCTGCAGTTTTCTTATATTCATATGTATAATACGCATCCCGGACAATATCGCTGACCTTAAAGTTTTCTTTGTCTGTCACCAATATAAAATCCTTAATATTTATCAACCCGATAATATTATCTTTATCTTCCTGATAAACCGGAATTCTCGTATACATACACTGTTTAAAAACTTCCATGACTTCGTCATAGGATGCTTCCTGATCTACCGTTACCATATCAATTCTGGGAATCATTACATCTTTTGCAATGGCATCCCCAAAATCAAACACGTTATATATCATTTCCCGCTCTTCGGACTCAATCACGCCATCCTCATGCCCTACTTCCACATAAGTACGCAATTCGTTTTCTGTCATTGCTGTTTTCTTATCCGTATCTACATGAAGCAGCTTCATGACTCCTTTTGCCAGAAAATCAATTACTACAATTACAGGTGTAAGCACCTTCATCAAACCTAAAATAATCGGTGCATAAAATAGTGCAAGCTTCTCCGCATTTACCATACCCATATTCTTAGGTGTAATTTCCCCAAAGAGTAGAATAATAACGGTTAATATCGCGGTTGCAATACCAACTGTGAGGTTGATGCGAATTGCCAGTGTTGTTGCCAAAGCAGATGCTGACAAGTTCACCACATTGTTTCCGATTAAGATTGCGCTCAGCATCCTTCCGTAATGTTCCAGCACATACAATGCCGTCTTGGCTCGCTTGTTTCCTTCATCTGCCATTCCTTTCAGCCGGACACGATTTGCCGTCGACAAAGCCGTTTCTGCGGATGAAAAAAACGCTGATAATAAAATCATAATAATAAGTGCAATCAGTTGCATGACACCATCGGTATCCAAAATAAAATCACTCCTTCTTTCTTTGCTTTTTGATTGTCTATTGCTAAAAATAATACAATAAACGGGTATTCTGTGTCAAGGTTGCTCATATAAATATTACATAATCTATACATATTACGAAAGGCTCTTTATGAAAACAAAAATTCAGGTAAATCCCCGCCTCCTATTTTTCTTAAAATGTCTCCTGTTTTCCTCCATATTAACGGGTGCACTTTTATTTCTTCTTGCTCTGGCTCTCTACCGTCTTCATCTGTCTGAGGGTGTTGTCCGCATTTGCATCACGGTCATCTATGTCCTTGCCACCTTTTTCGCCGGATTTATTACCGGGAAACGGGAAGGAAACAAAAAATTTCTATGGGGACTGCTCGCCGGATCTCTTTACTTCCTTGTATTGCTTATCATTTCTTTTCTCATGAAATCGGCAGACGGATTATCCTCCAGTCATGCGCTGACAGTGCTAATCCTGTGTGCAGGTGGTGGTATGCTCGGTGGTATGTTGAGCTAAGCATCGGACCAAAGTCACAAAAACCGGAACACATCATATATGTGCTCCGGTTTCTTCCAGTGAATTTACATGTCCCAGTATTTTCTGACCTTTTCTTCGGCATCCGATTGTGTCATTTTACATTTCTCAATCAGCTTTTTTATTGCGGTCTCCTGGTTTCCACCAAACTCTTTGCATAAAGATATTATCGCATTCTCTGCGATTTCACGTTCTCTTTGAGTATTCTCTCTTTCTTCCTGCCTTCCAAGTTCCCGTTCATCTGCCCGAATCAGTTTCAATTCACGTTCTTCATCATATTCATATATACTCATCTTGAATACCTCCGCTCTTTGTTCCAACAGGAAATCCCTCAGTATATTATCTTTGACACAACTTTCAATTGCCTGCTCTACCGCTTCCTCCAGCGGCATACTTTTCACATACTCACGTATCCTTTCAACATAAAGCATATATTCTTCCAGCACTGGGCATTTTCCCTTCAGTTTTTCATTCATTCCCGGATTAATATTAAAAATCTGTACCTTCAATTCCAGCTCCGGTTCTCCTGAATTTCTTTCAAAAGAATCAGATAATTTCAATTCGATTTTTTCCTGTAGTTTTTCTGTTCCATTATAAAACACGACAAAATGTGGTGCCGGCAATTTAATTCTTTTAGAACTATACAAGGATTCGTCTTTTACATATGCCTGCAGCAAATCTGCAACATAAAATAAATCACGCAAGGGAATATTGGGTGCATAGGTAGACTGCTGTTCATACAGGTACATCTGATTCATAATCAGAAATGATAAATCATTCTTTATCCCCATATAAATTGCATTTTCCAATGTATTAAACTCCAATATACTCTCATCTGTGTATGTCGTTCCATTCAAACTGTTATAAAGGGATAATGCATAGCGCGGTTCCTTAAACAACATCCGGTAAACCGTGTCTTTGTAATTTCTTTTCGTATTCATTTGTTCTTCCTCCTTTTGCAGAAGGAAAATAAACATACAATCCCCCAATTGTTTTTGTTTTCCTTCCCCACTGCCCTATAATTTTGTAATTGTGATATAAAAGCATGGATTTCAGAAAACTTCTGTTTTCAAAATGTTAGAATAAATGCCACATGGTATATTGCATTTATAAAACTTTAGAAATATGTCCGCATAAGAAACGGTCATACAAGATTCGATTATTGAAATATATGCTTTGAGCAAAATATAACATATGGGATATGCTATGTCAATAATTGAAAAACCTAAAGTACCAAATGATACTTTAGGTTTTTTATTTGTATAAAACATCGTTTTATAGTTTTACATCTTTAAATCCCGTTCTTTCGACACCGCAAGTGTTCCATGGCTGACTTTCACCTGCCAGCGTTCATTAATCTTTTTATTTTTTATCATATAGTTCGCTGCAAACAGAAAATCTGCCACAAGTGCTACAAGTAACACTATTGCCAAAAAGTCAATAACAGGCGATTGAATTTTCATTACAAAATCATACAAACGTGGAAATGCTTCTCCCATAAACAATGTAATCATAGCAGCAAATCCCATGGATGTCGGAACCGAAGTATATTTTCCAATATGCATCGGAATTCCGGTATAATTCCACCAGACGATTCCACAATTTTTTTCCACAAAATTTCCAAGGACAACCTCTCCGATAGACACCAGGATACCAGTTGCTACATAATAATACAATACACCCATCTGGGAATCCGCAAACCGGAGTGCACGTCCAAAAAATGCCGGTTGCTGTGGCAATCCGAATAAAAGATAAATTCCTACAATTGCAATTCCATAACCTAACAGTGCAGGCAGTACCATTCCTCTGTTATCCCAACAGCCGAACCGCACACCAATCCAGATATTTTCTGTCATAAAACCAATAAATGATGCAATTACCATAATCAACAAAAGCGGTGTAACTTTTCCTAACATAATCTTCTCCCTCGCTTCTCTTTATCTTTAAAATTTCGAATATCAAATAGTTTATTTGTTATTGGCGGAATCCAAAAATATATTCTTTATTTTGCCTTTTGAAGGCACTTAGTAGTTCTTACAATTTCATACTCTGTCAGCAATTTTCGTACATGGATGTACGAAAAAGGTGATACTGAGCCGGGATGGCGAATTATCACCGGTTGCGTTCTACATTCTCTTAAGACATTGAAATTGTTAGAACTTCTTAGTGCCGTAAAACAGCACAAATAAGAATAATTTTTTGTATTCTGCCAAAAACATTAATTAGCCCAGACACTTTTTGACCTTCAAATTCTACAACTCAATATCAATAATCTCTTCCTGTCCCCGCCGAATACTTCTTACGGTATTATGTACGACAATCAAGTTCATTATTCCGTCGATGCAAATGCTGAGTCCCATGATTCGCACAAGTACACTGCCCGTTTCAAACGGTGCAAAAAGAAGAAGTGCACCAATTACTGCAACCACGATTGCAATCGTAAGAATCAGCCACCAGGAAAAAATTCCAAATTTTTTGGCATCTATTGCGGTCTGAATTTTCAGTGCAGCATCAATCAACATAAAAATGCCTATACAGATAGACAAATATTCTACCACAATCTGTGTACGGGCAATAAATACAATTCCCAAAATCACAGAAACAATTCCAAGTCCAAAGTCATGTTGAAATGCCAATTGAAATATGTCTTTTGAAAAATATCCATATAACTTCGCCAATCCATACACAATCAGGAAAATTCCATATACCCGGCAAAGAACATTCACGCCAATCTGTGGCCATATCAAAAGCACTGCGCCTACAATAATTGAACAAATTGTCAATATTAAATATGTATTTTTAATTGTTTTCAAGCTCTTCATACGATGACCTCCTTTATGAAAAAAGCATACCGCCATCAGTTTCCTATTTCCATAGACAAAAAAAAGACAATGTCTGTTATTTAGGCATTGTCTCAAAAATGTCTGATTTTTCAATTAAAGTTTTAATGGTTGTTTGATATGCCACCGATAACCGCCAGATTAAATCTTCCTTTTTATCAGGCATACCATCTTTTAACCAGCGGAGAATATTTCCAATCATGGAATTGCTATAAAAATCAATAACAAACTGTAGCTGTTCCGGAGAAACATTTTTTCCTTCTGCTTCCTTTAAAACATGTTTTTTCACAAAATCTTCCGTGATGGTATAAAAATATGTAAGAACCAGGGCCCTGTTCTTGGAATCGTATACATGGTACACCGCTTTCTTATTTTCAAGAACAAGATGATATCTGCGCAGATATTCTTCGTAAAAGGACTCTTTTCCCTCTTTTTCTGCAAGGGATTCTTCTGTTTCATACCGCATCAGTTCTTCCAGAACCTGATAAATATCACTATAATAATAGTAAAACGTATTGCGGTTAATTTCACACGCCTCACAAATATCCTTAACGGTAATTTTATCGATTGACTTTTCTTCCAATAATTTTAAAAGACAAAACATAATTGCCTGTCTGGTAAATTTCGCCATACATCTGCTCCTAAATGTTTAATAATTTAAAATAAATTTGACGTCATTGTCTATCAACATAATTTTATTATTCCGGAATATTTTAAGGTCTCCTCTATGCTCATCAAAATTATAATCTTCCAGAAATGCAATATTTCCATCATCGTTTGAAACAAAATAAGACACATCATCCGCAATCCATATACTATCAATTCCCGTTGCCACTCGCAGCGTTCCTTTCTGCTCCTTCTCGTTCCAATCTGTCATATAGACAATTTTCTTTCCGTCTCCGACAAGCTTACCTGAATAGCTCCGGACATCCGTATCTACCACCTGACCATTCAGGCAAAGGGAAAGATTACCTGCATATTCCTCTCCCGATTGAACCGAATAGTATACTCCCTCATCAGAAACTGCTTCTACGGCACGAAATCTATCGCATATTAATTCCATTTTACCATCCATTTTGCGATAGCTGGTCTTAAATAAATACCTGTTGTAATCTTCACAGTTTTCTAAAACCTGAAAATAACATTCTTTGTTCTTCTTATCTATAGCACACAGGTAAAAATCAAACGTATATTTACTTAAATCAATATCCAGCTCTACTTTTTCACCATTGTAGACCATATATGTTTTTATAGCCCCATCTATGGTATTTTTCCAGACCTCGTCTTTTTTCTCATTATAACCTTTCAAATCCATGATCTTGGAAATTTTGGTTTTCTTTACATTCTCAGGAATAAGTTCACTATATACCAGCACCGGCTCCGGTGTATCGGAAGGATAACAGTTCCATATCATTCCGGTCGCATACTCCTCTGCCGTCTTTTCTCCGACGATATAACGATACAATGTATACGTCTCCGCTGCTACCTGTTTGTCCATATATTCTCTGACAAAGTCTCTTTTTACTTTTTCATTATACTTATTCTTTTCCATAAAATAAGCATCATCTGTAACTACTTTCTCACTTGTTCCATCTGATTCAGATACTGCCACTAGGCTCTGATAGTCAGCAATATCCGGTTTCTGCATATTGGCATCCTGAGAAGCATAATCATCTTCTATAAACTCACTAAGCACAACATCTTCTTTATCAGCCATGTAATATATCTCTGTTTCAGAATCGCCTTGCACTATTTGTACATCCGTTACATGAGAACCAATTTTTTCTTTTTCTTTAAAGTTCATGACACAATATAATTCTTCATCTTTGATATAAACAATTTCCCTGAAGTCATCTGAAGTATATACCAATGAATTTATGGAATATATATCCGAATCAATCTCGATTTTATCATTCTCAAGTGTCAGATCACGCATATATAGTTTATAATCATCAAACGATACCCATAAAACATACTTTTCATCATCTGATACAAGATACTGACCTGCCTGCCCTACTCCGGAGGCAATCATCTCTTTATTCTTTAAATCAGTAATATACAATTTATTGTCCGGATTCTCCAGATATACTACGTTATTATTTTGAAGAAGCGTATAATGTGAAACATCAGCTGCAACCTTATAGCCTGCAGCTTTAGTGCCATTCACTTTCCTGTAATACAAGTCAAAATTTCCCCAACTTAAATTCTGTGGGTAAAATACATACTTTCCATCTTTTGTAACATTCACATAATTAGCATTATATTCATCATAAGGACCATATATCTCGTCGCTGTTTTCATATACCGCATCACTGAGTACAACGCTGTCTTTTTTTGTGTAGCAAACTAACTTATTGTCTTTCAAATAAATCAGAGTATCTTTACTGCTGCCACGAATTACAATCCCTATAAAAATACATACAAGAACTGCTACTGTGGCAGCCGCAATAATCCCTTTCTTTTTTCGAAAGATTTCCCCACTTGTCACAATATATTTTTCTCCTCTTGAAAATCTACACGCGTACTTCCGGCATATTTACAGAAAACAACTGTTCATCTGCATTTCTATGTAAAATGTTTAATAACTTATAACAAGTGATACATCCGTGTCTATCAAAGTAACCTTACCATTCCGGAATACCTTAAGATCACCTCTGTCCTTATTAAAATTATAGTCTTCCAGAAATGCAACATCTCCATCTTCATTCGAAATACAATAAGCCACATCATCTGCAATCTTTACACTGTCAGAGCCCGTCCTGATTCGTAACGTTCCCTCCCTATAATCTTCGTCCGGATCTGTCATATAAACTATTCCATTTCCGTTTTCAAGTGCCTGAACGGAACCACACACGATATCCGTATCTATCAGTTGTCCATTAAGATAAAGATCATATGTATCCTCATCCTCTGTTTGAACAGAATAGTATACTCCCTCATCAACGTCTAATTCTATCATACGTAATTCATCCGTAATTAACTCCATTTTACCATCCATTTTACTATAGCTGGTCTTAAATAAATCGACGTTGTAACCGTCATAGCTCTCCCAAACCTGGAAATAACATTCTTTGTTCTTCTCATCCACAGCACCCAGATATAAATTATAAGCATAATCACTCATATCAATATCCAGCTCTACTTTTTCACCATTGTGGACCATATATGTTTTTATAGCTCCTTTTTGGGCATTTTCCCAAATCTCGTCGTCTGTATAGTCCATTTCCAGCACTTCAGATAATTTTGTTTTTTCTCCATTTTCAGGAACAAGTTCACTATATACCAGAACCGGGGTATAGGAGGCATTACAATATAATATAATCCCTGTTGTACACTCCTCTGCCGTCTTTTCTCCCACAATATAGCGACACATCGTATAAGAATTTGCCACAATCTGTTCATCCAGATATTCTCTGAAATAATCCCGTATTAGCTTATCATTATATTTATCCAAATCTGTATAATAAGCATCATCGGTAACCACTCTTTCGCTTGTTCCCCAAAAATTATTTACGGTTACGGTTCTCTGATAATCAGTAATATCCGGTTCCTGCATATTGGCATCCTGGGAAGCATAATCATCTTCTACAAAATCACTAAGCGCGATATCTTCCTCATCAACCATATAATATATTTCTATTTGGGAATCATTCTGTACAATATTTATGTCATCTGCTACATGCGAATCAATTTTTTCTTTCTCTTCAAAGTTTTTGACACAATATAAATTATCATCTTTTGTATATACAATTTCCTTTAAATCATCTGATATATAAATCATTGAAGATATATCCGAATCAATCTTAATCTTATCGTTTTTAAGTGCCAGATCACATACATAAAGTTTATCTTCATCATCCGTTTGCCATAAAACATACTTCTCATCATCTGATACCTTAAACCAATATACATCGGAAGCGATCTTCTCCTTATCCTTTAAATCCGTGATGTACATTTTATTACTGCCAGAACTCTCCCGATATACCACTTTATTATTTTGAAGAAGCGTATAATATGCAACATCAGATGCGACCTTATTTTCTGTTGATTTGGCATCATTTACTTTTCTGTAATACAAATCAAAATTTCCCCAGCTTAAATTCTGTGGATAAAATACATACTTTCCATCTTTTGTAACATATACCAAATTAATATTTTCTTCATTATAAGGACCATATATCTCATCGCTGTCTTCATATACATCATCGCTAAATACAACACTATCTTTTTTGTTGTAGTATGCTAATTCATTATCTTTTAAATAAATCAGAAGATCTTTGCTGCTTCCACGCGTGATGAGTCCTATGAAAAAAATGCCAAGTGCTGCCACTACTGCAACGACTACGACCACAATAATCCCTATCAGAACTTTTTTACCTGTTTTTTTCGGTACCTTTTCCTTCTTGTTTTCAGTTACATTGCCGGTGTTTACCGGCTTACCACATTCCGGGCAAAAGTTCCTTCCTTCTTCCAATAGTTTCCCACAATTGTTGCAATACATTTTTATCTCCTCCTCTTTAGAATTTAATTATTGAAACTAATCTTCAAATCCACCAAGTTTCTTTTTCCGCTCTATCATTTCATCAATCTTTTCAATATACAGTCCAACATCTTTCACATTGTCACATCGCTCAATCCTGCCATCCCCATACACCCTTTTGGTAATAGAGCCGGCTCCCAATGCTACAATTGTCTGTTTCTCCTCCATAATAAGAATATTATAGATTCCATAATTTCCTTCGGTCGCATATCCCACATTTTCAAAATTACCGGACATGTTTTTCTGACGATAAAGATAATACGGCTGCATATGCAACTGCTGTGCTCCCTGCATTGCAATCTGCATCGTTTCTTCCGTATTATTCAACATGGAAATTCCCTTTTCCTCAATCCAACGGCTAAGCTTGGATGCGCGCTTTATTGCCAGGGAATGTACTGTAAGACTATCCGGTTGCAGCTTCACAATTTCATCTATGGTATGTTGAACTTCCTGCGTCGTTTCTTCTGGAAGACCCAGAATAATGTCCATATTGATATTGGTAAAACCAACCTCTCTTGCAAGGTAAAATGCGTCTTTAACCTGCTCTACCGTATGACGCCGTCCAATCAGATCCAGTGTTTTCTGATTCATGGTCTGTGGATTCACAGAAATACGTGTAACACCATATTCCTTTAACACTTCAAGCTTTTCGATTGTGATACTGTCTGCTCTTCCGGCTTCCACCGTAAATTCCTTAAGATGGGACAAATTGAGGCTGTGATGAATCTTATGTAACAAGCGTTCCAGTTCCGGTGCCTTTAATGTAGTTGGAGTTCCCCCACCGATATAAATCGTATCAAGAATTTTATCCTTATAAAAATTTGCGACAAAATCAATTTCCTTTTCAAGTGCATCCAGGTAGTCGGAAACACGTTTTTCCCACGAAACAATCGGATATGAGGTAAAGGAACAGTACAGACACGTAGTCGGACAAAACGGAATTCCGATATACAAGCTGTAACCATTTTCATAATGAAGCGTATCAAGAAGCGCTTTTTCTCTTCTTGCAATATCAATCGCAAGCGTTCCTTTTTCCTCGCTGATATAATAAGTATCCTTCATGTACTGCATAATATCTTTATCGGAAATGTTCTCTTCCATCATGGTCATCGGAATTTTCGTTGGCCGGATTCCGGTCAGTGTTCCCCATGGAAGCTTTTTCCCGGTGTACTCAGACAGTGCCTTATAAATCAACTGCTTCAGTGCATTTTTTATCTGTGCCCGTTCCATATCCGGCTGTAGCATTACTTTGTATCCGCCAAAATCACCTTTACCGTTACTGTCACCAATAATGCCAAGCGAAATTTTCTCCTCTGAGAATGTAATGGAAATATCGGGAAGTCCTTCTTCGGAGCTTACCATGCCACTTTCCCTGTTATCAGAATCCGACACAAAGACTTTAACGTCCTGTGCCGGAAAAAACGCCTTCACAAGGGAATGAATATCATATTCAAATCCCGCCTGATTTACAATTACGCTAAGCAGATTATTCATATTTTACAAACTCTCCATATTCCTGCCAGATATTACATATCCAGGTTTTTCCCTGGTTAAATATGATTTCTTCGCCGTCCTCATCATAAAACTTTGCCGGTGTATTGTCACCATCATAACGGGACCATGTGCCCTCAATTACTTTTCCACCGGTAAAAACAATGGCCTTTCCTTCTCCATGAACACCAAATGCCAAATAATCATGGTCATCCCGCACCTCTCCATGACAATATTGGAACACCACATTCGATACTGCCAGCTGTTCATTATCCGCATACTCATCTACCTGTGGCTTGCCATCCTGATACCGATAATACAAATGGTCATTTTCATTATAGGCAAAATATGGGGTATATGCTCCATAGCCACCTTTATTTCCTGCCGTACCACCCGGATAAATCGTAAATGCCTCTGCACAATCCGTATAATTTTCCTCCGCACGGACACCATCTGCTGCAAAGGTAAACGGTGGAACAAAAGCATCACTGTGCTCCCAGTCATAGCCAAGCCGGTCTGCTGCTTTTTTCAAACCATCAATAAATAAATATCCGGTAAATTCCGTAGCATATCCAGAACGGCTTACCCGGTCGTATGCTTCATGTGCGGGATTATAAATTCCCTCTACTGCCGCGCTGATATTTTGTACGGTATCACGGTTAATCAATTCTTCCACATATGGTCTTGCAAGTCCCCAGTTACAATAAATTGCTTCATATCCCATTGCAACATAAAGAAAATAGTCGCGGCTGCTTCGAACCGGTCCAATTCGGTCCAGATCATCAAAATCTTCAAACACTGCCATCAGTCTCGTAATTCTTCCTTCCACAGGTGCTTCATAAATGATTGCTGCCTTTGACAATCCATACTGTGGAAGTGCCGGTGCATTATTTGGTATCATAACTGCAATCGGACGACGGTTTGCAATTTCCTTTGCAATCCATTCTCCGGTAAGATAACTCTGGATGTTTCCGTCCTTTTCCTCTCTCTCGGAGATTGTTGGAAATGCCTCCGGAGTTGTGGTTGCTTCGGGCGATTGTGTATCTTCACTTCCGGGCAGTTGAACTTCCTCTACTCCCGGTGCCTCGTCCTGGGACTCCTCCTTTTTTCCGCATCCGGTAAAAAGCAATCCTATCGTCAATGCACATATCATTCCTGCAGCTATTTTTCTTTTCATAAAATATACTCCTTACAAGCTTCTATAAAAATGGATTATTCTCTTTTTCATATCCAATCGTGGTTTGCTCGCCATGTCCCGGATACACCCGAACATCCTCCGGTAAAACCATTAATTTATCACGTACCGAACGTACCAGCTCACTCATGCTTCCGGTTGGAAAATCGGTTCTTCCAACGGATTCCAAAAACAACGTATCTCCACTGATTAACATCTTTTCTGATTCAAAATAATAACAACAGCTTCCGTGCGTATGTCCCGGAGTTGCAATTACCTTGATTGGAATCTCATTTATGATAAAAGTCTCTCCATCTTTTAATAAAATATCCGGAGTAACTGTGCACGGTCTTCCTGCTCCCTTTGATACATTCAGCGTCACGTCTTCGCAAACATCCTTTTCCCCTTCATAAGCATAAACCTTTGCACCGGAAAGTTCTTTTAACTTCTCCACACCCCAGATATGATCAAAATGTCCATGTGTCAGGCAAATGGCAGTTACCTCAAATCCATTTTCCTTTAATCTGTCATACAAATAATCACCTCTGTCTGCCGGGTCGAACACGATTACCCGGTTACTCCCCTCCTGATAAACATAATAGAAATTCGTCTGACAGACACCAAGTGTAATCCACCCGATTTTTAAATTTGACATAATTTTCCCTTTCTAGCCGGTCGTTCTCTCAATATCAATAACGCTTTCAATTCCGCGGATTTTATCAATCATACTGTTTAATTCCTCACGGTTACTGATTTCAAAGGACATGGAAATAGTTCCATAACCCTGCTTGTTTACACGTGTATTCAGACTCAGAATATTTATATTCCGTTCGGTCATTGCCTTGGTAATATCTACAAGAAGTCCGTTTCGGTTTGTTACATAAATACGGATTTCTGCAATATACTTTTCACCCGTCGTTGCATCCGGTGAGCCTTCCCATTCCGCATCAATCAAACGCACCCGTTCCATCTCGGGAAGATTAATAATATTGATACAATCCGTACGATGAATGGAAACGCCTCGTCCTCTGGTTACAAAACCAACAATTTCATCGCCCGGTACCGGAGCACAACACTTCGAAAAACGAACCGCAAGGTCATGAATTCCCTTTACCACGATTCCACTCTTGGATTTCATCTGCGTGGTTTTCTTTTGCTGATCATTTTCAGCAACTGCGGCAAGGACCTCTTCATTTGTCAGTTCACGCTTATGGTCTTTCTCATAAAGTTCGACCATTTTATTGATAATCTGACCTTCTTTCAGACCACCATGTCCCACAGCAGCAAGCACCGAATCCCAGTCGTGGAATCCATATTTATTCATAATGGCATTCATATACTGCGGAACAAAAATTTCAGTTGTATTTATTACTTTTGCTTTGCAATAGCTTTGAAGAAGTTCTCTTCCCTTAACTATATTCTCTTCTTTAAATTCGTTTTTAAACCACTGGCTGATTTTATTTTTTGCCTGCGTACTTTTTACTACATTTAACCAGTCGCGGCTTGGTCCCTTGGAGTTTTGAGACGTCATAATCTCAATCCGGTCACCATTTTTAATTTCATAATCTATGGTAACCAGCTTTCCGTTTACTCTGGCACCAATCATCTTATTTCCAACCGCACTATGAATGCTGTATGCAAAATCAATCGGTGTCGAACCTGCCGGCAGATTTTTCACCTCTCCGGTAGGGGTAAAACAATATACACTATCCGAGAACAAATCCAAATCGCTCTTCAAAAGATTCATAAACTCTTTGTTATCGGACATGTCCTGTTGCCATTCCAAAATCTGACGCAACCAGGAAAGCTTCTCTTCTTCGGAATCTTCTATCTTCTTTCCATCTGAAGCCACTTTATATTTCCAATGGGCAGCAATACCATATTCTGCCGCCTTATGCATTTCATACGTACGAATCTGAATTTCAAACGGCTGACCACTCTTGCCAATCAAAGTTGTATGGAGAGACTGATACATATTTGCTTTGGGCATAGCAATATAATCCTTAAAACGTCCAGGAATCGGTTTATACATTTCATGGATTACGCCCAATGCTGCATAACAATCCTTTACCGTATTTACAATAATTCGAACTGCAAACAAATCATAAATCTGTTCAATGGATTTGTTCTGGTTTTTCATCTTCTTATAGATACTAAAAAAATGCTTAATACGGCCATCAATATGTGCTTCGATGCCCGCATTTTTAATATGCTCACTTACTTCGTCTACAATGTCCTGAATATATTTTTCACGTTCACTCTTGCGGATTGCAATCTTATCTACTAAATCATAATATGCTTCCGGTTCCAGATATTTCAGGGACAAATCATCCAATTCCACTTTAATTTTGGAAATACCGAGACGTTGTGCAATAGGAGCATAAATTTCCAATGTTTCTCTTGCAATTCTCTGCTGGCTTTCCGGTTTCTGATATTTTAAAGTACGCATATTGTGAAGACGGTCTGCAAGCTTAATCAGAATAACACGAATATCCTTCGCCATAGCAAGAAACATTTTACGAAGGTTTTCTGCCTGCATTTCCAGACGGTCCGGTTTTCCATCCTGATCCGTAGAAAAATGAAGATTTTGCAGCTTTGTTACACCATCTACAAGAAGTGCTACATCTGCACCAAACTGCTTCTCTATCTCCTCACTTGTCATAATGGTATCTTCAACCACATCATGAAGAAGTCCTGCGGCAATTGTTTCTTTGTCCATTTCCAAATCAGCCAGAATAATTGCAACGCAGAGAGGATGTATAATATAAGGTTCGCCGGATTTCCGCACCTGGTCCTTATGTGCCTGATATGCAACATGATAGGCTTTTTCAATCAGCGAAATATCATCAGAAGGATGATATTTGCGGACACGGAGAATCAAGTCCCGATATAACTGCTCCGGACTTTGAAATTCCTGAATTGATTCAATTCGCCCATCATCAAAAACCACTTCGTTTTTTTGATTGTCTACCCTTTTGTCTTCCGTCATACGAACCTTCCTTATTAACAACTATATGGAATAATTATATATTTTTTTACGTGTGGCGTCAATTCAAACAAACATCAACCGATAAGGACGCTAAACACACCTTATCAACCGATGCTTAGCCAACAAGGTGCGCTTCGCTTCCTTGTCGGCTACTTCCTTTCCTCTTTTTCAACCGATGCTTAGCCGACAAGGCGCGCTTCGCTTCCTTGTCGGCTACCGCTTACAGCGGTATACAAGTCAAAAAGGAAGCCCTCTCGTGAGTAAACTCACTAAGGGCTTCCCTTTTTTCCTTGTGCATCGGTTGTTTATACGCTTACATCATTCCCATGCCACCGGCACCGCCTGCTGGCATAGCTGGTGTTTCTTCTTTGATGTTTGCAACGACAGATTCTGTTGTCAGTAAAGTAGATGCAACGCTTGTTGCGTTCTGGAGTGCGCTTCTTGTTACCTTTGCAGGATCAAGAATTCCGGCAGCTACCATATCTACATATTCTTCTTTCAATGCATCAAATCCGGTGCCTACAGCAGATTCTCTTACCTTATTGATAATAACACTGCCTTCGAGTCCTGCATTTGCTGCAATGTGGAACAATGGTGCTTCCAAAGCTTTCAATACAATCTGTGCTCCGGTCTTTTCATCACCTTCCAGACCTTCTGCCATCTTGGCAACTTCCTTGGATGCATGAATGTATGCAGAACCACCACCACAGATAATACCTTCTTCTACGGCTGCTCTTGTTGCTGCAAGAGCATCTTCCAGACGAAGCTTTGCTTCCTTCATTTCTGTTTCTGTTGCTGCACCAACACGGATTACGGCAACACCACCTGCAAGTTTTGCAAGTCTTTCCTGTAATTTTTCTCTATCGAAATCAGATGTTGTTTCTTCAATCTGTTTCTTAATCTGGCTGATTCTTGCTGCAATAGCCTCTTTGTCGCCTTCACCATCTACGATTACTGTATTTTCTTTCTGAACCTTAACAGATTTTGCACGACCAAGCTGCTCTAATGTAGCTTCTTTCAGGTCAAGTCCAAGCTCTTCACTGATTACCTGACCACCGGTAAGGATTGCGATATCCTCAAGCATTGCTTTTCTTCTGTCACCATATCCAGGTGCCTTAACAGCTACCACATTGAATGTTCCACGCAATTTGTTTACGATTAATGTAGTCAATGCTTCGCCTTCTACGTCTTCAGCAACAATTAAAAGTTTTGCACCAGACTGTACAATCTGCTCTAACAATGGCAGGATTTCCTGAATATTGGAAATCTTCTTATCTGTAATTAAGATATAAGGATTTTCAAGAACTGCTTCCATCTTATCCATATCCGTTGCCATATATGCGGAAATATATCCTCTGTCAAACTGCATACCTTCTACAAGGTCAAGCTCTGTCTGCATGGTCTTGCTTTCTTCAATGGTAATTACTCCATCTCCGGAAACCTTTTCCATAGCATCTGCAACCAACTGTCCTACGGTTTCATCCCCTGCAGAAATGGCAGCTACTCTGGCAATATGTTCTTTACCATTTACCTTGGAGCTCATCTTTGCAATTGCTTCTACCGCTGTTTCGGTTGCTTTCTTCATTCCCTTTCTAAGAATAATCGGGTTAGCTCCTGCTGCCAGGTTCTTCATACCTGCATTTACCATTGCCTGTGCAAGTACGGTAGCGGTTGTAGTTCCGTCTCCGGCTACATCATTTGTTTTGGTAGCAACTTCTTTTACAAGCTGTGCTCCCATATTTTCAAAAGCATCTTCCAATTCAATTTCTTTTGCAATAGTAACACCATCGTTTGTAATTAATGGTGCTCCATAAGACTTATCAAGAACAACATTTCTTCCTTTCGGTCCAAGTGTTACTCTAACGGTGTCTGCCAACTGGTTTACACCGGCTTCTAATGCTGCACGGGCATCTGCTCCGTATTTAATCTCTTTTGCCATGTCTTTTTCCTCCTAATAATATTGATACTTATTCGATTACTGCGAGAATATCACTCTGCTTTACAATAATGTATTCTTCATCTTCAACCTTTACATCTGTTCCTGCATATTTGGAATAGATAACCTGGTCTCCGACCTTAACTTCCATCTTAATTTCTTTGCCGTCAACAACTCCACCAGGACCTACTGCAATAACCTCAGCCTGCTGTGGCTTTTCCTTATTCTGTCCGGGTAATACGATTCCGGATTTGGTAGTTTCTTCTGCAACTAACTGCTTTAAAACAACTCTGTCTGCTAATGGTACTAACTTCATGATAACTGCCTCCTTTATTTAAATGTTTTCATTGCCTTTACAATTTATTAGCACTCGATATTCATGAGTGCTAACATCTAGAACATATATTAAATTTATATGCGTTTCATTGCAAATTGTATCACGGGCAAATAAAACATTTTTTCTCTTATTATCTCTCGTTTTCTCTTTTTTTCTTTCTTTATCTCACTCAGGCGCTTTCAAACAAATTTTATAATTCTAAATTTTTTCTAAACGTTGGCGATATCCCGGTGCATTTTTCATTTCAATTTTATCCTCAAGCATTACATATTCTGCATCGGAAAGTAATTCTTCCAAAGACTGTTCAATATTGGTTTTATATACAATACCAATTGCAACAGAAGGTGCCAGCTTATCATCTTCAAAAGCAAGACATCTTTCTTTTACTTTGGATGCGTACTGCTCTGCTTCCTTTTCCTCTGCCATTGGAATCAACACTCCAAAAACGTCGCCATCAATTCTTCCGATTATGTAACAGGGTTCCGCCTCTTCCTTCAGAATATCAGCGATTACACGAATCAGACGATCGCTTTCTTCATCTCCATAATGGTCATTCGCAAACTTCCAATCATTAATGTTTACCTGCATCACTGCAACCGGAACTACTTCTGAACGTTCAATGATTTTCATTCTGGATTCGAAGTACAATTTATGTAACACACCGGTAAGTGGATCATCATGCTCCCCACGGATACTCTTACTCTTCCGGTCAGCAAGCTGCTTTTCCAGTTCTTCCATGTAGATACTGCCTTCCTTTCGAAGATAAGACTCTTCTCCCAGCTTTTGCATTAATTCCACAGTACCTTTCAGTAACTCCTCGCACATTTTTTCATCCCGTTCAGACACCATCTGTTTGTAATACAGGTGTGCGATTGTACGATCCTGCACTCTGATTTTAATTCCCGGTTCTGCAACCACATCCGGATGAACTCCCAAAAATCCCTTCCCAATTACAATTTCCTTCTCTCCATGCCGGTCGGTAAGCAAAAGACTCACATCCAGCATTTTTGCCAGATTCTCCAGATAATTCTGAAGAACATTCATATCATACAACGTGGATAGAGAATAGTTTTTGATATTTTCTTTTATTCTTTTTTCATACGGAATTGCATCATACCCCATGCTGCTACCTCCAATTTCTGTATTCCGGTTTTGGATGCTGAAAAAAGTGTTGCGAGCAGCACCCTTTTCAGCACCCAAAACCTATGAAATAAGTATATCCTTTCTCATAAAAGAATGCAATAAAACGTTTATATAACTAAGCACAAATTCATTGCCAACTGTGCCTTTCGAAGGTGTCTAGAGAGGTCTTACAATTTCAATCTTAATCAGCAATTTTCGTACATGGATGTACGAAAAAGGTGATACTGAGCCCGGATGGCGAATTATCACCGGTTGCGTTTTTTCTCTTCAAAATAAATTGAAATTGTTAGAGCCTCTTGACTCCGAAGAACCTGCACAGTGGAAATGAATTTGTGCTTTCTATAAAAAACGTTTATTACATCTTCTCACATCGAATTCCAATCAGATAATAAAACAATCCACACACTCCAAGCAATACCGCAAGGACTCCGGCAACCGCCACACCCCCAGATACAAATATTACCAAAACCATCACAAGTGCTGTCAGTATCATTCCACCAAGCATATTTCCCATTATGCCAAACCCTGCTGCCGCACTCTGTTTGATAACCTCTATCTCATTCTCCCAATCCAGCTTGCAAAACAAAATTCCCATAAGCATTCCCCACAGGGTATTAAGCACACACATTATAACTGCCGCCACCAGAAGAAGTACGGCCTCTCCCCAGGACATTCCAAGGCGTATTCCTATCAGTATATTCGCCAGAATTGCTACCGGCAAAGTCAATTCCAGATTAAAAAGCATTTTTCCATGACAGATACACTTCTTTGAAATCGGAAGACTCTGTAAAATCCAATAATTCTTTCCCTCCAGGGAATACGAAACTGCAGAGGTAACCGTCATACCAACAAAAGCACTTACCAAAAACGGTACTGCCCAGACAAGCTGCTCCTTTTGCAGTGGAAATTCCATAGTCAAAAGCAATCCATCCACATCAACAAATTGGATTCCTATGGCTGACAATAATGTAAGAATTAATCCCACACCCATATTTGTCATATATAAAGAAGACGATGTGAAACGTCGGAATTCATTTTGTACCAATGACGCAAGTATCGGTTTTTCCTTTTCTTTTACCAGACGATAACCCTTTGTCGCACGGTGCGTACGAAGTGCTGTATTAATGGCAATATACCGATGGGAAATAAACCATACCATTCCGAAAAATGCTGTCAGAGACAATGCCAGAAATCCCAAAACAGCTATCCAGCTCTTTTCGCCAACCGCCTTTACAAAAAGAAATGTCGGTGGATAAATTTTTATCATATATTCTTCTAATACCGGTGCCATATCTGTAAGCAGTTTTTCCAATTCTGCTTCCTGCATCGACTGCATCTGAAAACTCAGAATCATAACACCAATAACAAACACCATCATGGCAACGGTCTGAAAAAATACCCTTGAACGCTGTTTCATGCCGATTCTGACAATACATGCACCAAGGAGTGTTGCAAGAGTCATCGGAAGCAGCGGAGCTAAGGCCGCAAACAAAAACCACACGCCCGCCGCCCAAAGACTCCCTTTTGTAAAAATCACATAAACAGCTCCCATCGGCAACATAATTCCGAGTCCAAGCAAAACATTTCCAATCAGCATGTAGAGAAACTTACCCGCAATAATTTCTCTCGTTGTAAACGGAAGTGACATCAGCGTATCGTAATCTCGGTACGCAAACATTACACTGTTTGTTTTCAAAAAAGTAAAAAACAAACTAATAACAGCCGTAGCTGTGAGCGATAATGAAGGTATCATCCTCGCCATACCAAGCATTCCATAGGCAAATGCCATTCCAAAGCTGTAAATCAAAAGCATCATGATAAGAATTCCATACGCAACACACATGCCAATATCCCTATTCCGATGCTTTCTATCTTCTTCATGACGAATCCGATTCAAAAGATTCGTATTGAGGTACTGCGTCTTCAAAAGCAAGAACACTCTATTGCTCATTCTCTGTCACCTCCATGAAAAGTTCCTCCAGCGACTGATTTCCGATTAGTTCCTCTGTATCTCCCTGTGCCACGATTTCCCCATTTTTAATAATCGCAATTTTATTGCACAGCTTTTGTGCCACTTCAAGTACATGGGTAGAAAAAAAGATTGCAGAACCTTTTTCACATAACCGGTGCATTTCTTTTTTCAAAAGCAGTGAAGCTCTTGGGTCTAGTCCGACAAATGGCTCATCCAGCACCAACAACTTCGGTTCATGTATAAAAGCCGATATAAGCGCCAGCTTTTGCTTCATTCCATGGGAATAAGATGAAATCAGATTTCCAAGTGCGCCTGTAATCTCAAACAAATCTCCATAATAACCAATTCGTTCTGTCCGCAGGGCACTTTCTACACCAAACACATCCGCAATAAAGTTTAAATACTGAATTCCTGTAAGATGCTCGTATAAATCCGGATTATCCGGTATGTATGCTGTAATCTGTTTGCACAACATTGGTTCGTCCTTTACAGAATGTCCATCAATGCGGATTTCCCCTTCTTCAAAATCAAGCACTCCAACTACCGACCGGATTGTAGTACTCTTTCCTGCCCCGTTATGTCCAATAAATCCAAAAATATCTCCTGCTTCGACAGTTAAATAAATATTATTTGCAGCCCGCTTTCCACCTGCATATATCTTCGAAAAATTCTTAATCTCTAACATCCTTCTCCTCCTCATTGATTATATTTATTTGATATCATTATGATATCATTATGTATTATCTCTGTCAATGTAAAATATTATGACATGAAAAAACTATGATTTTCTGCTTTGTAAAAATCCTGGCTAATGCCGGCTGGAAAACCAATCCTTATTGCACAATGAAGATGAGACTTGAAAATCGTGGAAGCCTCTGCTGAACACGATTTTTGTTTTTCCAGGCTCATTGGAATGTCTTGTGCAATCGGATGTTTTCCAACCGGCATTATCCGGGATCATTTCTACAATCAAAAAAGGCATTGCATTTCTGCAACGCCTTTTACATTCTAATCTTCATACATCTCTTTTAACAAAGCAATCTCTTTTGCATATCCGTCCAATTCATTTGGTGTTTCCAGGAAAAATGGAAGTTCACGCAAAGAAGGATGATTGATAATCCTTCGGAACGCTTCCACTCCAATATTTCCTTCCCCGATTTTTTGATGACGGTCCTTGTGACTTCCCAGAGGATTCATACTGTCATTCAAATGCACGGCACACATTTTATCCAATCCAATGACCTCGTCAAATTGTTTCAGAACATCATCCAGGTGATTTACAATATCATATCCTCCATCAAATACATGACAGGTATCCAGACATACGCCAAGCCGCTCTTTCTGCTCCACGCGGTCCATAATCTTTCGTAATTCTTCAAAAGTTCTTCCTACTTCAGACCCCTTTCCTGCCATCGTTTCCAAAAGAACCCTCGTTGAAAATTTTTCTTTCAATAATTCATTCAGCAGATCTGCTATCAATTCAATTCCTTTTTCTTCTCCCTGCCCTACATGGCTTCCCGGATGAAAATTGTACATACCGCCCGGAATATGCTCTAACCTCTGCATATCATCCTGCATCGTGGCAAGTGCAAACTCACGCAGACCATCCTTTTGGGCACAGGCATTTAACGTATAGGGAGCATGTGCCAGAATTCTGTCTATCCCATGTTGTTTTGCAAATTCCAGATACTTATGAATATCATCTAAATCCAATGGTTTGGCACTTCCACCTCTGGGATTTCTGGTAAAAAACTGAAATGTATTTGCCCCAATGGATAAAGCTTCCTTTCCCATATGATAAAATCCCTTTGACGCTGATAAATGACAACCAATTCTTAACATTACCTTTCTCCTGTCTTTTTTCTCTTTTTGCAACGATACATTGCCTCATCTGCTTTATGATACAGTTGTTCAAAGCTCCAGACTTCTTCTCCGGAGCAAAGCACCGCCCCAAGACTCAGTGATACTTTTACCTCTCCATTTTCACCAACACGAATTTTGTGCACTGCTTCCATAAATCGTTTTAACATCCTGGAACCGGTTTCTTCATTGCACATATCCGTAACAAAAACTACAAACTCATCCCCACCAAGACGCATTACAACATCGCTTTCACGGAAAGAATGTTTCATACAGTCTGCAATTGCTTTCAATGCATCATCGCCGGTCAGATGACCGTAATTATCATTGATATCCTTAAATTCATCGACATCCAAAAGGCAGAACATTCCCGGATGTCCCGTCTGCAGCAAATGGTCAATTCGTTTTTCTCCGCTGGCACGATTACAGATTCCGGTAAGCTTATCCATACTCGACATCTGAATCAATTCCTCTTCATGTGCCAGTTTATACGTAATATCCGTCAGTGTATTTACAAGAAGCTTCTCACCGCTGGCAGGCAAAATCAGTTTCGATTGCGCAATCACCCGTATTTTCCGTCCATCCTTATGCAAAATAGAAAACTCAAATGTATAAGTTTCTCCTATCTCCAGATGAAACAGCTTTGTCATAATTGTATGATGCTCCGGAGTAACACACTTTTCAACAATTGCTCTCCAATCTCCGCCAAAGTCCGAAATGGAATTCCATTCATACATCTGAAGTGCAACCGCATTCATCACCAGGATTTCATGGTCTCTGGCCCGGATTGCAATGACACCGCTGCTTTGCATCTCAATGATTTCATGAAACATATCATTGGCATCCTGCAATGCATCCTGAAGTTTTCGCTGGTATCTCAGTTCCCGCTTCATGACTTCATCCACACAACGCCATGCCAATACCATTACCGGATTATTGCTTTCGGTCGTAACATCTACGAAATGCATTTCAAAATACACCTGTTTCCGGTTCTTATACTCCGTAGCATAACGGATATCAAATATCTTCTTTTCCTTAAACCGCTCCAGTATATATTCTTTATTTGTCACACGGTGAAGATATTCCCGTTCTTCCTTTTTTACAAACGTATCAATATAATTATCCATTGTCTGGGAAAAGCACTTTTTCCCATCTATAGTACGCGCAACCGTATTTTCCACGCCTCCATCCAGACGCAGAATAGAATACGTATCATGCACAAGGTCTACATGATATACGGAGATATAATCCATGCACAAAGCATTCATAATATCACGCTGCTGCCCGATTCTGTTATCCATTCATTTCCCCCATAGTCAACTGCCCACATATGTTTCTACCATTGTATACTTCTATCTTTTATCTTACCGTTTTTTCAACGTTTTGCCAATAAAAAAATAACTCTGTCACGAAATCATTTGTATCTGATTTTAAATAATCTGCAAGCCCCCCTTCCTCACCAAAATGCTTTATAACGAATAAATCCACCAGTGTATTCAGCTTTTCTTTTACCTGTTCTTTATGATTCCCCGTAAAAAGCATTTCTAACGCATCCCTGTTTTCTGCAAATAACATTTTTCCGAAAGTATCTCTCGATATAATTCTGCAAATATTATAGAAATGCTGCGTATAATCCTTTTGGAATTTTTCCAGAATCCGCAAAACATCTTTCCTTTCAAACTGTGCCAGAAATCGCTGTTCCAGACAAATACAGGAAATATAAGTTTCGATTGCATTTATCCCGCAAAGATGTTCCATCCGTTTCAAAACCGGATAATCCATTGTAATAATATTTTCCTGGGGTGCAAAATAAACATCATATCTTGCAAAAAATCCAGGAATTGCCTTTATCACGGTGTCCTCATAGTTCCGGTTTCCATAAGCACAAAAGGATTCCATCAACTTCTGATACTGTTGTTTTGACCGCGCAACCCTTTCCTTTACCTTTTCAAGTCCCAAAGCATATGCCTCCCCTGCAGACAATCTTTTCCCACCGGATATTGCATAAGGAGTATCGCATTCATGAATACAATAAAGAACCGCTTCCATCAGATATTCTGCCCGCTCATACGTTACCGAAGTACTGTCGCCCGCTGTGTACCTTTGCGTCAGGTCTGCAACAACCGGAAGCAGCTCCTCCATAGAATATGCTTCCATCACTCTGCCTCCTTTGCATATTTACCGATAAATTTATGAGTCCGTGAACGAATGGAACGTGCAAAACGCTCCAGCGAAGTAGTTTCCAGAAATTCCAAATCCCCCTGGCATTCTCCATCAAATTTTTTCTTCATCTCCTCCAACAGTTCCTCATCCGTCAGTTCATCCAAAGACTCATTTTTATATAGGTAAAAAATACTCTGGAGTCTTACAAGTGTTTCCGCATAATTCTCCTGCAAAAGAAACGGTGAATCACAAAATATTAAAATCAGTTTTTCAAGAATTCCCTCTCCAAACTCTATTCTTCGTGTTTCCCTCAGACATTGCTCCCTTTCTCTTATGAGAACTTTTGCTTCTTCCTCAGATAACTGAAGTCCATATTTCTGAGAATCCAGATTCATAGCCAATACCTTTTTTATTTGTGTTTCCCGCCATAAATTCTGTATACCATTTTCTTCCATTTCAAACTCCCCCTTTTCCCCATTTTTCAATGAATTCCTTGATTATATCGCTCCTTTCGTTCCCTTACCAGTCTTGATTTTTTCGTGATTTTATGGTAATGTAATAACTGTAAACAAACAAAAATCCGATTTAAGATTTCGCTTAAATCGGATTTTTTATTATTTTTTTACACATATCAGATTTCGATAAAATTAAGTAGTACCTGGTAAACAATCATTCTCCAGAGTTTTATTTTCTAAATCATTCCTCTATTTTCCTGCAGAACTCTTCTACGCTGGACGACTTTGCAGCTAGCTTCAACCACTTGGATAACACCGTCTCTTCGGTCTGCTCCATGACTCTCTTCTGAAGATTTTCCGGCACAGGTCCTGTCTCTGCTAATAATTCTAATATAGATGATGCTTTTCCTTCTACTTTCCCCTTTATTTTTCCTTCAATTATTCCCTCACGTTTTCCCTCGGTCCTTCCTTCGGCTTTTCCCTGTTCAATTCCATCCATCAGAATTTCTCTTCTCTCTTCCCACATTCTCATATACTTCACCGTCATTCCCGATTCTCGTTTTATTTCTGAAACCATCCGGTCAATCTCCCGGATATTCTCACTATATTCTACTGCATCTTCCCTGCCGTCCATATACCGCAGCAGTTCCGCAAGCTGCTCCGACGGAGTTCCTTCTGTACCTCTGGTATAAAGAAATACCGTCTTTGCTCCATCCTCATATTCCATATCTGGTTCTTCCACACACTGATTTTTTACCGTATATACCATCCGGTTCTTTCCAAACGGATCATAATTGACAATCATGATTACAATTACATTTTTCAGTCTTTGGTAGGACTCTCCCGATTTCAGACTATGGGCATCCATCACTGCATGATAAAACCGTACTCTTCGTGGCAGTTCCATTCCACGTTTTCTTCCGCCCGTTTGGTCTGGCTCCAAATCATATATGGTTCCCGGCTCTCCTTCTTTTTCAAAAAGCGTTTCCAGTTCTTCTTCATCCAGATACACATCCAGCCTGGCTCCGTGCATACCAGTATCCGGCGGATAATATTCCTTCTGTGGTATTACTTTTAATTTTCCCACTTCTCTCCCCAATATAATCTTCAAAAGAAGTTGGGTAAATGGTTCTCCATAAATCGGATGGTTTACCATTTCAAAAAACAGGAAATTATCCATCAGATTCAATTCCTGCAGACGACGCTTCCGTACTCTCTGTTCATGCATGTCCTCCCCTTGCCGGCTCTGACATGACATTCTTCTTAGCTATCCGGACATCTATTTCTACCGCCTAGTTGCTCATTCTGTCAGAACACCTGCTTTCAATTATTTCGTGAATTTCCAAGCATAGATTTTCTGACTTTGAATAAGATATTATCTCAGATTTAGATTTGTCGAATAGAATCTTTATGCTTTAAAGTTATTATAGATTCGTCACTGAATTACCGTCAATCGTTTTTCCTTTGAAAAAGCATTTTCAGCACTTTGCATAAACAAAAATGACCGTTTAAATCTCAAAATATCTTGAGCATTGATATTTGAAAGAATTACCATTTTCAACATAAACAGCAAAAGACTCCGGCTTTACAACCGGAGTCTTCTTTATACATTATAATATCACAGAATTACTGGCACAATTTCTTAAACTCATCTGCCACAAACTGTACTTTCGTTCCAATAACAACCTGTACGCTGTTCTTGCCAGGTCTGATGATACCGGCAACACCAGCACTTTTAATTTTCTTCTCATTTACCAATGTATTATCCTTAACTTCAAGACGAAGTCTTGTGATACAGTTATCAACGGATTCCACATTATCTTTACCACCAAGACCTTCCAGAATAATGGAAGCAACAGTGGTATAATCATCGTTTGCAAGTTCTACTTTCAATTCCTCTTCTTCATCATCTTCTCTACCAGGCGTCTTCAAATCAAACTTCACAATAACGAAGCGGAATACCAGATAGAATACAACAAACGCTGCAATACCAAGAGGAATAATCATCCAGGTATTTTTTGCTGCAGGAAGGGATGCTGAGAACAGCAAGTCTGTTGCACCAGCAGAAAAACTAAATCCTGCACGGAAACCAACCAATGTTGTAATAACTGTAAAAATACCATATAACAATGCATATACTAAGTAAAGTCCAGGTGCAAGGAACATAAAACCAAATTCGAACGGTTCTGTAACACCACAGATAAATGCACAAATTGCAGCAGAACTCAAAAGACCGATTGCAATTTTTCTCTTTTTAGTTTTTGCTGTCTGAATCATTGCCAATGCAGCACCAGGAATACCAAACATCATACATGGGAAGAATCCGGACATATACATACCAAGATCCCAGGAAACATCAGCGGAAGTTTTTCCAGCCCAGAAGTTAGTTAAATCACCAAGTCCAATCGTGTCAAACCAGAATACATTATTCAATGCATGGTGTAAACCGGTAGGAATTAACAATCTGTTCAGGAATGCATAAATACCGGCACCAACTGCTCCCATTCCTGCAATACCGTTTCCGGCTGCAATCAGGATACCGAATACAATTGGCCATATTACTAACAGAATTGCAGCTGCCAAAATGGAAACCACGCCGGAAATAATGGTAACACAACGTTTTCCACTGAAGAATGCCAGCCAATCCGGTAACTTTGTACTCTTAAATCTATTGTAGCAGACTGCTCCAATAATACCGGACAAAATACCAATAAATGGATTTGCAATTTTGCTGAATGCAAGAGTCTTATCTGCATTTTCAGCAATTGAAGGAATCAGTGTCGTTACTGTTCCAACAGAAAGCAGGTTTGTAATCATCAGCCAGGATGCCAATGCTGCAAGTGCAGATGTACCGTCATGGTCATCCGCCATTCCGACACCAACACCGATTACAAACAATAATGCCATATTGTCGATTAACGCACCACCTGCTTTTACCAGGAAAAAGCCAATCTTTGGAAGTACCCCGATAATTTCACCACCTTGCATAGTCGCAGGACACAGAAGATATCCGATACCCATTAAAATACCACATATGGGCAGACACGCTACCGGCAGCATCAATGCCTTTCCTAGTTTTTGTAAATACTTCATCATAAAAATACCCTCCTTCTTATTATGATTACTTTTATTTTATGCCGCTTCATTCGGCTAAAATACAATAGATATTACCGTATCCTGTGCGGAAACATTCTGACCGGAAATTGCTTCAACGGATGCATAATCTCCGGTGTTACACACAACCATCGGTGTAATAACATCGTATCCAGCCTTCTTTACGGCATCCAAATCAACTGATATTACCAATTCACCTTTTTTGACTGTATCACCGGATGCTTTATATGCCTTAAAATGCTCACCTTTCAAGGCAACGGTGTCCAGACCGATATGAACCAGTAGCTCAACTCCTTCCGGAGTTGTCATACTAAATGCATGCTTGGTATCAAACAGTAAATCAATGGTTCCATCTGCAGGAGCACAGATATTTCCATCTGTTGGAACAACAGCCACTCCTTTTCCCATAATTCCTTCTCCGAACGTCGGATCGCTTACCTCACTTAAAGGAACCGCCTTTCCTTTTACCGGTGCTCCGATTTCGTATGCTTTTTTCTTTTTGAACAACTGAAACATATCCGTATTTCCTTCCCTTCTCTATTCTTACGCAAATACTCTTCTAATATGAACAGTCAGATACACAATTTCCTCTTCCGGTATCTTTTCCCCATATTGTTCCTGCATATATTCTGCCACTCTTTGACTGCACCTATACTCACGTGGATATTTTTCTTTTAGGATTTCAGACATTTCTGATTCCTCATCACCTAAAAGCTCCTGACTACGTATACGTTGTATCAGAAATTTCAAATGGGTAAGAAATCTTTCATAATGTAAAGACTCTTCCTTATATTCCTTTTGCATTTCTCCCTTAACCATTAACAATACGTTCTGCAAAACATTCGTCATTGTAAAAGTATTATTAACCGAATTGTTATACTCTGCATTTACAATATGAAGTGCAATAAATCCTGCCTCATCCTCCGTAAAGTCAATATTCAAACGATCATTCAGCAGCTCAATTGCATATTTTCCAATCTGATATTCTTTTTTGTAAAACTCTTTTATTTCCCACAGCAAAGCGTTCTGTAACCGGATCCCCTCTGCCTGACGCTGAATTGCAAAATGAATATGATCCATAAGCGTTACATAAATGCTCTGATTCAATTTGACTCCAAGTTCATTCTTGGCTCGCGTAATAATCTCGCTCGTAACCTGCATATATTCCAGTGGAATATTCTCCAGAATCTCCTGAAATTGCTTCGATAATGTTTCATTTTCAATCCGAAATATTTTTTCAATTTTGGACTCTTCAATGACATCACCCGGTTTGGCTTTAAATCCAATTCCTCTGCCCATTACCACGACTTCGCGATTTTTATCATCATATGCAGATATAACATTATTATTGATAACTTTTTGAATGAACATATGCTTCTCCGCCCTACCGACAAAATCTCTTTAACAAAAAAGACCAAACTCCACACCATTGGCCTAATGATGTAAAATTTGGTCTTGCCTGCCATACAGTAACAATCCATTTCTCTTTTGTAATTCATTATCTATTTCGATTGTATCTTCTTTTGTATATTATGTCAAGAATACTTATTTAATTCCACATGTTTTTGTTTTATTTTACTATAATGTCATATTTAATTTTGTATAGATTGCATAATATTTTTCTTTTTGCAAAATCTTGTTGTGCAATCCGCTATTAAAGCTTAAAGATTCGTTTCAAAGAATGTTCTGAGGGCTGCACTAGCCTGTGCCTCATCTTCTCCTTCTACAGAAACTGTAACTGTATCGCCATTTTTAACCCCCATTCCCATGACCGCAATCAGTCTGGAGGCATCAACTTCCTTATCTCCCTTATTAAGAGTTACTTTACTCTTATAATTCTTAACCTCTTTTACCAGCATTCCGGCCGGTCTTGCATGAATCCCCAATTCATCCTTTACGGTGTACTCAAATGTTTTCATAGCTATCCCTCCATTATTTTATTTCATTATATTTTCCTTTACCGGTAACACCATCGCAGGCGATACCGACAGTTCATCGATTCCCATTTTCAAAAAGGTATCTGTCAACGCCAAATCTGCTCCAAGTTCACCACAGATTCCCGCCCAGATATTTGCCCGGTGTGCACTTTCAATTACCATTTGTATCATTTTTAACACTGCCGGATGATGCGCATCATAAAAGTGGTCCAATTGTGAATTCTGACGGTCAATTGCAAGTGTATATTGTGTCAGGTCATTCGTTCCAATACTGAAGAAATCCACTTCTTTTGCAAGTTCGTCTGCAACCATAACTGCTGCCGGTGTTTCAATCATAATTCCAAATTCCACCTCTGCATATGGAATATTTTCTTTCGCTAGTTCTTCCTTCACTTCACACATGATTTCTTTTACTTTCTGAACCTCCCAGACAGAAATAATCATCGGAATCATAATTGCAATCTTTCCATATACACTTGCACGGTATAGCGCTCTTAACTGTGTTTTAAATATCTCCGGTCTGGTCAGACAAATTCGAATCGCACGATATCCCAAGGCTGGATTATCCTCTTTTTGTAAATTAAAATAATCTACTTTCTTATCAGCACCGATGTCAAGTGTCCGGATGACAACTCTTTTTCCCTCCATTCGCTCCGCTACTGTTTTGTAGGCCTGAAACTGTTCCTCTTCTGTCGGGTATTCTGAACTTCCAAGATATAAAAATTCACTCCGGAAAAGACCGATTCCGTCTGCATCATTTTCCAACACTGCATCCAAATCTTTCACATCACCAATATTAGCATATAGCATGATTTTTTTGCCATCTTGGGTTACTACAGGTTTTCCCTTCAGCTGCTGCAAACGTTTTTCACGTTCTTCTTTCTCTTTGAGTTTATCCTGATATTCGGCAAGAACATCATTATCCGGCTCCAGAATAATCGTTCCCTTGTTTCCATCTACAATTGCAGTCTTTCCATCAACCCCCATTGCAATCGGTGTTGAAACCAAGGCTGGAATATTCATTGTCCTAGCCAAAATTGCCGTGTGGGAATTCGTTGAACCTTCTCTTGTCACAAATGCAAGCACCCGTTTCCGGTTTAATCGAATCGTTTCACTCGGTGCAAGATCATCTGCCACAATAATGTATTGCTTCCCATTCTCATCTTCCTTATACAAGTCACTGTCATTGGTTTCATTGGACAGTTTTCTCACAAGGTTTTCTGAGATATCCTTAATATCTGCAGAACGGGCTTTCATATAATCATCATCCATATTTGAGAAAATCTCGGCAAATTCAGTTCCTGTTGTTTCTACCGCAAATTCCGCATTCATGGATTCCCCCTGAATCTTATCATGAATTGCATCCAGATAATCCTGGTCATCCAGCATCATTTGGTGAATTTCAAATATCGCAGCCTCATCTTCTCCTACTTCATGAACTGCTTTTTCATATAACCCCTGTAATTCTTCTATCGCCATTTTTCTGGCATTTTCAAACCGTTCCATCTCTTGTGAGGGGTCGTCTATTTTTCGACGCTCCGCCACGTTCTTCTTTTTGGATATTTCCCTGATTTCACCGATTGCAATTCCCCCAAATGCAGTCTTTCCTAAAACCCGCTCCATACATTCCCTCCTTCTCTTCCGATGTGGATTTTTCACATATAAAAACAAAAAAAGCCGAAAAAGCATACGTGCCCAAAGTGGCTTACTTTCTCGGTTTAGTACATTCGCATGTGAACTATCCTCTATGAGTTTTATTATAAATGCATGCATTTTTTTTGTCAATAGAGGATTGCTCTGCCATAGACCAACAAAGTGATGTCCGGGATATTCCCTAACATCACTCTATCATTCCCAAATTATTTATCTATATTCCTGCAAAATTCTTCGATACTGGATGACTTTGCAGCTAATTTCAACCACTTGGATAACACCGTCTCTTCGGTCTGCTCCATGACTCTCTTCTGAAGATTTTCCGGCACAGGTCCTGTCTCTGCTAATAATTCTAATATAGATGATGCTTTTCCTTCTACTTTCCCCTTTATTTTTCCTTCAATTATTCCCTCACGTTTTCCCTCGGTCCTTCCTTCGGCTTTTCCCTGTTCAATTCCATCCATCAGAATTTCTCTTCTCTCTTCCCACATTCTCATATACTTCACCGTCATTCCCGATTCTCGTTTTATTTCTGAAACCATCCGGTCAATCTCCCGGATATTCTCACTATATTCTACTGCATCTTCCCTGCCGTCCATATACCGCAGCAGTTCCGCAAGCTGCTCCGACGGAGTTCCTTCTGTACCTCTGGTATAAAGAAATACCGTCTTTGCTCCATCCTCATATTCCATATCTGGTTCTTCCACACACTGATTTTTTACCGTATATACCATCCGGTTCTTTCCAAACGGATCATAATTGACAATCATGATTACAATTACATTTTTCAGTCTTTGGTAGGACTCTCCCGATTTCAGACTATGGGCATCCATCACTGCATGATAAAACCGTACTCTTCGTGGCAGTTCCATTCCACGTTTTCTTCCGCCCGTTTGGTCTGGCTCCAAATCATATATGGTTCCCGGCTCTCCTTCTTTTTCAAAAAGCGTTTCCAGTTCTTCTTCATCCAGATACACATCCAGCCTGGCTCCGTGCATACCAGTATCCGGCGGATAATATTCCTTCTGTGGTATTACTTTTAATTTTCCCACTTCTCTCCCCAATATAATCTTCAAAAGAAGTTGGGTAAATGGTTCTCCATAAATCGGATGGTTTACCATTTCAAAAAACAGGAAATTATCCATCAGATTCAATTCCTGCAGACGACGTTTCCGGTACTCTCTGTTCATGCATGTCCTCCCCTTGCCGGCTCTGACATGACATTTTTCTTACTATCCGGACATCTATTTCTACCGCCTAGTCTCTCATTCTGCCAGAACCCCTGCTTTCAATTTTTTCGTGAATTTCCAAGCATAGATTTTCTGACTGTGAATAAGATATTATCTCAGATTTAGATTTGTCGAATAGAATCTTTATGCTTTAAAACCATTATAGATTCGTCACTGAATTACCGTCAATCATTTTTCCTTTGAAAATGCATTTTCAGCACTTTGCATAAGCAAAAATGACCGTTATTCCCACTCATATCCTTTTACCTTACAAAATGTTTTCCGCACATTCTCCGGCACATCTTCGGGCTTCATCGATGCCAAACGCTTCTCATTTCCATCTGCAATCGCAACATCATAATACCAGCATTTATATTCCAACATGTCCATTACCTGTCTGAGGCGTTCCATTTGCGCCTCAACTTCTTTCTTCTGCTGGATGAACAGTTCTTTTCGTTTTGCGTAGGTTGCACTTCCTTCGGTGCACCATTGCATAAACTGCTTAATATCCTTAATTTCCAATCCCGATTTTTTCAGACATTCAATAACACGCAATGTCTCAATTTCCCGGTCATCAAACCGCCGGATTCCGGATTCCCGTTTCATATTGGGAAAAAGACCTTCTTTATCATAATAGCGCAAAGTAGATGCTGGCAAATCAAACATTTCCGACACTTGTCCAATGGTATACATATTTTTTCTCCGTTTCGTGAAAAATATTATAAATATTTCAAATTATCCCTTGACTTGAAGTTAAGTTTAAGTCATATGATTAGCCTAGCAGTAAAAAATAATTCTGTCAAACAAAATTTTTATTTCTATGGAGGTTGAACATTATGTTTGGAAATTTTACTTACTGTAACCCTACAAAACTTTATTTTGGCGAAGATTCTTTAAACGCCTTAAACACAGAGCTTCCCAAATATGGAAACAATGTTGTCCTGATATATGGAGGCGGCTCCATCAAAAAGAATGGCATTTATGATTCTGTTATGCAGATTTTAAAAGAACAGCATAAAAACGTTGCTGAAATTTCCGGAGTTATGCCGAATCCTACTTTAGCAAAGCTTTATGAAGGTTTAGAGATTGCACGTCAGCATCAGGCTGACTTTATTCTCGCTGTTGGCGGCGGTTCCGTATGCGACTATGCCAAAGCGGTATCTGTTTCGATACACTGTAACGAAGACCCCTGGGAAAAATATTATCTGCGCTTTGAAGAACCCACCTGTGAAATTGTTCCTGTCGGCTGTGTATTAACCATGGTTGGAACAGGCTCAGAGATGAATGCCGGCTCTGTTATTACCAATCAGGAAACAAAGCAGAAAATTGGACATGTTTTTGCAGATGAATCCATTATGCCCAGATTTTCCATATTGAATCCCCGTTTTACTTTTACACTTCCGAAAAAACAGATGGTTGCCGGTATTTATGATATTTTTAATCATATTTGTGAACAGTATTTTTCCGGAAAAGATGATAACACAAGCGACTACATCAGCGAAGGTCTCATGCGCTCCGTAATTCACTCCAGTCGCATTGCCATAAAAGATCCTCAAAACTATGAAGCTCGTAGCAATATCATGTGGGCCGCCACCTGGGCACTGAATACCCTTGTTGCAAAGGGAAAATCTACAGACTGGATGGTGCATATGCTTGGTCAGGCAGTCGGCGGCTTTACCAATGCAACGCATGGCATGACTCTTTCCGCCGTTTCCTTACCATATTATCGGTTCATTATGCCGGATGGTCTTGAAAAGTTTAAACGTTTTGCCACTGCCGTCTGGGACATCTCTCCGGAGGGAAAAACAGATATGGAAATTGCAAAAGAAGGACTTTCTGCCATGGAACATTGGATGCAGGAAATTGGCGTTGCCATGAACCTCTCTGAACTTGGTGTTACCGAAGACATGATTGAGCCTATTTCTGAAAATGTTTTCCTTATGAATGGCGGTTACAAGATTTTGAGTAAAGAAGATATCAAGGAAATCTTAAAAGAAAGCCTGCATAACTAAACTCCCTTTTATAGAAAAAGTACCCTTTCCTAGGATTACAATCTTCCACGGAAAAGGGTACTTTTTATGAATTCACATCATATACAAGCCATCCGGCTTTCTGCACCTTTGCAAGAATATCATTCCAAATCTGCTGTGCTCTCTGATATTCCGCCGATTTAATATCCGAAGGGGTATCAAGTACAAACCGTATCTGCGTCATTCCATCACTCAAAAATAAAAAACTGGTTTTTCCAACATTCCAACATACGTTTCCAATATACCTGTTTTTCCTTTTTGCAAATAATGTACCACCGCTCTTTTCCATATTCTTACGATACCATTCATCTGCACACCCCTGCAACTCGAGAATGAAACACTGCATTTCCTCTCGTTCTCCCGGTGCCATAAATCCTAATTGCTTCGGTAAAATATATTCGATGCTTTCCAGTGGGAACTCACAACGGACGCATATCAGGTCGCGTGCATTCACATCCCTTTTTAATACACGCTTTTTACCCATAAGTGCCAATCCGAGTCCCATTAAAAATACAGCTCCAAAGCACACCGTCAGCACAAAATACACATATAACGGTGTTTCTGCATCGCTTCCCCGCGTACTCCAGATAGAAATGGTTAAAAGTGCGGAAAAGAACATCAGGATTCCTCCTATCAAATAGAGGAATACCTTTATTCTCCGCATACCGTCTCCACCCAGTTTTTTTATAAAACCATCTTTATCCGATAGCACATCCGATAAAAAAACATAAGCATTTTTTTCATTGGCAAAAAAGTAGGTAAGGCATTTTTCCCCATCGAGTATTTCTATGTAGATTCGAGTCTGGCAGTCAAATACCCGGATGCTGTAGAATTTATCCAATAAAACTGTGAACTCCTTATCATTCTCGAGAATAATGCATTCCGGATTCTCTGACGCTTCAACTACCGCACGATACAGTTCTTGAAATTGTTCCCCCATGTTCTGCTCATCCTATCTCTTTAAAATCTGAATCTTTCCTATTACAGGAAGTTCTTTGCCTTTTCCGGTTGCTGCATTTACAATTCCGTATATCGTCAATGCTAAAAATAAAAGATTCACGATACTAAGTGGTCTTAACAGGAAATCCAACTTCCATGAAATTGCATGAATCACACCGCTTATCACACCCTCAACAATCCACCATACAATTTCCGTAAGTGCAAGCACTAATCCCTGATTTGCATGAAACTGAGCATATTCAGAATCCTTAGCTGCAAAAATTGGCACCAACACCAGCCAGGAAAAATAAGATAATATTGCCATCACTTTATTGTTTTCGACATCTGTTGCGTTAAAATTCATTCTTTCATCCTCCTTCATTTACTGATATCCATATTACCACAAAAAACTCTTTTCTGCACTTTAAACAGAAAAGAGTTTTTTATTCCATTATTATTTTGCTACTACTTTAAGTCCCAGTTTTGCCGCTACACCAAAGTAGCCA
Organism: uncultured Lachnospiraceae bacterium; assembly: GCA_934408585.1. Classification (GTDB taxonomy): domain Bacteria; phylum Bacillota; class Clostridia; order Lachnospirales; family Lachnospiraceae; genus Suilimivivens. The sequence goes on from CAKRVA010000001.1 coordinate 265,805, forward strand.
TACATCATTTCTTCATCCGTCAGCACTGCACTGTAATCCGTTCCTGCCGGGAAGGTCAGTTCATACTTTGCTCCCTGATATTCAAACTGAATGGTAACTGTAACATCTTTTCGTTCTGCCATTTTCTTCAGGAGATAATCGCTGATGGTATAAAGCTTTCCGGAATCATAGGTAATGCTTCCATTCTCCGGTGCTTCTTTTACATTTCCGTAAAAGTCCTTGATTACTGCAACACTTGCCGGAATTGAATGAGATTCTTTTACAATTCCACAGCCTGTACACTTGTACTCTTCCAAGCCGTCCGCTCCTGTTGTTGGGTCTACCTTAATTGTCCACTCAAAGTTACAGGTATGACTTGCAACATTATTACTCGTATTACCATTTTCCTTCGTTGGATTGTTTTCTCCACCTGATGTGTTTCCACCGGGAACTACTTCGCCTGAACCACTATTATTTTCGTCATAGCGTTCTGCATCAATGATAAATCCCCAACAGGTATTATCCTCGCTGCTTACTTCGGAAATTACATATTTATATACATTATATCTATATTCTTTACCCGTGTCCTTCTCTTTATAATAACTTTCAGGAATTTGGATTCGTAATCCAGGGGTATATTCCTTTTCAACAAGCGTTCCGCCCCATACAAATGTAATATTATAGTATATAATTACAGTTTTTATATTACTATCTAACTGAAACTCAATAATATCACCTGCATAAAGGAGCTCACCTTCCTTTAGCTCATTCGCCTTAATTATCCTCCCATCCGCTCTTACATTAATTCCCATGCCGCCCCAGACACCGGCTACCATAGCAAATGTCATCACAAATGTTAATAGCTTCTTTCCGAATTTCTTCATATTGTTTTCTCCATTCGTTTATTTTGCTACCACTTTAAGTCCTAACTTTGCCGCCACACCAAAGTAGCCATACATCGTTTCTTCATCCGTCAGCACCGCGCTGTAATCTGTTCCTGCAGGGAAGGTCAATTCATATTTTGCTCCCTGGTATTCAAACTGAATGGTAACTGTCACATCATTCCGTTCTGACATCTTCTTCAGTAGATAATCGCTGATGGTATAAAGTTTTCCGGAATCATAGGTAATGCTTCCATTTTCCGGTGCTTCTTTTACATTCCCATAAAAGTCCTTGATTACTGCAACACTTGCCGGAATTGAATGAGATTCTTTTACAATTCCACAGCCTGTACACTTGTACTCTTCCAAACCGTCCGCTCCTGTTGTTGGGTCAACCTTGGTTATCCATTGGAAGTCACAGATATGAGAATTGGGAGTGCTTTGTTCGGAATTGTTGGATTTGGAGTTTTCCGATGAAGCTATTTCTTCTGTATATTGATCCGTTGCGTAAAAAACCACATGATACCACGTCTCAACCCCATCTACATTCCTATTTATCAATATATTGTTTACCCCATAATGATTATATGTTTTGCCATTTTTTACACAATACCCATTCTTTACTTCTACTTTATATTCATTTTCGACCTCAATGCCACGAATATTTTCAACTCCAGTCAATGAATCTTCTAAACCCGGACCGTTAAAGTAGCAATATATCTTATTCTTTTTACCTTGAGATGGTGCAGGAAAAACGATATAGTCTCCTTCTTTTACTATATCATGATCTTGAAGGGTATCAGCATACTTATCGGCTGCTCTTGCATCCAACTTCATGCCACCCCAGACACCGGCTACCATAGTAAATGTCATCACAAATGTTAATAGCTTCTTTCCGAATTTCTTCATATCACTATCCTCCGTTTACTTTTCTCCAAATACCTCTTCGGCAATTGCATTCAGGCTTTCTTCAAGATTGTTGGAATCGGTCTGAACCAGCCCGAATGTTGTCTGGGATGAATCAACGGTAAAATAAAATTCTGAGCCATCTTCTGCCATATCCCAGCTTAAAGTATCCATAAGCGTATCATTCTCATAGAGATAGATACTGTCATAGTCAATTTCCCATTTACCCTGATGTTCTTCTATATTTCCATTTTCATCGGTAATCCCTATATAGTATTCATCTGCCGACAGCAAAAACGCCATTACAAGTGTATCATCTGTGTTTGCTCCTGCCCAGACAGTGTTGCTAAGGAATTCCCCCACCTGTGCGGCAAGTGCAGCATTGTCTTCCTCACTGCTTTGAACATCTTCCACATCTTCTGATTCTTCTGCATCACCTACCGGTGATTCTGAAACTTCTGCACTGGAATCTACGGTAATCGCCTCGCTTTTGCTTCCGCATCCTACCATTGTCAATCCAATTGCTGCTGCCAATATTACTGCCAAACATTTTCTTCTCATTAGTCTTTTCCTCCCTTGTATTTCTATTGAAAATGTATTTTTCTCTTAAAGGATATCATACACTTTTTCATCCCTTTTGTGGACAAATTTACATGAATTACAGTTTTTTCGACATGAACGACAAGTAAAAAAAGTAGACGCTCCATCCCCCTTCGCGTTATAATCAGATTAACGATTTAGGAAGTGAGGAACCGTTTTGAAAATAGCAATCTGTGATGATGATAAGAGAGAATTAACCCATATTTCCCGGCTACTCGATGATTATCAGGAAGAGCGCCATATACCGCTTTATTACAAGACTTTTTCCAGTAGTACAGAACTTGCAAGTGTCAGTCTGCGCGAATTTGACCTTTATTTATTAGATGTGATTATGCCGGTTTTAAACGGCATCGAATTAGCAAGAGAAATCCGCAGTTTTGATAAGGTGGCAAACATTATTTTTCTGACCTCTTCCCCTGAATTTGCTGTGGATAGTTATACGGTGAAAGCTTCCAACTATCTTCTTAAACCCATTGAAAAAGAAAAACTGTTTGCGGCTCTGGATGATCTTTTGGATAACAACCATCCGGAAAGTGAATCTTATATTGTTATCCGGAACAATATCAGTATCCGCAAAGTGCATTTGTCACAATTAGTCTACGCAGAAGCCCAGGAACGCAAGGTGATTTATCATTTGGATAATGGGGAACACCTGGAATGTACTGCACGTTTTTCGGCAGTATGCGATGATTTATTAAAGAAAAAAGAATTCCTGCTGCCACATCGTTCCTATCTTGTAAATATGAGCTATATCAGCACCATCGGAAACACCGATATCCAGCTGCAGAACGGTAAACTCATACCCTTGGCACAACGTCGCTTAAGTGAAATCAGAGAACACTATCTGGCATTCCAGATGGGGGAGGTTTTTTAATGAATATCACGGAATTTGTCCAACTTGCAAATTATGCCTTTGTTTTGTTTTTCGGCATTGCGGCTGCATTTTATCTTGCAGATGCCCCTTTCTTTGCCCATAAAAAACTTTATATTCTGTCCCTTCTTGGTTTTGGTGTGGCTCAGATTATTTTTTATTATTTGTTTGACGAGGATATCCTGTATAAGTGCTACCCTCTGTTGATTCATTTGCCGCTTATTTTACTGATTCGTTTTGTTCTTCACCGCAATACCTATATTTCCGTTATTGCGGTTTTGTCCGCCTATTTATTCTGTACTCCGCGAAAATGGTTTGGAACCTTTGTTTCCTCATTCTTTGGTTATGATGTAATGATTGCAAACCTTGCTTCTTTAATCATTACGATTCCCTTACTTTTTATTGTCATCCGTTTCATTTCACCATATATTATTCGTCTAAAATATGAAAGCAAAACAACGCTGCTGCTCTTTTTCCTGCTGCCAATGTTTTACTATATTCTGGAATATACCTTTACGGTTTATACGAATCTGCTTTACACCGGAAATGCGGTCGTCGTAGAATTTGTGGATAGTTCTGTGGTACTCCTTTATTTTGTTTTTGCAACGCTTTCCCTGAAATTTTCCAGTGAAAAGGCAAACGCGGAACGCTCCAATATGATGCTTACCAACATTGCATTACAGGCACAGAAAGAAATTGCCCAGCTCTCCAATTCCGAAAAACAGGCTTCCATTTATCGTCATGACCTGCGCCATCATTTAAACTATATTCAACAATGCATTATAGAGAACAAGACAGATGATGCGCTTGATTATATTCATGAAATCAGTGATACGCTTGAGAATAGCAAGGTAACCCGTTACTGTCAGAACGAATCCATAAATCTCATCATATCTTCGTATGCAGAACAAGCCGCTTCACAACATATAACAACCGAAATCAGCATAACGGCAACAGACTTTTCGCGGTTTCAGATTATGGACCTTTGCGGTTTACTGGCGAATGCTATGGAAAATGCCATTCACGCCTGCATGCAGATGGATGGCAGCTCTACTCCTTACATCCACTTAAAAATATATGAAAAGAGCAACCGCCTGTGCATCAATATGGCTAACAGCTATGGCATAGAACCTCACTTTGAAAATAAGATTCCGGTTTCCAAAAGCCGCAACCACGGCATTGGGGTAAGCAGTATGATTTCCGTCGTTGAAAAATATCATGGTGTCTACGGATTTTCTGCTTATCATGGTGAGTTCCGTTTTCAGGTATCGATGTGATTTGCTCTGACCAGCAAGCTATTAATGCCAATACTTTGATTTACTACTTTTGGGATTAATAATTCGCTTCTGTAACACCTCTTATTCATGCCAAATTCTATATTTTAGCTTCCTGGGTTGAATTTTGTACCCGGAAAACAAAATTGCTTATAAAACATTAATCCCTAATTGTGCTTTTCTTGTATTTGGGACTAATTCCTATCACCAGACCTCTTGCTCTCCCCTTATTTCCTGAATTATTTTCTTTACCACCCGGATATCTAATGGATGATTACTCGTTTCATAGGTATAAATAACGTTGCCGCCCATTGTATAACCATTCAACAAATACAAATTTGCTTTCCAGACAAAATCAGCAGCATACTTTGAATCATCCATCTTTCCCATATGCTCCCAATAAACGATTCTTCCTGTTTTCAAATTTAAAACTGTAAAGTCCGGATGAAGTGTATATTTCTTTCCTCTGTTTTCAAGAATTAACGGTCTTTCATATTTATAGCTCAGGCTTTCTTTCTGTCGATATAACATATTTGCAATAATTACTTCCGATTTTGAGCGCACCATCTCTCCCCTGTCGGTTTCAAACCGGAGGGAGTCCATATAATCTGTGTACTTCTCATAACTCTCGTTTTCCCAGCGGCGTATCATCTCTTTCACACCAATTCGGTATGGTTCAACTAATGCTTTGCGATGCTGCGTCATATGATCATAAATATCCGTAATGGTTTTCTCATCGAAGCCTCGAAGCGCCTTTAAATTCTTTTCGAGCTTTGCTTTGATTTTCTGATCATAAGCTTGTTGCGCCAATTGCTTAATATACTGCATTTGCTCTTTCGCAATATATTCTCTTATGATTTTCCCGCTTTTATCCTTATATTGCTTATAATAAAATGGTCGATTGTTTATTACCTGAATTTTAAGTGTTTCCTGCTTTTCATTTTTGATTTTTGCTAATTTTTGCTCGATACTTTTTATTTCTGCCAGAATATATGGCTGGAGCATAGAATATCCCCCTTTGTCTGATTAGATAAATAGATTGTGATTTAAAATGTGAATTATTTTAAGATGATAGTAAGAAATCTGCTCCACCAGATAGGTGGAGCAGATATGTGATTTTATTTAGAAGCGATTGCTGCCTGTGCTGCTGCCAGTCTTGCAATTGGAACACGGAACGGAGAACAGGATACATAATCAAGTCCAATCTTATGACAGAACTCAACGGAGGACGGGTCCCCGCCATGCTCTCCACAAATTCCGATATGCAGCTTCGGATTTGCAGGTCTTCCAAGCTGGATTGCCATTTCCATCAGCTTGCCGACACCAATCTGGTCCAGTTTGATAAATGGATCATTTTCAAAGATCTTGGTATCGTAATATCCGCCCAGGAACTTTCCTGCATCATCACGGGAGAAGCCATACGTCATCTGGGTTAAGTCATTTGTTCCGAAGCAGAAGAAATCTGCCTCTTTTGCAATGGCATCTGCGGTAAGTGCCGCACGTGGAATTTCAATCATCGTACCTACTTCATATTCCATGGAAACACCGGATGCTTTGATTTCTTCATCTGCGGTTTCTACCACAATCTTCTTTACGAAATCAAACTCCTTAACATCTCCAACTAACGGAATCATAATTTCCGGTTTAATATTCCAATCTGCATGGTCCTTCTTTACTTCAAGTGCTGCACGGATTACTGCCTTTGTCTGCATCTTTGCGATTTCCGGATAAGTAACCGCAAGACGACAGCCACGATGTCCCATCATCGGATTAAATTCATGAAGGCTGTCAATCATTGCTTTGATTTCCTGCACACTCTTATGCTTTGTTTTTGCAAGCTTTTCAATATCGGCATCTTCGGTTGGTACAAATTCATGAAGTGGCGGATCCAGGAAACGAATCGTAACCGGATTTCCTTCCAATGCTTCATATAATGCCTTGAAGTCTCCCTGCTGATAAGGAAGAATCTTCTCCAGCGCAACTTCTCTTTCTTCTACGGTATCGGAACAAATCATTTCACGGAATGCTGCGATACGATCCTCTTCAAAGAACATATGCTCTGTACGGCAAAGTCCGATTCCTTCTGCTCCCAGTTCTCTTGCTCTTTTTGCATCGCGTGGTGTATCGGCATTGGTACGTACCTTTAGCTTGCGATACTTGTCTGCCCATGCCATAACTCTTCCAAATTCACCAGCGATCTTTGCATCTACGGTCTTAATCTGTCCGTCATATATATTTCCAGTCGTTCCGTCAATAGACAGGTAATCACCCTCATGGAATTCCTTCCCACCAAGAGTAAATTTCTTGTTTGCTTCATCCATAATGATATCGCCGCAGCCTGATACACAACAGGTTCCCATACCACGTGCCACAACGGCTGCATGGCTTGTCATACCACCACGTACTGTCAGGATTCCCTGTGAAACCTTCATTCCGGTAATGTCTTCCGGAGAAGTTTCCAAACGGACAAGTACAACTTTTTCGCCCTTTTCAGCCCATACCTCTGCATCTTCTGCCGAAAATACAATTTTACCGCAGGCTGCTCCCGGAGAAGCACCAAGTCCTTTTCCAACAGGGGTTGCAGCCTTCAATGCAGCCGCATCAAACTGTGGATGAAGCAGTGTATCCAGATTTCGTGGATCAATCATGGCTACTGCCTCTTCTTCTGTTCTCATTCCTTCATCTACCAAATCACAGGCAATCTTTAACGCTGCCTGTGCCGTTCTTTTTCCGTTACGTGTCTGCAACATATAAAGCTTTCCATGTTCTACGGTAAACTCCATATCCTGCATATCACGATAATGCTTCTCAAGGATTCCGCATACCTCGGTAAACTGTTTAAATGCTTCCGGGAATTTCTGTTCCATCTCTGCAATCTTCATTGGAGTACGGACACCTGCAACTACGTCTTCGCCCTGTGCATTTGTCAGGAATTCTCCAAACAATCCTTTATTTCCGGTTGCCGGATCACGCGTAAATGCAACACCGGTACCACAGTCATCTCCCATATTTCCAAATGCCATGGACTGCACGTTTACTGCAGTTCCCCAGGAATATGGAATATCATTGTCACGACGGTAAACATTTGCACGAGGATTGTCCCAGGAACGGAATACCGCCTTGATGGCTCCCATCAGCTGTTCCTTCGGATCACTCGGGAAATCTTCTCCGATTTTTTCTTTATATTCTGCCTTAAACTGGTTGGCAAGTTCTTTTAAATCTTCTGTGGTGAGGTCTACGTCCTGTGTAACACCACGTTTTTCTTTCATTTCATCAATCAACTGCTCGAAATACTTCTTGCCGACTTCCATAACCACATCGGAATACATCTGAATAAATCTTCTGTAACAGTCCCATGCCCAACGTGCATTTCCGGACTGCTCTGCAATTGTATTTACTACTTCTTCATTCAATCCAAGATTCAGGATGGTATCCATCATACCGGGCATAGATGCACGTGCACCGGAACGTACGGAAACAAGCAACGGATTTTTCTTGTCACCAAACTTCTTACCTGTAATCTCCTCCATTTTAACAATATACTCATCAATCTGTGTACGGATTTCATCATTGATTTCCCTGCCATCTTCATAATACTGTGTGCAGGCCTCTGTTGTAATGGTGAAACCCTGGGGAACCGGAAGTCCAATATTGGTCATCTCAGCCAGGTTCGCGCCTTTTCCCCCCAAAAGATTTCTCATATCTGCGCTTCCCTCTGTAAACAAATAAACCCATTTTGCCATTCTTCGTCTTCTCCTCTTAGTTTGAGATTTTTTGTGATTCAGATAGTAGTACCATTATACCATATTCTTCCTGTGTCCGCATTAACTTTCTTTATTGCGGAATAAAAGAATCAAAGATAAAAATATCAAAGTTTTTCTTTGCCTGTTCAAGCTCCTCCTGACTCTTAATTGTCCATGCTGCTGCCATGCTGTGATAGAACCGATGGCAGACCTTTGTTGCAAAAACATCTGCGTCTTTATGGTTATATGCGATAAAATCCGGTTTCGTAATAAAGTTGAACATCAGATTCTGCAGCATTCCATAAAACGGTCCGCTAAACTCATCGGTCCGCAGAAAAGCCTCTGCCAATTGTCCCCGTACAATCTTCCGGTTATGGTTGCGATACCATAACACCCCAAGCGGATTAAACGATTCCATACAATACAGTCCGGAATACTTGCGCAATAATTCGTCTGCCTTTTCACATACAGTCAAATCTGTCAGTTCAATTTTCAGTTCAATGATAAGCGGTACTTTTCCGTCTATCAGCTTCAATACATCTTCAAAGCGCGGAATTTTTTCCTCACTTTTACAAAGCCGGAACTGTTGCAATTCTTCAAACGTATAATCGCACACCTTTCCGCTCTGTCCGCAGACACGTTCCAATGTAAAATCATGAAATACAACCGGAATTTTATCTTTTGTTACCTGTACATCCATTTCGATACCATATCCGGCATTCACTGCTTTTTGAAATGCCGCCATGGAATTTTCCGGTGCATCCGACTCATTATCATGTAACCCTCTGTGCGCATAATAATGATTTAAAAACTTTTTACGTTCCTTTCGATTTCCAAGTCTTGGCATAATCATTAAAAAATAAAGAAGAATCAATACTGCTGCTATAATTAATATAATGGTTAAAATTTTCATGTCGTTCTTTCCCTGATTTCTTCTGTTTTATTTGTAAATGATTTAATCATCTACATCAAAATTTTCTAATACACTCACCTTTTTATCCGGTCTGGTATCTCCATGCTTTACCTGAAGCATCGTCAGGAATGCAAGCACTGAAAAAACAACGGCATACGGGAACAGACTCCGGTAAGAGATTTTCTCCAATAAAAATCCGGACAAAATCGGTGTGAAAATCTGTGCAGTCATGGAAAATGTATAATACGTTCCGGTAAATTTTCCAATATCGCATCCCTTGCTCATTTCCACTACCATCGGATAGGAATTCACATTGATTGCTGCCCAGCCGATTCCGATAAGTGCAAAAGCAACATTAATAAGCGGATGATAGCTGCCCACAAAAATCGCTGCCCCATAGCACAGACTCATCAAAATAATTCCGCCCAGAATCGTTTTCTTACGTCCAATCTTACTGGAAATATTTCCAATCGGTATGTAACTCAAAATTGCCGCAACGGTTGCTACCATCAGGCAATCTGCAAATCCACCACCTTCAAGATGCCATACGACCTTGGTATATCTGGAAAAAGCAGTTGTTACTGCGTTGTACGCTGTAAACCACAGGAATACGGAAAGCAGCAGGAAAATCATGCTTCGTTTTACTTCCTTCGGCATTACGGTACTCTGTGTATCTTCTGCCTCCACAGTGTCCTCAGTTTCCACAACAAGCTGGTTTTCTTCTTCGTAAGCCTTAACTTCCTGCTCTACCTGTGCTTTAATCTTCTTTTCACGAATGGTAAGTACCAGAATTATAATCGATACTGCCATCAGGATTGCAACACTCAGAAATAGTGCTACATAACTTGGACGCTCGCCCTTTCCAACCAGCATCTTAATCATAATCAACGTGTAAACGCCACCTACAGCACCCATCAGATTGATAATGGCATTTCCCTTGCTCCGAAGCTTATTCGGTGTCAGATCCGGCATAAGTGCAACTGCAGGGGAACGATAAATTCCCATGGAAATCAACAGCATAAACAATGCCACTATAAACAGAATAAAGTTCTCTGCTCCATCTGCCACTGGAAGAAGCATCATAAAAATGACTGCCAATGTCGTTCCGGTTACGATAAACGGTATTCTTTTACCGAATCTGGTATCTACGGAATCCGAAATCGTTCCGAATATCGGCAATAAAAACAATGCAAGCACATTATCAGCTGCCATTATAGTTCCAGTAATAGTTTCTTTAAGATGAAAAGTGTTTTGCAAAATCAGCGGTATGATAGTGTCATACATCTGCCAAAAAGCACTGATGGACATAAAGGCAAGACCGATAAGTACCGTCCGTTTGTAATTTAACTTCATAAGATACCCTCACTCTCTATTCGTAATCTCTCCTGTCGCATAACCAGGATTCCTTTTTATTTTAACACCATATCTCCTGTTCTGTCATGGAAATCATAAGATTTTCTTGCAAATTCCATATTTTTCTGTAAAATAGGTAATTGTGAGCATGAAACATATATAATTAAGTAGAAAGGCAAAGGTGCATTTATGATTAGTGCAAATAATGTAACTTTACGAATTGGTAAAAAAGCCCTCTTTGAGGACGTCAACATCAAATTTACGGAAGGCAACTGCTACGGTTTGATTGGTGCAAACGGTGCAGGAAAATCCACCTTTTTAAAAATATTATCCGGCGCTTTGGAAACTACAAACGGGGACGTTACGATTACTCCCGGACAGCGTTTGTCCGTTCTTGAGCAGGATCATTTTAAATATGATGCATATCCTGTTATGGATGTGGTTATTATGGGTAATGAACGCCTTTACCAGATTATGAAGGAAAAAGATGCCATCTATGCCAAGGAAGATTTTTCCGACGAAGACGGAATCCGTGCCAGTGAACTCGAAGCAGAGTTTGCAGAAATGGATGGATGGGAAGCAGAAAGTAATGCTGCCATGCTTTTAAACGGACTTGGTATTGATACCTCTCTTCACTATGCAACCATGAAAGATTTAAATGGTAATGAAAAAGTAAAGGTACTGCTTGCCAAAGCACTGTTTGGTAATCCGGATATTCTTCTGCTCGACGAGCCTACGAACCACCTGGATTTGGATGCAATCGCATGGCTTGAGGAATTCCTGATTAACTTTGAAAATACCGTAATTGTCGTATCCCATGACCGTTACTTCTTAAACAAGGTCTGCACTCATACGGCAGATATCGACTATGGCAAAATTCAGCTTTATGCCGGCAACTACGATTTCTGGTATGAATCCAGCCAGCTTCTCATTAAGCAGATGAAAGAAGCAAATAAGAAAAAAGAAGAAAAAATCAAAGAGTTGCAGGAATTTATTTCCCGTTTCTCTGCAAATGCCAGCAAATCCAAACAGGCTACTTCCCGTAAAAGAGCACTTGAAAAAATTGAGCTGGATGAAATCAAACCCTCCAGCCGTAAATACCCTTATATTGATTTCCGTCCGGAACGTGAAATCGGTAATGAGGTTCTGTCCGTAGAGGGTATTTCCAAAACAATTAACGGTGAAAAGGTTCTGAACAATATTTCCTTTATTGTCGGACATGATGATAAAATTGCCTTTGTTGGAAGCAATGAGCTTGCTAAAACTACTCTGTTCCAGATTCTTATGGGCGAATTGGAACCGGATGAAGGTACTTATAAGTGGGGCGTTACTACCTCACAGGCTTACTTCCCCAAGGACAATACCGAAGAATTTAACAATGACCTTACGATTGTTGACTGGCTTACCGGTTACTCTCCGGTTAAGGATGTTACCTATGTACGTGGTTTCCTTGGAAGAATGCTTTTTGCCGGTGAAGACGGTGTAAAAAAAGTAAAGGTATTATCCGGTGGTGAAAAAGTACGTTGTCTGCTTTCCAAAATGATGATTAGTGGTTCCAACTGTCTGATTCTGGATGAGCCTACCAACCATTTGGATATGGAATCCATTACTGCATTAAATAACGGATTGATTAAGTTCCCCGGTGTGGCACTTTTCTCCTGCCATGACCATCAGTTTGTACAGACAACTGCCAACCGAATTATGGAAATCCTTCCGGACGGCAGCCTGATTGATAAAATCACTACCTATGATGAATATCTGGAAAGTGATGAAATGGCTCGTAAGCGTACTGTTTACACCAAACAGGAAGAAGAGGACGAGAACTAAAAAGGAGTTTTTATGAAAACAGTTGATTTACATGTTCATTCCACGAAGTCTGATGGCAGTTACACTCCCACGGAGCTTGTAAATTATGCCATAGAAAAAGGACTGTCCGCTTTTGCTTTGACAGACCATGATACTACTGACGGAATTGATGAAGCACTTGCTGCTGCACAGGGAAAGAACATTGAAGTCATCCCCGGAATTGAATTTTCTACTGAATATGAAGGCCGCGATATCCATATCGTCGGTCTTTATATTGATTATAACAGCGACTTTTTCAAACGCAGACTCATTCACTTTGTTCAGGGACGAACCACACGTAATCTTGAAATGTGTAAACGGCTTAATGAACACGGCATTTCCATCACCTATGAAGCACTTACTGCGGAATTCCCCGATTGTGTCATTACCAGGGCTCATTACGCCCGTTATCTGATGAACCATGGCTATACCAAAAGTATCAAAGAGGGATTTGACCGCTACATTGGTGACTACGCTCCCTGCTTTGTTCCACGCAAAAAAATCACGCCGATGCGTGCCATTGAAATTATTTTAAAAGCAGGCGGTTTTCCGATTCTTGCCCATCCAATGCTTTATCATATGGGAAAAGAACGTCTGGAAAAGCTTGTAGCTTCCTTAAAAGAAATCGGTCTTATGGGAATCGAGGCTATTTACAGTACCCACACACCCGCGGATGAACGTGAAATCCGTGCCCTTGCGGAAAAATACAAGCTTTGCATCAGTGGCGGCTCCGATTTCCACGGTACGGCAAAACCCGGCCTGGACCTTGGCACCGGATACGGAAAACTGTTTATTCCATATGAAGTTCTGGAAAACATCCGTGAAAGACATCAGGAACTGCGGGAACACCCAGAGCTTATAAAAAAGACAAAAATTCTTTTTACCGATATGGACGGTACACTTCTGAACCGCCAAAAAGAAGTTTCCCCTTACACCCGAAAAGTTCTCGCCAAATGGTGTGATGCCGGTCACAAGTTTGTCTTATGCTCCGGCAGGGATATCAACAATCTCAAATCGGTAAAAAGCTCTCTGGCACTGAATTACCAGGGTATGTATCTGATTGGATATAACGGTGGTGAAATCTACGATTGTGAGCATCAAAAAACATTGTATCGTATCGGTCTGACACATGCACAGGTTGCCCACGTTGCAGAATTGGCAGCGACGTTTGGAATTCATTTTCACACCTATTCACAGACCAGCATCGTTTCACCAAAGTCTGATGAAGGGCTCACCTACTATCGGCGTTTTATTGATACGCCAACCATCATTGCCCCGGATATTTTTTCTGCTTTGGATGTAGATCCGTGCAAATGTCTTCTCATTGAGCGGCAGGATACTGCCAGACTGGAAGAGCTCCGTCTTGCACTTCTTCCCTGGGCAGAAAAAGAAGGAATTACACTCGCGTATTCCAATCCCTACTATTTAGAAGTTTTTCCTTCCAAATCTGGAAAAGGTGCTGCTGTTTTAAAGCTTTGCGAGCTCTTAAACATTAACCCCTTATTTAGTATTGCTGCCGGGGATGCTGAGAACGATATCTCCATGATTCAGCAGGCAGGAATGGGGATTGCAATGGCAAATGCCATTGACAGCGTAAAAAATACCGCCACAACCATTACCGAATTCGATAATGACCATGACGGTTTAGCTCATACCTTAATCGATATGATATAGCTAACGGGAAACACATCCCGTTAGTTTTTCTTTCTGGACATTACTTTTACATAACCATAGAGAAGTGCCGTGCAAACTGCTACTCCTACCATTTCAAGACCGAATGCCTGCAAGGATTCTTCCAAAAATAATGCGATGCTCATCTTTTCCTTCCTCCTTCATTTTATTGGCAACAACTGCCTGATCTCTATTTAAATAATACAGTGCAAGTCCAAACGCGATTCCTCCAAGAATATTTCCCAAAGTAACCGGTAATAGATTTCCCTGTATAAAATGGTTCATATTTAACACAGAAAGCTGTTCCGCAGTATATCCGTATTCTTTTTGTGCAAGCTGCAAGAATACCGGATTATGTTTGGCTATTAATCCCGCTGTGATATAATACATATTTGCCACACAGTGTTCGTACCCCGCAGTAACGAACAACATGATGGTAAAAAAGCATGCCAGCAACTTTCCCGCAACGTCTTTGGCACACAATGCCATTAATACTGCAGAACAGACCAGAATGTTACAGAGAACACCGGACATCAGTGCTTCCCCAAACGATAAATTCACTTTTCCAAGTGCGACCTTAATCGTATAGGCTCCGAGCAAATCATTGGAATAATGAAATTGTCCGGTATAATAGGTCGCCATCGCAAGCAATACTGCTCCAAGAAAATTTCCGAAATAGACGGTAATCAAAAACCGGCACACTTCTAACTTGGAACATGTTCCTTTTGCATTTCCCATCGTCATCAGACAATCACCGGTAAAAAGTTCTGCACCAAGAAGTACTACCATCATCAATCCAACCGGAAATACGGTTCCTGCCACCAGTCTTGCCAATCCAACATTAGGAATATTATGTGCTGCCACATTACTTGCAGCTGCACCAAATGCAATCATAATGCCTGCCAGAACTGCCTTTCCAAATACTCTGTCTGAATGCATGTTAAGCTTTGCTTCGCATCCGTCAATATACTTCTGTACCGCTTCTTTAACTGGGTAAAAATTATCCATGTGCCCTATTTCTTCTCTTTCTTTCTTAATCGTAAATACTTTAGCAAAGAAGCTTATCGATGGGAAATATAAATGCAGTATGAAGGTATATTATTTTTTATATGGGTAGAAAATATGCGCCCCTGCTTATTGCTGTGCCTTTTGGAGGCACTTAGGAATTCTTACAATTTTAAGCGGAAACAGCAATTTCCGTACATGGATGTACGGAAAAGGTGATACTGAGCCGGGATGGCGAATTATCACCGGTTGCGTCTTGACTTCTTATCTAAAATAAAAATTGTTAGAACTCCTTAGTGCCGCAAAACCGAACAGCAATAAGCAGGGGTGCATATTTCTCCGCATAAAAAATTATTTTCTTCTCCTGCCCACTTTTCAAAAAAAATGCTTGCATTATTATCTGACATATAATAAAATAATCAAGTGCGATACAAATTGCACAGTATGGCTCGTTGGTCAAGCGGTTAAGACGCCGCCCTCTCACGGCGGAATCAGGGGTTCGATTCCCCTACGAGCTGCGACTATTTTATGAATAGCCCAACCCTACAAAAATGGTGTGTCCTTTCGGACACACCATTTTTTATTTACAAAGTCATCATGATGTTAAACATAATACTGTGCCTGGGCTGCAAACATGGTTGCATATATTCCGCCCGGTCGATTTACCAGTTGCTCATGTGTTCCATATTCTTTAATGGTCTTATCGGAAAAAACTGCAATCTGGTCACTGAATTTGCAGGAGGACAGTCGATGGGAAATGTAAACGGCAGTCTTTCCTCCAATCAGGTCATCAAAATGTCGATATATTTCATACTCTGCCACCGGGTCAAGTGCTGCCGTCGGTTCATCCAGAATTACCACCGGTGCATCCTTATATAAAGCACGCGCAATTGCCATTTTCTGCATCTCACCACCGGATGGCTCAATTCCTTCCTTGTCAAAACACTTATAAATTTGTGTATGAATTCCATTGGGAAGCGAAGCAATCAATTCACCAAGTCCACTGATATCACATACTCTGCTTATCTCTTCTTCGGATATCTTTTCATGATTTCCCAGCTTGATATTATCCTGCATAGACATTGCAAACATTTTGAAATCCTGAAATACGACTGCCAGCTCCTTCATGTATTCTTCATACGAATAATCCATAATGTTCTTACCATTCAGTAAGATTTCTCCTTCATTCACTTCATACAGCCGACAAAGCAATTTTACAAATGTTGTTTTCCCTGCTCCGTTTAATCCCACAACAGATAAATGCTGTCCTGCCGGAATCACGATATTCACATTCCGAAGTACATATTCTTCTGTTTCAGGGTAGCGGAATGATACATTGCGGAACTCAATAACAGGCTGTTTTCCATTTTCAATGGATAAAGTTCCTGCATTAGCAGCATCTTCAATATCCATATATTTCACATACTCGCCCATAAATTTTAATTTTTTCTGCAAGTCCTGTATTTGATTTAAAATTCCCTGCAGACTATCCTTAAGTGTATTGGCAGAACCTGCCAAAAGTGTAAAATCGCCAAGTGAAATCATTCCAAGCATCAGCTTATATCCCAAATATCCATAAATGCACAGATTCTTCAAGAAATTTACCACACTGCCAATACAGTTCCAGCGACCGATTTTTTCAGCCGTATAACGGAATGTGGATGAACACCGGTTCATTGTCTTTTGGAACTGTTCTTTCATCATTCCGGCAGCTCCGTAAAGCCGAATGCTTTTCGCATATTTAGGTTGTAATACATCCCATGTCATATAGCGGAAAGCACGATTGACTTTAGGAAATACCTCAAACTCAATCTGATAACACTTGTTTGTCTGCCATACTGCCACGGAACCGCCTATTACTGCAAAGACACCCACGATAAGCAGAATCGGTGTCTTGGATGCAACAATAACCACAACTCCGGCAAATGTCAAAAGAAAGGAAAACAACTGCTGCACACATTCACTTAGTCCTTTCATACCACCGGAGTACCATGCAATTCCTTCCTCTGCTTTGCGTCTTTGGTTCATGGTATCCGCACTCTCTGTCCTTGCATACGGCATAGACATCGTCTTTATACTAATCTGATCGTATAAGTGACGTCCGAACCATTCATCATATCCGGCAAGTCTGCACTTTACGACATGAATCAATGCTAACAGCAGAATATTTCCAACAACAATCCCAACCGTCAGATATAGCAGATTTTCTACTCTTCGAGCTCCGGCAAGTTCTTCCAGAATATACTTTGAAAAGAATAAATTCACAAATGGATAACCGGCATTAAGCAGGATACCGAGAAGAAGTAGTATAACGTAACACGGTTTTTCCCGCCATGCTAATCTATAAAAATAGTGAAACGTTTTACGCATAGTTCACAGCCTCCTCCCGATAGTATTGCGCCTGTATCCGGAACAGTTCTTCGTATTTTCCCTGTTTTTTCATCAGTTCCTCATGATTTCCATACTCTACAAGCATTCCATCTTCAAACATCGCAATTGCATCACAGAATTTTGTGCTTGATAATCTATGAGATATGTATACGCAGGTTTTTCCACCTGTCATGTCATTAAAGCTTTCGTAGGATTTTGCTTCCGCGATTGCATCAAGTGCTGCTGTCGGTTCATCCAGCACCATGACCGGTGCCGATTTATACAATGCCCTTGCCAGCATCAGCTTTTGCTTCTGCCCTCCTGATAACTCCGTTCCGTCATCCTCCAGGTTTTTATATAAATATGTATCCAATCCTTTTGGCAAATGCTCTATTTTTTCCTGCAAATCCGCTTTCCGGATTGCCGCTTCTATTCTCTCCCGGCTCCTGATATTTTCATCCTGCATTGCTACATTTTGTACAATTGAAAATGCCAGACTTTCATCCTCCTGGAAAACAGGTGAAATCAGTTCCCAGTATTCATTCAAATCATATTCGGCAATATTTTTTCCATTTAGATATATAATTCCCTCAGTTGGTTCATACAATCTGCATAACAGTTTGACAAATGTCGTCTTTCCTGCACCATTCAATCCAACAACAGCCAGTTTTTCTCCTGCTTTTATGGTAATTGACAGATTCCGTAAAGCATATGTATCTGTTCCCGGATATCGAAATGAAACATTTTCAAACCGGAATTCATAATTTCCCTTCTCATCCCATGAATTATGATGAGATTTCTCGTATGCTTCCTCACACGCCTGTAAATCCTTTTTAAAATTACTCTTTTGCATGATTTCTTTTGCCACGCCGGGGATTCCCTGTTCATCACTTTCAATAAATGCCCGAAAATCATTGATATGCAGACTCTCCTTATTGATACGGATTACCTTTTCAAAAATATCATCCAATGCAGTAGATGCACTATGCACACTTCCCAGATACAGTGTAAAGTCTGCAACACTCATACCTGCGGTAAGAACGAGATAAATCAACAGACCATACGATACTGCCTCCTGTATAAAAAACAGGAAATCACCAATCAAATAATTTCTGGCATATCGATGTTGTGCTTTTACCGCCTGCTTATTCAACAGGTTCGTATAATGATGCAGCAATCGCTTCAATGGTTTTTGCATCTGAAACAGCCGGATGTCCTTTCCATAAGAAAAATCCCCTATATCCGACTGATATTTTTGACTTGCCATCTCTTCCCTGGCAACCTGATTTTCACATAATTCTTTCTCATAAACAGATGCACGGTTCATCAGATCGAAACGAACATATGATATGACGAGAATCAGCATTACCAATACAGGATTCACAAGGCAAATTAACACCAATGCCATAATTGCTTTGATAAACAGCGGAAGTACCTGATTTCCCCAATACTGGATTCCAGCCACTCCATTTCCATTATTATTAATTGCTCTCCTTGCCTTTGTAACTGCCGTCTGTACTTCAGGATTTTCATGCATCGGATATGGCATGGTCCAGACCTTCGTTGTCCAGAATAATGCAAAATGATACTCCACATCATGCATTCTTCCCTCTGCGCCCTTGTCCGATAAGTTGGAAATCACAAGCATAACCAGTTCGATTACGGACGCAGCTAATACAAGATATAGTGCCTGTTGTACTTTATCCCCGGCATTCCCCTCCATCTGAAATATCTGTATGAGCCATTTTATGGCATAAAGCCATACAAACGTCGAAAGTCCTGCCATAATTCCATGAATTACCGTCAGCGGAAGTACCATTGGCTGCCACTTGCGGATTCCGGCAACAACATACTTTATATTTTCCCAAAGCGAATATGACACAGCTTTTTTCTTCATTCGTTTCCCCTCCTAATAGATATGATACTTCTGTTTCCTATGGTAAAATTCTTCACTATCTGCCTCATAGGATGAAAGCAGCTTCTCCTTATTCCAATTTCCAAGAAGCGCATCATCCCCGGAAAGCAGTGCCAGCATAGGTTTCTTTCCGTCTTCTATCGGCGGAAGAATCCGGAACTTTTCACCATAGTCTTCCCGTACCATATCAAGCAGAGTAATTCCAAGCGTTACGGGGCGAAAAGCCTTGTAATCCGTCACATGGAACACTACACCGGAACAGGGAACCTTCTCATATTTTGAAGCAAAAGGAATGAACCAGATTGGCGTGGTAATAACTCCCGGCAGTTTTTCCCGGTTTAATTTCTGTGACAAATCCTCTCCATTTATATAATCTGCACCAATGATACGAAACGGTGCTGCTGTTCCCCGTCCTTCGGACAGGTTGGTTCCCTCCAGCAGACATAATCCCGGATAACAGAGTACTGATTCAAAGTTCATCAATGCAGGGCTGGGAGCTATCCAGATTTTCTCCCATTCAGGGAAAATCATGGAACGTTTCCACCCGGAGCAGGGTACAACCTGAAGGTTGCATCCAATCTTCTCTTCCTGATTCAGCATCAATGCTGCTTCTCCCACTGTCAATCCATATCGATAAGGTATTTTGCAGCAACCTACAAAACTGCGGAAATCGTCCTTAAGGATATTTCCTTCTACAATTTCTCCTCCCAGGGGATTTGGTCTGTCCAGCACCATTAATTTTTTCCCTGCTGCTGCACAGTCCAGCATCCCATTTCGCAGGGTAGATAAATAAGTAAAAAAACGCACGCCGACATCCTGAATATCATAGACCAGCAAATCAAACTGCTCTAACATCTCTTTTGTAAAATGTCTGCCATTTTCACCATACAGGCTATAAACAGGAATTCCGGTATCGGGGTCACGATATTGTCCCACCAGTTCTCCGGCTCCAACATTCCCTTTCAGACCATGTTCAGGGCCAAACAGTGCCGTCAGATGACAATTTTCCTGCAACACCTTAATATCTGACTGAAGCTGACTGTTTCTTCCTGTAATATTCGTAAGAAGAGCTACTTTAACATCCTTCAGTTCTTTTTCATATTCCTGAATATGATCAATTCCATATTGCACCATATCCTATTTCTCCATTTTCTTACAAATTGCTTTTGATACATGTCCATGGGCTGCATTCAACTCCTGTAGTGCTTTTTCTGCATCTACCTGATTTTCTATCATTACAATGGCGGTCTTCGGTCTGTAATCACAAAGTCCCAAAATTTCTTTTGCATTTTCCCTGGATACGCCAGTAGCATTTTGAACAATAGTTGCACAACGCTCTACCAGTTTCTGATTCGAAGGTTTCACATCAACCATAAGATTACCATATACTTTACCCATCTTTATCATGGCACCAGTGGACAGCATATTTAATACCATTTTCTGAGCCGTTCCGCTTTTCATTCTGGTAGAGCCGGTTATTACTTCTGCTCCTGGCATCGGTGCAATTCCTATGTCTGCCAGACAATCAATTTCCGAATTCTTACAACAAGTCACACTAATCACTGTAGCACCAATTGATTTTGCATATTTCATAGCGCCAATCACATAGGGTGTCCTGCCGGAAGCTGCAATTCCTACGAGAATATCCCCTTTTGCAAATTCAATTTCCTTTAAATCCCTGACTCCTAATTTTTCATCATCCTCGGCACCCTCGACTGCCTGGAAAATTGCTGCATCTCCCCCTGCCATCAGCGCCACGATTTGTTCTGGGGATGTAGAATAAGTTGGTGGGCACTCTGCAGCATCCAATACTCCCAGCCTTCCGGAAGTACCGCAGCCAATATATATCAGTCGACCACCCTTTTCCAACCTATTTGCAATCACGTCTACTGCTGCCGCAATATTAGGTAACTCCTTTTCCACCGCCATTGCAACTTTCTTATCCTCTTCATTCATAAGTTGTACCATCTCCAGCGTAGACATCTCATCTATATGTAACGTATTTTCGTTTCTTTGTTCCGTTGCTATTTTGCTAATTTCCATTTATTCCTCCAAAAGTGTCTTTGCCATCATTACCGCGCCGATTGCTGCACTATGCTTCGGTGCTACGCAATCAAAACCAGGACAGCCTTTTTCTATTTCCCGAATGACAAATTTTCGATATATTGTATCATTCTCCAAAAGACCACCACACAATGCAACCTCACCCGTCTTCATACGTAACTGTCTGACTGCTGCTATTACCTGTTTACTAACAGAAAAAGCATTATCCTGTAAAATTTTTATAGAAACTGCATCTCCCTGTGACGCTGCCTGTTCCACTAATTGTGATATCTGTGCCACATAACTTTTATTATTTTTATATGTATAATCTATAATCTTCTGTCGACTATTCAAACTTAATTGTTCGTTTAACAATTCTGCCAACTGAGTCGGTTCACCATATCCATCTTTCAAATGAGTAACTGCCTGCAGAGCATCTCTTCCAATTGCATAACCACTACCTTCATCTCCTATGAGATGTCCCCAGCCTCCAACACGGATGTTTTTTCCTTCCTTATTTCGTCCATAGCAAATGGAACCAGTACCCGCTATTAAGGCCACTCCCTCCTTTCCTTCTAGTGCTCCCCAAAAAGCAATCTCATGATCTCCTATGAGCTTCCATTTTTTAATACCAGATTGTTCCATTGCAGAATCTATCATTTTTTTCATCCGGGGATTGCTTACTCCGGCTGCACCTATACAGATGGAAACACACTCTCCTCGTTTTTGCAAAAAATCGCATATCTGTATCAGTAAATCAGATAGTCCTGTTTCACCAATACTATTCAGATTAAAGGCTCCAAATTTTTCTTCTGCAATAATTTTACCTTGTAAATCCTGACAAATTACTTTTGTCTTTGTTCCTCCGCCATCAATACCTGCTATTATTTTCATTTCATACCTCATTTCTGAAGCTATATGTCACACGATTTCTTATAATAACATAATATCATAACGATTTGTTTTGAGATATATTATTTTTTATATGTGTTGCATTCAGAAATTATATATGCGAATTCGTTCCGTAAATGATATGATATAATAGCTATATGAAAATGTATATGACCGATACTGACAGAGAAAGGATGCATGAAAGTATGAATACTTTACTTTTCCGTTATGCCGTAGAAATTGAAAAAGCCGGCTCTATTACACAAGCCGCCCAGAATCTTTATATGGCACAGCCCAATCTGAGTAAAGCAATCAAAGAATTGGAAAGCGAAATCGGATACCCTATTTTCGAAAGGAAATCCAGTGGAATCCGTGTAACGGAAAAAGGAAGTGAGTTTCTTTATCATGCACAGAAAATGCTGGATCAGTTAGAAGAAATCGAGAAAATTTCGCACCGTGATGAAAAAGAGCATGGACGTCGTTTTAAACTCGCCATTCCCCGTGGAAGCTATATTGCAAATGGATATACTTCCTTTATTGCAGAGCTCCCGCTTTCAGACGGAATGGAAATTACCATCAATGAAACAAACGCCCTAAAGACGATAGATTGTGTTGTAAACCGGGGATATAACATGGGAATTATCCGCTATCCGGTCAATGAAGAAGATTATTTCCGCACGGCACTCAAAAATAATGATTTAATTCATGAAACCATTTGGAAATTTGAATATGTTCTTGTTATGAGCAATGAACATCCGCTTGCCACAAAATCCAACATTACCTGTGAAGATTTAGATGAATATGTAAAAATAACACACGCAGATATTGAAATTCCACACTCAAAGCCATCTTATCGGGAAGCTTCAGTCAATGAGCCATCCAATGCAAAAACCATTTATGTCTATGAGCGTGGAAGTCAGTTTGATCTTCTGGCAAATGTTCCTACCACCTATATGTGGGTATCTCCGATTCCTGATGCACTTCTGGAAAAGAACCATCTGATTCAGCGCGGCTGCAAATCAGAACATAACCTTTATAAAGATGTCTTAATTTACCGCTCTGACTATACGCTGAGTGAAGATGATAAACTTTTCCAGAAGAAATTATATGAAGCAAAAGTGGATGTTGCATCTGTAAAATATAATTAAATGCCTACGCTATCATATTGTTCTTTAAACAGTTGACACAATATGTAATCAGATTTACCAGCCAGATAATCGCTATCAGAAGATAGGATAATAAACCAACTTTAAAAAACATTCCAAAGATCTCTACACAGCAAAATAAAACACAGCATGTAATATGTACATTAATAAATGAATGGTACGCAGCTTCGTATATGGCTCTTTTCTCAGCTTCATCACAACTTGCCAGCCATTTTTTTCGAAACTTAAAGTCAAAGACACTTCCACGTTTTTCAGGATTTATCTGTTTTTCAAAATTGATACATGCTTTCTGCAGAAAAATATTCAGGAATATAAACACCAGAAATGATAGGATATAAAACATTTCAAAAAATCCCCTATGCATATCACGTTCTACCATCTGATAGGTTGCAAATCCAAAGCATATCATTAAAACAATATAAATCAGATTTGAAACCACAATTCCCCTGGATAGATTTTTTTCAACCTGTTCAATTACATTTTCTTCTTCTCCATCCCATGCCCGATATGACTTTTTGGCCCTTCCATAAAAGTACAATCCTATTCCGAGCATTAAAAATGCAATCACATAAGTAAGGATTCTTGCGACATTCGTAACATTCTGCTGCAATTGAGCATATGTATTCCAAACACCGTTTATTTCCTGAAAATAAAAGTGCATCCAATTTCCGAATAATCCTATAATTCCTCCAAGTATGCCCGCCAGCACACAAATAACAACAAATGACTTTACATGACGTTTGTCTTCTTTTTGTACTTTTGAATCTTCCTTCCAATCATTCGCCATGATCTTCTTCTCCTTCCACTTCCTCATATTCAAATACCTCATTTACACTTTTTCCAAAAACCCGTGCAATTTTGATTGCCAGCGTAACAGAAGGTGAATAATCGCCACGTTCAATCAGGCTGATGGTCTGACGGCTTGCGCCCACCATTGCTCCCAGCTCCTGCTGATTGATTCCAAGCCTTGCACGGTTCTCTTTCAATTTATTATATAGAGGCATCTCTATCCCTCCTGTGTGATTAATATACTTTCACGGTTTGCATCCAGTTCCTTCTTAAGCAGGAACGCTGCTCCCACAATTACAACCGCACCTAAAACAAAGAAAATTCCCCATACAACCCAGCTTTCAAAATCTCCAAGTATAAATGCAAGCAACTGTCCCGAAAGATTAAATGCAAGATGTAACATCACAGATAAAAATACAGATTTACATTTTCCTGCAACATATCCCAGTACCAATCCCAATACAAACGCATACAATCCCTGAACCAGATTCAAATGTAAAATTCCGAATAACAACGCCTGAATCGTATTCGCAATCCAGAACTTCGCTCCCGCTTTCTGCAAAAACCGGAGTGTCAAACCACGGAATAATAACTCTTCCGAAATAGGTGCAATAACTACCGTTGCAAATAGTGACCACACAGTCGTTTCGCCAATGCCTGCCATCTGCATAAGTTCGGAATATGCTTCTATCGTATCCGGGAAAATTACTGCGCAAATCTGTAAAAGGAATCCAATGACGAACTGCAGTCCTATTGCGAACAATACACACATCCCTATGGTTCTTACATTGGCAGCTTCCTTAATAGTTCGATTGGTACACTGCTTCTTTATAAGAATGCCATACCAGATACCTGCGAAAATTAACATAGCAACCTGAGCAGCAATGATAACATAAATAATATTACCCAGATAATAATTCGTTGCTCCTTTCTGTACCGCCTCCAAATTATCTAAAGCCTCCGGTCCCTGCTCCATTACCAGCTTGCTGGAATAAATTGCTGTTCCGACAATACCCCACACAACTGCTACGACCACCTGTATAATCAGTGCTCCAACCATAGGAACCAAACTTAAAAAGTAATATCCAACTTTATGTTTTTTCTTTTCCATTTTCTTTTTCCGCCTTTCTCACTTGCAAAATTCATTTGTCATGATGACAATTATTTTGTTCTTTTTGACAACCATCTTTGTCATATAGATACTATCATATGACAACAATTGTTGTCAATATCTTTTTTATTATTTTTCTCCACTAAAAAAATATAGTAAAAAACAGGGCGGAGTGCACCTTCACACTTCGCCCTGTAATAAATCTGATATTCTGTTTCTTATAGGAAAATAAATTTACAAATAAACAATACCGCAAGAATATACATCAGTGGTGTAATCTTCTTTGCCTTTCCGCAAACCAGATTGATAACTACATATGAAATTATTCCGGCAGCAATTCCATCTGAAATGCTGTAAGTAAGTGGCATTGCAATCAATGCAAGATAAGCGGGAACCGCTTCTGTGTAGTCCGCAAAATCAATATCAACCACTGCAGAAATCATTAAGAATCCTACAAATAACAATGCAGGTGCCGTTGCAAATCCGGGTATGGTAATAAAGATTGGAGAGAGGAAAATAGCAAGCAGGAACAATAAGCCCGTTACTACGGACGCAAGTCCTGTTCTACCGCCTTCCGCAACACCTGCAGAGCTTTCGACAAATGTTGTTGTCGTTGAAGTGCCAAGAATTGCTCCTGCTGTTGTTGCAACTGCATCTGCCAAAAGTGCCTCTCTGATACGAGGAAGCTTTCCATCCTTATCCATCATGTCTGCCTTTGTTGCACATCCGATTAATGTTCCGATGGTATCAAAAATATCAACAAACAGAAATGCAAAGACAATTGCGATAAAATCAAATATTTTTAATGTAGAAAAATCTGCCTTAAAGCACTGTCCAAAGACAGAGGAAATTGCTCCAAGGTTAAAACTGCTCCATGTCGGAATCAGAGAATAATATTCAGCCTCCGGTACTACGGTATAAAGTCCCGTCAACTGACAGATAATTCCCAGAATCCATGTTGCCAAAATACCAATCAGTATAGAACCACGGACTTTTTTAACATAAAGAATTGCAATGATAAAAGTACCGATTACTGCTAACAATGCGGAAATTCCAGCCGTATGGAAATCAGCTGTAAAATCTACAAACTGAACCAGTGTAGATTCATTGTTTACAATAATTCCACCGTTCTGTAATCCGATGAATGCCACAAAAAGTCCGATTCCTACAGAAACTCCCTTTTTTAATTGGAGTGGAATTGCGTTAAAAATTGCTTCACGGACATTCGTCAGGGAAAGTACAATAAATATCAGACCTTCTACAAATACGGCAAACAATGCAATCTGCCAGGAATATCCCATAGAATCAGGACCGCATACGGTGTATGCAAAATATGCATTTAATCCAAGTCCGGGTGCCAGTGCAAACGGATAGTTTGCAAAAAGTGCCATACATATTGTTCCGATAAATGCTGCAAGTGCTGTTGCAATAAGCACTGCCTGTGCATCCATGCCGGATGCGGATAAAATACTTGGGTTAACTGCCAGAATATACGCCATTGTCATAAATGTTGTGATACCGGCAATCACTTCGGTTTTTACCGTTGTGTTGTTTTCTTTCAGTTTAAATACCTTCTCTAACATCTCTTTTCTCCTTCGCCCTCATTTCATTTTTATCTGTTTGTCTATTTTCCCTCATAAGTAATCACAGATTCCACATCATATCCGGCAAGTTTCTCACGTCCGTTCAATCCTGCCAATTCCATCATAAAGATTACTTTTACAACATCGCCACCCAACTGTTCAATCAGCTTGATGGCTGCTTCAATCGTTCCACCGGTTGCAATCAGATCATCTACGACAACCACCTTCTGTCCCGGTTTGATGGAATCCTTATGCATTTCTATCGTTGCTGTACCATACTCCAGATCATAAGTCTGCTCAATCGTTTCGCAAGGCAGTTTTCCTTTTTTACGAATCAATACAAACGGTTTTCCCATAGCATATGCAATTGGAGCACCAAGAATAAATCCTCTGGATTCCGCTCCTGCAATTACATCAAACTCCACACCGTCCAAAAGCTTAATCATGGAATCGATTGCAAGCTTTAATCCATCCGCATCCTGAAGTACACTCGTTACATCACGGAAGATAATTCCAGGTTCCGGAAAATCCTTGATGCTGCGGACATAGTCCTTAAGTTCTTTCATTTTAAAACCTCTCCCATCTTAGTTTCTTATGTAGGGTTCGATGGGCAATCATGGTTTCCATACTTTATATGCCAAAAAGCACAAATGTATTCTGTATTGTGCTTTTTGAAGGTACTTAGTAGTTCTTACAATTTCATAAGAATATCAGCAATTTTCGTACAGGGATGTACGAAAAAGGTGATATTGAGCCCGGATGGCGAATTATCACCGGTTGCGTAATCATACATTAATGTAATTGAAATTGTTAGAACTTCTTAGTGCCGGAAAACCGCACAAATAAGAATACATTTGTGCTTTTGGCAAAAGAAAGTAATGGCAACTATGATTGCACATCGAATCCATATATCAAATACACTTTTTATTATATTTTCTATCCCCTCAAAACGCAAGAATAAGTTCTTAAACAGCCCACAAAAAAGCCACAATTTCATGAAGAAGTTGTGGCTTTCATTAACATAATATGAACTGTCTGTTTTTATTTTACGGAGTAAGAATAAAGGGAACAAATTTTTAATGGACCATACCAGTCACACTCCGTATCTATCTTTGTATCAGCAGGAATCATAACTTCGTATTGCTGATGCAGATATTCAAATTGAAGCTTGATGGTAAGATCTCTTCTTTCTGCAAGCTTTTCCATAAACCACTTTGGATATGCACACCATCTTCCCATCTTCAATGTAATCTCTGCACCTTGTTTTGCAGATATAACCTGTTTTGCGGCTTCTGTACATGCATAGCTGTATGCGGAAACCGGAACACTCTCTTCATAGAAACCGCAAATGGTACATGCGTATGCCTCCAGACCATCCTGTTCGTTGCTTGGTGCCATAACACTTGTCCATTGGAAGTTATGTGCATGTGGTGCTCCACCAGCATTTCCTTTCGCGGCTGCATGACTGTTACCACTTCCATTACCGGTAGTAATTGGTGTATAGTCGTTTTTGGGTGCGGTCAATGGCACTAATATATAGGTAGAAAATTTGTCAGAACCAAAAATAAGTTTTTTTGTTGCCGGATCATATGTAGATGGTATTTCTGCATATTCCCCGTCATGTTCACGAATTACCGCATAACCATTTGCCTCCTGATTAACCGTAAGGAATATTTCTGCATTACCTCCTTGCGTTTCCGTCTTTTGACTTTCCCAATAGTCCCCATTTCCTTTTGACACCATTTGGTACGTTGATATGTCCAAAGATTGTATTTTTTTCGAAGTATCTAACTCTTCTCCATTATTTAATGCAACCGAATTACCTGCATTTGTATTTGGATTTGATAATTTTACAAGTACTGTTCCTGTTTGTGCTATTGTTCCACCATTTCCAATACTTCCATCAGCTGCAACCGCTGTTGCATTATTTTGTACTTCATCCTCTTTGGGTACAAAAATTCCACGAAAATGAATATTGGTGTCCGGCATTATGAATTCAAACTGACTTACCTCATTTTGCGCTGCCAATGTAGCTCCACCATTTATGCTTACCCCGGCAATCTGATATCCGTAATCCGGTTTCAGTTCCACAACAATTTTATCATCCTTTTTGGCAACAACATGCTGGTCATCTGTATTTGATACACCATTGATAGATAACACACGAACTGTTCCATGTTCCACATATGCATCTTTTCCAAAGGTATTTTCATCATATGCCCACACAATCGTTCTTATTGTACCACTTCCGATAGAAACATTAATGGTATATGCAGTACTTGCAGGTACATTAGTTATCTCAACCATATCTTTTTGAGATGATGTTGCAATTGCTGAAGAATAATCTACGGAATTGATTACAATACTTTTAAACTCAAATCCAAAACTTGCACTTAAAGTGATTGTATTTGTTTCACCATTTCCTGTATTCCCATTTACCGTTCCCGTAGTCAATCCTCCACCAGGTGCCTGAATTTTACTATTATCATTAATTTTAATTTCTTCAAGCATACCTGTATCACCGGTAACCGTTATCGTAATCTCTCCTGTTTCTGCTTTTGCTTCCATCACATTTCCCATAAACACGGTGGTAATCGTAAGCAAAAATGCCAATATCATACTTAAAACTCTCTTGCCAGATAGTCTCTTCATGTAACCTTTTCTCCTTTTCTTGTTATACTGTTCCCGTGCCGCCACACGTTTTGCAATTTTTATTTCCATTGCAGACCGGACACAAATGCGTCAATTGTCCCTGACAGTGTGTACAAAGCTTGGCCGGTGCTCCATGACACACATCACAGACCTGCTGCCCCGTACCATTACAGAAATTGCAGGCAACCGCATTAGCAGGTGCTGCCGACGCAGCATCCTCGGCTGACGCTTCACCAGGTGCTTTTTCTCCGTTTGGCATCAGTTTTCCTGCTCCTTTACAATGATGACAGGCAATCATACCACTGCCACCACAGGTATTACAGGATTCATAACCGGTCTGATTACAGGCTTTACATTTTACAATTGTTGTCCCGTTACACTCACTACATACAATCCCCGTTCCATTACAATCCGGACAGGTATGGTCGGAAATCTCCTGCGGCTGAGTTTCTACTGATGCCTCGGGTGTTGCCGGTGTAACTTCACTCTTTTTGCTTTCTTCCTTTTGTACCTTCTCCATCGTTGGAGTGACCGTCGGTTGTGCTGTTGGTTGCGTTGTTGGTTGTGCTGTTGCAACCGCTTCTTCCACAATTTCCTGTTCCTGTACAGCAGCCATATCTGTAGACACTTTTGAACCGCATCCACATATCAGCGCTCCTGTCAGTAATGTCATCAGAAAGAATGCCTCTACCTTATTTTTCTTTTGCATATATTCTCCTTTTAAAAAAGTCGTTTAGATACATTTATACATATTATTTATACAATAAATTTGCGGAAGGAAAAAAAGATTTCCAATTTTGTCAATTGACATATTGGAAA
Organism: uncultured Lachnospiraceae bacterium; assembly: GCA_934408585.1. Taxonomy (GTDB): domain Bacteria; phylum Bacillota; class Clostridia; order Lachnospirales; family Lachnospiraceae; genus Suilimivivens. The sequence continues at coordinate 296,185 of CAKRVA010000001.1, forward strand.
TCCTTTTTTCTTTAATTCTTTTACATAGCAAAATCAAACAGACTAATCTGATTCGACTCCGGTAAATCTCCAAGAATACCGAGTTCACTCATCAGGTCGATAATCGTTTTGGATGCTTTTGTTCTCATACGGAAATCATCCTTTGACAAAAATGGTCCATCTTTGGCAGCTTCTACGATGGCATCAGCAGCCTTATCTCCCAAGCCGTCAATACTACTTAGTGAAGGCATAATCTTTCCATCAATAATTTGGAAATTCCTGGAATGTGCCCGGAATATATCTATTGGTGTAAACTCAAATCCTCTTGCATACATTTCCTGTACAATCTTCATATCCTTCAGACTGTCCTTTTCTTTGTTTGTCAGAGAATCACCGCGCTTCTTATATTCCCGCATTACATCTTCCAGATGCTTTTGTCCCTGACACATAATTTCATAGGAAAATGCCGAGGCACGGATGGAAAAATATGCCGCATAGTAAGCCAATGGATAATTGATTTTACAATAAGCAATTCTCCATGCCATCATAACATAAGCGGCCGCGTGCGCTTTCGGGAACATGTACTTAATCTTTTTACAGGAAGCAATGTACCAGTCGGGAACCCCCTGTGCGGTCATTGCCTCTTCCCACTCTGGCTTCAGACCTTTTCCTTTACGTACACTTTCCATGATGGTAAAGGACAACGCACTGTCTACGCCCTTGCTAATCAGATAAATCATAATATCGTCACGACAACAGATACAATGCGAAATATCCGCAGTACCTTCCAGAATCAATGTCTGGGCATTTCCAAGCCATACGTCTGTTCCATGACCGAGTCCGGAAATACGAATCAAATCCGACAGACTTTGTGGCTTCGTATCCAAAAGCATCTGTATAACAAAGTCTGTACCAAATTCCGGTACTCCGAGGGAACCAACCGGACATCCATCAATCTGATCCGGCGTAATTCCAAGTGCTGAAGTATTCTGGAACAATGACATGACCTGTTTATCATCCAATGGAATCGTTGTCGGGTCAATTCCGGTCAAATCCTGCAGCATACGTATCATGGTCGGATCATCATGGCCGAGAATATCAAGCTTTAACAGATTATGGTCAATGGAATGGTAATCAAAATGCGTTGTAACAATATCGGTCGTCATATCGTTTGCGGGGTGCTGCACCGGTGTAAAAGAGTTAATATCCTCTCCCACAGGAAGTACAATAATACCTCCCGGATGCTGTCCGGTACTTCTGCGGACTCCCGTACAGCCTAAAACGATACGGTTAATCTCCGAAGTACGTTTTCGTTTTCCACGTTCTTCATAATAGTTCTTTACATATCCAAATGCCGTTTTGTCCGCCAGCGTAGCAATCGTTCCCGCACGATACGTCTGTCCTGCTCCAAAAATAACTTCGGTATATTTATGTGCCTTACTCTGATACTCTCCGGAGAAATTCAAGTCAATATCCGGTTCCTTATCTCCCTTAAATCCCAGGAACGTTTCAAACGGAATATCAAAGCCGTCTTTAATCAGTGGTTCGCCACATCTCGGACAGGTTTTATCCGGAAGGTCACATCCCGCGTTTCCGGCGTGCTCCTTAATCTCCGGTGAATCAAAATCATAGTACCTGCATTTTGGACACCGATAATGTGCCGCGAGGGAATTTACCTCCGTAATTCCAGCCATAAACGCGACAAGTGACGAACCTACGGAACCTCGCGATCCTACCAGATATCCGTCCTCCACGGATTTCCAAACAAGCTTCTGTGCAATGATATACATTACGGCAAATCCATTACTGATAATGGAATGCAATTCCTTTTCCAGACGGTCCTGTACAATCTGCGGAAGCTCATCACCATATAATTCATGCGCACGGCGGTAGCAGATATCTTTTAATGTCTTATCACTATCCGGAATTACCGGTGGGCACTTATCCGGGCGCACCGGTGACATGACATCAATACGGTCGGCAATTTTATTCGTATTTGTAATTACGATTTCTTCTGCCTTATCACTTCCAAGATATTCAAATTCTGCAAGCATTTCTTCTGTTGTACGCAGGTAAAGCGGTGCCTGGTCATCTGCATCTTCAAAGCCTTTTCCTGCCATGATAATTCTACGATAAACTTCATCCTCCGGGTCCAGAAAATGCACATCACAGGTTGCAACTACAGGCTTCTGAAATTCCTCGCCCAATGCAACAATCCTGCGGTTGATATTCATAATATCTTCCATACTGTTGATGCTTGGAACCCTCTCGGATTCAATCATAAATTTATTATTTCCGAGTGGCTGGATTTCAAGGTAATCATAAAAGTCAACTAGTCGGGCGATTTCACTTTCCGGTTTATCTTCCAGTAGCGCACGGTACAGTTCTCCTGCTTCACAGGCGCTTCCCAGAATCAGTCCCTCCCGGTGCTTCATCAAAAAGCTCTTGGGAACTCTTGGTCTTTTGCTGTAATAATCCAGATGCGACGCAGAAACAAGACGGTACAGGTTTTCACGCCCCACATTGTTCTGTGCAAGGATGATAGCATGATAAGACGGAAGGCGTTTTACAACCTCCTTGCTGTCCTCCCCCATCGCATTTACGTCTGCCAATTTTGTTGCTCCCTGCTCTTTCAGCATCGGAATCATTTTTACAAACATCTGCGCTGTTGCCTCTGCATCATCTACGGCACGATGATGATTTTCCAGAGAAATTCCGAGTGTTTTACATACAGCATCCAGCGTATGCTTTGCCTGGTTTGGCAAAAGCACTCTTGCAATTCCCAACGTATCTACATAAGTAAATTCCCGATTCAGATGTAACCGCTGCACATTTTCCTTAATAAAGCTCATATCAAAGGACGCATTATGTGCCACTAGAATGGCATCTTGGCAAAAATCCAGAAATTCCGGCAATACGGTTTCGATAAGCGGTGCATCCATTACCATACTATCGTTAATACTCGTCAGTTTTTCAATTCGGAACGGAATTGGTACCTGTGGATTTACAAATGTAGAAAAACGGTCTGTTATCTCCCCGTTTACCACTTTTACAGCTCCGATTTCGATAATGCGGTTGCTGACCGGGGAAAATCCGGTCGTTTCGATATCAAATACCACGAATGTGCCACTGAAATCCTGTCCCTTTTCATTTGTAACAATTTCCTGCAAATCATCGACCAGATATGCTTCCATACCATAAATGATTTTAAAGAAATCCTGTTTATCCGGGTTTTCGTCTCCGTTTTCTATTCTTCTTGCTTTTTCTGCTTTCCACAAATCTTCCCAGACATGATTGGCATCCGGAAATGCCTGCACAACACCATGGTCCGTAATGGCAATTGCAGGATGTCCCCATTTGTACGCGCGTTTAACAATGTCTTTTGCTTCTGACACGCCATCCATATCACTCATTTTGGTATGACAGTGGAGCTCTACACGTTTTCTCGCGCTGTTATCACTTCTGGATGTTGTAAAATCCGGAATTTTCTTAATACCGGAAACAGAACCGATTGCCAGCTCTTTGTCATAAGCATCTATTGCTGCAATCCCTTTTAATTTAATAAAAGCGCCCGTCTTCAGGTCCGCTTTTACTTCTGCTACCTGGTCATTATGTACAAACATTTTGAACGTAATCGTATCCGTAAAATCGGTAATATCATACATCAAAATGGTTCTCTCGTTTTTAATTTCACGGGCATCCTCACGAATAATCTTTCCTCGGATGACAGCCTCCATATCCCCCATAATTTCTTCAATAGGAATGGAGTCCTCTTCAAAATCCCTGCCGTAAATCACATCCGGATTGTCAGAACGTTTAATGGCTCTTCGAAAATCGCCCGAACCTTTTCCCTGATGAGAAAATTCTTTACGGTTTCCTCCCTTTTTGACTTCCTGTCTGGGTTCTTCCGCTTTCTTCTTCTCAGGTGTTTCTTCCTGTACAGCTGCTTCTACCTGCGGTTCTCCGGTATTTTCGCCGCCAAAAGCCCGCGCCGTAATTTCCCGAATCTGTCTGGAAATTTTAATATCATCTTCCTCTTTATATTTTCCGCCCTGCTTTTCGATATAATCCATCAGGCACTCTACCTTCAGACCACACCGTTCCACCAGAACCTTCTCCATAATACGAATAAGCTCAGGCGCCTTGCTTCTGGCAAGCACTGTGTCTTCTACCGTAAGCAATACCTTATTCTGCTCCGGATAGGTAATCTGAGCTGACTTAAAAATATTGTATTCTACCGGACTATATTCTTTCAGCTCCTGCAAAATGCTTGCACCGTATTCTTTCATAAGATTTTCCGGTGTGTACTGCTCTGACAAATGAAAATGTTCATATAATTTTATAGTCACCTGATGCCGATCAAAGAATTGCTTCTTAATTTCCTTTTCGACCTTATATATCGTCTCTTTCGGAATCAGATAATCGCAGGAAATGCTCACGCGAACAAAGTCTCTGCTTTTTGTAGCAGAGACTTTTTCAACAGTAACCTGTTCAAACAGCTCATTACTTTGCTTATCCAGTTTCAGTTTTGGAAATACATCAAAAAACCGTTTTTCCATCCCGCACTTCCTTTGTACTTATTTCTCCCAATTCTCCAATTCCTGCCGTAACGCATCCAGCAGTTGATTTTCCGGAACTTTACGAATAATCTCACCCTTTTTAATCAAAAGTCCCTCGTTGATACCGCCTGCAATCCCAAGGTCTGCTTCCTTTGCTTCTCCCGGGCCGTTTACGGCACATCCCATAACTGCTACCTTAATATCAAGCGGAAACTCTGCCACCATGGTTTCTACCTGATTGGCAAGTCCGATTAAATCTATTTTTGTTCTTCCGCAGGTCGGACAGGAAACAACCTCAATTCCGCCTTTTCGCAATCCCAGCGTACGCAGAATCAGCTTGGCAGACTTAATTTCCTCTACCGGATCTCCAGTTAATGATACACGAATCGTATCTCCGATTCCCTGGTTCAGAATCAGTCCTAAGCCTATTGCAGATTTTATATTTCCGCTAATAAGCGTTCCTGCCTCAGTAATTCCTACATGCAACGGATAATCTGTCTGTGCGGATAAAAGCTCATGTGCTTTCACACACATCATAACATCAGACGATTTGATACTGATTACAAGGTTTTCGTATCCCTCTTCTTCAATCATATGCACTTTGTCCAATGCGCTTTCTACAATTCCCTGTGCCGTAACACCATGATATTTTTCTACAAGGTCTTTTTCCAGAGAACCGGAATTTACACCTACGCGAATGGGTATCTGGTACTCTTTGGCAACACGGACAACTTCACTGAGCTTTTCCCTGCCCCCGATATTTCCAGGATTGATTCGAATTTTATCTGCACCATTTTCCATTGCGGCAATGGCCATTTTATAATCAAAATGAATGTCCGCTACCAGCGGAATATGTATCTGCTCTTTGATTTTGCGGATTGCCTGCGCTGCCTCCAGCGTTGGAACGGTACAACGGATAATTTCACATCCTGCTGCCTCCAATCGCAAAATTTGAGATACGGTAGCCTCCACATCCTCAGTTCTGGTATTGGTCATGGATTGAATCAGAATTGGATTTCCTCCTCCAATGACTCTGTTTCCTATGGAAATGACTCTCGTATTCTGTCGGTTCATTCTCTTTTCCTCCACAAAATGAATTAATTTCATTATATTCCACAGGCGGTCAAAAGGCAAACCGAAATCCATGCTTTTTATTCCCGAACTGCTCTCACCTGAATCACCCGGCTTTCATAAGTATTTCCGTTTCTATCCACTGCCACAATCTGTAAAGACACCGGAGAATCCGGAAGATATGCTGCTGAAAGCTCCAGCTTTAATTTATCCTCTACTGGAAACACAACACCTCTTTTTACCAGTATATTTCGATTCTGTGCATCCTTCATATCTACCCAGAGTTCATTTCGGTTTTCTTTTGCCTCTACCTGACCTGTTCCCCCTGTAAAGATAAAAAAGCAACAGATACTTACCACCAGAAAGACAGTCATTCCCAATAAACCAAGTCCCTTTTTCTCGGTAAAGCATATGTCTTTTTCCTGACGAATCATATATTGGGATTTTTTTCGAAACCGAAACAGAAAAAAATAGAAGATAATGGTCACCCCCAATCCTTCAAGCGGTGCATATAGATAGGGAAACGGAAATTCTTTTTGATAAACACCCCGTAAAAGCGGAACTATTGCAGATAGCAGAACAATCCCTGCCATAATAGCGACAAGCATTCTTTTGAGCCAGAATACCACCCGCCTTTTTTCGCCAACACTCTGATAATCATCCAACGCCTTTTTTACTTCACTCATCGATGAATAGCGTTCTTTCGGATTTTCTCTGGTACATTTCTGAATCAATTTCTCCAGCCCTTCCGGAATACTCTTATCATATTGACGCAACGGTTTCCGTTCATACGGTGGTCTTTGCGGGCTCACACCTGTAAGCAGTTCGTGGAAAATTGCCCCAAAGCTGAAAATATCACAGGTCCTTTCGATATGGATGTCTTTCCACTGCTCCGGTGCACTATAAGCCGGCGTTCCCACACATACCTGTTCTTTTTGACCGGCGTTGCTATATTGCAAAACACCACCCAAATCAATCAGTTTCATAATCCCTTCCGGTGTAATCATAATATTGGATGGTTTTAAATCACGATACAAAATGGCAGGATGCTGTCCATGAAGATATTCCAGAAGTTCTGCAAGCTGCCGCATCCAGTCTATTGCGATGTCCAGCTCCGGCTTTCCTTTTTTCTCCAGGTACTGCTTCATCGTTATTCCCTCTATGAATTCCATAACCAGACACCCTTTCCGGTCATCTTCAAAATAATCATAAATAGCAGGAAGTCCCATATGCTTTAATTCTCTCAGTACCTGCATTTCCTTACGGCTTTCCTCTTTTTTTGCCATTTTCTTTATTGCCACCAGACGTTCCAGATGAAGGTCCTTTGCAAGAAGCACTTCTCCGGTCGCACCATTTCCAATCGGCTTCACAATTTCATATTTATTACGTATTATTGTTCTCACTTCAAATCCTCCCTGTAACCTTCAGATATATAGCAGACAGATTGTCCTCTTCCCCCAGCTTTTGCACCTGTCCGGCACTTGCTTCCAGTCTTTTTGTAATCTGCTGTTCCTCATAAATATCTGTCGGATTCCACAAGTCATCTGATGCTTTCATTCTGCGGTAAAACCCATCGGTACACAAAAGCAGTCCCTGATTTTTCCGGATTCTGCCCATATGCAGCTCTGGCTTCTGAAACGCAAAACTCCCCATACATTTCATCAATCCATGCTTCCCGTCACTATGGTCCGTTGTAATCTGTTTTACTTTTTCTCCTTCAAGCCGGTAAATCCTGCTATCCCCGAGATGAGCTGTTATGTATCGGTGATTCCACAAAAGAACCATCGAAACCGTAGTCCCCAGTTTTATACTTTTTTCCTTTCCATATGCTCTCATCTCGTAACCGATTTCATAAAAACATCTGGAAATACACTTCCTTATAATCGAGACTCCTTTTCCTTTTCCAATCAATACCGCAAACTGCCTGTAAAAATATTCAATAAGCCGCTCCACAATATAACCGCTTGCGACCTCGCCCTCCATCAATCCTCCGATTCCATCACAAACTACCGCCATTGCAACTCTTCCCCGACACGTCAAAACCTGCTGCAATGCAAGAGAATCCTCGTTATGCAGTCTGTGACCACGGTTCCAATATACTCCTGATATTACGTTCATTTTTTCCTTTCTGAATTTTCAGGTCCCCATACTTTTATAAAAAGTACGGCTATTATAGAGCATAAAAAAGGAAAGAATCTATTGGCAAAAATTACTAAAAATGACTTTTCAGCAAATTTGCACAACAAATTCTTTCCCTAAAAAATAATTCTTCTTTAAGCAAAAAATTTTGAGATATCGTTAAACAATACAACCACCATGAGAATCATCAGAACTGCCATTCCCGCAAGATGAACAATCCCTTCTTTTTCCGGCGGCACCGGTTTTCCCCGGACTGCTTCTACCAGCAAAAATACAAGTCGGCCTCCATCAAGTGCCGGTAGTGGAAGAAGGTTCATAATTCCCAGATTGACGGACAACAACAATGCAATGTTAATCATGGATAATATGATGGATGGAATTCCATATTGCTTTGCCTGATCATACGTATCGTCAACCACTTTTACGATTCCAACCGGTCCGGATAAATCATTCATAGATAACTGGCCTGTCACCAGCATTCCAAGACTTTTAAATGTCATCTCCACATAAAAGTTCATCTCATATAATGCATAAGACAACGTCTGTGGCAGATTACACTCCAAAAATTCCCCATTGGTAATCCCCATCAGATATCTCTGTGCCTCTTCATCATACGTTGGAATGACGGTTGTCTGAAACTTTTCCCCGTTTCGCTCATAAACAAGCTCTACCGGTTTTCCCTTCGTATTCAGCTGCGAATAAAAGGTTACCTGCTCGGTTAAATGAACTTTGTTTCCATTCATCCGTACAATTACATCGCCCGGCTGAAGTCCTGCCTCTGCCGCACCACTGCCTTCCTGAACGGTGTCTATTACAGGAAGCAATACGCCGGTATTCGCTACAAGAATCATTGCAAGCAGATATGCAAGCAGAAAGTTAAATACCGGTCCTGCCAGCACGGTAGCAAAGCGTACCCAGACAGGTGCATTCGGAAATGCCCGCTCCGAAATTTCTCCCTCTTTGGTGTTCATTCCATCTTCGCCTTCAAATACACATGCTCCGCCGATTGGTAAAAGTTTAATGGAATATTTGGTATCTCCTTTTGTAAAAGAAAATAATGAGGGACCCATTCCAATAAAAAATTCCACTACATGAATGCCATTCTTTTTTGCAACAATAAAATGTCCAAATTCATGTGCCACAACAATCACGCAAAAAATAATAATAAATAAAAGAATTGAAACTGCCAAACTAAAACCTCCGTCTAATTACCCCAATCATATTCTACCCATAATGTACTCATGTGCTTCTTTCTCAGCATCAAGAATTTCCTCTACGGTAGGGGATTCTTTCACACAATGATTCTCCATTGCACCCTGAATCAAATCATAGATATCCAGGAAGCGAATCTTCTTATCCAAAAACAGTCCGACTGCCTTTTCATTTGCTGCATTAAATACCGTAGGCATACTTCCGCCGGCATCAATCGCATCATAAGCCATCTGAAGACCACGAAACGTTGTCAAATCCGGTGCTTCAAAGGAAATACTCTTAAGCTCAAAAAAATCCACCCGTTTTCCGTCCATTGGGCGACGGTCCGGATAAAACAACGCATACTGGATAGGAAGCTTCATATCCGGCATACCAAGCTGTGCAATAATTCCACCGTCCACATACTCAACCATGGAGTGAATGATACTTTGCGGATGCACAACAACCTGAATCTGCTCCGGTCCCACATCAAAAAGCCATTTAGCTTCCATTACTTCCAATCCCTTGTTTACCAGTGTTGCAGAGTCAATCGTTATTTTCCGTCCCATGCTCCAGTTTGGATGCTTTAATGCATCTTCAACGGTCATTTCTTTTAACTCAGCCGTCTTTTTCCCGCGGAACGGACCGCCGGATGCCGTAAGCAGAATTTTGCTTACACGACTCTTATTTTCTCCCTGCATGGACTGAAAAATCGCACTATGCTCACTGTCCACAGGAAGAATGGACACATTGCTTTTTTTTGCAAGCGGCATAATAATATGTCCTGCCGTTACCAGCGTTTCTTTATTGGCAAGTGCAATCGTCTTGCCTGCTTCAATAGCTGCAATCGTAGGTCTTATCCCTATCATACCCACAATTGCCGTAACTAAAACTTCCATATCTTCCATCACAGCCATTGTCAGCATACCATCCATTCCGCAAAGAACGGTGGTATCTGTATCTGCAATACGCTGTTTCAGGTCATTGGCTGCTTTTTTCTCGCCCATTACCGCAATGCGTGGGTGAAATTCCCTTACCTGCTGCTCCATAAGTGCAACATTTGTTCCTGCAGCCAGCGATGCCACCTTTAAATCGGGATTGTTTCTTACAATTTCAAGTGTCTGTGTTCCAATGGAACCGGTTGAACCCAGTATTCCAATTGTTTTCATCCTATATCTGCCTCCTGTTTTTCAGGGTTTTCTGCTAAGCCCGAATCAATATCAATACAAGAAAATATATCATTGGTGCTGTAAAAATCACACTGTCAAACCGATCCATCACACCACCGTGTCCAGGAATCAGCTTTCCGTAATCCTTAATATTCTGGTTTCTCTTAATTGCAGATGCAGCCAAATCGCCTACCTGGGAAATTACCGCCCCCAATGCACTGATTAACACAAAAATCCATGTGATCTGCTGCTCTTTTACCACAGATTCCACAACAAAAAATCCATACAATGCACCTACGAGTGCAGAACCAAGAATTCCTCCAATAGCACCTTCTATGGATTTCTTGGGACTAAGCACCGGAGCCAGTTTGTGCTTTCCAATGCACATTCCGACAAGATACGCACACGTATCGCAAATCCAGGAACTGATAAAAATCATCCATACCGTATATACCCCATATGGCAGGCTTCTCACAAGATAAATGCAGGAAAGCATTACCGGTGCATATGCCATACAGAAAAATGCGCTCATAATCTGTTCGGAATGATATTTCGGAAAAGAAAAAACGTAAACAAACATAAATGCAATCAGTGTAAGAATGACCGCCATAAACAGAAAAATATGATTTTCTACAAATACCATGGTAAGATAATACGCTATAATTCCCAGGTATCCGATTATTTCCAATACACTGAACCTTCCATTTTCTCCGCTCAATTTACATGCCTTCATAAGCTCCCGGTAAGCAACCAGGGCAAGAAACAGCAATGTTGCCGCCAAAACATATCCGCCGGCAATTATGGTTGCCAATGCAAGAATTACCAACACAACAGAACTAATTACTCTGGTTCGAAACATTCCTATTCCTCCTTAATCAGACCGTATCTTCTGTCTCTACGATTATATGATTCCACTGCCTTTATCAATTCCTCTTTTGAGAAATCCGGCCATGCTACTTCTGTAAAATATAACTCGGTATAGGCAAGCTGCCAAAGTAAAAAATTGGAAATTCTCTGCTCATTGCAGGTACGGATTAACAAATCCGGTTCCGGCAGTCCATGTGTATCCAGCATTTCCCCAAAAGATTCCTGCGTGATATCCTCCAGGGAAAGTTCTCCATCACAAACCTTCTGACATGTTTTCTTTACTGCCCGAAGAATTTCATCACGTCCACCATAATTCAATGCAATTTGAAAATGCAGTCCATCATTATCCTTTGTTGCCTCTTCCAGCTCATTAATTCGTTTCCGGATGTCCTCATCCAGTCTCGTTTTATCCCCAAGGACCCTGACACACATACGGTTCTTCTTTGCTGTTGTCAGGCACGTTTTCATATAGTTCCGCAAAAGTTTCATCAAAGCATCTACTTCATCCTGCGGACGGTTCCAGTTTTCTGTACTGAATGCATAAACCGTCAGATATTGAATGCCCATCTTATATGCTTCTTCACAAATCACCTCAACATTTTTTGCACCCTGTACATGCCCATAATTTCTTGGCATTCCCTTACTTTTTGCCCATCTGCCGTTTCCGTCCAAAATAATTGCCACGTGAAGAGGCATTTTCAATTCCTTAGTTTCTGCCATTTTCATATCCTTCCCTGTTATGTATCATTCAAAAACTGCTATCAACGCACAAAAAGGGGCTACACGATTAAACCGAATCGCCTGCCCCTTATAAGTTTTTAAACTGTTAAAATTTCTTTCGATTTCTCTTCCATCAAGACATCTACGTTCTTGATATACTTGTCTGTTAATTTCTGAAGTTCTTCTTCTAACTGCTTAATCTCATCTTCAGAAATTTCAGCTTTGGCAAGCTTCTTAAATGCATCATTTCCATCTCTTCGTATATTACGAACTGCTACTTTGCATTCTTCCGCTTTCTTTTTAACTTCCTTTACGAGGTCCTTACGACGTTCCTCGGTAAGCTCCGGAAATACCAGACGAATTACGTTACCATCATTCGAAGGAGTAATTCCAATATCGGATGTCATAATTGCTTTTTCAATATCTTTAATTAATGATTTCTCCCATGGAGCAATCTGAATCATTCTTGCTTCCGGAACAGTAATGTTTCCTACCTGCTGAAGAGGTGTTGGTGTTCCGTAATAATCAATTTTAATTTTATCTAATACATGAGGATTTGCACGTCCTGCACGAATTCCCTGATAATCTGATTCCAGATGTTCAAATGTTTTTACCATTTTTTCATCATAAGCTTTTAATCTCTCGTCCATTTTACCCTCCTGTTATACCAAAACCTTGGTTCCATTAAATTTACCATTCATTGTATTCACAATGCTGTTTTCTTCATTTAAGCCAAATACCCACATGGGCATTTTATTATCTCTTGCAAGAATGGATGCGGTCATATCCACTACCTGCAGGTTTTTCTCAATAACCTCATCAATCGAAACTTCACTGTATTTCTTTGCATCTGGATTTTTCTTCGGATCACTGTCATAAACTCCGTCTATGGATTTTGCCAGAAGAATTACCTCCGCTTCTACTTCAATGGCACGAAGCACAACTCCTGTATCGGTTGAAAAATAAGGATGACCGGTACCACCTGCAAAAAATACGACCATTCCATGGTCAAAGTATTTATTTGCTCTGTCTTTTGAAAACAGTTTTGTAAAAGAACCACACTCAAACGGAGTCAAAACAGCTGTTTTCATTCCAACACTACGGAAAATTTCCGAAACATAAATACAGTTCATCACTGTTGCCAGCATACCAATCTGATCCGCTTTGGTACGGTCAATATTTTCACTTGTTCTGCCTCTCCAGAAATTACCACCACCGGTAACAATTCCAACCTGGATCCCTTTGTCCACAAGCTGTTTTACCTGCAGGGCAACTCCCTGTATCGTCTTTTCGTCAAAGCCGGTTTTCTTATCTCCTGCCAGAGCTTCTCCACTCAATTTCAGTAAAATTCGTTGCATAATCTCTGCCCTCTTATTTCATTTTCTTTAATTCTTCGAAGAAGGATGTCGGATTTACCTCTGCATAACACTGAGAACACATACCTTCAATTACAGCACCATTATTAATCTGTACGGACTTGGACTTGATATTACCCATTACAATTGCGGACGCATCAAGAATTACCGGTCCCTTTACATCAATATCACCTTTGATAGCTCCGGCAATTACCGCACTTGTTGCATAAACATTACCAATGATAACCGTGCTCTGTCCTACCTTGATTGCACCAAGGCTTCGAATTTCACCGGTAATTTTAGCGCCTTCTGCAAATACTTCTGCAGCACGGGAATTACCCTGAATGTTTCCTGTTACATTTAATTTACCAAGAGCCTCTACATCACCAACAATGCTTCCCTTGATTTCCAGAGAACCTTCAGTAGCTACATTACCATTAATAATCATGCTTTCCATAAATACGGAAACTTCATCACTTGCAACTTTATTTAAATTCAGGGAATCCATAACGGGTTTTTCCACAGAAGCAGGAGCGACATAAAACTCTTCCTCTTCAGGCATCTGTGTACTTTCCTCTTCCACATTGTCAAGCATATCGCTCAAATCTGCATGAAAATCATTTTCAGGGGTTTCTTCTTTTTCTACTGCTTCCCCTTTTTCCATTTCTTCTTCCGGTATCAGTTCGTTTACTGCCTGTGATAAATCATCCTTTAAATCTGAGAAAAATCCCATTTTAAAATTCCTCCATTCGTATCTTATATATTTTTAGTTCCTATTTAACAGTTGCCACCCTGTGCTGGACCGGCACTGTATCATCCGTAATCGGTAAAATAACTGCGTCTCCACGCTCTTTAATTGCTTCGATAATCTGTGGAAGTGCCTCTACCGTAGTTCTTTTTTCTGTAGCATCATGAAACAGAATCACGCTCTCATCCAAATTGTCAATTTTGGAAAGACTGTTATTCACAATTGTCGATATCGGAAGCTGTTTCGAAACAGCATCTCCGGAAGCAACGTTCCAATCGTAATATACAATTCCCATATCAGATAAATATTGAATCAACTCCTGCATATCAACACTGCTTACCGTATTGGAGCTCCCCCCCGGAAAACGATAAATCCGTGGCCACACTCCGGTAAGTTCATACAGATATTCCTGCAGTTTATTTATATCTGATACAAAAGCTTCTTTGGACGCATATATTTCCTGATAGCTATGGCTGTAGGAATGCATTCCGAGTGTATGCCCTTCCTCCACAATTCTCTGATATAGTGCCTTGGATTTCTCATCCGTTTTACCAACTACAAAAAAAGTCGCTTTGACCTGATATTCGTCCAGAATATCCAATATCTTATCGGTATTGGTACTTGGTCCGTCATCAAACGTCAGATAAATCTTTTTTACATTTTCTTCTTCCAGATGCTCTGCCTCTTTTTGAGAATCCGTGCCTTCTTTTTCGGAAGAAATCACTTCCGATGTTGTATAAATACCGGATAGTTCATCGAATTTTTCTTCGCTTTTCTCCGTTAACTGCAACACCTGTTTTTGGAGATTGTTTACTTTAACAAATAAGATAACGCACGCTATTATAGGAATCAGAATTGCCAGAGCTATGGTTCCAAGGATGAGCTTTTTCAATCGTTTTACCCGGTTGCTCCGATTCTGTATGTCCGTCATAAGTCTCAACCCTTCTATAGCGAATCTGTGTTTTTACATCCGGAGTAATTGTAACACAACTTATTACTGTTTGGCAACAATCTTAGCACCTATTGAAAAAGCTGAAGTACAATCTGCACTATCCAAAAAAGGATAAATACCCCCATTCCCCAATTCAACAGTAAGGTCTGAAATGCCTTTCCTTTTGGTATTGCAACAATTCCCATATGTGAACAATGAAAACGCTTACGATAAACAATACATAAGACAATTCCTGTAATTGTCAATGCCAGAATGAACAGTACATAACCTATATAAATCAAAATCGGAATACTGTATTGCACCACAAGCCGCGTCATTTCTTCCGGTGATTGTGCATTTGTAATTTCATCAAGCGGAATTATGTCGAGAACCAATAGTCCCATAACAGTTCCCATAAAATTAATCATAAAATGCAAAATCATCGTATAGTGAATACGGCCGGTTTTTACATAAATAAATCCAAAAAAGCACCCAAGACAGAATGCATACATAAACTGATTCAGATTTCCATGAAACAATCCAAACATCAGTCCGGACATCAGAATTGCAGCGGTTTCCCCATATCGTACCATACGGTCTATTAACAGCTTTCTGAAAATCAGTTCTTCAAATATCGGTGCCAGAACCACCGCAAAAATAATCGTCAATGCCGGATGAATGTTTCCTACTACATCAAGAAGTGCATTGTTTACCGGTGTTCCTTTCAACAATCCAATCACCAGTGTGATAATTGTTCCGAACAGATTGGAAACATACATAATCGCATAACACATTATAAATGCCAGGATAAACTGCCCTACGGTCATCTTATGCTTCTGGATGCTACATTTTTCAAGCCGGCTAATCAAAAACATCATGATAGGATAAACCACAACAAACAGCGGTGCCATCATTGCTAAAAATGCCATAGACGTGTTTTCGGCAACCTGCGGGAAAAAATATACAAGTAAAATATTGGCACCATACTGCACCCCAAATGCCAGTAATGTTCCTATAAAATAAAACAGACCAAATTTCGTCATATAGGAGCGCTCTTTTTTTAAGTTAAATTCATTCATGTCTCATCTTTTTCCTTTTGGTATAAATTTTTAACAACAAATGCAAGTGCTACCATAATCGCAAGTAATACGATTTCCAATATTAAAGTTCCATAAGTAAGAGCACTCAGATAACTTGAAAGTATTACAGTCAATGCATCTACCAGAAAATGAATGCCAAATGCCAGAAAGTAAAACTGCATCTTCTGATATTTAACTGCGCGATATACCAGATAAGAAAGTGCAATGTGAAGTATGATTGCAGAAATACGCTCCAGACCACTCATATAGAACTGGTAGCTTGGCAGTGTCCATAAAACAGTCAACTGTTCCATTACTGTACTCTTCTCCGCATCATCAAGTCCGACTAGCAGAGATTCTATATTTCCTGCATTAATAATAAATGCCGTTGAAATA
Source organism: uncultured Lachnospiraceae bacterium (assembly GCA_934408585.1). Taxonomy (GTDB): domain Bacteria; phylum Bacillota; class Clostridia; order Lachnospirales; family Lachnospiraceae; genus Suilimivivens. The sequence goes on from CAKRVA010000001.1 coordinate 312,389, forward strand.
TTATAGATTGCAGCCATACCTGCCACAAGAATTGCCTCCATCCCTCCATGTCCAATACCATACATAATGGAATTCTGCTTTGTCAAAGTCTTCTGCATATAATACTTCATGGCAATATATCTGCCGGTTTCTTCAAACAGACCTGCTGCAAGACCTCCATACAACGCATAAAGCCAGACATTTCCGGTAAGCAGATCACCGGTTGCCGTTACTACCAAACTGTGCATAATGGATTCTAACATGGTTACAAAAACAATAAACGCAACTGCTCCAATCAAAACCGGACGCAGTTTTGCATTTAATTTTTTTCTTGCGATGATACACAGCGCAATCGGTGTGCCAAATGAAATAATCAGCGACACCACCATTCCTAAAATTGATAATTCTGGTACATGATACATTTTTTCATTTCCTTTCCTCTGGTTTATTTTTTATTACGGTGTAACAGTTTATGTTCGTTTCCCTTAATCACATTTTCATAGGTCTGTCTGATTACCGGGTTTTCGGAGGTAAAACGTATATGGGACTGTTTATCCACACGATAAATCCCCTCGGTACGTCCTTTTCTGGTTCTCGGTCCCATCGGAAGTGGCTGTCCTCCGCCCAGAATGCATCCTCTTCTACATGCCATTACCTCTACAAAATCGTACGATGCTTCTCCGGATTTTATCCGTTCCAAAAGTCTTCCAGCATTTGCAAGTCCATGAACTACTGCAATACGCACTTCTTTTTCGCCAACCTTCGTCGTAAACTCCTTAAATCCTTCGGTTCCACGTACTCCGCTGTAACTGATTTCATCAATCGTAGTATGACGTGTAGAACCGGACAGATAACGAAGTACCGCTTCCGTCACGCCACCGGTAACTCCGAAAATCGATGCTGCTCCGGATGCCATGCCAAACGGCATATCCGGTGCTTCATCTTCCAATTCTTCAAATTTAATTCCAACCTGACGAATCATACGAATAATTTCTACGGTTGTTAATACAAAGTCGGTATCCTGTCTTCCATCCGTATAATTATCCGGTCTTAATATTTCCCTTTTTTTGGCTGTGCAGGGCATAATAGAAACTACAACCGTTTTTTTCTGCTCCTCAATATCTTTTTCCTTATAATACTCTTTTACAACAGCTGAAAACATTCCCTGCGGTGAGCGGCAGCTCGATATATGTTCTGCCATCTCCGGATAATTGTCTTCGCAATATTTTACCCATCCCGGACAACATGATGTAAACAAGGGAAGTTTTTCTCCCTTTTCAAGTCGTTCTGCCAATTCTTTGGCTTCCTCAATAACCGTCAGATCTGCCCCGAAATTGGTATCATAAACCTCGTCAAATCCCATCATACGAAGTGCTGCAACAAGTTTTCCCATGGAATTTTCACCCTTAGGTAAATTAAACTTATCACCAACGGCAATTCTTACTGCCGGAGCAATCTGCGCCACAACACGAATATCGGGATCATTGATGGCATCCCACACTTCCGTAACATTCGTACGAATGGATATGGCAGCCGTCGGACACACAGTAAGGCACTGTCCGCACCCAACACATTTTGTATCTGCAAGCTGCTTATGGAACGCCGGTGTTACCTCCATATCAGCACCACGATAGGCAAAATCCAGTGCTCCGATTCCCTGGATTTCTGAGCAGGTTCTTACACAATCTCCACACAGAATACATTTGTTGGGATCAAGCACAATACAAGGCGAACTCATATCCAGCGGTTTCTCTTTTTTATTATTCAAAAACCGGACCGCATGAACACCTACACGATAGGCAAGGCTTTGCAGCTCACATGCCCCATTACGGTTACATGTTGTACAATCCCTGCAATGGGCTGATAACAATAACTCAATGATCAGTTTTCGATATTGCTGTAATTTTTTTGTGTTTGTCTGGATTACCATTCCGGGACGTGGCTGTTCGGAGCAGGATGCAAAAATCCTGCCTCTATCATCTTCCACAACGCACATTCGGCATGCTCCGTAAATAGACAGGTCCGAATGGTAACAGAATGTCGGAATATCTATTCCTGCCTTTCGGATTACCGAAAGTACATTTTTCTCCCCTTCAATAGGGACCAGGCGTGAATCAATGGTCATATATTCCATCAGCATTTTCCTCCCCGGGCAGAAATTGCATGAAACGCACAATTTGCTTCACATGCCCCACACTTAATACATTTGCTCTGATCAATTACAAATGGAGAACGAATTTCCCCGGTAATGGCTCCTACCGGACAGTTTCTCGCACATTTGGAACACCCCTTACAAAGCGTCGGATCTATGACATAATGCTTTAAGGACTGACACGTTCCGGTACGACAGAATTTATCCTTTACATGCTCCTCATATTCCTCCCGGAATACCCGGAGTGTACTCAATACCGGAAGTGCTGCACTTTTTCCGAGTCCACAGAGTGCTGTATCCGTAATGGCCTTGCCAAGCTCCTCCAAAATATCCAGCTGCTCCATGGTTCCTCTTCCTGCTACAATATCCTCCAGGATTTCCAGCATCCGCTTTGTTCCCTCACGACACGGTACACATTTTCCACAGCTCTCATTTTGGGTAAAATTCATAAAAAACCGTGCGACCTCGACCATGCAGGTGTCCTCGTCCATTACCACAAGACCACCCGAACCAATCATTGCACCTTTTTTCTTAAGGGAATCAAAATCAAGTGTAATATCCAAATCGGTATCTATCAGACATCCGCCGGATGGTCCTCCAATCTGAACCGCTTTAAATTCTTTTCCTCCCTTGATTCCACCACCAATTTCATAAATAATTTCCCGCAGGGTTGTTCCCATCGGCACTTCAATCAATCCTGTATTATTAATGCTGCCCGTTACGGCAAAAGCTTTTGTTCCGGGACTTAATTCTGTTCCGATTTTGCGATACCAGTCTGCACCATTTAAAATAATCATCGGAACATTGGCATATGTTTCCACATTGTTCAAAACCGTAGGCTTTGCAAACAATCCCTGCTCTACGGTACGGGGAGGTTTTGTTCTCGGCATCCCCCGCTCTCCCTCAATCGAAGCCGTAAGTGCTGAGCCCTCACCACAGACAAAAGCTCCTGCTCCCCGATTGATATGAAGCTGAAAAGAAAAATCTGTTCCTAATATATGGTCTCCAAGGAGTCCGTACTCTTCGGCCTGTGCAATGGCTATCTTTAAGCGGGCAATTGCAAGCGGATATTCTGCACGCACATAAATATATCCTTCCTGTGCTCCGACTGCATAGGCAGCAATCAGCATTCCTTCAATCATCTTATGTGGGTCACCCTCCATAATGGAGCGGTCCATAAATGCCCCCGGGTCTCCCTCATCCCCATTACATACCACATAACGGGTTTTTTCCTGTTGTCTTGCCACCTGTTTCCATTTGTAACCGGTCTGGAAGCCACCGCCACCACGGCCTCTTAAATTAGACTCATAAACAACATCAATTACATCCTGGGGCGTCATTTCAAACAACGCCTTGGAAAAAGCCTCGTAGCCACCAAATGCAAAAGACTCCATAATATTTTCCGCATCAATATGACCACAGTTTTTTAATACCAACCGTGTCTGTTTCGCATAAAAAGGAATTTGTTCCTGTGTTTCATATTTTACACCATTCATCTCATAGAGAAGACGCTCTACCGGTTCTCCGTTTCGAATGGTTTTTTCATAGATTTCCTCACAGTCCTCGACACGAACCTTTGTATAAAGATAATTATAAGGCTCTATTCTCATCAGCGGACCCATTTCACAAAATCCATGGCAGCCGCTTCTTTTTACTCCAATTTCATTTCTCGGATGTGCTGCTTCTTCCTCAAATGTAATATCCACATTTGCATTCTGCTCTGCAAGCTCACACATTTTTTCATAAATATGTAAAGAACCTCCCGCCAGGCATCCGGTTCCGGCACATATCAGAACACGGCACTTCTGTTCTTCTATCTGCTTTTTTGCTTTTTCCCGAAGTTCACACAGTGCCTGCAAATCCGTCAGTCTATTCATCCCCTTCACCTCTCAGTTCTTTTATCAAATCGGTCACCTTGTCCGGTGTCATGGATGGATGCACCACATCATTTACGGTCAAAACCGGTGCTAACCCGCAGGCACCAAGGCAGGAAACAGTTTCCAGGGTAAACATCATATCATCTGTTGTACGTTTTTCTGCTGATAAATGAAGTTCTTTATAGATTCGTTCCAGAATATGTGTAGATTTGCGCACATGACAAGCTGTGCCATCACATACTTTTATCACATATTTTCCCTTCTTTTCAAAAGAGAAATTCTCATAAAATGTTGCTACGCTGAATGCTTTCGCCTCCGTAATGCCGATTTGCTCTGCAACATAAGTCAAAAGCTCCGGTGGCAGATAATGATACTCGGTCTGAATATCCTGCATAATCGGAATCAAAAAACGCTGTTCTTTTCCGTAATTTGCAATAATCTCATCTGCCTTCTCATAATAAGACTGCTCTAACATGCAATACCCCCTATAAAATATGTAACTCCACCCAATAAAACACTCTTTTACTATTTTATCAGTAAAACTATCAGCTTATCAATTGTTTTGTGCAAAAACTTATCATTTAGGTAGTTTTTTTTGCTGCTTTTTAGTAAAATACGATTATCAATATGTATTTTCGAGGTGTGCCATGTATTCTATTTTATTAGTGTTGATTTATATAGCATTTATCAGTCTTGGATTACCGGATTCCCTATTGGGTTCCGCATGGCCTGTTATCCGCACACAGTTTGATGTTCCTATTTCCTATATGGGATTTATTTCGATGATTATTTCTGGTGGCACCATTTTATCAAGCCTGCTCTCTGACCGCCTGACTCACAAATTAGGCACTGCAGTTGTAACCTGCAGCAGTGTATTGCTCACTGCCTGTGCATTATTTGGATTTTCTATTTCCTCAGAATTCTGGATGCTTTGTCTATGGGCAATTCCATACGGTCTTGGTGCCGGTGCCATTGACGCGGCACTAAATAATTATGTTGCACTGCATTACAGTTCACGCCATATGAGCTGGCTCCACTGCTTTTGGGGAGTTGGCACCATCGTCAGCCCCTATATTATGAGCTTTGCTTTAGTCTCTTCCTATAGCTGGAATGGTGGATATCGAGTTGTTTCAATACTGCAGTTTATCATTACGGCCATTCTCTTCGTAACGCTCCCCTTATGGAAAAAGGTTCCTGATTATCAGGAAAATTCTCCTCAGGATACCAAACCGCTGAAGCTTACCCATGTGTTGAGAATTCCGGGTGTTCCGCTCATTTTGATTGGATTTTTATCGTATTGTGCTGTAGAATCTACGTTCATGCTTTGGGCAAGCAGCTATCTCGTACAATCACGAAATATCCGCTCCGAAAAAGCGGCGGCTTTTGCCTCGCTTTTCTTTATTGGAATTACGACCGGTCGTTTTCTTGCCGGCTTTGTTTCAGAAAAATTGGGAGATAAATTGCTGATTCGCATTGGAAGTGCCATTATTCTTGTCGGAATTCTATTGATTTTACTTCCGTTTTCCACAGACTACATTTGCCTGAGCGGCTTTATTATCTGTGGTTTCGGATGTGCTCCGATTTACCCGTCCATCATCCATTCCACTCCACATCATTTTGGTGCAGAAAACTCTCAGGCAATCATCGGAATTCAGATGGCAAGCGGCTATGTGGGTTCCACATTTATGCCGCCGGTTTTTGGTTGGATTGCAAATAACATCAGTATCCGATTGTTACCCATTTTTACGGCATTCTTTGCATTATTAATGGTCTTTATGATGGAGCGATTGAATCGTCTGATGGAACGGCGGTAGGGGGATATGTAGTATGTAAATATATCATGCGGTCTGATGTGGTCTTTTTCGTGTTGTTTTCCCTAAGGATGGCAATTTTCGCATGGATCATATCCTTCTGAAACTATTTCATCTCTTGTTTTAGCCGAAAAAAGCTTATTACTCTCGGACATCAATTTAACACTTTTGCAATCCCTCTTATGAAAAATTCCACTTCTTTTATTTATTACATATGTTGCCGTATTTTCATCTGATGTACCCTGTGTTTCCTCTGCTCCCCATGTATAATTCTCGCCATTATCCACACTGCTATTTTCAACTTGATTTTCTATGTAACTACCGGTATTTTCCTGTGTTGTGCCTATGGGTTCACCCGCTATCCAGCTTTCTGAAGGTGCACAGTTAAACGAAATATTCTGGCCGTCACTATAAGCAATAATACTTCCCTGCTCATCCGTACGATACACACTGATTCCTGCGGCACGTAATGTATTCAGCACCTCTGCCGATGGATGTCCATAAGAATTGTTCGCCCCACAACTAATAACTGCATACTGAGGTGACACAGCGTTTACCAAATTCCAAGAGGTAGATGTTTTGCTTCCATGATGTGCTACCTTCAATACTTCTGCCGAAATATCCAGACCATTTTGCAGAATATCCCTTTCTGCCTCTTCTTCTGCATCTCCCAGAAATAAAAAACGATTGTTTCCATGAACCAGGAGAATTCCAATCGAAGAGTTATTTGTATCCCCATAGTTACGATTAGGAGCAACGATGGTAAATGTAGCATCTCCCAGAATATATGTGTTGCCAACAATCGGTGGCGTATTTTTATACCCCCAGTAATTCATTGCATCTATAACTGCTTGATATGTTTTTGTATCATTGGCTATCTCCGGCATCATAACCGTTCCGCAATCAAATTTTGTTAAAATAACATCCATACCGCCTATATGATCTGCATCCGGATGTGTTCCAATCATATAGTCAATCTGCGCTATATTTCTATCATACAAGTATTTCTGAATTGCAGTACCTTTGCTATTATCTCCGGCATCAATCAACATAGTCTGACCGCCACAGGTAATCAGCGTACAGTCTCCCTGCCCAACATCAATGTAATGCACCTGCAATTCCTGTAACGTGGAACTCGTTGTTTCATAATCATTCACCGGTAACATAGTTTCCTGCATGACGCCATCTGTCCCATTTTCCACATCAGCAGGTGCCTCCGGTAGGTATGCTTCCTGCCATGTTTCAGTCGGCAGACTTGTCGCATCCATGAATGTTTCCGATGAATTTGTTTCTTCTATCATTGTATCCCTGGGACTTATCTCTTCATTGAATGTACTTGATAAAGCCACTGTTTCCGAAGACGCTTCTGGAAATACTTCTGGTAAATTATTTTCTTCTGTTGATTCTATCGGTCGACTTGCCTGTTTAAGTTCTGTTTCCGGCAAATATGCCGCTGCCACTTCTGGGGCGTTTTCCTCTGATTTTTCAATGGATATATTTCTTGCTGCTACTATACCTCCATCCTGCCAAAGTACCGCTATACTTACTGCCATCATAATTCCCAATGATGCCAGTGATTTCCAGATAATAGTTCTCAAATTTTCTACTATAACACCCAAAAGCAAAAACACGAGTGAAGTTGCTACTCCAAATGATGATAGTAGAAAAATCACAACTCGAAATGTATCCATCTTTCTTCTCCTTTCTTTTATTATACTATCATACTGCTTTCCTATAAAGTAAAATTTCACATCACTTTGTGTCATAGTTTTGCAATATTAGTACAACTTATAATGTAATAAAGATTCTAAAAAGGAGTAATACAATGAACAAATTTATTGTCACCCCAAAAGAAGATAAAGCGGTAACAATGACGATTCGTATTGACCGCACTTTACAGGAAAAATATAATGAATTGGCAGCCAAAACAAATCATTCCCGTAATGAACTTATTGGCATGGCATTGCAGTATGCCCTTGATAACATGGAAATTCACGAAAAATAACTTTTTAGCATTTTTATATTGTTGCATAAAAAAGGAGCAGTTCAAATGAACTGCTCCCAATTTTTACATTATCGTTGTAAATCTTATAAACCAGCCTGTGCTGCAACTTCTGCTGCGAAATCGTCCACTTTCTTTTCAAGACCTTCGCCTGTTTCGAAACGAACAAATCTCTTAACGGAAAGATTTGCACCATTTTCCTTAGCAACCTGTGCAATGTACTGTGCAACAGTCTGCTTTCCGTCTTCTGCCTTAACGTAAGCCTGCTCTAATAAGCAAACTTCCTTTAATTCCTTATTCAAACGTCCAACAACTGCACCTTCGATAACCTTTTCAGGCTTACCAGCCATCTTAGGATCATTTGCAATCTGAGCCATAAGGATTTCTTTTTCATGAGCCTTATATTCTTCAGAAACATCTGCAGTAGAAACATACTTAGGAGAAAGTGCTGCTACCTGCATAGCAATATTGGTCATAGCTTCTTTGATTGCATCATTTACAACATCAGTATCAGCTTCTACGATAACACCGATACGTCCGCCACCATGTGTATAAGAAACAACACATCCGTTTTCAGCTACTACCTTTTCAAATCTTCTGATGTTTAAGTTTTCACCAATCTTAGCAACCTGTGCAACAAGTGCATCTTTTACGGTCATGGAAGCATCTTTGTTCCACTTTTCTGCCATAAATGCATCCATATCAGCTGCAGATGACTCTAATGCCTGCTCTGCTACTGCTGCAACGAACTCCTGGAAAACTTCATTCTTTGCAACGAAGTCTGTTTCAGAGTTTACTTCTACAACTGCTGCAGTCTTATCATCCTTAAGAACAACCTTGCAAAGACCTTCTGCTGCAATTCTTCCAGCTTTCTTCTCTGCTTTTGCCTGTCCGTTCTTACGAAGGTATTCTACTGCTGCATCCATATCGCCATCGGTTTCTCCGAGAGCTTTCTTACAATCCATCATACCTGCTCCGGTTAATTCTCTTAAGTCCTTAACCATTGCTGCTGTAATATTTGCCATGTTTTTTACCTGTCCTTTCGCAAAAAGTGATTATTCAGCGTCTGCTGCTACTTCTTCTACATCTGTAGCTTCAACTTCTGCATCTGCATTAGCATCAGCTGCAGTAAGGGCTTCTTCACCCTGGTTTGCTTCGATTACTGCATCAGCCATTTTAGCAACGATTAACTTAACGGCTCTGATTGCATCATCATTACCAGGAATAATATAATCAAGTTCTTCAGGGTCACAGTTGGTATCACCAATACCGATTAATGTAATTCCAAGAGAATGTGCTTCCTGAACACAGATTCTTTCCTTTTTAGGGTCAACTACGAAGATTGCATCAGGAATTCTTGTCATGTTCTTGATACCACCAAGGTTCTTCTCAAGCTTTTCCCATTCTTTCTTAAGTGCAATTACTTCTTTCTTAGGAAGAACATCAAAAGTTCCGTCCTCAGACATGGTTTCGATTGCTCTTAATCTTTCAATTCTGCTCTGAATGGTCTTGAAGTTGGTAAGCATACCACCTAACCATCTTTCATTTACATAGTACATTCCACAACGCTCAGCTTCTGTCTTAACAGCATCCTGTGCCTGCTTCTTTGTACCTACGAAAAGAATGGTTCCACCCTGTGCAGCAATTTCAAAAATTGCACGGTAAGCTTCATCAACCTTACCTACAGACTTCTGTAAGTCAATGATGTGAATACCATTTCTTTCGGTGAAGATGTAAGGAGCCATTTTAGGGTTCCATCTTCTTGTCTGATGTCCAAAATGAACACCTGCTTCGAGTAACTGTTTCATTGAAATAACGCTCATTTTCTTTACCTCCATTTGGTTAGACTTCCGCATATTTTTATTTTGTACTTCCGTACCCTGCAAACCTCCGAGCTTGAGGCACCTGCAGCAAAAACATGCGTGTTTATTTGTTCTCTGTTACCATTGCAGTTCTCTCCACAATCGCAACGCTGATATTTTATCATAAACAATTGCCTGATGCAAGGCTTTCTTTTAAGTTTCTTGGTTTTTGGGTATATTCTGGAAATTTTTCTTTTTATACCCTCCATTTGTGGTTTCGTTGGGTATATTATGCCTATTTTCTTTTTTATACCCTCCTTGCTCGCTTTCTTTGGGTGTTTTCTGATATTTTCTTTCTCTATACCCTCTGCCGGCAGTTTTGCTGGGTAGTTTTTGTTATTTTTCTTCTCTATACCCTCCGCTTTCGATTTCATTGGGTAGTTTCTGCTATTTTTCTTCCCTATACCCTCTCCCCTCTTACACAAAGGGTAGTTTCCAGCATTTTTCCTTCCTTATGCCCTTGCACCACTTATACCAACGGGTAGTTTTTAACATTTCTCCTCTCCATACCCTCCGCCCCCAACACCAGCGGGTAGTTTCTCCTATTTTTCTTCATTATACCCTCCAACACAAGCCAGCCTGTCCTTCGCGCCCACCTGTCTATAGCAATACTAAGTTTACAATAAAAAGTACCGTGCTTACATAAAACTGCCGTGCCTACATAAAAGTACCATGCTTACATAAAAAATACTACGCTTGCACTAAAAAACTACTGTGCTATTTGCACAGTAGTTTTGCAATTTCTTCTTTTGTTGCTCCGGATGGAATCTTGTGAATTCCTGCGTATATCTTCGTATGATATCCATTCTCGCACAAATACGTATCAAACGCCGCTGCATCATCAATCAGTCCTGCCTGTTGCAAGCGCTTGCATATTACATAAGAATCTTCGCCTCGATTCACCTCAATTTCAATCATATCATCCTCAGAAGCTTGTGATTCCGCTGCCGCCTGCGGTTTCTCTGTGGCTTGCGGCTTTTCCGTAGGCTGTGGCTTTTCTGTAGGCATCGGCTTCTCGGTTGGTTGTGGACTCTCCGTAGGTTCTGCAAGCGGATTCTTCGTTGCAGTTGCTTTCGGACTTTCTGTCGCCTGTGGTTCTTCGGTAGGTTCCGTCGTTGCGGATGCTTCCGGACTTTCCGTTGGTTGTGGTTCTTCGGTCGGCTCCGTCGTTGCAGTCGGCTGAATCGTTTTCTCCAAACTTTCCTCTGACGAATCTGTCTCAAGAAAATCTTCCGGAGTAGATTCTTCTACACCATCCGTCAACACACCGGTCTGTTCTACCATTCCCAATTCTTTTGCTTTTTGTTTTATTTCCTCATTGCTCATCTGGTCTTTGGGATTGCCTAATGCAATTCCAAGAATCAGCGCTGTTACAATCGTACCGATTCCAAGACCTCTCAGGTAATATTTTAAATTCATGATGTTTCATTACATCCCTTCAAACAAGTCTATCACTAACTTTACTTCGCCAATTCCAAGACCAAGCTCCTTGGCAATTGCCATATTGGATTTTCCAGCCTTGTGAAGCTCCAAAATACGCTCATTGCTGTTTCTTCCACCGGTTCTGCCCACCTGGTCAAGCGAAACGGTCACATCCGGCACTTCTGCTGCATCCGGCTTAACTGATTTCGCACTCTGGGATGCAGTAATTGCATCTTTTGAAACATCGTTAGCAAGTTTTAAAGCATCTGAATTTTCCGAATCTATGAAACTTTCTGAATTTCCGGAACTATCTGAATTCTCTGTTAATTCTTCTGCCTCTTCCACTTTGGGCTTTGCCGCACGCTTCTTACGTTCCGGCTTTGGTTCTTCCTTGGGAAGCTCGATGCTCTGTGGAATAAACGGGACAAAATTTTCTGTTGTTTCCGCCTGTTTTCCGGCTTCTACAGATTCCATGGCAACCTTTGCCTTTTCCTCTGCTTCTTTTGCGGTGATTTCAGCATCCTTTACGGTCTGCTTTACCTCACTGGCTTTCTTTTCTGCCTCAGAAACAGTATTTTTCAAATTCTCATGCTTGTCATTTAACATATCATATAAGAAAACGACTTCTTTATGATTTTTATCAATTTCGCCCAAAACGGTATCGGAGTATTCGTTTACTGCCATCATCTTTTCATTTGTCAGACGGTCCATGCTTCGTTCTGTTTTTTCCATCGCATACGTTATGGTTTCATCTACAATATCGTTAATCTGACTCTTGGCACTCTCCACTTCCTTATCGACCATCTTGCGAATCGTTTCCTCATCTACCTGCGGTGCCGATGACTTCTTCTCCTTCGATGGAATCAAAAAGCTTCCTATAAAAATGATTGCCCCAAAAACCAGTAATACAATTTCAATTATTGACATTTTCTTTCTCCATGTATTTCATACGGATATTCTATATTTTTATATCGAATCCGCTTTGTCCCTTCAGGAATACTTTACCGTCTTCCTTTTCCTTTTTATTGCGATTCTTACCACCATCTCCGGAATAGGTTCCGCTTCCCTCTTCTTTTGCATCAAATTTTTTGTTCTGATTCTCAGCAGCATCCCCGCGACGGACCTGATGCAAATGCTGCTCAATATTATGATTGATCTGTGTCTGGAAATTGGACTGGTCCACGATTCCCTTTTGATCTTCGTTTTGTTTTATTGTCGTAAAATCCTGTGCCCGCGTAACCTGACCCTGAAGTTCAATTCTGCTAATCGTCATAATACTGCACCTCTTTATAAAACGATTATAATGCTACCATTTTAACATCGCCCTGTGACTTGATAAATTTACAATAAGTCATCGGGTTCTTTACAATCATCGAAACATCTGCAATACAAATTTTGGTTCCACTATATACCTCTCCGGTAACTTCCACCTTTGCAGCAGCACTTTCGTCCAAAATAACCTGCAAACGTTCCATTTCCTTTAAAGCAGTTTCCATTTCCTGCTTCTTTGCATTCTCTTCCTGAAGCATTTCCTGGAAGTATTTCAGCTGTTCGGGTTTCATCTTAACACCTTGCTGGATTTTCTGCAAGGTAGCTGTCAACACCGGATGTGTTGCATCAATTGACTTTTTATGCTCCACAACCATTTTCTGGAGTTCCTGCATACGTACTTTCACAGTAGGGTCTACGCCTACCTCTACAATGGTATCTGCCCCCATCGGAGAACCAAGTGTCTTCACGTGAATCAGATTTGTTGCGCACACTCTTCCTCCCGTGATAAACCCTTTCTTTCCGGTTACGTTAATCTCGGTTCCCGCCATGACCGTACTATGAAGAATGGACTCTGTGGAAACATAGCCCCCTGCTTTTACCGAAGAATTTTCGATAAACTTGGATACAACATTTCCGCCTGCCTTCAAAACTCCTTTGCCCATACCGTTCATACCGCGTTCGATGATAATATCGCCATCGGCTTCAATTTCAGCCCCTTCCACGACACCACGTACCTGTACATTTCCTCTGGCACTTATTTTAAAGTTGGTGCAGACGTTTCCATTTACCTGCACACTTCCCTCGTAATCAATATTTCCGGTTGCTGTATCCACATTTTCCACTTCAAGGACATTCGATACAAACACCTTGTCATCTACCAGCATGACATGCCCGTTTACCTCGGAGGTAATGACACAGCGGTCCTCGGAAAGCTTGATGTTTCTGCCAAATTTCAGGCTCTTTCTCTTTACCTCTCTTGGTTTAATATGTTCCCCATAAATGCTGGTGCCGTCTTCTCCCTTATCTTCAGGATAAAGGCGTGCCAGAATGTCATCCTTTTTGCAGTGATTTATGGTATTCAAATGGAAGAAATCCACACTTCCGTCTTCACTCAGCGTAGGCTTTGCACGCAAATCTGTTTCAAAGAAATATTCAATTCTTGCGTCCGACCCCTGTCTTGGTTCCTCTCCTTTTGCTACTACAAATTCGGTACAATAGCTCGGAGTCTTAAAGAAGTTTTCAATTGCCTCTTTCTGGATACCAAAAATAATCCCCTTATGCGTCAGGTCATGAATAAACTCATCTGCGGACATTCTCTGTCCTTTCACGGATGGCGGATAAAACTTCGCCACTGCCGTCATTCTATCCTGACTGATGTTCAGAAGATAACTTTCACGAATTTCCGGAACAAGATCCTTATTTACCAAAAATAGGAATTCATTCTTTGCAGCAACTGCCGCTTCCTGAATTCCCCTTGTAATTGCTCCCGCATCATATAAAATTCCATGTAGTGTAAGATAATCTGCAATTTCCTTTGCAGAAACAAACTTTCCACCGTCTTCTGGTTTTACGACCTTTACAATGGTTCCACCATTGCTGCAGCCGATTTGAAAATAACCATTTTTCATAAAGAAAATACCCCCATGTAATTTCCCATCCGAACCTTCATTTTTTGCAGTGCTCTCGTATGAAGCTGTGAAATTCTGGATTCTGATACTTCCAGAATATTACTGATTTCCTTTAATGTCAGTTCCTCATAATAATATAATAAAATGACCTTCTTTTCTTTTTCTGTCAAAAGCTCCAATGCACCTGCAAGTACTTCCTTTAATTCACTCTTTTCAATGACTTCTTCCGGACTTTCGAATCGGTGCTGATTGCTCTTTTCTGCCGGGACATCACTTCCGGCTTCCATAAATTCATTCAATGAAACAACGCCGGTAATTTTCATCTGAGACTGCCAGTCCACATATTCGTCTGTCGAAATTCCAAGACTCTGTGCAATTTCATCATCTGTTGCAGCCCGTCCTGTCGTTGCCTCAATTTCTTTCATTGCCGTATCAATACGCTTCTGCTTCTGACGAATGGTTCTCGGAATCCAGTCCATTTTTCGAATCTGATCCAAAATAGAACCACGAATACGAAGACTTGCATATGTTTCAAATTTAACTTCCTTCATGCTGTCAAATTTATCAATGGCATCTATCAATCCAAAAATACCATAACTTACCAGATCATCATATTCCACATTGTATCCAAGATACATGCTCAGTCTTCCTGCAACTAATTTTACAAGAGGTGCATATTCCAGAATCAGTTTTTCTCTGACTTCCGGCGATTTTGATTTTGCATATTCTGCCCAAAGCTTGTTCTTATATGCCTCGTCCATTGCAACCTCCTTTTTCTTCCGAATTTATTTTTTATTTCGCCTCTTCCTGCGAATTTTCCTGCGGTTTTTCTTCTTTGGACTCTTTTTCGTCCGTTTCTTCACCGGGAGCTTCCTTTTCGATAACTTCCCCTTCTTTTGCTTCTTCTTCCTTAATCTTTTTGATAAACTTTGCAACCTGACGCTGCAGCAGATAACCTATGATATAAAAAAGCACCATAACAAGAATCAGAATCCACAGCATCTGCTTGCTGTCATAATGATTGCAGTACATCATCACACTTGCAATCAATCCAGCCAGAAGCATTAAGAAAGGGGCAAATAATTTCCCCTTTTTCATATCATCTTCTCCGGTTTTCCTACTGCTCGAATTAAGAAATTTCCATTCTCCGGGTAAAAAACAACGGTACGACCATAGGTTTCACCCGTATCCTCTGCCAAAAGAGGGATGTTCATTTCACTCAGCTTCTTTTTGCTTGCCAGAACATTTCTTTCGCCTACACGAATCATATCACTTTTGGAACTGCCAAATGCAAACATCTGCGCTCCGCCTGCAATCTTGGCAACAAGCTTATTTCGATTTGCCCCCTCTTTCACCATTGCATCCACCATATCGGCAATGCCTGTATCTGCAAACTTGGGTCTGTTTGAATTATTTCTGATTTCTGTACTGTCGGGAAGCATTATATGTGCCAAACCACCAATTCCCGTGCCCGGGTCCCTTATCGCAATACCAACGCAGGAACCTAAGCCAAGAGTGGTAACCCCATCCTGCCCGGAACAAATTTTCCAGTCAGCCATACCAACTTTTATTATCTCACTCATGCTACATAACTCCTAAAGATGAGAGAATTCTCTCATAAGATTCCATATCAGGTATTAAAATAAAGTAGCCGTCCAGCTCAATATCATCCGAAAATTGTGTCTGAATCAGCAAAATATTATCTCCATAAACACCAAACTCTGCCGCCGGAACACTTAATATGGCACCTGCCATATCAATTCCAAGCTGTGGCACGGACGGAAATATCTTCATATTGGTCAGTGAAGACAACGCATTCAGATAAGCACCGGTAATAATGTTTCCGACTTCCTTGATTGCTGAGCATTCCATTTCTCCAAATTCACATTCTTCAATATTTTTCTCATCAATGCCGAGCATTCCGCACATCAGTTTATTTACCAGATGCAGTGCCGCCTCTTTTGTCAGAAGAAACATCATGCTTCCATCAATATCACCTTCCACCTGAAGGTAAATACTTACAAGCACCTGCTCTTCACCTCCAAGAATCTCACCGAGATCCTTGAATTCCAATAATCGTACCTGCGGCACTTTCATATCTACTTTACAGTTAATCAACTGTGCCAGAGCTGTCGTTGCGTTTCCTGCTCCGATATTTCCCAATTCCTTCAACACATCAAAATATTCATGTGTCAATTGTTCCATACTAAGGTCCTTCATGGTCCCTCCTAATAAATGCTGATTGTTGTTCAAACTGTTTCTTATTTCTCGACTGCAACTGCATTTAAATCAAGCAATGAAATCAAATCATCCTGATATTTTCCAATACCGGATACAAAGTTCTGCTTGTCTTCATTTCCATCATATGCAACTTTATCAATCTGGCTTTCGCTCAAAGTAACTACTTCACATACCTCATCTACGATAAATCCGATGGTGCCATATTGCTCCAGCTTCAATATAATAATTCTCGTTGCCTTTGTTGCTTCTTTTTCCTCAAGATTCATCTTCAAACGAAGATTCATAACCGGAATTACTTCTCCACGAAGATTGATTACGCCTTTCAGATACTCTGCAACCTTCGGTACTCTTGTGATATGCTGCATTCTTACAATGTTATCTACATACTTAATATCAATTCCGTACTGCTCACTTCCTAAGCGGATTACAATGTACTGTACAGTTTCTCCTTCAGAAACCACCTGTTTCACTTTTAATTCATCCATGTTGTTATCCCCCTGTCTAAATCAATGCATTTGCATCAAGAATCAGCGCAACTTCGCCATCACCAAGTATTGTTGCTCCACTAATAAGCTTGCACTTATTAATATATTTTCCAAGAGACTTAATAACGATTTCCTGCTGTCCCATAAGTTCATCTACAACAAGTCCTGCAAGTCTTTCGCCCTTCTTTACAATAACTACTACCATATTGTCTTCCGGACTCTTTAAGCTTTCAATATCCAATTCTTTGCTCAAGCGGATAATCGGGATAACGGTACCTCTCAGATTAATAACTTCACTGTTCTGCACCAGTTTAATATCTTCCGGTCTTACGTCTTCGATGGTCTGAATACTTCCAAGTGACAATGCATATTTTTCTCCACCGACAGTAACCATCAATGCCTGAATAATAGCAAGTGTCAATGGCAGACGAATAATCCATGTACTTCCTTCGCCCAGTTTTGATTTTACTTCTACCTCACCGCTTAAGGATTCAATCTTGGATTTTACAACATCAAGACCAACACCACGACCGGATACATCCGAAATCTTCTTTGCGGTTGAAAAACCGGCATGGAATAAGAGGTTGATAATATCTTTTTCGCTCATATTATCGCCCTGTTCCTGTGTGATAACGCCTCTTTCAATCGCAGTATTCTTAACTTTTTCAACATCAATTCCGTTACCATCATCACGGACTTCAATTACAACGTTATTACCATCCTGATATGCGTCCAGGAAAATAGAACCCACCGGTGGCTTTCCTCTCTGTGCACGCACCTCAGCAGATTCCAGTCCATGGTCTGCGGAATTACGAAGCAAATGCATCAAAGGATCACCGATTTCATCTACTACGGTACGGTCAAGTTCTGTTTCCTCACCGGACATATATAATTCCATCTTCTTATCAAGCTTCTTGGACAGGTCTCGAATCATACGAGGGAATTTGCTTACCACGCTTTCGATTGGAACCATTCGAACCTTCATAACCGATTCATGAAGATTTGTCGTTACGCTCTCAAGATATTCAATCTGCTCATTAAATCCGGCACCGGTTACACCTTCTGAATAAGATGCTGATACAAGTGAGTTCTTTGCAATAATCAACTCGCTTACCAGATTCATTAACACATCGAGTTTTTCGATATCTACACGTACGGTTCTGTTTACTACCGGTTTGCCGGGCTTCTTATCTGCCGCCTTTGCAGGTGCCTGTGCTGCTCCCTGTGCAGGTTTTGCATCACTGGTACTCTGAGCGGCATTCTCTGCCGGTGCTTCTTCCGGTTTAATATCCATAACAGAACCAACTACTTTTTCAATTTCAGAAACATTTCTGGCTGCATGAAGAATATCATCCAATGGTGCGTCTGAAATAACTACAAGACTAAAGTCTAATTCAAAACGCTCGTCCTCGATATCCTGTGCCGAAGGATGGCTCACAATAATTTCTGCCTTTTCCTCAATTGCTTTATATACTAAAAATGCTCTTGCTGCTTTAAGCAAACAGCTTTCATTTACATAAACCGTAAGTCCGTAAACATTCTTTCCCTGTGCCTTTGCTGCACGCAATACCACGAGTTCCGAATCTCCGAGCTTAATCTGTTTCCACTTTTCATCATCACCGCCCGCAGCTTCTGCAGGTGTCTCTGCCGGTGCTGCTTCTGCTTTCTTTTCTTCTTTTGCAGCATCTGCGTTTTCATTTTTCAGGAAATTATTCAGCATTTCAATTAACGGAAGATTTTCATTTGTTCCTTCGTCTGCGGAATTCTGAATATTATTGGTATATTCTTCCAATGCATCCAGACACTGAAACAACGTATCAATCAGATTTGCAGACACCTTCATGCTTCCATTACGAATTTCGGAAAAAACATTCTCCATGTCATGGGTAAGATTCTGCATTCTCTTGTAACCCATCGTTCCTGCCATTCCCTTCAGGGAGTGTGCAGCACGGAAAATTTCATTTATGGTATCTGTGTCTTCCGGCTCCTGCTCAAGCTTCAAAATCTGAGCATTCAGGTTTTCAAGGTGTTCCTTTGTTTCATCAAGGAAAATTTCCAAATACTGGCTTACATCCATTTTAATTTACCCCCACGTTCTTAATAATTTCCTGTGCAATCTGTGTCAGTGGAATCCCCTTCACTGCCAATCCACTGTTTACCACACTTCTCGGCATTCCATACACCGTACAACTTGCCTCATCCTGCACAAAAACACTCACATTTTTCTTTTGTTTCAGATTGCGGATTCCCACTGTTCCATCAGAACCCATTCCCGTCAATACCGCGCAGATGACTTCTTCATAGCCACAGTCTGCCAAAGATTCGTACATATAGTTTGCACACGGTCGAACCCCTTCTCTCGGCGGCTCGTCCGTATAGTGAACTACATGTCCCCGCAGACATTTTGCAATATTCATATGTCTGCCCCCGCGTGCAAGATACACCGTTCCATTCTGGATCACTTCACCATCCGCAGCCTCTTTTACAGCGATAGGACTTAATTCATTCAGCCTTGTTGCCAATGCTTCCGTAAATCCGGCAGGCATATGCTGCACAATCAATACCGGTGCATTTAAATTCTGCGGCAACAATGGAATCAATGTCTGTAACGCTTTCGGGCCACCTGTGGAACTTGCAATTGCAACAATCTTTCCGGCAGTAACGGAACCATTCCTACTCATACAGTGTCCTCTCACAATTATTTATTAGGTTTATTATATCACAGGTAGTTCTTCACATGAGTGCAAAGTAATCATTTATATTCCTTTTTCTCTTTTTCGATGCTTTCTTTCTTCTTCAAAGATAAAACGGATAATTTCTTCACGCTCAATCGTGTCAATATTTATGTACTGGGCACGATGTTCATAGAATCCCGGACGATCTTCCAGTTCCCGTACCGTAAGCACTTTGGAAACAAGTGTATACTCTTTTGCATTTCCATCAATTACCAGACTGTACTTACAGTAAACAAGACTTTCCGGTTCGTAGCAGTAGCTTCCGACAAAACGGATTCCGCCTCCGCTGATATCCACAATGACGCTTCGTTTCAAAGGCAGTCCCGGCACCAAAAATGTACTGTTATTTTTTACGGCATCCACTTCTTCTTTTTCCAATGGACGTGCATTCATTTCAAGCGCACATCCCAACCGGTAATATTCACGGCGCTGGAACTTACGCAAATTACTGGTAAGTTCTAACAAAAGAATAAACTGGTTATCATTTTTATAACGGTCAACGACATTCACAAAACACTGATACAGTCCGGTAGGTGTATAAAAGTACAAATCATACTCTGCATTTACCGGAAGCAATATCAGTTTTGACTTTTCCATCGGCATAAGGATTTCCAGCCGGTCCTCCGATAAAATATCATTTACCTGGCTGACATATACTTTCTTCTTTTCACTTTCATCCGCATACTTGATGCGTTCCACTGCCTGAATCTCTACTTTATTTCCCGGCATCACATATTTTGATAACATAACCTTCCCCCTTATCCGTTATTCTTTTTTCCTGAAATAATATGTGAGAAAAATGCTGCCATTCCTCTCTTTGGTATGTTCTGGTTCAAGTCTTTATTCATAAGTTTTGCTGCAATTGCCTCATAGGCAAGTGCTGATTTTGCCTGCGGTGTCTGAAGAGAAACCGGCATCTGCTGCATGACCGCTTTCGATAACTGATTGTCCTGCGGAACAGCTCCCAGATAAGAAATCGGCAGTTTCAAATAACGGCTTACCACGGCATTCAGTTTATTAAATAATGCCTGTCCTTCATTCTGGGAATCCACCTTATTGGCAATTACTTTTATCTGCGATGCCTCCATCATAAATCTTGGATGACGGTTCAGCGCTTTTAGCAACGAATACGAATCCGTAATCGAGGTAGGCTCCGGTGTTGTCACAAGAAGTATCTCTCCACTTGCAACCAGGAATTCCAAAACCGCATCCGAAATTCCGGCTCCGGTATCAATAATAATTACATCTGCGATTGCATCCAGCTCCGCGAGATTCTGAATGATATACACAAGATAATCCCTGCTGAGGTTTGACAGCCCTGCAATTCCGGAACCTCCGGAAATAAATCCAACCTCCATAGGCCCCCATGTAATAATTTCTTTAATATTTTTTCCCTGATAAATCAAGTCGCATAAATTATGCTTTGGAACGGTCCCAAACATAATTTCAATATTGGCAAGACCAAAATCGGCATCCAGAATAATGACTCTTTGTCCCATTTTACGAAACTGTATTGCCAGATTGATTGCGGTATTGGACTTTCCGACTCCGCCTTTTCCACTGGTAACGGTAATTACTCTGGCAACAGGTCTGTTCCGATTTACATTTCCTGCCTTAATTATATTTCGTAACTGCTCTGCCTGATCCATGTTCTGTCCTCACTTATTTTGCAAAATTAATTTTTTCTTCCACCAAGCAATTGTTTTACGGTTTTCTGCGGATTAAAAGTTTCAATATCATCCGGAACATTCTGTCCATAAGTCACATAGGACAGCGGAAAACCGGTGTGGAGTTTTAGGTTCAACAGGTTTCCAAGCGTCGTTGTCTCATCCAGCTTTGTAAAAATAAGCTTATAATCGGTCATCGCGGTATAAGTATCTGCAATACTGAGCAGATCACGGTATTTTGTCGTTGCACTCAGTACAAGAAATACCTCTTTTTCCGCCAATCCATCCACAGAATGGATAAAGCCGTTCATGACCTCTCTTTGTGCCTCATTCTGATGAGAATGACCTGCTGTATCAACCAGGATATAATCGTAATCTTTAAAATCCCGAAGGGACTGCTCTACCTCTTCGGTCGAGTAAATAATGCGGAACGGCACCTCCAGGATATTGGCATAAGTACGCAACTGCTCCGCTGCTGCAATACGGTAAGTATCTGCGGTCAGAAGTGCTACTTTTTTTCCACTTTCCACACTGAATTTGGAAGCAATTTTTGCAATTGTAGTCGTTTTACCAACCCCTGTCGGTCCGAGGAAAAATACCACCTTCGGTCCCTTCTGGGCAGGCGTTATTCCAATTGGCTTTCCAAATTTCAAAATCATTTTCTGATACGTATTTGCCAATGCATAATCAAACGGCATATTGGGTTTGTTTATTTTCTCTATTTCATCAATAATCTGATTTGCATACTGCTCGTTTACTTCATTATCCAGCATGGTGTTATAAAGCAGTTTCATGAACTTTTCCAATTCACTGTCTTTTTCTTCCGTCTGCTCCAATTTGCTTTCTTCCGGTTTTTGAAGCTGCTGTTCCAAAAGAATATGCAGATTGTCCAGTTTTTCCTCAATCGCACTATTCTCTTTCTTTTTATTTTCGGACGGTTCTTCGCTTTCCTTAACTACTTCTTCTGTCTGTTTTAAGGATGCTTCACTTACGGTCCTGATATTGGCAATTGCATCCGTAAGAGATTTTGTTTCCACCTTAGGCGTTACGGGAACCCGTTCCGTTTCCTCCTCTAATGCAACCGTCACTTCTGTCATCTGTGGCATTAAAAAGCTGAAAAGTCCTTTCTTTTTCACATTACGGACATTCATTATGACAATATTATTTCCCAGCTCTTTTTTTGCACTTTCAACTGCTTCTGCTTCTGTTTTCCCCTGAAACTTTTTAATAATCATGCTGTCACCATTCCTACTGACTGTAACTCAATATTACTTTCTATCTCATTGTATGATATAACGATTAAATCCTTAAAATAATCTTCCGTCAAACGTTTAAAATAAATTCGCACAATTGGAGAGGTTATAATAATTGGATTCTTTCCAAGGTTCTCCAGCTTGGCAATTTCTGTTTCCACCGATTTCATAATTGCTTTTGTCTTTTCCGGGTCAAGTGTCAGATAAGCTCCCGTTTCGGTCTGCTTCACACTCGCCATAATCTCCTGTTCCAGTTTCGGGTCGAGTGTTACTACACTTGTCGTTTCATTTGCCGGGAAAAACTTTCCGGAAATGGCACGCTTCAGACTTTGACGCACATACTCGGTCAGAATATCTGTATCACGTGTTGTTGCTGCATAATCTGCCAGCGTTTCGAATATGGTAAGAAGGTCTCGAATGGAAATTCCTTCTTTTAATAAATTCTGCAATACCTTCTGAACTTCTCCAAGTCCAAGCAGCTTTGGTACAAGTTCGTCCACCAGCGATGGGTTTGTTTCTTTCAGGTTGTTTACCAGGTTCTGAACATCCTGTCTTGTCAGCAGCTCTGAAATGTGCTGCCTGATAATTTCCGTCAAATGTGTTGCAATAATTGAAGGCGGGTCAACTACCGTATAGCCAAGACTCTCTGCACGTTCCCGCTGCCCTTCCGTAATCCAGATAGCCGGCAGATGGAACGATGGTTCAAATGTCGGGATACCGGTAATTTCTTCCTCCACATAACCCGGATTCATTGCCATATAGTGGTCAAAAAGGATTTCTCCTTCGCTGACCTGAATTCCTTTTATTTTAATAATATACTGATTCGGATTCAGCTGAATATTATCACGCAGACGGATAATCGGCACGACCGTACCAAGTTCCAATGCAATCTGCCGTCGAATCATAACGACACGGTCAAGCAAATCGCCACCCTGGTTTACATCTGCAAGCGGGATGATTCCATATCCAAATTCCAGTTCGATAGGGTCCACCTGCAGCAGACTGTTGACGTTTTCCGGTTGTCGTATTTCCTCTGCTGCGACTTCTTCCGCATCAACTTCATTTTCAATCTTTGCCGTTTCAATCGTTCCTGCAATCACTCTTCCTGCAACGATAAACACCAGACCAAGTGCAAGGAAGATTACGGATGGCAATGGTGTTACAATTCCAAGACCTGCAATAATCGCACCTACCAGATACAATGACCTCGGAACTCCGAACAACTGACTGACAAGAACTGTACCAAAATCTGCATCCTTGGAACCCTTTGTTACAAGAATACCGGTTGCAAGAGACGTCAGCAGTGAAGGAATCTGGCTCACCAGACCATCACCGATTGTCAGTATTACATATTTATTTAAAGCAGCCGTGATATCCATATTCTGTCTCAGAACACCCATGGCGATACCGCCGACTACGTTTACGACTGTAATAATCAGACCTGCCGTTGCATCTCCTTTTACGTACTTTACCGCACCATCCATGGAGCCGAAGAAGCTTGCTTCTTCCTGAATCTTATCTCTACGGCGTTTTGCTTCTGCATCATTAATTGCACCGGTATTCAGATCCGCATCGATTGCCATCTGCTTGCCTGGCATAGCATCCAAGGTAAAACGTGCCGTTACTTCTGCAACTCTTTCAGAACCTTTGTTGATTACCATAAACTGAACGATAATCAAAATAATAAAAACGATTGCTCCTACAATCAAATCTCCGCCACCTACAAAGCTTCCGAATGTTGCAACTACCTGTCCCGGATCACCGGTCGTCAGAATCAGTCTGGTAGAAGAAACATTCAGTGCGATACGGAAAATCGTCGTAAATAAGAGCATGGTAGGGAAAAAAGACATGTCCAGAACTTCTTTTGAAAACATTGTGCCAAACATGATGGTAAATGCAACCGCCATGTTACATGCAAGCAACACGTCGAGAAGCCAGCTGGGAATCGGCACGATTAACATTATAAACGCTGCAAGAATATATGCTGCAACGCCAATATCCGCTTTTTTCATGCCCATTCTCCTTCCGTAATTTTATACTTTTCCCTTAAGGTGATATACAAATGCAAGTACCTCAGCCACTGCCTGGTACAGTTCCGGCGGAACTAATCCGCCTATGTCAACATTGGCATACAGCATTCTCGCCAACGGTTTATTTTCCACAATCTCAATCTCATTATCTCTGGCAATCTCTTTAATCTTCTGTGCCAGATAATCCTCTCCCTTTGCAATAACATAAGGAGCATCATATTTATCCGGGTCATACTTTACCGCAACCGCATAATGCGTCGGGTTTGTAATAACGACATCCGCACTCGGCAGCTCCTGCATCATTCTCCGCATGGAAGCCTCACGCATTCTCTGCTTCTGTTTTCCTTTTACCTGCGGATCTCCTTCCTGGTTTTTATATTCATCTTTTACTTCCTGCTTGGTCATTTTCATATCATCTTTAAATTTATATTTCTGATATGCAAAATCAGCAAATGCAATAATCATATAAACCGCGGCAATCCGGATACCGACTTCATAAACAATTTCTCCCACAAGTCCAATCGCCTGTTGCAGAGAAATATCATATAACAGAAACAACTGGGAAGCCCGCCCTTTCAACTGGCTGTAAACCACCCATCCGATAATCAATAATTTTGCAAGTGACTTTATTAACTCCACAATGGAGTTTTTGGAAAAAATTCTTCCAAATCCTTTTACCGGATTCAGTTTGCTGAACTTCGGTTTCAGAGGCTTTCCTGTCGGCTTCCATTTTACCTGTACCACATCGCATACAAATGCAATAATCACAGCAATCAGCAGTACCGGTGCAAGCATCAGCAGTGTTCGCAGCATCATGGTTCTCAGCATTACCATAATGGTTGCAACCGGAATCTTCCCATCAAACATCTGAATTGCATCCGGAATCTGACTATAGATTCCTCCGAAAAAATCGATAAAACTGTTTCCAAGTATTCCGGCATAAAACTTTAAAATCAAAAACAATGCAAGTATTCCAAAAGCGTTTGCGATTTCTTTACTTTTGGCAACCTGACCTTCTTTACGTGCATCTTCGAGTTTTTTGGAGGTAGGCTCTTCTGTTTTTTCTCCGCCAGGTCCATCCTTGGCAAAAAACTGTAATTGATATTCCAATACCAATGTCTGCTCCTCCTTAACTCATTGCCTCGACAAAATTTACAACAACGGTTTTCATCTGGTTAAAAATAAATCCTGCTGCATCCGGAAGCATGGACATGGACAAAAATAGTACGCATATTCCCACCAGAACTTTCAGCTGCAATCCTACTGCAAACATGTTTAACTGTGGTGAAACCTTTGCAAGCACACCGAGGATAGCATTTAAAATAACCATAACGCAGAAAACAGGCAGACAAATCCGGAAACCAATAATAATATAGTCTGACATAAACTGCAGAAAAGAATCCATCAGTTTCGTAAATTTAAACTCTGCTCCATTTACCGGAATCAGTGTATAAGTTTCTGCGAATGCAGAAAGCAGATACCGGTACATACCGGAAATAATCAGCATCAGCATAATCATATAATTATAAATCACACCGGAAATTGTAGTCTGCTGCTGTGTGGTCGGGTCAAACATACTTGCCATGGATAAACCCATTTCCATATCTGCAATCTGACCGGCAAACGCCGTGATTGATGTACAAAAATTTGCACCAAATCCAATCAGAAGTCCGGTAACGATTTCTTTCATTACCAGTATCGTGTATCCAAGCAATCCGTCATAAACAATCTCTGTATCCGGAAGAATATGATAAAGCAGTACGGAAAAGAAAAAGCTTAACGCAACACGGACATTTCTCGGAGTGTTTCTCATGCTGAAAAAGGGTGCTATAAAAATAAAGCTTGCAACCCTCACAAAAATCAGGAGAAAATATTCTAAATCATGATATGTGAAGCTATAATTAATCATTTTCTCACCTTATATAGAGCAAAAAATTCGACCATAAATCAATCATAAACTGTACCATCTCATTAAGCATCCAATGTCCCAGCAGAATCAATGTCAGAAACACTGCAAGAATTTTTGGTACAAACGTCAGCGTCTGCTCCTGAATGGAGGTAACTGTCTGAAAAATACTGATAATAAGTCCAATAACCAGAGAAACCAGCAACACCGGTGCCGCAACTTTAATAATCAGGTACAACGCCGAACTGGATACCGCTGTAACTTCATCAATTGACAATTAAATTCCTCCCTTCCCAAAATGCGTTTATTGATTTAGTAAAAAGTCTTTACAAGATTTCCAATAATCAATGCCCAGCCATCTGCCAGAATAAACAACAAAATTTTAAACGGCATGGAAATAGTCGTTGGCGGAAGCATCATCATACCCATTCCCATAAGGGTAGACGCTACAACCATATCAATTACAATAAACGGAATATAAATATAAAATCCGATAATAAACGCTGTTCGCAATTCACTGATGATAAAACTCGGAATCAGAATTTCTGTTGGAATAGAATCAAGAGTTCCGTCCCATGTTTCACCACTAATATCAAAAAACAAATTCACATCCGATTTTTGTGTCTGACGCATCATGAACTGACGAAGCGGTTCCATGCCCTGCTCCAGAAACTCTTCCTGAGTAATCTGTCCCTGTTCAAACGGAACGAGTGACTCCGTATAAATCTGGGTAAGAGTCGGCCTCATAATAAAAAATGTCAGAAACAAAGCTAACCCAATCAACACCTGATTTGGAGGCGCTGTTTGGGTATTCAATGCCGCCCTTGTAAAATGAAGCACAATAATAATTCTGGTAAAGGACGTCAACATAATTAACAGCGTTGGTGCCAGTGCAATCAAAGTCAGCGTAATCAGAATCCGCAACGTACCATTAATCTGTCCGTTCCCATTATTTTGTGTAATCGTAAAGGTATTGGCAATATTCAGTTCGGATAAATCATCTCCATCCTTGGCGGAACCCGGTTCCGACAAGGTAGTGCTATCCTCCAGTTCCCCGGTAAGTCCACCGCCTGTTGCTGCTGCATGAGCCGGAAAATCTGGAATAATACACAATATGCCCACCGTCATCAGTAGGCATATTGTCATCATTATCTTTTTCATATAGTGCATCGTTATTCTTTCTCTTTTTCCTTCAATTTTTTTGCCTGTGTGAAAATTTTGGCAAAATCCATCATACCGGTATTGGTTTCCGCTGCCAGAACCAATTCCTCTTCGGTCAGCTCTGTCAACATATGAACCTCATCCTTTCCGATTGCAATCAGCAAATAATGCTTTCCGGCTTTTACAATCTGTAAATACTTATTGGATGAAATTCTTGCTGTTTCGATTACTTCGATGTTCTTTCCGTTTGTTTTATTTTTCTGATAATTTGCAATAAAACGGGTCGTAAAGTACGTAATAAACAGCACAAATACAAAAAGCACCAATACGGTTAAAAATTGAAGATAACTGTCTGTTCTTGAAGATATCGCAAGAAGCATCTTATCCCACTACTTTCTTAACAGCTTCCAATACACGGTCTGCCTGGAAAGGTTTTACAATAAAGTCCTTCGCACCGGCCTGAATGGATTCAATAACCATTGCCTGTTGTCCCATTGCAGAACACATAATTACAAGTGCGTTCGGGTCAGCTCCTTTGATTTTCTTCAAAGCACCGATTCCATCCAGTTCAGGCATCGTGATATCCATCAACACCAGGTCCGGCTTCAGTTCATTATACTTTTCAAATGCTTTCACACCATTCTCAGCCTCACCAACAACGTTGTATCCGTTCTTGCTAAGGATGTCCTTAATCATCATTCTCATAAATGCTGCATCATCAACTATTAAAATATTCTTCGCCATACTCTTTTCTCCTATTTCCTAGTTAATTATTTCGGTTACACGAATACCAAAACTTTCTTCAATTACTACGACCTCGCCCTTTGCTACAAATTTACCATTTACCAGTACATCTATTGGTTCACCGGCAATCTTATCAAGTTCGATAATTGTTCCCGGTGCGAAGTCCAAGATTTCTGCAATCGACTTTTTGGTTCTTCCAAGTTCTACCGTAACCTCTAATGGAACATCCTTAATCAGACCAATGTTTTCCTGGCCCGGTATTCCACCTGCATTATTACTGAAGCTTTGGAACTGTGCCGGCTGAATGTTCATTGGAGCTGCTCCCATATTCATCTGGGGCATTCCCATTCCCATCTGAGGCATTCCCATTCCCATCTGGGGCATTCCCATATTCATCTGAGACATCCCCATATTCATCTGGGGCATTCCCATTCCCATCTGGGACGCTCCCATACCGGACATATCCATCTGGGGTGCTCCCATGGAAGGCATTCCCATCTGACCGGCATTTCCCTGACCCATATCATAAGCGGGTGTCGGTGCCTCCTGTGTTGGTGGAATAAACGGCTGCGGTTCCGGTGCTGGAGCCGGTGCCGGTTCTGGTTCCTCCGGTGCACTGGAAGCAACAAATGTATCATACAGACTCCTTGCAAATTCAATTGGATATAGCTGCATGATTGTACTGTCTACCAATTCATCAATCTGCATCCGGAAAGATATTTTAACAAATGTTCCTCCTAAGAAGCTTGCAATGTCAACACCTGAGGTGAATTCATCCAAATCAATAAGGCTTGCTTCCGGGGGACTGATATCAATTGTCGTTCCAAGCATTGTGGAAAGTGATGTTGCTGCGGAACCCATCATCTGGTTCATCGCTTCGGAAATCGCACTTAAATGCAGTTCTCCCAACTCTCCGTCTGTATTTGTTCCATCCCCGCCCATCATCAGGTCTGTAATTACTTTTACATCATGCTCTTTCAGTACCATGATGTTTGAGCCATCAAGTCCTGTTGTATATCGAATCTGAATAAATACGCATGGTTTCTGATAATCTTCAACCACGGTCTGCCAATTCGACATAGTAACTACGGGTGTTGTAATATTTACTTTTCGATTTACCAGGGAATACAATGTTGTTGCAGAGGAGCCCATGCTGATGTTTGCAATTTCTCCAACTGCATCCCTTTCAACTTCTGTCAAAAGGTCTTCCTGTATTTCTGATGACTGAGGTGCTGATACCGGTTGCGTATCCGGTACTGCCTCTACGGCAGGTGCATCTGTTGGTGGCGTATCTGCCGGTGCCGAATCTGCTCCACCGGACAAATCCATGCCGCTGAGTAGTGCATTTATTTCATCTTGTGATAACATTCCGTCCATGCCTTACTCCCCCTCTCTAATTACTGATGTAACCCGGACCGCATATTTGTCCTTGTTCGAACCCGGCAATGCGGTAAACTTACGTATATTTCCCACATAAACCTCCAAATCCGAATTTACATTTTTATCTAAGCGAATGATGTCACCGCACTGCAGATTCAGGAAGTCATTGACCGATACCTGACTTTTGCCGAGAATTGCTTTTACAGGAACATCAATTCGTTTAATAAGCGCTTCAATATGTTCTTCATAATCTATGCTATCATCTTTTTGCATAGTTGAGAACCAATACTTTGTATTCAGTTTGTCCATAACCTCTTCCAATGTAAAATATGGAAGACAGATATTCATAAACCCTTCTACATCACCAATGCGTACATTCATGGTAACAATGGCTATCATATCGCTTGGTGCAATTACCTGTGCAAACTGTACGTTCGTCTCGATACGATCCAGAATCGGTGCAATATCAATTACGTTTTTCCACGGTTCACGCATCAGCTGCATACAGATAATCATAAGCTTCTGTATAATGGTCATTTCGATTTCCGAAAACTCACGGCTTTTATCAAGAGGAACCCCCTGTCCGCCAAGCATTCGGTCTATCATCGCAAATCCGAGATTCGGTGCTAACTCTATAATAACATTTCCTGACAAAGGTTTAAAGTCTACAATTCCCAAAATAACCGGATTGGAAAGTGCATTACTGAATTCTGAGAACGTAACCGTTTCAGAACTGGCAACCGTTGCCTGCACATTCTTACGCAAGTAAACCGGCAGGTTTGTTGAAAAAAGACGACCGTAATGTTCATATATAATTTCCAAAGTTCTCAGATGCTCCTTGGAAAATTTCGCCGGCCGTTTAAAATCATAATCCTTAACCTGCTTATCTCCGTTATCCTGCATCTGTTCCATATCTAATTCGCCGGTGCTTAATGCCGCCAGCAAATTATCTATCTCACTTTGAGATAATACCTCACCCACCAGTTCTCACCTCCTTCATATGGTATCGTGGATAACGATACTTATTGATAGAGAGGATTGCTCAGTGTTACATCAAAAATGAAATCCGAGCCATATAACGTCTGGATACGGCTTAAGATTGCATCAGCAATCACCCTTGAATTTGCGGATGCCTCTTCCAGGGTATATTCCCCAAAGACTTCGGTAATTTCACCCTTAATCAGGTCTTCCTTATTTGCAATATCTGCGCCGTATGTCTTATAATCTTTGTTTTTAATATTCATGGAAAGTACCACAGATGTCATTACATAATGTGCCGTACTCTTTCCATCTTCTTCATTTACCGTAGGCTTTAATTGTATCGTCATATCAGCAATTGTGTAAGTGGCAATATCTGCCATGGAAACGGTTTCTTCACTCGCTGCTGCTTCATCACCCGTACTCAGATCCAGGCTGATTGCCGAAGCAACATCACCAACAAGTGCTGCCGTTTTCCGATTTGTATTAACCACGCTGAACATCATTACAGAGGTTAAAACAATATTTACAATCAGCAGTGCCAAAATCACAATGGAGATTAAATTCTTTTTCATAGTTCATGCCTTTCTTAATTGTAGGAGCTCAACGAATTGTATATTCTGATTTCTACTCTTCTGTTTTTGGCTCTTCCTTCCGGTGTGGAATTATCCGCTATCGGCACATACTCTCCACGTCCGGAATGTTTTATTCTGCTCGCATCCAATGTCGTATTTTCTTCGAGATAATAGAATACGGAAAGTGCTCTCCCCGCACTCAGTTCATCGTTGTTGGAATATTTTTTGGAACCCTTCATCGGAACATTATCCGTATGTCCTTCGATTTCAATTGTTCCGTCCGCAAAACGCTGTAATATAATTCCAAGCTGATTCATCAGTGGAAGGGATTCCTGCCGGATTTCCACACTGCCGGAATCAAACAGAATCGCTCCATTTACCGTAAGCTGTACATATTGGGAGGTAAATTCAATATCCACCTCTTTATCCATATTCTTTTCTTTCAACGCCTCTTCTACTTTTTCTGCCAGTTGTTCTGATTCTTTCAACTGCTCTTCCGTTACCATTTCAGAAGCTTCTTCGAAATCTTTTGGTTCTGCCTCACCTTCCGGATTTTTCCCGGTACTGTTAATATAATTATCCAGCTCATTCAACTGGCTGACGCCGTTACTAATCAAAACGCCATCTCCGATTGCTGTAGAACCTGCACTGAAAATACTGAATGTCTGGTTAAAGGATGCTGCCATCAATTCAAACTTCTGGGCATCCATCGTTGACATGGAGAATAGCATAACAAAGAAGCACAATAGCAGATTCATCAGATCCGCAAACGTACATTGCCACGCCGGTGCGCCTTTGGGGGGCTCTTCCGGTTTTCTTTTAGCCATTCTCTTCACCTCCCTCTTCAGACGCAGTCACACGATCTACGGGTGCAAGGAAGGATTTCAGTTTTTCTTCTATTACTCTTGGGTTTTCTCCTGCCTGAATCGACAAAAGTCCCTCAATCATAATTTCTTTCATTGTAATTTCGTTTGCGTTGTTCTTTTTTAACTTACCTGCTACCGGCGCACAAATCCAGTTTGCAAGTAAGGAACCATACAACGTAGTAATCAACGCAACCGCCATGGAAGGTCCGATACTACTCGGGTCATCCATTTCATAAAGCATATTTACAAGACCGATCAACGTACCAATCATACCCCAGGCAGGACCCATGGCTCCCAGGTCATCCCAGAACGCAATTTTACTCTTATGACGTTCTTCAATGCTGACCAGCTCTGTTTCCATGATTCCACGTACAAGTTCCGGATCAGTGCCGTCTACAATCAGCAGAATTCCTTTTTTCATGAATTCATCATCCAGATCACCTGCTGCTTCTTCCAGGGAAAGAAGTCCCTCTTTACGTGCGACATTGGATAATTCAATAATCTTCTGAATCATTCCCTTTACATCATTGGCTGGTGCCTTAAAAATAAGCATAAAGCTCTTCAGACCGGCAACGTATTCTTTTAAGGTTGTCGAAGCCATAAGCTCGAAAAAAGCGCCACCAAATGTAATAATTGCTGACGGGGGATCCAAATATCGACCAAAGTTTTCTGCACCTGCATTATCGATAATACCGTATACGCACATGCCCAGACATAACAGCAGTCCTAAAATTGACGCTAAATCCACTAGTTATCACCTTTTTTACGTTAATCTGTAAAAATATCCTTTCTATACGATTTTACAAGATTTTTCACCTCTTGTCTACTTTCTTTTACAATTATTTTTCTTCCTGTTGTAAACATGACAACCGTATCCGGAGTTTCTTCGACTAATTCTATCAAATCCGGGTTTACAAGCACCTTGGCACCATTTATTTTTGTCAATTCAATCATTGCTTTTCCCCCTTTTCATTTAAAATACCTAAAGGGAACGGGCCTTCCGCCCCGTTCCCTTATAAAACTTTTTCTATTTACAATTTACTTAGAAAAACTTATCTCTTAAGGTTTGTCAATTCCTCAAGAAGTGTATCTGATACTGTAATAATACGGCTGTTCGCCTGGAAACCTCTCTGGGTTGTAATCATTTCGGTAAATTCTGCAGAAAGGTCTACGTTACTCATTTCAAGTACGCCTGAGTTCATGTAACCGCCGCCAACGGTAATGTCTTCACCGACTCCATTAAATTCACCGGAGTTCTGTGTTGCTGAATAAAGGTTATCTCCTTCTTTTTCCAGACCGGAGGCATTTGCAAATGTCGCAACTGCAATCTGTCCGAGCAGACGATCCATACCATTGTCATAGGATGCATAAATCTTTCCGTCCTTTGCAATGGAAATACCGCTCATCTCACCAAGCTTACGTCCTGCTCCAAGATTCTTGGCATCACCTCTCGTCATTGTAAAGGTAGAACTTCCGTTGTTGTTCTGGTTGGATGTTGCACTGAAATCGATGGAAATATTCTTAAAGCTCGGTAAAGCTGCTGTATCTTTTATATTTAATGAAATTGCAGACTTTCCTTCTGTTGCCGTTGCCAATTCACCAACGCATTGGAATTTACCTGTTCCCGCATCATACTTCACATAAGCACCCTTGCCTGCTGCAAGTGCTGTTCCGCCTGCCGGCGTAACGGTCTGTGCATCGAGTTCAACATAGTCTGTAATCGTCTTGCCGTTTGCTGTATCCACAATGGATTTTCCATTGCTGTCAAGAATATCTTCCAGCTGGATATAGAACAATCCATCATCTGCACTGGTATCTGCATCATGAAGTGTGAATCTTGCGGTATAGGTAAATCCCTTGCTGTCATAGAAATCCAGATTTACTACACGTCCATCTGCGCTTGTTACGTTCTTATCATTCGTATCAATAATACCGGATACGGTTGCTGCGGTACTTGCCTCTGCCTCATAATACATATTGTCTGCGGTCATGACACGAAGTGCCTGTACGTTATCGGGCTTAATTACGTTCGGATTTTCAGGGTCCGGCAACCAGCCCATTACATTATAACCGGTACTTGTCATTGCAAGGTTTCCGGCTCCATCCACATAGAAAGAACCATCTCTTGTAAAGAAGTTTTCAGAACCGTTGCTGACTACGAAGAACGCATCTCCGGTAATCATCAAATCGAACGGGTCGTTTGTGGTCTGGGTAGCTCCCTGTGTGGTAATTGCTGTTTTAATTGCACTTGTTTTCGAACCAAGACCAATCTGTCTTGCGTTTGTACCACCAACACCGGTTGTCGCATTGGCACCGGATGCTGCCTGCGTGGTCTGATACATCAAATCACTAAATGTCATGGACTGTGATTTGTATGCGGTTGTGTTAACGTTAGCAATGTTATTACCAATAACATCCATTCTTGTCTGGTGTGTCTTAAGACCTGCAACACCAGAATATAATGATCTCATCATAATGAATGACCTCCTTTAGCTTTGAACCGTTCATTCCGTCTGTCAGTCGGGAATGTCTGCCTCCATAAGGTCCGGCTAGATTATTACGGCTCCATCAATATTTGTAAAAATATTTTCGTTCGTTTCTCCCTGTTGCATTGCGGTAACCACTGTATTGTTTGGTATGTTCACAATAAATGCAAGCTGGTCAACCAATACCAGGGATTCTCTGATTCCTTTCTGTGATGCTTTGGATGTCCCTTCCTGTAATCGTTCCATCTGTGCTTTCGTAAGCTCAATGTTCCGGTTGGATAACCGCTGTGCGGCATGCTTGGAAAATTTTATTTCACTGTTTTGGGCTTTCTTGTCATCCAGGATTTCCTGAAAGCTTTTCTGCCCGGATAGCTTAACCTCCGAAGCGGTATTTGGTTGATTCAGGTATTGATCCTTAAGCTGCTCTATCGAAAGAAATCCATTGTTTTTGACAATCATCTCTTTCTCCTCCCTGAGTTACTTAAACCTCCTGAGTTTCTTCCGTCTTCTCGTCTTCCTGTTCCTTATCGCCTGTTTCTTCTTCGTTCTTCTTCTGTTCTTCGAGAAGCTTATCCATTCTGTTCACATATTCTTTCAGCTTCTTTACCAGATCATCGGAAATAAACGACTGCTGATAAGATGTCAATGAGTTGTATCCGTTGCGAAGTGTTTCAATGCTTTCTGCATCATCTGTGGTAAGCATATCAAGACTTGGAAGCTTATTCATTGCTCTTGCAAATGCGACTGCCAAATCAAATGCGGTCTGATATGTTTCGTCAATAACTGATGTCACATCATCTGCTGCATAAAGTGTTCCTTCGATAGAAACATAAGCTTTGTTGTTCTCATAAGTAACGTATTCGACCATTCCCTGAATGGTTTTTGTTTCTCCGTTACTGTCTGTTGTGCTGACCTCAACCAGTTTTCCAACCATAGAGGATGCTCTGCTGAGTTCCATTGTGGCTGCCATGTTCTGCATCTGCTCTACCTGTGAGAATGTTGCATATTGGGATATGTATTCCGTATTTGAGGTAGGCTCCAACGGGTCCTGATATTTCATCTGGGCAACTAATAACTGTAAAAATGCATCTTTGTCCATTCCGCTGTTGGTTGCTGCTTTCTTTACGGAACTTTCTGCCGCTGTTTCCACAATCTTGCCATCTTTTATGACTGCTCCTACTGCCATGCTTTCACTCCTTTCTTTTTTCTTTTATGCGGTATAATCTACCGTATTTCCATTCATTTCCATTACTTTTGCGTTTAGAAGTTCTTCTTCGGAAGCCTCTTCTTCAAACAACGCATCCAATTCGTTCAGATTGATTCTTCTTGGTGTTTTCTTATTTCTCTCGTAAGATTCCTGTCTTTCCTGTCCCTGCCAGAGATTGCTTTCAAATCCTTTTGCATCAACGGATACCTCTACTGCTTCAACCTTGACTCCCTGTTCTCTCAGGTTGTCTCTGAGTTCTGTAATCTGGGTTTCCAATGCTGCTTTCACACTTTCATTCTGCACATGGAACTCTGCCGTAACCTCACCGCCTTTGGATGTCAGTTGTACATGTACGGTTCCAAGGCTTTCGGGATGAAGCTGCATTTCCAGCTGATCCATTCCCGGCTTCAACTGAATTTTCATGTAATTCAGAATCTGGTCCATGATTTCCTGTGTGTTCTGGTCAAAGGATGAAATGTTCTGCGCAAAAGACGTTTCCTCAACAGACACCTTGTCCTGCAACACTGAATTGAGCATCAGGTTTTCGGAATGCAGTGATGTTTCGGTATGCTGCTCCTGCTCGCCATGTTTTCCGGACTGTTCGGACATATCACGGGATGGCTGCTCTTTTACTTCTCTGGAAGCTGCTTCCACAGTTCCGGTCACATTTCCGTCTGCATCGGCTGACAGCTTTACTTCTTCACCATTTACTTTGATTTCAATGGTCATGTCAGGCTGCTCTGTTTCCGAAAGCACTTCTTCAAGAGAAGCATCCTGTCCAGTCGAATCCACTGGTATTTCAGGATTTGTTTCTTTCATCTGGGAAAGAAGCTGCTGCATTTCTTCCGGTGTAACATTCATTTCCTGCATGAGCTGTCCGGTCAAATCATCTGCAAATTGGTTTAACGACTGAAGATTCTGAAACAAACCTTCATTTGTGAGCAATGCTGACGCATCTGCTTCTCCACTCATCTGAAGTACAAGTTCCTGAAGACTGCCCGGTTCCAAAAGGGATATGTAACTCAGTCCCAGAACTTCCATGGCATCCAGTACTTCTTCTTCCGTAACACCAAGGGTTTTAGCTACTTCATCAGCAATTTCCTGTCCGGCTTTTTCCATTTGTTCCGATGGATTTTCAACCGTTTTTCGGATTTCCTGAGATTTCACCGGCTCTCTACTCTTCACATCATTGATTTGCTTTGATGTTTCGGAAGGTTTGGAACCATTGGTGCACTTAGACAATGTGGTCTGCTTGCCAGCATCTGAATTGTTGTTCTCTCCCGTTGCCTTGCTCATGGCACTTCCAAAGCTTCCATCAGACAACTTTGTATTTTGTACCGGAGCTTTTGTCCCGACAAAATTCACGAGAGAGTTCACACTTTTTACAGGTGCACTTGTCATTTTTTCTCCTCCTATATGTATTTTTCAAGGTACACTTATATATCGGTCAAAGAAGTAATCTTCTTAAGACTCTGGGTCCATAATTTTCGTAATTTTAGCAGCAACATCTGCATTCATTACTCCCAGGATTTTTCCTCTGTCATCCGGCTCCATGACGCCAAGAATTCTCGCTGCCAAATCCAGATTATCCGTCATTGCTTCAAAAATCTTTGCCGCCTCTTTTGGTTTCATTGCAGAATATGCCTGTGCATAGTTCTTGATTTCATCGCTTTCTTCAATCTGCGTAACCACCTGCTTATATAAATACTCCGCCGTTGCAGGATCCATGGATTCATAATATTTCTTGTACTCCTCGATTCCGGGTCCCTTATCTGCATAAACAACCTCTTCGTAAAATTGCGTCTTAATCCTTTGGAATTCCACCTGGCTGTCCTCAAAGGTTTTCAGCCGGTCCACTTCTGCCTGAAGCTGTTCCACCTCGTCCGAACTGGTAGTTCCTGCAGACTTTGCACGCTCCAATTCAAGCTCCAGCTCTTTGATGTAATCAACCGCCTCCTGCAGACTGCTGTAACCACCATACGCTTCCGTATCCTGATTATCCACTTCCACAGCACTGCTCTTAGGCAAAATCAGGTTCAGCACCGGCACATCCTTCAAAATTGGTGTCAAAACATTACTGCCGAATCCGCCTAAATCCAGTTTTACCACAAGACACAAAATAGCAATCCAGATAAGTACAATCACAAATGTCACCATAAAGACAGAGCCATTGCTTGATTCTTCATCTTCCATAAGCTCCGCTTCCTGGCTTGCAAGTTCCTTGGCACGTTGTCTGGCTGCTTTTTTTTGCTCTCTCTGCTCTGTTTTCAGTTTTTTCTTTTCTGCCTTTAAACGCTGCTTTTCTGCTTTTGTATCTTCGCTGTTTACTAATTCATCCATTGCCATAAGTCAAATTCTCCTACGCCTTTTTGCCATACGTATAGCTTACCAGCTCGTCAATCTCTTTTGCCTCTTTCGCATTTTCTTCTTTCACAAATGCTTCGAATGCCTTTTCCCTTAGTTTCTCCTGCGTTTTGCTCTCCTGCATGGCATTCTGCAATGCTACTCTTGCTTCTTCCAGCAGGTCTTCTGCCCGCTTGACCTCCAGCCGCTGTTGTGTTGCAAATTCATCCATCCGCAAAATAGCCTCTTTGTTTTCGATGATTTCCATAACATTCAGAGCGCTTTCCCGAAGTTCCCTGCCTTTTTGCTCATATGC
The DNA here is from genome assembly GCA_934408585.1 of uncultured Lachnospiraceae bacterium. Taxonomy (GTDB): domain Bacteria; phylum Bacillota; class Clostridia; order Lachnospirales; family Lachnospiraceae; genus Suilimivivens. The sequence continues at coordinate 350,767 of CAKRVA010000001.1, forward strand.
TTCCTTTCGGTCCAGCAGAATCTGCAATTTTTCCTCTTCCTCGGTAAGACGCACCCTGGCGGCTGCAAAATCATTTCTTGCCTGCTCTTCCAGTTTCTTTTTTACCTCCAGAATACTCTGCATCCGGTAGACAAACTTTGACATCCTCTACTACCTCTAAAAATTTATGATTCTTCAAAAATAGCTTTTAACATTGCCACCGTTTCCTCAAAACTGAATTTTTCTGACACATCCTGCAAAAGAAATTCATTTACTGCTCCAATTTTAGCAACCGCCTCGTCAATGGCAGGATTGCTTCCCGCTTTATAGGCCCCGATGTTAATCAGGTCTTCCGCCTCGTTATAGGTTGCCAGAACATTTTTCAGTTTTCCTGCATAGCTTTTATGTTCACGCGTTGCAATCTGGCTCATACATCTCGAAATGCTCTGTAATACATCAATTGCCGGATAGTGATTCTTATGTGCCAGCTTACGGTTCAGCATAATATGTCCATCCAAAATACTTCTTGCCGTATCGGTAATCGGTTCATTAAAATCATCCCCATCTACGAGAACGGTATATAGTCCCGTGATAGAACCCTTGTCAGAACATCCGGCACGCTCCAGTATCTTAGGCATTTCCGAGTAAACACTCGGCGGATACCCTCTGGAAACCGGCGGTTCTCCACTGGCAAGACCGATTTCACGCTGTGCCATGGAAAAACGCGTCAGTGAATCCATCATCAGCAACACATCTTTTCCCTGATCCCGGAAATATTCTGCGATTGCCGTTGCCGTCTGTGCTGCCTTTTTACGTTCCAAAGCAGGTTTGTCCGAAGTTGCAATTACAACAACCGAGCGTTTCATACCTTCCGGTCCAAGGTCACGTTCAATAAATTCACGTACCTCCCTGCCACGTTCTCCAATCAGTGCAATAACATTGATATCTGCTTTTGTATTACGGGCAAACATTCCCATCAGTGTAGATTTTCCAACACCGGAACCCGCAAAAATACCAATTCTCTGTCCTTTTCCAACCGTAATCAATCCATCCACGGCTTTTACACCCAGTGGAAGGACTTCGGAAATAATTTTACGGCACATCGGGTCAGGCGGCTTCGCCTCTACCGAATATTCTCTTCCCGTAAGCACCATTTCTTCATTCGGTCGTCCAAGACCGTCCAAAGTATGACAAAGAAGCCCCTCATCCACGCGAACGGTCAAAGGTGCTCCTGTATTTTCGACGCTGCTTCCCGGACCGATTCCTTCTACATCCTCATAGGGCATCAGCAGGTTTCTTCCTTCCCGGAATCCTACTACTTCTGCCAGCGCAGGTCTCGTTTCTGCATTGGAACTGTTGGGATAAATCATACAGATATCCCCCAGTTTTGCAGATGGCCCTGCAGATTCAATCGTCAGTCCGACCACGTTTACCACTTTGCCACGAATCTTAAATAGTGGCTCTGACAAAACACTGTTATATTTTTCGAGTTTTATCTCAGGTGTTATCAATTTATCAAGCCTTTCCCTGTCATACTGAAATTATTGGAAAGAAAGAAGACGCAATCTGCGCTTCAATTCTTCCAGCTCGGTATCCAAAGAACAGTCATAAATTCCATTTTCTGTTTCTACCATGCACTGTGCTTTCGTCATGGTCGCATCGGAAACAACTTCTACGGAATTTCCCATCATTCCGGTTTCTTCCAGAAGTATTTCTTTATGTTCCTGCACATACGCATAGTCTTCTTTTGATACATGAATCATAATATTTTTGGCGCCATCTATTTTCTGCATCGCATCCATCAGCAGATTGTAAACAAGATTTTCATACTTGCGTAAATCCACATTGAAAATATGCTCATAAATGCCCGTCAGTTTTTCTACAAATGCCGGCTCCAGCTCCTGCATTTTTTTCTGGTATTCCTCCTCCAATGCAATCGCCTCATCCCGGCATTTCTTCTGTTTCTCTTCTAATTCAGCAACGCCTTCGGCATATCCTTCCTGATATCCGCGTTTTTTTGCCTCATCATATGCCTGTGCTTTCATCGCAGAAATTTCCGCTTCTGCCTGTTCCATCACATGAGAAGCTTCGTCCTTAAGCCGCTCCACTTCTTCTCTGGCAGCCTCAATTTCCCGGTTCAGCTGTTCCTGTTCCTCGAGTGCTGCACTTCGCAAAACAGCACTTTCACTGTCGGTATCAATCAGTGCATCAACTCCCACAGCCTCTGCATCAAGTCCCTCTGAAAAACCATCTTTTTCTTCCGAAGCCGGTTCATGTTTCCGTGCCTGTCTGTCGGCTTCATCCTTAAGACGCTGTTCCACAAGGTCATTGGTATCAATCACACGGGTATCCTCGTTCATTGTAATCCAGCCGGCTTTTAACAAATTACTAGACAATGATTTCGTCACCTCCGCCTCTGGAAATTACAATTTCACCTGAGTCTTCCAGTTTACGAATGATATTAACAATCTTCTGCTGTGCTTCTTCTACATCCTTCATACGAACAGGACCCATAAATTCCATATCTTCTTTTATCATAACAGCAAGACGCTTGGACAGGTTGTTAAAGATTGCATTCTGTACCTGTTCATTTCCGCCCTTAAGTGCAAGCGCAAGGTCATTATTATCCACATCACGCAGCACACGCTGAATGGCACGGTCGTCCAAAAGAAGGATATCTTCGAACACGAACATTTTCTTTCGGATTTCGTCTGCCAGCTCCGGTTCTTCGATTTCCAGAGTTTCCATGATATGCTTCTCGGTTCCACGGTCTACCGTATTCAAAATGTCTACTACGGCATCCACGCCACCGATAATGGTGTAATCCTGATTTACCAAAGATGCCAGCTTGGATTCCAACACCTTTTCCACCTCTTTTACAACGTCCGGACTTGTACGGTCCATCACTGCAATTCTCTTTGCCACATCTGCCTGACGGTCCGGTGACAATGCTGAAATAATCATTGCTGCCTGTGATGCTGACAAGTAGGACAAAATCAGTGCAATCGTCTGCGGATGCTCGTCCTGAATAAAGTTCAAAAGCTGTGATGCATCTGTCTTTCTGACAAATTCGAATGGTTTTACCTGGAGTGATGCTGTCAGCTTTCCGATTACATCCATTGCCTTCTCGCTGCCGAGTGCTTTTTCCAAAAGCTCCTTTGCATATCCGATACCACCCTCGGCAATATATTGCTGTGCCAGACAAATCTGGTAAAATTCTTCAATCACTTCTTCTTTTACCTGAGGAGTAACACTTCTGGTATTTGCAATTTCCAATGTCAGTTCTTCGATTTCTTCTTCTTTCAGATGTTTAAATATCATGGATGACTTCTCCGGTCCAAGTGCAATCAGTAATATTGCTGCCTTCTGAAGTCCATTTACTCTGTCTTCCGTGAATCTCGCCATGATGCTTCCTTCCCTTTCGTGTCCTTATCCCCATTCTTCATTCAGCCAGTTGCGCAACAGATTTGCTGCCGCTTCCGGATTCTCATCTACAAACTTTTCAATCATCCGCCTTGTTTCCGAAACTGTCTCGGTAGAGATATTTTCAATCTCAACCTCCGGCTGTGACTGAAGCAATGTTTCCACAGCCAGTTCTTCCGGCTGCTGTGCTTCTTTATCAGTTCTCATACTCCGTAATACAACAAATACAAGCAATCCGAGGATTCCCAGAATCAGGACAATCTGCATAATATCAGATGCAGAAATGCCAAGTCCCTCGGCATCCATAAACATATTTTCGGAATATGCCACAATCGCAATATTATCTTTGGAAAATCCGGTTGCCTTGGAAACCATATCATACAGACTGTCATCTACGGTAACCGGTGTCTGGCCTTCATTTGCCAGCTTATATTCGTCCCAGGTAATACCTCCGTCCAGCAGTCCCTGCGCCTTTACGTCCTCTTCACGCACAACGACTACTTTTCCAAATGCACAGGAAATTGATGAGTTCGAATAATTTACCGTTCCTGCCGGAATCTGCTTGTCTGTAATCCGTTCACTCGGAACATAATTCCGCTCTTCTTCAGAGGTTGAGGAACTGCTTTCTGCGTTATCCTGCCATACATATTCCTGTTCTCCATTGGAGTCCGTTCCGGGAACATCTCCATTTCCATTTGTCGCTTCTGAGTTATAAATACGTTCCGAGGACAAATACCCCTGGCTTTGTCCGTCATGAACATAAAAATCATGATCCGTCTCAGTTGTGGTTGAGAAATCCACATCCAGATTTACCGCAACCTCGACCATATCAAACTGGTTCGTTCCCATAATGACCTGACGGACATCATTCTTTACTTTATTTTCCCACTGTGCCTTTACACTGAGCTGGGAGCTTGCGATTCCGGAAACACTGTATTCTTCCGAACCGGAAAACAGAGTATTTCCCTGTGTATCGGTAATTACAACCTTCTCCTCTGACTCGTTTCCAACCGCTACCGCTATCGCCTTAGCAAGTCCTGCTGCCGTATCCGGGGTAATTTCTTCTTTAAGCTCCAGCAATACCCAGATAGAGGTATCTTCCTGCTGCGAAATCAACGTTCCATCATTCTGTGGAATCGTCATTTTTACAACGGCACTTTTTACAAAGGAAAAGCTTTCCAGCATATCCTGCGCCAGACGCGTTTCCATATACAGACCGTAACGCCTCTGCTTATCTGCTTCTGTGGTGCTGAAGCCTCCACTCGTTACATTATCAATGGTATAAGCATTGGCCTGAATATTGTTTGCAGCAAGCAACAGATTTGCCTGTGAAAGCTGCTTGGTATTAATGGTAATCCGGTATGCATCATCTGAAACCTGATAATCCAAGCCCTCACCATCCAATAATTCCGCAATTTCAGATGCTTCCTTTGTTGTTTCACAATCCCGCAAAAGCGTGTACTGCGGTCTTGTCAAAACAGTAATCAAAATAGCCAAGGCCAAAATCACTCCGGCCCCAGCTGAAATAATAAATGTTTTTTGTTTTGTGGAAAACTTATTCCACCACTCAAGAACCTTATTTAAAAGCTCCTTTAACTTGTCTACCATGACTTACTCCTTAAATCTGTATCTGCATAATTTCCTTATATGCTTCTAAAAATTTATCCCTTACTGCAACTGTATAGGATAATGCCGTAGACGCTTTTCCCATTGCGATACTTAAATCATGAGTATTTTCTGACTCTCCAAGCATCCATTTCACCTGCTCGTTTTCAAAATCAGAAAGATAAGCATTTGTCGTGGAAAGATTTTCTACTGCTTTGTCAAACAATCCTTTGAATTCTCCGGTGGAGCGGTCAATGTTCTGCACAGAAGAATGTTCCGATGCATTTTTTATTGCATTCGAAGATATATTATAAAAATTACCTACTTCAACCATGAATCATATCCCTTTCTAAAACTGCTGTTATGACTGACTGATTTCCAATCCCTTCATTGCCATGCTCTTGCTTGCATTAAATGCTGTCGCATTTGCCTCGTAAGAACGGCTTGCATCAATCAGGTTGGTCATTTCTGTTACTACATTGACATTGGGATATGTAACATATCCATTTTCATCCGCATCCGGATGAGATGGGTCATACACCATCTTCATCTGTGTCCAGGTATCTTCTGTTACTTTGGAAACCTTCACGCCCTGTTTCTTATAACGGTCGCTGGCCGTTCCAAATATGCTGCCAAAGCTTGGTGTTTTGGCACCTTTTTCTTCAAAAGTAACCACTTTACGCCGGTAAGGTGTTCCGTCCTGGGTTCTTGTTGTATCTATATTTGCCACATTTTCCGCAATGACATCCATACGATAACGCTGTGCCGTCATTCCGGAAGCATTCACACTAAAAGAATTGAATATACTCATAAATGCCCCTCCTCTACTTCATAACCATTCTCAGATTTGCAAATTCCTGGTTAATACTTGAAATCAGCCCATTATATTTAATCTGGTTCGATGCCAGTTCTACGTTCTCTGTTTCAATATCTACATTATTTCCATCCAGACGATAGGAAAAGTTCGCTGAATCCGTATAAACTCTTGGTGTCAGCTGAGAGGTTTTCAAATGGGACACTTTATCATCCATAGTCTGATATTTGGAGCTTCCAAGTGCCTGACGAAGCTGTGCCTCAAAATTGATATCCTGACGTTTGTATCCCGGAGTATCTACATTTGCAAGGTTGTTGCTAATCAAGTCATTTCTCTGCCACGCAGCATCTGCCGTCTTTCCCAATACGTTAATGTAATCAAACACATTACTGTTAATCATAGGTATTCTCCTCCTATTACATTATAATTTATTTGTAAAAAAACACAAGGATTTTTTATAAAAAACCACTTGATATTGTATAGTGCTTCCATTATGTAACCCAACATATAGATTTACATAATAAGGAATATAAAAAAGGATTTATGCCCTATTGCAATAAATCCTTTTATTTTTCTCAATCCATTTTCTGTATGAACTTTTCTTTTTAAAACATGGTTTCTTTTTTCAGTTTCTCAACTTCATCAAATACCATATCATTCAAAACTTTGATGTAGGTTCCCTTCATTCCGGAGGAACGGGATTCAATAACACCGGCACTTTCAAATTTACGAAGTGCATTTACAATTACGGAACGCGTAATTCCTACACGGTCTGCGATTTTACTTGCAACCAGAATACCCTCCATACCGTTCAGTTCTTCAAAAATATGAACAACTGCTTCCATTTCGGAATAGGAAAGTGTATTTATTGCGGATTTGATTACCGCAAGCTTTCTGGTTTCTTCTGCATTTTCCTCGCTTACAGCACGCAGCATTTCCAGACCAACAACTGTAGTTCCGTATTCACAAAGGATAATGTCATCAATATCATACTGCTCTTCACATTTGTAAATAAATAATGTTCCAAGTCGTTCTCCGGCAATTTCAATCGGTGTAATGATTGCCTCAAATTTATTGACATCCTTGGATTCAAAACCAAGTGTTTCCAAATTCACATTTTCTTTGGTAGAAAGAATTCCAAGCAATCTCTCGTTCAGCATTCCATCAATAAATCCACCAACCTGATCAACAATCAGTTCGGTAATGGACTCCACGCCTTCTCCGTCTCCGACGCCAAGAACCTTTCCTTTTTTACTGATGACAAGCACATTGGACTTTAAAATTTCACATAATACCGAGCAGATATCGTTAAACACTACCTTGCTGGAATTGTTGTTGTGAAGTAACTTTCCAATTTTTCTTGTTTTATCTAATAGTTGTACGCTACTCATGCTATTCACGCCTTTCCTTAACCCCAATCATACGTCCCCAATTTTTTTGCTCTACAACAAAATTTCCTGCCTAAAGCATAGTATTATTGTATCACACGAAACCAATAATTTCAACGATTTGGCAGGGAATTTTTATATAATTTTATAAATTTTCAGAATTTTATTCGTTTGCGTTTTTTATTTGTGTTACATATCCACAATTTGCATCCATACATGCCTGTTTATTGCCCTTATAAAGCATCAGAGATCCACATTTCGGACATTTTTCTCCGGTTGGCTTCTGCCAGACCATAAAATCACAGTCCGGATTATCAATACAGCCATAGTATTTTCTGCCTTTTCTCGTCATTCTCTGAACAATGTCTTTTCCACATTTTGGACACTTTACGCCAATTTTTTCAAAGTATGGCTTGGTATTACGGCATTCCGGGAATCCGGGACATGCCAGGAATCTTCCGTGAGGGCCATACTTAATTACCATATGACGACCACAAAGCTCACAGACTTCTTCCGAAACTTCATCCTTGATTTCTACTTCTGCCAGTTCCTTTTCTGCTATCCGGACTGCTTCGTCCAGGTCCGGATAGAAATTGGAAATAATTGTTTTCCAATTAGCCTTTCCTTCTTCGACACTATCCAAAAGGATTTCAAGATTTGCTGTAAAATTAACATCCACAATACTTGGGAATGCTTCCTTCATAATATTGTTTACAACTTCGCCAAGTTCGGTAACATACAGATTCCGGTTCTCTTTTACAATATAACGTCTTGCCAGAATTGTTGTAATCGTTGGTGCATAGGTACTTGGACGTCCAATTCCAAGTTCTTCCAATGCACGTACAAGTGACGCCTCCGTATAATGTGGAGCCGGCTGTGTAAAATGCTGCTTTTCATCAAAGGAAAGAAGTGACAATGCACTGGTGGTTTCCAATCCTTTTGTCAGGGTATTGGTTTCCTCCACCTCTTCTTCCTGGGTATATACGCTCATGAATCCATCAAACAGCAATTTCGATGCTGAAACCGTAAAGCGATGCTCACCTGCATCAATTTTTACAGATGTTGTTTCATAAACAGCAGGTTTCATTCTGCTTGCCAGAAAACGTTTGTAAATCAGCTGATAAAGGCGGAACTGGTCACGGGACAGGGATTCCTTTATTACTACCGGATTAAAATCCAAGTTTGTTGGACGAATCGCTTCATGGGCATCCTGAATTTTGGTACTGCCCTTCTTTGCCACGTTGACTGCCTCGCCTACATAATTTTCTCCGTAATGCTCTTTGATATAGCTTTCTGCGTTTTGCTGTGCTTCTTCTGAAATTCTGGTAGAGTCTGTACGCAGATAGGTGATAATACCAACCGTACCATTTCCTTTTATTTCTACACCTTCATACAGCTGCTGTGCCAGACGCATGGTTTTCTGTGTCGAAAAATTCAGCACCTTACTTGCCTCCTGCTGTAACGTAGATGTCGTAAATGGAAGCGGAGCCTTTTTTACACGCTCTCCCTTTTTAATCTCACTGATTTTATATTGTGCATTTTTGCATTCTTTTACAATCTTATCAAGCTGTTCCTTACTTGTAATCGGAACCTTCTTCTCTTTTGTACCATAATATTTCGCAATTAATGGCTTTTTCTCGGAATTCACCTGAAAGGATGCATCCAGGGTCCAATACTCTTCCGGAATAAAGCTGTTGATTTCATCCTCACGGTCACAAATAATACGAAGTGCTACAGATTGTACTCTTCCGGCACTGAGCCCTCTTTTTACCTTTGCCCAGAGAACCGGTGAAATCCGATATCCCACCATTCGGTCCAGCATACGTCTTGCCTGTTGGGCATCTACCAGATTCATATCAATTTCTCTGGCATTCTTCAAAGATTCTTTTACTGCATTTTTTGTAATTTCATTAAAGGTAATACGATATACCTTTTTATTTTCCAGTTTCAGTGCAATATACAAATGCCATGATATTGCTTCTCCCTCACGGTCCGGGTCAGTTGCAAGATAAATTTTCTCTGCCTTCTTCACTTCTTTCCGAAGATTTGCGAGAATATCCCCTTTTCCCCTTATCGTAATATATTTTGGCTCGTAATCATGTTCCACATCAATTCCAAGCTGACTCTTTGGAAAATCACGGACATGACCGTTGCTTGCCACAACTTCATAATTTGTTCCAAGAAATTTTTTAATGGTCTTCACCTTGGCGGGTGATTCCACAATCACAAGATATTTTGCCATCTTATACCCCTATTCCTTTAAATTCCATCATTCGATTACCCACTATACAATACTTGCACGCAAGTTTCAAGCAAAAAATGACAGATACTTGTGAATCATTGCATCTCCCAATAATGCAGATATATAAATTCCTGCTGCGAGATATGGTCCAAACGCAAGTACTTTCTCTTTATTTTTTAACTTCATCAGCGTCGGATGAATTATGGAACCCATAATAGAAGCAATGAATAAAGAAAGCAGAATTTTTTCCCATCCAAGCAGTAAACCTGCTGCCGCCATCAGCTTAATATCGCCTCCGCCAATTCCTTTTCCTTTGGTCAGCAGGTAAACGATCAAAAAGATACCACTGACTGTCACAGCTCCAATCAGATATTCCAGCCAGTTTTTCCGGTCCAGAAGAATCTGGCAGATGCCAAGGACTCCAATTATAATATTACATTCCAGTGGGATTTCAAACGTGAACGCATCAATCAGACCAAGTGCGAGTAAAACAGAAGACATCATTGCATGAAGAACACTTTCGATTTGTATTCCTTCTATTATATAGATCATCACATACAATAATACATTTGCAAGAATCAGTATTTTCATCTTTTTTGAAATTTTACGGTTTACATATGCATAAACCAGATACCCCATCAAAATTCCGGCAATCAATACCACAATAAAACTTCCCATTTTTATCCCCCTTGTCTACTCCAGCCGAATCTCTTCTTCCTTCGAATCTTTTGCCGATGGAATTGTAATAATCACATGATTTTCCGTCGTAATCTGATAATATATTTTCTGTCCCCGGTATGCTTTTGAAGTCAGCTGCTGTTCGACCTCTTCCGGTGTACTTCCTAAAAGCTCTTTCCATTTCATTCCAAATTTATCAGTTAACGAAATCGAAGTCAGTAGCTCCGGCCGTTCCATCGGCTCCGGAGAATCATCCTCTTCCAGATAGGGATTCTGTAATGCCGCATCCAGTGATGTTTTTATACTCTCTGCCAGTTGTTTATCTGCATATATCTTTGATTTTTCTGCATAAAGCAGAATCTGATGTACAATTGCGATAATTAACACTGCGGAAATCATAAACACCAGCAAAAACTCCGGCAGTGTAAATCCTTTATTTCTCTTCATGTGTGGTATCCTCAATTTTCATGATGTAAATGATTGTACTATTCCCCCAACGATATTGCAAGCTATTCTGCAAGCGAAAAATAACAGCCACCCTTCTGACAGACCCTTCCCTGCAGGCACAATTCCATCAATTGCTGCATAACCTCCGCCAATGTAACGAATTTGTTTTCTGATTTTGCCTTTTCAAAAATGACATCCACATGTAGCGGTTCATAGTCCAAAAATTTCATAACACCCGTTCTTTCTTTTTGCATTTGCGATATGGCTGCTGTCTGACAGCCAAGACTTATCTCCTTTACCAAATCCTGCGGAGTAAGTGCAATACCTGCCCCCTGTCGTATCAGTTCATTGCATCCGTCGCTCAAACGGTCTGTAATCCTTCCCGGAACGGCATATACATCCTTTCCCTGCTGCAACGCCATATCAACGGTAATCCATGTGCCGCTCCTTTGACGCGCTTCTATCACGAGAATCACATCTGCCAATCCGGCTACAATCCGGTTACGTTCCGGAAAGTAATACTTCTCAGGAAGCGTCCCCGGTGGTAAAAGAGAAATAATACCGCCTTCACCATTCCAAATCTTCTGATATAGGGATGAAGAAGTCTTTGGATAACACACATCCACTCCGCTTCCCAATATGGCATAGGTCTTTCCGCCTGCCTGTATTGCTTCCTCCTGGGAAATGCTGTCGATACCTCTTGCCATTCCGCTTATAATACTGACTCCGCTTTTCGCCAGACAATACGCAAATTTCTTTGCAACCACGCGTCCATATTCGGAACAATCACGGGCTCCGATGATTGCAATACTTGGTTTTTCTTCGGGCGGAAGCTCTCCTTTATAAAAAATCCCATACGGTGCATCCGGTATTTCTCTAAGACGTGCCGGATATTTCTGTTCTTCTATTGTCACAAAGGATATTCCACTTTCTTTCAGCTTTTCATACTCCTGTCGTACTGCATCCGTCTGCATCCATGCCAAAATTTCCTGCCGTTTTGCTTCTGCAAAAGAACGCATTGCCGTACTTTTATTCTGATGGAATTCTTCATAAATGTTCTTCGCATTTCCAAACTGTTCCAGAAGTTTTCTCGCTGTTTTGGAACCGGCACCCGGGAGACGGTACAGCCAATATCGATAATATCCACTCAGCTCACAATTTTTCAATTTTACTCTCCTTTCCCCAAATTCCGGTTGTCCGGTAACACATTGCTTCTGTCAGATGCTCTGTTTTTATTTTTTCACTATCTTCCAAATCTGCTATTGTTCTTGCCACTCTGAGCATCCGATGGTATGCTCTCGCACTGAGCTGCATCTGCTCATAAATGTGCGCCGCCAGTTCTTTTTCCGCGTTTTCCAATCGGCAAAACTGCTCAAACTCTTTCCCGTTCAGCTCCGCATTAAAATTGATTTTACGACCCTGATACCGCCTTTCCTGCCTTTTCCTTGCAACAAGGACCCTTTCCCGCATTTCTTTACTGGATATTCCTTTCCTGGTCTGTTGCAGTTGTGAAATTTCAATTTTTCTCGCTTCAAGGCATAAGTCTATGCGGTCCAGAATGGGACCTGACAGATGACTTAAATACTGATGTCTTTCATACGGCGTACAGGTACACTTATTCTGATCCGGATAATATCCACATGGACACAGGTTCATCGCGCCAATCAATATAAAATCCGCCGGATATGTAAACGTTCCGCTACTTCTCGCAATGGATATTTTTTTCTCTTCGAGCGGCTGACGCAGTAAATCTATGATATGGCGTTGAAATTCCGGCATTTCATCCAGAAACAAGACTCCATGATGTGCAAGGCTTATAAGCCCCGGAACCGGGAAACGTCCTCCACCGCTAAGTGCCCGCTCCGTCACTGTATGGTGTGGACTTAAAAAGGGACGCTTTTGCATAAGTGGGTTTCCCCTGGAAAGTTTTCCGGCAATACTATAAATGGATGTCACCTCCATACTCTCTTCATAAGACATTTCCGGTAAAATTGTTTCCATTCTCCGTGCCACCATGGTCTTTCCTGCCCCCGGTGGTCCGGCAATCACCATATGATGAAATCCGGCAGCTGAAATCATTGCCCCACGCTTCAGCACTTCCTGTCCACAGATATCCGAAAAGTCCATGCCATCATCTGAACATTTGAAAACACCTCTGCCCTGCTGCTGTTTTGTATCCACCTGTATCCTTTTTTGCAGCATATCCTCTTCCAACTGGAAAAGCCCTACCGCTTCCTGCAAAGAATGGACACCCGCTACATAAATCCCTTCTACAAGAGCAGCTTCTTTGAAATTTTCTGATGGAACCATGCAGTAACGCATTCCTTTTTGAAACGCTTCCCATACAAGCGGTAAAATTCCCGTAACCGGTTTCACTTCCCCATCGAGTCCCAATTCTCCGATTACAAACGTTTTATCTACGATGGTATTCTTCAGTTTTCCCAAAGCCTTCAACAATCCAATTGCCACCGGTAAGTCAAATCCCGTTCCTGCCTTGTGAATATCCGCCGGCGACAAATTGATGGAAACATGCATTGGCGGCAGCGATATCCCGGCATTTTTTAATGCAATCCGCACCCGCTCTGCGGATTCCCTTACTTCACCACCAAGACTGCCTACCATCACAAAGCACGGAAGTCCGGAAGATACATCCACTTCCACCTGAATCAAATAACTTTGGAGACCAAAAACAGTCCCCGAACACACTGAACTAAACAAATATCCTCCTTTTTCTTCTCTTTTTACATATAAAATGGGATTTCTTTGAATAAAAAGATAAAACGAACCTAAAACAGATAAAAATATTATACGGAATTCATAAGATTTTTTCAACAAAAAAGGCAAAACCAATTTTATTTTGGTTTTGCCTGTCATAGACTTCTATGGAATTTTGTGCAGCATTCCATCCGGGTCCTGTGCAAACTGAATTGCCATTTCCCTGGTAATTACGCCACTCTGGAAAAGCTGTAAAATTGCCTCATCCATCGTAATCATGCCCAATTTACGGTTGGTCTGCATAACGCTCATCAACTGATGCGATTTTCCCTCTCGAATTAGATTCCGTACCGCATGATTCGAGTGAAGTACCTCAAACGCTGCCACACGTCCACTGCCATCCGCTTTTGGAATCAGCTGCTGTGATATAACAGCCTCTAATACGTTTGCAAACTGCACGCGGATTTGCTGCTGCTGATGTGGTGGAAATACATCAATGACACGGTCTACCGTGCTCGCTGCTCCTATGGTATGCAGGGAGGACAATACCAGGTGTCCCGTTTCTGCCGCCGTAATCGCCACGCTGATAGTTTCAAAATCACGCATTTCGCCAACCAGAATTACATCCGGGTCCTCACGCAAAGCGGCACGCAGTGCATTGGCATAGGACTGTGAATCCAATCCGATCTCTCTCTGGTTTACCATGGACAATTTATGCTGATGCAGATATTCAATAGGATCTTCCAACGTAATTACGTGACACTCCCGATTGTTATTTATCTTATCAATAATGGCTGCCAGAGTTGTTGACTTTCCACTTCCGGTTGGTCCTGTCACAAGTACAAGACCTCTTTTTCTCTGATAAAGGTCAATCACGGAATCCGGTACTCCAAGCACCTCCGGAGACGGCACCTGTGTTCCTACAAGACGAAGTGCAATTGCCACAGAGCCTCTCTGTTTATACGCATTCACACGATATCGTCCCAGATTCGGAATGGAAAAGGACATATCATGTTCGCCCTCTTTCAGAAACTTCTCCTTTTGCTGTTCGTTCATAATCTGATCCAGCAGTTTCAACGTGTCCGGTGGAAGCATTCTGTCGTATTGCATGGTAATCAAATGTCCATTCACACGCATTTTCGGCGGTACACCTACCGTAATATGTAAATCTGACGCTCCTGCGTTTTTTGCAACAGTAAGCATTTCTTCTATTGATGGGATATTTGACATTCTATTCCACTCCCTCGTTGTTGTTTGTATCCATACCAAATTTCGAAAGCATTTCCGTATCAATTACATAACGGTTATCCAATGTTTTCATTACATCTTTTATTTCCAAATCTCCATATACATTCCGGTTTCCCAAATCGATAATATCGTTTCCGTTAAATCCCAATACCATAGGCCGGAACATATCGGATGTATTTTCTGTCAGCACAAGCGCTTTTTCTCCTGTATTCAATTCCACGCAAATTCCGGGAACCAGAATATTTACTGAATGAATCAGCGCCTCCACTACCTCTTTTGAAAAATATTTTTCTTTATCCATCAGATACCGGATGGTTGCCACCTCGGATTCCGGCACTCCATCAAGACTCATTGCCGTCATATTGTCGTAAACGCGTGCAACTGCCAGAACTCTGCTCGGAGTCATGATTTTCATATTCTTATCCAGTTCTTCCGTCAGGGAAGCCTCAATAATCTTATCTGCCTGTGCGCAGTATCTTCGCACATTCGGGTTTGCGGAACACACTTTGTCAATCACTTCATAATCCTCAAAATTACAAAGCAATGCTGCCGTAACTACATCCAATCGCTCTTCCACGCGCAGATTCATCTGTTTACTAAGCATAGCGCATAGAATTGCGACATTCAGTGCATGCTTATATGCAAAATCTTCCTCACTTCTAAGATTTTGAATAAAATTCACTTTGTCTTCCAAGTGACCATATGCCCGGATAATATTGGAAACAATCATTTGAAGCTTTGCTGCTCTTCCGGTTGTTGCAATCCGTTCCAATTCATCCTGCAGACTAAACACGTTAACCGATTGAAACCGTTCAAATTCAATATCTGCTTCTGACATTGGCGGTGCCGGCTCTGCCGGTTCCAAAATAAAAAGACCTATCAGACCAAAGTTCTGAATACTGGCAATTCCCTGCGGCGATAGCTTGGAATCCCTTTCATAAAGAAGTACTCCGTTTTTGTTATAAATCGGACGAGCCAGCCGCATCCCCGGTTTCAGTTCTTTGATACGCTTAAACTGCATTCTGTCATCCCCCTTGTAGTTCTAAACCTTCTCGTAATTTTAACAACGCTCTTTTTTCGATTCGTGAAACATAACTCCTTGAAATATGAAACTGCTCTCCAACCTCCCGTTGGGTAACCTCTTCCCCAGTACGCAGTCCATATCGTAATTCAATAATCTGTCGTTCTCTCGGTGTCAGCACCTGCCCCATGAGTACCCGAAGCCTGTTCGTATTTTCCCTCATGTCCAGTTGCTCTATAATATCTTCCTGTTCCTGCTCAATCACATCCAGAAGATTAATTTCATTTCCCTCTTTATCCGTTCCAATCGGTTCAAACAAAGATACTTCCCGTGAGCTTTTTTTCTTCGTCCGCAACAACATCAGCAGTTCATTATCGATGCAGCGTGAAGCATACGTGCTAAGCTTCCCTTTTCCGGCATCAAATGATGAAACAGCCTTAATGAGTCCAATGGTACCTATGGAAATCAAATCCTCCATATTCTCATCCACGTTCTGATATTTTTTTGCGATGTGGGCTACCAGACGAAGATTCTTTTCAATCAGCATTTCCCTTGCTTTTGCTGCCTCTTTCGGATTATCTGACTGTAAAAGCTGTATATACTGTGCCTCTTGCTCTGTAGATAAGGGTTGTTGAAATGTTTTCAAAGGGCACCACCAAAGTCGTTTTTATTATTCTATGACTTTATGAGTGCTCAAGTGCCTTTCCAACAAACTTATTATACAAATATAACCAATAAATAGCAATACCAAGTTATGTCAACAAGAAGTCTGCCATTACCGTATTGCTGACATCAATTCCCTGTAACGTAAGCTTTACCTGTAAAAAATCTGTTCCGTCAATCACTTCGGTTGCCAGCAGTCCAAGTTCCACATATTTTGCAATCACTCCCGGAAATACCTGTTCAAAGCGTTGATGATAGTTCTCATAAAACTCCTGTTCACTGACTCCCTTCATCATACGAAGTCCCAAAAACATAAACTCTTCCATCTGTTCTTCAATCGTCAGTGACTGGATATCCGTCGCATATTCTTTTGTATGGTTTACATAACTTTCTAGTTCTGTAATATTGTGAAATCTCCGGTTTTTTACAAGAGAGGCGCTTCCAATTCCAAAGCCTACATAATTTCCTCTTGTCCAATATACCTTGTTGTGGAAACATTCGTATCCCGGTTTGGCATAATTTGATATTTCATACCGGTGAAAACCTGCTTTTTCCAATATTTCACGTGTTATTTTATACATTTCACGTTCTGTCTCTTCGTCCGGCAGCTTCGGAGTATTCTCATAAAAAGAAGTCCCCTCTTCCACAATCAGGCTATATGCTGAAATATGTACCGGCTGTGGTGTAAGCTGCAAAACCTTGTTCAGCGTTTCCCGATAAGAGGAAAGGGTCTGTTCCGGAATTGCAGACATCAGGTCCACGTTGATGTTGCTAAATCCTATTTTAACTGCTTTTTCATACGTATTCAGAAAATCCTCATAGCTATGGATTCTTCCCAATGCTTTCAGTTCACTGTTCCTTGCCGACTGCAGCCCAATGCTTAAACGATTGATGCCACTTTCCCGATAAATCCGCAGTTTATCCTCTGTAACGGTTCCGGGATTTACTTCTATGGTAATCTCGCATTCTGCCTCCAACCGGTAAGACTGCCGCAAGGTATTTAAAACCCGGCGAATATCTTCGGCATCAATCACCGACGGAGTTCCACCGCCAATAAAAACAGACACGACCCGGAAGCCTTCATATTTATAAGCTTCTGAACGGATTTCTTCACACAAAGCATTTATATATGCTTTCCGGCTTGCTTCGGATGCCGGTCCGGAAAGGAAATCACAATACAGGCATTTCCTTACACAAAAAGGAATGTGAATATAAACGCTTATATTCTCAGGTTTATCATTTTTCATCATCAATTTTCATCCAGTTTTAAAACACTCATAAATGCCTTTTGTGGAATTTCCACATTACCAACCTGGCGCATACGCTTCTTTCCTTCCTTCTGCTTTTCCAGAAGCTTCTTCTTACGCGTAATGTCGCCACCGTAACATTTTGCAAGCACGTCCTTCCGATAAGCCTTTACCGTTTCCCGTGCGATGACCTTGCCGCCAACGGCTGCCTGAATCGGAATTTCAAACAAATGACGTGGAATCTCATCCTTTAACTTTTCACACATTTTTCTGCCGCGCTCGTAAGCACTGTCTGCATGCACAATAAAGGATAATGCATCCACTTCTTCCTTGTTTATCAGGATATCCAGCTTAACAAGCTCTGACCGTTCATATCCCTTCAACTCATAATCAAAAGAAGCATATCCTCTGGAACGTGACTTCAATGCATCAAAGAAGTCATAAATAATTTCATTCAATGGAAGTTCATATTTCAATAATGCTCTCGTAGATTCAATATATTCCATTCCCAGATATTTACCACGCCGTTCCTGGCAAAGCTCCATAATAGAACCAATAAATTCTGTTGTTACCATGATTTCTGCTGAAACCACCGGTTCCTCCATATATTCAATCTCTGACGGGTCCGGCAGATTGGACGGATTCGTCAGTTCAATCATTTCTCCGTTCGATTTATATACATGATAAATAACACCCGGTGCGGTTGTCACTAAATCCAGATTATACTCACGTTCCAAACGTTCCTGAATGATTTCCAAATGCAATAATCCCAGGAATCCGCATCGGAATCCAAAGCCCAATGCTACGGAGGTTTCCGGTTCATAAGTCAGCGAAGCATCATTTAACTGAAGCTTTTCCAATGCATCCCGCAAATCCGGATATTTTGCACCGTCTGCCGGATACATTCCGCAATATACCATAGAATTTACTTTTTTATATCCCGGAAGCGGTTCTGCACACGGATTGTTCAAGTCAGTTACCGTATCGCCCACCGCAGTATCTTTTACATTCTTAATCGATGCCGTAATATATCCAACCATTCCGGCACTGATTTCCTCACAGGGGATAAACTGTCCCGCACCAAAATAACCGACTTCAACCACTTCTGCAGTTGCGCCTGTTGCCATCATTTTGATTTCGGTTCCCTTGGATACTCTTCCGTCCATTACTCTGCAAAAAACAATAACCCCTTTATAGGAATCATACAAAGAATCAAAAATCAATGCTTTTAATGGTGCATTGGCATCTCCCTTAGGTGCAGGGATTTTGTGTACAATTGCTTCCAGCACCTCATCAATTCCGATTCCGTTTTTTGCTGAAATCAGCGGTGCATCCTGCGCTTCAATTCCGATTACATCTTCAATTTCATTTTTTACACGCTCCGGTTCTGCACTCGGTAAATCAATTTTATTGATTACCGGAAACACTTCCAGGTCATGATCCAATGCCAGATATACATTTGCCAGCGTCTGTGCTTCAATTCCCTGTGCTGCATCCACAACAAGAATTGCTCCGTCACATGCAGCAAGACTCCGGCTGACTTCATAGTTAAAGTCCACATGTCCCGGCGTATCAATCAGATTAAAGATATACTCTTCCCCATCCTGTGCCTTGTAGATTGTTCTTACGGTCTGTGCTTTAATTGTGATTCCACGTTCCCGTTCCAAATCCATATTATCAAGAACCTGTGCCTGCATCTCCCGGCTTGTCAAAAGTCCTGTTTTTTCTATAATGCGGTCTGCCAGTGTAGATTTCCCGTGGTCAATATGTGCTACAATGCAGAAATTTCTTATTTTACTCTGATCCAAATGCGTCATGTTTTCCTCCTGTTTGAAGCGAGTGCCATATTCCGAATGATTATACCATTTTTCTTAGTACAATGGCAAGAACATGTGCTAAAGGATCACACGCATTCATAATTTCCTCTACCGTATTATTCTGGGCTCCCAATTCTATCAGCATGCTATGGGAACACAGATGCATATTATAGCGGTATGCTTTCAGATATATTTTTCTTGCAATTCCCGGGTAATACTCGTTTGCTGCCACCTGTGCCTGAAAAGAGAACGCAAGATTATCCAGAATATATGGATTCTCCAGATACGCAATATCTCCCTTTTTCCTGGAATAGCTCAATCCATTAAAAAACATAAACCGTGCCGTTGGTCTTCCCTGTAAATCCATTACCAGCTTCCGATCTCCGGACATTTCGTCCCTATGTAAGTCAATTACTACCTGAATGGAAGGATTTTCTTTTAATATCTGTTCAATTGCCGGTAACGCCGCATCATATGCAGAATCACGTTCACCATCATACACCCCGGTATGATGAAGCACCCGGAATCCATACCCTTCCAACAAAGAGGCGAGGCGGTCTCCTGCTCCCACAATTGTTGTTGACGCATCTCCCTCTACGGAATCCAGAAACGCCTCGCTTGCGTGCGTATGATAAATTAATATCTGCGGTCCGTCATCGCCGGTTTCTTCTATTGTTAAATCCTGATTTAGTAATTTATCCAGCTCCAGATATTCGCTTTTCATACTGGTAGAGCTGTCAACTGCAAAAAACTCCGCACGCAGATCATCTTGTGTCCATCCGGTAGACCAGTCATACATCATACACGGAATCTCCTGTTCCTGAAAAGAAACGGTTTCCTCCATGTTTGCTTCCATAGTTTCTTCCGGGTTCTCTTCCTGCTCCGACTCTTTTCTTTTGCTATTCTCCTGCAACATTTCATCCATATAAGAAATCGTAATGCTCTCTTTCCGATCTGCATCATCGACAGCATCTGCAAGTTGTGGTTCTTCCTCTTCGGTTTTCTCACTATCTATAGGTGCTGTTACAAATGCACTATAATAAAAACAGGGAGAATTCCATGCCACAGCACGTTCCACTAAGGAGATTTCACTAATCCGGTATTCCTGTTGTCTTTGATAGGACACTATCGGCAGCCATGTATTTTCCACCTGACTAATCAACAACAGAATGAGTAACTGCAACGCACTTTTTTTGATTATGTGATGATCTAATATTCTATACAAGCCACACACCCCACTAGGGTATCTTATGCTTTTGATTGGACATTCATTCAGATTTCAAGTGCAATATTTATTGCCTTACAGATAATATGACTTATCTGCTGGATTTCATAATCTACATCCTTGCCTGTTACATACATGTTGTATAGCTCCCCCAAAGCCTCATCCAGTTTTTCTCTTCTTTTTATCAAATCCCTGTTATCCTCATTTTCATCCCGGAAAACAGCGTCCTGCACAATGGTTGCCGCATCTACTACCGTTGGAACTCCCAAGGCAATGACCGGCACTCCGAGATTTTCCTCCTGAATGCTGTTTCGATGGTTTCCAACTCCGGAACCCGGGTGAATCCCGGCATTGGAAATCTGTATCGTACGATTGAGCCTTTTGGTAGAGCGTGCCGCCAGTGCATCTATCACAAGCACAACATCTGGAGTGGTCTGCTTAACGACACCACAAATAATTTCCTGTGATTCCATTCCTGTTTTTGCCATAACACCCGGTATTAAACCACTAATCAAATGCATCATCCGGCCATCATAAGCAGCTTTTCCAAATTCCATGACCATATGTCTTGTAATCGTAAGATTATCTACCACTCTGGGTCCCAGTGAATCTGCGGTAACCTCACGGTTTCCAAGTCCTACAATCAGAACACTCAACGGTTCCTCTTTCTGTGGTAAAAGTTCCTTTAACTGCCGGGCAAGCTCCCTGGAAATTTCTTCATGATAGTTTTCATCCGGATGTGCCATATTCGGTGCTTCCAGTGTAATATAAGTACCCATAGCTTTTCCGAGCATTTTTGCGCCGTTACGGCTTTCAATAACTACTTTTGTGACCTTTATTTCATGCTCTTCCTGATAATCCTCTTCTACCCAGACTCCATGAAGGCTCTCCTGATCTTCGGATACGCTTTCCCTTGCTTCCAAAGCCAAATCTGTGCGAATTTGCATTTGTTCCATTTTAAATCACTCCGTCAATCCCTCTTTTCTATAAATAATTCCCATTTTTTGCCCAAATATGTATTGACAGAAGTAATTTTAACCGCTACAATAATATGCGTGTGTTTACATTAAAACGTCCGTGTCCGGCTTTAATGAAACATCTCAGATAACTTATGATTTTAATAGGAGGTGTACATCGTGGCTAATATTAAATCTGCTAAAAAAAGAATTTTAGTAAACCAGACAAGAGCTGATAGAAATAAGGCGATTAAGTCCGGCGTGAAGACTGCTGTTAAGAAGGTTGTTGCTGCTATTGATGCAAACGACAAGGCTGCTGCTCAGGAAGCTTTAGTTGCTGCAACTACTGTAATTGACAAGGCTACAAGCAAGGGCGTTTATCACAAGAATACAGCTTCCAGAAAAGTATCTCGTTTGGCTAAGGCTGTAAACAAAATGGCTTAATTGTTATTTGAATAAATTTTTAACAAAAGTAAACCCGACTCATACCGTCATGTGAGTCGGGTTTTTTATTTCCCTAAGGATGTAAGCAGAACGATAAGCCGGGTTATGTCGTTGAGTGACCATCTATCTAGGACTACTGTTGCCAATAGTCTCGAGCGACCCACCTGAAAGCTGGCCGGGCAAGCCTCATGCTTTCTTTTTGGTCTTGCTTCGAATGGGGTTTACATGTGCCCTGTATGTTACCATGCAGGCGGTAGTCTCTTACACTGCCCTTCCACCCTTACCTCCGCATGGGAGGCGGTATATTTCTGTTGCACTGGCCTTGGAGTCACCTCCACCGGACGTTATCCGGCATCCTGCCCTATGAAGCCCGGACTTTCCTCACCTGTATCAAACAGCCGCGGTCACTTGTTCTACTTACATGTCCAATATTATAGCTTTTCTATTTTTCTTGTGCAACTCCTTTTTTCTTCCACTTTAACAACAATGCAGAATTTGCAATCACAAGAACCGAACCGGCATTATGAACAAGTGCTCCCACGACCGGATTCAGAATTCCCAGCATAGCAAGAACAATTGCCATGAAATTCAGTGACATGGAAAATGTCATATTACACTTAATGGTTGTCATCATCCTTTTCGACAACGCAATAAGATGTGGCAGTTCCCTGACTTCATCATCTACTAACGCAATATCTGCGGCGTCAATTGCAATATCACTTCCAACACCACCCATGACAATTCCAACCTCTGCTTTTTTCAAAGCAGGTGCATCATTAATTCCATCTCCTATCATACAGACAGGTTTTTCCGTATTCTGATAGTGATCAATAGCCTTCAGCTTGTCTTCCGGAAGGCAATTTGCTAAAACATCATCAATATGCAAGCTGGAAGCAATTGTATTTGCAGCATTTTCATGGTCCCCGGTAAGCAGAACCGGCTGCACTCCCAATCTGGAAAGTTCTGCAATCATTCCGGCACTTTCCTTGCGCAGCGTATCTGCCAGAGCCAGATATCCTGCTGCATTTCCATCTACTGCCAGATAAATCAGGGTACATCCCTGCTCCAGATATTGCTGCATGTCCTTTGATGTATGAATATCCACACCATGCTCCTTCAGGAGTTCCAGATTTCCTGCAAGAATCTGCTTTGTCCCAACAGATGCACAGACTCCTCTGCCGGGAATCATCTGAAAGTCATGAACCTGGGCAAGTTCTCTGTTATTTTTCTTTTTATAGCATCCGGTAATTGCTTTTCCCAACGGATGTTCCGATAATTGCTCCACAGACGCTGTCAGCCAGTCAATTTCTTCTTTCTGGACATTACCTGAAATACTCTCTACGGCAATCACCTCCGGCTTTCCATAGGTCAGCGTTCCCGTCTTATCAAATGCAATAACCTTCACTTTGGACAATCGTTCCAGTGCATCGCCCTCCCGGACAAGAAAACCATGTTTTGTTGCATTTCCAATTGCTGCCATAATTGCGGTCGGTGTTGCCAAGACAAGTGCACATGGGCAAAATACAACAAGTATCGTAACTGCACGAATGATTTGCCCGGTAATAATCCAGGTCAGAACAGCTGCCGTCAATGCAATAACCACAATCCATGTTGCCCAGCGGTCTGCAATCCCTACAATCTTTGCCTTGTCCGCATCCGCGGATTGTACCAGCCGGATCATTCTCTGAATCGAACTGTCCTCCCCTACTTTTGTTGCTTTCATTTCAAAGGCTCCGAACTGATTCACCGTACCACTCGACACTTCATCTCCCACGGACTTATCTACAGGAAGAGATTCCCCGGTCATAACTGCCTGATTTATGGAGGTCTGTCCGGAAACAATCACACCATCTACCGGAACGCCTTCTCCGGGCAGGACACGAAGCAAATCTCCTACCTGAACCTGTTGTGCCGGAATCATTTCTTCCACACCATTCCGGATAATTCTGGCAGTCTGTGGCGTCAGACGAACAAGTTTTTCAATGCCCGCACGTGCTTTTGCAACCGTCAGTTCCTCCAGAAGTGCACCTAACTGCATAATAAATGCAACTTCACCTGCTGCAAAATCTTCTCCAATCCATACCGACGCAATCAGTGCCAGCGATACCAGTACATCCGCCTTAATATCAAATTCTGTTACCAGACCGATAATCGCTTCTAAAATAATTGGTATTCCGCATAAAACAATTGCAATCCATGCCATATCAAACGGAAACGGCTGAATCTTAAACAAACTGCAAAGAACTGCGATACCTCCAATGACCAACAACACAATGTCTTTTTTTATTCCACCTAATTCTAATAAATGCTCTAATCTTTTCATTAATTGTTTCATCTGCTCCTCCTTTATACCCTCATGGGTATGGAAGAATTATACCCCTATGGGTATACCTTGTCAATAAAAAAAGAGCAGTCCTTAATGACTGCTCTTAAATCCATATCCTATCCCATATTGGAAAACCGCTCCACCGCTTTTGTAAAGCTTTCTATTGTTTTTTCAGCATCTCCATGCTCAATTCCATCCCGTACACAGTGTTTGATATGTCCTTCCAACACAACCTTTCCGCAACCATGCAATGCGGATTTTGCAGCATTAATCTGTGCCAAAACATCTTCACACGGAACATCCTCATCCACCATCCGGTCGATTGCCTGTACCTGACCAATAATCTTTTTCAGTCTACGGTGTAAATTTTCGGAATCCATACATTGCTTCATGATATATCCTCCACCTTCTTAAGCAGCAACTACTTTTAAATTCAAATACTATACATTGAAGTAACTGCCACCGATAAATTCCCGGCAAATGGAATTGCTCGGAACATGCGTACTGTCGATTCCAAGGAAATATTCCAGGAATTTCAAAAGACGTTTTGCTTCATAGTATTCCGGTTCACCCTTCTGAATACTGAACAGTAACGGTTCTGCATACTGTTTCAGTACAGCCAGCTCATAAATTAAAACAGAATTAAACATTTCATCTGCACTTTCCTGGAATGGGAAGATATACTGCTCCTCGCCACGCCGTACGGAAGGCCACATTTCAATTGTTCTCTTAGCCGATGCGCCACGCGTTCTTGCATCACGCACCATTCTGCGGATTAATCTGCCATCTGTCGTTGGAATACGGTTATGCTCATCTACATTCAGGCTTGTCAATGCACTGATATAAATCTTAAATTTGCTTTCATCCGGAAGCATTTCAGTCGTCTTTGGATTCAATCCATGAATTCCTTCAATTACCAATACATCATCCGGTCCAAGCTGCTTATAGTTTCCTTTGTATTCACGTAATCCCGTTTTAAAGTTAAACGTAGGAAGTTCGATTCTCTCACCATTTAAAAGACGCATCATGTCTTCATTAAACTGCTTTACATCAATTGCCTCAAGACATTCAAAGTTGTAGTCCCCATTTTCATCTCTCGGTGTCAGTTCACGGTTTACGAAGTAGTCATCCAGCGCAATCGGATGCGGTACAAGTCCATAGGTCCGAAGCTGAACGGAAAGACGATGGGAAAATGTTGTTTTTCCTGAAGAGGACGGGCCTGCAATCAGAATAAATTTTACATCTCCTTTTTTCACAATTGCTTCTGCAATTTCTCCGATACGACGCTCCTGTAACGCTTCCTGTACCAGAATCATGTCGTTCATATCTCCGCCACAGGTAATATTGTTTAAATCGCCAACCGTTTCAATCCCCATGGTTTCGCCCCATTGTGTTGAGGTTTTCAGTTCATGGAACAGCTTTTCACGCGGTTCAAAATAATCAATCTTATCCGGTGCAGACGCTCCGGGTATCAGTAATAGTAAGCCATCCTCATACTGCATGACATCATAATATTTCAGATAGCCGGTGCTTGGAAGCATATATCCATAGTAATAATCATAATACCCATCCAGACAATACACATTTACCATGGAGCTTCTACGATAACGGAACAGGCTCACCTTATCGTACATCTTCTGTTCCTTAAAAAGCTTCAGTGCATCCTCAATCGGATATGATTTCTTTGTAATCGGGCGGTCCGCCTCAACAAGCTCGTGCATTCTCTCCCGAATTTTTGCCACCATTTCTGCGGTAAGCTTTTCTTCCATTTTGACATCACAGTAATAACCCTGTCCGATTGCGAACTCTACCTTCACTTTCTCTACACGGTCCGCACCAAGGACATCATAAATGGATTTAATCAGTGTCATAATTCCGGTTCTTACATAAGATTTATGTCCAATATCATCTTTCAGTGTCAGGAAAGAAAGTTCACAATCCTTATGTACCGGCTTAATCAGTTCCCGGATTTTACCGTTTTCGAGTACCAGTGCAATCATATTATCATATTTTTCCTGATACTCTCTGGCAATCTCCTCATACTTCAGGCCTTCCGGATATTCCTTTACTACTCCGTCAATTGTAATTTTTGCCATAACATCCCTCTCCTTTAAAATAAGCTTATTGCCTTACTTATGTAGTCCAAATCTTCTTCCAGAACAGTCTTTCTTTCCTGTCCCCGCAGACTCTCAGTCTCTTCCAGTTTTACTAAAAGCGTTTCCAGCTTTTCTTTCTCCTGTTGCAAAAAACGGTATAAGACAGGATTTTTCTGTAATAAGAGCAGTCTGCCGAACCGGAAAGCAAGCTCTTCCGGAATACTCTCTGCCCGGAAGCCTTCTTCCATGGCAACGCATTCTCCCTTTTTCGGACGAACTGCTTTTATAACGGGATAATACTTTCCCTCTTCATATATCATATTCTCTGCCACCGTGTACCATCCCTGCTCCTGCAAAAAACGCCGGAACAGACTTATCTCCGACTGTGGTGACAATACTAATTCCTCAAAGTCTTCCGCATTTGGATTTGACAGAATTCTCATCATCAGCCTTCCGCCCATTCCCGCAAGAATCAGGCTTTGTGCCTCCCCCTTATGATAATTCCGGACTCCGTCGGAAAGTCTTGTTTCAATCTGCGTTTCAAGTCCGGACTCCGCAATGTGCATCCTGGCCTGTTCTAACGGCCCCTTCCGCACATCCATCGCAAGGGCAAACGGACAGATTCCCTGCTGCACCAGATAAATAGAAACAAATCCGTGGTCACATCCCACATCACATGCCCTTTTTCCCGGACTTACCATCTGTGCAATTGCTGTAAGTCGTTCCGATAATTTAATTGGTGCATCCATTAGTCCAAATAATCCTTCAGCTTACGGCTTCTGCTTGGATGACGCAATTTGCGCAATGCCTTTGCTTCAATCTGACGAATTCGCTCTCTGGTAACATTGAATTCTTTTCCAACCTCTTCCAGTGTTCTTGCTCGTCCATCATCCAGACCAAAACGAAGTCTCAGTACCTTCTGTTCACGCTCCGTCAATGTTCCAAGTACCTCGACCAGCTGTTCCTTTAATAACGTAAATGCTGCTGCATCTGCCGGAACCGGAACATTATCATCCTGAATAAAGTCGCCCAGATGGGAATCCTCTTCTTCACCAATCGGGGTTTCCAAGGAAACCGGCTCCTGTGAAATTTTTAAAATTTCTCTGACACGCTCTACCGGAAGATTCATTTCTTCTGCAATTTCCTCCGGCAGTGGTTCACGTCCCAATTCCTGTAACAGCTGTCTGCTGACACGAATCAGTTTATTGATTGTTTCTACCATGTGTACCGGGATACGAATGGTTCTTGCCTGATCTGCAATGGCTCTTGTGATTGCCTGGCGAATCCACCATGTTGCATAAGTAGAAAATTTGTAACCCTTACGGTAATCAAACTTTTCAACTGCTTTAATCAATCCGAGATTTCCTTCCTGAATCAAATCCAGGAATAACATTCCACGGCCAACGTATCTTTTTGCAATGCTGACTACCAGACGAAGATTGGCTTCTGCCAGACGTTTCTTAGCTTCCTCATCTCCGGTTTCCATTCTCTGTGCCAGTTCAATTTCTTCCTCAGCACTAAGAAGCGGTACTTTACCAATTTCCTTCAAATACATACGGACAGGATCTTCAATACTGATTCCATCCGGAACTGACAAATCTATATTTTCAACATCAACCTCGTCTTCTTCGGTAAGGATAATTTCTTCATCATCGACATCATCCTCCTCGGTAATACGAAGAACATCTACGCCAGCCTGCTCCAAATGTTCAAGTACCTTATCCAATTGTTCTTCATTTAATGCCATGTCTGCAAAGAAATCTACAATTTCCTGATATTCCAAGACATTCTTCTTCTTTTTGGCAATAGCAAGAAGCTGCTTCATTTTCTCTTCAAACTTTGCCTGTGTGTTTTCATCCATCGGTGTTTCCATCCTTCCTATCTACTAAATATTACCATTATTAGCCTTAATCTAATGAAATATGCGTTTTGCTCAATTCCTCCAGCGCTTTCTTTCCTTCAATCACCTTATTCAATGCCTGAACATCAGACCCGAGCTGTGTTGAAAAATAATCATAACTGTTGCGCTTCAGTGCCATAACGATATCATGAAAAGCCTTTTCTTTATCCTGTTTCGTTGTGATTTCCTGCAATCTCGTGTTAAACACGCCCGCTACTTCCCGCTGTTCTTCCTCATCGGTGAACAGGCTGATAATCGCGGCAGGATTAATCTCACCCTTTTCCAGGTCTTCAAAAAGTCTTTCGGCTACTTTTTTATATAAATCCTCTGTAAAATCTTCCAGGGAAATATATTTCTTAACTTTCGGATAAACTGCCGGTTCCTCCACCAGCCACGTTAAAAACAATCTTTGCGGCTTTCGTCGGTTTTCTTCCGGCGTGTTTTTCTGCTGTATTCCGGATCTAGGTCTGACTGCCGGCTGTACCATTCCGGTCTTTGACGCATATGATAACACTAGTTTTCTTAAATTATCAAAGCCAATGTGATACTTGTCCGCCACTGCTTGAATATAATTTTCGCGCTCGACATCCTCCGAAAATTCACAAAGCTTTTTGGCAATTTCCCTATGAAACTGCGTCTTGGATTCCGGGTCCTGCAGATTATAGTTTCGCTCCATAATCCGGAGTTCAAAGAAGAAACTGTTCTCTGCCTGATTGATACGTTCCTGAAATGCCTCAACACCCTCCGCCTTAATAAACTCATCCGGGTCCTTGTGCGGCGTAAGATTCAAAACCTTTCCGGTCAGCTCCACTTCCTTCAGAATACCGATTGCACGCAACGCTGCGTTGATTCCTGCGCCATCACTGTCATATGCCAGAATCACTTCTTTCGCATATCTTCGCAAAATGTTTGCCTGACCGGCTGTAAATGCCGTTCCCAGTGATGCAACTGCCTGCGTGAATCCCGCCTGATGCATGGAAATCACATCCATATATCCTTCACACAGAATAATCTGATCTTTTCGTGATGTTCTTGCAAAATTCAATCCGTACAGGTTCCTGCTTTTATCAAAAATCATAGTTTCCGGGGAGTTCAGATATTTGGGCTTTCCATCCCCCATCACACGCCCACCGAAACCGATTACCCGGTGGTTGATATCCTGAATCGGAAACATGACACGGTTCCAGAATTTATCGTGGAAACCATACCGTTCATCGAAGCTTGCAAGTCCTGCCTCCTGAATCAGCTGGTCTTCATATCCTTTCTTTTTCAGATATTTTACAAGGTCATCACTTGTCACATTCGAAAATCCAAGTCCGAACTGTTTCATGGTCTCTTCGGAAAGTTGTCGTCCTTTTAGATAGTCTAACCCGATTTTCCCACGTTCACTCCGGAGCTGATAATAAAAATACTTTGCTGCCTCTTTATTAATTTCTAACAGCTTTGTCCTTTTATCTTCTTTTCGTTTTGCCTCTTCCGAGTATTCAATCTCCGGAAGATTTACTCCGGCACGTTCTGCAAGCATCTTAATGGCTTCCTGAAACGTATAATTTTCATACTTCATGACAAACGTAAAAACATTTCCGCCCGCACCACAGCCAAAGCAGTAAAACATCTGCTTCCCCGGTGACACCGAAAAAGAAGGGGATTTTTCATTATGAAAGGGACACAGTCCAAAATAACTGCTCCCCTTTTTTTGCATTTTCACATAGCCCGAAACAACATCCACAATGTCATTTTTCATCCGGACTTCTTCTACTAACTCATCTGGATAATACATATGCACCCCTTGGCACGCTTTCTTTTCTGTATTTTAATCCACATCCTGCCCTTAGAAATTAAGTATTCGGCCAGGATTTCGGTATGTAAATTTCTTCGTATTTTGCGATTGCAAACCGGTCCGTCATTGCACTGATATAATCGCAGACAATCCGTTCTTCCGGCTCACCCTTCTTCAAGAGCTCCTGCAAATCCTTCGGAAGCAGTTCCAGATGATGACGGAAGTAACTATACAGCGTCTGAATCAGCATTTCTGCTTTTCCTTCCTGGCTTTTTGCCTCCGGGTTGCGATAAACACGCTCAAACATAAATTCCCGTAACTTCTTCATCGCCTTCGCCACCGGCTCGGACATCAGAATATCATTTTTTCCATAGCTGGTACTTACCAGGTCATGAATAAAATGGTCCAGGCGTTCTCCTGTGGTAAATCCAATCACTTCACAGATTTCCCTCGGCACATCGCTCTCTTTTAAAATTCCTGCCCGGATGGCATCATCCATATCATGATGAATATACGCAATTTTATCTGAATAACGAACAATCTTTCCCTCCAGGGTAAACGGCATTCCCTTCGTCTGATGGTTTTTGATTCCATCCCGTACTTCCATGGTAAGATTCAATCCCTGTCCACCTTTTTCCAAAATATCCACAAGACGGACGCTCTGTTCACTATGTACAAATCCATACGGACAGACTGCATTTAATGCACGTTCCCCGGCATGTCCAAATGGGGTATGTCCAATATCATGCCCCAATGCAATTGCCTCTACCAGATCCTCATTCATCCGCAAAGCTTTGGCAATCGTTCTGGCATTCTGGGACACCTCCAGGGTATGTGTCAGACGGGTTCGGTAATGGTCACCCTCCGGTGTTAAAAATACCTGTGTCTTATCCTTTAACCGACGAAATGCCTTGGAATGCAGAATACGGTCACGATCCCTCTGATAAACCGGCCGGATATCACAGGGTTCCTCTTCGCGTAATCTTCCCTTGGAATCACGGCTATGCGCCGCATAAGGACTTAAATATTCAATTTCAAGTTGTTCTAAACTTTCTCGTATGTTCATAATTATAATATTCCGCGTCAAAAGGAAATTTCCTTTTTACTTATTCAGGATGTCATAAATAAATTTTCCGCCCTTTTGCATTGCCTCATTTGCCACCTTAAGAGGCGCCATCTGAAACACATGCCACATTTTGGGATAAACATCCATTACTACGTGTACTCCTGCTTTTTTCATCTTTTTCTGAAGATGCTGGGAATCCGATAATAATACTTCACAGTTTCCGACCTGGATATAGGTTGGCGGAAAATCTTTAAACTCACCAAACAACGGTGAAATCATTGGATTATCAAGTGCCTCACCTTCCGGCACATAATTATGAATCATCTCTTCCAGATACTCCTTGTCCAGCACCGGGTCTACTTCGGCACGCGTCGTATGACTCTCTCCCTGGGAAGTCAGATCTGTCCAGGGGGACATCAGGAAAAATCCACCGGGTAAACGTCGTCCCTCTTTTTGCAGTTGAAGTCCCAATGCCAATGCCAGATTGCCTCCTGCCGAATCTCCTGCCACAAATACATCCTTTGCACCATATCCCATCAACATCAGATAATTCCATGCTTCCATAACATCCTCAAGTGCTGCCGGATAAGGATGTTCAGGCGCCAGACGATAGTCAAAGCTCAAAACATCCATAGAAGTTATCGATGCCAGTTTCGTCGTAAGCGTCCTCGCATACATACAGCTCCCTGTCGAATATCCCCCTCCATGACAATACAGGATAATATGTCGGGAATCATGCAGACGCTGTACGCGTAAAATCTCGGCTTCCATGTTTCCAATCGTCAATTCTTCAATTTCCACATCCTTGCTGTTTCCAAGCAAAGCCCCTACCTGGTCCTGTGAATGACGATGTTTTTCAATATCAGTATTTTCAATCAGACCATGCACCTTTTTTACCAGATTCATAAGTCCCTGACTGGAATTATCATTTGCCTCTTTACCCATACTTACCTTCCTCTTTCTTTTGATTTCTTATTGTATCACAAATCCCCTTTCTGTGATATACTAGTAGCATGACAAAATTTATCAATTCCAATAAAAAACTTCACAAATCTGAGCGAAAAATCTGGTATAAGCTGGATCTTTCCGCCATTGTATATCCCACGCTGCAGCGAAAGGATTTTTCGTCTGTTTACCGGTTATCCGTGGTACTAAAAGAACCCATTCAGCCCGAAATTCTTCAACAGGCGGTCGATATGACCCTGCCACGTTTTCCAATTTTTAAAACAGCGATTCATCGTGGCTTTTTCTGGCGTTATCTGACTCCTAATTTCCGGCCGGGACCCTTTGTCCAGCCCGACATCCGCAACTTTTGTATGCCAATGCCGTTTCGTGCCAGCAACCGGTATCTGATGAGAGTTTATTATTATGACCGCAGAATTTCCCTTGAAGCGCACCATTGTCTTGGTGACGGTACCGGTGGTATGTATGTACTCCACACGATTACCGCCAACTACCTGCGTCTGCTCGGACATTCTGTTTCCAATGGATATTTTGTAAAAGACATCCAGGAGGCTCCGGACCCGGAAGAACTGGAAGATGCCTATATGCGGTATGCCAATGCCCAGGTATGTCCTCCCCGCCCTGCGGAAAAAACCTACCGGGTACATGGTACAAAAGAACCTTTCTATACGTTTAATGTCATCAGTGGAGCCATGTCCTCCAGACAGGTTCTTGAAGTTGCCAAAAAGTATGACGCTTCCGTTACGGAATATTTAAATTCTGTTTTGCTCTATGCTTTGTTGCAAAAGCAACAGAATGATTTTCATTTTCACCTCAGGCCGGTACGTATTGCCATGCCTGTAAATCTGCGCAGATTTTTCCCATCGAAAACTCTGCGGAATTTTATCACTATGGTATACCCTGCCATCGACCCGCGTCTTGGTGAATACCGGTTTGATGAAATCGTAACCCAGGTACATCATTATATGAGATATTACATTAATGAAAAATTCCTGCGCGGAGACATTACTACGAATGCCAGCACACAGCGGAACCTGTTTATCCGTATTGTGCCTCTATTTATTAAGGATTTCGTAGTGCGCAAATTTTATACGATGGTACAGGACAAAAATTCCTCGGCAGGTCTTACCAACATGGGCGTTCTCAAAGTTCCTGATGATATGAAGCCTTACATTGAGCGCTTTGACATTTATATGGGCCAGCCATTTTCCTCGAGAACCAACTGTGCCATTGTCAGCTTCGAGGATACACTAACCATCAATTTTGCCAGCAACATTATTGAAAGTGACGTGGAACGATACTTTTTTCGAAAGCTCGTCCAGGATGGCATTCATGTAACCATCCAAAGCAATCGCGACTGATTGTTACAATATTAAATTTAGATTAAACTTCAAAGGAGATTACTTATGTCCTACTGTGTCAACTGTGGTGTAGAGCTGGAGCCTTCCTTAGAGAAATGTCCTCTTTGCCACACACCTGTTATCAATCCTCATGAATTAGAAAAATATGCTTATCAGCCTCCTTATCCCGTTCAGCGTGGACAGGTGGATGCGGTAAAGCGGAAGGATTTTGCAATTCTTACTCTTGTTGTTCTGATTGCCACATCCTTAAGCTGTATGCTATTAAATTTATTTGTATTTGCAATCACCAAATGGTCTTTGTTTATTATCGGTGCCTGTTTGCTGCTTTTTGTGCTGCTACTTCCATTTTTTATTCGAAGCAGGCTTCCAGCCTATATTTTTCTATTGTTTGATTCCATTGCTGTCGGAATCTATCTGTTTCTGATTACCTTTAACACAAAAAGCTCGGATTGGTTTTTCAGTCTGGCACTTCCCATTATTGTTCTGGTTACCATACTGATGGAAATCTTTGCCTTACTGCTTCATAGCTTTCCGGTATCCTTTATCACAGTAGCACTCTATTTCTTTATTGAAATTGCATTTTTGTGCGTAGGACTTGAATTGTTAATTGATCAGTTTCACGAGGCTCCCCTTAATTTATCCTGGTCTGCAATTGTATTAACTGTTTGCAGTGTAATTACCATTGCCCTGATTACTCTCTTATCAAGACAACGGCTGCGGGAAGCAGTTCGCCGCCGTCTGCATTTTTAGAATTTATTTCTTCAAGCAAAAAGAATCCGGGAAATGTCTTTTACGGACATCTCCCGGACCTTTTTTATCTATATTTTCATCCCACTACACAAACAAATTAATTATACAAAGGAATCTTATGTACGATTCTTCTGTAAAGCTTGTAGCATAATACTACAATCAAAGATAATACACAGTACAATGTAGATAAAATACCTACTGCACCACCAACGATAACAATAATCCATAATCCAATATTCATTTTTAAATCTCCTTTTCTTATATAAGAAATATTTTTAATATTACTTTCCCATTACTATTTTTCGAGCCACCAGACCCAGACACCCGCACTTATTGCAAGCACAATAAACGTGACTGCAGCAATCATCTCACCCATTCACACAACCTCCATTCCTATTTTAAGCATGCAAAAATAAACCCATAGAACCTCTACGAGCCAAAATAAAAATAGAACTTATGCGATTTCTGCTTTTTTTCCATCCTGTTCATGTATGTAGGAAACTATTATGAAAATAAAAGATAATGCATTTCCAAGAATTTGATATTCTTTAAGAAATACAGCTAAAAGAGTGATGAAAAGAGCAATGGCAGGAATCACCAGAAACAGATTTCCTCTAAGATCTGTTCTGCTTTCCTTTTCATTTTTTCTTTCCACAACATTTGATACAGAGCGGTATTCTTCTTTGCCCTCTCGAAGATGTGCTACCACTGTCAGAGGGTCTGCCTCCCGGATAACACCGGAGTTCTTCGGAAAATTGGACTCAGCAAAATAAGATGTCACCTTCAGGCTATCAAAATGCAAACCTGAAATTAACATCGCCATTGCAAGACATATGGTAATTATTTGTCTGAATCGCTTTTTCATTTAAAAAATACCTCTACCATATTTTAGCAGAGGTATTTTCATTTCGCAACGTATTTCAACTTTTTTTACTGTTTCTTTTTCAATTTTGTCACCTTTTGGTACAAAATAACGATATTCTATAAAATTTGATAGCTTCCATCACTGCAATTTTTGATTTTTGCACCATAAAAAGCCTTTATTCCTTCTGTCAAAAATAAGGTATCCGCCGTTCCACCGGTTTCACAAATCGAATGCATTGCCAACTGTGCGGCTCCAACATCTACCGTATTTAAGGATAATTTTTCATTCACAAGATTTCCAAGTGTTGAACCTCCTGGAATGTCACTCCGGTTTGCATACTCCTGATATGGAATGTCCTTCTTTTTCCATATCTGTTTCAGCATTGCCTCCGCAATACCATCAGTCGTATATTTCTGGTTTGCATTATATTTTATAACAATACCGCCATTCATTACCGGTCCATTTGTCTGGTCTGCCTTATCCGCATGATTTGGATGAACTGCATGACCGTTATCTGCGGAAAGCATCATACTCGATGCAATCTGTTGCACCTTTTGTCCCTTACTGAGGTTAAGTTCCTCCTGAATCCGTTCCAGCACATCTGTCAAAAAGGTAGACTTTGCTCCCTGCTTGGTTCCGCTTCCTACTTCTTCGTTATCAAATATTGCAAGGACCGGTATCATTTCCTCATGTTCCGCATGTAAAAAGGCTTCTTTTGCTGCATAAACGCACTGCAAATCATCAATTTTACCACTTGAGAAAAATTCCTCCTGTACTCCCCAGAGCATTCCTTTTTCCGCATGATATAAAAACAAATCATGTCCAAGAATATCTTTTTCGTCAACTCCGGCTTCTTCGGCAAGCATTTTCAGAAGCTGTCCTTTTTCCTGTGCAGCTCCTATAATCGGCATCATATCCTTTTGCAAATTATAAGCATAGCCATTATTCATCTCCCGGTTCATATGAACAGCAAGATTCGGGATTACACAAAGCGGCTTTTTCAGGTCTATCAAACGGCTTTCAACTCCATGCCCATTTGACACGACCACACGGCCGGCAATCGACAATGGCCGGTCCAGCCATGTGGAATAGATGGAACCGCCATACTTTTCCACATTCAGCTTCACATATTTATTTTCCACGCATACTTCGTAATTGCTTTTCAGTTTAAACGTAGGAGAATCGCTATGTGCCGCACAGATTAAAAATCCCCCCTGTGGACCTGCCGGGTTCATCTGGAATGCAATTAAGGAGGACTGATTTCTTGTGACAAAATATCTGCCACCCGGCTTCAGTTTCCAATCCTGGCCTTCCGAAAGCATTTCATAACCGGATTTTTGGAGTTTCGTACTGATATTTTCAACCACGTGATAACAGCTCGGACTCTTTGCAATAAAATCCAGTAGCTTCTGCGTTTCCTTTTTTGCTTTTGTGGTGATTTTATTTGTTGTGTTCACTTTTGGTTCCTTTCTATCATACAAATTTCAATAACTTTACAATTATTTATTATAACATGTCCATTTCATTGTAACCACAAACATTATAACAGTTTCCTGTATTGACGCTAAATTATAAAAGCAAGTATAATAATATTTGACTATAAAAGCTTAATCGATGTTTGTATTTTATTTGTTGGAGGGGGAAACATGAAATATACCATTGAAGAACTTGATGCTATGGAAGGACATGATTTCGAACATGCTGTTGCTGATTTGTTACGTCATAACGGCTATCGCGAGGTTCGCGCCACTCAGGCAAGTGGCGATTACGGAATTGATATATTAGCACGCCGCAAGAATGTCCGCTATGCAATTCAATGCAAACGATGGAAAGGACCTGTCGGAAATAAGGCTGTACAGGAAGCTGGGTTGGGAACGGATTTTTATCATTGTGATGCTGCCGCTGTTATCACAAATAGCACCTTTACAAAGCAAGCGATTAAACTTGCCGCAGGAACTGGTGTCCGATTATGGGACAGAAATTTTTTATTAGAGCTGATTAAAAACTATGACTATGATGAGGAAGAAGCCGTTTCTTCTGTAAAAAATACTGCTTCTAAACCATCTCCTGCAATTCCCCAGAAGACGTCCGGAAAAACTACACTTGCCCAGGGAATATACCTCGAAAACGGAAAAATTCACATTGGAAAAGATACATACACGTATATGGCTGCAGAGCGATTAAGAATTTTTATGCTATGCTGTGCCTGGTTTTTTATTATTTTAGGAATTATATTAACATCTGCTTCTCCCAAAATACTTGGAGCTGCCGGAATCTTTGTCGGAATATGCACCTTTGTTTACGCCAACCGTTTAAAAACTGCATTAGACCAATATCTGCGGTTAAGAATCCAGGGAAAAGCTCCCTGATTCATTTAAAAACAGGATACTTTTCCTTGTCTGCATCTGTAATTTTACGCATTACCTTACAGGGATTTCCTGCTGCAATTACCCCGTCCGGAATATCCTTATTTACAACACTGCCCGCCCCAATAATTGTATTACTTCCAATGGTTACTCCGGGCAATACCGATACATTTGTTCCAATCCAGACGCTATCTCCTACTGTAATCGGCAGTGCAATTTCCAGCCCCTGATTTCTCTGTTCGCTGTCTATTGCATGCCCCGCTGTAGAAAACACACAATTGGGTGCAATAAAAACATTGTCTCCAAATGTCACTTTTGCACAATCAAGGATAGTAACGTTATGATTTGTATAAAAATTTTCGCCTATTGAGGTATTAAATCCATAATCGCAATAAAAGGGCGCAGTAATAACAGGTGTTCCTTTAATATTTCCAAGAATCTTCTCCAATAATTCTTTCTGTTTCTCCGTTTCTGATGGTTTGCACTGGTTAAACTCATAACACAAATCCGCACACCGGGTTCGTGCTTCTACAATTTCCTTATTATAATTTGCATCATATAAATATCCTTTTTGTGCTTTTTCCCATTCTGTCAATTGTCCCATCTCCTTATCTGTTTTTTCTTGGAAACTGCTTTTCTTTCTGCATTTTATTTTCCAATATCAGCTTTTCTTCTTCTCCACATAATTCCAATCCCCAAACCGCTTACAGCTATCAATATACCTACTATCATATATATTATATTTGGAAACTTAAATGTAAAAGTAGCTGTTTCTGTTTCATGTATATATACAAATTGAGTATAAGGTACTGTAAGAAATGTAATCGCAGCCCCCAAAATGCAAAACCATTTTCCCTTACCAAAATAATTATTCTTTGCAATGGTAACTGTTGCAACAAATAGAAGAACGGGTAACAAAATCCATCTTAATACAATATCCAATTCCCTGTTCATTGCTCCTGTTACGTTCCAAAACAAAATCATTGCCACAATCCATACAACAAAATATGTTGAAAGAATTATTATCTTACTGAGATTCCTTTTTGCTTTTACGGTGTTTGTGCTTTCTTCTAAAAATTCCTGATAGGTCTGTTTCATTATATTGTCCTCCTTGAGCAGGTGGTCAAGACTCACGGAATAGAAATCACTCATTTTTATTACACTGATAATATCCGGATACGACTTATTATTTTCCCAATTTGAAATCGTCTGTCTGCTAACACCAAGATACTCGGCCGCGTGCTCTTGTGTTATCCCTTTTTCATTTCGTGCTTTCTTGAGTTTGTTCCCAATTTCCATATCTTATCCACCTCAGTTTTTCTGCCTCCACGAGAGGCATACTCAACATACAATATCTCTGAACACTTTTCTATCCATTTGCTTTTACATAGCAGGAAAATCGCGTCAAAATCTTTTTACAATACCTTATTTCTACTCACCATTTTCCCATTATGCAACACGAAATGCAACACGAAAAAAAACATCTTTGCAAAACCATATTTTTTTCATGTGGAAGATGGGACTTGAAAAAAATTCTCTTATCGCATTTGTATTTTCAAGTGTATAAAATAATGTTTCTGTATATTCTATATCATTGACATACAGTTAGTTCATCACCCCCATTCAGTGCCATAATTTCTCATTCCATAGACACAGCCATCGTATCCAATGATAGCTAAATAATTTTCTCTGCGTCCTCGTAATGTTACACTTTGATTGCCTATATTGCATATCATTTTTTACAGCACTTGTGTAGGCATAGCAATCGTATTCGGTTCTATTATACATTACTTTGAAATTTGTATAGAATTATCATCATTCCATGTCATATTTTCACCATTATATAATATACTAATATCCTTCACGACAATAGTCTAAACTCCAGCCATGTATAAGAAGCTTCATCATTAAAAAGTAAAATAATATCAACAGTATGCATCTCATGGTCTTCTTTTGATTCATGATCTTCATCAGAATCAAATATTTGATAATTAGTATAAACTAATTTAGCTAACGTATTTTGACTTGTATTATCGTAACATTGTGTCGTATAGTCATAAATACGATTTAACTCAACACATTCTAAACCATATTTTTCAAAGTCTGCTTGCAGTTTATCTCCAACTCGTTCGCCGCAGATTGAACAAGTTGCAGGTTACTGATAAGTCGCTTCCGATAATTGATGTCCTAAGGATTCGCCTTCAGTTTCACCACATTTTTATCTGCAGCTAAATTACTTTTATGATGATGATAATTTTCAAGAAGAAAATTATTATAAGCATATTTCAGAATTAGAATTATTTCTTTTAATGGTTGAAAAAGAACTAGTGCTTATTTTTCACTAAAAAAGGGCCCCTCCACGACAAGGGTACCCTTTTCTTATAGGATACATATTTGAATAATAAGATTATAGCACAAAAAGTTTTCAAATCAACAAGAAAGTTTTTGTATTAATGCTTCTTGTAATAATCGTGAGAAATTAATCCCTGCTTTTTCTGCCTGCACATTCAAATAATAAGGTATTGTACAATTCTTTTTCACCGTACGATTATCATGCTTCTTTCTATATTCATCAAAATCCACATCTACTAAAGTTTCTATATCATCCTTTTCTTTTTGATAATCACAAGAAAATGGAATCGGTAATTCTTTTCCTTCATCCTCCAATTGTAATCCATTTATACCAATTGCATCACGCGCCATAAAAATAGCCTCTTCTAATGTCTTTCCTTCTGTATTAATGTCAAAATCAGGTATTGTAACAAAATAACCATCTTTATCTTTCGCCATAATTACAGGATATACAACTGCCATTTTCATGTTTCTCCCTTCTTTATTTTTTTTCATACTCTTTTCCACTTTTAAGCCCCCTGATTATTTTTCCAAGAGTTCAGGGGATTATACCCCTGTTCTCTTTAGAATTGTCTGCGCTAATTTCTCACCGATTTCTCTATGTCGTGGTATTGTTTCCTTTTTTACACCATTAGTGTATATGTCGTGGTTGGAACCATTCCTCAATAGATACCATCCGCCTTGCTCTAAGCGCTTAACCAGATCCTTACGCTTCAAACATGTACCCTCCTTTCATTCTATTTGCAATTTTATTATACGTATTGAATGCGTATATGTCAATACCTTGTGCGTATTCAATGCGTATAATTATTTAATTTATCTTTTCCTTCGAATTTCAGTGAAAACATCTGAATGAATATTAGTTTTCTTCTCTCTATTTTAAATATGGCTTTCCCACTTTTTATTTACATATACCTCCTGAAAAATAAGGAGGAACCTATACGATGACAAAAATTGATATGATGATTCACAATATCTATTACTATATAAACAGACATCCTCTATTGTTTAGGACAATGCACCTACTATTATAGATTTTCAATCAGTGTTGTAATTGTGCCTTAACAGAAATCTTGGGAAATCTATTAGAAGGAATTTTGTGGTAAGTGCTGGGGCTTTATGCCCCTCGCACTGAATCATGGCATCACCACCGGTATACTCCCCATTTCCATCTGTCCTGATATATCAGTATCCTTTTCCTCTTCCAGATTTTCAGGCTTTCCTACTTCAGGCAGAAATACCGGTTTTTCTAAATAAGTAATTCCATGATAATCTTTCAAAGGATAATATTTTTTCTCTTTTGGATTTGCAATGATTAAAGATACCTCTGCATCATCTGGGAATGTGTTCAAACATTCCTTCAATTCACTATTTTTCATTTTCCTTCAGAAACAGGGTACCCTTTATAATATTTTACCCCAAGCAGGTCCTCTCGTAAACTTAAACCCATCTAGAGTATCTGACCACTTTATAAAAGATTTAAAAAAGATAAATATGAGATATTTTCGTTTTCATGACCTCAGGCATTATTCTGCATCTATCATTCATGCTATTGGTGTACCGGATGTTTACATTATGCAAAGAGGGGGATGGAGTTCTGATATGACTTTAAAAAGTATATATCGTGGAGCTATGGACGATTTTTCGAGAAAATTTACTGACATAACTAACGAACATTTTTCAAACATGCAACACGAAATGCAACACAAAAAAAATAAAACCCTAGTAAATACTAGGGTTTTGCTATGCGGAAGATGGGACTTGAACCCACACGATCGCAATGATCACAAGATCCTTAGTCTTGCTCGTCTGCCAGTTCCGACACTTCCGCTTGACTTACGCCACGAATGATATAATATCATTTCGTGGCTCATTCGTCAAGAGATTTTCCAAAATATTTTAATTCTATTTTACATTTGTAGATTTACAGAGTAAATGCAACACCTCGGTTGCATTTAGTTTGAAAGGAGCCCAAATATGAATAATCAAATCATAAACAGAAAATAATTATTTGTATAACACAACTGTTTAAAAAACAATTTGCATCTATCTTTTCCTTCCCAAACATATAAATGCTTGCAGATTGAAGACAATACGTTGAATGAGATAGATACCAAAAAGCATAATTGGCAATCACATTTCGTTAATTTAAAAACAAAAGGAGATTTTTATTATTTTGAGGATTCTATTACTCCATCTGACATATATTAAAGCCGTTGTTGCACAATCGATGATAACGATAATATAAAACTAATATATTAGAGTTTGTCAAGTAAAGCGTGTAAGTTTTCATTACCAATAACTTACACATTTTATATTACTCTCTTGTATATTAGTCCCTTCTATTATTTTCAAGAATAATAAATCTATCATATGCTTCCTGTTCGGAAACTTCTTCTTCTCATCTGTCTGTAAATGCAAAACTAACATGCTTATCTGTACGATAAACTACATATAAATGCGGAAATTTAAGTGAAGCAAGTTGAGCATTGTACTCTGTTCTACATTTTCCATTCCCATTTCCATCAACGGAATGTCTCAGCAAATGACTTCTATATGTACGATTAGGATCACGATTTTCATGTCGACAAACAGTGTCAATGCTTACACTTTTTAATTCTTCTGTCTGATTTGGAATATTGGGCTTAATGATATTTCCAATGTTTTCTATCAAAGCATTATACCATTCACCAGCGCCATTAGTACAATATTCAATATTAAAAAATCTACGTAATACTCCTTGCTTTACAGATAATCCATTTGAATTTGCTGGACAATCAATATAATCATCAAAATTATCTTTTTTTATTAAACGAACTCGTAACAAAGCATATTTATATTTTTCTTTTTTTCTATCCTCCGATGTCAAAAGACAAAATGCTATGTAACAATTTACACTATTATATGAGTAAGTTGTAGAAAAAACCGCAATTTCATTATCCTTCATATTTTCTCTAAGGTTCTTTAAGTCTGCAAACGCCATTATTTGCCCTCCTTTACTAATATTATATTTATCATATATACCATATACTCCGGTGGATTTCCCCCTTGTTCCCATTGTTGCAATGTACCAACAAGTAGATGAAATTTTTCTGCGATTTTAGACTGCAAAAGTCATGTCGATTTTCTTAATACCTTTATTGACATTATACTTACAATCCTTATTTAAAATTTCCCCTTTATAGTCTGCTATAATTGCTATATACTTTTTTACCCGAGAAAATTTATGTCTTCATTTAAACACCTTACAGATGAGCAACGAGCTCTGATAGAAGAACGCCTTAATCGCAAAATATCTATTCAGGCAATAACCAAGGAATTAAATAAATTACTATCAACAATTTTGTGTGAAACACCAAACTATTCTGTAGCCATTCAACCTCAAGTAATGACTGGTCAGCCAAAAGACTGTCATTTTCAACACGTTTGTAAAGACACTAGTTGCAATCTTAATGTTATGCACGTCTATCATTGTGTACAAGGCACTGTGACAATTATAAGAAATCATCTTGTCCTTACACTGAATATTTCGCCTTTCCTTCATAATTATTGCAAATCTAATAATTTTTGCGCATATGATATAAAATTTATAAATCAACAGAAGTTCACTCTCAATATATTGACTCAATTCCATCCTCATATTCCGTCTTTGATATAACCGCTGATAAATTGATGTAACAAACGCTTTAGCATCATCATTAATCAAGAATGGATTATCCCCATATCACATCAATCAAACTCATCCAAAAGAACTTATTATTAGCAACGCAACTTTATGTCGAATGATTAATAAGAATATACTTGCCCTCAAGCATAAAACTTCGTAATAAAGTAAACTAAAGATCTTGGAGTAAAACCACACGCAATATATCTCCTCTGTCCACAACAAAAATCGGGCATTTTATGACAATTTTTTAAGCTACATAGCGAAAAAATGATGTTAAATATTACCGAAATGGATTGCGTAAAGGGAAGAAATCTGAAAAAGTAACTTTACTCACCCTAACACTTTCATCACTGTCATTCCAATTTACTTCTATAATGGATAATCAAACTCCTAAAGCAATGGTATACACTTTAAATAAAACCAAGACTTCATTAGGATATGAGCAATTCAATCAAGATTTTCCTATCATCCAGACCGATAATTGGACTGAATTTACTGATATTCTTGGTATGGAAGCTTCCTAGTGTAACAGGAACGCAACGAATCAAAATATTTTTCTGCGAGACAAACAAGTCAGACGAAAAGGGTTCTTTTCAGGCTAAGCGTATTTAATTTAGCCCAAAATGCTTTACCTAATGATTTCTTCACACTATTAGGTATTAAAGAAATCCCAGCAAAAAAATAATTTTAAGACCATCACTTATTAATAATTGTCAGAACTGCTGCAACATTCGCTAATAGGTGTTGCAATTACTAAAAAAATATCATTGTATTTTACATTTGAATTTCCTAATAACGGGTATATACCTGCTCCGCATACTTTTCATCCATGCCAACATAGTATAAGAAACATTGTTCCTTATCAAATAAAATACGGAAATTGCTGGAATAATAATTGTCCATCGGTGGACGGAAAGAACCATTTTCCAAAAGTACATACTCATTCATATAATTAATACAGTATGCATAAATAACTCCATCCTGTTCATTTAATACCACATAGAGGTCTCCACTCAGTGCGCTGTCCGTAGATTTGTCAACGAGCATCAATACACACTCTTCTTTTCCATCCTCATTCATATCTACAAATGCATACTTTGCAACCTTCATTCCGGCGTCAGAATATTCATTTACCATATATGGAGCAAGATAGTCTTCAAATGCAAGCTCACCTGTCTCGCCACCGTAACCATCTGCAGATGCTCCGTACACCGTTCCGTTGTTATAGATTGCATCTAAGTAAATCTGTTCTCT
Organism: uncultured Lachnospiraceae bacterium; assembly: GCA_934408585.1. Lineage (GTDB taxonomy): Bacteria > Bacillota > Clostridia > Lachnospirales > Lachnospiraceae > Suilimivivens. The sequence continues at coordinate 395,425 of CAKRVA010000001.1, forward strand.
CTCCTCATCAGGTTCCGTTGTACTATTAATATCCTTTTCAAGATTTTCCAGCCAGATTTCATATGTATCAATCGGAAGCATCTTCATGGCATCCATCATTGTCAAATACTCTGCTCCCGGTACAATTTCGGCAACCTCTGTATAAAAAGCATCCGGGTCCTCATCCAGATTTTCCTCAAATAAGTCTTCATAATACAGATTTCCATCTTCCATGGTAATCTTCTGCATATACTGACTGCCCATATGTCCCCAGTCATAAATCACGCCATTTTCATCCGGACACGTATATAAACTGGAATGTCCCATTGAAAATTCACCTACAAAAATAACTTCTGTTCCATCAAAGGTATAAACTCGACCATCATAATCTGCTTCACAGGTTCCGAATCTTACAATCAACTCCGGAATCTCATCCTTATCTATATCATACAAATAATAGCCTGCTACTCCATATCCATATTCCAATAAAGAATCATAGTCAGAATCTCCCGGGTAATATCCAAAGAAAGGAAGGTCATCTCCAAAATTTCCCAGTACCAATTCGCCCATAAGATCTTTGTATGCCTGTTTCCATTCAGGTTCCTTCGCAAGAGAAACATCCTCTTCCGGCTCATCCTCCAGGACGTCTTCATCCGGCTCACTTTCCTGCTCCGGTGTCAAATCTGCTTCATCCATTTCTTCAATATCATCTATTTCTTCCTGTTCCTCATTATCCAGCGCTGCTCTCTCATTATCTATAGAATCCAGCATCATCTGTGAAACTCTTATTACAGAACTGCATCCTGTCAGAGAGAACATCAATACTACTACACACAATAAACTAACAATTCTTTTCATCCTTTTCCCCTCTCGGTATCTACTTTTCCTTCTTATTACTAATTGCTTTCTTCAATGCTTCCAATGCTTCCGCATATTTTCCGGATGTCATTGTCGGATTACCTTTAATTAATCCTCTCTGGAAAATATCCTTTACCTTACGGAACTGACTGTCATGTTCCTTTTCAATAAAGTAACGGTGTTTCAATTCGCTGATTTCTTCCCGGGCAGCCAAAAGCTTTTCGGATGGATTTACGCGAAGCTTTTCTTTTACAAGATGGAACCGTTCTTCAATTCCTTCCATTAATACATTCACACGGTCCGTCTTTTCCTGCTTATATGTTTCAATGTCATCATTGGCAACTGCAATAATCACATCCAAACGCTTCTGAATCCGCTCCATCTCTTCTTTTGCCTTTTCAAGTCCAACCAGGACATTGCGCAAATCCAGTGCTGCTTTAAATGATAACGTAAAGTCAACCACAATTCCTAAGGAAATCAGTACCGTCAAAATGGTAATCACATTCGTTGGAATTTTAAAGACTACCTTTTCTACCAGCTTATGTAAAAAAGCAGTCATAAATATCGTCAATCCGCCCCATGCCAGCGTTGAGGAAAGACAGATAACACCTTTGTAATTAAATTTCTGTTTGGAATAATCCCAATATCTGACCTTAAACAATGCTTCCATTGTCAGACCGGTAACCAGCTCCAGCAATGTTGCTCCTACACAACCTGCCAGATAAGTCAGAAACAAATTGTCCTGAAACGGCATGGAAACTACGAGCATCATAATTGCGCCGGAACCATAGATAGGAAGAAACGGTCCACGCATAAATCCCCTGTTGACAAACTTTCTTTTACAGATGGAAACATAGGTACTTTCAAATACCCAGCCAAAAAAACAGTAAAAGTAGAAGAAAAATAACCATTGAATTACGGAATAATGATACATCGGCTCAAATTCCTTTCTCTTTGTGTGTTATCCGGTTACGAAAAGCTAATGACCTCTTCTTTGGGAGCATTGGTAAGTTCCACACGAATAGCCTTTAATACAGGTCCTTCGCCTTCATAATCTGCAAAATATTCTTTTGCAACCTTTGCTGTTACCTTTACCCATTGCTTATTTCTTAATGTATTTGCCTTATCGTACTCACAGGCAAATCCTAGAAAAGCCATATCTTCTGCACAACATGTCATTGCCATACGTCCCGGAATAAAATATCCCTTAGGGAATTCCTCCGGCACCAGTACCATGCCAACAAACTGAATCGTTTTTCCGATATAACGCTCCAGATTATCCATGCAATCCAGATACCAGATTCCAAAGCCCTGATTATCCAGTTCAATAATTGGTGCATCCAATTTATAAGGTAAATCCTCTTCAAAAATCTGATTTACTTCTCCCTGCGAATCCTCGAAGATAATCTCTGCCTGTGGATTCACTGCTTTTACATTTCTCCGATAAGAGGCCAAATCGTTAATACCATCACAGCGGTTAAAAATAATCATCTCTGATTTCCGAATCATTTCTGCAAGCAATGACCGCATATTGGTATAATACATCGGGAATGTTGATGCGTCGATTGTCGTAATCTGCTGTTCTACCGACCAATGGAAGGGAAGCTTCATATTTTTAAAATTCCACATTCCATTATATTCAATGATGATTCGCTCGGGTTTATACTTTTTTTCCAATTCAACGAGATTGGTTGTTGTAAACGCCTCTTCATCATCAATTACTTCCATAATTGTTTTGCTTTGGGCAAGAAGCTGTTCATCATATTCTTCTTCTCCTTCTTCGCAAACAATCAGTAAGGTCTTCCCTTTTGTTTGAAAATACGGTTGTGCAAGCGTATAACTGATAAATTCTGTTTTACCGCTTTCCAAAAAACCATTTACAATAAATACCGGTTTCATTTATTCTGTTCCTCTCCAACTTTTACTTGCTAAACAATTCTTTCAAATGCTCTTCCTGAAGCTTGGCCCCAATGACGCAGAACTTTCCGGTCACATCCGGCTTGCCATCACGGACATTACTCTCACCTGGCACATAATCAAAATAGATAAATCCGCCTTCTACATTTGGAATCATTCCCTTGGCACGAAGAACCATTCCGTATTTCTTATCATCCTCAAGTGCTTTCAGGATATTTTCAATTTCTTCTTTACTATATGCATCCGGAGTCTCCATTCCCCAGCTTCCAAATACTTCATCGGCATGATGATGCTCATGATCGTGGTCATGACATCCGCAGGTACATCCCTCGCCATGTTCATGATGATGCTCATGCTCTTCATGGTCGTGATCATGATGATGCTCGTGCTCCTCATGGTCATGGTCGTGATGATGCTCATGTTCTTCATGGTCGTGATCATGATGATGCTCGTGCTCCTCATGGTCATGGTCGTGGTCATGATGATGTTCATGTTCATGGTCATGCTCACGCTCCTTCATAAGCTCTGCCATCATTTCTGCCTCTAAATCACTTGCTCCCTCAATCGTATTCAAAATATCCTTGCCATCCAGCTCCTCCCATGGTGTTGTCACAATGGTAGCCTTGCTGTTATGCTCACGGATTAACTCTACTGCCTTTTTCAGCTTGTCCTCAGAAATATTTCCGGTTCTGCTCAGGATAATTGTTCCTGCATGTTCAATCTGATTAATGAAAAATTCTCCAAAATTCTTAATATACATCTTACATTTTGATGCATCTACGACTGCTACGGCACTGTTTAACTGCACTTCATGGTTATCAATTACATCCTGTACTGCTTTCATAACATCCGAAAGCTTTCCTACACCTGAAGGCTCAATCAGAATTCTCTCCGGTGCATATGTCTTCATAACTTCTTTCAGGGAGGCTCCAAAATCTCCTACCAGAGAGCAGCAGATACAACCGGAATTCATTTCTTTGATTTCAATTCCTGCATCCTTCAAAAATCCACCATCAATACCAATTTCGCCAAACTCATTCTCAATCAAGACTACTTTTGTATTGTTTAATGCTTCTCCTAAAAGCTTTTTAATTAAAGTTGTTTTTCCTGCACCCAGAAATCCGGATACGATGTCAATTTTTGTCATTTTAAAAACCTCTTTTCTATTACTTTTATCTATTTTATAGTTGCTATCATTTGCAAGATATTATAGTCTTTTGCGCTATCAAAGTCAAATAAGCGCACCATGACACATGCGCTATTTTTCCGACGCACAAAAGTCTTCCAAAAATCTGCAAATATCTTCTGCTGCATGTGCATTTACCCACTTATGCTGCCTCTTAATCATCATTTCTTTTGCCTCATCACTACCCAGCTCATCAAGAGCCCTAAAAAGTCGTTCTTTGGACTTTCCGGTTGGAATACTCATACCACGCTTTTTAAAGCATCGCTGATTTTTTGTTTCACATCCCGGAATCGGTGAAATATGAATTATGGGTACTCCCGCCGTTGCCGCTTCAGAAGAAGAAAGTCCACCGGGCTTGGAAAGATAAACATCACATACCCGCAAATAATCTGCCATTTTATCCGTAAACTGTACCGGAAGTAATTGCTCATTGTTAAGTTTACATAACTTCTTATATAAGGATTTAGAGCTTCCGCAAATCACAATAACCGAAACCTCAGGCTGCTCCTTATACTTTGCAAGTAAAGCCTCCACAATTTTGCGGATATGTCCTGCTCCCATACTGCCGCCTGCCACAAGGATGTATCGTTTTTCTGTTGCAAGACCAAGCTCCGCTGCCGCTTCTTTACGACTTTTGGATACTGTAAACTCTCTTGCCACCGGAATTCCAATCGGATAAAGCTTTTCTTCCTCAATTCCATAATGGAGAAATTCCTTCTTCAGGGATTCCATCGGAATAATGTATGCATCGCAGTCGGTTTCTTCGGTAAACGGAATACATGCATAATCTGTTGCAACAAAAACAGTCTTCGGAAGGCTGATTCCGCTTCTTTTTAAAAGAGTAATCATTTCTGCCGGATAAAGATGTGTTGTTACAATAATGTCAAAATGGTTTTCCTGTAAATACTGATTCAGACAAAATGCCGCGTTCTTATTGATATGATATACCGGAGAATGTCCCGGAAGTCTTCGGTATCCCTGGGCAATTCCATAAATGAAGCCAAAAAAACGGGGCATTTTTTTCGCAATAAAAATATAAAGATTATCAATGACTCTTGTAAGTGTCATGCTTTTCAGCAAATATGGGTTCATCATGTGAGCATGATGTCCCTGCCGTTCCAGTTCCTCCTGTATGGCCTTTGCTGCGGAATTGTGACCTCCACCGGTGCCACATGATAAAATCAGTGCGTCCATAATACTTTAATTCGCATCCTTTCCTTTGGTTCTTTACTTTTCATCAAACGTGTAACAACGGTAACCGTAATCAGTAAAAATCCACCTTTCACTGCCACAGCTATTGTTGAAAATGCAAAAATCATCATTGTTACAAAATACGTAACAAAGGTTCTGTAATAATGGGGCTGGATGCATATCACAAGTGAAAAGAACAAAAAGCTTATCACAAGAACCAATACAGGTGTCCAGTACGGAATCAATGCAAGCAGTACACCAAACGTTACTGCGATTGCTTTTCCACCGTGAAACTTATAAAGAATCGGATAGGCATGTCCAATGACCGGTGCTACAATGACAAATGCCGTAGATAATTGAAGCAGCGCTTCAGGACCCACCATTTGAAGATAGAGCCAGACCGGAACAAATCCCTTCATCAAATCACAAAGCAACGTTAAGACACCACACCAGAAGCCACCCTGCAAAAAGGCATTTGCAGTTCCCGGATTTCCATCCTTACTGTTTTCTGTGATATTTTCTTTTTTCAAAATTTCTCCCCATAACCTGGCATATAGGACTCCGCCGGAAATATAACCAAGTATGGAAAAAAACAATATCTTTTGCATCTCGTCCACCTCTTTGTCCTATTTGAATATAGTTTATCAAAAGATTTCATAAATGCCTAGTCATTCTTATTGGAATTTTTCTATTGACTCTACAACTAATGTAGAGTTTATAATGACATATAGTTTTTTAAAGGAGTATTACAGTTATGGAAAAAAATTATACTACCGGAAGCGTATTAAAAGGTATTCTTCTGTTTTCACTACCTTATTTATTATCGTATTTTTTACAAACACTATATGGTATGGCAGACTTATTTATCATCGGGCAATTTGAAGGTGTTGCCAGTACCACTGCCGTATCCATCGGTTCGCAGGTCATGCATATGCTGACAGTGATGATTGTCGGTCTTGCTATGGGGTCAACGGTCAGTATCGGACAGGCTGTCGGTGCCAGAGATTCTGAAAAAACAGCCTCTGATATTGGAAACACCGTTACTCTGTTTCTGATTATCTCCATAATACTGACTTTTGTACTGCTACTGCTTGTGAAGCCAATTGTTTCTATTATATCCACGCCTGCTGAAGCAGTCGATGGAACAGTTGCTTATCTGACCGTCTGCTTTATTGGTATTCCATTTATTACTGCTTACAACATCATCAGTTCCATTTTCCGGGGATTAGGTGATTCCAAGAGCCCCATGTACTTTATTGCAATTGCCTGTGTTGCAAATATCCTTCTGGATTACCTGTTTATGGGAATGCTTCATCTTGGTCCTGTTGGTGCTGCACTTGGCACTACACTTTCACAGATAATCAGCGTACTGGTGTCCCTGTTTACGGTAGTACGAAAGCACACCGGTATCTCACTGACCCGGGAAAGTTTTCGCCCGCAAGCAGCCATTATGGGGCGCATTTTAAAAGTCGGTGTTCCAATTGCCATGCAGGATGGCCTTATCCAGGTTGCTTTTATTATCATCACCATCATTGCAAACCAGCGTGGACTTACAGATGCCGCTGCTGTTGGCATTGTCGAAAAAATAATCAGCTTTTTATTCCTCGTACCTTCCTCGATGCTATCCACAGTATCTGCACTTGGTGCCCAGAATATCGGAGCTTCAAAACCGGAACGTGCCCGTCAGACACTGCGTTATGCCATATGGATTGCCGCCGGATTCGGTCTTATCACTGCAATTACGATTCAGTTCATTGCAGAGCCTGTGGTTGGTCTGTTTACTTCCGACCAGGGAGCCATACATGCCGGTGGTCAATATTTAAGAGGCTATATCTGGGATTGCTTTTTTGCCGGCATCCACTTCAGTTTCAGTGGATATTTTTGTGCATGTGAGCGCTCCGGCATTTCCTTCCTGCATAACATCATTGCCATTGCAGTCATGCGTGTCCCAGGCGTATACCTTACCTCAAAGCTGTTTCCGACGACACTGCTGCCAATGGGACTTGCTACTGCAATGGGTTCCCTCGTTTCCGTAATCATCTGTATCATTGCATTTACGATAATATCTCGGAAGCAAAAAACCACCGTTTCATGCGTGTAATTTTTTGAAAGGATACTTTTTATGGAAATGTCAAAGTTATTCCGAATCGGCGATGTTGCCAAACTATTTCACCTGAGTGTAAGCAGTCTGCGTCACTATGAAGAAGCAGGCTTATTGGTTCCTGAGTATATCGATAAAGATACGGGCTACCGCTATTACAGTACCCGACAATTTGAGGTACTCAATACCATCCGCTATTTACGGGCACTTGATATGCCACTTTCGGAAATTGCTGATTTTCTGCAGAATCGTGATATTGAACGGATTGAAGAGAAATTACGTCATCAAAAAGATGTTGTCATCGAAAAGCAGAAGGAATTAAACCGTATTGAACGCAAAATTGATAAACGCTTACATCAGCTTCATGATGCCAGCACCTGTAAGCTTGACACAGTTACCCTTCGGAATTTTCCTTCCTGTCGCATGGTCTGGATGGAGGATTCCTTAAAAATCAAAGGATTTCTCGACATGGAAACGCCTATCCGCAAACTGGAATCTTCCGAAGCAGAAGCCGTTGTTTTCCTTGGAAAAGTAGGCGTTAGTATCTCTGTACAGAATCTAATGTCAGGAAATTACGAACAATATGACGGTGTTTTTCTGGTCCTGGATGAAGAAGATCATTTTGATGGAAAAACCATTCTTTTACCGGAAGCCATGTGTGTATCCGTCCGTTTCCGCGGGAGTCACCCCCAGGCCCCCGCACAATACAATAAGCTAATGCAGTATATCCACAAAAATAAGCTTTCTGTTGCAGGCTTCTCCAGAGAAATCACCATGATCGACTATGGAATCACAAATGATATCGAAAAATTTGTGACAGAAATCAGTATTCCGGTAACAAAACAGGGAGAGGATTGATATCCACTCCCTGTTACTGCTTATTATTTTTCCTTCTCTAATAACCGCATTTTGTATTCATAAATACGGTTTGCATTCTTACTTGTAAAAATAATTCCGACAATCATCATACCAAATGTGATTCCGAGACACAGACCTCCCAAAAAATTATCAGCATGGTCTGTCATTAACATAATCAGATATGCAATCGAGGCGATTGCCCCACCAATAAATAGCACTTGTAATCTTTGATTTAATTTCTTTCTTGCAACGTTATTATAATCTGCTACTCCTAATACTGTTTCTCTTACTTCTTCCTTCATCTTCTCGCTTTTCCTTTCTCCATTCAAGATTTCCCGCAGTTCCACATCAAAATAGTCTGCCAGTTCAATCAAAATGGATACATCCGGCATATTGCTGGCCGTTTCCCATCTTGAAACCGTTCTTCGTGATACTGCAAACTCCTCTGCAAGCTGTTCCTGTGTGAGTCCCTTCTCTTTACGAAGTTCCTTCAAAAAATATCCGATTTTCATTTGATCCATAGGTTCCATGACCTCCTTTCTGCTGTCACCCTGCACATTCATGTAACCATAATTTTCTCAAAAAAAACAGGACACAAAGCGAGCAATGCCTTATTTTTCTCTTGGACACAGGATGTCTCTATTAAATAATAAAAGGGCTCATAAAACATGAGCCCTTATGATTGTGTTTACTAATTTTCAGTTACTTCTTCTTTCTTTACAACAGTTGTTTCCTTCACAGGCTCTGTAACACTTACAGGTGCTTTTGTATCTGCTACAATTTTTCCACCAAGAGCACCCATAATAAGGCTCTTGATGTCAATTCCCATACCAGCACTGATTCCTTCTGTAACCTGTGTTGTACCATTCACAATGTCAGACAACAGCTTTGCACTATTTCCTTCACCATACATGGTAATCTTATCTACCTTGCTGAGAGGTTCTGCAACGTTCTTAGCAATTTCAGGTAATGCATTCATAACCATTTCGACAACTGCTGCTTCGCCATATTTCTTCATAGCTTCTGCCTTACGGTCAATACCTTCTGCCTCTGCCAGAGCTTTCAGACGAACTGCTTCCGCTTCTGCTTCACCAACGGCACGGATACCTTCTGCTTCACGCTGACGTTCAATCATCTTTGCTTCCGCTTCCTTGGTACGACGGAACAGTTCTGCTTCTGCTTCCTGCTCAGCCGCATAACGCTGTGCATCTGCCTTTGCACGAATTTCTGCATCCAACGTCTGTTTTGCAACATCAACTTCTTTTGCTTTCAGTTCTGCGGTACGTTCTGCACGGGCGATATCCGCATTTGCAGATGTAACCTCAATTGTTTTACGCTGTTCCTGTTCCTGAATGGAATATGCTGCATCGGCTTCTGCCTTTTTCACATCGGACTGTTGTTTCAGTTCAGCCTGACGGATTGCCAGAGAGGTCTGCTTTTCAGCAATTTCCATTTCAGATTGTACCTTTGCTTCATTTGCTTCCTTGGCTGCCTGTGCCTGTGCAATTGCAATGTCACGTTCTGCCTGTGCTTTCGCAACTGCAGCTCCCTTCTTAATCTGGGAAATATTATCAATACCAAGGTCATCAATTACATTATTCTGGTCTGAGAAGGACTGAACATTAAATGAAATCATTTCAAGTCCCATCTTCTCCAGATCAGGAATTGCATTCTCCTGGACACGTTCTCCAAAGGCTTTACGGTCAGTAACCATTTCTTCCAGTTTCATCTGACCAACGATTTCTCGCATGTTACCTTCCAGTGTATCCTGCACACGACGAATAATCATTTCTTCATTTTCATTCAGGAAGAATTTGGAAGCAAGTGACATCATTTCCTTGCTCTGTCCAATTCGGATTTTCACAGTTGCATCAACCTTAACATTGATGTATTCTGCATTCGGAACATAGTCTGTTGTTTTAACATCTACGGAAAACATCTTTAAGGAAAGCTTATCAAGACGTTCCAAAAATGGAATCCGGATTCCTGCTTTTCCAATCAAAATACGGGGCTTACGAAAACCGGAAATCATGTATGCCGTATCCGGCGGTGCCTTCACGTATCCAATCAGAACAATTACAATAAGTAGAATAATGATAGCAATAAAAATTAAACCCATCTTTTCTCCTTTCGTTTCTCATGTTTGTTCTCTGCTTATGGGAACATTTTATCTTATGACCTTTCTAAAATAAACAACAAAATCAGCAAATTAATATGGGGTATTTTTCTCTACACAGAAAAATAAAATAAAACTTCCCCTATTCTTTTCGATATGCGTTATACTGCTCCAAGTCAATGGCCCCAGTAGCCAACATTCTCTCAGACCACAATTGCAACGTTTCTACTGCAACAGAAATCTTTTCCAGTTCCTCCTGAATAAAAATAAAATCCTGCAGCTCATCTCCCGAAATCCTACCATCCACAGTAATCTCAATCAAACGCTCTTTTTGTCTGCTCATGGAATTCAATGATGAAATAATCTCAAGCACAATTTGTGAAAGATCTTTTGTTTTTATCTCAGGAACATACTGTTGTCCAATCGGGCATTGATTTGCACAATAGTAATTGCAAAGATTTGGCTACTTATATTATAAAGTCTGACCCCTACAAAAGCAATCTTCTAAATACAAATAAAAAGCCGGCAGAAAAATCTGCCGGCCGGTAAACGGTCATTCCTACGAGGAAAGTCTTTTTAATGTTTCCCATTCTTCCGGTATCGCAAAGATACCGCCTTTTTTTTCAACGCAAAGACTTGCAACTGCATTACCATATCTTGCGAACTCTGCCAATTCTTCAATCACACATGCGTTAGGCTTTTTACCTGATTTAATAAGCTGGGATACGAAACCGCCCCAGAAAGAATCTCCTGCTCCGGTCGTATCAACCACTTTGCTTCGGAATCCGGGCACAATCTGTTTATTGTTTCTGTTGCAGATTAAAACCCCCTTATCACCCAATGTCACTGCCACAATCTGAATTCCTTTGGAAAGCAGGTAATCTGCAGCTTCCTCTGGTTTCTCATATGGTGTAAGCAAAGCAGTTTCTTCGTCAGACAGTTTCAAAATATCTACCAGGGGAAGAAGTGACTGCATTCTATCCATTGCTGTTTTTTTATCCTTCCAAAGTGGCGCTCTGTAATTTGGATCATAAGAAATAATTGCACCTGCTGCCTTTGCGCATTTGACTGCCTGGAATGTAGTGGTACGCGCCGGCTCATCGGTCAAAGACAACGAACCCACATGGAACACTTCAGCTTCCTGCAACAATTGCCGGTCTACTTCTTTAAATCCAAGCATTGTATCTGCTCCCGGCTTTCTTGCAAAAGAAAATGTCCGTTCCCCATTCTCTGCAAGGCTTACAAATGCCAATGTTGTAAATACGTTATCATCCAGTACAATTCCTCTGCCTTCAATTCCTTCTTCTTTCACGGTCTTTAAGAGAAATTGCCCATGCATATCGTTTCCCACTTTTCCAATGAATGCGGTATGCAACCCTGCTTTCTGAACCGCTACCAGCATATTTACCGGTGCTCCTCCCGGATTTTGTTCAAAAAGGCATGCACCACTTTCCGACTTCCCTGCCGGGGTAAAATCAATCAGCATTTCTCCTAATGCTACAACTGCATACTTTTTGTTCATTCTCACTCCTCCTGCCCACATCCTAACAAGCCAGTTCCAACGATTACTTTCCGGTTATGGAAATATCATGGAATTCCACCTTGGCATCCTGTGCAAGAAGTCCTGTCTCAAATTCCGGTTTTGCATAAATACGGTAAGTAAATGCAACCTGCTCATCCACAAATACTTCTACCATATCCTTATCTACAATCAATTTGATGTCAATGTCTTTTCCTTCTGTTATTTCCAGTGTCTTTTCACAAACTCTTATTCCATCCGGTCCCGGATCTGTTGCCGGAGGTACTGCCTGGCAGGACTGTACCCAGAATGGATCCACTCCCATTGGAAGATTAAGGAGTGATACACGCTGCATTGCCATATCAAATTCCAGCAGCAGGCAGCCACTCGCTTCTTTGTCGGATTTTAAAAGAATTCCAAAATGGTCACAGACCTCTCTCGGCATCACCTTACATGTAAGCATGTAACTTTCTTCTTTATGGGAAAGAAAACCATACGAACAGGTACTGATGGAATCAAGTTCTATTGTTGTGCTACCGTATTGTTTTGCATTTCCCATAACCGGAAGATACTCCCAGCTGACTGGTCGTTCAAACACATGCTCATATTCCTTAGGAAGCTTAACATTCAGTTCTCCATCCTCGGTAGCTACTACCTCATGGGGAACACAGAATGTTCCTCCCCAATACCATTCACCGGTATCACTTCTCTCTGCGCGGTCATGAGCCCATCCAAAGTAAAATCTTCTGCCATCCTTATCTGCCATAGACTTTGCAGCATAGAATCTTCTTCCACCGATTCCATCCTTTTTCGGTTTTCTCCATGGACCAAATGGAGATTTTGAAACCCGGTAAATTGTATTTACAAACTCAGAAAATCTTGAATAAGAAAGATACCAGTTATCTCCCATTTTGTACATTTCCGGACATTCCGGACAGTTGGTATGTCCCGGAGAATAAATAGGTCCATAATACTCCCAGTTTTTCAAATCCCTGGAGCGATACAGTACCACACATCCTCTTCGGGTGATTGGCATATCCAGTCTTCTCGCAGAAATCAAAATCCAGTAGCACTGATCCTCTTCATTATAAAATACGTAGGGGTCTCTCCAGTCAAGCTTTTCATATAATTCAATCATCGGTGTAATCACAGGATTCGCACTGTCCTTTTCCCATGTGATTCCATCTTCACTGGTGGCATGACAAATGGTCTGCTGATATTCTGCACTCAAACAATATCCTGTATAAAAAGCGTGGTACTTTCCCTCTCCGTAAATTACAGAACCTGTCCATACGCCGGAAGCATCCGGTTCATCTCCTTCTCCGGGATATAATGCAGTTGGAAGTTCCTTCCAATGCACCAGGTCCTCGGATACACTATGACTCCATGTCGTACGAAGTCTTGCAGGATATACTGTTGTTCCCGGTGGTGATGTCAGTGAAAAAATATGATATTTTCCTTCGTGATAAAATGGAATAGCATCTCCTGTTGAATCTGCGAAGGACATTTTACGAAATATTTCCATATGCCTCTATCCAACTGTCTGCAACTCCTGCAGACAGAACTCCTTTCTTTTGAACTTTATGAGCTTTTGATTTTTACTTTACTTTCTTTTTTAAAAGAGCAAGCTTATCTTTCTGTCCATCTAAAAGAACTGCACATGCAATGATGAGTCCCTTGATAATCAGCTGCCAGTAAGAGGATACTCCTATCAGATTCAATCCGTTTGAAATGATACCAATTACCATTGCACCAAAGACAGTTCCACTGATTCTTCCTTTTCCACCTGTCATGGAAGTTCCGCCAAGTACACAGGCTGCAATTGCATCCATTTCATATCCGCTTCCTACGGATGGCTGACCGGAATACATTCTGGAGCAAAGTACCAGACCTGCAAATGCTGATAAAAATCCGGAAATCGTAAATACAATAATTTCTATTTTCTTAATGGGTACACCGGATAATCTTGCAGCCTCACGGTTGCCACCAATTGCATATACATACGTACCAAATTTTGTCTTGCTTAAAAGGAAGCTGAAAATAATGATTAAAACAACCATATAAACAACCGGTAAAGGAATCACATTAAACAAATAGCCGGTTCCAATTGCAATAAAGAACTTATCGGTAATACGTGTGGACTGTCCGCCGGTATATACATATGCCACACCATTTGCAATGTTCATCATTGCCATTGTAATAATGAATGCAGGCACCTTAAAGTTTGATACAATAAAACCACTGATGAAGCCAACGAGAGTTCCTACTGCAAGTCCTATTACAATGGCCAATCCAATTGGCAGTCCCTGGTTCACTGCAAGTCCAACCGTCAGTGTACCTGACATTGCAACAATCGCACCAACGGACAAATCAATATGTCCCAAAATAATTACCAATGTCATTCCAAGTGCAATATAAGTATTAATTGAAATCTGTCTAAGTACGGAAATGATATTGTTCGTTGTTAAGAATTTGTCGGTTGCAAGCGATACCACCACACATATGATGAGCAATACCAAGATAATTCCAATATTTCCTTTTACTACGGAAGTAATCGGATTATTTTTTAAAATTGAATCTTTCTTCTTCTCGTTCATATTATTCTACTCCTCCTGCAGCATACTTCATAATCTCTTCCTGGGTAAGCTGATCTTTTGACAGTTTAGCAACAAGCTTTCCAGCCCTTACCACACAGACGTTATCGCACATGTTGATAATTTCCGGCAATTCGCTGGAAACCATAATGATTGCAATTCCTTCCTTTGCCAGCTCATTAATTACGGTATAAATTTCAAATTTTGCATTTACATCTACACCTCTGGTTGGTTCATCCAGAATCAACACATCCGGTTTTGTTGCCAGCCATTTTCCAAGCACTACCTTTTGCTGGTTTCCACCGGAAAGGCTTCCTGCCTGAATTTCAGGAGATGCTGCTTTAATTCGAAGTCGCTCTCCATAATGATCAATAATCTTTGCACGCTTCTTTTCACTGATTGCAATTCCATTCATACAGAAGCGCAGAGAAGACAGGGTCAGATTAAATGCAACACTGTTTTCCAGCACCAGTCCCTGTTTCTTTCTGTCTTCCGGAACAAGGGCAATTCCTGCTTTAATTGCCTGCATGGTATTCTTAAAGTGAACTTCTTTTCCATCCCGGTAAATACTTCCCTGGGAATATCCTCTTGCTCCAAATACGGTTTCCATGATTTCGCTGCGTCCAGCTCCTACCAGACCTGCAAAACCAAGAATTTCTCCCTTGTGTACGGAAAAACTTATATCTTCAAAGACGCCGGGACTTGTGAGATTTTTTACCTCAAGTGCTGTTTTTGCATGCTCCATATCACAGTAATCTCTTACATAGAAGCTTTCCAAATCTCTTCCTACCATCATGGCTACCAGCTCATTCGGGTTTGTTTCCGAGGTCTTTTTTGTTCCAACATATGCGCCATCCCGAATAACTGTAACTCTGTCCGAAATACGGAAAAGTTCTTCCATTCTATGCGAGATGTAAATAATACTTACTTTTTTCTTTCTTAAATTCTCTATGATTTCAAATAACTGCTCCACTTCTTCATTAGAAAGGGAAGAAGTCGGCTCATCCATAACAATAAATTTTCCATTAAAGGATACTGCTTTTACAATTTCTACCATCTGCTGTTGTGCAATGGTCAGATTCTCTACAATTGTTTCCGCCTTGATATTGACACCAAGAGAGGAAATCATTTTTTCTGCCTGCCGGTTCATTTCTGCATAATCGAGTGTTCCGAATTTTGTTTTGATTTCTCTTCCCAGAAACAGGTTCTGTGCCACTGAAAGATATGGAACCAATACAATTTCCTGATGAATAATACCAATACCATTCTCTCGTGCTGCAGGAACACCATCAATTTTTACTTCTTTTCCATTTACCTTGATAATGCCGCTGTCCGGTTGATAAATACCTCCAAGGACCTTTATCAGTGTTGATTTTCCTGCTCCATTTTCACCGAGCAGAGCATGTACTTCGCCCAATTCAAGGGAAAAATCAATACCGTTCAATGCGTATATTCCGGCGAAGCTTTTCTTTATCCCTATCATTTCCAAAACTGTTTGTCCCATAATAATCTCCAAGCTTTCTTATTTAAATTGCTATTTACACTGCTGCAGACACAACAGTGTAAATAGCATGTTTATCTGTTACGGTTTACTGCCAATCATTTACCGTTTCTTCTGCTTCCTCTTTTAATACAAGGTGAGAATCAAGGTATACTTTCTTTTCTTCAATATTGGTATCTCCACCAAGATACTTTGTTGCTGCATTGAATGCGTATTCTGCAATCTGAACCGGAACCTGGCAGGCAACTGCTGTGAACTCACCATCTAAGAGAGCCTGCTTTCCATCCGGAGAAGCATCAATACTGTACACACCGATTTCGCCGGTCTTATTAGCAGCCTTAATTGCTGCTGCAGCACCAAGTGCAGATGGGTCATTGATACAGAAGAATGCATCCATATCCGGATTTGCTGTCACAATGTCTTCTGCCAGTTTCATAGAAGCATCAAGTGCTGCCTCACCATCCTGCTGTGCTACGATTGTGAACTTATCTTTGTTTTCTCCCAGACCATCCAGGAAACCATTTACACGGTCTACACAGCTTTCATTGGAGGGGAAATCCAGAATTGCAATATTACCGCCATCCGGGTAATCTTTTGCCATCTGCTCACCAACCAGCTGTCCTGCCATATATGCATTTGTTCCTACGAACTGTGTTACGAATGTTTCAATATCCTCTTCAATTACTGCTGTATCTACATTGAAAATAGGAATTCCTGCGTCCTTGATTTCTGCAAGTCCAGATGTGATTCCTGCTGAATCTACCGGAATGATGAATACTGCATCATAACCACTGTTTGCTACGTCAGATAACTGGCTGAGCTGTGTATTCAAATCGTAATCAGGATCAAGACAGGTATAGGAAATTCCATTTGCTTCACAGAGTTCTTTTAATTTTGCATCCATGGAGCTTTGGAATGTGTTATTCAATGTGTTTGTGCAAAATGCAAATGATAAATCCGATTTTGCTGCAGTTTCTGATGTATCACTACTCTGTACATCCTCTGCAACGGTTTCTGATGAAGCGGAGCCACATCCTGCCAGTAAACCAGCCGTCATACATACACAAAGTCCCAATGCCAATAGTTTTTTGATTTTTCTCATAATTTTTTACCTCCAGTTTAAAAATAATCTTTTTTGACCTCTTTTAAAATTTACGTAAATTTTTAGTTTCGTCTTCTGTATTTCATGGCTTCATAATAGTATTTACGTCACTTTTTGTCAATAATTTACGCATATTTTCTTTTTATTTGTCGTTTTGCACAATTTTGTCTATTTTGTTTTATAAAAAGAGGGGATGGAATTTAATTTTTTACGCAAAAAATGGAGTCGGTAGACTTTTTTATCTCCGACTCCATTATGTTTTTCCTATTTCGTTACAGCATCCGATAATCTATCCGGCATCGTTTCATGGAAAATATCTTTCCATGCCCGGCGCAGCTGTTTTGCCTCTACTACATATGGCTGTACTCCTACATATTTAGGTACTTCTCCACTCACCAATGCTTTTGCAACAACATGTGCTGCCGTTCTTCCCTGTTCATAAGGGCGTTGCGTACTCAGCCCCTTTACCATGCCATCTTCCATGCATTGCGCAATCTCATAATCCAAATCCGTTGTAAATACGGCAACATCTTCCCGCTTTAATTCCTTCAGCGCTTTAATGGCAAGCAACGCAGGTCTGTCCCAACTGATATACAATACTTCAATATCCGGATTTTCTGCAATCATGTCTTTGCATACCTGATATGCATTGGCAATTTCGCCAAAACTCCGGATTGCAACAATGTCTACATTTTTATAGTATTCTTCCAATGTTTTCTCAGCGGCAGTATCTCTGGCACGTGTACCATAAAATGCCGCCCCGTGAATCATAAATCCCACTTTTACATTTTTTCGATTCTTACAGTATTCTCCAATCTGTCGCCCTACATTATTTCCATTCTCCGTTTCATTGACCGACACGCAGGAGATATAGCTGTTCATTTCCATATTTTCAGGCACATTACTTAAAAACACAAGTTTGGACACCTTGGATAGTTCCTGAAATTTTTCCCGCGTTTTCCTATCGTCTACCGGAATTGCAATAACTGCATCCGGCTTTTGGAGATAAATTCCTTCGAGCTGTGCATTCTGGAGTTTGGAATCAAAGTGCGCATCCATAACAGATACCACATCAATACCATAATACTCCAGTTCATCCCGAATCCCTTTTTCATGGAGTTCTGCCCAGGATGTTCCGGTATAATGAAACAGAATAGCCACCCGATAGTTTCCAATCCGCAGACGATTTTTCTCCTCTTTGGATATAACTATGGATTCCGGTGTCGCTGCTTCTTCCCCAAACGGTCCATTATCCAGCATTTTGGTAGACTTACGAATCACCAGTTCCACATCTGCATAACAATCCTGCTCGATAACCGTTCCACTATTAATTTTTTCAAACAACATATTCACTGCACGATTGCTTAATCCCTTTACATCGCGCTTCAAGATTGTCAGCGGAGGATATGTAAGCTCTGACCAGCCTTCATCTCCAAAGCCTACCACAGATACTTCTTCCGGACATTCTATTCCCAGATTCCGCAGTGCTTTCATCAAATACAAGGTAATACGATTTCCACCGGCTATCACTGCCGTAGGGCGGTAACGTTTCAACGCCCGCTGCACATCCATAATGCAGTTTTCCTCTCCGCTTTTCAGATACACATCCGCAATCTGGGCATCCGTGGTATTCATCCGATGTTCTTCCAAAGCCTTGAGAAAACCAATTATTTTTTCTTCTCTGGTGGTACTCTGGGCATCTTCCAACAGAAATAAGATATTCTTATGTCCGCAGGTAAGCAGGTAATCTGTTCCCTTAAATATTGCATCCCGGTCACGAAATTCCACTGAATCAATCCCTTCTCCCAGGATATTTCTTTCGGTACAGACAAATGGAATTCCACTGTCGATTAGTTTTTTATAATTCGCTGCCACATCGCTGACCGGTACGTGAATAATCCCCGCCGTCCGTTTATTTTCTATCAGACCGGAAAGTACCTGATCTTCCTCTTTCAAATCATCCTGTGTAACGGCAATATAAAACTGATACCCCTGCATGCTCACAAGTTGTTTAAGATACATTACCATCTCCCAATAAATGGTACTTTCTACACTCGGAATTACCGCTGCAATAACCGATTGCCGTCCCACGCGAAGCTTACGCTCCTTTTTGGCAATTTTATCCTGATATCCGGTTTCCTGAATAATCTTTTCAATTTTTTCTACCAATTCCGGACGAACATACCGTGTGCGATTAATCACATGCGAAACCGTTGCAATGGAAACGCCTGCCATGTCTGCAATTTCCTTGATGGTTATTTTCTGCTTACCCATAAAAGCATCCTCTCTTGTAATATCTGCCTTTTCATACTACTTATAATATTATATATTTCGTAACTCTTTTTCAATTATTTCTCGCTTTGTTATCTCATTTATTGTATACATTTTCTTTCACCCAGCCAGTCACTGTTCCAGAATTCCCGTATAGTTATGAAGGATATCATCCGGCTGTATCGCATTTGATACCATCGATATTTCTAATTTATAAGTAGTTTCTTCATCCCCCACATTACCATCTATCGGTGTATATCTGTCCAAATAAACATTCTTTTTCTTTTCTGTCGTGATAATCAATGTCACATATTCATCCGTTGTCTGCAGCTTATAGTAAATAGCTTCACCGGGGAACGAAGCTTTTGCTCTGGTTACCATATCCGCAAAGTTATAATATTCTGACTGTTCCCCCAATGGTTTTACTTCACCCTCAACGGCAGACTGAAATTCTTCCATGACTTTCATCATTCTTGCTTCGCTCTTCCTGTTATCCGCAACCGCTCCAAGATTGACAATTAGCACATTAATCAGAATAATCGCACCCAGAATCAGTACACTCATCCTCACAGCCAAAATAATATCACGTTTCTTTTCCTTCTGCTCATCCTCTGTCAAATACATACCGGCAAACTGCTGTGCAAAAATATCGGGATGTGCATTCCCATAAGCAATAAAAGCATCCGTCGTATCATACCCGGGATACATTCGGTAAATATCATAATTTGAGCAGAATTTTTCCATCCTATAATAAAACGGACGATACCATCCCGTATAACTTCTTCTCCTTATAAAGAAAACAGCAAGTCCAACCACAATAATCGCGAAAAAACCTGTCATCATAATCGCATCATAAAGGCCTTCGATGTGGGACGCATCCTTCTCCGGAAGTACTGTTATCAAACTATAGCAATTGCTATCTTCCTCTTTAGACCAATATGTATTAAGCCGGTTTCCATATGTATAACCTGTAGGATCAATACCCAAATCCGTCAGATCATAGATAACATGTTCCTCTACATTCGGATCCTTTACAGATACCGTCCTGCCATCTTCCTGAACAACGGCGGTTACCGCCCTCTTTCCCATTAACCGATAGCCGGTCACATTTTCAAAAGGATCCCATTTTATCATAATGTCAAGAAACCAGATAAGCGATAAAACAAAAGTTACTATTGCAAATCGAATCAGGCTTTTCCCAGCATTATACTTTAGCGACTTCTCAAGCTTTTCTTTTTCTGCGTCCGGCACTCCGGGCATCGTAATATACCACGATGCGATTTTCTCACGCTTTAATTCATTTTCCTCTGCAAGTCTGGCATTAAGTGCAGTACCTGCAGCAGTTCCAAAACTCATTTGTATATTTCTCCTCTCATTTTTGCTCTTTGTTCAGGTAACTTAATAGCAAAACACTTTCATTTTTGTTTTCTGTGCATCCAGAGAATAGCCATCTATCTGCATGGTTGTATAAATATACTTTGATTTATTCTTTCTTCAATTTACATATCACCCCTGGAAAGTGCCGAAATCGCCGATAAATTGATACTGGCTAATGTATCTATCTGCCTGACTGCCAAATTTCTAAGCAATATAAGCCTTTCTGATTGAGTTTTCTCCTGCTCAATTAAAATAGCATTATAGCTTTCCATATTTGCCAATACCAATAACTGATTTAAATTCGCATCATCACGCACATTTCCCTTTTTACCCGGATTATTATTTTTCCATTGCTTTGCAGTCTGACCAAATAAAGCAACGTTTAAAAGATCTGCTTCACTGGCATATGTATAAGCAATCTGTTCCGGTGTTAGCTCTGGTGGAATCAAATTTCCCTTCACCGCCTCCGTATGAATACGGTAGTTCACCTTTGATAAAGCTCTGTTCAAGTTCCAATCCAACGAAAGCCGACTATTTTCATCTTGTTTTAACCTGCGGTAATCTTTCATAATATACAGTTGAAATTCCGGAGAAATCCATGTAGCAAATGCCATAGCAATATCGCTATGTGCATAAGTTCCTCCACCATATCTGCCTGCTTTTGACACTATTCCAATAGCATTTGTCTGTTCAATCCATTTGGTCGGCGTCATAACAAACCTGTTTAAGCCCGCCTCACTTCTAACCGCCTCGAATTGCACACGGTTAAAATCCGGATTATGAAGTTCCTCCCAAACAGCCAAAAACTCAACTGTATTTCTGTTTCGCATCCAGTTCTGAATGACAAATCTGGGATCACTATCATTTCTATATTTTGCAATATCTGTCAACGAAATATATTCATTTTCAAAATCTTTCGTGTAAATCCCAATATCAATTCCTTTTGCATGAATAATTTCCCTAACTATTTTATTTGCCATCTTTATTCCTCCACCATATTCTCCATCTTCTCCAACTTCTGCAATGCTTTCATATACGCCATCAATCTTTTATACTGCTCATCTCCAAGGCTATGAATCTGTTTTAAAAGCTTAATATCTGCCCTGGTGACTTCGTAGTCCACATCTTCATCATTATAGTCCGGATCAATTCCTTTTCCTGTCAAAAGCTGTTCAGACGTAATTTCCAATGCATCGCATATAGATAACAGGCAGTCCGCTTTGGGATTTGTCTTTTTCTTCTTCCAGTCACTAATGTTACTTGTTGCAATCCCAGTCCTTCTTGAAAGTTCCAACTGGGTCATGTCCTTCTTTTTCATCATATAAAAAATTCTTTCACTGATAATCATTTTCTCCTCCATCAGCACTTTCCACATCCGTATTTTCATATCTTTATTCCGTATTTACGGTTATGATATCATGCAGTAGCTTTTATTTCAATAGGTAGATACTCATAAAACAGTATCAACCAACAAACTGAAACAGGGTAGCTGTCATACAGGGTGCAACGAAAAACGGGTAGGAAGTCTAACAGCTTCTTGCCCGTTCTTTAGTTCTTTATGTCCTGTGGAACGATAGAATGGTATTTTGCCGCCCCAGAGGGTTATGTATTACCTACCTCGTTTTCTCACTCTGCAAGCCGCATAAATCAAGGAAAAATCGCCCCTAGTGCGTAACATTCCATCATGGATAGAGAGTGCAAGCGGTTTATCCGATTGCGTTCTCTTGGCTTTGCTACCTGTTGCCGGTCAAACCGGAACTGCAAGACAGCTTTTATAAGCTGTGCTTTCAAGCAATCTTTAATATTATTATTGATATGCCCCTGATATTCGGACAGATATTTCATGCTTCTGCTTTCTTCCCAAATCCCGGTATGCGTTGATTGCTTTATTGCGGAGAACTGTTTTGCAAAAGGCATAAAATCCATTTCTCTTACTGTTCCATTTCATTCACATTGTTCCTCCAAACACTTCAAAATAGGCTCAATATATTTCCTATCCGAAATATCATAAGACGAAGATATGATTTTTATCATTTCTTCATCTTCCGCCGTCTTATCTTTCTTTGCCTTGAGTGATTTAATAAATATTTTCATCATTATTCTTGATGGAGCAGACATTTTTTCATAGTTAAATCCGCCTGGACAATAGAACACATTTACTCTGTTTAATTCTGACTCACTGAAATTCTTTTTAAGTGCAGGTTCAATTTCCGGATTATCTAACGGACTACCACCAACACAAAATGCAATCAGTTTTTTGTCCGTCCACTTATCTATATTGGTTTTGAACCAACTGAGTTTACTAATACTTCCTGCACACGCCCAACCTCCAAATACGATTGCCCCATATACGGACAAATCTTTCTTCTTCGCTTCGGATAGTTCAAAGCAATCAGCGTCCGTTGCTTCTGCTATCCACTTGGCATAGCGTTTTGTAAATCCTGTCTGCGAATTATATATTACTGCTGTTCTCATTTATGTGTTCCCCTTTCTAATGCCACTTTCAAAAAAACATGATATTGTTTAAATTCTATGATTGAATTGACTTCTTCATCAAGCTTTCTTCCAACCTTGATACAGTCAGGCTCATAGAATATAACCTTGTCAAAGAGCTTCTTTAATACATCATGCATGACTCCTCTCTCCTCAATTTTTATCACAAGCAAGGGTGAATCAATGCTTACAGACTTTGAAATAATTACATCATTTCCACATATTTGCATAAATCTCGTAATTTCCACAAATATCTTTTGTAACTATGTTTGTTTCAACTAGATAATTTATACACTCTTTTATATAACTTTTAGAAAATCTTTTTGCTTTGTCCTCCGACCATTCCTTAAAACACTTAACAATATCATCTTCGGAAATTGGATTATTCTTTTGAACAATAAACAGAACAGTGGCAACTCCCTCCAATTTTTTGTCTGTTGCAATTTGATTAACGTAAGATGTTGCTTTATCAATTGCTGGAAGTAATTTTGCTAGTTTTTCCTCTGTCTTTTTACTACATATTACATTATATACTTTGTCGTATGTGTCGCGTGAATTAGTTAAACCATAATATTTTTGATACTCATTCAGAGATTTTGCAACAATGTCTATTGAATGTGCATATGGTCCATACTTCCATTTATCAAACTTAAAATACTCTTCATCTAAAAAATAGTTTGTAAAATAACCAGCTTTTTGTAATCTTAACGAATTAAACTTTTTTAAATGCAATCGTATTTGCAATAATACCAGTCCTGAAACACTTATATCCGGTGCTTGCTTAGGTATAGCTTTATAAGAAATAGATGGTTCATATACTAAAAAAGTATATCCCTCCTCAAAGCTTTGCAATTTATCAATAATAATCCGTTTTACAATATTCCAATCAAGACCACCATTCCCACATCCTAATGGTGGAATTGCAATTACTTTAGGTTTGTATTCTGCAATAAATTTAACAAGCATATCCAAACCTTTTTCAATGTAATCTATCTTAGATTTTTCTCTCCATTTATCTTTAGTCGGAAAATTTACTATCCATATACCGTCTTCTTTATAATAATGAATAGTACCTATCCTAAGCTTTCCTGTTTTACATGCTTTAACATAATCCAGATTATTTTGCGGAAAACGTAACTTAAACTGATACGCAATCCCCTTTCCCATAAATCCTTCACAATTAACCGTATTTATAAGACAATCTGCACCAGAATCAAAAATATTGCCTGTAACAAATTCTATCATGGCAACCTCCTTTCTTCTTGAATTTTAAACATTAAACCAAACTTCTTGAATGTATATATTGGGTGGCGGAAAATCAACTCCATTATCATTCAAAATTCTAATCACTTTATCTCTTACTATATCGGACTTTACATACATACAATAAAATTCATTAATATATATCGTCTTCTCGGTAAGGCACTCCGCCATTTTTACCTGTTTTGCATATCCATCGAGTCTATTCTTTTCTTGCAAAGTTTCCCAGTCAATTTTCTCAAATCCTTCATCATAATTATACAACTGACACTCGCTAACCGAAAGTGGATGTTTAGGTAAAATTTTATAATTATCAAGTTGCGCTTTTCCTCTAGTAATACAAAGGTATATCATATCCTCATTTTGATATTTATGCTTTACCACAACATCAAATGCTGAATATGGATGAAAATGAAATGGAGTATAAATATCCAAACCAAGTTCCTGCCTTTTTGATATTATTTGTGCATCCGCAATATCTCCAAATCCAAGTCTCTGCTCTATTACTTTTCTTCTTGGTAGCATTCCATGGTCAATAATTGATTTCAAATTACTCAGTTTTGTTAAATGATACAATAAATTTTGATTTTTTACTGTTTCAATCCCCACTAATATACCTCCTTCTATATTACCTTAAAATACCTCAATGCATCCTTAATATACTCCACCTTTTCCTGCGGACACTGCTTTACCTCAGGATTCTCTTTCTTAGACTTATTGTAGTTCTCACCCATGTCCAGACCACACATCCGCTTTACCTGTGCAATATAAGAAGTATGCACATTCACACCATACTTGTCTTTCACATATTCCTTAATCTTTGAATAAGTAGCCTTTTCTTGTGGTGTATAATTACTCTCTTCATCAGGCTCCATTGTAAGCTCAATCTTAGGTGTATCTTTTTTGAGGGATAAATTGACAACCGTCTCCACATTCGCTGTCCAGGGGAACTGATCCACTGCCACTGCCTTTTCTACATGGTATCCATTCGCAAGGAAAACCTCCAGGTCGCGTACAAGGCTTGTTGGTTTGCAGGAAATATACACCAGCTTCGGGATTCCATAAGCAATGATTTTCGTTAATGCCTTGGGATGTATTCCATCGCGCGGTGGGTCAAGGATAATCATATCGGGTTTATCTGTAATATCATCCAATACCTTTAATACATCACCCGCAATAAATTCGCAGTTATGTAAACCATTTAGTTCTGCGTTTATCTTTGCAGCCTCTACCGCTTCTTCCACAATCTCAACACCGATTACCTTCCGGGCAACAGGTGCCATCAGCTGTGCAATCGTTCCGGTTCCGCTGTATAAGTCAAAGACAACATTTCCGTCCCCCTCAAGATTCCCCACATATTCTCTTGCAGTTTCATAAAGCACTTCTGCACCAAGGGAATTTGTCTGGAAAAAGGAAAAAGTAGAAATTTTGAATTTCAATCCCAGCAGCTCTTCCTCAATATATTCACGACCATATAATACCCGTGTTTCGTCACTCTGTACAACATCTGCCACAGAATCATTTATAATATGTAATACACCTGTTATTTTACCGGCTAAATCAAGATTTAATAACTTGTCTTTCCATTCCTGAACGGTTTTGTCATGCTCAGGCTTTTCTGAGGTTGTAACAAGTGCAACAAGAATCTCTCCTGTTTTCTTTGCCTTGCGCACCAAAAGATGACGTAGGAATCCTTCATGTCGTAAACGATGATAAAAACTGCAACCCGAAAAATGCTCCCTCGTTAATGTCAGGATTTTACGATAATCTTCATCTACAATCTTACAATTTTCTACGGATACAATATCATAAAAGCTTCCTCTTTTATGCATTCCAAGAGAAAGAGGTCCATCCTTATATTCATTGCCAAATGAGAATTCCATCTTATTCCGGTACTCATATGGCTCCGGACTTCCTTTTATTCCCTGGAACTCCCAGCTTTCCTCCTGCTGATTAAGAACACTGTCCAATAATTTTTTTACCTGCTGTTCTTTTATTTCAAGCTGTTTCTCATAGGGAAGAGAAATATAAGTGCAGCCACCGCACTGTCCAAAATGAGGACAGGGACTGTCGCATTCCATAGGAGAATGTTCTTCCAGTGTCAGCATTCTCCCCTCCGCCTTATTGTTACGCTTCTTTTGTATGACAAGTGTTATTTTTTGTCCCGGAAGTACATTTTTAACAATACATGTTCCTTCCTGCGTAGTTACTACCCCTTTATTCGGGAAGTCTACCCGTTCTACAACACCCGATAATACTTGTCCTTTTTTCATGGTTTACTCCTTTATATGATGCTTTGACCGAAAAAAACAGGATGTGCACCTGCACATCCTGTCATTTGATACACCATATCTTTCTTTATTCTTCTTTTTCATCATCTACAAAATGGGAATCCTCGTCATCATCCTCATCTTCAAAGAAATCATCCTCAAATTCATCGTCTAAATCATCATCAAAGTCTTCCATATAATCCGGAATCACAAAACGATATACGGCATATGCAATTGCTGCTACCGCAGCTATAATTCCAATGATTGCAAAAATGCACAAAAGTACATTTTTCTTTTCCTTCTTTTCTTCTACTTCTTCCTTATGATTAAGTAAATCTTTTAATTCTCTGATATCATGCTGTTTTGCAAAATTAACCCATTCTTCCACTTTATTCATATCCTCACCATATCCTTTCGTAAAGATTTTCAAGTTATAGTATAACCTTCTTTTTATTTAATATAACATTTCTAACAAAAATTAACAATATGATTTTTAGATTCGAACAAGCTTGGCAAATGCTGCATACATAATCTTCTGACCGGCATCGTCAAAGTCTACGGTTACCTTATAATCTCTTGGTCCCGGTTCAATATCCAGCACAAATCCTTCCCCATATTTTACATGCTTTACACGGTCGCCTATATCATAGTCCGGTTTTCCTGCGGAAACATTCCCTACGCCCTTCGAAATGCCAAGTGCTCCAAAAGAACCGACTCCGCCACCTGCGATATATGGCTTATTTTCGATTGCCGTACGCTTTGGCATCGGTGTGGCGATTGGCTTATATTTCGGCGAAGGTATCTTGTTATCCATCAATTCTTCGGGAATTTCCTTAACAAACCGGCTGACCGCATTCATCTGTGTTTCTCCGCGAACCATACGCATCTTGGCATAGCAGAGTGTCAGGTCATCTTTTGCCCTGGTAATTCCAACATATGCCAGTCTTCGTTCCTCTTCCATTTCTGCGGAATCATCAGATGTAATGGTCATATAACTCGGGAAAATTCCGTCTTCCATACCGGCAAGATACACATGGGAAAATTCCAACCCCTTGGCACTATGCAAGGTCATCAATAGCACTCGGTTATCATCCTCTTCCAAATGATCAATGTCTGCTACCAGTGCAACCTCTTCCAGGAACTGTCCCAGCGTCGGCATATCATTTTCTTCCTCATATGATGTAATCTTACTCAATAATTCCTCGATATTTTCAATACGGTTCTGAGCATCCTCTTCGTCATTTACATCCATCTCACGAATGTAGTCTGTCGTATCCAGGATATCTTTCATAAGTCCTTTTAACCCATATGTCGGCAGACTGCTGCGAAATACCTGAATCATATTTACAAAGCCACGTATTTTCTCCGCTGCTTTTCCAATTCCGTTAATTTCATCGACACGGCATAACGCATCATAGAAACTGATTTCATGCATTTCGGCATAATCCTGCACCTTTGCAATCGTTGTCGCTCCAATTCCGCGTTTTGGGATGTTGATGATTCGTCTTACCGCCAGATCATCCCTTCCATTGTCAATGGTCTTCAAATAAGCAAGTAAATCCTTAATTTCTCTTCTGGCATAGAAGTTCGTTCCTCCTACGACGTCATAAGGGATTCCTTCTACCACAAAACGTTCCTCCAAAAGACGTGCCTGTGCATTGGTACGGAATAGTACCGCGCAATCCCCCGCCTGTACTTCGCCATTTTTTACTTTCCGGCTTACATCATCAGCAATAAATTCCGCTTCTTCATATGCATTATCAAACTGTCGGAAATGAATACGGTTTCCGGCTCCCCGGTCCGTCCATAACGTCTTGCTTTTTCTTCCAACATTGTTTCGTATTACTGCATTTGCAGCATCTAACACATTCTGCGTAGAACGATAATTCTGTTCCAGACGGATAACTGTTGCATCCGGATAAACCTTTTCAAAATCCAAAATATTCCGGATATTTGCACCACGGAATTTATAAATAGACTGGTCATCGTCACCCACAACGCAGATATTCCGGTGTCCTTCTGCCAGAAGGCGGATTAACTGGAACTGCGCGGTATTCGTATCCTGATATTCATCCACCATGATGTATTTGAATCGACGCTGATAGCTTTCCAACACGTCCGGGCAGGTACGAAACAACTCTACGCAATTCATAATTAAGTCATCAAAATCCATAGCATTGCTTTTCTTCAGGATATTCTGATATTCCTTATAAGCAGCTGCAATCTTCTGCTTGCGAAAATCTCCCATGGTCTTAATATCATACTCATCCGGTTGTATCAATTCATCCTTTGCTGACGATATTGCCGAAAGAATTGTCCGCTCCTTCATCATTTTGGTATCAATCTGAAGTCTTTTGCAGATATCCTTCATAACGGACTTCTGATCATCCGAATCGTAAATTGTAAAATTATTATCATACCCCAGCCGGTCTGCATATCTGCGAAGAATTCTTACGCAGGTAGAATGAAATGTGGTTACCCAGATGCTGTCAGAACCCATTCCAACAAGGCGCTCCACACGCTCTTTCATTTCTCCGGCTGCCTTATTTGTAAAAGTAATTGCCATAATGTTATAAGCATTTACGCCCAGTTCATCAATCAAATAGGCAATACGATGCGTAAGAACGCGTGTCTTACCGGAACCGGCTCCTGCAAGAAGTAATACCGGTCCTTCTGTCGTAAATACACCTTTTTTCTGTTCTTCGTTTAATGTGTCATAAATGCTCATAATTAAGGCAAACTCCTGTTTTCATTTCCAATTATTTCACTTCTTCAATATTGCTAAAAGTCCATGCATAAATGTTCAACTCCACAATTGGTGTTCCACAGTATGCACACACCTTGCTTCCAAGTCCTGTAATCGGAGCACCACAGTTTGGACAGTTGAGTCCTAGCGAATGGTCTGTTTCCTTTTCTACCATATTACGATCCTGTATATAAATCACACTGGTATTATATTTTGACTGGGTATATAATTCACTGCTTCCTGCAAGAAGCTTTCCGTTCCTATCGGTTTTCGTATAATAATACTGAAGTGCAGTCTGAAACGTAATAATACATCTTCCGTTTCTTTTCTTGTAATCCGCCAGTTCTGTGCGATGCAATTTGATTTCCTGATAGCTTTCACGTATTCCCGCATCTCTTAGCATGGAAATTTTCATGGCAAGTTTATCCTTTAATTCCTGCCCCCCCTCACTCAGAAGTGAAGCCTGCATTCCATTAATCGCTAACAGATAAGAAGTCAGGGCATTCTCTGCCCTGACTTTCATCTCATCATATTGAAATTCAGGAAAATCCTTTTTTATTTTGGGCAAGTAAAGACTTGTCATAGCTGCAACAGATTTCGGAGATGTGGAACTTTCGAGTTCCACCTGCTTGAGTCCTTTCATAATGTCATCCGTTCCAAATGCCATATTGGAAAAGGACTGCACTTTCTTTTTTACCTTCCGGACAGTTACAACTACTGCCACAAAAATAACCAGGAAAACAATCGCACTAAATGTTATACCGATTGCTGATAAAGACATACTTCTCTCTCCCGTTATCTCAAATTCTACTGAATATCATTGTCATCAAATGGATCACCGCACTCCGGACAGAATTTTGGTGGATTCTTAGGATCTTCCGGTTCCCATCCGCACTTGTCACACTTATACAAAGGGGCACCTGCCGGTTTCTTTGCTCCACACTCGGAACAGAACTTTCCTTTATTTACTGCACCACAGCTGCAAGTCCAGCCTGCTTCATCTGCTGGCTTTGGTGCTCCACATTCTGCACAGAATTTTCCGGTATTACCTGCTTTTCCGCAAGAACAGGTCCAGCCTGCTGCGGCTGCCTGAGGTGCTGCTGCCTGCTGAGGTGCAGCCTGCTGCTGTGCTCCGCCCATTGCAAAAAGGTTCTGAGCATTCATTCCACCTGCCATATTTGCCATGTTCATTCCTGCAAATGCCATCATAGGACCGGTAGAAGTATTTGCTGCTGCAGACTTCATAGCTTCTGCCTGAGCACCAACAAGTGTTGCTGCTGCCATATTCGGGTTACGAAGAACAGCACTCTTCTGAAGCTCTTTAATCATTGCTTCATCTTCTTCAGATGCCTTCATGGTGTTGATACCGAAGGATACGATTTCAAGACCACGAAGCTGTGCCCATTTTTCAGAAAGAACTTCGTTTAACGCATCTGCCAGCTCCATCGTATGAGCAGGAACTGCACTGTAACGGATTCCCATTGCAGAAATCTTTGCAAATGCCGGCTGTAAAGCAGTCATCAACTCTGTCTTTAACTGGCTGTCGATTTCACTTCTCTCATAATCGTTTACTACGTTACCGCATACATTGGTATAGAACAGAATCGGGTCAACAATGTGATAAGAATATTCACCATTACAACGAATGGAAATATCAATATCAAGACCGATGTTTTCATCTACTACACGGAATGGAACCGGATTTGCTGTTCCATATTTGTTTCCCATAATTTCCTTTGTATTAAAGAAATAAACTCTCTGGTCTTTTGCGGTTTCTCCACCAAAGGTAAAACGCTTTCCAATGGTCGCAAAAGTCTTTTTAATATTTTCGCCCAGGCTTCCGCAGAACAAACTCGGCTCTGTAGAAGTATCATACTTAAATTCACCTGCTTCTGCACAGAATTCAACAACTTTTCCCTGATCAACAATAATCATACACTGTCCTTCATTAACAGCGATCACGGAACCATTGGAAATGATATTGTCTTCTCCTTTATTATTTCCGGCACCACGTCCCTGCTGCCGCTTATGTCCTTTCGTAACAAGTACGTCACTGTCTAAGGAATCACAGTAAAAATACTCTAACCACTGATCTGCTACCACGCCACCAACTGCGCTCTTAACAGCTTTAATCAATCCCATATTTCTTTCCCTCCATTTTCTTCTCGAGTTATGTACTCACTTCTTCCATTATACATATTTTGTCGTGTTATGTCTATACATTTCCCCGTTCATCCATTCACCATTTTCCTGAAACCTTCATAATATTAAACCATCACGATAACGCCATGCCACCCAAAAGGCATGTGCATCGACATGGAGGTATTATGAAAAAGCAATCCAAAACAATCGCTACCCTTCTGCTTGTCAGCGCGGCGCTGTTCTCATTACTCATCGGCTGTTCCAAGGCAGAAACCGGCACTTCTGACAATGGTTCCAAAACCACGCAGGTAACTTTAAACGAAGTTGCACATTCCATCTTTTATGCTCCAATGTATGTTGCCATCGAGCAGGGATACTTTGAAGAAGAAGGCATTGACCTTACACTTGTTACCGGATTCGGCGCAGACAAAACAATGACCGCCGTTCTCACCGACGAAGCCGATATCGGTTTTATGGGAAGTGAATCTACCATCTATACTTATGCAGGCGGTGCTTCCGATTATGTTGTTAATTTTGCCCAGCTTACACAGCGTGCCGGCAATTTCCTGGTTTCCAGAGAACCGATGGATGACTTTTCCTGGGATATGTTAAAAGGAAAAACCGTTCTTGGTGGAAGAGCCGGCGGTATGCCTGAAATGGTTTTCGAATTTATTCTGAAAAAGAATAACATTGACCCGAAAGTGGATCTTACTATTGACCAGTCCATCGACTTTGGTTCTACTGCTGCCGCATTTTCCGGAAATCAAGGGGACTTTTCGGTCGAATTCGAGCCTCATGCCACTTCCCTGGAAGAAAAAGGGGATGGCTACGTTGTTGCTTCTCTCGGTGAAAGCTCCGGCTACGTTCCCTATACGGCATTCAGTGCGAAAAAGAGCTATATTGATGCACATCCCGAAATCATCCAGGCATTTACCAACGCACTTCAAAAGGGCATGGACTATGTAAACAGCCATACTCCCGAAGAAATTGCCAAAGTCATTGCACCACAGTTTGAAGAAACTCCTCTTGAGACTGTTACGACCATTGTAAACCGCTATGCTTCCCAGGATACCTGGAAAGAAAATCTTATTTTTGAAGAAGATTCCTTCATGCTTTTGCAAAATATTCTTGAAGAATCCGGTGAACTTCCTGAGCGTGTTCCCTATGAAAAGCTCGTTACCACAACCTTTGCCAAAGAAGCTGCAAAATAAGAACCTTCTTATATATAAAAATCAATATACTAAAAAAGGAATCGGTTCCTTCGTGGAACAGATTCCTTTTGTTACTTCTGCTATGCTTCTTCTTTTTTCTCTTTTGGTGCTTTTTCCTTAGCCGGCTTTTCTTTCGGAGCCTTCTCCGGAGCCGTTTCCTTTTTGCCTGCAATTTCCTTATAATTGTCTACGAGTTTTTCTAATAAAAGCTTTTTAACATAGACATCATATCCAATCATAAAAATAAAGGAAAACATTTGAAGAATTTCCTTATCCTCTTCAGGAACATCCGTAAAGGTGTTCTGGGAAATTTCAAATTTTTCTACAATATCTTTTTTCAAATCATCAATTCTTTCCTGTTCCATGCTGAAAACTTCTTCATAAATACTGGAAAGATTCAACTGACCGCCTTTTTGAAAATACCGCTCGGCAAGAGGTCCTAACAATGTCTGAATATCGTTAATCGAAAGCATTCCCTTGCAATAATAGATAAATATCAGCATCAGGATATGCTCTTTGCTATACTTTTTCTTTACCGGAGGTGGAAGCAAATCATTCTTTGCATAGTTGTTAATCATTGTTTTTGTAAGAATCTTGTCCTCATCCGGTTTTCTTGTCGTAGAGCGAAGTTTGCGCTCCATAAAAGTAGTCACCTGATCCATATACAAATCAATATTGGGAATATCCTCCAGCTTAATACTCTGGATTCTGCCAATGCTCTCCAATATGCTGTTTAATAAATCATCTTTATCTATAGTCATCTCGCACCTCACATTTATATCTAATTATATAGTATTTAAAACCACATGACAAGTATTCTTCTTCTATATATTTTTCTATGGACTTTAAAGCTTTAATATGGTAAAATTGCACTGTGCGAATATGTTATGACTTAGTATTAGTCAGGAGGTATTTCTTATGAATAAAAAAATACAAACAGAAGCCGTAGATCATTTATTTGAAGCAATCCTTTGTCTGAAATCAAAGGAAGAATGTTATAGCTTTTTTGAAGATTTATGCACAGTAAATGAGCTTCTTTCTCTTTCCCAGAGATATGAAGTTGCTTCCATGTTAAAAGATCATAAAACCTATTTGGAAATTGCAGAAAAGACCGGTGCATCCACTGCAACCATCAGCCGTGTAAACCGTTCCCTGAACTATGGAAATGACGGTTATGAACTCGTATTTTCCAGATTAGAATCTTAATTCTCAGATGGATAACTGACGAAACAGCAAAACGGATAGGCAACTGCCTATCCGTTTATTTCTATCATTGACATCGGGTCAATATACTCTTCATTCTGCATAATCTGATAACCAAGCTCCTGATTATCTTCTCCAACCGTAAAGAGAATATATTCCTTTCCCAGGCTGTCTCCTGTTTTCACAAGAGGATCACCGCTATTGCGGTAAACAGAGCAATATCCGTTTCCATGGTCAATAATAATTTTGTTTCCAAATTGCTGGTCAGCATCCACACTTAATACCGTTCCGGTTCCGGTAGATACTACGTTAATTCCTGAAGATGCTGTAAATTTCAGCATTGGAGCATCTTCATCTGTTGTTTCTTCCATCGTTGCTGTTCCGCTTAACGGGAAGCCTTTTGGTAACGCGTTCTCACTCTCTTCCTGGGAAAGTGCATCCTCTGTGGCAACCTTTTTACTTACGGTCTCACTAAGTACGGTTATTTTGCTGGTTAATGTTGCATTTTCTACTGTCAGCGATTCATTTTCATCTGTAAGGTCATTAATCTGACCAATCTGTTCAATCATTTTTGCTCTTGCATCTTTAATGGTTATCGTATCATATATCATCCGACAAACAATAAACACAAACAGAACAAACAACGCAATCGCTACAGCTTCTATAACAGCTGCACTAATGACATGCTGCTTAATCACACCATCCGTCTTCTCCGTAACAAAAATCAAAGCAAATTTGCTCTTCCGCTTCGGTCTTTCCGGGGTAGGCGTTTCCGGTGTCTGTGGCGTGGAATTCTCCTGCACCACATTCTCTGTATTTGATTGTTCCATAATTTACACCTCCGGTCAATTAGGGTCATTCTACCATAATTTTCTAAATTACACAACTTTTATTGCGAAAAAGAAATGCCTTTACAATTAAGAAGTCCTGTGATATTCTGAATTTGTTACAGATAGTAACAGTACTATTATTTATTTTCTTGGAGGTATCTACAATGAACAAAGGTACAGTAAAATGGTTTAACAACCAAAAAGGTTACGGTTTCATCTCTGATGAAGCAGGCAATGATGTATTCGTACATTACTCAGGATTAAACATGGAAGGCTTCAAGTCTCTTGAAGAAGGAGCTGCTGTTGAGTTCGAAGTAGTAAATGGCGAAAAAGGACCTCAGGCTGTAAACGTAACAAAGTTATAATTCCTGCTTAGGAGTTCATAACACATTAATTCAGTAACACGATGTGCCTGTTCTTAAATATAATGATTATATTTTATTTAGAATTTGCTATTGTTTTAAGGAATTAAGGAAAATCCCCATCTTTGTGGATGGGGATTTTTTTGTACGCTCTTTTCTTCTCACTTGATATCCTATTATAATACTGCTACTTTCTCAAAGCTGATATTTCCCCCAAACAAATCCAATGCACTTCCTATCGTTACATCAATCTTTTCTTTGCCAAGCACACGAATTTTTTCCAAATCTTCATAATTGTGTACTCCGCCTGCATAGGTTGCCGGAATCGGACAGCTCCGTCCCATCAGCTCTACAAGCTCCTCTTCTATTCCTGCCGCTTTTCCTTCCACATCCACTGCATGAATCAGGAACTCATCGCAAAAAGCCGACAATTCGCATATGGTTTTTTCCTCCAGCCTGACATCCGTATATTTCTGCCAGCGGTCTGTCACAATATAATAAGCATCATCTTTTTTCCGGCAGCTCAAATCCAGAACAAGATGCTCTTTTCCAACTGTTTTTAACATTTCCTGCAATCTCTCTTTATGAAGTCTGCCCTGTGAAAAAACATATGAAGTTACAATCACATGGGAAGCACCTGCTTCGAGATACTCCAATGCATTTCCGGGCTGGATTCCTCCACCGATTTGCAAGCCACCTGGATATACATTCAAAGCCTGCATTGCCTGTTTTTTCGTCGCCTCAAAATATTCTGAAGACGCTGGATTTAATAAAATAATATGTCCGCCTTTTAAATTTTTATCACGGTAAAGTTTTGCAAAAAAAGTGGCATCCTGCTCGGATACGAAATTTTCTGCCGCCGAATTTCCTTCGTCCTGAAGGCTTCCTCCTACAATCTGTTTTACCTTTCCGTTATGAATATCAATGCATGGTCTGAATTTCATTGTTCCATTCCTTTTTATTATTTTTTCAATGTTTTTTACAGTATAGCATATTTTCTTTTTCTTGGGACATACTATCTTCAGAACTGTATATTTGCAGTTTTAAAAAAGAAACAGGAAATAAAAGGAGGACATTATGAAGGCAACAAAGAAATGGCTTGTATTATCTCTTGTGCTTACAACACTTTGTCTGCTTACCGCCTGTGGTAGTGACAAAAATGCAGACAATAATACAAACAACGACACCGTAAATGATGCCACAAATGGAAACGCCGGAACAAACGACACCACAGACACCAATGGTACCAACGATACCAATGGCGTAACTGATACAGACAACGGTATGATGGATAACAACGATACCGATAACGGTATGAATAATGATTCCATCATGGATGGTGCCGGTGACTTAGTGGATGATACCGGTGATGCGGTCGGTAATGCCGTTGACAAAACAGGCAACGCGGTCGGTGATATCATTGATGATGCGGGCAATAC
Source organism: uncultured Lachnospiraceae bacterium (assembly GCA_934408585.1). GTDB lineage: Bacteria > Bacillota > Clostridia > Lachnospirales > Lachnospiraceae > Suilimivivens. Next base: position 431,951 of record CAKRVA010000001.1, read on the forward strand.
CGTAGGCGGCGTCGTAGATGACATTGCAAACGGAGTTTCCGATATCACAGATGATGTCGTTGGCGGCAACGACACTACTACTACCGGAAAAACAACTACCGGTACAACTACTGCCCGTTAGTTTCGAGGCAGCATACAGAAAAAGAGGGTGCTTTTGCATCCTCTTTCTTTCTGTCCTTTTTTATTTTTCAACAATCGTACCATCGCGGTATGCCTGAAGCAATAATTCCAGTTGTGAAATACGCTCCTTAAGCTCCGTTCCAATATCGGTATCGGCTACCCGGATTCTGACCGGTGCCACTTCGATAATCGTAGAGTCCGAAAAAATATCGGATTCATGAATAATTGCTGCTTCTCTTGATTCGAATGGTTCGTGTGCAACAAGACGCATTCCATGAGAACTGGCAACCAATGTATATCCGGCAATTCCAGTTTTACTCTGGTAAGCCTTGGAAAAACCACCATCGATAATCAAAAGCTTTCCGTCACATTTGATCGGGCTTTCTCCCTTTTTCAATTCTACGGGTACATGCCCGTTAATAATATGAGATTTCTTAGGTGGCAGTTCAAATTCTTCCAGTATCCGGTTCAGAACCTCTTCATTATCCAGCAAAGAATAGTACGCATTTTTTGTTTCCTTATGCGTTTCCTTATCTTCGATAAAATAACGCTCAAATGTCGTCATCTTGTCCTTGCCAAATACCGGAGAGTTCTTTCCTGCCCAGATATACCAGATATAATCCTGTGCCCGGCGCATACCGGACGGATCATTTTTGGCATAATATCCTTTCCGGGCGTAATTATCCAGAATGTCATAAAGCTCTCTGCCTTTATATTCTTTTCCGTCAACATTTGCTGACAGGAAATTTCCCTGTTCATCCATTGGTACACAACCATGATAAAGAAGATTGGAATTATGAACCTTATACAATCCTCCATTGGAAAACAGAAAACGTACATGCTTCTGAAGTTTTTCGCACTTCAAAAATGCCTGCCGGATTCGCTCCATAACCTGCTCTTCATCCGGAGTAAGCATATATGGGTCCTCGGGGTTCACCGTCGGAAAATCCGTATCCTTCATTGGATATTCTTTTCCATATGCCATTATGGTCTTCTTTTCATAATCAATTTTATCAAGCAGCAACCGGTCATCCATATCAAATTCCGGATGCTTTTTAATCAGTTGTCCCTCCAATTTAAACTGAATAATCGAAATCGCCTTATGGATTTTCATATCCAGGCTCAAATCTTTCGTATTATAATCAGTGTTAAACTTAATGGAGAACACATCGCAATCTGCATCTGCATAGGTATCCAATGCAAACGTTGCAAGCGGAATCAGATTGATTCCATATCCCTCTTCCAATGTATCAAGACTTCCGTATCTTGCTGCAATACGAATCACCGTTGCAATACATGCAAGATGGCCGCAAGCTGCTCCCATCCACACAATGTCATGATTTCCCCACTGAATATCTACGGAATGATAATTCATCAGCGTATCCAGAATAATGTGCGGTCCGGGACCACGGTCAAAAATATCTCCCACAATATGCAGATGATCGATTACCAGACGTTGAATCAGATTGCTCAACGCAATAATAAACTCCTGGGCTCTTCCAATCCGGATAATGGTATGTACAATTTCATTGTAATAACCTTCCTTATCCGAGATATCTGCCTTTTCAGTAATCAGTTCTTCAATAATATATGCAAAATCCTTCGGAAGTGCCTTACGGACTTTGGACCTCGTATATTTCGATGCGACCTTTTTGGTAATCTGTACCAGACGGTGCAAGGTAATCTTATACCAGTCTTCAATATTTTCTTCGGTGCTTGTTACAATATCAAGCTTTTCTTCCGGGTAGTAAATCAATGTTGCAATGGACTTTTTATCCTTATTGCTCAGTGTATTTTCAAACACTTCGTCTATTGTACGTCTGACAGCCCCGGAACCATTTTTGAGCACATGGGCAAACTGCTCATACTCTCCATGAATGTCTGTCAGGAAGTGCTCCGTTCCTTTTGGCAGGTTCAAAATTGCCTGAAGATTTATAATCTCGGTCGATGCGGCAGCAATATTGGGATATTCATGCGCCAGGCTCTTGAGATACTTCAGTTCCATACTTTCCTGTCTGCTCATCTAAGGTTTTTCCTTTCTTTATCCAATGACCTGACTCATATCGTATAATCCGGCATCTTTTCCATTCAGGAACTTTGCTGCCTGTATGGCACCTTTTCCAAAAACTGCCTTGGAATATGCTGTATGGGAAAACGTAACAACTTCATCCGTACCGGCAAAAATCACATCATGCTCACCTACAATCGTTCCACCACGTACCGCAGAAAATCCGATTTCTTTTTTTGGACGCTGCTGTCTTCTCTGACTTCTGTCATAAACATATTCATATTCGTTATTCAAAACCTCATTGACAGAATCACCTAATGCCAATGCCGTTCCACTCGGTGCATCCAGCTTCAGATTATGATGCTTTTCTACAATTTCAATATCAAATCCTGCCGGTGCAAGAATCGCAGTTGCTTCTTTTAACAGCTTCATAAGCATATTAATGCCAAGTGACATATTTGCAGAACGCAAAATAGCAACCTTTTTGGATGCATCTTCAACATGCTGAATCTGTTCCTTCGATAATCCTGTTGTACAAACCACACATGGAACCTGTTTCTCGACACAATAGTCCATCAATCCGTCAATTGCTGCCGGATTGCAAAAATCGATAATTACATCTGCTTCCACATTGCAGTCGCTAATTTTTGAAAATACCGGAAAATCATTTTTCCCCTCGTCATAAACATCTATTCCTGCAACCAGTTCGATATCCTCATCCTCGCGGATCAGTCCGGCAATCATCTGCCCCATCTTACCGTTGCAGCCATGCATAATCGCTCTTGTCATGCTCGTTTCCTTCCTTATATATATCTTTGCAGTCTATAAAACACCATATTCCTTCATTGCGTTTTCCAGTTTCTTTGCATTTTCAGGTTCCATCTCAGTCAATGGAGATTTTGGTATTCCCACTTCTTTTCCCTGAAGATTCAATGCCATTTTAACCGGAATCGGATTTACTTCACAGAATAATGCTTTGCAAAGCGGTATTGCACGCAGCTGCTCGGCACAGCTTCCTTTCACATCTCCATCAAAGAATTTCTGACAAATTTCATGTGTCTGTCTTGGTGCAACATTAGATAATACAGAAATAACTCCAACGCCACCCAGAGATAAAATTGGAACAATCTGGTCATCATTACCGGAATACAGGTCAATCTTTCCATTTGCTAAAGACATCAATTTAGCAACCTGGGAAATATCCCCGCTCGCTTCCTTAATACCCACGATATTTTCCACATCGGTACAAAGTCTTACTGCTGTTTCCGGCTGAATGTTGCAACCGGTACGGCTTGGTACATTATAAAGAATACAAGGTACTTTTACGGAATCTGCAATTGCTTTAAAATGCTTGTAAAGACCATTCTGTGTTGCCTTATTATAATATGGGGTTACCAGCAGAATTCCATCTACCCCGTATTTTTCTGCTTCGGTAGAAAGATAAATTGCAGTTTCTGTACAATTTGAACCGGTTCCTGCCACTACCGGAATTCTTCCTGCTACTTTCTCTACACAATAACGAATCACATCGAGATGTTCCTCATGCGTAAGTGTGGATGACTCTCCTGTTGTTCCACACACAATAATTGCATCAGTGCCTCCGGCAATCTGATCCTCGATTAACTCTGCAAACTTTTCATAATTTACGGTTCTGTCCTCATGAAAAGGTGTAACAATTGCTACTCCTGCTCCTTTAAAAATAGCCATACTAAAATATCCTCCTTAAAATTATTCCGGCACTGTTCACTGTCATAGCGAAAAAAATCGGTACACTATACTGCGCACCGACTTTATGGATATCATTTCATTCCTGTTATGAATCGGATAGCGCCCCATCAGAATCTGATGACAGTCATACAGTTCTTAGCTGTATGCCCAAGGGTTCTTCCGCAGTAGTTCCAAACCCTTTCGGCGTTCCTCCCTTTCATTTTTCTTCTCCTGTGCCTGCCACATCCAAAAAATTACTGATAATTCACGCAACCTCTATCTCTTCTTATTATTAAATTACAAAAATATCATAGCACCATGACAAAAAACTGTCAATATGCCATCCTTACCAGCGTTTAAATTTATGTGTTTCAATTTTAGAAACATCATCTGCCAGCATGCAAACTTCATCATTCATGGAAATTCCCGTCATAATCACATCGGTTTCTTCCATTTTACCTGCCAGAATTTCCTCCAACTGCTTTACCGTGATAATCTGATTATCAATCAGACCGAGTACCTCATCCAGAATTAACAAATCACACTCTCCGGTTGTAAGTACCTTCTTGGCATAATTCAAACCATTCTTAATATTGATAATTTCTTCTGTTTTCTTTTCTTCGGTCAGACTGTCAAAGTTTTCATCTGATTTTTCAAACCGGAAAATTTTGATTTCCGGCTCCAGTCTTCTGATAAACTCAGAATCCCCCAGTCCTTTTCCTTTTAAAAACTGAATAATAACAACATTTCCGCCAGCTGCTGCAGTCATTACTGCCTTTCCTAAAGCTGCCGGTGATTTTCCATGGCCATCACCACTGTAAATACAAATTGTTCCGCGTTTCATGCCCCACCTCATACTATCACATGATATTGCTACGTTGCACATCATATCACAGACACCATGAAAAAGCAAATCCACGGAACAATTCCTTCTTTTCCTTCTGTTATTCTTCCATCAATTCCAGTTTGCTTACCGACACTTCATAAGCAATTCTTTTCTCTGCTTCCTCTTCTGAAAACTTCTTCATATATTCACGGCTCTGAATTCTTCCCCAGAGTTCACACCTTGTTCCCACGCGGAACGTACTTGCAAAACGTGCATTTCTTCCCCAGCAGATACATGGAATGTAATCACTTTTTCCATAAGGACGATTTACTGCGAGAAGCAGATCTGCGATTTCCCTGCCCAATGGTGTTTTACGATAAATGGGCTCCTTACATATATATCCATCCAGATAAATCTGGTTTGTTTTTGAGCTTTCCGGCATTTCTTCCACAAACTCCAATTCCCTTGCAAAAACAGATAACACCAGCTTATTCTTTTTGGTGACCAGTCCCTGGCACGCCAAATTCTCATGTCGGTTATAAGAACGGAACTGTCCCTGTACCATAATTCCCTGTCCCTTATAATCTTCGTTCACATCAATCAGTCGCTCCGACACCATGAGGGGAATCACGTCGCAGGAATCGCTCAGGCGTGGTACATTTACATCTACCATATAAAATCCTTCCCCGAAAATTTCATGGCTGAATTGAAAATCACTAATGATTTCTCCCATGATTACTACCTGATTGTTTTCAATAACTTTGTCTGTCATTTCCTTTTTTACCTCCATTTGTTTCTCATTTTTACTTTTTCCTGTCATGTATTAAAATTTTATGTTGGAAATTCTTTCTTAGAACCATAAGGCATCGCAGGATTCGACAGTTGCAAACGTTCTTTCATAGTGATATACTGTTACGGTTTAGAGAAAATATGGTTTTAGCGGATATGTAAAAAGAAAGGATTCCTATGAAACAAAAAAGAGAAGATGTAAGGAATATTGCAATTATTGCCCATGTTGACCATGGTAAAACCACTCTGGTGGATGAACTGTTAAAGCAAAGCGGTGTTTTCCGTGAAAATCAGGAGGTTGCGGAACGTGTCATGGACTCCAATGACATTGAACGTGAACGTGGTATTACCATTCTCTCCAAGAACACTGCTGTTACCTATAAGAATACAAAAATCAACATTGTGGATACTCCGGGACATGCGGACTTCGGCGGCGAGGTAGAGCGTGTACTGAAAATGGTAAACGGAGCCATCCTTGTTGTAGATGCCTTTGAAGGTGTAATGCCTCAGACAAAGTTTGTATTGAAAAAAGCACTTGCCCTGAAGCTTCCGGTCATTGTATGTATCAACAAAATTGACCGTCCGGAAGCCCGTTGCAGTGAAGTCGTTGATGAAGTTCTGGAATTATTTATGGATTTGGACGCTACGGATGAGCAGCTTGATTGTCCGTTTATTTATGCCTCTGCAAAAAGTGGTGTTTCCGGTCTTGACCCGGAACACATCGGTCCGAATATGGCTCCGCTTTTTGAAGCAATCCTTAACTATATTCCTGCTCCCGAGGGTGACCCGGATGCAGGTACACAGGTTCTGATCAGTACGATTGATTACAACGAATATGTCGGAAGAATCGGTGTCGGAAAAGTAGATAACGGTGTCATCCGCGTCAATCAGGAAGCTGTGATTGTCAACGCAAACGAACCGGAAAAGATGCAGAAAGTGAAAGTAAGTGCTCTATATGAATATGACGGTTTAAGAAAAGTAAATGTAAAAGAAGCTACCATTGGTGCTATTGTTGCCATCTCCGGTATTGCTGATATTCACATTGGAGATACCATCTGTTCTCCTGAAAATCCGGAAGCCATTCCGTTCCAAAAAATATCAGAACCGACCATTGCGATGCAGTTTATGGTCAATGACTCACCACTTGCCGGTCAGGAAGGAAAATACGTTACTTCCCGCCATTTAAGAGACCGTCTGTTCAAGGAATTAAATACCGATGTTTCTCTTCGTGTAGAGGAAACGGAGTCTACCGAACGTTTTAAAGTATCCGGACGTGGTGAACTTCATCTTTCCGTACTGATTGAAAATATGCGCCGTGAAGGTTATGAATTTGCAGTCAGCAAAGCAGAAGTCCTCTATCGTGAAGACTCCAAGGGCCGCAAAACAGAACCTATGGAAATTGCCTATATTGATGTTCCGGATGAATTTACCGGAACCGTTATTGAAAAGCTCGGACAGAGAAAAGGGGAATTACAGAACATGACTCCAATTACCGGTGGTTATACCCGTTTGGAATTCTCCATTCCGGCAAGAGGTCTGATTGGATACCGTGGTGAATTTATGACTGATACCAAAGGAAATGGTATCATCAATACGATTTTCGACGAATATGCACCTTACAAAGGTGATATCCAGTACCGGAAGCAAGGTTCCCTGATTGCCTTTGAATCCGGCGAATCCATTACCTATGGCCTGTACAATGCCCAGGAGCGTGGTACTCTGTTCATCGGTGCAGGTGAAAAAGTTTATGCCGGCATGGTCGTTGGCCAGAATGGAAAGCCTGAAGATGTTGAAATCAATGTCTGCAAAAAGAAACAACTTACCAATACCCGTGCATCCGGTTCCGATGAAGCACTCCGCCTGACGCCACCTAAGGTTTTAAGCCTGGAGCAGGCACTGGAATTCATTGATACGGACGAGCTTCTGGAGATTACTCCTACCTCTCTTCGTATCCGTAAAAAGATTCTGGACCCAACGCTTCGTAAACGTGCATCCTTCAATAAGAATTAAAAAACAATCCCATGGAACGGTTCCAAACCAATCCATGGGATTTTATTTTTTACAATCTATTTTTTACAATCCTAAAATATGTGTTGCAAACTGGAAATAAATTGCCAATGACAATGCATCTACAATCGTTGTGATAAAAGGGCTTGCCATTACCGCCGGGTCAAATCCAATCTTTTTGGCAAACATCGGTAGCGTACAGCCAACCACCTTTGCAAAAAACACAGCTACTACAAGCGTCAGACATACTACTGCTGCCACCGGCATCGTTACATGGTCAATCAACATCACTTTCACAAAGTTTGTTGCTGCCAGTGTAATTCCACACAATACCGCAACTCTGGCTTCTTTCCAGATAACTGCAAAAATATCTTTAAACTCAATCTCATTTAATGACAGTCCACGGATAATCGTAACCGACGACTGTCCGCCGGCATTTCCACCGGTATCCATCAGCATCGGAATAAACGCCGTCAAAACAACGTACGACCCCAATGCAGATTCATAATGCGTAATAATCTTTCCGGTAACGGTTGCAGATATCATCAAAAGCAACAACCACGGAATACGTTTCTTCCAGGTTTCAAATACGCCGGTACGCATATACGGCTTATCGGATGGCACAATAGCTGCCATCTTTTCCATATCTTCGGTTGCTTCCTCTTCCATGATGTCGACAATATCATCGACCGTGATAATACCAACGAGTCGTTCCTCGTTATCTACTACGGGCATCGCCGTAAAGTCGTATTTCTGGAACTGTCTGGCTACCTCTTCCTGATCCATCAGTGTATTGATGAAAATAACATTTTCATGCATGATTTCACCAATAATTGCATCGGACGGACTGATAAGCAGATAGCGTAATGCCACCGTTCCAAGAAGTTTTCGCTTGGCATCCAGCACATAACAGATGTTAATCGTTTCGCTGTCCACACCAATCTGACGGATTCTGGCAATCGCCTCTTCCACCGTCATATTTTCCTTTAAATCCACATATTCCACAGTCATAATACTTCCTGCGGAATCTTCCGGATATCGTAGCAGATGGTTGATATCTCTTCTTGTTTCTGCACTCGCATTGGAAAGAATTTTCTTTACAATGTTTGCAGGCATTTCCTCCAAAAGGTCTGTCGCATCATCCGCCATCAGGTTATCAATGATTCCTGCCGCATCTTTTTCTGACATGCTCGTAATCAATGATTGCTGGTGCTCTACCTCCAGATAGGAAAAAACATCTGCTGCCATGCTCTTGGGAAGAATTCGGAAAATTTTTAACAACTCTTCCTCAGGAAGCTCCTCCAAAATCACTGCGATATCTGCCGAGTTCATGTCGGCAAGCATCTGACGGAGCTTCGTGTATTGCTTTGTTTCAAGCAATTCTTTTACAACTTCAAAATCCTTGTTTTCTTCCATTGCAATTCTCCTTTATATGTGATTTTTATGCTCCGCCCAAGAGGAGGAAGATCTGAACTACTATTTAATGTACAACTCTTCATAAAAACCACCACCTTTCCGAAAATTGCATTTGTAAATTAACTTTAAGTCCTGCAAAGGAAAAAGTCAACGTTTTTTCCATCCGTTTTGCAGGTAAAAACATCTATATTTCCCGATAATATCCATCACCGTTTTCCAGAACCTGCACTCTTGCTGATGTTGCCTCTATCAGCTTTTTCGTAACAATCTCCTGCTTTTCTTTTGGAATCTGGATATCAAACTCCACTTTTTCCGTATAACGTGACTGTGCGATTTCAATCTGTTCGTTTGCAAGAAGATACTGTACTTTTCCCACATCCGTATAATCTGCACAAATTGTAAGCTTCACGCCATATCGCATCGTTGCAATCACAGCATTTGCCAGTCCTTCTTTCGTTGCCTGCGTATATGCACGCACCAGACCTCCTGTTCCAAGAAGGGTTCCTCCAAAATATCTGGTTACAACTACGGCAACGTTCGTAACCTCGGCACCAAGCAGTACCTCCAATATTGGTTTTCCTGCGGTTCCGCTCGGTTCGCCATCATCACTGCAACGCGTGATTTCCCGATTTCTTCCTATAATATATGCAGTGCAGTTATGTCTTGCATCATAATATTTTTTACGCATGCGCTCAATAAACTCTGCGGCTTCCTCCTCAGATTCGACCGGCAGTACATGTGCAATAAAACGGGACTTCTTTTCTTCGTATTCTCCTTCGCCCGGTTCAAAAACAATTTTGTAAGGTGCAAACATTATTTTCTGATTTTCCATGAAGAATATCCTTTCTTCTGCACAAAATTCCTTACCAAAGTTTACCATACAACCGAATAAAAGGATATGAATTTGTGAATAATTCTTAAAAAAGAATGAAAAAACTTTATTTCATTCCCACAATTTGGTATACTACTTGTATTGTCTAAAACTAGTTTGTTTTTACATTTGGAGGTTTATCAATGGATTTTAGTAAAAAAGGGATTAAGAAAAAACAAAAATCCCTACATGCCACATCAACACGTTTTGTCAAAAAACTGTTGCTGGCAATATTAAATTTATCACTTATCTGCATTCTTGCAGCAGGAATTATCGGTGCAAGTCTTGGGATTGGAATTTTCAAAGGAGTCATTGACACTGCTCCGAGTATCGAGAATATCAAAGTTACTCCTACCGGTTTTTCCACCTTTGTTTATGACATTGAAGGAAACCAGATTGCAAAACTGATTTCCCAAAATTCCAACCGTATTCCGGTTACCCAGGATATGATTCCTGAAAATCTGGCACATGCATTTGTTGCGATTGAAGATGAACGTTTTTACGAGCATAACGGTATTGATATCAAGGGTATCATCCGTGCTGCTTATGTTGGTATTTCCAATGGCTTTCATTTTACCGAAGGTGCCAGTACCATTACCCAGCAGCTGCTGAAAAACAACGTTTTCACTGACTGGACAAGTGAAGAAGGGCTTGCGGACAGTATGAAGCGTAAGATTCAGGAGCAGTATCTTGCCATCGAGCTTTCAAAAACGATGTCCAAGGACGAAGTTCTTCTGAACTATATGAATACCATCAACCTTGGTCAGAATACCCTCGGTGTTCAGGCTGCTTCCCTGCGTTATTTTAACAAATCCGTAAACAGCCTCAATCTGTCGGAATGCGCAGTAATTGCCGGAATCACCCAGAACCCATCGAAATATAACCCGATATCCCATCCCGAGGACAATGCAAAACGTCGGAAAAAAGTTCTGACAAATATGCTTGAGCAGGGATATATTACGCAGAGTGAATATGATGAGGCTATGGCAGATGATGTTTATTCCAGAATTCAGATTGTAAATGACGAAGTAGATGAAACGCTTGTCAATACATACTTCGTAGATGCACTGACGGATGATGTCATGAACGATCTTCTTGCTGCCGGATACAATGAGACACAGGCTTTTACCTTATTATATAGTGGTGGTCTGAAAATTTACTCTACACAGGACCCACATATTCAGTCCATTTGTGATGAAGTATTCAGCAACGAAGAAAACTATCCCGAAAACTCCCGCTGGTATCTGAACTACGCTTTAACCGTCAAAAAAGCCAACGGTGACTTTGAAAACCACAGCACTGAAATGTTCCAGAAGTTCTTTAAGGAACAGCGTGCTTCCTATAATTTAATTTACGATACACAGGACGATGCCTATGCGGATATTGAATTGTACAAAGCATCTGTCGTTGGTCCGAATGATGAGGTCTTTGATGAGAAGGTTTCTCTTACGCCTCAGCCACAGGTATCCATTACGGTTGAGGACCAGCACACCGGTTATATTGTTGCCATGATTGGTGGACGTGGTACCAAGGAAGGAAGCAAAACCCTGAATCGTGCAACAAGTGCTACGCGTCAGCCCGGTTCCACCTTTAAAATTGTGGCTGTTTATGCGCCGGCCCTCGACAGTGCAGGTCTGACTCTTGCAACCATGGTAAATGATGCTCCTTACAATTATGCCGACGGTCGTCCGGTAAAGAACTGGTGGGGTTCTGAATATCGTGGTCTGAACTCTATCCGACAGGGTATTGTGGACTCCATGAATATTGTAGCTGTAAAAACACTTACCGCCATTACCCCTCAGTTGGGATATGATTATCTAAAAAACTTTGGTTTTTCTACCGTTGTAGACCGCGAGGAAATCACATACAACGGCAAAACACAGATTTTCTCCGATATCCAGCAGTCTACTGCATTAGGTGGTCTGACACACGGTGTTACAAATGAAGAATTAAATGCTGCTTATGCTACAATCGCAAACAGCGGTACTTATATTAAACCCAAGCTTTATACAAAGGTTGTTGACCATGACGGAAACGTTATTCTCGATAACACGGAACCGGAATCCAAGCAGGTAATTAAAGAAACTACCGCATGGCTTTTAACAGATGCGATGCAGGATGTTGTAACACAGGGTACCGGTGCTTCCGTTAACTTTGGTAATATGGCAATCGCCGGTAAAACCGGTACTACTTCTGATTACAATGATGTATGGTTTGCAGGTTATACTCCTTACTATACTGCAACAACCTGGGCAGGCTACGATAACAACGTCAAGCTCCGCAAGGGTGCTGAACAAAGTCTTGCGAAGAAGTTATGGCGTGCTACCATGTCCAAAATCCATGAGGATTTACCAAGCCAGTCCTTTACGATGCCAAGTGGTATTGTTCAGGCTACGGTTTGTGCCCGTTCCGGTAAACTTCCGATTGCCGGACTCTGTGACGGAACGTTAAAGACCGAATACTTTGCCGAAGGATGTGTTCCTACGGAAAGCTGTAATGTGCATTATCAGGGACCTGTTTGTCAGTACTCCAACCTCCCTGCCTGCGAGCAATGTCCATTCAAGGTCGAGGGCGTACTCGAATTAGTTCCTTCGGATGATGTACTTCTCAGCGGTGAAATTCCTGTAGAGGGTGCCGAAGAAACCGAAACACCGGCTCCACAGGAAATTGTCAATCCGGACGGCACCGTAACTACGGTTCCTGCCGAGAATCCTTCGGTTGGTACCTGTCCTCACAACGCAGAATTTTTTGCAAATCCGGATGCTGAGGCAATCATCGAGCAACAGCGAAATGAAATTGCTTCCGCCGCATGGCAGAATGCCCAGAACGCTGCTGCGCAGCCGCCTGCAGACGGTGGCGGTGAAGCTGCTCCTGCCGACCAGGCACCGGCACAATAGTTAAATAGTAAATAACAGCCAGGCATGGATGTATCTCATGCCTGGCTATTATTTACTTTACTTTCCTTCCGATAATGTATTTTCCAAAATACGGTTATTTAGCTACTACCGAAAGTCCAAGCTTGGCTGCTACACCAAAATATCCATACATCATATCTTCGTCCTTCAAAACAGGAGTGTAATCTGTTCCTGCCGGGAAGGTTAGTTCATACTTTGCATTTTGATATTCAAAACTGACCGTTACTGATACATCGCTTCTTTCAGACATTTTCCTTAGCAGATAATCACTAATCGTATAAAGTTTTCCGGAATCATAGGTAATACTTCCATTTTCCGGTGCTTCTTTGATATTTCCATAGAAATCCTTTACTGCTGCCACGCTTGCCGGAATCGGATGGAATTCTTTTACCAGACCACATCCAGCACACTTGTATTCCTCCAAACCATCAGCCCCTGTTGTCGGGTCTATGGTGGTTATCCATTCAAAGTTGCACGTATGGGAATTGAGAGTATTTTGATTGGAGATATTTTGATTAGATTTTTCTGCTGGAGTTACCTCCTCTTCATCTCCTATCGCCACCAGCTTCACAGCATAATACATATCGATCTTTTCTGTTGGTTCCTTGATGATACGCTCTATCTTAACCTTATAGCGGTTATATGTGATGCCTTCATCTGTAATTCTTGGTATATCCAGGATTTTTTGATTAGAAGTCATCTTCCACTCATAACCTATCTGCTTTGTTCCAGACAGATCGTAAAAAGCATACTCTACTATATTTTGATTACCCCGACTTGGCGATGGAAAGGTGATCGTATCTCCTTCTTTTACAATCTCCCCATCTGCCAAGTTATTTCCAATAATATAATTTGTTGCTGCCCACACATCCAGCTTCATTCCGGCAAATATACTTGCTGCTATCACTAATGACAGCATCACAGTCATAATGCTTTTTCCTATTCTTGTTATTTTACCTTCCATCTGTTTTGTCCTCCCCTTCCGGTAATGAGTTGTCTCTTTTTTTATCCCTTACTCCACGTTCCCTGTCACGCAATCTGATACAGCATAACGTGACCGCAACTGCCAGAACAAAGGAAACAACACTTACAAGCACATAGCTGCCTGCATCTTTATATAGCAGGACAGAACCATACATGCCCTGAGCAGCCATCTGTGTATGTCCTGCAACCACATGAAGCGTTCCTGCAAGAAAGGCGAATAAAACCATGCACGCCGCAGACAGTCCGTAAATTCCATGCCGCTGCTGCTGACAGTTTCTTTCGTAAATACGTCTTTTTACCAGTTCTACACGCTTTTGATTATTGTACATATGACATAAAACCTCCTTTTCGAAGCCTTATTTATATGGTTTTCGATCCCACATTATTTCTTATCTATTTTCTTCCGTTTCCGAAATCCCAGATACAATCCAAGTCCGATTACCAAAGTTCCTGCGGAAGTGCAGATAATCAGGATTAATGCGACACTGTGGGAGTTATCCTCTGACGGCAGATTCACACTGTCATCCGTCTTTGAGTCATTGTCCACGTGGCTATTGTCCGCGAGGTTATTCTCCGTTGTTGATTTCTGATTATCCCCGGTATCCTCCATGGTTTGATCTTCCACGATTTGATCTTCCGTGGCTTGATTTTCTATAATCTGATCCCCCATATCCTCCGATGTGTGTGATGAACCTGGCTGGTACTCTTCCATAAGAAACGGTCCGTTGTCTTTCCTTATGATCTTTGCCTTATCGTCTGCTATAAGCTGTGTCGGAACTGCCTTTGGTTGGGAAGATGGAATGTCTTGCTGTATGCCATTTCTAATCTCCGGAATACTGCTACCGGAATTGCCACTGCCGGAATTACTGCTACCGGAATTGCCGCTGCCGGAGTTGCTGCTCTCCTTCCTAGGAATTGTCTGACCGGACGCAATCTTCGTATTGCATCCCAGGCACCATGTATCCCCCGTGTAGCCGGACGCATCAGTGGTAGCCTCAGCTCTGCCGCGTACTTTGGTGCCGCCTGTGTGATTGCCTGCACTCCGTTCGCCATAAGCCGTCTTGCAGGTTTCACAGACAGCCCCACTCTGACAGGTAGCTATACCACCGGAGCAGTTTTTCGTTTCCGTATGGCTATTATCATTTGAACAGGTGTGGGTATGCGTTCCGTTGCCGTTAGAAGCCCATTCACTCCATTCGTGGATACACACAATAATCGGATCTTCAGGCTCTATTACGATTACAAGTGTCCAGTTAGCATAAAAAACAACATCCTCCGTAACAGGAAAAACATCTCCCTCGCCGCCCGCTTTCTTTCCGTCAGAATTCTCCAATGCCCAATATTCAAAATTAGCTGATTCATACGTAAAGCCACAATCAGGAAGGGTATAATCTCCGGATGCCTGAACCGGTTCCATGAAGCCTGATGCGTTACCTCCGTTAAAAGAGACGGTGTAATTTTCACCCTGTACGATCCATGACCCCCATGCGCCATTTGGATTGCTTTTAAAATTGTCCACATATCCGGCGGGGACGTATATAATTCGGTTTTGTGGCTAAGAATCCCTATACTCATAAAATACGAATAGTCCAAAGTTGATGTCATCCGAACTTTTCCAATGGGTATGGACCTCCTTAAGTCCCGTGCATCCAACAAATGCGAACGATCCCACAGACTTGACGCTATCTGGGATATCAATTTGCGTAAGGGCGGTGCAGTCTTTAAAAGCGGAATCACCTATCTTCTTAACTGTTTTTGAAATATGTACCTCGGTAAGTTTTGAACATCCATTAAATGCGTTTTTGCCAATATTGGTCACTCCTTCCCCTATGATTACCTTTTTAATCATGATCTTTGATTTCTCCCATGGGCAAACTGCTTCGCCAGTGCCTCCAAAATCAGGCATTTCACCTTTACCTGATATCGTAAGCGTTCTGTCATCGTATTGGCTTATCACCCATTCAAGATCTGTTCCGGGGATAGGAGTAGGGACTCCAAAAAACGGTCCATTCAACACAGCAGCGACCTTCAGATAGCGAAGGATATCAAGTGTGGACACTTCCTCGGGGGAAAGCTGCGCCATTGCATCTACAATGGCTCGATACTGAATCTTTACTTCCTCGATATTATTGTCATTGATATCTTTTGCGTCCGGCAAGGCATCAATCATCGCCTGCACACTTTCCACGGTAACAGCTTCCTGTGTGCCGGACAGAACAGCAATTTTCGCTTCATTTTCCTGCGGCATTTCTGCATTTTTCGAAATACTGCCGTCTTCGTTTTCATACAGGCAGTTTAATTCTTTTGTGATACAGCCGCTTTCCTCACTGCATACATGAGTACATGCTGTCGGCTGATTTTCTACGGTTTCCGTTATATCATTTCCTGACACAGTTCCGGCAGTCTGTGGATAACATTCCGTCGCATGCTCATGAACACAGTTTTCTGTCCGCGTATAACAGTCCTCGGTATGCTCATGTGCCTGTTCTTTCTGTTCCTGCTCTTGTGCCTTCTCGTATCCTTCCCCTATTTCAACCGGTTCTGCCGCCAATACCGGCACCTTTAATAAAGTTAAAAGCATACTCATACACAATAGTATTCCATAAATTCGTTTTGTCCTTTTTCTCATTCTGCGCTATTCTCCCCTTACTGCAATGCATTTCCTAAGATTCTATATGTTCTATATATACTTAGGTACAAAAAATTCCAAAAACTCTCACCCCAATTTATTTTTTTACAGAAATTTTTGACCCACCTTTTATAAACAAAAAAGACGCAAGCCACATTTCTATGACTCACGTCTTTCTATTCTCAATTTATTTTCATTTCGCCTTTGTTCCAAAAACTGCTTTTCCAACTGCCATCAGCAGAATTGGCAAAGCATAGGCAATATACTGTACCGTGCCGCCATAGGCAATCAGAAGATTATATATCGCATGAAACGTGATTGCTGCTCCTAACAGTCCACAAATTCCGGCCGCTTTCAGCCATGCACGCTGCCACGCATATGCAAGTCCGGCTCCGACTATCACACCACAGATGACATGCATCGCTCCTGTTCCAAATCCCCGGAAAAAGAGCAGCGAAAAATGTCCGGCTCCATTCTGAGTTAAATAACAGACATTTTCAAATGTTGCAAAGGAAACCGCAATAGTGATGGCCGCGTTTTTGATTCTTGCCGGTTCGGGTTCGAACACCAGCAGATAAAACAGAAGAGGAAGAAGCTTCATCACTTCCTCCGT
>CAKRVA010000002.1 GCA_934408585.1 uncultured Lachnospiraceae bacterium
AATAAGGCCTCCTATGATTTAATATTTTATCATAGAAGACCTCAAAATCCTATTTACAGAAAAACTTTCACAGACTCTTTGATTTCGGCATTATCATCTCTTCGATTGTGCTGTATCCTATATCCACTTAATTAATTTTTCTAAGATTATACACAGATTGTTTTAAATATAGCTATATAAAACCAAAAATTTTTCCTATATATAGTGGCTTTATGTCTAAATTCACTCCATTACAATCCCATGAAATCCTTCCATTTGTTCTTCCGATGAAAAAATAACCGTCAGTTGATTAATAAGTTCATCTCCGCTATAAATTTCTTCTATATGCCGTTGTTCAAAGGATTGTTCCCATCGATATGAGTATTCCCATGCGGTCTTTTCGTCAAAGCAAACTGTAAGAACCTGTTCTCCTGGTATTCGGTCATAGTCAATTCCCACACGTTTGACATCCCGATTAACAGGAATATCCAGTCGCAAATTTTCTTCCTGAGAGAATTCATCTTTTGAATAAACCTTAAACATCTGTGGGAGTAAAGATGTATCCTCAATATGTTTTGTGGATTTAAGGTCTTTTGATTGATATATTTCATCAAAAACCTTTGCTATTTCAGTAAAATAAGCTTCTTGTCCCTTATCATTTGGATGAGTCCCGTCATCACACAATTCTTCATAATTAATTTTGTCATTGTTAAATACTGCGACCATATCTACTACATAAGCCTGATATTTTTCGCCTAACTGCTGAATAGAACAAATTTTAGGAGTATATTCTCGCTGCGAACTTTCTAAAATCGTAATTAATTGACAAGAGGGCCATTTATTTATAATTGCCTGCAGCATTTGTTCATAATAAAATGAAAAATTTTGCTCCTCATCATTTTGACCATAACAAACAATAACGACATCATAATTGTTATTATTTCTTAATTCCATCACTCTTGTATAACCTGCAAAGCTTGTATTTCCGCCCATAGACACATTAGTTATCTCCAGTTTTTTCCCATACTGCTCTTCCACATATGGAATTAAATATTTGTACCATTTAAATGCCGGATCACTAGCCCCTGCACCTTCACCGATAGAATCTCCTACAATAAGTAATTGAATTGTATTTTTCCTATTCCACTTTTCCAATAATCCAATATTACAAATTGTGGTAAGCATTATAATTATTACTCCAATAATTATAATCAAAGTTTTTCTCATTAAATTGTATCTCTCTTTCCCATTATCATTTGTACCATATGACATATTCCGCAACCATCTATGCAGACACATATGATGAAGCATTTTTTACAGTGTATCATTCCCATTTAAAATATAGTATAATGAATAATTATATTACTATCATAACATTATTATTAGCAGGGGAAAAATCATGAAAGCTTTGACCAGAAAATCAAATTTTGAACTATTAAGAATAGTGGCAATGTGTATGATTATTTTAATTCATCTGTCTTCTGCCATTGATTTAACTTCTTTTGGATTAAAAGGAAACATCGGAACCATACTAGGTGGCACAATTGTAGGCATCTGTAATATTGGTCCAAGTTGCTTCTGCCTGATATCCGGCTATTTTGAGATAAAATTTTCCAAGCAGAAGTTAATCAAGATGGAACTTCTGATGATTTCTTTTTCCCTGCTTGAAACAGCACTTTTATATTGGTTTTTCCCTCAGGAAATGACTGGAGCTGCCTTATTAGAACAACTTATCAAATCCATTATTCCATTTGCCAGTAGAAAATATTGGTTCTATTCCTGCTATCTATGTTTATTTATTTTTAGTGGATTTATTCAGAAATTTATTGAGAAATTAAAAGAACAGGAATTGCAAATATTCATAATAGTATCTCTGGTTATCTTTAGTATTTTTCCAACCTTATTTTATTTTGAAATCGTTCAGGATTCCGGAAAAGGAATTGTTCAAATGGTTCTTCTTTATATTATAGGTCGCTATATACGCTTATATAAAGATTTCCCCATTGCACGCTGGAAATGTCTTTTAGCCCTTCTTTTCCTTTGGACTATTAACACTATTTCCATTATGTACCCCATACATTTAGGAGGAATTACCCATTCCCTCTGTCGCGACAACAGTATAACCAATTTAGCAATGACAATCATATTATTTTATCTTTTTAAAGATATTAATATTACTTCAAAGGTAATTAATTATCTTACCATAAATATATTTGCTGTTTTTGCACTTGAAAATTCCTTTACCCATATATGCTCCGGAATTATCCAGCAATATGGGTGGGGAGTACAGCAACCTGTTATTGCACTATTTCTATTAATTGCCATATGTATAATTATATTTACTGTCAATGTTGGTATTGGTGCAATACGTGAACTTTTCCTTTCCAGACTTGACCAATTAATCATTCAAAAAATAATTTATATATATAATGGTTTCCTTAGGCACTTTATAAACCACTTATGAAAGCGGCGTTTTTAGTACCCAATCGCCCTGTTCATTTTTGTAAAAGATATCTTTATTGTAGAAGCCATCAACAATCTTCCAAAATTCTGTTTCAGTATATCCACAGAACTTACAAAAATCACGTACACAGAATGGGTCTAATTTGCCATCATGATCGTTCACCAATTTAATTGCTTCCTCACGAGTTATCATTCCATATCGAATCATACGTGATGCATAATCTGTTGCTGATGAATGCCCAAATTTAGGGTATTTGAGCCATGGATGTACAATATACGCCCTTGAATCAATCTGGTCAAAATCTTCTATACAATTGGTTCTCTTCCATTCATGTGTTAAATCATGAAATCCCCGTGACTTGGCAAAATGATAATTGCTTATGGAATTCCATGGTACAAAATAGGATACATAAATTGGATCAAGGTATTCCATGACTTCCTTTGATGGTGCTTCTGTCAACGCCAAATCTTTTTCAGTTATTCCAGGAATACTTAATAATTCGGAATCATCCACTCCTAATGCAACACCATTATTTAATTGTTCTCTGGCTGAATATGTTTCCTTACTATTGTTTCCACCATATTCGTAACTTACATTTTCTCCATATACAAGTAATGGTGTTTGAAATTTATGGGCCATAATTAATGGATACGTATATATTAAACGATCAATATACCATGTCGGCTTTCCATATTTTTCAAACATATAACGCATAAGAATCTTTTGTGTTCGTATATCCGGTTTCATACTAATAATAGAACATCCAAATTCCTCTGAAATATTCTTTAAATTATGTATTCCTGCATCTGTCATGTCAAAATTATCTTCAACACTAAACAGGATAGGATTCATATGCATTACTTCCTTCATTAAATGCACTTGAAAATGACTATCTTTTCCACCACTGACCGCAATTGCACAGTCATATCCGGAACCATTCATTCCTCTATATTTATCACATATTTTCTCCAATTCTTTAAATCGTGCTTCCCAATCAATTGATTTTCTTTTTTCAAACGCCTGACATGCTGAACAAACGCCTTCCTCATTAAACGTAATTCCAGGTCTCGTACTTGGCATAACACATTTTGTACAATACTTCATTTTTCTCCATCCTTTCTTCAGTCAACTCCGAGTTTTGCTTTCATAATATTTAGCTGTTCCATTTGTCCCATATCCAGCCAATCATTTTCACTAATGGGATAAACTCCTATATGTACACCATTATTAATACATTTCTGGATAACATCTGTAATATGAATAAATTCAGTATCTCCTATGTAGTCAAGAAATTCCGGCTCAATAACATATAATCCCGTATTCGTAAGAAATTCCATTTGCGGTTTTTCTTCCAATTTTGCTACCGTTCCATCTGCTTTCGTTGTAACTACTCCATATGGAATAGCTTCTCGTTTTAAAGCGCATACCATTGTTAATACATTTTTATTCTTTATATGATAACGATATATATCAACATAATTTTCATTAATCAAAATATCACAATTAGACATAAAGAAGGTTGTATTGATTTTCCCTTTAATTAATCTAAGCCCACCTGCAGTTCCCTGGAATACCTCTTCCTCCACAAATGATATTTTATTATGAAATTCTTCATCTCCAAAAAAGGCCTTTATTAACTCCTTTTTATAATTAACTATCATTGTAAACTCTTTACAACCAAACTGTTCGAAATGATCCATTATATGTTCAGTTATCGTTTTCTCTCCAATTGGGATCAAAGGTTTCGGCAGAATCTGTGTATAGGGAGTTAATCGTGTTCCTTTTCCACCTGCCATGATTACAACCGGAATGTTAATTTCATTTAGCTGATAATACTTATTTCCCTGAAGAAATTCGATTGCTACTATTCTCTTTTGCCCATCTACAATTGGAATCGATGTAAGCATCTGACTATTCATATAATCATTTGGAGAAATATTACTTTCCTTCTCCAAATATCTTACATCCTTATACATTACCTGGTCAATTGTTCCCTGAATAGACTGCTTTTTTAAAATATATCTTCTAATGTCACCATCCGTTACAGCACCCAGCAGTACATTGTCTTTACTGACTACATATAATATTTTCTCATCCAACTTATCAAGGCTTGACATTGCATCAATTATTGGTGTTTCTGGTCCAATTAAAAACTGAGATAATTGCATATTCACCTCTGCTATATATTATATATATCTATCTTATATTTATCCAAATTCTGTTCAAACCATTTAATAGTCTCTTGAATACCATCCTCAAAGCTATATTTTTGTTTCCATTCCGTTAACTCTTTAAGTTTCTGATTAGAACCCAACAAGCGGTTAACTTCACTGTTTTCCGGTCTCAAGCGTTCTTCTTCACAAATAATTTCTGCTTTAGGATTCAGTTGTGCAATAATCACCTTTGCCATATCGCCTATGGATATCTCTTTTCCGGTAGCAATATTAATTTCCTGACCAATTGTTCTGTCTGATTCAGCTATTGCAATATATGCGGATACTGTATCCTTAACATAATTAAAGTCTCTGGTTGGACTAAGTAACCCTAATTTAATCTGCTGTCTGCCTCCAAGCAACTGCGTTATAATTGTCGGTATTACCGCTCTTGCTGATTGTCGCGGTCCAAATGTATTAAAGGGTCGTACTATTGATACCGGTAAGTCAAAACTACGATAAAAGCTTTCCGCCAAGCGATCCGCTCCGATTTTCGTTGCTGAATAAGGAGATTGACCCTGGAATGGATGGTTTTCGTCTATTGGAACATATTTAGCTGTACCATACACCTCCGAAGTTGATGTTATTAGTACCCTCTCCACATTCAACTCCTTAGCTGCCTGTAAAACATTCAGTGTACCCTTTATATTTGTGTCTACATATGCATCAGGCGAATGATAGCTAAACGGAATTGCTATTAATGCTGCTAAATGGAATACCATATCAACGCCCTCAATAGCCTTCTTAACCCCATAAGGGTCACGTATGTCACCGCAAACAACCTCTATCTGAGATAAAATTTCCGGTGCTAATGTATCTAACCAGCCCCATGTATTAAATGAATTATAATAAGAAAATGCCCTGACACTATACCCTTTTCTTACCAGTTCTTCAACCATGTGACTCCCTATAAAACCATCTGCTCCCGTTACTAATACCTTTTTCATGCCTTTTTCCCTTTCAAAAACTCTGCATATTCAAAATCATTCTCATCATCAATATCTACTGAATTGTATTTATCCATTACATAAGCATAACATTTTTTATCATATAAATCCATAATATCTGATAAACTAGCTACTCTCACTAAATAAATTGCTCCATTAACCCGATAATACGTCGGCATCTGCTGCCTTGGAATTTCTCGATACTTTTTGTCTACAAATCCTTTCATATTATAATCTTCTGGCAAAGTATCCGTCCAAAGTGGTGAATGTTCTACCTCACAAACACTAATAACCGCATTTGCATCCTTTTGAAGAAACGTATTATAGGCTCCGATAATATCTTCTGCCGTGCGTAATGGAGTCGTCGGCTGTAATAATGCGATTGCCTCATACTCCTCTCCACGTTTTTGATACTCATTAATGACATACCTTACAACATCCCATGAAGATGCATGATCTGTTGCATACTGCTCATCACGCAAAAAGGGGACATCTGCGCCAAATTCCCGTGCAATCTGTGCATACTGTTCCGAATCCGTTGATACATGAACCTTACCAAAAATATTACTTTTCTTTGCTGCCTCAATCGAATATGCAATAAGTGGCTTGCCACACAATTGCTTTATGTTCTTATCCTTTAACCCTTTTGAGCCACTTCTTGCCGGAATAATTGCTAAAATGTTGCCTTTTTCCATAATGCGTTTTATACCTCCAAGTCTGCCAAATCGTAAAAATGTTTCTTCAAATCAATATTATTTTTATTTAAATTCTCTGTCAAAATCTTTACAATTGCATCTGATGTACCCTTTTTCTCATATGGATTTTTTTCATTACAAATTTCATTGCGAAATGTCTGAGACAGTGCTTTCTGGATAGCATCAGTAATCTCTTTTTCTGCAACTCCACAACTAATAACTGTCTTTCCACATACTCTTCCCCTTTGTCTGTCGCCTATATTAACCGTAGGGACGTGAAATGTGGGCACTTCGGATAGGCCACTTGAAGAATTGCCAATTACTACATCCGCTAAAGATACTGCACTCAGATATCTTAGCTGTCCCAGGGACGTATATGCCTTACTCTTTTGAGGATGCTCGTTTACGTAGTCATCAATCATTTGGTTGATGACCCTGCCGCCTGCATCTGCGTTTGCCTTTGTAAAAATAACTTTCAAATCTTCAAAATAATCTAATGCATTTAAGATATTTTGAAATTGTTCCCGTGCCGTATCATCTTCCAATGTAACCGGATGAAAGGTTACAACTGCCATTTTTTCTAAATCTCTGTTCCAATAAAACGCAATCTGCTCTTGCAAATCATGCATAGATAATTTTTTTACATTGCATGCATTTTCTACAGACATCGCTCCCACCCAAAAGACTCGCTCAGGTGATTCACCCATTTGAATAACTCTTCTTCGATGTTCCCTGGTTGCTGTAAAATGAAAATAACTCATTTTCGTAATAGCATGGCGAACAACATCATCAACTGCTCCTTCTGTAATATCTCCACCGTATAAATGTGCTATTGGAATTCTGGCATTCATCGCTGTTGTTGCAACTGCCAGAATCTCATACCGATCACCCAAAACTATCAAAAGATCTGGTTTTCTTTCTGAAAAATAATCAGCAAAACTAATCATTGCAAGTCCCATACTTTTTGATATTGCAGATGATGTATCTGCGCTCAAAAGAATCTCTATCTTACGATCCAGCCGAATTCCATCCTGTTCAATTTCCTGGCATGTCATGCCAAATTCAGGTGATAAATGCATTCCTGTTGCAACAACCCTTACTTCCAAATTATTCTGAGCCTGCAGTTTTAAAATTATTGGTTTAAGCAGACCGTATTCGGCCCTGGTTGCTGTTACAATACATACTCTTTTCATAAATTTAATTATCCAATCCTTTAAACGATAATACTCTTTTATGGTACGTTGCTATTTTATCATATCCTAAATCTTTCAGCATATGATACCCTGTTTCCAAGCCTGAAAATGCGCTATAAACAGAATGTCCATCGGAACCTATGGTAATTATCCTGCCACCGCAGTCCTTATACCATTGCAACACCAATGCGTTAGGCAATGTTTCTTCCAGGACCGTTCGCAGACCACTTGTATTTATTTCTATGCCCTTTTCCCGTTGCACAATAATTTCAAACAGTTCCATATATTCCTTCCTGAATATTTCTATCGGAAATTGTTCGCGTAATTCCTGCGGAATATATCGAAAAGGCAACGTAACATGTCCCATTACGTCATAGTCACAATTAGATGCCACGTCTTTCAAATCTTCCAAATACTGATTCAAAAATTCCTTACAGTTTTCCGCAGTAAAACCAAATTTCGAAGGATTACCCTTTTCAGAAACCGTATGTACGGATGCAATCACAAAGTCTAAAGGATGCTGTTGCAGCAATTCCTTGACGTAATTAATATTTTTGTGCGGTTGTCCAATTTCTGCACCACTCAAAATTTCTATTTGGGAAAACAAATTCCTACATTGTTCTATTTCTATTTCTCTTTCATAAAAATCAGGAACCTGGTTTTCATTTTCCAATCCAAGCTCAACATGATCTGTAAAACATATCTGTTGAATTCCCTCATGAACTGCTTTATCACAAAGTTCTTTTAGTTCCTGTCGGGAATCAAAAGAAAATTTTGTGTGAAGATGATAATCCTCGATCATATTTCCTCCATGAATTCCAAATTATTTCCATCATTATCCATGCAATAGCATACTCTTTTTCCCTTATTTGGTCCTGCCGGTGCATGACATAATTCTCCACGGAAAGAAACATGATTTTTTTTCATTCTCTCCATCCACTCGTCATAATCTCTAATATTAAAGCAGACATGAGCACTACCAATATTGTTTGTATGTGTATCAAGTCGTTCGCCGCTTGCCTGAACATATTGAATCAATTCAATAGAGCAATTTGCCGCTTTCATATAAGCGATATTCATTTTTGCTTTTGGAACCCCCGTCACTGCTGCCGAAAATGCTTCGTCACGTTCGGCAAGACTTATCAACTCAAGTCCTAATACATTTTTATAAAATTCTATAGATTCCTCCAAATTACTCACGGTAAAACTAACATGATTAACTGTTGATATCATAAGTCCAACCACCTTTCTATAATATTTCCTGGTCTACATATTCAATATAATCCTGTCTTTTATATGGGTACTCCTCCATAAATTGTTTTAGGAAACTCTTTACATCATCATATTCCGCCTCATAAAATGGTGTCTCTCCCCGGTAGGGCTTCCCCACTCCATGAATCATAACAAGGTGCAGCTTTCCTGCACTCGATTTCTTATCTTTGTGCATCAATTCCACAAGTTTCGCAACATCCAGTTCCTCAGAGATAAATACGTTCAAATGTGCCTTCTGCATTAATGCAAATATCTTTTCAAACTCACTTTGTTCCATAAGATGCTTCTGAACCGCAAATTTCATTGCCATAACCGTTCCTATTAAAATTGCATCTCCATGAAGAATCTTATAGTCAAAATACTTTTCAAGTGCATGCCCAAATGTATGTCCCAAATTGCTTGCCAGGGGATCAACCTTTCGAATCTGTATTCTTGCATTTATCGTACTCTCGACTATTTTTTGCATCAACCCGATATCATAATCTGTATTTTGATATTGAACAATTGTTTCTAAGAGTTTACCATCTGTAAGCAGGCTGTATTTAAATGCTTCCGATAAACCCTGACGCATAATTCTCTTGGTTGTTGTACGAAGAATCTCTATGTTATTATAGACAACTTCCGGGTAATAGAATGTTCCCAATAAATTCTTTGTATTATAAGAATTCAAACATGTCTTTCCGGCCGTTGATGCATCTGTTTGTCCAATTAATGTTGTCGCTATAATAAAAAATGGTAACCCCCTCATGTAAGTTGATACTGTAAAGGAAACCAGATCAATTATAATTCCTCCGCCTACCGCAACTACTGCATCATATCTTCCTGCCGAATTTCCCTCAAAAAACTGTACCAGTTCCGGATAGAATGCAATACTCTTGGAACGCTCCTCAGGTACTACATCAAAACTGAATACTTTTTTACTTTGCAAGTTCATCTTTTTAATAATTTTATCTCTATACAAATCAGAAACATTCTTATCAAATACAAAAAATATTCTCTCATACGGTTCAAGATTCATTTCTGCCAAACGCGAAAAGTCTGCAGACTCATCAATAATAAATTTTGTACTATATTCATGCCGATAGGTTGCCGTTATATCCATTTTTGTCATCTCCCTTACTTTTCTTTCCATGCGTTTCCTGCATTCTGGACAATATATTTTCCACCGGATGCATCTAAATTTATGCCCGTTATATATTCTGAATCCTCTGAAGCTAGAAAGCCTACTACTTTAACCATTTCATCTACTTTGCCAAAATGATGCAGTGCTATGGCATCCAGCATATTTTCTCCATTATTCTGTATTGCAGGCTTTGTCATTTCTGTTTCTATAACCCCCGGACTATATCCATTTACGCGAATTCCTTTCGGCGCCCATTCAGCTGCCATTGTACGCGTCAGAGATGTCATTGCCGCCTTAGAAGCTGCATAAATTCCGGAACCTGCCGAGGGAATCGTTGCTGCAAATGACAATGTATTCACAATTACTCCTCTTTTCTTTTGTTGTTCCATCCTTCGCATAATCATCTGTGATAGCAGTACTGTAGAAATAACGTTTGTATTAAACACTTCCTGCATCTGACTTCTCGTTACCTGTTCCAGATTTTCATAGCAAATAATTCCGGCATTATTAATTAAGATATCTACATCAATATTATTTTCAGCTAATATTTTTTCTATATATTCACAATTCTCAATGTCTGAAACAATTGGAAATACTTTATCCGTTTTCACAATTCCCGCACTTCTTGATATTGTAACAACATTAGCTCCTTCCATAACAAAATAGTCTGTAAGAGCCTTTCCAATTCCTCTGGAAGCTCCAGTTATTACAACCGTTTTTGCTTCAAATCTTTTCATCCTGCATCTCCTGTATCTTTAGCAACATCTGCTCAGCACGTACTATGTCACTTTTCTCATCAACATCCATCCAACAATAGTCTCCTACTGAAACAGGCTGAATTAAATGCGTTCCAAATAATTGTCGCAACGGGTCGTGAAACCCCATCTGCAAATTGTCTTTAATAATTGAATGCGTATATTCAAAAAAACTTCTGCTTAACTCGCGAGAAAAATAATATATTCCTACCGCATATCCCTGTGCATCTACTCTGGACATATGCCGTCCAAGATCCGTAATCCTATCATTTTGAATCTGCACACGCGGACTGTCGATTTGTACCGGATAATCCTTGACATCAACAGCAATGGCTCCATTCTTATGTCCCTGCATTTGCAAAAGAATACGATAATCAAATACCATATCTCCATTTATTAAAAGAAAGTCTTCTCCATCAAGACTTTCTTCCGCTTTAAGTAAAGATACCAAATTATTTGTATTTTCATATTCCTCATTTTCAGCAGGAATGATTTCCATATTACCTTTACATCTCTCAATTTCTGCTAAAACTTTATCCTTCTGATATCCGAGAACAGGAACCACACTAGTGATTCCCGCCTTTTGTACATTTGAAATAACATAGCTTAATAAAGTGTTCCCATTTAATAAAATTAAAGATTTATGTATTGGACCAAATGTCTTTTGAATTCTTCTGCCTTTGCCCGCTAATAAAATAACCGCCTTCATAGTTATTCAAATCCCCTTATAAATAAATCTTTTAATATCCTGGGTGTCTTTTCCCTATACGTCTTTATCTGCTGTTCATATCCTCCCTCAACAGGGTGTTGATCGTAATATGTCTGGCATGTAAAAAGCTTAGATATTCCCATATTCTTCAACACAATACTTTGTGAATCATTTATTATTCCTTCTTTAAGACTATCTGCAATCTCTTTTGAAACCTGACCACAAACAAACCAAAGCGGTACTCTGTTTTTCTTTGCAATATTCATAACTACCGACGGTGCTTTTCCACATGCTGTATTATCAAGTCGCCCCTCACCTGTAATTACCAGATCAGAACTTTGTACTGCATCCTCTAATCGAAGTTTTTGAGCAAAATAATCACTGCCCAGACAATAGGAAACATTGCGAAAACATTGTTCTATTCCAAACAATATTCCGCCTGCTGCGCCTGAAAAATCCTGGTTTTCTGAAACTCCGGTAACATTAATAATATTCCTAATTCCTTCGTTACAAGTTTTCAGTATTTCTCTTCTTTCAACATTAAAAGTTTTTCCTATTTTTAGATTTGTAATTCCTTCCATCTCATATGCTTTTGCATTTCCATCTACGATTACCGAAAGTGTAACTGCATTATTCTGCGGTTCATATTCTATCCGCTTAATATTTTTTAAATCCTTCCCCCTGATTGGTGCCGGCATAATTTCATTTGAGTATGAAAAAAATCTGGCTCCCAATGCCTGGGCCATACCCATACCGGCACATACAGTTGAAGTTCCACCTAAATATAACTGTATCTTCGTGTATCCTTCCCGGATAACCTCATTGATTATCTGACCAATTCCATAATCCGTAAGTAATAATGGGTTCTTATAAGCATCCTCATGGGGATATAGGCGAACAACTTCCGATGAAATCACATGCGCCTCTGAACCGTTTACCAGATATCTTACCTGCATTTGCTTTCCATAGGCATTTAAAACGCCTTCAAGTACCCTTTCTTCATAATGAAAGGAGTCCCTAAGCACCTCATAAGCATATTCCCCTCCATCACACATTGGAAGTTTGACAAGCTTTGCCTGGATGCCCGAAAGTGCCCCTGCAATAATGTCACATGCCTCAACAGGATTATATACATCTTTAAACGAATCTGACGCAATTAATATATTCATTCTGCTTCCATTTCTGTTAAGTAATTTACAATATCTACAATTCTTGATGAATATCCCCATTCATTATCATACCAATATACCAATTCGATGTGATTTCCATTCTTTACCTGTATCCATCGTGTATCTAAAATGGTAGAGTATTCACTCTTTACATAGTCTGCGGAAATCAGTGGCTCATCCGTTGTTTCGATGATGGTGTATTTCTGATTCTTTTGTTCCTCTTCAAATAAGTGAAGCAGTTCTTCTTTTGTTGTATTTTCTTTTAACACAAGAGTTAAAACTGCACTAGAAACAATCTGTGTCGGAATACGATATGAAAAACTTGCAATTTTATCCATTGCTTCCGGAAATACATTGCTTAAAGCTCTCACTGCAGATGTAGACTTCGGAATTAAGTTCTGTGTAGATGCTCTTCCAAGTGCATAATGCGAATATACATCTCCTGGCTGGGACCAGGATTTTGCTGGTCCATCCAATAGATTCTGATAAGATAACCATGGGTGAAGTGTTACCAGAAATCCACTTTCAATATCATATTTCTGTGCTAACAGATTATAAATCGGTCCTAAAGAAATAACATCGCAAATACTGGATGATATAATCTTTTTAGATACGTCTTCCAATTCCTTTTCATTTACGCCAAATATAATATTCTGAGCCTTTTTCGAATCAACATTTGTAATAATGAATCTTTTTACAGTTGATGCCGCTGCCATCTTTTCAATTTGTTCAATATTCTTCTTGATTCCTGATGAGTCGATAACTATATCGATTCCCGTAAAATCCACATCATTAATTTCTTTCTCATGGCTTACTCTTATAGTTTGTCCGTTAAGATAAATATTGTCCTCATCGCTTGTAATATTTTCTGTCAGTCTGCCATAAGTGCAATCATACTTTAACAAATAAGCCATGTTTTTATTATCTGGATTAATATCATTGATTGCCACCAAATCAAAAATATTCTTTTCCAAATTAATTCGGACAATTGCACGCCCAATTCTTCCCAATCCGTTAATTAATACTTTCATTTTTCTCATGTTGTCACCTCTTAGTCTAAAGATATTCTTTAGGTATATTTTTTCTTACTAAATTATTTCCCTTTTCATCCAACACTTCTAACGTGTGCTGAATTTTGTCCATAAGCTGATACAATTTCTGATCCGATTCTTCCGACAATCCGATCTTTGCAAAATTCTGTGCCGTCGAACCATCATTCGGAACAATATCACCCAAATTTTTAATTTGCACAAACCAATCTACTCCCTGGAGTGATTTGACTGCATCAACATTTTTCACTTCAACTATTTTGCCGCTATCTACCTGGAGATTCTGGCACGCATATCTGGCTGAAAAATAAGGGTTCAATCTTCCCTTGAACTCATAGCGTTCATACGTTCCCTTTAGTGCATATTCTATCATCATTTCCAGCAAATCAACTCCGCATGCCTTTTCAACAAACTTATAAAAGTGTGTTCCGCCAAATCGGAATTGTGTTTCAATCAAAAATAATTTGTCTTCACTAATCATTCCTTCAAAAGAAATAATTCCGTTATGAATACCTAAACCATGTATCATATCTTTTAGTGGTGTCAGAACCTGCTGCTCAACAATCGCAATATTCTTTGAAGGATACATATAAGATACTGCAAGCGGCACTGCACTATCAGAGGTACGTACAATAGACCGGTCTGCTACACTGGCAATATATACATCATCATTCTGAACTGCAATATCAATAACAATCAATTGTCCTTGCGATAAGTATTTTTCAACCACTACTTCTTTCTTAATGGATGCTTCCAATGCTTTACGATAAGCATCCTCTACTCCCTCGCGGCTATGCAGTATGGTCATTCCTCTTGTACCACCACTATCCGTCGGTTTAAAAATAACCGGGTACTCAAAATTTGCAATCTCTTTTTCTGTCAGATTATTTCCAACATAAAACTCTGGTATTACCGGAACTCCATATTTTCTGCAGGTTTTTTTAAATGCATATTTTGTTACAAGCTGATCCAGCTGTTCCTTTGTGGCATAGAAAGGAATTCCCATTTCCTTTGCAACATATGCTGTCGTGTATAAATTTACCTCATTCCAGCTTGTAAATAATCCATCAACCTTCTGTTCCCTGGCAAAATTCAAAACTTCCTCCGGATTATATGTATCAACGTCACATGCCAGATCTGCATATTGCTTAGCCATTGCATTTTTATTGTAGTTAATAATAATGGTGTATATTCCCATTTCCTTTGCTTTTTTTATGGCCAATTCAAAATGTCCCGATGCTCCAATAAATAAAAGTCTTTTCCCTTTAAACTCTGAATTATTCGATTGCATTGTTATATTTTACCTTTCTATTAATTCGTCCTCTTCATAATCGCGATTAGCTCTTTTGCCAATCATTTCATCCCATTCCATTGGTGAAATTCCTGTTCCCGGTCTTTTGCATGCTAAATTATCTTCTGTATAAACTTCACCACATTTTATGGCTTTAGCAGCCACAATGCTTTTTCTCGCAATTGCTATGTTTTTACTTTCCGCTTTACTCGGAACCTTTTCGCCCGTTCCCAATGCCTTTTCAACATTACGAATAGCCTGTACCATTTGTTTGAGCTCATCAGGCTCCATGCTGGCAACCTGATCGGGACCCTCCATACCACGGTCTAATGTAAAGTGTTTCTCTATTACAGTAGCTCCTAATGCCACTGCCGCAACAGGAACTTCCAACCCCATCGTATGATCCGAATATCCCACGCTTACCTTGAATTTCTCTTTTAAAGAAAGCATTGCTCTGATATTTGCATCCTCATAGGCAGTTGGATAATCTGTATTGCATTGCAGCAAAGTTATTTTACCCGCACCTGACTCTTGTAATACGCTCATTGCTGCTGCCACTTCCTCAAGTGTACTCATTCCTGTTGATAAAATAATAGGTTGTCCATACCCTGCAACATGTCTCAAAAAGGGTAAATTGGTAATCTCACCAGAAGGTATTTTCCATTGCGTCATGCCTAATTCGTGAAGATAGGTTGCCGATGGAATATCAAACGGTGTTGATAAAAACTGAATATTTTGTTCTTTACAGTAATTTATCAGTTCAGGATAAACACTCCAAGGAAGCATTAATTTCCTTGCCATTTCTAATTGGCTTTCTTCTCCATCCGCATCTGCAGTATTTTTCTTTTGATAATCCGCTTTTTCTGCATACTTTGAAATTACATTTTCAGGAATTCCCGTCTGAAATTTCACAATATCTGCCCCCGCCTGGGCTGCAACCTTAACCATCTTTTTAGCTAATTCAATATCCCCGTTATAATTCACACCAGCTTCGGCTATAATAAGCACTTTTTCTTCTCTATCCATTGTTCTTCTTCCATCTGATTCTATTTGAACTTATTCACTAAATCCTTCTGTACTTTCCTTTGAAAAAATAGTTCGTAATGTTAACAAAATTATTTTCAAATCCAGCATCAGGGAATAGTTTGATATATAACTCAGGTCCAGCTTCAGTTTATCATATGCACTTGTATTATATTTTCCGTACACTTGTGCATAGCCTGTAAGTCCTCCCTTAACCTTTAGTCTCATTCCAAATTCAGGCACTTCTTTACAATATTTATTAACATGCTCTATTCTTTCTGGACGCGGACCAACCAAACTCATGTTTCCTACCAAAATATCAATAAATTGTGGCAGTTCATCTATTCTTGTAGCACGAATAAATTTTCCAATCGGTGTTATTCGTGGGTCATGTTCTACTGCGGGAATCACCTGCCCTGGTTTTTCTGCGTCCATAATCATGGAACGAAATTTATGGATTTTAAATTTTTTAAAATCTTTCGTATATCGTTCCTGAGTAAAAAACACGGTTCCGCCATCATATATCTTAATGCATAGCGCAACAATCAGCATTAACGGTGATAGTATAATCAATGCCAACAGCGAAATTATGATATCCATCATTCTTTTCATAAATCGTTGTTCAAAAGTAAGTTCATACTCGCGGATTAACGCTAATTGTGTGTCAAACAAGTTCAATTCTTCCGCATTTCTCATCAAAATGTCAGAAATTTTAATTGTAGAATACACTCGCACAGAATGGTAATAGCAGTCCTTTAATATACGATTACGTGCAGACGCATGAATGTCAAACAGAACCACACCTTCATAAGAATATAATTCTTTACTTTCAAGTAAATCCTGAAAGCTCTGCCATGGTAAAATCTTTGCTATCTCGTATTTATCGCTTCGAACCCTGACTTTATTTTCAAAGTTTGCGGGCGAATAGCTGTCATATAAAAGCAATAGCTTACGTGGTGGAAACAAGTAGCTTAATAGCTTGTACGATAATGTATTCCAGACAATTACAAAAATCACCTGAAAAAGAGTCATCCAAATAATTGCACCAATACAAGATATATCTGCTGTCAACAAAATTATTACAAGATAAATACATATATTACTAAGAACAATTGCCATTCCCTGCGAAAACGAAATGTTGTTTCTTTTTAATAAACCATACTTGGCGCCCCCTAAATTATAGGTAAACACCAATAACATTATTGCATATATTCCAATAATTGCAACATTTCCTATGGAGCGATAATGTATCAATGTAATATTGCGATATTCAGAAAACCACACATACGCAAAGCATGCCACTTCTACAATTAGCAATACGAGAATCATCATATATCTGCTGATTCTTTTTAATTCATATTGTGATGCCTGCTTCTTTTTACTTTCGATAATAATCTACCACCTTTTTTACTGCAGCTATTGCACTGTTTACGTCATCATCTGTCAAACTTGGATACAATGGGATACTCATAGAAGATTCATAATAAGCCTCTGCCTCTTGGCAGATTCCTTTTTTATATCCCAATTTTTCATAGTATGAATGCATATATACCGGTAAATAATGTACCTGCGGACAAACGTTTTCTGCATACAATGCATCAAAAAACTGTCTTCTTGTACAAGTAAGCAACTCCATATTCAGTCTGATTACATACAAATGTCTTGTTGTATCCGACTCCGGAATTTCTT
This sequence comes from uncultured Lachnospiraceae bacterium, assembly GCA_934408585.1. GTDB lineage: Bacteria > Bacillota > Clostridia > Lachnospirales > Lachnospiraceae > Suilimivivens. The sequence goes on from CAKRVA010000002.1 coordinate 17,572, forward strand.
TTTGCACTATAATTTCAGGCATTTTATCAAATGCTTCATTATACATTTTTACAATTTCTTTTCTTCTTGCAGAAAATCTATCCAATTTATTTAACTGGCTGCACAACAATGCCGCCTGAAAGTCTGTTGTTCGGTAATTATATCCGAGTTCCACCATTTCATTGTACCATAGCGCATCTGTAGGATGACACATTTCGTCCTGATTTCTTGTTATGCCATGTGTACGTAATCTTAACAATTTCCGATAGAGCTGTTCATCATTTGTTGTTACAGCTCCACCCTCTCCACTTGTTACGGTTTTTACAGGATGAAAACTAAAGCAGGTCATATCTGCGATACTTCCTATTGGCTGTCCCTTATATTTTGTTCCAATTGCATGTGCCGCATCTTCAATTAAAATCAAATTGTTTTCACGAGCTATTTCTCTTATCTCATCAAGCTGCACTGCCTGTCCGGTAAAATCTACTGCTACAATCCCCTTAGTTTTGGGCGTAATCAACTTTTTTATTGATTCCGGATCAATGTTATAGGTGTCTCTTCTAATATCCGCAAAAACCGGTTTTGCACCACAATACAACACACAATTCGACGATGCTGCAAATGTTATGGAGCTTACAATTACTTCATCTCCCTCTTTGAATCCAGCTGCCAATGCTGCTATATGTAATGCACCTGTGCCGTTTGCCACAACCACAGCATATTTAGCACCTGTCACTTCACAAAGTTTTCTTTCCAGTTCTTCAACTTTGGGTCCACAGGTAATATAATTACTACGTAATGTATCTGCAACTGCATCAATATCATCCTGCTCTATACACTGTCTTCCATAATAGATTGGATCTTTTCTAATTGGTTCTCCTCCAAATATTGCCAATTCTTCCATATTTAATCTCCTTTATCAAATCAACCTTTTCGCCAAACCATTCGATTTATAATACCTACATAACTCTGAATAATTTTCACTACTTTTGTACTTACATTTTCATCAATATAGTCAGGAACCGGCACTCCCAATTCTTTATTATAATTCATGGAAACAGCTATTTCAACTGCCTGTAACAAGGACTGTTCCTCTATGCCTGCAAGCAGGAAGTTTCCTTTATCAAGTGCCTCTGGTCTTTCAGTAGAAGTTCTAATACATATTGCCGGAAACGCATATCCTAAGCTTGCAAAAAAACTACTTTCTTCCGGAAGAGTTCCCGAATCAGATACGACCGCAAATGAATTTATTTGCAGGCAATTATAGTCATAGAACCCCAATGGTTCATGCATGATAACACGATTATCCAGTTTAAAATCGGATTGTTCCAATCGTTTCTTTGACCTTGGATGGCAGGAATATAAAATTGGCATATTGTATTTTTCAGCCATTTTGTTTATAGCACCGAACAATGCCAGAAAATTCTTTTCCGTGTCTATATTTTCTTCTCTATGAGCCGATAGCAGAATATATTTTCCTGGTTTTAAGTCTAATCGTTCTAAGATATTTGAACTCAGAATATTTTCCAAATTTGCATGTAAAACCTCTGCCATTGGAGAACCGGTTACATATACGCGTTCTTTTGGTAATCCGCACTCATGCAAATATTTTCTCGCATGTTCCGAATATGCCAGATTAACATCTGAAATAATATCTACTATTCTGCGATTTGTTTCTTCTGGTAAACATTCATCCTTGCAACGATTACCAGCCTCCATATGAAAAATCGGAATATGAAGACGTTTTGCCGCAATTGCTGACAAACAACTATTAGTATCTCCAAGAATCAACAATGCATCCGGTTTTATTTGTTCCATAAGTTTGTAAGACAATCCTATAATATTTCCAATTGTCTCTCCCAAATCAGTCCCAACGGCATTCATATATGCTTCGGGTTCCTGTATATTTAAATCTTTGAAAAAGATTCCATTCAGATTATAATCATAATTTTGCCCGGTATGTGCCAGAATACAATCAAAATACTTTCTGCATTTTGAGATAACTGCACTTAATCGTATAATTTCCGGTCTTGTTCCAACAATAATCAATAATTTTAATCTTCCATCTTCTTTAAATCTAACATTAAACATTTCCTTGGTATCACTCATATAGCACTCCTCTCTATTTTTCCACATATTCGCGATATGTTTCCGGATGTTCTGCATCAAACATCTCATTTGCCCACATTAAAACCACCAGATTTTCACTGTCTGATAAATTCTTTATGTTATGAGCATATCCGGGAAGAATCTGAACTGCCTCGAATTTTTCATCTGAAACCTCAAAATTATATATTTCGTCCGTACCGAGTTTGCGCTGCTGTATCAGTCCATGCCCTGATACTACCACAAAAATTTCCCATTTGCTATGATGCCAATGTTCCCCTTTTGTCATCCCCGGCTTACTTACGTTAATGGAAAACTGCCCGTTTGAACTAGTTTTTATAAACTCACAAAAGCTTCCACGTTCATCCGTATTCATTGGTATTTCATATTTCATCTTATACGGAGGCAGATATGATAAATACGTAGAATATAATTTTTTCTCAAATGAGTTTTCAGGTATTTCCGGCATTATATGCGTAATTGGTTGTTCATCAAATTTGTAAATCATCTCGGCAATACTTCCGAGATTCTGTCTATATGTGGTAGGAACGTAGCAATAATTTCCGTCCTTTCTTTCTATCACGTTCAATCCGTCATATTCACAACGATGTTCTTTTTGTTCCAAAGCATCCAGCATTTCATTTACAAGGTCGTCAATATAAACCAGTTCCAGTTCTGTTGATTCATCATTTATCTGAATCGGAATATTATTTGCTATATTATTGCAAAAAGTTGCTACTACTGAATTGTAATTGGGTCTGCACCACTTTCCAAATATATTAGGAAAACGATATACCAGCGTACGAACCGCGTTTTCCTTTCCATAAGTTAATAGCGCCTGCTCTCCTTCCAGCTTGCTCTTCCCGTAATCGCTATTATTATATCTTCCCTGTAAAGACGCCTGAATAGATGAGCTCAACATAATTGGACATCTATTTTTATTATTTTTAAGTAAACTTAGCAAGTCTTCCACAAATCCACAATTTCCGGTTTCAAATTCTCCCTTTTCCTTGGGTCGATTTACTCCCGCCAAATTAAATACGAAGTCCGCCTTGCCGCAATACTCATTAAGCAGTTCCATCCCGGTATCCAAATCATATTCATAAATTTCTTCAATGTTCAAATCCGGTCTGGTCTTATCCTTACCCTCTTTTATGTTTTTCAAAGTAGTCACAAGGTTTCTACCAACAAATCCCTTTGCTCCGGTCACAAGTATTTTCATACAGTTGCTCCTTTGTCCATAATTTTTCCATCTTCCACCTGAAACACACTATCACATTCCCGAATGGTACTAAGTCGATGTGCAATGATAATCATTGTCTTTTTGCCATGCAATGCATTAATTGCTTCCATAATTGCTTCCTCGGTATCATTGTCCAAAGCAGATGTTGCCTCATCAAAAATTAACACATCCGGATTTCTATACAAAGCACGTGCTATACCGATTCTCTGTCGCTGGCCTCCCGATAATCGTACTCCGCGTTCACCGATTGCCGTTTCAAGTCCATCCGGCAAAGAACGAACAAAATCGGCCAACTGTGCATCCTCCAATGCATTCCATAGTCTGACTTCATCATTTTCTACATCATTTCCAAAAATGATGTTTTCCCTGATTGTTGCATCCAGCATAAAAATAGTCTGTGGAATATAGCCAACATGCTTTAGCCATGCCTCTTTATTTTCCAAAACATTTTCCCCGTCAACCAGAATCTGCCCTTCCTGAGGTTTCAGCAGCCCCAGAATAATATCAACAGCAGTTGTCTTTCCTGCCCCTGATGGTCCTATAATACCTACGGAATGCCCTACCTGGATTTTCATATTTGCATGATTTAATATCAGTTTATTGCTATCAGGATAATGGAATGTAATATTATGCAGTTCGATATCCCGTTGTACTGAAATTTCTTTTATGCATACATCCTCTTCTACTGATTCATTTTGAAATTCTTTCAACGTTTTTATAATACTATCCAGTGCCGGTTCCAAAAAAGAAATCTGGTTTGTAGCTGCTACAATTCGGTTAATATTAGGTAAAAGCTTTATTGCCGCCATAGCAAATGCACTTAAAGATGGAATAAGCATTTCTACGTCATAATCAATATAAAGCATTATCCCAATAATAATTAAAACAGAAATAATACATCCACCTTCAATAAATAATCTTGGAGTAGCTTGTAATGTATTATTTACTCGATTTGCATTAGACTGTTTTTTTCCGTATTCTTTATAATTTTGTATAAAATAATCTTCTGTACCGGTTACCTTCATCTCCTTAACACCGTTAATAGACTGAAGCAGCCATTTATTTGATGCTGCACAGCTTTTTTGATAAATGGTTCCCTGTCTTCTAAGTTTAGGTCTTACTGCCTTAACAATTAAAAATACCAGCATTAACATCATTATCGCTGAAAATGCAGTTACCAGCGGATTTATTATGAGAACGGTAACCGTAAGTGCGAATGCCACAACGCCGTCCGACAGCATGCCAAGCAATATGGAAAGCAGCTGAAATGCATTCAGCGTATCTGATTGAATAATACGAATCACTTCTCCTGATTCAATCTTTAAAAAGAATTCATAGGGACGATATACATAAGAAGACAGCAATCTGCTCTGCATTAAAAACTGTCCATTACTTACAAAACGATACTGCAAATAATACTGCAATACCAGATAACATGTTTTTATGACATATACTGCAACAATAAAACCGATACATGCCAGTGCAAAGTTTCTATAACTATCGATTTGAAGCACTTTACATACCTGTGCAATGTACTCATTTTCTTCAATAATATTTTTATTCAGGATTGCTGATATCAACGGAATCATCATTGATACCCCAAGCACTTCCAAAAAAGCGCCCCAAATCATCATAATAAACAATATAACAACATGTCTTTGTTGTTTACCACTCAATAAAAATCTGTACTTCTTTATTATTCTTCCCATATATATGCACTCTCTCTGCCTTTACGCAAGCGTTTGTATAAATGCTACTATCTTTTTTGCCGTCTCTTTTTTGTCATATTGCCTTGTTGTTTCAGAAAGTGAATCTACATAGCTGCATATACATGCCTGTTCCATTGCCTGCATGTAGTTCATAGCCTCTCGTTTTGAAACAGATATCGTTTTATTCAGAATATCTGCTATCACTTTTTGTGCCTGTTTCGAATCATCCACTTTTATTGCTCCCGGAGCACCCTTAAAAGGCTGTCCTTCCCCAAAATACAAGGTATATTTTTGCATTAACATAGCTTCTAATATACACGTTCCCGTTTGAGTAGATACTGCAATTGCATGATGAATCAGCTCTGCTGCCGGAACCTCTAGATTAATCAGGGTAACTCCCGGAATTTCTGAAAGTTCTTTATAAAATCCAGGCTCCCGATGTGGCTGTACCCAATGTTCTTTAACATACACCTTTAATCCCAGCGCTGTTGCTGCACATGCCAATGTTTCGATACTAAGCATCTGATTTTTGTATTCTCCTGCCCTGGGCATTGTTGTTTCTTCCGGTGTCTGTTGAAGGGCAAAATAAATAAATTTCTCATTCCAATCCGGTTCGACTGCAATTTTTTCATAGTCCGCTAAATGATCCATTTTGCGTTCATATCGTATTGTATCCCATGTTAGTTTGGTCAACCGACACTGTTCTTGCAAATAAAAATCTCTGTGATTTTTATATTTGGGTGAAAATTTGATATACGGCACTTTTAATAATCTTCGCCAAAACTGCATACTGCTGTTATAAGAAAAGACTGCTTTTTTCGTATCTAATTGAATTGCCTTCTTTTCTTTTGCTGTAAATGTTGAGGCATTATCCACACGATCAACAAAAGCCGAAAAATCCTCGCCAAGCTTTCCCTCCGTGATTCCCTCTTTGTATATCTTTTCAATTGTGTATCCTACGTTTTCAATCGATGTGCCAGGAACAAAATGTCCAATTGGTGTGATCGGTGCAAATAGTGCGGTGGGAATTTTTCTTACTTTAGCAAGCGCATATAAAATATATTCCCCTGCATGATGTGGAGTTACCAGATACAACAGAAAGTCAATTTTTTCCTTTTCAAGCAAATTATTCCAATACTTGACATGACGATAATATACCTGCTCCAGGTAATGAAAAGAATATATATCGTAATGTGATTCCCGCATTAACATATGCATAGCCATTGCTTTATATGGAAGCATTCCTTCCAATATAAAACGCGGAATATCCCCTTCCATCTCCAAAAACTCAATGCAATTATGACACATTGCCAGGCGAAGTGGCTTATACTCCAATTTTTCATCTCTTTTTTCGCTTTTTTCCACATCCAAAACAATTGCACGTTCCAAAGCAAATTTCTTTTCCAATTGGCTTAATATTTCATCTGTGATTCCGTCCCTGTCATGTATATTTCGTATGATACATCTCATTTTGTTTTCCTCTTTGCAAGTTATTCTTTTCTTACTACATTTGTGTAACCTTGCATATGGTTTTGTAAAAAACTTCCCTTACATATTTTACTTCATAATTATCCTGTACAAACTGTACTGCCTTTTCTCTTACTCGCGTTGTCTTCCCAGAATCAGTTATTATTTCTTCTATGGTGTCATATAATTGCTTTTTTTCGTATGCTGTAAAAGCAATTTCGTTTTCACTTAAATATTCAAGCAACTTCATATTCTGCGGTGCATACAATAACATTGGTCTGTTAGCAGCCATATACTCCGGTATTTTGGTAGATATAGAATATTTAAAAAAGCCCATCAGTATCGGATTCTGAACTTCCACATGTACTAATACGTTTGCCTCTTTTAATATTTTGTTCACTTCACTATGTGGCACCTGTTCATGAACTTCTGTAATTAAGTTGTCAAAGTAATCTTCCGGTATCATTTCCTGTGAGCCTGTGTATATTTTAAGTTTGACATTATACCCATTTTGTTTCAATTTTGTCAGTGCAGTTTCCACATCCTTTAATGCTTTCCAGCGCTCAAGATGAAGTCCCCCCGTATAAGTAAATATAATAGAATCCCCACTGTTCTGTGATAAATTATAGAATTTTTCAAAATCAACCGCATTCATTAGTGCGATATGTGAAATACCTGTTTCTTTCTCATAGTCTTCTGCCATATAAGGACTAATAGCAAAATTAGAAATACTTTTTATATAACATTTTTTCAAATATTTTTGCAAACATCCTTTGTACCATTTACTTCCTATGATACTCTCATTCTGTAAGTAATGTGCCCAATCATCCATAAAATGAAGAACAATTGGAATATTATATTTTCGCGATAGTTTTAATGCAATTTTCATAACGCTAACACTGGCGCCACACGTATAAATCACATCCGGCTTAAATCCTTTTAAATATTTCTCCCAATGAATTGTACCACATACCGGAGATACATCAATAAGCCGATTAATGACTTCTCGCATATTCCCCTGGGATGTAGCACTTTTTGCACCTTGAACATCGTTTACTGTAGAATAATTTTTTTTTGTCTTTTTTAAAAGATTATGGATTTTTCTGATTAGATAATAAACCGGTACTACATCTAATATATACTCCGAATGTATATTGTTTTTTTTATCATTCTCTCCTGCTTCCCTGTCCATATGCAATTCACATAAGTTTTCTGCAGGCCAACCGCTTAAAATATTTCTCAATGTAATCCCGGTTGCATTACGATTATAGATGCTCTGGTTATTCAGAATTAATATATTAGGATACTTTTTCATAACTCTATTCATTCTCTTTGCATATTTTATACTTCAATGAAATCTCTCACCTGTTGAATATGTCTTTCATAGCAGAATTCCGTTTCTGCCGTTTTCTTTGCTTCCCGCTTTATCTGTTCAATTTCATTTCTTTTAAGTGCCAAAATTTTTCTCAGTGCTATTCCGACAGAGACATCTGTATTATCTCTTATGATGACAGCATTAATTCCATCATTCAGATAACTTTTTAAATCCGAAGAAAAATTACAAAGCATTGCCGTTCCATGCATCATCGCCTCAACTGCTTTCGTAGGGAATCCCGCCTGCGCATATCTTTCTTTCTCTGGACGAAGCAAAAAAGAAAAATCCGTTCTTATAAGTGCCTTTTGTACCTCTTCTCTGCTTACCCTGCCATAGACATTCACTTCTTTCGGTATCCGTGAGATGCCTGTGCGCTTTTTTAACATTTCTTCATTTATTCCATATATATCTATCTGAAACTTACTACGTTCTTCATCACTTAAGGCATCAACTGCTGAGAGTAACTGTATAATTTCGTCCTTTCCTCCCATGTTTCCAGCGTACATAATTCGAATTTTATCGTTTTGTTCGGTATGCTCAAACTCATATTTATCCATGATAACTGGTATTTTTGTTGTTCTTAATCCCTTACTTTGAAAGTGATTATATAAAAAACTACTTATAGCAATTACACGGACAGGTTTCCGTATTATGAAACGATTAAGTAAATCATTTGCAATATAAGACTTGTCCCATCTACCCCTTTTAAATTCACATGGTGAATACCATTCTTTACTATCATGAATCAGCGCAGTATTTTTTAGCTTTCCCATACGAAGCAGCATGTTGATACAGTTAAATGGCAACTCAGAAAAATGAATTATTGCGGGGGGAACTTTACGCTCGCATACTATATTATCCAGTATTTTCGCCACTTTCTTTTTCAGACCAAAATAAAACGAAAAATGAGCCCATATCGTTTTTCGTTCTTCAAATATGCTATAGCAACAAATTCCTTTGTATTTATAAATATTTTTCTGTCGGCCTTGCGATATTACAATCACATCATAGCCCAGTTGTTGATAAATCTTTGCAAATGCCAAATCTCGAACAGCTCCCGCATCATTATCCGGGAAATCGTTCAGGCCGATTATTACCGCATACATTATTTATCCTCTTTCACACATCGTTTAAGGTTTTCATAAAAGGTAATTCTACGTTTCATTAGCAAATCTGAACTATATTGTTTCACATTCGCTATGTTTTTTTTGCTCATGTTCTCTAATTCCTGCGGATTATTAATAAGATAGCAGATTTTTTCCGCAATTCCCTGTACATCGGTAGGTGCGAACAAATATTCCTTGTCCAATAATTCCGGCAATCCTCCCACATTACTTGCTATGCACGGAAGTCCTACCGCCATTGCTTCAATAATTGTTCGTGGAAGTCCTTCTGATTTAGACGGAAAAACCATCAAATCACATGTTTTTAAAAACTCAAGCATCTTTTCATGGCCACTGATTCTTCCAATAAAATGTACAATATCTTCCGTTCCTTTTTCCCTGGCATATTCTTCGAATTCAGGAATTTTTGTTCCTTCTCCCACAAAATATACCTGAGCAAAATACCCTTCCGCTTTTATACGTGATATTGCATCGATTAATGTAACATGTCCTTTTCCATCGCTTTCAATTGCATTGGACACGTGTACAATTCTTAATGGTTCCTGCCCTGTATATCTCTTAGGAGCCGTCGCAATATCCTCTTCCTTTATTTCTGCACTTGAATAGGAACTCACAAATTGATGCTGTTCATCTGCAGGATATTCTTTTTGCAGCATCTCACGTGTAACATAGGATACTCCTGATGCACTTTTAATCATTCTTTTAAGGAAAAAAACATTTATTATTTTTTGAAGTTCTGACAATTCTTCCAATGTCTTTGGATTATTAACAATCTCCACTGCATACGGACGATTACGTTTTCGGAACATGTACATTAGAAAGCTTTCAATTTGCGCAATCCGAAAAATATAGCAATCACTTCTTTTGCCCTCTTCCCGCATAATTTTCGCAAGCCGCAGTATCTTCTTTGCCATTCCTCTAATTCCGCGATACCAGGGTAACTCAATAATGGTTACCCCTTTACCACTGACTTTTTGCATTTTCATCTCAGGCTTATATGCATCCGGTTTGACCTTTCCCATCAACATAACTTCATCAAATACTGCCAGATATCTTTTCAGGAAATCATAATTATATACTGTTGGAGAGTAGAAATTACCTGCTTTATCCTTGTATAAATGTACACTTCCCGTAACCAAAACTTTCATTTTTTCTTCCTATTCTATAAAAGTTCATTTCTCACATAATCAGTTGTCAATAATTTTTCAACTGTTCCATCTACATCCAATAACGTTGTATTGTTACTTGTATATGCTTCATCACTTTCAGTTTGTACATTTCCCTGTACAAAATATTTATCATAATTCAAGTCACGCTCATCCGCAGCAATTCTAAAATAGTTACCCAGGTCCTCTGAACGTAATCTTTCTTCCTTGGTCATAAGCGTTTCATACAGCTTTTCTCCATGGCGCGTTCCGATAATATGTGTCGGTGTATCACCAAATAACTTTTTAACCGCATCCGCCAATGTCTGAATTGTAGATGCATCCGCTTTCTGAATAAAAAGATCCCCAGGATTTGCATGTTCAAACGCAAATGTTACAAGGTCAACGGCTTCATCCAAATTCATCAAAAATCTTGTCATGTTCGGATTTGTAATTGTAATTGGTTTTCCTGCCTTGATTTGGTCTATAAACAAAGGAATAACACTTCCCCTGCTACACATTACATTTCCATATCTTGTACAACATATTACAGTTCCTGTATCCTTTACTTCCCGAGCCTTTGCATGGATAACCTTTTCCATCATTGCCTTACTCATACCCATTGCATTGATTGGGTATGCTGCTTTATCGGTAGACAAGCAGACAATTTTTTTAACCCCGGCATTTATTGCTGCATTTAACACATTATTTGTGCCTTCAATATTCGTTCTGACAGCTTCCATTGGAAAAAATTCGCAGGAAGGAACCTGCTTCAGTGCAGCGGCATGAAATATATAATCAACTCCACGCATTACACTCGTTAAGCTATCTGGATTTCTTACATCACCAATATAAAATTTAAGTTTCTCACTATTATACAGTTTTCGCATATCGTCCTGTTTCTTTTCATCTCTGGAAAAAATACGTATTTCCTTGATATCAGAATCCAGGTACTTCTTTAACACCGCATTTCCAAAAGATCCTGTTCCGCCAGTTATTAAAAGTGTTTTTCCCTTAAACATTACTTAATCCTCTCATTTCTTCTTCTAATTGATTTATTAAATGTTCCCTGGAAAACATTTGTTTTCCATATAGGTATCCATTACTACTATACTCTTGTAATTGTTTCTTGTCCACATTGCTTATCCACTGTGCTTTTCTGATAAGTTCACTTGCAGATATTTCGTCTGTAACAATCCCTGCCTTCGCTTCCAAAATTATTTTCTTTGCTTCTCCTTGTACACACCCCAAAACGGGCATTCCACAAGCCAAATAGGTTTGCAGCTTTGCCGGAACCGTCATTCTGAAAATTGGCGAGTCTTTTAATATCAGTAATGCCACATCTGCCTGATGAAGCAATTGTGGAATTTCACGTTCCTCTCTATTTCCATAAAAGAGAATTTTCTTGTCCAACCCCATTTTTTTTGTCTTGTTTTCAAGACTCTCCCTGTTTCGTCCATCGCCTACTAATATCCACCGCACACAACTTTCCCGCATTTTACTCGCTGCTTCAATTACTAATTCAAGACCTTGTCCTTCTCCAAGGTTTCCTGTGAATATAATGTCAAAAAACTCTCTTTTACCATGTACCTTATAACAGTCGGAGTCTACTGTAGAAAATTGCGGCCAATATTTCACTTTGTTTTGCTCTTTGTCTGTTTGCGGAAGCCTCCTTTGTATACTTGGTATAAACTGGCGCGAAGCTGTCAGCAGAAGGTCGCAATTTAAATATATCTTATGGACCAGCCTCTCCAGCATATAAAGGATTGCTTTGTTTTTTAATCCTGTAATTGCCACAACATTTTCCGGCCACAAATCCTGCACATTCATAATCACCGGAATGCCTGTCTTTTTCTTCAAACGAAGTGCCGGCATACAACATGTTATTGGTGAGGTTTCAAACACATAAATTATATCCGGCTGGAATCCTTTTACCATTTTCACTCGGGCATTTCCAAACACCCAAAAAGACAAATAATTCAGAATCATGCCTATAGAAGAGTGTCCTCTTGGTATAATTGGAATTCTAATCACTTCCAGTTCATTCCAAACCTCTTTCTGTATCCCCCAAAGGGCATAGCCCGGATATATTTTCCCCTGAGGATAATTGGGTTTTCCCGTAAAAACTTTAACTTCATGTCCTCGCTTTTTTAATTCCAGAGCTAATTCATTTATGCGAAACCTTTCCGGGAAGAAATACTGTGTTACAATAAGAATTTTCATGTGAATTTCCCTAGCAAATAAGTACGCCCACCTTTCCAATTAATTCAAGACATACCTTTCCCTCTTCATTATATTTTACTTTATAAAATGAGCCATTTTCAACCGAATCCGGTTCTTCAAAGAGGCCCCGATAAGAATCAATAAAATAATCTTCCGATTTCATAATGAAAACATATTGATATTCTCGAAGTTCATCCGCAAATTCATTCTCTGATACATACCGGATTTTTTCGTTTGGTATCATTTCCGGATGATTCTTAATATGTTCTTTATATATGGACTCAGAAGCACACATTCCATCATTTCCTCTGATTGAGACTCTCATCCATGGTGAAACAGTTCCCGCAAATACGTGCTTGTTATCACCTCTCCCATTATTTGTAATATAATAAACACGATCTCCTATTTTTGCTGTGCTTTGCGTCATTTTCTCTATATCATCAAAGGGATACATATATTCACTGTTAAACCCGCGTCCTGTATTTTTGTTTATAATAAAATTTAATGGTGTACTAATTATAATTAAACAGCATATTACCAAAGCCAGCACTGCTTTTTTTATATAAAATGAACGTTTGAAATTTGTTGAGTGATTTATCGCATATACTTTTTCTAAATTCTGCAAAAGTAATACCAGTATAAACAATACCATTACAATACCATAAGACCCCATATATCTCTCATGCGAATCTACTACCGTTCCACTATAAACATTATAGAGCCGAATTCGGGATACTAAGATTATGGCACCATAGCCTATCGCTCCAATTGTAAGCAATATCGATTTTTTCAGGATATCCGTTTTATACTTCTTACGCTTTAATCCCAACCAGACGAAAGCACTTACCATTTGTAATGTAACTACGACTCCCATATAGGAAGCATTATACCATCCCAGTTCCCACGTGTTCTCCGTCCACATATCCTTTAAAAAGGTTATCCATAGCTGTTTCTGCTGCGCATCCGGTTCTGCTTTTACAAGCTTGTTATATATTTTTGATGAAAATGTTTCTGTTGCCACAGTTTCCTGAATACTATCCACAGTTTCTGTTGTTGTCTCTGGCTGTGTTTCTTTTATATCTGAGGAACTGTTGCTTACCGTCTTCACTTCATCTATTGCTATCTCTTTTTTAGAATATCTGTCAAAAGATACAAAGGAAAGTATAATGGTGCCCAAAAACAATATAATCCAAATCCACTTTAAAAATTTTCTTTTCTCAAGGACATAATCCAAAACTAAAATTCCTACAAACAGCAGAGCGAAAAAAATTCCATACCGCTTTGTTAATGTCAAGGCTATCAGCCCCAACGTCAATCTGACCACGTTAAACCCTGTTATGCCTTCCTGCAACCAGCATACCATTAAATAAGCCATGATTGCCCCCAGCAGGCTATCTGCATACACGGTACAGAAGGAATCGTTAATAAACATGATTGGCACTAACACTGTTGCGAGTACCAATGGGATTATATAAAAAGAATGCTTTTTTTCTGTTTTCCAGCAAACCGCCAATAAGGAAACCATTGTAATCTGATATCCCACATAAGTTATGGGTTCGCTAAACAGACCATTCCAATAGGTAAAAAAGTACTCCAGCAGCGTGGCAAATGGCGGATAATCCAATGCAGCAACCGTAGTGTACGGATGCTTTGACATGGAATTGAAATAAAACATATCTTTAATTGCTGTTCCCCAATGGATATATTCATCACATCTTGTATACCAAATTCCACGATTATAAATCAATAGTCCTGCAAAAATAACAGCAAGTATTATCATGGAGGGACAGTAAATCTGAGATAATCTCATTTTCTTTTTATTAAATTGATAAATAATACTCATAAACAGGAAAACTGCGATCAAAATTACTAAATAGATTCCCTGTTCCAAATGATTGTTCAATCCGAAAATATATAAAACTGTTCCGATGCTCAGGACTCCAAGCCCGACTGTTTCTTCAAATCTCTTATTCCAAAGCAGCATATAGAAAACGCCAAAACTATATAGCACAAAAAGCATCAGTGCCAACCAGAACAGCACCGTATACTTTACAAATGCAATTTTTATTGTGATTCCTGTATTAATATCCTTATTGCCGATTTCTCCCCCTGCATAGTTTTCACTTCCATACAGATAAATTCCATTTCCCTCCTGTACGTCACCATACTTTAGCTGGAACATATACTGTGAAGTTATGTCTAATGACAGATGGTTAAAGTCTAAGATCAGTTCTCCCTGCTCCCCCTCATTACATTCCACATAAACATCCTGAGAAATCAAAGTCTGTCCTGTCTTATTATTAATAAATGAAACATTTATGTCCCCTTTTATCTGCTCCTTTGCAAGAAAAGGAATCGTAATATTCTCTATCCACTTTACATTAGGTGACCATGTCTGGCTTGCGGTTCCTGCACCGACATCAAACCATACCGTTGTATCATCCGGTGCCACAACTGTATCCAGGGAATGCCATCTCTTAACAAAGCATACTACCATTCCAATGATAATTATAATAAAAAAAATATTCTTTTTCAGAAGATTCTTCCACTGCCTCATCGGTGTCTCCTTCTCGTCAATTTATCAACTAACTCCCATATCAGTTCATCATGTAATGCATACAGTATTCCGACGTATGCAAATGCACATATTACTATCTCTAAAATAAGTTTAATCCAAAATGACATCTCTAAATGCTTTATCCCCCAAATAATAGGAACAAATGCCATACTGGACATAATAACCTTTAAAAGGTGCTTACCTGATGTTTTCAATCTGATATAATGATGTGCCCGCAAAACAAGAATTGAGCAGACAAGACACTCTGTAATCAAAGTTGCAAGAGCAGCTCCTGAGCACTTCAACCAATAAATAAGAAAATAGTTTAAAATCACATTAGCAATTGTTCCTATAGAAGTTGCCATCAACATATTTTTTTCCTGATTTATTACTAATAAAGCCCCCGAGCCATAAAGATTTCCCAAAGTTGCCGGGATAATGGAAAACAATAGCAGTGCCATGCTTGCTGCTGCCGCTAAGTACTCTTCTCCTCCTAATACAAGAATTATCTCTGTGCGCAATAAGTATCCCCCTATAGCTATGGGTATGGTAAGTAAAACGATTATTTGAAAAGCTTCATTAAACGTTTCGAAATACTCTTTACGGTTCTGACAGTACTGCCCACATAACCGAACTGCATAAACGGTAACCATCGAATTTATCAATGCCTTGATAATATTATATAATTTGGCAGCAACTGTATAATATCCCACCTGTTCATCCCCACAAAGGATTCCCAGCATACTTGTATCCAGATTAACATATATTGCAGTAGCAAGTGTGGTAGAAAAAATCAGCATGATGGATGGCAAATGTCTTATCATCTCTTTTGACCACACCATCCTGAACTTTATCTTTCTTCTTACATATATATGATTTGATATTGCCACTCCTGCCATCGAAAACAGTTGAACCAGTACATACATATATACATCTGTTGGCTTTCGTACAAGCAAAAACAACAATACTAATGATAGTACCTGTAAAATAAAGCTCCGCACAGTAACATACGTATACTCTTCATATATATTAAGAACCCATTCCATACTTAATGCATTAAATGTAATCTGAAGGGAATACATCATTATTAATATTCGATATCCTCTTAGTCCATTACATAATAGCATTGTGACAAAAAGGCAAACATATGCAACTGCAGACGCCAAAATACTGAGTGTCCATATCTCACTAGCAAAACACTCAAGTTTTTCTTTATTGTCACATTTTTTTGCACCCTCACGAATAGAATATGTCACGATTCCCAAAGATCCCAGCAAGATAAAATAACTGGCTATTGAGTTTGAAAAATTAGCCTTTCCAATTCCTTCCGGTCCCAAAGTTCTTGTTATATATGGAAATGTTATTAAAGGAAATATTAATGAAAGAACTGTTTTTATCCCATTTAGAAGAACATTCAGGCTCATTGGCTTTCTTTTCATTTGGATTACTCCCTGTCTTCTACTTTATAATCATAGCAATTCTCGTCTTCAGCATTTGGAGATAATACTTTTTTCTACTAATCAAATGATATTCATGTAATAACTTCATGGTGTCACGATATGCCTTTACCGTATTAGACGCCCCGCCATTAGAAAAGTTTGTAATAATATCATATGTCTTAAAATATCTTATTTTTTTCTCATTTCGTATTCGAAGCATAAACTCATAATCTGCAGAATAAGGATATTTTAAAGAATATACTCCAAATGTATCATACAGTTTTTTTGTTATGAAACACGATGGATGGGTTATCATATCTTGTTCTATAAATTCATGGTTTTTAATATAAACCATTGTTTCTTTACCATTTTCTACTGCTCTTACGGAACCATAAATAATAGAAAATTCATATCCTGTATAAAGACTTTTTATTTTATCAAGAGCTGTCGGCTCATAATAATCATCACTATTTACAATTCCAATCAGCTCTCCCGATGCCATTCGTATTCCTTTATTCATTGCATCATAGATGCCACAATCCGGTTCCGAAACCAATTTCAGTCTGCCTTCAAACAATGGTTCATATGCATGCACAATCTCTAATGTCTTATCCTTAGAAGCACCATCTACAATAATATATTCATAATCCTGGCATGTTTGGTTTAAAACACTTTGTATCGTTCGTTCTATTGTTTTCTCACTGTTAAAGCAAACTGTAATAATTGAAAAAAGCACCTTTTTATTCCTTTACCTTATAGTAATTCATCTTACTCAAAAAATCTTTGACTTTACATTTCCATTCCGTATAATCATATGTGATTCCATTAGATCCAGAAATTCCTCGAATTCTTGGATATTGGGGGAAATTATAAATCTTAATTTTGTTTTCTTTTATAATCCGGGTATAAATATGTTCCAAATAAACTCCATCATTATCCATCACTTTTTCATACTGCTTCAAAAAATAAGTTTCAAACAGTTTCTTTGGCATTGCATATATTCTCGTATCATAAATATCCCGTCTTGTGCTATTAGGAATATTAAAATATGTTCTTGTTTTTCTCAATTTAGAAACTATCCGTGAAATATTGTCTATTTGAAGTCTACCTGTTATTTTAACAAAATATGTTTCATCCTTCAACAATTCACTATGTTGAAAGACATATTCCATAATCTCTCCTTCTCCATATCCCTTCCCGTGAATACACGCATTTTCTGTATTTCCCTGAAAACAAAGAATTTCCATCTCCACCTGATGCTCATTAGCAGTAGATTCCAAAGCCAAAAATGCTTCACCTTGATAATTACTGTTATCTGCAAAAACAATTTTCGAAAAAGCCTCTGTCTCAATTAATGCTTTCAATCCGTTTACATATTGATCCAGTCGCTGCTTCTCATTTTGTATCACAAGTTGTCCCATTTGGGCTGAAGGACAAATGGTTCCGGTAATAATCCCAACCGCAGCCCCTCGCTGCACCTGTACGGAAGAAATGACCATTCCTGCAAACAGCATGGGAAACCAGCTCATTTGTGTTGATTCCATACTATTAACGGCAACCCCACTTCCCAAAAACAGTATTGCCATAATTACTGCAAGATAAAAGGTTTTACGGTCTTCTACCTTAACTACATAATACATCACGCTAATAATTGCCAATACTGTGAACAGCAATCCGCAATATCCTATTGCATAAAATATTTTAATATACAGGCTCTGAATTATGAGGTGTGCACCTATATCTGTTCCAAAAAAGTGTTGAAACCACGTACCATCCGCACACTCTTGCAGAATTTCTCCCCATTTTGCATATCGGCTATACATATTTCCCAAATCAAAAAAGCTGCTTTCAAACAAACCAGCAATATTGTTTTTCTCAAAAATGCCGATTACCGGTGCATACAGAAGAAGTACTGCCACCAACAGGCCGGTTATCATAATGGTCAATAGCAAACCGGAAATTTTTTTATTACGTACTATTAGTTCCAATATATAAATTCCAATTACTGCATAAACAGCCAGCATAAGCGCCATCTGAATGCCCGCATCTGAGTAAAAGACCATGTATGGGCAAATTATGAATATGGTAAAAAGCTTTAATATGGAATTCCTGGCATACATGGAAATAAAAACCATTGCCAAGATAACAGCAAATGCCATATCTGTATCATTAAAATAAAAATCTCCTCCGGCATCCTTTACCAGCCAGAGTTTCCATCCAAAATTCCAAATTCGTTTTCCAAGATTCAAATAGATAATTCCATAAGAGGCAAATACAAGTGCACTATAGCACTCCTTGATTCTGTCATAATAAATTCTTCCGACGAAATAAAGAAGAAATGCCGAAAGGACTTTAAAATATGTTTGATATCCTCCGTCTGAGCGAAGCCATGAAAATGTAACTGTGGCAGCCAAAATCAACATAATGCTATCCGTCACACTAAAATGTCTTTTCATATTTGGACGCACTAATGCAATCTGATATCCCAGTAAAAGGACTACCAATATTACCATACCATAATCTAAAAAATGATATGGATACAGCATATCTACAAACTGTTTAATAAACAAAAAAAATGACATACCGAAACCTCTTTACAGTTATGTTTAACAGGATAATATCTCCTCGCGATATTTTTTAATCGAAACATCCTTTGTCAAATTATCAGTTAAGTATTTTCTTCCGTTTTCACCCATTTTAATGAGCATCTCATCATTTTTTAACCGAATAAAGTCAGCAATTAACGCTTTAATAGCCTCGTATTCTTCCGGGGAAACAACTTTGCCGCACTCTGCTTCCTCAACTATCAGTCTTGCTTCAGACTCTTTCTCCAAAATACCTAACACGGGTTTGCCTGCAGCCATAACACCATAAAGTTTACTCGGAACCGATACACCCTTTATCCCCTTAGCATTAACCACAAAATGCACATCCCCTGCATTTAAACTATAAATCAGATTCTTCTTCTCCTGATAAGGAATAAAAACAACATTTTCCATTTTCTGTTGCTTTTGATACTCCTTTAGTTCTTCAAGAACAGATCCCTGACCGATAAATGCAAATACAACCGACTTTTCCATTTTAAATTCTGCGATAAGTTTTAACAAATTTGGCAAATCATAATAAAGGCCGATATTTCCGGAATACATAATAACAAACTTATCTTCCAGACCATATTTCCGGCAAAAATTTCTTACCCCCTCATTATCCTTTGGGAGCGGATAAATTTCCTTCTCATTTATCCAATTATTAATATAAGCGTAAGAAAGCATCTTTCCCGGAAAACGTTTCTGCAACGTATTTGCCATATCCCTGCCTACAACGATTACCTTATCTGCCACTTTACAGCTATGCTTGTCCAGCAACATCATAGTATTCAATATTATTCTGTTGTTTGTGAATTCAACCGCCTTTATCTGTTCGGGATTAAAATCCTGAATATTGTAAATTAGCTTTGCATGCTTTAAATGTTTTCCAATTACCCCAAGCATTCCGCCAAGAATTGGTGGCTGTGAAATTGTAAAAACATAATCCTGATGTTCCACGCGAAACGTTGCTGCAATTGCCGAAAAAAAGTAAGAAACAATGTTTACAATTCTGCTGGCTGCAAAATTTTTGCGGAATTCAGGCACACGAATACGTAAAACATTGACTCCATTAATATTTTCATAATAATATTTATGCTTCCGATAATACTGAGATATTTTGCCCGTATAAGACGGCACCGTACAAATAACAGTGGTATGGAAAGACTCCTGGAGTCCCTCTGCAAGCTCTGTTAAAATCTGCCCCGTAGATGCCACATCAGGATAATAATAATGTGCATAGACCAATAAATTCTTTTTATTGTCTTCCCGATATTTTTTCCAGACAAATGCATCTTTTATGGAATGCAGAATAAATCTTCCATTTGTCTGCACATATCGTTTCCAAAGCCGTTTTGGATCTTGTACAAGACGATATAGCCATTCAAGATAATGTTTTCGCATCCAATCTGGTGCTCTCTTAACAGTTCCTGCATGAAAGTCAAATCCTGCACCAACTCCTAACATCACACCATGAATTTTCCCTTGATGCTCATACATCCATTTTTCTTGTTTGGGCGCTCCCAATCCAACCCAAACAATATCCGCTCCAGAAGCATTAATCCTTTCTACTGCCTGACGGTCTTCCTCCTCTGTCAGTGGTCGAAATGGAGGTGCCTCCATACCGGCAATTTTTAAATCAGGATATTTCTCTTTTAAATTCTTTTCTAACGCTGTAATTGTTTCTGGTGAACTTCCATAAAAATAATGGGAAATCTCTGTATTTTCCGTTGCTCGCCACAATGCTGGCATCAAATCCGGTCCCGCCACCTGTTCTGCTCCCCGATATCCGCGCAACCGTTGTACCAATGCTAATGGACTTCCATCTGGCAACGCCAAAAATGCAGAATTCTGTATCTTGCGATATTCTGCATCTTTTTCAGCCATCACGGTAGTATGAACATTAGACAGGCAAATAAATTTCCCCTTGATTTCTTCCAAATAATCTATAATTAAATTTACGGTTTCCTGCATATTGGTTATTGCAATATTTACTCCCAATATACGATTTGTAAATGGTTTATTCATACTTTGTTATTCCTCATTGGAAAGCTTTCGAATTACTTTACCCGGATTCCCTGCAATAATACAATTATCCCCAAAAGTTCCTGATACAACAGCACCGGCGCCAACCACACAATTATCGCCTAATACTGTTCCTTTCAAAATCAATGCATTGCAGCCAATAAAACAGTTCTTTCCGATAACGATGGGTTTTGTTCCTATCTGCTCCTTAATATCTTTTCTACGTGCTTCCGGTTCAATAGGATGAAAATCATTATCAAGTATTTTAACATTTCCGCCAATGTTTGTATCATCACCAATTGTAATTTCCTTGCGTGCATATATAGTTGCACCTGAAATTCCAACACGATTTCCTATATGAATTTTTGCCTCTGGAACACGTGTAACAATAATTGTTCTTGAATATAATCCAACCAGATTTGATAAAAAGGAACTCTTGATAATACAATTATCACCAATGGTAATTGACGATTTTGAAGAATTAAATATCAGAGGTATCCCTTTTAATTTCAGCTTTCTTCCATAGCTTACATGATTTGCCCTTAAAAACAATTTATAAATTACACTAAACATGCCACGCTCCCTATTCCAACTCTTCCCTGAGACGATGTAATGCCTCCGGATACTGTTTCATGAGTGTACTCCATACCTTATCATTATTTTTTTTCTCGCCTGTATTGTCAATCCACAACCCACTTTTTCTGGTAGACAACACATTATAATAAATCAATATACTGTAATTGCAATTTACTGTTTTCGTTCCTGCAAGCAATTCCATACATTTCAACCACAAATCGTCAGCGGCTAATGCATATTTCTTTAGATTATCCTTATGAAACGCCTCATCATTCAATGCATGGGGGGGATAAAGAATTCCATTACATCCCACAGCCAACGTTGCAAAAGACGGATATTCCCTTCCATTATCCATCCAATTATTATATGGTAAAAATGCTTTTTCCTCATCAAAAGAAATCCGATGACTCCATTGACAAATGACATCCGCGGGATATTCAAGGTGTGCTTTCCATAATTTTTCCAAGTGGTTTTCCGGATAAAGGATATCATCATCTGCAGTTACAATGATTTCCTCCGGATAACGTTTCATTGCTTCAAAATATTTTTTATGAGATTTCAGATCCTCACAATAATAAATTTCCAAACCACGCCTTGCTAATTTTTTGATACTATCTGGCAATTGTTGCTCTAGAAACTGTTCCTTGGCAAGCCACAAAATAATTCGTTTTGGTCTGACTGTCTGGTTCATCAGAGAGGATATTGTTTTCCATACCTGATTGATTCTGGCAGGATAAGTTGTCAGTGAAACAATTATCTGCCCTTCTTCAGAGATTCCACTCCTTCGATTATTCCTCTGTGTGATAGGATAAATCAAGTTAAGCAGAACTTTATTTACTTTATATAATATTTTCCAATAAAAGCAGTTTTTTTCCTTTGCTCTTACCACTGATTCATAGAAAAAACGTATCATTTCTCTTAACCTATTGATTTTCTTGAAATTTGCTTATATGAGAATTCATGGCGTCTTTCACTCATTGCTGCCTGCTTCATTTTCTGGTATTCTTCAGGTTTTTCTAGAAGTCTTTGAATTTCTGTTTTAAGTACCCCCACAGAATCTTCCCTTAAGAAATGCACATTGCCTCCTATATCTACATGAGTTGTACCATCCCAATATTTGCAAAGCATTGGAATCCCCTGTGCAACCACCTGTTCCCAATAAACCGAATGCCTTCCCGGAAACACAACCAAATCGGCTGCAGCAAAATATTCGTATGATTGCTCTCCTTTTGCCCAACCCATATATTGAATTTTGTTTCCGTCGCATAGAGCATCAAACTGTTCTTTTAAATCACTTTCTATCGAGCCAAAAACAAGCAGACGTAATTTAGGATTTTGTATTTGCTTCACTGCCTCCATCAGCAGCAACGTCTGTGTTTTAAAGGAATCTATCTTGCCACCTGTTATGACAAGGAAATCACTTTCCTTGATTTTATACATCTCTCGGATTCTTTTATGAACTTCAGGCACTGCAGCACGCTCTACACACTCATCATCAGCCCCCATAACAAGTAAATCCGTTTTTTCCTTTGCAATGCCATAAACATTTTGTAAGAACTCCACTCTCGATGGCATAACTCCAAAAAAAGTATCCACACAAGGTTCTATTGCTTTCGCACATGGTTTCCACCAAAAACGATACAGTGTATTCCTGGATATCCAATTTCGGGCACTATTCGAAAAATCGCTATGATTATCCGCATTTATTTTAACCTGTGGATGGTGTTTCTTGTATTTTGCAATTTTCCTGATATCCTGAAACTGCAGGTTATGGATAAAAATCACATCCGGCTCCAATTTTTCCAGCAATGAATAAAATCCTTTAAATATCCCTATCTGTTTATTCAATTTATATGGAATATGAAATGCAAAGGGCAACCGGACAATATGCACACCATCCGGATTGACATAATCGCTTTCCGTCTGGCAAATTCCCCATTCTCCTTCATGAAAGCAATGGTCTGTTGTAATAAGTGTTACATCATGTCCATCTCTCGCCTGATATTTTATAATTACATTTTCCTGGTAGTTTAACCCCTCGGTATAACCCATAGACAAACAAATATGAACTATTTTCATATCTTTTCTTCTTCCTGCCGAAATTGATTTAAATCATACACATCTGATAAACTTTTTACCTTGAACCTCAAAACATGTCCTTGTAAGAAAGCTATAAGTTTATTGCTCGCATATATTTTCTTAACATCAAATGATACGCCATATGTCTTTAACAGTGCACGGCTTTTTTCCAATTCAAATAAATAAGGTTTATAAATAGCATCCTTTGTTTTCTTTGAATGTGTTCCGGAGCTGACATTTATTGTGTTCTGACTTAAATAACGCATATTCTGAAAATGATAAAATACAAGTTCAAACATTATTCCCTGTTGTCGGTCGCACAAAACAACTCTGTCGTCTTCGTTGGATACCAGCCGATATCTACATAAATTCCACGGTGCCACTCCACCTCCTAAATTTTGCAATTCATGGACTCCATGGAACAAGGAAGGAAACTTTTCGAGGTACTTCTGATCTCCCATCCGTTCAGGTTCATATAAATGATAGCACCATTCCAGGCAACGTTCTTTCCACCATGATAATGCCTGCCATGCATTTTCCGATTGATCAAAATAATTAAATTCCACACAATATTTACCGCTTCGCTTACATAATCGTTCCCCATTCCAGCCATCCGGAAAGCGGTGTTCCGTTATAATAATATTAGCACCCGATTCTTTTATTTCATCAAATAAAATTTGTGGATTAGAAAAAAAGTACAAATCTGCATCAATATATGTGCAACTCTTTTCTTTAAAGTGCTTTAATACAAACTCTATAATTACAGGTGTGCAAGTCCAGCAATATTCTGCTTTGGAACGCTCTTTCTTTATTTTGAGCAATTCATCATCTTCTATTTCTGAATGATGTACTACAATTGCATGCTTCAATTGCAGATTTTGCAAAACTTCCTGCGCCCTGTCATCAAAACAAAAAATATAAAGTTTAAAATCCTCTGTAACACGTTCCAAAGATCGATACAGGGTCAACCCCTTGTCCAAATAATAACTATCAAATAGTGTACAAAATATCATCATATCTTTTTTGACTCCTGTAAGACTCTACCGTTCACAATTCATTTCTTTTAAGTATTCCTTATAATCACGAATATACTCAGAACCGTCATAATGTGTATTGGCCAATACCAACAATACTGAATCCTTGGAAAAATCATACATATCCTTCCAAATCATTTTGGGGATGTAAACTCCCATCATTGGTTTGTCAAGCTTAACAACAAATTCTTCTCTCCCGTCTGTAATCCGCACTTTACTTTCACCAGCGACATTGACAAGAACGAACTCCGATTCCCGGTTTGCATGCTGCCCACGTACTACCGTGTCATCTGAATCATAAATATAAAATACTCTTTTAATTTCAAATGGAATTGCCTGTCCTCCCTCAATAACAACCAGCTTTCCACGTTCATCTCCCAAATCTCCAAAGTGGAGAATCGGACATTGATCCTTTAAACTCATATATACTCCTTAATCTTAGTCTAAGAATATAAAATGCAGCATTTAAAAATTATTTAATGCTTCAATTACGATATCTTGTTCTTCCTTTGTCATTCCATTATATATAGGAATAGATAACACGGTTTTCGCCAAGTGTTCTGTTATTGGGAACTCTCCTACATGATGCCCCAAATACATGTACGCTTCCGCGAGATGTGGTGGAATCGGATAGTGAATAATTGTTCCTATCTCCTTTTCGTTCAGGTATTCCATCAAAGCATCTCTTTCTTCACAGCGAATGACGTATTGATGGTAGACACATTCCGTCCCCTTAGGTGTTTGTGGCAGCTTAATTTTTGAATTATGTATTTTCTCAGAATAACGTGATGCAAGATTTACTTTTTCCTGTGTCAGTTCCTGCATATGCCGTAATCGAACACGCAATAATCCTGCCTGCAGTTCATCCAAACGGGAATTTGTTCCAACTACTTTATTGTAATATCTCTTTTCGCTTCCATAATTCCGAAACACTTTAAAATCATTAGCCAGTTGCTCATCTTTAACAACAACTGCTCCACCATCACCAAATGCCCCCAAATTTTTAGATGGGTAAAAAGAAAAGCATCCAACATCTCCAAAGGTTCCTGTCATTCTTCCTTTATATCTGGCTCCATGCGACTGCGCACAGTCTTCCACCAACTTTAAATTATACTTTTCACACAATTGTACGATTTCATCCATAGGAGTAGCTATTCCGTATAAATGTACAACAAGAATTGCTTTTGTTTTTTCTGTAATATTCTCCTCAAGTTTCTTAACATCAATACCAAAGTATTCATCCGGTTCTATAAAAATCGGAGTTGCTCCATTAATTGTTATACCCATCACACTGGCAATATATGTATTTCCCTGTACAAGTACCTCGTCACCTGCTCCAATTCCCAAAAGTCGAAAAGCAATCCATAATGCATCAAGACCACTGGCAAGTCCTACACAGTAATTTCCGCCCGTATATGCTGCAAATTCTTCTTCAAAACTACTGACTTCCTTACCAAGTACATACCATCCTGAACGAAGCACTTCCAATGCTTTCTGTTCAAACTCATTCTGATAGCGATAGAATCCACGGTCCATACGATTAGGTAATATTTTCATTTTTTTCTCTACCTTTCATCCAATATCTCATTACATTTGTTCCGACACAGAATGCTCCTCCAAAGACTCCAATACTTAATACGTGTCGAAAATATTCCCACTCTTCAACATTATCAATTACACCCATCACATTTGAAGAATATGTAATCATTAATATAGTTATTATTGATACAAACAAAATGCACATATAGAGCCAAAACAACTTAACTGCTCTTTGGGAAATAATTTTTTTAATACCAACAAGATTGTTGTGTATTTTTGTAAATACCGGTGTCTGACAGGAAATCATTTTTTCACCATATCTGAATATCAAAATCTTCTTTGCCAATATACCCTGGTTCAACCAACTAATTTCCACTGTTTTTTCAAAAAACAATTCTCCTATAAATAAAAACAAGATATTCTTAAAAGATAAATTAAAGAAGAATGGATCTGATAAGCCCAATACACAAAAACTCAATACAATGGCTAATTCCGTCTTTGCTTCTTTTTTTACATAATGTATAATCATTCCCAGCATTAGTGCTGTCACTATCAAGAAAGGTATTACTCCTATTTGCAAAAACGAATACAAAAACGAACTGTCTATCATATAATTATCATTAGGTGTCTTCCCAAACCGTATACCAAAAAGGGTAATTGGTTCTGTTGTAAGATAATAGTAGGAATATGCCCAGCGATTATGCAATATTTTATCCAACAATTCAAATAGTCTTCCTTTTGTGACAAGTGGTCCAATAATTGAAAAAACCAGGCAGGCAGGATATGCCATAATCGCAATTCCCTTTTCGCACCATGATAATTTCGTGCGCAATTGCAGATATAAGTTAAGTATTAAATAAATGATTGCTACCAATAACCCTGTGTTGGAACACGAATACAAATAAATATACGCTGAGCCAATAAAAAATAATATTGTTGTCATGAACAATTCTTTTCGTGTCTGCTTCCCCAAATTATAAAAAACTAATACCATTAATACAATATACGTTGTAAATAATGTATTCGGATAGGGATAGCCTAAAGAATGTCGAATTACTCTCCCAAAGCCCGTACGATCATGTATATAAATAATATCCTGTCTGATACCAGTCACAGACAAAAAGACAAGCACCGTAAATGACACTGACAGAATCCATCCCGCCAATTTCATTACCCTTTTTAAAGATACCCCTTTCATTCCGAGCATCATCGTAAAATATAGCAGTAGTCCTTTTTCTCCCGTATTATAATACACAAAAAGGCTAATGAGAAGCAGTGTACCGATAATTAAATATTCTGCCAGGGTATGCCTTGTCATTGCTATTTTCAGAAGAAACAACAACATTCCTACTACCAACGTAATGTTGTAAATCAGCATTCCTTCATATAAGCCAATTGCTCTGGCTCCGAACATCACTGCAAAATAAGCCAGATAAATAAGCTCTGATAATTGTATTTTGTTATTCTCAGCTTTGCTCATCCTGTTTCCTCGTTTTTTCCCACATTTTCCACAAAAACATTCCCGCGATAAAAAGCAGATAATTTCTTCCAATATAAACCGAAATAATATGTGCTTCTACTATAGTATACACCGAATAGGTGGAAAACAATATTATTTCATCCAGTCTGTCCTTTTTATAAAAGTACCCCAGTAAAAGCAACATACACACTATTATGATTATTCCAGGAATTATGCCATACCAATAAAAAAGTCGCACCCATCCCATATCAAAATAATATGTATTTCGTGGACTTGAAAACAAAGACCAGGTACTTATCGTTCCCTCTTTATAGGTAGTGCCCACAAGGCTACGAATCCTTCCAGTCAGAACCTTATCCAACAAAAGATATATCTGTACCTTAGGTGTTAAGGGTGCTCCCCAATAATATTCAAATAAACTTATTGCATCCTTTGCTGCAAAAACGGAAAGTCCCACACTCCCTATTACCGCCATGATATTTGCTGACGAAAAAAATCTTTTTCCCCGTTTCGACCGCAAAAATTCTTCCACCATAAACAAAATAATTGCCACTGTAATGATAGCCATGGATGTTTTTGAATCCGTCAAAAAAAAGAACAGCAAGTTTACCACCCAAACTGTTGCATAATGAAACCATTTCCATTTTGTATGATAGAGATACATTCCCAAAGAAGAAATCATCCAGACCATACACTGTAATGCATTCGGATGTCCCATACCAAGTACATATCTTGTCTCAATTCCGCCACGCCCATAGTCCTGTGTCAACATCATTGCACCATATATACCGGTAACGGAAAGCAGCATAATTCCGACACATCCGGCCAGTGTCATCCAAAACACCATTTTTAAACACCGGAACATATCCACATCTTTGCAGGCCGCCAGGAACATAACGATTCTCAAAATTTCATTTCGTCCGGTAACACGGTAGGATATAAATCCCAATCCCAGAAAAAGTGCTATTATGATGTATTCCTTTTTATTATATTTTGTAAATAAAACTTTTATCAGACAGAGCAAAAATGTGATACGAAACGTCCATCCTTCATATGGATATGAAAATTCACTTTTATCCAATATAACCAACATAACCTCTATGATTACTGCAAGATAAAAGCTATATACTCCAACGGTCTGTATGAAATGTTTTAAATTTCTTTTTTGTTCATTCATGTATCCGTTTCCCTTGTGGATCAATAAAAATCCAATTCTTCCATAATTCTTTCATCTGTTTTTCATTAAACACCTGACTATTCTTCTGAATAGTAGGACGAATCATTATTTTGTCTGCCTGTTCATTCAGCCGTGCTCCCCAGAAGCTGAACGTTGAGTTTGCACAGATATTTGCCCGACATTTACTCATCAGATACATATCATAAAAGTTGTCACGCCCATGATTAATATCTACAATCGTATATTCCTCTCCCTGATAATGTTCTTTTACATAAGAAATATCATCTGAAAACAGAAAAAAATGTGGGTTCTCCATTTGTTGTCTTACATAATTTAATGCTGATTCATAATATTTTTCTGTACAGATATTACCAAACATTGCTGCATTCTCCGGCTGCAAATAATCTCCTCTGCGGATATGCACACTAACTGCATTACACTCTTGTATTTTTTGGAGCATCACCTTGTTTGCTTCCTTGCTTAATAAATCAGTCTGTTCCGGAAAACAAATAATTTTTCGCAATTCCGGCAAAATATCTGCATAATATTTCTCACAGGCAAAATATCCTGACAAATACATTTCCCTGTAATTTAGTAATTCTGCATCATACATTCGCGATTCTTTATACCAATGAACTGTCTTTGGAAATAAATTTCTACGGATTTTTCCTAATAGTCCTTTCGTTCCAATCAAAGCTGCCTTTTCCTTTTCCGTACAACACTGATATGGCAATCCCTTGAAATAGTCCAACTCGCAATCACGTTTTGTTGCATCTTTCGATATCTGACAAAACCATGACAAATCCAGTTTTGCTTCCGCTCCAAGACTGATAAATTTCTGATATAATGCATACTGCTGGAGTTGATTTCCCAATCCCCCCGCAATCTGAATAATTATCATATTATATTGTTCCTTCTTTTTGCTCTTCATTCATTACAAATAACGATAATGATGGTCCCAGCGACCATGGATAACTTCCATAAACCTGCGGGTACATACTGAATCCCTGACATTCCGCCAATGCATTTGGAACTTCACCATCTGTTACTATGTTTTGTAATGCTTCCAGTCCCCGGAGCATTCTTGATTTATGAATGCCAATCAGAACCTTGGTTTCTAATGATTTTGATATCGCATACAAAATCATTGCTGTTGCAGAAGTATCTACCGGTCCTTCCTTGGCAGGAAGCTGCCATGTGTACAAACCGCCTGCTAACTGATATGCCTCAACCTTATCTACCATTCGGCGATACGCCTGCTTGATTGTTTCATAGCTCGGTCTGCTTTCATCTACTAATGCCAGGCATTCCGACATACCAATCATTAACCAGCCAACCGCTCTTCCCCATCCGATAACACCATATTTCATGCCGCTTTCCAATTCATATCCATGATAAGGTAACCCTGTTTTCTCATCCATACCATATGCAATAAAATTGGTAATCTGTGTAAGTGCAAGATTAATTGCAGTATTGCTGCCATATGTAACACCATATTTGCAGAGAAACGGACAAACCATTCCAATTCCGTCTGCAAAAATGTATCCGTTCTTCTGATTTGCACGATAATAAAGACTTCCAAGCTCATCCGTTTCATGCGAAAAAAGATATTCTGCCATCGCATCTGCAGCTTTCTTATATCGTTCATCTCCGGTAATCTGATGGAGCTCAATCAATGCCCATCCACTCACCGCATCATCGAGATAATACATTTTGCTTCTTTTACGAATCCAGCCATTGTAATACTTTTTCAGACTATCAATAATTTCTCGTGCCTCTTCTGAATTCTTATGTGCATCATAATAATCAATAAGTGCTTTTGCCAACAATCCATTCGGCCAGTTTATTTTATCTTTTGGCGCTACTTTTTGTCCCAGGAGCTGTCGTATTGCTCTTTTAACTCCATACGTCCAACTGTTTTTGGGGTAATGAAGTAACTGATATTGCGCCTTTGCAACCATATCCAACATAAAATCTGCCTCCTTCTCACTTATTTCTCTGAAGTCGTGTTTTCACGATTTGCCACAAATACTGAAATTCCTTTGTTCTTCCAAAGAACAACAGAAAAATCACATTATAAACCACACAAATTATAACAAACATTACGACAAATGACAAAATTTCAGGTCTGGACATTACCAGTTTCTGAATGCCATACAAAATCACCAGTGTTCCGCCAAGCACAACTAAAAACCGTAACGAATCCATGAAATAAGAGTTTGCTTTCCTTTCAAAACATACCCGATAAATAATGATGGGTTTCGTAATATTGGCAATCCAGCCGGAAATAATGGTTCCGATATATACTCCGGCAAGCCCGATTTTCTGCACAAGTATAATGGAAATCACAAGATTCACTACACCCTGAATAAGTGCCAGATATTTATCCTGTTCAAACACCCCTGCAGCCGTTTTAAAATTAGACAGTACGATACGTTCACCTTTAAAGTAATAATCGATTAAAAGACATGTCACCGCTGCCGCCGGAAGTACATTTTCCGTGCCGAGCCATATCGTAACAAGGGGTGTTAATAACAATAGAAAGCCAACCGCAGAAAAGCCATAAATCCAGCATGCAAAAAAGCGATAAACTTTAAAAATTTCATATTGTTTTTGTTTCTTTTCCGTCGCAATCAGATTACCAAAACTTGATAAAACCGAATTAAAAATAATATTTACAAAATTTGAAACAGATGAAATGACAAGATTATAATTATCCACAATACCGCTCAGTGTAACATTGATAAATGCTGATATAATCATGGTATCTGTCTGTAATCTTGCGACATCACCCACTTTGTGTAATACCAGTGCCTTCGTTTTTGTTACTACTTCGCCCGTTTCCACTTTTGTAAGCGGTACGATATCTTTTTCCTTTAAATACGGATACATCCGGTTCAAATAAATACTTACAAAAATTTTCTGTAAAAGTTCCACGGTTGCTGCTGTAAGGAGGTATACATAAAAACTTCCGGTGGTCAGAATCACCACGATTTGCAAAGACACCGTAATCATTTTTGTAATGGTAATTATGTTCGTCTGAATATAATTTTTCTGTTCTGCATTCACCAGGCTGTACTTGTATGCTACAAAATACGAGCTTACGGTATTAAACAAAAAGATAAAATAATATAACGTCAGGTCCCGGACACTTACCCCCTCCGGCTGTTTTACCAGATAGGGAAGAAACGGTGAAATTGCAAGTCCGATGATGGCAATTACCATTCCGATTACACGGTATGCCTTTTTGTATAGCAGCATATAGGACTTAATTTTCTCAATATCCTTTTCTGCCACGGGTTTATACAGGCTATAGTTTAATGCGGTTCCAATCCCAAGTTCTGCCATGGATAATACAGAAAGAATTCCTGTATAAACTGCATTGATGCCATTTAAAGTTCTTCCTAAATGGGCAATAAAAACAGTACGCAAAACAAAACCCAGAAGCTGGGTTGTCAGATTTCCGATATAACCAAATATTATATTTCTCGTTGCCGCCTTAACTCTTCCCATAAACGTTCCACTTCTTCTCCTGTCTGATATGCAGCTTTCACATATTCAGGCATCGTCTGCTCAAGATGTGTTCTTATTTCCTCTTCATGGCTTTTCAGCCACTCAAATCCCTGCACCAGGTCCATCTCGTTCTGAAGACTCTGCACCGGAATGACATAACGTTCTGTCTGTCCAAACAAATCTTTCGCAATTCCCGCTGCTTTTACGGAATAGCCGACGACCAATGTTGGCACGCCGGTGGAATAAGCAGCAATTGTTGCATGTGTCCTTGCTCCCACAAAAAATCTGCATTGGCTGATAATTCCCTTCAGTTCCTCACAGTTATGGTCCTCCACCAGCACAAGACGACCGGTCTGTTTATATTTTTCATATAAATGCAGTAACGGAACCCGGTCATCGTTTCCATTCCACACCACATGCGGAATTAACGCAATCTGCATATCTGTATGTGCAATCAGATATTCCACTAATTGTTCATAACATTTCATTGTAATTCCCGTAACGGATTCACTCTGTTGAATCAACGGGCTCAAATTAATTCCTATCGTATTTCCCTTTTGAAATCCATCGGGAAGTACATTCTCAGCCCTATTTAAAGTAAATGCCGGGTCCGGAATTTTTAAAATTCTCGGAATATGTTCCGTTTCTGTCGAAAGTGCATGATGTAAAAACGCATCCTGCAAGGCCTCGTAAGTAAGGCTTTCCCTTGCAATAATCATGTTATATCTTCCTAAATCTTCCAACAGTTGGGAAGCCTTTTCTCCCTTTAGAAGTTCCGGCTCAATAGAGCACCCCAGCAATACGGTCTGTGTTCCTTTTTCTGCAAACGCTCTGTTTGTAAGCTGCAGGTCCCCCAGCATACTGTCATAGCAATAATTATCACCACCAATCGAAATGGCGAGCGGTGACATCTTCTTTCCAAAAATATCTCCATAGCGGTATCTTATAAAGCTTGTTGCGTCCTTTGTCATCATGCGGTATGCATAATAAAGAATATGTGCCAGTTTGTGCGTATCAAAGCTTCGTTCCTGCCGGATTTCACACAAGTCTTTGAGTGTATATTTTTCATCCTCGTTTCCGCGGTAAGACACCAGTGTCACGTGTTCTTTCAGCATATGGCAGAGGCTGTTTACAATTGCCTCACAGCCATGGTTTCCGCTTCCGGCATGCATATATAAAATTATCTGATTTTTGTAATCTTTTTTCATTCTTTTCCTGCTTTTCTGTTTTTTCTGTGCATATGATACAGGTTCAAGTAGATATGTGGTGCTATTGCAAATAACCATATTTTTGCACGATATCCTCTGGATAACAAAAGCATGGCTTTTAAATTTTTGCGTTCCATCAAGAGTTCCGAATGACATTCTTTTACATGATTTTCATACTGCTTTCTTTCTCTTGCAGACAGTTCAGCAAGCTTTCCAACCGTTAGCATAATCGATATCAGTAAAATAGAGGTTATTTTTATATAACTGGTTTCATCCATTTTAACTGCTTCATCCCTTGCCATCTTCCAACACTTAATCTGATTCATGTAACTATCATTAAATCGACGGTTCATGGCTCCTTGTGGATTTTGATAATATCCATACCCCTGAAAGCCCACTTCTGCAATCTTTTTAACATATGGCAACATTTGTACGAGAAATAGCATATCTTCACCAATGGTAAGTCCCTCTTGAAATTGAAGATTGTTCTCTTTCAGAAATCTGGTATCATAAAGCTTACTCCAGCAACGACTATTTCCTTCTAAGATTTGCTGTTTCAGAAATTCCTTCTTTGTATATACAACAGCTTCTTCTATCTGCGCAGGAAATGATTTCTCTAAAAGTTCCCATTCTCTCTGCGTTTTCCAGGATGCAAATCCACATCCACACACCTCACTGCCACTCTGAATCAGTGCTTCATATAGTACCTGCAGCATTTGCGGCCGTATTCGGTCATCCGCATCCACAAAAGTTAAATATTCTCCCTTTGCCTCTTTCATTCCGGCATTTCTGGCTGCAGAAACCCCCAAATCCGGCAAAGTAATCCATCGAACATTATCATAAGTTTCGGCTATTTGTTTGCATACCACTTCTGTGTCATCTGCAGAACCGTCATTTACAATCACTATCTCTAATGGTCTGTAAGTCTGGTTTTCAATACTTTCTATACAGTTTGCTAAATATTCTTCTCCGTTATACACGGGAACAATCACACTGATTAATGGCCGCATATACTTCTCCTCTTTTTAGCGGTAATACCAAATCATAGCCATTCGAAGTATCAGAATTGCTAAAGTATTTGGATGCCGTAGTACAAAATAAAGCAGTTGATTTGATTTTTCCCTTACTTCAACTTTCGTATGCCGCACAAGGCTTTTCACTTCCGGCGTTTTGCATATGCCTGCTATATTTTGAAAACATCCTTTCGGATTTCCTCTTGCTTCGTTTTTTAAAACCAGTAATAGTAGGAATATATATTCTTTATCTGCCTGTTGCTCCATAAATTTCTGTTCTTCGCCTTGAAATTTATCATAAATGATTTTTATGATAATTTGACGTAAATTCTGGTTGTTTTCATATAAAGTCTTATCATATTTATGAATCATAGAACTTGCAACATAGCGATAATGATAGTATGCTTTCCGGTTCATAATTACAAGTCGTTGGCAATCCATCAGGCAGGGAAGCATGATTGTTGTATCCTCCCCCATGCGAATCTCCGGATTGCTATAATGCATGTTATCCTGAATCAGCTGCCTGGAAATCAATTTCATACATCTGGAAATGGTCACATAGCGATGCTCATAGCCAAGTATTTTGGGAAGCACCTCTCTGTGGATGTCTTCTTTTTCATATATTCCCGGAGAAAGCTGCTGATAAACATACTGGCTGGTTCCATCATCACGTTCAATCACATAGTCACTCGCTACTATCTCCCTTGTATTTCCACTTAGACATTCTGCCATTTCACGAATCATCTGGGGCTCTACCCAGTCATCACTATCAACAAAACTAAGGTAATCTCCCGTGCTATGTTCTACGCCGTATTTCCATGCAGAAACCAATCCTCCATTTTCTTTATGAAAGGCCAAAACACGATGATCCTTTTCAGCAAACTGTGTACATAGTTTCCAGCTATCATCTGTAGAACCATCATCAATCAAAAGGATTTCCAGATTCGTATAGTCCTGACACATTAACGATTGAACACATGGTTCCAAATATTCTGTAGCGTTATAAACCGGCACAATGACACTTACTCTATAACATTCCATGATATAACTCCACCAATTGATTCATATTATTTTGAATGGCAAATTTCTTTTCCACTGTATTTCTACCGCTCATTCCAAGTTTCTTACATAATTCCGCATCTTCTAATAATCGTTCCAATGTCTTCCGCAAGTCTTCCTCATTTTGGGGTTCAAACAAAAGACCATTCTTTTCACTTTCAATCATTTGAGGAATTCCGCCCGTATTAGATGCAGCAATAGCGCAGTAATAAGCCATTCCTTCAAGGATTGCCACTGATTGACCCTCAAAATGAGTTGGTAATACAAAAATATCACTTAATGTAAGATAATCTTGTTTTCCTGCTCCATCAATCCATCCCAAATAGGTTACATATTCCGAAAGGTGTTCCGCTTGTTCGCGTATTTCTTCATCTTCCCAAATACCGCCAAGTAAAAGTTTCACATCGGGATATTTCTCATGAAGTTCCGGCATAACATTCAATAACTCTACCACACCTTTTTCCCTGCATATACGTCCTAAAAAGAGAATTCTATGTTTTCCGTATTCCTTTTCAAATGCATCCGGAATAGAAATTGCATCCGGAAATACAAGAATCTTTTGTTTCTCAACAATCTGTCCGAAAAACTCTTTCCATGGTGGTGCCAATACCAGAAATACATCTGCCATATTCAGCACTTTTTGAATCCTTGCTCTTCCCGCATCATTTTGCTGATGCAGATAAAAGGTTTCAAAATCCCCACCATGCTGATGAATGATTATTTTTTTACCAGCTTTTTTTGCCTTTCTGATAAAAAAAGATTTCCGGTAATAGCTGCTATCTGACGCCATATTGATATGTACAATCGGATAGTCCGGCAGTGCTTTGCAAAAACGTATATACGCATGTATCGCCTGCAAAAGCTTCCGCAGTTTACTTCCTTCCACCATTGTGCCAATATACGTAAGTTGGACCTTCTCTTCGATTCCGGCGTCATAATAATTATTTACTACCGCGGAAATACCGCCATGTACACTCCGGTCAGGTCCTATCATCAATACTTTTACTTTTTCCATATTATTTAGACCCCCTGCCGGCAAAAACAACCCAGATGGTCTTCAACAGGATTTTTACATCAAGCGTCAATGACCAGCTGTCAATATATTTCAAATCATACTTAACCACATCATCAAAATCATCAATCTCACTTCTTCCACTTACCTGCCAAAGTCCGGTAAGTCCCGGTGTCATACTGATTCTGCGGCGGTAATATTGATTGTACTTTTCAAATTCATCTTCTGTGGGCGGACGTGTTCCCACAAGGCTCATATCGCCTTTTACCACGTTATAAAACTGCGGCAGTTCATCAATACTGGTTTTACGGATAAATTTTCCCACCTTCGTAATACGCGGGTCATTTTCCATCTTGAACATCAACCCCTTAACCTCATTCTGGGACTCCAGTTCTTTCTTTCTCTCTTCCGCATCAATATACATGGAACGGAATTTGTAGATTTTAAAACGTCTTCCATTTCGTCCGATTCGAATCTGTGAAAACAATACCGGCCCTTTGGAATCCAATTTTATCGCCAATGCCACAAACGGGAAAAAGACTGCCGTTATCAGCAGCCCTACCAGACCTCCCACAATGTCCATGACACGTTTGATTAACAAACGCTTATAACTGCTTCGGAAACGGGTATATGTGATTACCGAATAATTTCCAAATGTATCTATTTTCGTCCGGTTGCTATCCGTTCCGGGAAGTTCCACGCAATAATGGCAGTTCACACCCATTTCATCAAATGCTTCAATAATTTCCTGCAGTTGCTTCTGCATCATATCAGGCGCATAAATAAACACCTCATCCAACGCCATCAGTGTTGCTTCTTTGAGAAAACCTCCATGCATCTCTTCCAGGCAGACCGTATTCACAATCTGGTAGCTGACATCAAGTTCCTTTTGCAGTTTCTCAAGAACCTGCTTCTTAAGACTCTTCTGTGTGATAATAAGCACCTTAATTCTCGTGGATTCTGACTGATAATGAAGTCTTACTGCCTTTTTTATCAGAATATGAATCAAAAATGTCACTGCAAGGTTCACAAGCGGAAAAATAATCATTACCCATCTTGAAAATTTGTCCGACCATTTCAGAAAATACATAATTGGCTGAACACCAAGCATCATAATAATTTCATATTGTATAATGGCTACTAATTCTTTTCCGGCTTTCCGTTTTATAAAATCCCGATTCCAGTCAAGCAGAAATGTATATATCGTGCAGATAAGCAACAGCAACAGACATACCTGAAAATGTATGCCTTTATCTTCCATATCCTTGAAATTTCGAAACCGGATATAGGTTGCCAGAACAAATGAGATTCCAATCGCAATCAAATCCGCAAACCATAACCCATATACTGTTGCAATTTTATTTTTCTGGTTCATAACATT
Source organism: uncultured Lachnospiraceae bacterium (assembly GCA_934408585.1). Lineage (GTDB taxonomy): Bacteria > Bacillota > Clostridia > Lachnospirales > Lachnospiraceae > Suilimivivens. The sequence continues at coordinate 55,620 of CAKRVA010000002.1, forward strand.
CCTCCTGCATATCACACCCATTGTAACACTGCAGTTTTTATTTCTTAAAAATTCGTTTTATTCTACGTAAGACTTTCCGGAAAATCCGTTTTATCTTCATACTTATTTTTATGAATTGCTGTTTTCCCCGGCTTATCGGTGGCATAATCAGATATTCATAATCACTGCGATGCTGCAACAGATATTCAGGATAAGTTTCATCAACCTCTACCCGTTGAAATTTTGCGTTTCTACCAAACATATCCTCGCCCAGCATCAACCGGTATTTTGCCTCTGCCAGAATATCCTCGGTATTATATTCCTGATGTGCTGCCGCAACTACTTTGTCTCCGATTCGTTTTGACACATCAGCCTCATGCCGACTTCCCATATAGCCGAAATGCCATCCGCCATTTGCAACGCGAACCGCATTTGGTGCTGTAACAGGCGCTTCCCTCAACTGAATAATTCCATCTTTTGGAATGCTTCTTTTCGCAAACACCTTGGTTCCTAACCACATTTTTCTCTCTACTCCCGGAAATTCCCCGGTGATGGAAAGAAGATTTCCTGAAACCTCTTCCATGTTGATAAAACAGTAAAACATCCTTTGTGCAAGATGATATACCTTATTCGGGTCAAAATGCTCTTTCAGTTCCTTAAGGACTTCGGGATTTGGAATCTCATCCACATCACTCAGAATAATCATGTCATCCTCGCCGGCATCTGCCAATCCCTTTTCCAAAGCATTCTTTTGAAATTTATCCCTTAAATGGGTTGTCGTATCTACCGGCGAATTATCTACAACAATATATTCTATCTTGGGCAGAAATTCCTGAAACATTTCCTTGTTTTTTTCAAAGCATAATTCCTTAGGTTCTCCGGAAAATGTAACTGTGGACTCTTCAATGATGAACTTGTCCACAATAGAATCCAATACATGCAGTCTCAAATTCAAAATATCAAGTTCGTTAAAAAATGGAATACAATCATAAATCATCGGTATTTTTTACCTTCCTAATTTTCTCCAGAACAAAAGTGGTCTTATCACATCTTTCGTTTTTCTCCATCTTCTTGTCCATGGATTTTCAAATTTGGGATATTGTTCATTTCTTCCCCACCATTTATGAAAAACAAATGGTGCATCCACATCTGCAATCTCTGGAATCGGATGCTCATGACTGAAATATTTTGCAACCTCAATTGGTGCAATTTTCATTCCGGCTGCTTCAATATCATGCTTATGCCGACAACACAAAAAGATATCTTCATTATAAAAGCCCTCTTCATCCTTCTCCCATTTCAGATTTGCTTTTCTTGGAAATTCCAGAAGCTGTCGGCTGCGCAGAGAAACGCTGTTCCCTACACGACACCAGTTTCCAAATACATCATGATAACAATGTTGTTTTCCATCTGCCGGAATGGGCCACGGAGCACCTATATAATCATACTTCAGGAATTCATCCTGCCACTTCTCCGGATGTACTACAAATCCGTCATAATGAACAAGCAATACGTAATCTGTATGAATATAATCTCCCAATTCATATGCAATCTTATAGTTGAAACAATCAATATCAGTGAGCTTGTCGGTATGACGATAAGTAATTCCCTTTGGCAAAAAAAACGGTTTTCGATGTGTAATCAGAACCACTTCTCCAAAGTGAACACCCTTCATGCTGTATTCCAGTGCCTTAACCGTTTCATATATTTTTACGCTCGTCATTGCCGCTAATGTTACATTAGGCAGCTCTAGCATTTTTTCCATAAAAGTTTTACCTTTCTCTTTAACCCACGCCATAAACGAAGGCAATGATATGCATGATAACGCACCGTGCTTTTAAGTGTTTCCACTTTTTTAGGCATTCCCTGTAAAGGAATATTTTTTCGTTGATAAAGTTTCGATGTCTCTTTATATTTTGCAAGTTCTTCTCTGCATTCCCCGCTGCTGAACACTCTGCCTTTGCGGTCCTGATAATGCCAGCCTTCGTAAATGTTCTGTTCCGATGCCCAGTATCCATTAGACACATTGTGTCTTGCCCAATATTTAGGGGCCAGAATATACTGTACGGTTGTGCTCGTAAATGCCGGAAAATATGCAAATGAAGAATTTGACAGCAACAGATATTTTGCATTTTTTATTATGGAATAATCTTTTGCCAAATCAAAATTATAAGCCGGAATTCCCGGCAGAATGCGGGATGCTTCCTTCACATCATTTGTAATAATCATAAATTCCATATCCGGGCGGATTTTCTTCATATTCCGGATACCATCCAGCCAGTATTTTTTCCTGAGATATAATTCCGGGCAATCCAGATAATCACTGCAACGCAGATGCAAAATACAAAGGTTGTCTCTGCTGAATTCTTTACAGTCATATTCCTCTTTGACCTTCAGCCATTCCCTGATTTCATCTTTATGCCGGATATAGTAACGCTCATCCTGCATATTCCCCCAATACAATGTATTGTCTTCCGGATTTAAAAGCTTCTCATCTACACCCGTCACATAACAGCCATGTACAAGATCATGTTTGGAATTTCCGATAAAAATCCGATCCTCCCGCTCATTATATTGTTTAAGGTTCTCTTTAAAAACCTCTTTTCCATAATCAAGGTCCATAAAGTAGAGTCCACAACTGCTATGCATATTGTTTGCCATGGTTTCGCTGCCTACAATCCCCCACTCCATCTGGTGGTCAAGTGCCATGCAGCGAAGTGTAATATAACGGAATAACTGGTTTCCTAATCCATCGCCGGCTCCGATTTCTGTAGCTATCATAATGATGTCTCCACAATTTTTTCATTTTCCACTTTATAAATAATATCGCACTTCTCAATCGTATTTAAGCGATGCGCGATAATTACCATCGTCTTTTTGCCATGGAAACTGTTTACTGCTTCCATAACAGCCGCTTCTGTTTCATTATCCAGTGCCGAGGTTGCCTCATCAAATACAAGGATTTCCGGATCATGGTAAAGCGCTCTTGCAATACCAATTCTCTGCCGCTGTCCGCCGGAAAGACGAATTCCCCGATCTCCGATGGTCGTATCAAGTCCCTCAGGAAGTTCTTCAATAAACTCTTTTAATTGTGCCTCTTCCAGCACCTTCCAAATTCGTTCTTCATCAATTTTATCAGCATCAATACCAAATGCGATATTATCACGAATCGATTCGTCAATCAGATAAATGCTCTGTGGAATATATCCAATCTGGGCAAGCCAGGATTCATAATTTTTGAAAATATCAACACCATCACAGGTAATCGTTCCCTCCTGTGCGTGAAGCAATCCGAGAAGCACATCCACAATTGTGGATTTTCCGGCTCCGGATGGTCCCATAATTCCTACAGACTTTCCTTTCGGAACAATCATATGTGCATCTGTGAAAATATGTTTATCAGAATCCGGATAATGGAAGGTAATATGGTTAAGTTCAATTTTATCTTCCAATTTCAGCTTCTCTTTCTGGGAATTTGCTCTTCGTTCTGCCAGCATTGCGTCTGTCTTCATTCCCTGCTGAAGATTTTCATACACAAAATTAAGGCTTGGTGTCGTATAAGCAATTTCCGTAATGTACGTATTGATACGATTTACGCTGGGAAGTACACGAATTGCGGCAACGCCGAAAGTTGCTATCGTAGTCATCATCTGGGTTGTATCACCACCACTTTGTATATAAATGGCAATATAGGATAGCATACTTACAATAAATACCGTTTCGATTAAAAGTCTTGGCGTATTATTTAAAACCGCATAGTTTCTTGCCACATTTGCACCTACTTTTCCGGTTTCATAGTAATTACGAACAAAAAATTCTTCACGGTTCAACACTTTAACATCCTTCAGTCCATAAGTTGCCTGAATTCTCCATTTTGCAATTCTGGACTGAATTGCCTGATTTTTTGCTCCAATCTGATTCAGCTTTGGCTTCAAAACTTTTACAATCAGCAAGGTAAGTGCTCCAAAAATAAGCATAATAAATAAGGTCATCTGCACATTTTGTATTAAAAGAACAAGGAAAATCAGACAGGAAACAACTACCTCAGAAGCCAGCGAAAGCAATGCCAGCATCAATGAAAACGTTTGTGGAATATCACTATCGGTAATACGGAATACGGTTGGTATATCCGCACCAAGATACTGCTCATAAGGACGGTTTAAAAATTCTGCCATAACACGGCTAATCATATTGTTTCTATTTTGCGTTATAAAAGTATTCTGCTTATATGTGAGAAACAATATATACAGATTTTTAATTACATAAACTGCCATAAGAAGTAATAACAATGAAATTGTCATACGGCTCACATCTGTAATATGCATGGTATTACAGATTTTTTGCAGTACATCATACTTTTCTACAGTTTCCTGCAATTTTTCCGGGGTCAGTAATGCTGTTACTACCGGAATCATCGTACTTACCCCTAACGTTTCCAGAAAACCACCGATAAAAATCATAAATCCCAAAAGCACTAACTGCTGCTTCTGCTTCCGGTCGAATATATAATTAATTTTCTTCAAAATTCCTGAATGCTTCATGCTGTTCTTCTTCCTTATCTCCTCTGTTTCCACGGAATAATGTATTTATCATAAAATTTCACAAGTATATAATAGCAGAAAGGAACTCTTAGTGCAATTTTCATGCGTACCTTGTCGCCTGTTGTAACAAAATCCTTTTTATAAATCTGCCGGATTTTTTCTTTTTCTTCACGCAAAAACTGAATGGTTCTTCGCCCGGCTTTCTTCATCTTACGTTTGCGAAAATCCAGATAATAATACAGAAGCCTGCGGTAAAATTGGTAGGACGCCTTCTCGGATAATTCCGTCATCCCAAGTCCGCGCAAATATGCAATCTGCTCTCTTGTGAACGGAATTTCATCCTGAAATCTCCGCTCTTCCAGCTTACTGTTCATAATACTGCCCACTCGGTCCGTACGGTAATTATATAGCAGCGTATCCAGAAATACGCATTTTTCTATTTTCCCAAGCGCACATGTCGTATACATGATATCCTCTGACTTATGTCCCTCCTGAAACCGTAAGTCCTGAATGATACTTCTTAAGAAAAGTTTGCTCCATACGGCATGATAAATATGATACTGCTCATCCCCCATAATATAAATTTCCATTGCCTGCTCTCTGGAAAGTATAAGCTGGTTTCCGGTAGGATGACTCTCTTCTGCGCCTTCCCCCCAATGCCGGTAAGAACATATTGACATTTGTGCCTGATTTTGTTCACAGGCCTCATACATCTTTTCATACATTTCCGGTTCAATCCAGTCATCACCGTCGACATATCCAATATATTTTCCCTGTGCAATAGCAAATCCAGCATTTCTGGCTGCTGATGGTCCTCCGTTTGAACGGTGGATCACCTTGATTCTGTCATCCAGTTGTGCATATCGATCACAGATTTCTCCTGATTTGTCTGTCGAACCGTCATCCACAAGAATAAATTCAATCGACGAAAATGTCTGTGCCAAAAGACTTTTTATACATTGTTCAATATAATTTTCCACATTATAGGCTGTTACAATTACTGAAATTATTGGTGTGTCGGTCATTACCTGCAAACCTCCCCATCCGGCGAAATCCGAATCATTTCTTTTGTATAGATATCCCGGCAGTCTCTGTCACCAAACCATGGCGTTGGTGCCGTTATTATTTTCTGTTTATAAGAATTGAGCCATGCTCCCCACCAGCTAAAACTGGAATTTGCCATAATATGATGACGGCATTTGCTCATCAGCATCATATCCAGGTATCCATTTTCTTCCGTGGTTCCTTCTATTAGCGTAAACTCATCAGATGCTTTTTCTTCTAACCATGTTCTTACCCATGACACATCATTTGTAAACACAAAAAAATGTGCATCCGGACAATATTCCTTTATATATTGGATTGCTGTATCATAATATTCTTTGGTACAGCTTACCCCATAAATCTCCGGGTGCTCCAGATAATCTCCTCTCCGGATATGGAGTGATACTGCCTGAAGACTGCAAATCTGCTGTTCATACTCCTGTAATCTTCTTTTTAAGTCGGTTGAAATATGATCCCAGATATGTTCTGAAAAATGCAGCTCCTGACGAAGTTCTTCCACAACATCTCTGAAATAACAGTCACTCTGAAAGTACCCCGTAAGATACACTGGTGTCTTTTCAAGAACCAGTGGATCAAAATTCTGACTCTGTTCTTCATATTTCTTTGTTTTTCTACCAAATAATTTTCTTCTTATTCTGGATGGCAGATCCATAAACCCATCTGTAAGTTCGTTGATTTCTTCCTGCGTTGCCACTTCATAAGAAGCTCCAAGTGTCCAAAGCATATGCTGTCTGTCATGTTCCCGACCATATTCGGTTGTTACATCCATTTTTACGGTTCTACCCATAAACTGAAGCTGCCGGTATAAGGCATACTGAAAGAGCTGGTTTCCCAGTCCTCCCTCCATACGAATAATATCCATCTATTTTACCTTGTGAACTACTTTTCCTTTTCCATTAATCAAAACCATACCTTCGGTATAGATTTCTTCCCCATTGGAATTGTTCATCCATGGAGTTGGTGCCACCATTATTTTATCCGGATTGTCATTAAGCCATGCTCCCCACCAGCTAAAGCTGGAATTCGAAAGAACATTATGCTTGCATTTACTTAAAAGCAGTAAATCCAGATATGCCGTATATTCCGTATTGCTCTGTACCATAACAAATTTCTTCTTTATGGCAGTAACTTCCTCACGGCTCATTCCCTCTGTCAGCTGACTTTGAATCAACGCCTTTCTTGTACTTTTTACCCATTTGGGTTCATTACTGAAAATATAATAAGTTGCATCCGGATAGCGTTCTTTAATATAACCAGCTGCTGCACAATAATAGTCTGCGGTACAAATCCCCTCATACAATTCTTCATTTGGTCTTGAATCACTTCTGCGGATATGAATTCCTACTGCATTTGTACCTTCAATCTGTGTCAGCAGTGCTTTCGTTTCTTCATAAATAGTCGGAGACAAATGCATCTCTTCTAACTTTGGAAACTGAAATGCATTGCGAACCTCTTCCTTTACATCATCAAAATACATCTGACTCTGGAAACTACCATCCAGATAGGCATTTTCCATTTGCAATATTGCCGGATCGTAATATCCTTTTTCCTTGTAAATGTTTGTATGCCGTCCTCTGAAAAAACGACGAATGCGATCCCATAGTTTTGTGGAACCATCTGTAAAAGCATTGATTTCATCCCATGTCGCACGCGGATAGGACAAGTCAAACACCGAAAGCATGATTGGTTTTGTTCTTTCATCCCGATATTCATTAATATCATCAAACTTTACTTCTCTTCCCATCGCAATGAGCTTCATATAAAGTGCATACTGAAACATCTGCCTTTCAAGCCCACCGGACATACGTATAATAATCATGGAACCACCTCACTTTGCTCTATTGAAACAGGAAATTGTGAAACACAAAAGCCTTTGGAATATTCAGGCAGTGTTCAGCATATGGGATTTGAGCAGAAATACTGCCTGAATATTCCCACAAAGCTTTGTGTTTCGCAATTGCCTATTCCTCATAGATGCCATCGTAATCGTAATTTTCAAAAAACTCTTTTTCCTCTACAAGCCGACGTTCATAGTTGTCCATTGTCAAAAGTCCCTCTTCTTCTTTCATCCATTGGAGAATCATAGAATTTACCTCCGCCGAGTAGTGTGCTTTATCATTATAATAGTTCAGATTGCAAATCACTTCCGGATGGTCAAAAAAATTGAACAACTTAACATTAGGACATTGTAACAGCATCTCTGTTGTAAGTCTTTCTGCTGCAAACTGTCTATCCAACGCATTCTGCAAATGCAATCCGTCAAAATAACAGATACTGTATGGTGTGTAATAAAAATAAAACTCCGTATCCGGATACTTATTTACCAGGTCAATGATGTTTTGTCCTATGTTTTCCTCTACCTGCTTCCGGTCTTCATCAGTGAATGCCGGGTTTTCTAAAGGATGCTGATCTGCACGGGTATAGGAAGCAAGGATATGCTCCAATCCTGTTTCATATACCCAGGAAGAATATTCGTCCATAGAGGTAGAGGGTTCTCCCTGCAGAGTTCTTGTTATATTTGCTGTAACACCATGATACAAAATCGCTTTATTCCACACATAACGTGTGTCATTTAATATGTTCTGATCATATAGATACGTTGGAAATTCCTCATACTTCTGCCAGTTTGCATCCCGCATTAAATCATTATAGTCTAACGGCATCAATACCATCTTTACCTGTTGTCCATATTGCAATGTACGGTCAAGGTTCTCACTTAGTTCTTTGAATCCAGCTCCCGAAAAAGGTTCCTTTACTGCATGTGTTCCAAATAATTCATCAAGTTCACTTGTTTTAAAATTTTGAGACATGGAAGTTCCTGTAATTACTGCATCGTAATCAAAATGTCGGGAAATTCCATCATTTACATATCGCTCCTCGTAAATACGGTAAGAAAGAAAGGGTAGCGGCTTATGATAATGAAAATACGGATCCACGCCTATTACAATTACTGCTATCAAGACAAGCAGCATTCCCGTAAAAAACAAACAGCCCCAAAACCAATGTTTTGCTTTTCTATCCATGGTTTGTTCCATTCTCCAAGCCTCCTTTCTGCTCCTAATCACCGTACGGATACGGATGTTCTAAAAATTGACGTATATAAATTGAGTAATATCAGCCAGCGACAAAATGCTCCAAAAGAGTAGACCGGCTGTTACCATCATTTTCCATCCACTCCATTTCATCTGTTCCACCTTTTCAGAAGTATTTCGCATCCATAGGCAGGCTGCCAGAAGTATTCCCACCATGGCAATTGCCGGCACACCCGGATGTGCTGTAAGAAATGGGAGAAGTTTCATTCTGACAAGTATTCTGATTTCTATTGCGTCATTAAAAACACTTGTTATTTGTGAATTAACCTTATGAAATCCTCCCGTAAAGAGTCTTGTCCATAATTGTATTACCTGTGAAATCGACTCTGCCCGGAATATACTCCATGCAAAAATCTGAAAAGCCAAATTTCCTAAAACCTTAATCGCATGTGGTGATTTCCACTCTTCATATCCCGTCACCCGTTCAAAAATCATTACCAGTCCGTGCAGCGCTCCCCAGAGCAAAAATGTCAAATTTGTTCCATGCCAGAATCCACTCAGGAGAAATACCAGCATGATATTTATCAGCGTACGTGTTTTTCCCTTACGATTTCCTCCTAGCGGAATGTACACATATTTTGTAAAAAATCGCGTTAATGTCATATGCCATCTATCCCAGAATTCTGAATTTGACGCAGCTTTATATGGCGAGTTAAAATTTAATGGTAATTTAATTTTTAGCATCGTAGCAACTCCGGATGCCATATCACAGTAGCCACTAAAATCAAAGTAAAGCTGCAAGGCATATGCCACCATTATAAGAAGTGCCTCTGAAGAATTCAACGTTGATACATTTGCATACCCTTCATTAACCAGCTTGGCAAGCGAATCGGCAAGCAAGACTTTTTTTCCAAGTCCAAGTGAAAAACCATAAAGTCCCCTGCTTAAATTTTCATAGGAAAGTTTTTGATTTTCCTTATTGCGAAGTTCCGGAATAAATTCCTCCTGCAAAACAATCGGTCCCTGCAGAAACCTTGGAAAGAAACACATGTATTGCAGGTATTCCAAAAAAGTCTGTCCCTCACATTTTCCCCGATAACTATCAACGAGATAAGAAATAAGCTGAAATGTATAAAAACTAATTCCAAGTGGAAGTTTCCCTGAGAGTTTAAAGCCAATAAGTATCACGACATCAAGCAAAATTCCTATCCACAACCATAGTTTCTTCTTATTTAATTGCTTCTTCCCGGTTTGTGCGGATATGATTCTTTGCACAAAAGCATAATTGACCAAAATCAGCAACGCAAAAATCACTGCATTCCACGGATTCCCATATCCGCAAAACCACAGTGTCATTCCAATCATATAATAAGCTGCTGCCCGTTTCCACCCTTTTCTTTGCAGGAATAAATATCCTGCTACAGCCAAGGGCAGAAAGAACAAAATAAAGATGTAGGAATTAAAGTACATTACACATCCACTCCTGGAACATCAGAATATACCATATCTGAATTTTCCATTCATTCTTATTTATAAAGTTATCCCAGATTTTCCAGACAACATCTGGATTCAAAATTCCCTGTCTGCGCAAAACAGCAGGATCTATCAATGCTTCTGCCCATTCCCGCAACTCTTTTTCACGAAGCCATTTCTGAATCGGAATAGAAAAGCCTTTTTTAGGTCTCTCCATCATTTCACGGGGAACGTACCGGTAAAGGACCTCTCGCAGTACCTTTTTGCCAACTCCATCCTCTTTCTTATAGGAAATAGGAAGACTCCATGCGAATTCTACCACATCCTTATCCAGCATCGGCACTCTCGTTTCCAGAGATACTGCCATTGCAGTACGATCCACTTTTACCAAAATATCATCCGGATGATACATCTGCATATCTGTAAGCATAATCTGATGATTAATTTCTTTTACCACTTCAGGATGATAAACATCATAAGAAAATGCATCCTTCGTTTCTTTTAATGTAAGTTGCGGAACAAGTGAGTCATACTTCTGTGAACGCATATAAAGATCCATAGGGTCTTTTGCGCCCAGTAATGCTCCTTTAATCTGAACAACCTCTTTTTTCGTAAGTGGTGTATGAAGAACAATATCGCTTACCAGCTTTCGAATCGGATAGGGTACATGACACATTTTGTTCCAGATTCGGTCCACGGAAGCATAGGAAGTATAACCGCAAAAAAGTTCGTCCCCACCGTCTCCGCTTAATGATACCGTAACATGTTGTCTCGTCATTTGGCTTACCAGATATGTCGGAATTTGTGAAGAGTCTGCAAATGGCTCTCCAAAAATATAAGATAGCTTCGGAATTACCTGTTTTGCATCCTTTTCCGTAATATAAAGCTCTGTATGTTCTGTCCCAAGGTGTTGTGCAATCTCCTTGGCATAAACAGCTTCATTGTAAGACTTGTCTTCCATACCTATGGTAAAGGTTTTTACCTTATTTTTATTCAAAGACTGCATCAGTGCCACAATGGTACTGCTGTCAATTCCGGCAGATAAAAATGCTCCTACCGGAACATCTGCCACCATCTGACCCTGGATTGCGTTCTTTAACAGACGTTCCAGTTCATCTGCTGCTTCTTCAAAGGAACCCTTAAAAAGATTTTCCTGGCCTTTTTTTGCCGCTTCTCTCATTGACCAATACGGTCTAACCTCTTCTTTATTAAATGGATATTTAATTTTTAACACATCTCCGGGTAGTAACTTATGAATTCCCTGATATATGGAATACGGTGCTGGAATATATCCATGAACAAAATACACATCCAGTACATCTGTATTAATTGGATTATGAAATCCATCCAATGTAGCTATACAGCCAATATCTGATGCAAAAACAAAACTTTCCCCAACAAATCCATAATACAGCGGTTTTTCCCCAACTCTGTCACGAAGCAGATATAAGGTCCGTTCCTGTAAATCATAAAGTGCAATTGCAAACATGCCCTTACACATGGAAATTGCATCTTCAATGCCATATGCTTCGAATGCTTCCAGCAGTACCTCCGTATCCGATGTACCATAGAAGCTACTTACTTTATGCTCCTTCATCAAACGGTCTGCAATTTCTTTATAATTGTATATTTCACCATTATAAGCAATTACATAACGACCGCTATGCGACTTCATCGGCTGTAAGCCGGTTGGCGAAAGATCTACAATTGACAATCTCCGATGCCCTAATGCAACACAGCCATCCTCTGATATAAAGCTTCCTCCTGCATCCGGTCCTCTATGAAGCATGCGTTGTTTCATTTTTTCAAGATTATTCTGTTTGTTCTCCAACGTTCCCGGGAAGTTGCAAAAACCCGCTATTCCGCACATAGGATTCCTCCCTACTTCATTTCCTTCTTTTTATGAACAATATTGGTAATATAGTCGTACCACTCCTGATATACGACTTCTCCTCGATAAATTTCGCATGTTTTCCTGGCTTCCTGCCCCATTTTTGAAGCTTTTTGCAAGTCATTCAACATATTTTGCAAGTTTTCTGTCATTTTTTCAACATTGTCAACTGGCGTCAACAAACCATTTTTTTCATGACGAATCAAGTCAGCAGGTCCGCCACACGGACAGTCTGTTGAGATTACAGGAATCCCCAAAGCCATTGCTTCAATCAGTGCATTTGGCATTCCTTCCGTGTTAGAAGACAGGACAAAAACACCTGCTTTTTTTATATATTGAGCAACATGACCTACCACTCCTGCAAAAATAACCTCATTCTCTATCTTCAAATCCTTCACAAGTGATCTTAACATTGTAAGATTTTCACCAGTTCCGTAAAAAATCAATCGATAATCCGGATGCAGAGGCAAAATATTCGCAAATGCACGAATAATCAACTGCTGATTCTTATTATCATCAAGGCGCCCTACCGAAACAATCGTATGATCCCGTTCTCCACAGTATGGCTCCTCAAAGAATTCAGGATTTACCGGATTGTGAAGAATTACCGCCTTGTTCTGAACCGCCTTCGGGAAAAACTCTTTGCATTGATTAGTTTGCAATACCACTCCCGCTGCAAAACGGAATAGAAATCTTGCCAAAAAGCGCAATAGCTTTCCGGAATACTCCTGGTTCGGATCTGCACGTACTGAAACAATTACGGGAATATGTAATCCCCACGCGGTCAACAGCGTCATAATATTATTTTTCCCGATAAAAACTAAGATTGCATCGGGTTTTTCTGATTTCCAGATATTTCGAAGTTTTCGAAATCGCTTCACAAAATTAAGGATCCGACTTTTCCCGGTTTCTTCCGGTGTGATATCAGAAAGAATCCTTTTTGCTCTGTTATTCAGTGTATATTCATCTTCTCTTTGATATTGGGTAACCAATGTAACCTGATGATTCTTTTGAACAAAATAATCAATCAGATTTGTCATTACCCGTTCAGCGCCACCTTTAGTAAGTGCACCAATCATAAATGCCATATGCATAAGCACTAACTCCTGTATGCCTGATACCACTGTTGAAATACAAAAAACGACCAGGTAAGCTTTGAATAATTTGCTCCCGTTGCCGGTCCGCCGTCTCCTGTCAGTAGATAATTTTCAATCATATCCGCTGTGTAATCTGCATCAAATATTCCCTGTTGTTTCAGGAAGTCCCGATTGCACATATCTACAAGCTGTTCCTTCAGCGGTCCACGTAACCATTTGTCCAATGGTACCCCGAATCCTACTTTAGGTCTGTCCAAAAGCTCCTTGGGAATATAATCATAAGCAATATCTTTTAAAATGCGCTTCTTAATGCCATTGGAATATTTCAGATTATGTTCCAGGCGGAACGAATACTCCATAACATCTTTATCGAGAATCGGGCACCTCGCTTCCAACGAATATTTCATTGATGCACGATCCACCTTGCATAAAATATCTCCGGGTAAATAAGTATCCATATCCAAAAGCATTCTTCGGATCTGCCAATTCTTTACTTCATAAGTACTTTCTATAGGATATTGGCAGGGAATCCCATCTCCTAAGACCATTTTATTTGCCCGTACAATATAGTTGCTTGCTCCAAACTGTGTCTTCGTCTCCCGGTTTCTATTACCCGCAACCACCCTGACTCTAAAAGGCAGTTTTTCTTCTATTCCAAGACATCCACATACACCATGCGTTATTCCGCCAAGGAAATCCAGCATCTGTGCCTGTTTTACATTATCATAGATATTATATCCGCAAAAGAACTCATCCCCGCCATCTCCGGATAACACAACAGTTACCTTCTTTCGGGCAAGTTCTGATACCAGCATGCTGGGAATCTGGGAAGAATCGGCAAAAGGTTCATCGTAGTAGGTAGGAATACTTTCTACCATATCAAACATTTCTTTCTCAGAAATATATAATTCGGTATGGTTTGTACCCAGGTAGTCTGCTACCTGCTTGGCATATTTTGCCTCATTATACCGTTCCTCATGAAAACCAATCGAAAATGTTTTTACCGGTTCCGTAGCATGCTCCTGTGCTATTGCCGTAATTAACGACGAATCATAGCCTCCGCTCAAAAATGCGCCCAGCGGCACATCTGCAATCATGCGGGAGGCTACCGATTTCTTTAGTAGCTGCTTAAGTTCTTCCTTTGCCTGACCGTAGTCCTTCACCGGTGTCTTCTGCATTCTGTGATAGACTTCTTTAATATCCCAATATTTATAAGTCTGAATCTGTCCATTCTGATATTCTAAAATGCTGCCCGGTTCCAGCTTAAACACATCTTCAAAGATGCTGTCCGGTTCTACAATATATTGCTGAAATAAATATCTGGAAAGCACTTCCCTGCGGATTTTTTTCTGAAAACCCGGACGCGCCATAATCGGTTTTAACTCGGAAGCAAAAACGAGATTTCCATCCTTCCATTCATAATAAAGTGGCTTTTTTCCTATTCTGTCACGTATCAGATAAACTTTCTCATCCTGGCGGTCATAAATACAGATTGCAAACATTCCGTTAAATTTGTGCACACACTCTATGCCCCACTTTAAGTATGCTGCAATAATTACCTCTGTATCACAATTTGACCGGAAAGGATAGTCGGAAAGTTCTTCCCGAAGCTCCTTAAAATTATATATTTCGCCATTATAGACTACACTTACCCTCTTATTCTCCGAATGCATGGGTTGATGCCCCAATGGAGAAAGATCCATAATTGCCAGTCTTCTCTGAGCAAGTCCGATTTCATATCCATCTTTCATGGTATAAATTTCTTCACCACTGTCATCAGGACCTCTATGGTACATAGTATTATTCATGCACTTCAACTGGTCTAATGTAATATTCTGTTTTGAAATAAAACCGCATATTCCGCACATGCCTATTCTCCATCATTTCCAATAATCTCATTGATATAGTCACGCCACTGCGCTTGTATCGCAGGACCGTTTATCTTTTCACTGATTTTTCTTGCCTGATTGCCTAAGCGTTCTGCCAATTCCCTGTCTTCAATCAGCCGGTTAATTCCATTTTCTAACGCATCCTGATCTTTAATCGGCACAAGGAGTCCGTCTACTTCATTTGTAATAACGGTTCTTGGTCCTCCACAGGGACAATCTGTTGCTACTACCGGCAATCCCAACGCCATCGCCTCAAGAAGTGCATTGGGAAGTCCCTCATAATCTGACGAGAGAACATATACCGCTGCCTTAGGAAGTTCCTTTTCCAAATCATCGCACGGTCCCATTAAATGAATAAATTCCTCCGCATGATGTTCCGTGATAATCTGTTCGAGAATCTCCTTCGTTCCATCAAAAGAATCTCCGCCATACAGCTTAAGCTGATAATCCGGATGTTTCTCGTGGACCTTTAAAAATGCCTTAAGAAGCATTGGTTGATTTTTAAAATCCACCAGTCGGCAGGATTGGGCAACTACTTTTTCTCTCTGTGCAGGAGCCGGCACATTTAAGTATTTGTCATTTACAGGATTTAAGATAATTCTGGATTTTTTCTGTAAATACTCCGGAAAAAATGCCTTCTGTCCTTCTGTCTGGAATACACAACCGGCTGCTCTTGGAAACAGTAAAGGAATAAGAATTTTATCCTCTATACCATCATAATTTCCTACCGGATCTATTCTTACGGCAATGATAACGGGAACCTTTATAAATATTGTAGACATCAATGCACGATAGTTTGCCTTATGTGCAAAAGCAATTACAATATCCGGTTTTTCGGCCTTAATTGCCCTGCGTAAATATTTGTGTCGTAAAAACACTTTTACAGCTCTTGATTTACCTTCATCGCTCTTTTTCAATCCGACATGTACCCTGCGGACATTCTTTTCGAGTTCAAATTCCTTTTCTCCCTGCCACTCTGTAGCTACCACCACTTCATAGCCTTCTCTTGAAAATTGATTTGACAGATTGGAAACCACTCTCTCGGCTCCTCCCTGTTCCAGACAATTTAAATGAAATAAAATTTTATGCATACTTTTTCCTGCTTACTTACCCTTATAACAAACTAGTTTCACGCGGTATCCTAACGTTTTATTTTATCATATCGCTCCTGCTTTATCAATGCTAAGAGCTTCTCCAGGTATACGCCGTAAGTAAAGTCTCTTGCACGTTTTGCTGCGGATTGCTGATAGTTCTTTCGCAGCTCTTCTTCCTCAAGTAATCGAATGACTTCTGCAGCAAGTTGTTTTTCCTCATCCGAAATCACCTCTGCATCAAGGTTTTCCTCCGCAGATATTGCCGGTAACAAAATTCCGTAATCCCCATAGATTACCTGTTTTTCACCCTGATTTCTTTTTTTCTCAAAAATTTGTGCACATTTATTCGTATTTCCATCTTTTGTAAGAATTTCAGCCGGACCGGTCAGACAGTTAACACTGATTGGTGCAAGCGAAAGTGCCATTGCTTCTACCAATGCATTTGGAAATCCTTCATTACGTGAAGTCAGCAAATAAATTTCTCCATATTTCAAATAAGCGTATGGTTCTTTCTGCATTCCTGCAAAATAAATCTTATCTGCAATTCCAAGCTGTTTCGCCAGCGTCTTATACTTCTCAAAATTTCCTGCTCCCATAAGAATCAGGCGAGCAGACGGTACTTCTTTACAGACACAGCTAAACGCCTTTATCATGTGCCAGAACCCTTTCATTGGGTCATCTCTGCCCATGGAAACAAGATAACGAAGATTCTCCTCCTGAAATGGAAGCTCCGGATTTTTGGCATAAGCATCCTGACGAATCTTTTCTACATCATATAAATTGTACAATACTGCTGTCTGTATAGTTGCAGGGTTGGATAATTCCTTAACTTTCGCCTCGATATCCCTGGAGCAGCATACAATTCGATCTGCCCATTTCAAGAATAACTTCATTTTGACAGATTCTTCCACATCCGTATAATTTCGAAGTCCTACCCAGACTTTTTCATATTTCGTTTTCGAAAATACATTTACCATGTTGGCACTTGGTCCAAAGCTGTATGCCAATACAGGTTTCTGCCTTTTCTTTATATTTCTGACGCATACAGAACGCTTCAGAATATTAAAAATTTTCTGTATCCTGCCTCTGCGTACCCCCATATGAATATTGCATATCGATAATCCCGTAATATCATAGGCAATGTTAGCATCGTCAAAAATCAATATCGTCACATCATAATACGGTTGCAATAGTCTTGCCGTAGTAATACAGACTCTTTCAAAGCCCCCCTGATGAAGCATCGGACTCATCAGCAACAACTTTTCTTTCGTGTAAAAATCAGTCATAAGCTCCGCCTGTCCATGAACATCAAATCCCTGACGCACCATTTCCTCCACATGGGAACGCCTCTTGTACACGGCATGCGCTTCAATATAGTCTGCCCACAACTCCGGTTTTTCCTGAATACTCATTGTGGTTACGAGTTCTGTTGCAACCACCTCATCACAAATGCTATCTGACATCAAGCAAGGTAATCCTGCCGTCTGTGCCTCAACAATTGTTCCCGGCATCCCCTCAAAACGTGACGGATAAACAAAGAAATCCATTGCCTGATAATAATCGTTTACATTTCCTTTATTTCCCAGGAAATAAACCCTGTCACCCACTCCAAGTTCTTTTGCAAGTGTCCGGGTTTCTTCCATTAGCCCGCCTTCTCCTAATAAAATCAACGCATATTTTCTGGTTTCCGTTTCCTTTTGTACCAGTTTGGCAAAAACTCTTATCAGATACTCATGGTTTTTTGCATAATGAAACCGTCCCACATGGCCAATAACATAATAATCCTCCAACCCAAGCTCCCGCCGGATATGTTCTCTGACCTCTTCCTGATATGCAAATTTATTACAATCAATCGCATTGGGAATAAAACGTGTTTTCCCTTGTTTCACGGCTTTCTTTCCAAAAACGGATATCCCCGCAATTTGGGAGCATGTGAACAAATAATCCGCTTTATGAGCAAGGTTTCTTCTCAAAAATCTGGTTACAACACCTTTGATTCCATGGTCTACGCCTGCACTTCTGGCATGTGCAATTGTAGTTGGAATGCCACATTTTTTAGCTATCGGAAGATAGATAGCCGCTGTACTTGTCATATG
This sequence comes from uncultured Lachnospiraceae bacterium, assembly GCA_934408585.1. GTDB lineage: Bacteria > Bacillota > Clostridia > Lachnospirales > Lachnospiraceae > Suilimivivens. The sequence goes on from CAKRVA010000002.1 coordinate 73,777, forward strand.
TCCCTGTATCATATGAAATTCAGATTTTCCATCACTGTCACAATGTTCTTTCAGTAATCTTTTCCAGGCATTCCGATAGGAAAAATAGTTGGTGACATGAAAACGGGGAACGCGAAAAATTCGCCCTCCCAGTTTTCTGATTTCATCATTAAAATATCCCTCTTCTTCCGAATGCACTACAAAGTCAAACTGTACCCGGGTACGGTCCAGATGACGATACAAATCCATGATACGGCTTTCTGCGCCGCCAAGCTGTGTATTCCCAAGCACATGCAAAATACGAACCGGTTTCTCCATAAAATACCTCTTATCTGTTTCTGATTCTGCCAACGAAATTTTTGGCTGTTGCCAATAAATATTCTTTTATTCTGCCCCCGGCATTTCTTGAAGCTGCCGGAATTTTGCGATACTCTTCATATGAAATCCAATGTACATTCGGATTTTCAAAATACTGTTTATATCTGTTAAGCTCGTCCTCAGAAACAGTTCCTGTATGAACTACCATTGTGGAGTATCCCTTCTTTTTACGAAATGTTCTGGAAAGAAGAAATGAAATAGGATAGAACGTCATTCCCTTCCATTGATACGGTCTCTTTCCAAAACCATCTGTAATTTCCGTAAATCCATTTTCTTTCAGAGCCTGAATGGTATTTTTGTCATAGGAATGTGCCGGGGCCATAAAAATACACGTTTTAATACCATACTTCTCCAGGATACGCTTCCCTTCTGAAATTTTATATCTCTGCTCCTCCAGTGAACAGCCGGCAAATTCTGAAAAATGGTTTAGTGGAAATACCCCGCCTTTCGAAGTGCTGTAAATATGCTGATAGCCATGCATGGCTATCGACCACCCCTGCTTTTGGAGTTGTTTTATATAATCATAAAACTCTTCGTTGCTTTTCGCTCCACAGCCACCTTTCAACAGCATATCCTGATTGTCAGGAACAATCCCTATAAGCGGCTTCACCTGATATTTATCAAGAAGTGCCTTAAACTTAAGAAAGCGTTCCCAATCCATATCAGGTGTTATATCATCTAATCGTACTGTAATATTCATATTATCAAAGGTCTCCCTTACAGGTTTTCCTTATACCAGTCAATGGCAAGTGCAATTCCCTTAGCAAAATCATAATCCGGATGATAGCCAAGCAATTCTTTTGCTTTGCTGATATCTGCATTGGAATCCCGAATATCTCCTTTACGGTTTGGCCCGAAATTTGGCTCTACCTCTTTATTCAGAGCTTTGCAGATATTGTGGTAAACATCAATCAGATATTCTCTTCCGCCTGCTCCAATATTAAATGCTTCTCCTGCTGCCTCAGAAGATGCCTGGCAGGCTTTTAAATTTGCTTCTACCACGTTTTCCACATACGTAAAATCTCTGGACTGTCTTCCATCACCGTTAATAGTCGGAACTTCTCCATCCATCAGCTGTTTAATAAACTTTGGAATAACTGCTGCATAAACTCCGTTCGGATCCTGTCTGCGGCCAAATACATTAAAGTAACGCATGCCATATGTATCCAGTCCATATAAAACCTTATACAACCTTCCATATTCTTCATCCACATGTTTGGTTAATGCATATGGAGAAAGGAGCTTTCCTTCATGTCCTTCTTTCTTGGGTAATACCGGATGATCTCCATAAACTGAAGAGCTTGATGCATAGACAAATTTCTTAACACCGTTTTGTCTGGATGCTTCCATCATATTTAAAGTTCCGCGAATATTAATTTCTTCATAGAGCAAAGGCATTTCGATACTTCTTGGCACACTTCCCCATGCTGCCTGATTGAGTACATAGTCCACACCCTTTGTTGCTTCCATACAGGTATCCAGATCACGGATATCGCCTTTTATAAAAGTAAACTTCGGATTTGCCGTAAACGGTTCAATGTTTTCATATTTTCCGGTAGAAAGGTTGTCCAGGCACCGTACAGTATAGCCCATAGTTAAAATTGCCTCGCACAAATTGGAGCCAATAAAACCGGCACCACCCGTTACCAGAAAAACACTGTTTTCATCAAATACTAAATTCTGATATCCCATAATTACAATCTCCAATAACTATATTCTTCCGAAAGATATTCTTTTCGATTAAGAATACCCTTCAAATCCAACAATACCTTTTTATTATGTGCCGGGGCATAGAAACTTCCAATCTGTTCTTTTGACAAGGAAAGGAACTGCTGATGTGCCACCGCAATAATTACAGCATCCATGTCCTTTACTGCATCCATCGTTTCGAATGAAATACCATACAAGCGTTTTGCTTCATCCGCATCAGCAGCAGGGTCTATGACAATCGGTGTAATTCCATACTCACCAAGTTCTTTATAAATATCGATAACCTTGGTATTTCTTGTATCCGGACAATTTTCCTTGAACGTAAATCCCAAAATGGCAACTCTCGCTCCCTTAACCGGTATATCCGCTTTAATCAAATTCTTAACCAGCGACTCTGCCACATATTTTCCCATATCATCATTAATCCTGCGTCCGGACAGAATAATCTGGGAATGATATCCTAAGGATTCTGCCTTATATGTTAAATAATAAGGATCTACACCAATACAGTGACCTCCGACAAGTCCCGGAGCAAATTTCAGGAAATTCCACTTCGTTCCTGCTGCCTCCAATACTGATTTTGTATCAATTCCCATCTTATTAAAGATAATGGAAAGTTCGTTCATAAACGCAATATTTATATCGCGCTGGCTGTTCTCAATTACCTTGGCAGCCTCTGCAACTTTAATGGATTCTGCACGGTATACACCTGCCTGTACTACCATTTCATAAACCTTTGCTACAGTATCTAAGGTTTCCTCGTCCATACCGGATACAATTTTTACAATGGTCTCCAGACGATGCACTTTATCTCCGGGATTTATTCTTTCAGGTGAATATCCAATCTTAAAATCCACACCACACTTTAATCCGGATTCCTTCTCCAAAATTGGTACGCAGATATCTTCTGTTACTCCCGGATAAACCGTAGACTCAAATACTACCACAGATCCTTTGGTAAGATTCTGTCCCAGAATCCGGCTTGCTCCTTCTACCGGAGTCAAATCGGGCGTATGATCTGCATTTACGGGTGTAGGAACTGCAACAATATGAAATTTTGCCTCACGAAGCCGGGAAGGGTCCGCCGTAAAATCTACCGTTGTATTTTTTATCACGTCATTTCCCACTTCATTGGTAGGATCAATACCACTCTTATAGAGTTCGATTTTCTTTTCATTCAAGTCAAAGCCAATAACGTTTATCTTTCTGGCAAATGCAACCGCAATCGGCATTCCAACGTATCCAAGTCCTACTAAAGATAATTTTTCTTCTCCATTTAGAATCTTCTGATATAAATCCATAACTTTATCCTTCTTTCTTCTTTTTATCGGTAAGAATTCTGCTGCACTCCGCATAATAATGTTCTACCACATATTTACGGTCAAATTCTTTTTCCATCTTTTCTCTGGCTTTTTGTCCCATCTGCGCCCGCTCTTTTATGGAAAGGGCAAGAAATTTCTGCAACGCCTCAATCAGGCTGTTGCTGTCTTTGGGCTTGCAGCCAAATCCGGTAATTCCTTCCTCAAAGATTTCTCTGCAACCACTTATATTTGTTGCAATCACCGGTCTTCCGGTGGCAGATGCTTCCATTAACACATTGGACATTCCTTCGTGATATGTCGGAAGCACAAGAGCTGATGCCTGCCTGATATATTCATGCACATTGGGATCAAATCCCAACTGTCTTATGATCCCCCTGCTTTGTGCTTCATCAAGCTGTTCCTTTAAATCATCATCGCAATAACCAAGAAATTGAAACTCCACATTGGGAGATGCCAGTTTTGCAGCCGCATCCAAAAGTTCCAATGTTCCTTTTTCGCGCATCATCCGCCCCACATACAGAAATGTTGTTTTTTCACTCTCAGGATATTCTTCCATGCAGTGACGGGACAAATTAACACCGGAGCCACTTACCAGAAAGCTCTTTTTTCCTTTGATATTATAACGATCAAAAATATGCATATTCTCTTCATTTTGGAAAAAAATACATTCCGCGTTTTTTAACCCGGCGCGATACATATTTTTGATTAAGGTAAGCAGTATTCCCTGCTTTTGAAAAGTAGTTCCCAGACCTGTTATGGTGCAAATATAGGGAATTCGTTTCATCCTGCATGCAAAACCACCATATATATTAGGTTTAATCGTATATGTCAGTACCAAATCCGGCTTTTCCGCCTTCAGCAGTCTGCGGTATTGTAAAAGAAGCTTAAAATCCTCTACCGGATTAACTCCATGGCGGTTAATCGGTGTGTGTAATACTTTACACCCTTCCGCTTCCAGCTCCTTTGTCTTTACCTCATCCGGCAGACTCACAACCACTTCATATTCCGTTAACAGCTTTAAAACCAGTTCATTTCTAAAATCATAAAGTCCACCAGAGGAATTCGCCAGAATTAATATTTTTTTCATTTTATTCATCAGCCCTCTACGATTTTCTCTTCACTCATATCACGGATTGCTACTTCGTTGTATTTCATCATGCAGATTCCCTCTTTGTATTCACCAATCGCACTTGGATTCTCGTGACCTGCAAGATTATTTATTACCTGCTGTGGCATATCTACACCACATTCATACGCATGGGGATATCCTCCTCCAAAACGTGGATTTACTTCTGATACGTAAAAGGTTCCTCCAATTTCAAATATATCAATATCTATCATACCACAGAATCCACATTTTTCCACGAATTTTTGAATCAGTTCAAAAAGAGCTGGTATTTTTACAGATACGGATTTATCCGTTTCGCCGGCACGCATTTTAATCTTTTTCTTAATAAAAACAGACGTACACTTACCGGAAATCATATCAATATATACATCTGCACCATACTCCTGACCGTTCATATACTCCTGAATCATCAAGTCGTCATATGAAGAGAACAAAACTTCCAGCTCCGCATCGCTGGTTACCTTATTGATATTTAAACTTGCGCTGCCTTTTACCGGCTTTACAAATACAGGATACTGGATTTTTCCACGCTCTTTATCTGCATAAAAAGCCTGCTTGTCCAAATAACACATTCCTGTAGGAATATTCATGTTCTGAAGAAGCTCAAACATTTTATATTTGTCAAAACAGGTCTCCACCAGTTCATATGGTGAAATGATTGGTGTTGTTCCAATCTGGAGAAATTTTTCTTTTTCTTTTGCCAGAAGACTAAGTTCCGGGTCAATCAACGAAAACACACCATCAATTTTTTCTTTTTTACAAATTGCAAGGACTTGGTCTAAATAGTCCGGTGCCGTAATACGTGGTACAAGATAAAACGCATCTGCTTCATAAACTGCAGGGGCTAAATTAGAACAATCTGTCGCAATAATTCTTCCCTGATTACCTACTGTTTTTTTGAAGTACTGAACTACCTTATTTCTGGTTCCTGCGCTCAAGATTAATATATTCATAACGATTCTCCCTATGGGTTATTCTTCCGGCAGTTCCAAGCTTCCGGTTCTTTTAAGCCGTTCCTCACGAATTTGTGCGAAATTTCCCTCTGCGGCATTCGTATCCTCTGCCACTTCATCCGTATGTCCGAGCACTGTTTTTACTGTCAGCCATAAAACTTTTACATCCATTCCAAACGACAGATGTTCTACATATTCAATATCCTTTTGTAATCGTCGGTCCCAGTCAATAAAATTTCTGCCACTAACCTGTGCAAGTCCCGTAAGTCCCGGTCTTACTGTATGTCGAAGCTTTTCTTTCTCCGAATAGTACGGCAGATAGCTGACAAGCAGCGGACGTGGACCAATTAAACTCATATCACCCTTTAAGATGTTAAACAATTCCGGTAATTCATCAAGGCTTGCCGCACGCAAAAACTTTCCAAATTTGGTTAGCCGCACGGAATCTGGAAGCAGGTTTCCCTGTTCATCCCGTTCATCTGTCATGGTACGAAACTTATATAGCATAAAAATCTTTTCATCTTTACCCGGACGCTGCTGTTTGAACAATACCGGACTGCCAAGCTTTACTCTTACCAGAATCCAGAGCAGCAAATAAAGCCATGAAAGCAGGAGAATACCCAGCAATGATAATATGATATCCAATATCCGTTTGAAACATTTTCTATACATGTTCATTCTCCTGTAAAATCATAAACTATTTTCCAAAGCAAGCCCGTACAATACGGATAATTTTCTCCATATCCTCGGGTGTGTTCTTGATATCACTCGGCAAACACATACCATGCCGGAAAACATCTCCTCCAACACTCTTGTCCCAGTCATCACCGTTGTCGCCCTTTACCTTTGCTTTGTTCTCCTGAAGTCCCCGCTCCGTGTAAAACTCGCAATCGGCATAGATTGGCTGTAAATGCATCGGTTTCCAGATAGGTCTTGATTCAATATTTTCAGCATCCAGTGCATCCATAACATCATTTGGTGTTACGCTGCAAGCCGAATCAATTGTGATGCAGGAAAGCCAGCAGTTTGCATCTGCATCCGGGTTCATCGGGTTCATGGTGATTTCCGGAATATCCGCAAATGCTTCCTTGTATTCTTTGTAAATTTTCTTCTTTAAAGCCTTATGTTCTTCCAGATGTAATAGCTGTCCTCGTCCGATTCCTGCCACAATATTACTCATCCGGTAGTTATAGCCAAGCTGGGAATGCTGATAATATCTTGCCGGGTCACGGGCCTGTGTTGCAAGAAATGTTGCTTTCTTTGTAATCTCCTCATCCGCAGATAACAACATACCACCACCTGAAGTGGTAATAATTTTATTTCCATTGAACGAAATAATTCCAATTTTTCCAAAGGTTCCGGTCTGTTTTCCTTTATAAGTACTGCTTAAGGATTCTGCCGCATCCTCAATTAACGGAACATGATGTTCTTCACAGATTTGCATAATTTCATCCAGTTTTGCCGGAGTTCCATATAAATGAACTACGATTACCGCTTTTGCTTCCGGATGTTTTTCAAACGCTTTACGAAGTGCTTCCGGAGACATATTCCAGGTATCCTTCTCAGAATCAATAAATACCGGTGTTCCTTTCTCATATACAATAGGGTTACATGTTGCATCAAACGTAAGGCTTGGTGCAAATACAATATCCCCCTGATGGATGCCAAGAATACGCAATGCCAGGTGAATTGCTGCGGTTCCCGCACTTAATGCACAGGCATGTCCACTACCCATATATGCAGCCATGTCCTTCTCTAATGCATTTACATTTGGCCCAAGTGGTGCAACCCAGTTCGTTGCAAATGCTTCATTAATAAATGTCTGTTCTTCTCCATGCATGGTTGGCGATGATAGGTAAATTCTTTTCTTTTCCATTATTCTTCCTTCTTTCTCCTATTGATAGTGATAAGTCGGTACAATTTCTTTAACCAGAGAACGGATATCATTACTTTCGTCCTTGGATTCTTCCTTCAGTTTCTTCAACTGTACAAAGAACTCTGTTTCATCCAGCTCAATCGGTTTTCCAATGTAAATCATTTTATTTGCTGTTTCCTTCAATCCCTCTTCTTCCATCAGGAGTTCTTCATAAAGCTTCTCCCCCGGTCGTAATCCGGTAAATTCGATTTTAATATCCTCATCCACACGATAACCGGATAGTTTTATCAGATTCTTTGCCAAATCAAGAATTTTGACAGGTTTTCCCATGTCCAGGACAAAGATTTCGCCGCCTTTTGCATATGCTCCTGCCTGCAATACCAGTGACACCGCCTCCGGTATCGTCATGAAATAACGAATAATATCCGGATGTGTTACCGTAACGGGACCGCCTTCCATAATCTGCTTTTTAAATAACGGAATCACACTTCCGTTACTTCCTAATACATTTCCGAATCGCACTGCAACAAACTCTGTATCATAATGCTTATTAAATGTCTGGATAATCATTTCGCAGATTCTCTTGCTGGCACCCATAATGTTTGTTGGGTTCACTGCCTTGTCTGTCGAAATCATCACGAAACGCTTTGTTCCATTCATGGCCGCCGCATATGCGGTTTTCCATGTACCAAATACATTATTTTTAACTGCCTCATTCGGGCTTGTCTCCATTAAGGGAACATGCTTATGAGCTGCAGCGTGATAAACAATTTCCGGCTTATAATGATCAAAAATCCAGTTAATACGATTTGTGTTTCTTACAGAAGCAATCAGTACTTCCAAATTCAGCTCCGGAAAATGTGTCTTCAATTCCTGTTGAAGATCATAAATACTGTTTTCATAAATATCCAGCATAATCAGAAGCGATGGCTTATGTGACGCAATCTGTCTGCAGATTTCACTTCCGATTGAGCCTCCTGCTCCGGTTACCAGAATTCTTTTTCCCTGTACATAGGACAAAATAGACTCCAGATTAACCTCTATCGGGTCTCTTCCCAGCAAATCCTCAACCTCTACATCACGAAGCTTGCTGACACTGACCTCCCCATTTACCAGCTGATACATTCCCGGTAATGAACGTAATTTACAATTTGTATCTTTACAGATATCCAGAATACTGCTCATTTCAGCACGGGAAACAGATGGCATGGCAATTATAATCTCATCAATATCATATCGTTCCGCACACTCAATGATTTTATCCCTGCCGCCAACGACCTTGATTCCCTGGATAAACCGTCCCCATTTTCCCTTGTCATCATCAATAATACACCGAATGACCATCGTCGAAAAATTGCTGTTTACGATTTCCTTGATAATCACGTTTGCTGCTTCTCCTGCACCAACAATCATAACGGAAATTGCATTTTTCTTATTTTGGTTCTTATGCTTCAAACTGCGCAGAAAACGATAGGAAAATCTGCTGGAAAATATAAAGCTAATCAAAAGAAACATATACAGGAAGTAATAGCTGCTTGGAACCGCCTGCATCCCTGCAAATCGAAAAAACTGCAAGCCAACTCCCTGCAATACTGCAGAAATCACGCAGGCACAAACCAGATTTTGCAGTTCCGTTTCTCCTGCATATGCCCATAGACTGTTATACATTCGGAAAATGTAAAGCACTATCAATGTGATTACAATGCTAAACGGCATAAAATTTTCAATTGGTTTCATAAAGTGTTGTGGGATTTCTGAAATTGAAAAACCATAACGAATCATCAGTGCAAGATAACTGGCCAAAATCACGCTGATGATATCATATATAACCAAAAATGTTCTTCTATAAAATTTTTTCACATTAAATGGCTTTTTCATCTTTTCTGTCACTTTCATAACTCTCTTTATAAAATAATGGTGCAATTACCATCATTAAAACAAATCCGCTCGGACTGCTCAAATGGAATATCCACTCTACCATTCCGGCAATGGCAAATGCCAGAATAACAATCATTGGCAGAGCAGCAAAGGCTATCTCTTCTTTCTTTTTCCGATAAAAGATCACGGCACTTATAAAGCATGCAACTCCAAAAACTACAAATACAATTCCTACTACAATTCCATGATCATACGCCACCTGAAGATAAATATTGTGCGCATGAACCGCAATTTCTCCATCTGGTAATGTGGCACCCATTTCATCATGACCGGTCAGATTAAGCTGTTCCAGATAGGACTTGAAAATTTCCAACCGCCCATTGGAATAATCCTCTTTATCCCGCATCTCCGGGGGCAGAAGATTCTCTTCCTGTTCTGCAAATACAACCATAATACTGTTGGGAATCCCGGATACAGATGCAACCAGTTTTGTATCCGCAGTCTTATTATGTGTTCTCCGATATTCCGCAATTTCTCCATAAAAATCAAATGTCCCTTCCGGAATGCCAAACACCCTGTCTGCAAACACATCAACAAAACGACCGATTCGCATATAATGCACGGATGTAAGACGATGACCTCTGGTAATCTGTTCAGGCCACTCTTCAATCTCAAAATTTCTGGGTTGCCCCACAATCCCCGGAATATTTCTCTGCAGGGTAAATGTAATAGGGAACATTACAATTACTGCTACCACCAGTAATCCTAAGTTTACAAACAACCTGCGTATCCGTTCTCTTCCTTTTCCACGTACGATAATCAGCCATGCCGCAAATCCGGTAAGTACGACTGCAAAAAGTCCGGTACGCGCCATGGTAAACAGCATGTAAGAAGATACAACTCCAAACAGAATTAATTCCTTATAAATTTCACGAAACTCTGTTGTCCGATACAATTTCATTAATAATAACACAATGACTGCACACTCTACTGTAGTCAAATATGTTGCCGTTGTGGTAACCGTATGGAAAATAAACGGATATCTTGCATAATGGTATGTTACATAAGGGCGATGCAGCAATGCGTATCCCATGGAACACAGAAAATGAATAATCACTCCCCACAATACATTCGTAAGAAACCGTTCCCTGTGATTCCACATTCCGTATGATAAATATAGCAGCGTAAAAGCAACTGCAAGCACTACCGTCCACCATCTGGTATTTCTGAAAATCACAATCAACGCAAAGAACAGAAGCAGTATGCCTCCCATCCAATAACATGGCCGCACAAGCTTCTTTCGAAAGAGACTGAATATAGTACGAATGATAATCCATCCGAAGAGTATGGCAATTATTATGGTATTGCGCAAAACTTCAACATTCATCCCCATCTCTGCTTCATTGATATCACTCACCAAAAGAAGGGAATGTCCATAATTAAAATACAGAATTCCGCCAATTCCCGTTACAACAAGGTAGAGCAACGTGTATCGGTTAAATAGTTCTTTAAATGTACACATGCTCAGTATCACCAATGCAAAAAATAACATTTCCCGACGTTCTGCCACCTGGTGATGAATATTATACAATCCTGACATATAATCACAGCATGCTGCAACTGCTCCTGCAATAAAGAGCATCTGTAAAAAATCCCCCACATGCTCCCGACAATATTCTTTTGTAAATATTTCTTTTTGCCCTTCACGTCTATGATTGATTGCATAGAACAACAGACCGGCAAGCAATACAAGACTAATTGCGTAAAATGTGTTATCCAATGTATAAATGCTTAGCTTTCCTGCAAAAATCATGACAAATCCAGCAAGTACAAACACCCCTGCGAGCAAATTTGCAATCCATTGAAATGCCTGCTCCACGGTAATCAGGCGATCCAGGTTCTTCTTTCTGAATAAAAGCTGAACCGCAAGCATTAAAAGCACTGTAATAATTACAACAATTCCCCCATAAAACAGGGTACGCTTTGCACTGATAGGGATTTGATAATCATACCCGGCGCAAAGACCTGCTCCGTAAATCTGTTCTCCATCATAATAAAGAATTCCGGCACCAGGCATTACATCTCCCGTAATAAATTCATATGCAAATGTTACCTCCGCACTCGGAACATCCACAAGTTCCGTAAAATCATCCATTTCTTTCGGACGCTCACTCTGCAAAATCAAAAAATATGTCTTTCCCGCTTCCATTGTTAGTTCTAATGGAATATCTATATAATCCGTTTCTGCATCCGGAGATAAAACAACCTGCTCCTTAGCTACTGCCTGTTGTTTTTCATTCAATACCTTAAGGTAAAAACATCCCTCTTCCGGTATCGTGCCCGGATAAAGACGCAATGTTTCCAAATGCTCGCCTTGGGAAAGAAATGTCTGCATCAAAGTATGCTGTCCGCTTATCACTTCACTTTGAATTCCTGTAGATGGTTCCACCCCAATCGTCCACTCCTGTTTCCATGCACGAAGTGGCCATAATGTAGCCAGCACGATTACCATTACCATAAAAATTATAAATTTAATTGCCGAACTTTTATAAATTACTTTTCTCATTTCTATTTCCTTTATAATCAACGGTTAGTATAGCATATATTTGTACCGCAAGCAATGGCACCAATGTCCACCAGAACACAACATAACGAACAAGAAAAGTTGGTCCGAGCAGATACGTCATAAAAATGAATACGGGTAGTAAAAATGGCAGTAAAATTTCCATTTTTCGTTCCAATTTTTTACTGTTTAAAACAAACCCCAATCCAAACATCATGCACCAGAACATAAATCCGGGAGAAAATAGCATTGCAAGTCCCGGTATCTTCTGTTGAAAGATTTCCAATGACATTTTCCGATATAATTCATTTACGATCGGTAATTTACTTTCTCTTGTACCGGGTTCTTCCACCTCATATCCAAAATAAGAACTATCCTGGTATGTATAAGTAAAAACCGTGTTTCCACGATAAACATCTATAACTGTATCGGGATACCAAAATCCATAAGAGGTCATCATCCAGGCATTTACATAGGAAAACGGATGCTGTAGTCCCACCTCCAGCCATACCTTCCAGAAACCTGATTTGTTCTGCTCATAAGCATTATTGTCAAAAGAAACCTTTACGCCGTCAGAAACCTTTGGTGTATACCGCCGCAAAGCCTCCTCTGGAAGATACTGAAAAACAGTTTCTTTTTGTTGAGTTGTGAAGGAATCACTTTCATAGGCATAAGTCCGTGCAAGCTGCATAATTGGAACGGTAAGTATTTCCTGATGCTCTCCTCCCTGTGCATTCGTTGCAAATGCCAGTCCGCGATTTATCAAAAAATATATTATAACAGGTGCTATTGAAAGTGTAATTATTTTTTTGAAAAGACCTTTTTGATTTTTTGTGATTATTTTTTTTCTATTTATAAATCCAATCAGAAACGGCAGGAAAACAATATATGCATAGCAACCGTTATGTCTGAATAACATCATACCAACCGTAACTGCTCCAAGCAAAATCCATCTCTTTTTATCTGTTAAAAACTTTTCCGTGGCTTTGCACAAATCCTGCAACAATAATACCTGTAATAGTAGCATCACCGAAAACAATCCATCTTTTGCCGAGCACAGGGAAAACATCACTATCGGCGGACAGATTCCCAGATACAGTGTTAAAATCCACTGTGCTGTTTTTCCGAGTCCGCGCTGCTTCAATTTCCATATAAAATAACCAAAAGCAAATGCTATCATTGCTATCTGTAACAAGGTATACACCGCAATTCCTGCATTTACAGATCCAAACAGCTTATAAAACAACTGAATTGTTCCACCCATAAATAACACATGCATCAGAGGATGATGTGTCGTAAAATTTCTTGTTACAACTTCAAGATATTCCTCCTGTGCGTCATAGACAAAGAAACCCGGATAGACTGCAAGAAATACAACCAGGTAAAACAAAAAAATCACACCCGTTGTTCTAATCCAGAAGAAATATTTATGTTCACAGTTACTTTGTTCTTTTGACGACTTTGGATTCCGTTCTGCTTTCCTATCCAAAGCGTTCCATAAACCGCTTACGATCACGGTTATGAAAAAAGCAAACAATAAAATCCACAGCCACATTTTTATATTTGTAAAAGGTACTTGTCCATAATGATCGAGTTGTGCTCCAAATACCATACATATGGCAAAAAACAGACCGAATACAGCCGACACAACCGTCGGCTTTCCAGGTCTGATTTTGCAAATCATCATATATAATAACAGTCCCAAAAGCACCGGTAAAACACTGTTACTAAAATCAATCCAATTATTGATTGGGAATATCCATGTACCCATTTATGTTCTCCTAACTATTGGTCCTCTGAAGCATCCCATGTTTTCTCCCGGATGACATACTGCGGAGAGTTGTTCATGGATACGTACATTCTTCCCATGTATTCTCCCACGAGTCCAAGCATCAGCATTAACATCCCCCCCATAAAAACAAGTACGGACATTAATGCACTAAAACCGGTTACAAGTCCCGGTGGATTCCAGAATATCTTTTTGATAATCGTATAAATTCCATATGCAAATCCGGCAAACGCACATACGGAACCGGTAACTGTTGCAATTCGTAATGGTTTTACACTGAATGCGGTAAACCCATTAAACCACAGGCTTAACAATTTACCCAGGGTGTATCCGGAAGTTCCCGATTCTCTGTCTCTGTGATTGACTTCCACATTGATAATATTTTTTGTTGAGCGGAGAACCAGTCCGATGACATACGGAAAAGCGTACGTATACCGACACATTTCGTCCACAACAAAGCGTCTTGCCGCAAAATAGCTGGAAACCTGCAGATTCTTTGGTTTTCCCAGCATGATTCTTGTCATTCTCTCATTTACATGGCTTCCCCAATTGCGAAAACCGGAATGATGCTTATGGGCATACTTGGCATAAACCACATCGGCTCCCTGCTCAATTCCGTCCAGCAGCTTTCCGACTTCGTTCGCCGGTGTTTGTCCGTCATCATCAAGGCATACGATAACATCTCCTGTTACATAATGGAATCCTGCCATGAGTGCACTATGTTGTCCGAAGTTTTTCGCAAGGTTAATCCCCTTTACTGCAACAAGTCCTTTTTTCTCCGGCTTTGGCGCTTCCTTACACAATTGCTGAATCGTATCAAAAGTATGATCCGGGGAGCAGTCATTTATCATAATAATCTCGTAACAATACTCTGATAATTGTGCCATCGTTTCTTTAATTTCTTTTACCACGTGAGGCAATGTGCTTTCCGAACGATAACACGGAATTACAAAACTAACCTTTTTCATCCTGTTTTTCTCCATTGATAATTGCCATTAATATGACATCCTTATATTGATGTTCCAAATAAACTTCATCTTTGAGATATGCCTCCTGATGGAAGCCAGCTTTTTCATAGCTTCTTCTAGCAGCCGTATTTTCTGCCAATACCCGCAGCATAATTTTATGAAGATGAAGTGTATCAAATCCGTATGCAATCATCTTCCTGGCAGCCTCTGTTCCATAGCCTTTGCCCAAAGCATCCTTTTCGCCAATGAATATCCCATATTCTGCTTTATGATGTGTATCATTAATATCACGAAAATAGACACTTCCTACTGCTCTGCCGGTTTCTTCTTCACAAATCATGAACTGAATTGCTTTTCCGGTATCAATCATCGTTCTTATCCACTCATGATGTCCTTCTACCGTAAATGGTTTCTGATAAATAAAATTGCGTTTTACAAAATCAGAATTTCTCCAGCGGATAATGTTTTCCGTATCCTGTTCTTCCATTTTTCTCAGAAAAATTTTCACGGCACTCTCCTTATTTCATAAACTTCAAACCCGTCAATTTCTTTTATTAGTTTTTTATGAATGGTAACTCCATGGTCTTCATAATAAAGCGAAAGCCATGACATATCTTCCGAATCTTTTCTGACAAAATAAACATTCTCCATCGTAAGAAGTCCCTCCTCCATGGTCGTAATTCCAAATTTCTGAAGTTTCTTCCGATAGAGCGGGCTCTTATTTGCCCATCCACCCATAATATCATAATTATCCAGAGAATTATCTACCTGTGCAAACATTTTCTCGGAATAGCTGACAGACGAATACACATCTATAAAATAAAAGCAGTCCGGATGTTCATCAAAATATTCATACAATGCAAGATATGGAGCATTTGTCTGTTCCCGGCTTCGCTGATCACTCGTTACCAATCCAATTTTTTCCGGCAAAAGAAGTAATGAAAATACCCCAACGCAAACGAGCATCGTCAGGCACACCAGTTTTCCCCTCTCGCCCATTTCTCTTCTGCGAACAGTCATAAACAGAATGCCACCCAATACAACCAGCTCCATAAAATACAGGGAGTGGGTAATTCTTACCGGATCACGTTCGCCCATAAGAATAAACAGCCACAGCGCACTCCGTACGGCAAAAACAAATATCAGTCTCCATAAAATTCCGAAAAATGCACCTACCCGGCTTTTATAAATGGATTTTTCCGGCTCCTGCTTATCGTTCCATGCCTGTCCGAATATTAGCAGAAATACGGTAAAATATAGGAAAATGGTGATATAGTTCCATGGATAATCACTTCCAACAGCCCCTGCTCCATGCAAAAACCGGTATCGATAAAGCCCAAACTTTTCTTTCAGTTTTGGCCAGAACGGTTTTTCCTCTTTATTCAGGCTGGCAGCATATGTTGCCACCTGTCCCATAATCGTTTCATCAATTTCTTCATCAATTCCGAAATTATAATTTTCAAACAGTTTCTGTTCGCTTTCCGTAATTCCAATACTTTCATAAAATTCCCGGTTGGAACCATATTCCGGCGGCTTCTGATAATCATACAACTCCGTCCGCTGATTGAAAAGTTCATCAAACGCTTTCCACTCCTTAGAACTATATGCCAGCATATGGGTTATCTGACCAATTCCAAGTCCCAGAAGAATTGCTCCAAATACCACCAGATATTTTATAAAATTAGTTTTTGTAAATATTTTATCTTCAAAACTCCACTTAATCACTCCCGCAACACAAATCATCGGAAGTACCAGAAGAAGCATTTCGGAACGAATCAGAAATGCAAGAATCACCAGCAGTACTGCCGGAATATTTGCCTTAATAAACTGCTTTTCCGTAAGTCCTCCCGGTGTTGTAAGAAACAGGAATGCTGCAGCAGCAGCCAGCATGGTACAGGTAATCGTATATTGAACCGCTACCAGATGTTCCATCAGTAATGCTGCAAAAATGACGATTTCTACAATTCCCACTGAAATCTTTGATCTTATTCTGCGACAGCAATCCAGACTTCTCTTCATAATCAGGAACATCGCCCCAAACTGACATATCCACAAAAAGAGTCCATACCAGGGAAGCACACGCACAATGCGATAAAAGAGGCTGATAATCCCACTGATTATCCATAGCATCTGAATATTGTGACCTTCCGGCACTCCGGTATAATTTCCTGCAAGAATGTCCTTCATCAATACATCATCATTCAAATCATAATAATAATCGAACCGGATGCTCAGGAAAATGGCAAGTACCAAGAGGAACAGTCCTGACAATATAAAGTTTTGTCTTTTCTGTATCCAATTTTTAGCCTTCATAGAATTCCTTTACTTTATCCGCAATGTAATTCACCTGTTCGGTCGTCAAATCATAAAACATCGGTAAACGCACCAGCCGTTCGCTTTCTTTCGTTGTATAACGGTCTTCTCCATGGAATCTTCCAAATTTGAGTCCTGCCGGTGCGGAATGGAGAGGCACATAATGGAATACGGTCAGGATATCATTTTCTTTCATAAACTCAATAAATCTGGTACGTTCTTCCAAATCTTTACATTTTATATAAAACATATGACCATTTTGCGTACAGTTCTCCGGGATAAAAGGAAGTTCAATTTTCCCTGCTTCCCGTAAAGGTGTTAATGCCTCATAATATTGCTGCCATCTGGCAAGGCGTACATGATTGATTTTTTCCGCCTGCTCGAGCTGTGCATAAAGATATGCTGCATTCATATCACTCGGAAGATAAGAAGATCCATAATTTCTCCAGCAGTATTTGTCTACCTGTCCACGGTAATATTTGCTGCGATCCGTTCCCTTTTCACGGAGAATTTCGGCCTCTTCAATATATTTTTCATCACGAATTAATAATGCACCGCCTTCTCCCATGCTGTAATTCTTTGTTTCATGAAAGCTAAAGCAACCAAAATCTCCAAACGTGCCGAGTGCTTTTCCCTTATAGCTGCTCATCACACCCTGTGCTGCATCTTCCACTACCTGCAAATGATATTTATTTGCAATCTCCATGATTTTGTCCATTTCACAGGAAACACCTGCATAATGAACAACCGCAATTGCCTTTGTTTTATCGGTTATGGCATCTTCAATCAGGTTTTCATCAATATTCATCGTATCCGGCCGAATATCAACAAATACAATTTTTGCCCCGCGCAGAACAAATGCATCCGCGGTAGATACAAATGTATAAGAAGGCATAATGACTTCATCCCCTTCTTTGATGTTGCAAAGAAGTGCTGCCATTTCCAGTGCATGTGTGCAGGAAGTCGTCAATAAGCATTTTGTTGTTTTCGTCTGCTCCTCAATCCATGCATTGCATTTCTTTGTAAATTCGCCATCGCCGCAAATATGCATATTATCAATGGATTGTTTTACGTATTCCATTTCCTTTCCTACAAAAGGCGGTACATTAAACCGTATCATTTCAGGTTTCCTCCTTATTCAAAAATGACATATCTTTCATTTGAAAAAACTTCTGTATATTCATGCTGAGCCATGAATTTTTCAATCGTCGCACGTTTTTTCTGCTGCATTTCATTTTCATCTGCCAAATCCGTTGTACCGAATATTACAAGCGGTCGGTTTCCTTCATCTTGTTTTATATCTTCAGATATGGAATCCAAATCTTCTGCAAGGCGCTCATAACTGTTTGTATCCAGATCCGGCCAGGTCGTATAAATTGCAGGTGCCTTATCCAGATAGTAAGCAAGTCCCGGGATATTTCCATAAAGAATGACTTTTTTATCTGCATACTGTGTATTCTTTTCAAGTACAAATGTATTAATTTCTTCGAGCGTTTCTGCAGTAAAGGCATCTGTCTTCATGTTCCTTAAGATTTTGCTCCCCTCAATTTTTGTATCAAGAGACTCGCCACCTTCTCCATTCAGGAATACATATTGACACCCAACCCCCAATGACTGGATTAAAAATGCCAGTAAAACCGCCGTGCTCATTGCCTTAAAAGGAAATGTCGGCACTTTTCCGGAAGCATCAAGATGTTCTCTTCCCCATCTTGCAAACCGGTAAATCATCCAGAAAGTAACCGGCGCTACAAAAAACAGATTATTTAATACCGGCCAGATATAATTATTGCTGCCAAGCGGTGTAATCAATATCACAAGAAGTGAAATGGCGCCAATCAGTTTCCACTCCTTATCTACCATTTTTGTAATCTGCATCCAGATGCAGACACCGATTGAAAGCAGCAGGAAGACTGCTCCCCACTGCAAAGCCGATTCTTTCTGATAATATTTAAAGTTGAACATTCCCCATTTTCCGAGTACAAAAAACAGGAATGCAATACATACGCAATAAACAATCTTGCGAAGCAGCGGAAATTTTTCTTTCTGTATCATTAAAAATGGAATTCCAGGCAAAACACAGATCACCATATAAAGCATCCATTTTGCCCCATGAAGGTATGCATCCACGATTGCCCATACCATTTCGCCAAACGTATAATCGGAGGCACTTCCTGCCATTCCAAAAACTCCTGTAATCATGGTGTTTAACGTTTCTGTGCCATAAAGCAACGTCAGTATCAGGAGCATCATCAAAAATGCGGCACCATATCCTGCCACACAAATCCCTGTTTCCCCTGCAATCGTCTTAAGTTCCTTCTTTTTGATTCCACCATAATACCACAAAGCCAGAATCAGCACGACTTCAAGTCCATTATTCGGAAATCGTACAAAAGTATTTAAGCCAAGGCAGACCCCTGCCAGGAACAGACATATAGAACGTTTCCCTGCCAATCCGCGGAACAGAAAAATAATTCCGACCAGGAAAAAGAAATAAGTCAAATAATTATATAAAATCACAGAAGGACACCAGCACAGACCGATTGCTGCCATTTCTCCGAGAAAAGCAATCCAGCCTGGCATTTTCGTTCTAAAAAAACGGTATCCCAATAGTGCCATTGTGCTGATAATCAGGGAAGAATATACCTTCATTCCAAGCATGGTATCTCCAAACGGAAGTTTGGTAAAAATCCATCCTGTCACATTGGAAAGAAATGTAAGAAACGTCCAAAGAACTGTATTTTGTCCAAAAAACACGTAATTTCCAAGGCTATATGCACTGTCTGTCAAATCAATCCCACGATTTACCTTCAACAGTGGAAAAAGCAGTAACACCAACGGGAAAATCACAAGCCGTGCCCATTTCTGGAACCCTTTTGCACCATTAATTTCCTGTTCCATGATGTTCCCCCTCTCTTATTGTTTCGTGCGAAAAAACCTCATCCAATTCTACCATCGCTGCATGCAATTTTGTATTTTTGATTGCATTTGCAACAAATCTGAAAATGCATCTCCGCAGAAAATCAACAAAAATCCCTGCTACAAAAACAACTATCACACAAAAAATCAGTTCGATGAAAAAGTATAAGTATCCTGACTGGCTACCTTTGTTTATAATTCCTTTCAGCCAGCTATACCAGTTATCTCTGATATCAATATGTTCATGCAGAAGATATACCCCAAAACTCAATCCGCTTACTTTGCGAATTCCTTCTGCAAATTTTCCCTCTTTGATTACAATGGACTGGAACAGATAAAACAACCCGATTGAACCGGCAAATACGTTCATCGCATTATAATGATATGGCACTGTAAAATAATAATTACAGGTTCCTTCCAATGCAGGAACAAGCTGCCCTAAATCACGCATCAGGAACTGGATTACCATTCCCAGACCGGCACTCAGCAAAAACAACGCCGCTGCCTTTTTTCGATTTTCTTTCAATGTTGCAAGCACACCTTGTGAATCATATTTTCCGGCATATGCAGCAAACAGATAAACAAAAACAAACCACGGCAAATCATATCCATACTTATCAAATCCAAATGCTACCGGGCATATACTCTTAATTCCACTAAACAATACAAATACTCCGACAAGTGCAATCTGAAATTTCTTATGGGAAAGAAATTTTACTGCATGGTTCAAAAATGGAGAAAGCAACATCAGCATCAGGAAAGAGGTTGCAAACCAATAATGCTCCGTTTCAATCGGAAAGAGATAATAAATGACCCCATAAATGCCTTCCTGAAATTTTGTGTGCTGATGAAATAACATCAAAACAAGTGGAATCAACAGAGAATAAAACCAGATTTGACAGAGGAACCGGACTGTCTTGCTCGGTTTGTAATTTCTTCTGCTTCCATAATACCCACTGATAAAAACATACGCATTTACCGCACCAAGACAAAGGTTTTCCAGAATCGTCCCGGTTGCTGCCGACAAAGAAAAAGGAGTTCCCGGTTCCAAAAGATTTCCGGAATGAGACAGAAAATGCATCAGTACAATCATCAGCATTGCAACAATTCTAAGCAGTTCTATCCCGGTCTGCCGCTTTTCCGTACTCATCTCTCCACTCCTTTCTGTCATTGCTATCGAAATCAAACTTAACGTTCTCTGGTTACCTTACCGCCCTCTACACGGTAAACCATATCGCACTTTTCAATCGTCTGCAGACGATGCGCAATAATAATCAGTGTTTTACGGCCATGCAGGCGGTTAATGGAGTCCATAATTGCCGCCTCCGTATCATTATCAAGTGCAGAGGTTGCTTCATCCATAATCAGCACCTCCGGATCTTCAAACAGTGCCCGCGCAATGCTGATTCTCTGCCGTTGTCCACCGGAAATACGAATTCCACGCTCCCCGATTCCGGTATCCAGTCCTTCTGGGAGTCCCCGGACGAATTCATCCAATTGGGCCTCTTTTAATGCTGCCCAGACCTTTTCATCATCAATTTCGTCTTCCGCATATCCAAATGCTACATTTTTTCGGATGGAATCATCAATCATAAATATATTCTGTGGAATGTAACCTACATTTTTCAACCAGGACTGATAATGTTCCCGTACCTCAACACCGTCCGCCAGAATCTCGCCCTGCTGAAGCTGCAACAATCCTAAAAGAATGTCAACCACTGTTGATTTTCCGGCACCGGTAGTTCCTACAATTCCCACGGATTGTCCCACAGGTATTTCCATATCCGCATGGTCAAAAATAAGGGTTTCCGTATTAGGATACTTATAAACAATATCTTTTAACTCTATTTTGTCCTTTATTTCGAGCTTGGAAACAGAAACTTTCTTTCGATATGTTTCTTCATCATAATTCACATTTTTATCGCGGATATCTTCCTGCAGATGATCACTGACTCCCATAAAGAACGGTTCAAAATAGGAAATGGAGGTCAGGTGATTATTAATGCGGTTTGCGCATGGCACCAATCGCATTGCAACTACCGCCAGTGCACTAAGCTGCGTAATAACACTGCTTGCCTGTGCCCCATGCAAAAGCTGCAGCATCATAAAGATAATCATTCCGGCAACTGCCACAGTTTCAATCAGAAGCCTAGGCGTCGCGTTATATAAATTATAACGTTGTACGGCACTGACGTATCCGGCACCGCACTTGGAATATTCATTGATAAAATAATTTTCCTTATTGGCAATTTTAATTTCTTTAATTCCCATTACGGACTGGTCAATCCATTTGTAAAGCCCACTGTAATAATCCTGATTCTCAATTCCGGCCTTCTTCATAATCGGTTTCAAAACAAACATGATTACTAGCAACACGGCAACAAGTAATGTTGCAACGATAATTGTCATCTTAATACCACTGATAAAGGCTACTACAATTACCAGTCCGACAAAAATAACGCCTTCGCTGAAAAGCTGCAGCATGGCAAGAATAAGTCCATACATATTATTTACATCAGAAGTAATGCTTCTTTGAATCACGGAAGTATCGGCATTCAGGTAATACTCATAAGGACGTTGCATGAAATTAATCATCATTCTCCGTGATGTTGCAAACTGGTTGGTATATACAAATTTAAGCTGTGATTTCTGCTGGAAAAACAAAAATACATTTTTCAACGTAAACATCGCAATCAGCACAACCATGACAAATACCATAATGCCCATGGTGTTACTCTTATCCAAATGGAAAATGTCACAAAGTACCTGCAAATAATGATGCTTTTCAACTGCATTTTCCTCCAGTACCACCTGCATCACAGGAACCACCATGGAAATACCTGCCGTTTCCAAAACTGCCCCTATCAGCATCAATATTAGTTGAAGCACCATAATCCGCTTCTGTCGTGCATCTAAGAGCACCATCATTTTCTTGAATATTTTTCTCATAAATCAGTTCCTTATAGTTGTCCAAATTAACTACAATATTATATCACGAAGCAATCTGCCCGTCTACTTCTATGAATTTTGTTACATTTATGAATTTTGTCACATCCCCTACCACATTTTACGGATTTCGTGTATAATTTATGCCATAGTCCGGTGTGGATTGGGTATTTGCTTAATTAATTGACTTTTATACCCGCTCAATATTTGCGATAGGGGGTATATTATATAAGAATTGATTTCTATACCCAGACAAAACTGTCGCCAAGGGTATTTTAGCTGAGAAATTGCACCTATACCCAAGATTTTTCGGACAGGAGGGTATATTTTGTTGAAATTAATTTATATACCCAAACGAAATTGCCGGCGAGGGTGTTTTTAACAGAAAAGTAGCATCTATACCCAATCAGCGTAAGTGACGAGGGTATTTTTGCAAGAAAGCCTATGCTTATACCCAATTTCGAAGAAAATGCAGCGAATACGACGTATGCATCACAAATAATTGCAAACTTTAAGCTTTGAAGGCATCAAAAACAAAGCATCACGCAATCTAATGCTACAAACCAATATAAACCAAAATGAAACCCAGGAGGATAATCGCATGAATCTGGCGATGATTACTGCGCGGGGAGGCAGCAAACGTATTCCCCATAAGAATATCAAAGAATTTTGTGGAAAACCAATTCTCGCTTATTCCATTCAGGCAGCATTGCAGTCGAATGTCTTTGACGAGGTTATGGTTTCAACCGATGATAATGAAATTGCGGAAATCGCCATAAAGTATGGTGCCTCTGTTCCTTTTTTCCGTTCGGAGGCAACCTCAAATGACTTTGCTTCCACCGATGATGTAATTATGGAAGTCTTGAAAACTTATGAATCCATGGGCAGACACTTCGATGCTTTCTGCTGTATTTATCCTACCGCACCTTTCATTACCGGAAAGCGTCTGCGGGAAGCCATGGGACTTCTTCGAAAAGCTGTTTCGGTAATGCCCGTAGTGCCCTTTTCCTATCCTCCACAGAGAGGGCTTCTGATTAATAAATTCGGAACCATAGAGCGGCAGTTTCCGGAGTATGCTCTTACAAGGAGCCAGGATCTGCCGAAAATATATCATGACTGCGGTCAGTTCTATGCCTGTCGTACCGATGTATTCCTTGCCGAAGGAACCACTGATGTCAAAGGACAGGTTCCTTTAATTCTGAGTGAAATGGAAGTACAGGATATTGACACTTTGGAAGATTGGGCACTTGCTGAAATCAAGTTTCAGCGCATGGAGGAACACGAATGAATAAAGAAATCCGAATTGGAAAACGAATCATCAGTGAAACATCCCCGGCATTTATTGTAGCTGAATTATCTGCCAACCATAATCAGGATTTTCACCGGGCAGTCGAAATCCTTCATGCTGCTGCGGAAGCAGGTGCGGATGCCATCAAACTCCAGACCTACACGGCAGATTCCATGACAATTGATTCCAAAGAAGACTGCTTTATGAACAAGGGCGGTCTTTGGGATGGAATTTCTGAATATGACCTTTACAAAAAAGCCTATACTCCCTGGGAATGGCAGCCTTTGTTAATGGAAGAAGCCCAAAAACTTGGTATTGAATGTTTTTCCTCTCCCTTTGATTTTACCTCGGTTGACTTTCTCGAGGATTTAGATGTCCCCGCATATAAAATTGCGTCCTATGAAATCAATGACATTCCTTTAATTCGCAAAGTAGCAAGACTTCACAAGCCGGTTATTTTTGCAACAGGTATCGCATATCCGGAGGACATTGAGCGTGCACTTCAGGTATGTCACGAAGAAAATAACGAAGATGTCATTTTATTGAAATGTGTTTCTGCATATCCGACCCCTTATGAAGAGGTGAATCTGCGGGTTATTCCGACTCTTGCAAAAACTTATGACTGTTTAACTGGAATCTCTGACCACACAATGGGAACCGTTGTTTCCACCGGTGCAATTCCTCTTGGTGCAAAAATGGTAGAAAAACATCTGACCCTGCGCCGTGCAGATGGAGGTCCGGATGGTGCGTTCTCCATGGAACCGGAAGAATTCGAAAAGATGGTCAAAGACATCCGCATCCTGGAAAAAGCATTAGGTTCTCCCGAATATGTACTATCCGAAAAGCAGAAACAGGAGCACCGAGGTTCCCGTTCTCTCTTTGTTGTAAAAGATATTGCGGAGGGTGAATTACTTACTCCTGAAAATATCCGTTCTATCCGACCGGGAATCGGTCTTCATACCATGTACTATGAAGAAGTTTTAGGTAAAAGAGCAAAGCATTTCTTAAAGAAAGGAACACCTTTAGCATGGGAACTGATTCAGTAATATATATCCGCACCGACGGAAATTCCCAGATTGCCACCGGACATCTTGTGCGGTGTCTTTCGATTGCCCGTGCATTGCGTAAAGAAGCTGTAAACAAGCATTCCCTTTCAATTTGTTTTCTTCTCTCCGACGAAGAAAGCAGACACTTATTGGAGAGCTTTTTTGAGGTAGAAAATGAGTTTGAATGGCACATTTTATCCAACGCAGATTATCAGCATCCGGAACTGGAACTGGAAGAACTGCTTGCGCTCGGAAACCCTTCCCGCCCTATGCTTCTCATTGATTCCTATTTTGTAACGGAAAAATATCTGACCGATTTACACAACGTGTTTACATTAGTTTATTTAGATGATTTACGTGCATTTGATTACCCGGTTGATATCGTTATTAATTACGACCTTCTGACATCTGCTTCTCAAAAGGAATATGAACAATTTTATCATTCTGCCCATAAGAAATTATTAGGTGGCAGTTATGCTCCACTGCGTCCGCAGTTCTGGGAAAATCACCCCACACAAGAAAATGATTCCTGTCATATTCTAATTGCTTCCGGAGGTTCTGACCCGTATCATACGACACTTCATCTTGTCAGGGAATTGTCCCGGCAGTTTTCGGATAACTACTGTTTTGAACTGATTGTTGGTGCCTTCAATCCGGACAAAGAAGAATTGCAGAAGCTTGCAAAAACCGGCTCCATTGTTCTGCACGAAGGAGTCACACAAATGGCTGCCCTTATGGCTTCCTGTGACCTCGCTATTTCTGCTGCAGGCACGACACTTTATGAGCTTTGCGCCGTCGGCATTCCAACTGCCAGCTTTGTCCTTGCAGATAACCAGTTCGCTTCCGCCAAAGCATTTGAGGAATGTCATATTATTCCATATCTTGGTGATGTCCGCACTGATGAAAATGACGTCATAAAAAAAGCAACCACTTGGGTTGCTTCTAATTCACATTCTGTCCTTTCCAAAAGTAAAAATCAGGAAGTGGATGGAAAAGGTGCTCTGCGCATTGCAAAAGAGCTACTTTTCTATAACCATAATGTCTGAATATTTTAATACATAAACCTCATCATACTCTTCTTCCAAATGACTTTCATTTGGAATTCCCTGCACATTTCTGGCAAGATAATTTGGAGTGTCCATTCCGCATGCATAAGCGTGTGGAAAACCACCTCCAAATCTCGGATTAATTTCGGAAATATAATAAGTTCCGCCTTTTTGGAAAATATCCATATCCACAGGACCGGACAGCTTCATTTTCTCGATGACACGAAGCGCAAATGCCCGCAGTTCCTCTTTCTCACAAGTAATGGACTTTTCTGTTTCTCCGGCACGCATCCGTAACTTTTCTTTTGCAAAAAGTGCAACCGGTTCTCCGCTTATCATATCAATATAAGCATCCACACCAAATTCCTGTCCTTCGCAGAACTCCTGAATCAGTAAAGGTTCCTCACTATGAGCGCAAAGTACCTCCAGGACTTCCATACAGGTAACCTTCATGGCTCCTATACTTCCTGCTCCGCGAACCGGTTTAACAAAAACAGGAAAGTCTATTTTCCCCTGCTCATAGTCCTTTTGAAATTCTTTCAGTTCTTCATAGGATTTTAATACCGGAATTCCCTGACTCTCCATATATTTTAGAAAACGATACTTATCCCTGCAAAGTTCAATTGTTTCTGCCTCCGAAACAATCACCCGGATTCCCCGGTCTTCAAACTGCTTTCTGTTTTCAGCAATTAACTGCAATTCATCCTCCTGAAGCGGAAGCACTGCCCGGATTCCCTCTTTTTGGCAAATTTCAAAAACCGCATCAAAATATTGCGGATCACCCATTCTTGGAATGATATAGTATCTGTCTGCCTCATACAATGCAGGTGCAAGCTCGCTGCAATCGGCACCGATTACGTTATCAAAAGAAGATTTTCTGAAATAGCGCACCAGCAAATCCCTGGTACCACAGCTTAAAATCAACAAATTATTCAATGTGCTCTCCATCCTTTACCAGATACTTCCCTGTACGTATTCCTTAGCGGTCCACTTTTCACGGACCTTAGTAAACTGTTCCCCATTTTTCACATAAACTGCCGGAAAATACTGAATAAACAGAGGATTCAGGCTTATGGTATATCCTCCGACATTTTCATAAATAATCCGGTCTCCTGTTCGTAGTTCCGGAAGATTTTCCATCGTAAATAACCGGTCGCATTCCATGCAGGTATATCCTGTAACTTCCTGCTTTTTCATGACAGGAAGCAATGGTTTCTGTTGTTCCAGATGATACAGATAAGACGATTTAATCATAGTCGCATCAATATTAAAGCGGCTTCCATCCGTAATTAAATACCGTGTATCCCGGATATCACGTACATCAATAACACTTGTAACAAACGAGGAGCCCTTGGAAATTAAAGAAATTCCGGGTTCCACAATCAGCTTTGTCTGTTCTCGTGAAAACTCCTTTTCAAGTTCTTCGGCAATTGCCGGGAAATAGTCCGGATACTCCGGTCTTCCTTCCATGCCACCACAATAGCCGCCTCCCAAATCCACATAAGAAAGCTGCAAGTCAAATTCACGCTTCAATTTGCATGCCATCTGCGCAATGCTTCGGAAAATTGCCACACTACGGCTTTTACTGCTGGAGTGCAGGTGCAATCCGACCACCTCTACATTAGGCAGCTCCTGTATCTTGCGTAAAGCTCTTTCAAATTCCCCATTTTCATAGCAATAACCAAAACGGCCGCTTGTTTCTCCCATCGTCGTTTCCCCGGGACACATTTTCTCCAGATTAAAATTTACGCGTATTCCCACCTGAAGCATACGCTCATCCCGGAATTCCTCACTCAGCTGCTGTAACCATAACAACTCTGCTTTGGAATCCATATTCACAATGCCGCCAGCGAGAATGACATCCCGAAAAGAAGTTTCATCCTTATAAGGACCATTATAAACGATTTCGTCATCCCGAAATCCCAGATATTTTGCCAGTCCATACTCGTCCTTGGAAACCACCTCGGCAAAAACTCCCTGCTTTTTATAGAAGTTTACCAGCCAGGGCAGGGAATTGGTCTTGAAGGAATATCCAATCTGATAATTCGGCCAATTTGATGCAAGTGATGTGGTAAGCATATCAAAATATTGCTGTAAAACCTGTTGGTCCAGTAAAAAATACGGAGTCGGTATCATTTTTATCTCCTCAAAAATTTAGTAAATCTGTTCATTCTGTCTGTGAATCTCCGGTGCTTCGTAACGGTCCATAAAGTCCTCACCCAAAAACAGTTTTTCCTTTGTAAACTGAATGGCATCGGTTACGGTAAGAACTGAAATTACGCGGTCAAACACAAGGTCTTTCATATAATTTAAAATTTCCATCGGAAACTTTTTATCAAGAATAATATATTCTGAAAAGTCCTTTGTATAATCCAGCACATCTCTCGGATGAGGCTTCATCAGAATCTGTGCCGGTTTTCCGTCAATAGTTCCATATTCCCTGATGATATCCCGGAAAATCTGTTTTCTTGTTTCCAAATCACAAAGCGGCTCGGTCAGAATCAGCACTTTATGCTCATGGTTCATGCCTTCCCGCAAAGTTTTTTCAAGCTGCTCTTTATTTTCCACAAAAATGCCTACCAGAATGTCTTTTTCTTCATCGGTCAAATCGCCGGTAAGTTCTTTCCGGGGTTTTTCCAGATACTTTTTGCAGGGATAAGGCAGCACGGAAATATCATTCACTTCCATATCCAGACAGTACTTGTTGTATCCGTTCTGGATAAAAATCAGATTATGCGCAGACATCCATGCTTTCAGTCCGAAGTGTCCGCGATTGTCATAGCGCGCTGTATCATAATACAAAATGCAATTCAGACCATCCTCGACCGCATGATAATAAATCTTATGGGTGCTCAGATAATATCCAATCGGGTCCGAATCACAAAAAACATAAATGTCATCAAATGCTTTAAAATCAACTGGAATATATGGTTCCAGACATTTTCCGAATTTCTTTGTAAAACGGATTCTCTGAATCATATTTTTCACAAGATTTCCGGTATCCGTACGATATTTTGCAAGCTCCGGGAAAAAAGTTTCTTCTTTTTCATCAAACGGAAGCACCTGTTCAAAAAGTCCCGACTTTTCTGCGCGTTCCCTGAGATTTCCGAAATCATTCGACATACTGCTTAAAAGCAGAACGGCACCTGCTGCTTTTTTCTTTTCATCCCTCTGGATATGAAGTTCCTTCAGACATGAAATATAGGCATGATAAAACGTATGACAGACATAAACTCTTCTGCCGTCCGTATGCTGCTTTTTTCCTTCTGCCATTCTCTTACGGAAATTCCGATATGCCCAAAGCAGTTTATAATAAAGCATAAACAGCAACGTTGATTTCTGCTGCATACGAATCAGTTTCCGCTCCTCTGCATGCACCCGTTGCTCATAATATTTGTTTTTTTGAAAATCGGGAAATGTTTCCCTCATTTCTTTTCCAAGCTTTTTTACAAAAGCATATCCCTTCTTATGCACACCGGCCATATAGGAAAAAAGTGTATTCACATAAAACAAGGTCGTAAAGCTGCTTTCCAGTTCCGGATAATACTCTTCGAAAAAGCCAAACTCCCTGGCCTCCCGAATCATTACCCTTGCAGCCTCCATACGGTGTTCACACCGTTCTTTTGTAATCGTATGAACCGTAGAAGTATCATGCTGATAATAATAATAAAGCGGTTCGGGCAGGTACTCAAAATGTCTGGCACGAAGCATCCATGAATTACTGATGGCATTATCCTCATAAAAAATGCCTTCGGGAAAGCGGTTTGGATAATCTAAAATGATATGACGTTTGTATATTTTAACAACAAGGCTTCCCCCATCCAGAATCAGCGATGCATATTTTTCATGGTCCAGTTCTCCGCTCTGTTCCTTACGGTTATTCGGAACAACCTGTCCAACCTTCCAGCTATGCTCCGGTGTCAGGTGGTAATCACATCCGACCATATCCGCCCCGGTTTCCTGTGCCTTCTTTAAAAGCTTCTCATAAAAATCCGGTGTTACCCAGTCATCTGCATCAATAAAACCAATCCATTCCCCGGCAGCCTGCGCAAGACCAAGATTTTTGGCTCCACCCTGTTTCTTATTGACCGGCGAAGCAATCACTTTTACCTTCTGTGGATATTCTTTTTCATAATTCCGAAGAATATTTAAAGAATCATCTGTCGAGCAGTCATCAACTGCAATAATCTCATAATCTTCGATGGTCTGGTTTACAAGGGAATCCATGCACCAGTTCAGGCGGTGGTCTGCCGCCATATTATAAA
Source organism: uncultured Lachnospiraceae bacterium (assembly GCA_934408585.1). Lineage (GTDB taxonomy): Bacteria > Bacillota > Clostridia > Lachnospirales > Lachnospiraceae > Suilimivivens. Next base: position 104,142 of record CAKRVA010000002.1, read on the forward strand.
CCGGAACAATTATACTTAATTTCAATTCTGAAACCTCCAAATACTACTTCTATGTAACACCTTAGCGTCTTGCCTCATCTGCTAAAATTGCAATATATTCACTGTTGGTCGGTCGTGCCTGTCCTGTCGTCCGATTATATCCAAACAGCTTTTCAAACGTTGCTTCGTCTCCCTGCTCCCAGGATTTTTCCACCAGATAACGGATGGTTCGTTCCACATGTACCGGGGTCGAATGATATTCTTTTGCAAGGTCCGTATACAAAAGCTTTGTTACACTTCCAACCAGTTCAAAATTCTCGGCAGTCATATAAATTGCCTGGAACAGGCAGGAATATCCCACCTGTGTTTGTTCAATTCCCAATTCCTCCAATAACGTATGAATGGTATTTTCCATCTTTTGTATCTCTCCTGCTTACTGCAACGACATGCACTATAACAGTATACACCACATTGCATTATTTTTCCACATAGACCGGAAATGTGACCTTAATCTCCGTTCCCTGCATTTCCTCACTGTTCAGTTGTATTTCTCCATTCAGGGAAGGGAGAATGTGCTTAATGATTGCAAGTCCAAGTCCCGTTCCTCCGGTAGATTTACTCCGTCCCTTATCCACACGGTAAAACCGCTCAAATACACGCTCCTGATGAATCTCCGGAATTCCGATTCCGGTATCCCTCACCCAGAGAACTGCTTTGTCATCCTTCTGCTCTACGACAACATCCACACTGCCATTCTCTTTGTTGTAACGGATTGCATTGTCACACAAATTATATAAAATTTCTTCCACCATCTGTCGTGTCCCAAGGATTTCTACTTCTTCGCCACGATAACGCAGGGTAACATGGTGCTTTTCCGCACTGATCTGTAACATGCTGACACACGTCTGCGCTATGGATGACAACGATACAGGTTCCAGCATTTCTTCCACTGCACCACTGTCCAGCTCTGACAATCGTATGACATCATTGATTAAGGTAATCAATCGTTTGGCATTGCTATGAATCTCCCCTGCTACACGCTGGATTTCACTTTCCGGTGCAATCATATCGTTGGCAATCAGCTCTGCATATCCTGAAATCGCCGTCAGCGGTGTTTTTAATTCGTGGGAAACGTTCGCCGTGAATTCCTGACGCATCTTTGCATTATCCTCAACAGTCTCCAGTTTTCGCTTCTGGATTGCCTTCATCAGATTTTGTGTAAGCAGACCGGATATAATCGCACATAACAAAAAAACGCCTACAACAGAAAGCATCAGCAGCAACAATGTTTGTTCCCGCACTTCTCCTACGAGGCGATCAAATTTACAGATTTTATAGCAAATAGCCACCACAAGAAATAATGTCAAAATTATTCCCAGGGTAGCTACTCCTATAAAATATTGAAATATTCTTTTCCGCATCTCAAATTTCCTTTATGGTTCAAACAGGTATCCCACGTTCCGAACGGTTTTTATCATATTTGCACAACTGCCAAGTTTTTGTCTGAGCGTTTTAATATGCATATCAATTGTACGGGATTCTCCTTCATAATCAGTTTCCCATACCTTATTCAAAATCGTTTCTCTGGTTGTTACAATTCCTGCATTGTTCATCAAAAGTTTCAAGAGCTCATACTCCTTGAAAGTAAGCTCACACTTTTCACCATTTACGGTAACTTTTCTTCTGTCTTCATTCAGGCTGACTCCGCCAATCGTCATTGCGGTTTCTGTTTCTTCTTTTACCAGTGTACGGCGCAGCAATGCTTTTACTCTTGAAATCAATTCCATTACCCCAAACGGCTTTGTAATATAATCGTCCGCACCCAGATCAAGTCCCCGCACTTTATCAATTTCTGTCGTCTTTGCAGTAATCAGAATAACCGGAAGCATTTTTGTTTCCGGCATATCTCTAAGCTTTTCCATAATTTGAAGACCATCCGCATCCGGAAGCATCACATCCAACAACAAAAGGTCCGGCTTTTTTTCTTCGAGTTTTTTCCAGAAGCAAGAAGCCTCCTGAAAACATTCTACTTCATATCCTGAGTTCTTCAGCGCAATTTCTTCAATTTCACAGATGTTTTTATCATCCTCCAACACATAAATCAATGCCATACGTATCCCCTACCCACTTTTGATTTCTTTATGGTAACTCATAATGAGCACTTAGACGCTTGTACTCATTTTTAAATTCTTCATTGTCTGCACCGGAGATAGCCTCCTGATAAATATGTGTATCAAAATTATCTTCGTTCAATTGCAACAGGCATAACGCAATATTGGAACAATGATCGGAAACTCTTTCATAATTTGTTGTAATATCTGATAAAATGAATCCCATTTCAATCGTACATTTTCCCTTACGAAGTCGTTTGATATGACGTTTCTTAACCTCGACATTCAAATGATCGATGACTTCCTCTAACGGCTCTACGCGCATCGCAAGCTTCAAGTCTTCTTCCTGGAATACCAGAATGGAAGTATTTACAATATCCTTAATGGCACGGGTAAATATGGCAAGCTCTTCCTGAGCCTTCTTCGAAAATGATAATTCTTTTTCTCTCATTTCCTTTGCAGATTCCATGATATTAATTGCATGATCGGAAATCCGTTCAAAATCACCAATACAATGTAACAGCACTGACAACTCCTGGCTGTCTTTTTCTGTCAGATGGCGGCTGCTCAGTTTAATCAGATAGGAACCAAGCTCATCCTCATAATGGTCTACCAGCTGTTCCAGTTCAATGACCTGATTTGCCTTTTTCTTATCGTATTTATCAATCAAATCAATCGCCATAAACAATCCGTCTTTTGCGTAATTCGCCATATCAATGGCTGCATTTTTACACTGTTCCAACGCAAATCCGGGTGTTTCCAAAAATCGGGAATCCAGAATCTGAATATCCGATTGTGCCGGTATTTTTATAGTTTCTTCTTCCTCGGTCTTTGGCAATGTCCAATATGCCATCTTTTCAAGTATTGACGAAATCGGTGTCATAATGATTGCCGCAACAATATTAAACGTAGAATGAATAACCGCTATTCCAACCGCCGTAGCCGGTTCATTGGCAAATGCAAAATGAAAAATACTGTTCAACGAATAAAACAGCACCATAAATACAACCGTCTTTATAATATTAAAATAGAAATGAACCAATGCGGCACGTTTTGCATTACGGCTCGCACCAATACTGGAAAGCAGTGCTGTTGTCGTTGCTCCGACATTCGCACCCATAATTAACGGAATTGCTGTCAGATTGGTAATTGCTCCGGAAGAAGACAATGCCTGTAAAATACCAACGGAGGCAGAAGAAGACTGGATAATCACAGTAAGTCCCCAGCCTACCAGCATTCCAAGCACCGGATTGGCAAACATCAGCAATACGTTTTTAAACTCTTCCATTTCAGAAAGAGGTTCCACCGCACCGGACATCATATCCATTCCAAACATCAGAATTGCAAAACCAAGTACAATTGTTGCGGCATCACGTCTCTTTTCCTTTTTGCTGAACATCAGCATTCCGACGCCTACAATTGCCAGAATCGGAGAAAATGACGATGGTTTCAACAACTGTAAAAACAGATTTTCGCCTGTAATTTCGGTAAGACTCAAAATCCATGCAGTGACGGTCGTACCAACGTTAGCTCCAAGGATAACGCCTACCGCACGTGATAACGGCATGATATCGGAATTTACAAATCCGACTACCATAACGGTTGTCGCAGAAGAAGACTGAATAACTGCTGTTACTCCGGCACCTAATAAAACTGCCATAATTTTATTGGAAGTCAGCTTTTCCAGAATCATTTCCAGTTTACCACCGGATGCTTTCTTCAAGCCGTCTCCCATCATCTGCATTCCATATAAAAACAGTGCCAGTCCACCTATCAGACTCAGTATCATAAAAATATTCATATTTTTTATCCTTCTTCCGTGGAAGGTTTCCTCCTGACTCGTCTAAACACACTTACTCATCAATTTTACACTATATTTACGAAATTTCCTATACCGTTTACATGATTTTTACATTTTGCACAATTTCTGCTGCATCGTATCCAGGATTTTTTCCGTAAATTCTAATAACATTCTGGCATCACGTTCTACCATACCGCTTTTCTTGTAACGATAAACGAAGCAAAGCATTTTGTAATTGAAACTCAGCTTGTCATATTCCTGCAAAACCAATGGAATATTTTCTGCACGAATGTCCGCATCGGGTTTCAATGTAAATACAATTTCACCATTTTTCCCTTTTACTTCCGTAATAAACAGCCGGTGCGCCGCCACACGAATCATAGCAATCCGCAGCAGATTCTCCACGGCAAGCGGAACCGTTCCGAATCGGTCCAGAAGCTCTTCCTTCATGTCGTCGCATTCATTCTGATTTTCAATTCCTGCAATTCTCTTATAAATATCCAGTTTCTGAACCTCATTTACAATGTAAGACGGTGGAATAAACGCATCTGCTTCCAGCTCTACCGTTGTAATGAAATCCTCTTTTGTCGGAATTCCTTTTAATGTTTTTACTGCTTCGTTCAGCATTTTACAGTACAAATCATATCCAACTGCCTGCATATGACCATGCTGGCTGGAACCAAGAATATTTCCGGCTCCACGGATTTCCAGATCGCGCATGGCAATCTTGAAACCACTTCCCAGATCGGTAAATTCACGAATTGCCGCCAGTCGCTTCTCCGCCACTTCCTTTAACATCTTATCCTTTTTGTACATCAGGAACGCATATGCGGTGCGATTGCTTCTTCCCACTCTTCCGCGCAGCTGATAGAGCTGGGAGAGTCCCATATTATCGGAATCATGAATAATCATCGTATTTACGTTTGAAATATCAAGTCCGGTTTCAATAATGGTGGTAGATACCAGCACATCAATCTCATGATTGATAAAATCATACATGATACGCTCCAGTTCACGCTCCTGCATCTGTCCATGGGCAAATGCCACATTCGCTTCCGGCACCAGATTCTGTATGGATGCCGCAACATCCGCAATGTTATTTACCCGGTTATATACATAGTATACCTGTCCATCTCTTGACAATTCCCGTACGATTGCTTCCCGAACCATCTCCTCATTGTATTCCATGACGTATGTCTGAATCGGAACACGGTCATTTGGTGCTTCCTCCAGCACGCTCATATCCCGGATTCCAATCAGACTCATATGAAGCGTTCTTGGAATCGGAGTTGCCGTCAGCGTGAGAACATCAATATTTTCTTTCATCTTTTTGATTTTCTCTTTATGTGTTACCCCGAATCGTTGTTCCTCATCAATAATGAGCAGACCAAGGTCCTTATATTCGACATCCTTGGATAATACGCGGTGTGTTCCGATAACAATATCTACAAATCCTTTTTTCAGGTCTGTAATTGTCTTTTTCTGCTCTGCAGACGTGCGGAATCTTGACAACAAATCCACCCTTACGGGAAAATCCTTCATTCTCTGCACAAAGGTATTATAGTGCTGTTGGGCGAGAATCGTTGTTGGTACCAGATAGACTACCTGTTTTCCCTCCTGCACCGCCTTAAAAGCAGCACGGATTGCAATCTCCGTTTTTCCATATCCCACGTCTCCACAGACAAGGCGATCCATAATCTTTGTGCTTTCCATGTCTTTTTTCGTAGCATCAATCGCCGACAATTGGTCTTCTGTTTCTTCAAATGGAAATAATTCCTCAAATTCTTTCTGCCATACGGTATCTTTCCCATAGGCATAGCCATTTTTCTGCTGTCTTGCCGCATATAATGCCACCAGGTCCTTCGCCACTTCACCGGTAGCCTCGCGCACCTTAGACTTTGTCTTTACCCATTCCTGTGTTCCAAGTTTATTCAGCTTTGGCTTTTTGGCATCTGCCGATGCATATTTCTGAATCACATCAAGTCCTGTTGCCAGCACATACAGACAGCCGCCATCCCGATATTCTATTTTGATGTAGTCTTTTACAATTTTTTCGACTTCAACTTTCTCGATTCCACGATAGATTCCAAGTCCATGATTTTCATGGACCACATAATCCCCGATGGATAATTCATTGAAATCATTTATTTTACGTCCTTCATAGGTTTTCTTCTTCTTTTTTTTCTTTTTTTCGTTTCCGAAAATATCCGTTTCCGAAATCACTGCAAATTTTAGCAGCGGATACTCAAATCCTTTCCGCACTCTTCCATAATAGGTCATAATCTCCCCATCCAGGATTTCGCGGTCCGGGTCTTCGGTATAAAATGCTGACAGACCTTCATTCTGAAGATCCAGTGCAAGTCTTTTTGCTCTGGTTCTGGAACCTGACAACAGCAGAATGCGATAACCATTTTTTTTGTATCGTTTCAGATCATGAATCAGTGCTTCAAAACTATTGTTATAAGAAGAGATGCTGCGCACCGTAACATCCAGTTTTTTCGCCGGCTTCAGAAGTTTTCCGGACAATTCATTTTTCGTTTCCAGTGCGGAAACAAATGCAACGTGTGCTTTGCGAAGCTTCGTCGCAGTTTCTTCCATCGAGCACAATAGCTCCATCTGTCCCGGCAGAATATATCCCTTTTCGACACGATGAATCATACTTTCGCGGAACTCCAGCTCCACTGCCTTTGCATGCTCCACAACACGTGAAGGCTCATCCACAAAAACGGCTGTCTTTGCAAAGTCAAACAATTCCAGAAAAGAAGCCGTGTGCTCATAAAAATACTTGATATAGGCATCCAGATTCACCATATTCTGAAACTCAAAGATTTGCTCCCGGAGTTCCTTCCAATGTGTGCTTACACGATGTGCCTCCTCGGTATGAAATTCTGCCCGGAGTTTTTTTTCAAACTCTTTTGCTTCCTTTTCAATCCTGTCCATTCCAGCTTTTATCTGTTCTGCGGACAAAATCATTTCCGTTGCGGGATAAATGGTAACGGAAGAAAGCTTTTCCACCGAGCGCTGGCTCATTACATCAAAGCTGCGAATGGATTCAATCTCGTCTCCCCACAGCTCGATTCGATAAGGATTTTCCTCCGTAAGATCAAAAATATCCACAATTCCGCCACGAATGCTGAACTGCCCAGGATTCTCCACCTGTGCAGTCTTTTCATAACCCATTTCTACCAATTGGATGGCAAGACGGTTTTCTTCTACCTGGCTTTTTCCATCAATCGTAATGACATGCTCTTTAAATACTTCAAGTGGAACCTGCGGAGCCATCAGGCTGCTGAAGGTAGTAATTACCGTAACCGGCTTTCCCTCGAGAATTCTTCTTAAGCATTTCATACGCTCCTTGACTAATTGATTTCCATGAATATCTGCCTGATAAAAAATCAAATCTTTGGATGGATAGCAAATGACATTTCTGTCATAAAATTGCTCATCTTCTGCCAGCTCTTTTACACGCAAATCACTATATGTAACAATCAGGCGATTCCGGAATTTTGAAGACAAGCCATAAACCATATGAAGCTTTTGTGACTCCATGCAGCCGGACAGAGAAACAATTCCGCCATCCTGATGCAACGATTTTTCAATATCCTCAAATTCACCCATCTCCCGTAAAGGAGCTAATAAAGTTTCCATTCCACTCTCCATTTTATGGTTATGAATTCTTTTCGCCGGATTCCTTCCGGTTAAATGTATTCATAGCCTCATCTACTTTTCCGTTTACAATCAATTCAATTGCCTCTTTGGCTTTCGTAAGTCCGTCCTTCATAAGAGGCATTTCCTCTTTTGGAAAATGACCAAGTACATAATCCGCCAGATCAAACTGCTTGGGTTTCTCCCCCACGCCAATCCGAATTCTTTGAAAATTTTCGGTTCCCAGATGCTGAATAATATTTTTCAAGCCGTTGTGTCCTCCGGCACTCCCTTTCTTCCGAACCCGGATTGCTCCCGGCGAAAGACTGATATCATCCGAAATTACAATCAGTTCTGTTTCCGGATCCACCTTATAATAATCCACCATAGGCCGTACGCTTTCCCCGCTCAGATTCATAAAGGTCAACGGTTTTGCCAGAATTACTTTCTGCCCATTAATGATTCCTTTTCCTGTCAACGCCTTATGTTTTACATCTGTCATCTTAATATTATATTCGTCTGCCAAAGTATCTATTAGTGCAAATCCAATATTATGTCTGGTATTGTCATACTCTTTCTTGGGATTTCCAAGACCTACAATAATATACATATCCATTTCCTCCATGGCTATAATTGCCGTTTATCCGCTATATCTTATCACATTGTAAAACGGTTCGCTACATTTTTGCCTTTACTTCTTCTTTTTTTGGAATATAATAATTTTGTATTAAATGTAAATTTATTTCTAAGAAGGGAAAAACCATGCAATCCACATTAAAGCATAAGCCACGTGGTCAAATGTCCGAGTCCTTTTTTACTGCGGCGCTCTTATCCTTATCGGGCGGGCTGCAGGATGCCTATACTTATATTTCACGCGGAAAAGTATTTGCAAATGCCCAGACAGGAAATATTGTTCTCCTTAGTCAAAGCATTGGAGCACGAGATCTGAGTCTGTCGATTCATTATCTCATTCCACTCCTGTCATTTTCTTTTGGTATCGCAATTGCAGAACTTATCCGCCAGCGTTTCCAACAGACAAAACGGGTACATTGGCGGCAGCTTGTATTGCTATTGGAAATCTGTCTTTTGTTTTTTGTCGGTTTTCTGCCGGAGACACACAATTTGCTTGCAAATGCCCTTGTTTCCTTTTCCTGTGCCATGCAGGTTCAGGCATTTCGTAAGGTAAAAGGATATCCGTTTGCCAGCACCATGTGCATTGGAAATCTTCGAAGTGGTATGGAATCTCTCTGTGCCTACCGGATTACCCATAATGCAGAAACCCTGTACAAGGCAGCTTCCTATTTTGGAATTATTATTCTTTTTGGTATTGGTGCCGGCTTAGGAGGTTACTTTCTTCCTTTATTAGATAAGCACACCATCTGGCTTTCCTGCTTACTATTATTCTTTGGTTTTCTTCTTATGTTTATCAAGGAGGAAATTGAAGAAGAGCTTTCCGAAATATTATAGATAAAGACATTAAAAGAGCTACCGTCAATTTTGTCGACGATAGCTCTTTGCATCATTTCTTTTTGATTACTCTGCCTCCGGTTCTGCCAATGATTTCTCATAAGCATCCAGAATTGCTTTCTGCAAACGCTCTCTTGTTGCGGAGTTGATGGGATGTGCAATATCCCGATACTCTCCGTCGGCTGCTTTTTTGCTGGGCATTGCAATAAATAATCCTTTATCGCCTTCAATTACCTTAATATCATGAACAACTAATTCACCATCCAGTGTAATTGAAACAACCGCCCGCATTTTCCCCTCTTTTGTAATTTTCCTCACTCTTACATCTGTAATTTGCATATGATACCCCTTACCTTTCTTTTGTATGAATTATGCATTTGTCATGCCTTAAATCACATAACGGTCATTCTTTTCTACTACGATTTCAATTCCATCTTTTCCTACGTGATAGGAATTTGCCCGTATGGTGTCATGGCTCTCCACAATGCAGTTTTCAATGTGTGTATTATCCCCAATATAAACATCATTTAAAATGATCGAATTCTTAATGTAACAATTGTTTCCAATATAGGTCTCTCGGAAAATAACAGAATCTTCTACCGTTCCGTTAATGATAGATCCGCTGGAAACAAGGCTGTTACGTACCTGTGCACCCGGATTATATTTGGCCGGTGGCAAATCATCCACCTTGGAATATACATCCGGATACTGTTTGAAGAAATAATCTCTTGTTTCCGGTTTCAGGAAATCCATATTCGTACTGAAATAATCTTCTACGGTAGCTATATTTCTCCAATAGCTGTTGAGTTTATATCCATAAATGCGCTTCATGTTTTTGTAACGAATCAGTATATCCTTTACAAAATCATAACGGTCTTCCTCCACGCACTTCTCAATCATTTCAATAAGCTGTCGTCTACGTACCACATAGATTCCGCAGGATACTGTATTTGATTTTGCAACAACCGGTTTCTCTTCAAATTCTTCAATCCGGCTTTCTTCATTCATCTTAATGACACCAAAGCGTTCCACATCGGTATGTGGCGGCATATCCTTGCATACCACTGTAATATCAGCTTTTTTATCAATATGGTACTCCAATACTTTATTGAAATCCATCTTATAAACGCCATCGCCGGATGCAATAATGACATAAGGCTCATGACTGTTTTTCAGAAATGAAAGATTCTGTGCCATCGCATCTGCGGTTCCTCGATACCAGAAATTATTTTCTGCCGTTACCGCAGGCGTAAATACAAACAATCCGCCCTGCTTTCGTCCGAAATTCCACCATTTGGAAGAATTCAGATGTTCATTCAGGCTGCCGGCATTGTACTGCGTAAACACTGCAACTTTCTGGATATGGGAATTGCTCATACTGCTCAGTGCAAAATCAATACTCCGATAGCTGCCTGCAATGGGCATTGCACATACGGCCCTCTTCTGGGAGAGTTCTTTCATTCTGTAGCTATTTCCACCTGCTAAAATTATACCAATCGCTCTCACTTCTCATCACCTGCCTTAATTAGTGTTTTGCCGCTTGCAAGATAGTCATCCGGATAATCTTCCCTGGTGGTAACACCGAAAATACAGGAGTTCTTTCCGACAGAAACACCATCCGGTATTACGCTCTTTTCGCCTACTGTTACAAGTCCGCTGTTATAAATATGGGGGTCCGTTTCATTTGGAACCTCTTCTCCAACACCCAGCTTGATGTGATTTCCAATCTCTGCATTCTCAGCAACAATTGCCTTGTACAGTTCACAATTATCACCAATCACCGTGTTATTCATAATAATGGAATCATGAATTACCGTATCTTTTCCGATTGTTACGCCACAACCAATCACTGAATTATATACCTTTCCATAAATGGTTGCGCCCTCACCGATGATGCTTCGTTCCACAAAACAGTCATTTGCAAGATACTGCGGTGGAAGGATTTCACTCCTTGTATAGATTTTCCAATATTCCTCATACAGGTTAAACTCAGGAACAATATCAATAAGTTCCATATTTGCTTCCCAATATGAATGAAGTGTTCCTACATCTTTCCAATAGCCATTAAATTCAAATGCATATAACGGATTTCCATTCTTATGGCAATAAGGAATCACATGTTTTCCAAAATCAAGTCCCGGCTGCTGGGCATTTGCTATCAATGCCTCTTTTAATGTCTTCCAATTAAAAATATAAATACCCATGGAAGCCAGATTGCTTCTTGGATTCTCCGGTTTTTCTTCAAAATCGGTAATCCGGCGGTCCTCATCTGTAATCATAATACCAAACCGCTTTGCCTCTTCCATCGGAACCGGCATAACTGCAATCGTAACATCAGCACCCTTTTCTTTATGGAAGTCGAGCATTACCTCATAGTCCATCTTGTAAATATGGTCTCCAGAAAGAATCAGTACATATTCCGGATTATAGCTTTCCATATAATCAATATTTTGATAAATTGCATTTGCTGTTCCTGTGTACCATTCGCTGTTCGTGCTCTTTTCATAGGGTGGAAGTACCGTTACACCGCCAATATTCCGGTCAAGATCCCACGGAATGCCTATACCGATATGTGTATTTAATCTTAAAGGCTGATATTGCGTCAATACTCCAACAGTGTCCACGCCTGAATTAATACAGTTGCTTAAAGGAAAGTCAATAATACGATACTTACCTCCAAAAGAAACTGCCGGCTTTGCTACTTTGGAAGTCAATACACCAAGTCTGCTGCCTTGACCACCCGCCAGCAACATGGCAATCATTTCTTTTTTAATCATGTCATCACCTCATATCCGTAATTTTAGGAACACTTGAATAAATTATGAATAGTATACCATATATTTACCCGAAAGTGAATAATTTTTACAAAATTGTTGTCCAATAATTGTATAATTCTGTCATTTTTAACAAATTTTTAGAAAATTGTGGTTCTGTATTGTTATTTCTTCCACGTCTTGCAGACTGGAAACGGATTCAGTATAATATCTAGATAGAATGAATGTTTTATTTTGCTTTTGAAATACTAAAATAAAACAGAAAGGATTTTCCTATGTATCAAATCAATTTTTCATCCCCTATTCATGTTTATTTTATTGGAATTGGTGGTATCAGCATGAGCGGCCTCGCCGAAGTTTTATTGGAAGAAGGCTTTCCGGTAAGCGGTTCCGATTCCAGGCAGTCTGCACTTACTGACATGCTGGTTCAAAAAGGTGCCCGCGTATTCATTGGTCAAAAGAGTGAAAACATCACTCCCGATATTGATGTTGTTGTTTACACAAGTGCAATCCATTCAGATAATCCGGAATTTGTTGCAATGAAAACACTTGGTATTCCTTCGCTGACACGTGCAGAACTCCTTGGACAACTGATGAAGAACTATAAACTCCCGGTTGCTGTCAGCGGAACACATGGCAAAACAACTACCACCTCCATGATTTCTGAAATATTACTGAAAGCCGATACAGACCCCACCCTTTCCATAGGTGGAATTTTAAAAAGCATTGGCGGCAATATTAAAGTTGGCCATTCCGACTATTTTGTTACGGAAGCCTGTGAATACACCAATAGTTTTTTAAGCTTCTTTCCCAAAATTGGAATTATACTTAATATAGAAGCAGACCATTTAGACTTCTTTAAGGATTTGCAGGATATTCGTTCCTCCTTTCATCGGTTTGCCCAATTGATTCCTTCGGATGGAACATTAATTATAAATCAGGATATTCCTGATGTTTCTGAAGTAACCGATGGGCTTGTCTGCAATATCATTACATTTGGAAGCAATGATACCGCCGACTATTATCCTTCTGACATCCAATACGACGAAAACGGATGTGCGACCTTTATACTCCACGGTCCACAACGTAATCCTGAAACATTTCACCTGAGTGTTCCGGGCGAACATAATATTTTGAATGCACTTGCTGCCGTTGCTTTGGCTGACCTGTTTGAGATAAGCCGTGAACATACACGCAGCGCATTAAATGCTTTTCACGGAACGGATCGTCGATTTGAATATAAGGGAAATGTAAATGGAATTACTATAATAGATGATTATGCACATCATCCTTCTGAAATTACTGCAACTTTAAAAGCTGCTCAAAATTATCCTCATAAGAAGATATGGTGTGTGTTCCAGCCTCATACCTATACGAGAACAAAGGCATTTCTTCCCGAATTTGGAAAGGCACTTTCTCTTGCCGACCATGTCGTTCTCGCCGATATTTATGCAGCAAGGGAAACGGATACTCTGGGTATCAGCTCTGCGGATGTTCAAAGGGAAGTGCAGAAATGGAACCCCAATTGTTCCTATTTCCCAAGTTTTTCAGAGATTGAAGAATTTCTTTTAAAAAATTGTTGTCCCGGTGATTTGTTGATAACTATGGGCGCCGGAGACGTGGTAAATATTGGAGAAAACCTGTTAAAGAAATAATTGTCCACATTATCCACATATTTTCATGAAATTTCTGCTTGAGAATATGTGGATATTTTATGTTTATTTTTCGGTGTTTTTTATGTTTATCCACAATATCCACCATATCCACAAATGCTGGAAACCCTTGAAATTACAAGGCTTTTCGCATTTTTTGCTATTTTCATTTTGAAAAGCATATGCTATAATTCATTTTGCTTAAGATTGTAAATAAGGTTAGGTGAATATTCCATGGGTCAGTTTAAGGTTTATCAGGAACATTATTCGGATGTTACTGTTGTGTCCAATATTTTTATAGACCATTATATGAAGGATGCAAATGATGCACAGTTGAAAATATATTTATATCTTCTTCGCACAATGAGTGCACATATTCCAACAAGTGTATCGGACATTGCAGACCAGTTTAATCATACGGAAAAAGATGTTATCCGCTCTTTAAAATATTGGGAAAAAAATCATCTGATTGCTTTGGAATATGATGAAAATAAAACATTAACCGCCATACGTCTTCTGGATGTGAGTGCAAACCAGAAACCTTCCAGCGAAGTCATTTCCCTTGCACCGGTGGTTCCTCTTCCGGTTAAAAACGATCCTTACGAGAAACCTTCATATAGTCTGGATCAAATCCGTGAATTTAAATCCAGAGAAGAAACCTCACAGCTTATTTTCGTTGTGGAGCAATATATTGGAAAACCATTATCTCCCACCGAAATGAAGACAATTCTGTTCTTCTCGGACAAGCTTGGGTTCTCAGAAGATTTGATTGATTATTTATTCCAGTACTGTATTGAAAAAGGAAAAAAGGATTTCCGCTACATCGAAAAGGTTGCCATCAGCTGGGCAGAGGAAGGTATTACTACTCCGAAGCAGGCTGCCAAAGCCGCTAAGAAATATGACAAGGCCGTTTATGATATTATGAAGGCTCTCGGAAAATCAAATGCTCCTACAAAAGCAGAAGCAGATTATGCCATAAAATGGGTAAAGGAATATGGATTTACACAGGATATTATTTTGGAAGCATGCCAGCGTACCGTTATGGCAACGGACAAGCACCGGTTTGAATACGCTGACAGTATCATGGCAAACTGGCGTAAAAACCAAGTTCATCATAAAGCAGATATCAAGGCCCTTGATGATGCATTTGCCCAAAGCAAATCTTCTGCAAAAGCTTCCTCTAAAACCCCTTATGGTGCTGCACAGTTTAATCAGCTTATGCATGGAAGCTATGATTTTGAAAGCCTGGAAAAAGAGATTCTCAGTAATTAATAATCATTAGTAATCAACCGACAGATTAAGGAGAAAAGCCGTGTCCTTAAGCAATTCGCAATACAATACAATCATACATAATTATGAAAACACCCAGATTCGAAATCACCGTCTATTAGAGGAAAGGACTGCAGAAGTCTTTTCCAGGGTAGAGGGATATAAAGAATTATCCGATTCCATTGCTTCTATTTCTATTGCACAAGGGAAAAAGCTTTTGGATGGTGATGACCATGCATTAGAAGAATTGAAAGAAACTTTACGGAATCTTATTCAGATGAAACAACAGCTCCTGATTGGTGCAGGTTATCCTGCCGACTATCTGGAACCGATTTATGATTGTCCGGATTGTAAAGACACCGGCTATTTAGAAAACCGACAGAAGTGTCACTGTTTCAAGCAGGCAATCATTAATCTCCTGTATGAGCAATCCGGCATACAGGAATCTTTACAGACCGAAAATTTTGAACACCTTTCCTATGATTTTTATGAAGGACAAGATTTACAACGTTTTCAAAATAATGTCGCAGAATGTAAGCAATTTATACAATCTTTTGATTCGGACTACCACAATCTGTTTTTTTATGGTACAGTGGGTACGAGTAAATCTTTCCTGTCAAGCTGTATTGCCAAGGAATTAATCGAAAGTGAACACTCAGTTCTATATACGAGTGCCGTCAGTTTATTCGAAATGTTATCCAAAAACATGTTTGATTATAAAAGCAGGGAAGATACGACCGGTTATCAGAAAGAACTTTTTGACTGTGATTTACTGATTATTGATGACTTGGGTACAGAATATACCACAAGTGTTACTGCTTCTGCCTTCTTTTCTGTTTTGAACGGAAGACATCTTGTCAAAAAGTCTACGATTATATCTACAAATCTTTCTCTGGAAGATGTACTGAACCGCTATTCGGATCGTACACTCTCCAGAATTATGCAACATTATACCGTATGTAAATTTACCGGACCCGACATCCGGATAATTCAAAAAAAACTCCAAAGCAGAAAGTGAGGTACCTTCATGGCACAACGTGAAGAAACTAGAAATCTCGAAACAATTCCCGTTGGTTCTCTTGGCATTATTCCTTTGGAAGGATGCAAGTCCCTCGGTGAAAAGGTAGACCATTATCTTGTAAAATGGCGTACCGTTCGTGAAAGCGAGCACAAAGACAGTCTGGCATTTGCCGGCTATCAGCGCGACTCCTACATTTTAAAGGCAAAAGTTCCCCGTTTTGGTTCCGGTGAAGCAAAGGGTATGATTTTGGAATCCGTACGTGGTACAGACCTTTATCTTTTAGTGGATGTTGCAAATCACAGCTTAACCTATTCCTTATGCGGAAAAGAAAACCATATGTCTCCGGATGACCATTATCAGGATTTAAAGCGTATTATTGCAGCTGTTGGCGGAAAGGCAAGACGTATTACCGTTATTATGCCATTCTTATATGAAAGCAGACAGCACAAGCGTACCAGCAGAGAATCTCTGGACTGCGCATTAGCGCTTCAGGAAATGGTAAACATGGGCGTAGATAATATTATTACTTTCGACGCTCATGATCCAAGAGTTCAGAATGCAATTCCTCTTCATGGATTTGAAACGGTTCAGCCTACTTACCAGTTTATCAAAGGACTTTTAAAGCATGTAAAAGACCTTCAGATTGATTCTGATCATATGATGATTATCAGCCCGGATGAAGGCGGTATGGGACGTGCCATCTACATGGCAAACGTTCTTGGTCTTGATATGGGTATGTTCTATAAGAGAAGAGATTATACAAGAATTGTAGATGGACGTAATCCTATTGTTGCACATGAGTTCCTTGGTTCTTCTGTGGAAGGAAAGGATATGGTCATTATTGATGATATGATTTCTTCCGGTGAAAGCGTTTTGGAAGTTGCAGCAGGTTTAAAACAGCGTAAAGCAAACAAAATCTTCATCTGCACAACATTCGGATTATTTACAAACGGTCTGGACCGATTTGATAAAGCCTATGAAAATGGAATTATCGATGGCGTGCTGACTACAAACCTTGTATATCAGACTCCGGAACTTCTTAGCAGAGAATGGTACATCAACTGTGATATGAGTAAATACATTGCTTACTTAATCGATACTCTGAATCATGATGTATCCATCAGTGATCTTCTGAATCCAAACGAACGTATTCAGAACATTGTTGCAAAGTATAAAAGAGGTGAATTGGAATAAACGATTCCATATAAATTAAGAAAGGGTGGCACTCTCGTGTCACCCTTTTTCTGCCTTTGTGGATAAAATTTTATTCTACTCCCAATATTTCTGCGGTCTCTTTCATAATTTCTGCTGCCACACCTTTTTCAAAAATATCGCGCAGTCCTGCATATTCTACTGCTGAGCAATAGGGAATATATCCCGGTATCGTCGTAAGCGTCATATAAGTTTCCACCGCTCCATAGCGATCTTCCTCTGCCATTGTCAACAAGTCAAGGCTTGAAAATGCAGACGTCAGATAGGAAATATAGTAGCAGGGTGATGTAAACAGATGTGGTACATCACACCAGTTATACAATTCTTTTATTTCAGATGTATAATACATTCCATATCTTTTTGAAAGCTTCAGATATAATTCATTCAACTCTTGAAGGCTCATATCCGGATTCTCATAAACCTCAATTTCAAATTCTGAAATCAACGCTGCCTGAACAGCGTTCCCCGCCATATTACTTACATCATAATATGCATAAACCGGACCAACCTCATCTCCCAGAAGTTCTTCATAATAATCATAAAACAGCATCTGCATTCCCTGGGAATGAATTTCACAGACATCAATGTTATTGGAAGACTCCATAAATGTATCTGCACTACGATAGGTATTGTTGTAATGACCAAATTCATGAATCGCATTATAAAAATCCAGGTAATTGTCATACATCTTACCATATATGAATCCATCATGAAAATAGGATAATCCAATTGTAAATGCCGTATCTGCCTTTGTTGAGGAGGTATCCATATCATACAATTCATAGTTCAGAAAATGTTCCTGTGTTTCTCTGAGTTCCGGGTCAATCTTTTCAAGAAACGGTCCGATTTTCTGAATAATTTCGGTACTGCTCTGACCGGAACCGCCATAATAAATCTGTTGGTAATTCATATCATATAGATGATCCGATATCTGATTGGCAACAGGTGCCACTTTTCTTCTCATCTCTTTCAACAGCTTCTTTGCCTGCTTTAAAGTATAATCCCGGACATAAACCTCCTCATACGCATAATCTGCATAATTGTCATATCCATTAAGCTCTGCAATCTGATTCCGAACCTGAATCAATTCCAGATAGACTTCTCCTACCGCCGCATTCTTCTCCCGATAAATGCCCTGGTATATCTGGATATAATCTTCTGCAGATACACTTGCCCCTTCCTGTCCAAGGCGCTCCAGATTCCATTCTTCCCCTTGATAATCAAAGGAAAAATCCTCAGATGCCAGCTGTTCATACTCCTGTTCCAGACCATTTTCCTTGGCTACGAGTTTCTTCTCCTCCTCGCTCATTTCCTCATAATCAATATACGCCTCTACCTGTTCTGCACTCAGAAGTTCTATCATGGTATCCTTATACGGAGATTTGCACAACTCACGGATTGCCACATTTGCTTTATCTCCATAGTCGACTGCCTTATCTAACAGTTCTGCCTGCTTTGTCTGATTATCCCCATCAAAAACATCATGATAATAATTTAATTGTGCAAGTGCATTGCAGGTCATAAGCTTTTCCATTTCGGTAAGCATCTGTTCATACGTTTCCTGCATTTTTTCCGTTTCAAGTGCTTCTCCGGCATTCGTAGCATCTTCCGCCAGGTTCGTAAGCTGTTCTAACGACTGATTTAATAAATCTTCCTCATAGGTCAGTTTCTGCATCTCCTGATAAGAAATATCTGCATGTGCAACTTCCTGATAACGGGATGTTGTCTGATAAACATAAAGTGTATATGGCGAATTTTCATCTGTATATACACCTGCAAGCGTCAGACCGGCTTCTTGTGCATTCGAAATCTCTATTCGTGAGAAAAGATACCTGCCGCCCATTTTCTTAAACTGATTCAGATTAAGGTATAAATCCTCTTGTGCTATTTCATAATTACGGGATGCATTTACAATAGATACTTCTGTTCCGGAGTACAAATATGCTCTTGCGCCCCAACTGTCAAAATAATCCCGGCTTTCCTCTACACGCTCTATCGCCGGTTCAATCATTTTGCGGAATTCCTCTTTATAGGATTGCGAATAAAATCCCAGATAACCATCCAGTGTTGAAATTCCATTATATTCAAGCGTTGCCGGGTAAAATCCATAGGCAGCGGACCACTGTCCACGATAATCAATATCTTCTTTCGCCTTTTCAAACAGTGCCGGTGAATAAAATTCTTCATAGGTTAATGCCTGTGCACGTTGTCCTTTTACAAGCTCATATGCCTTATTTACACAAGTATTATAAAGGTCATTATATCTTGTTCCGGAGAATAAAATCACAAGTACCGCTCCAAACGCAAGAATATTTGCAAAAATTCTCCACTTTTTGCTCTGCATCTTATATAAGCGTAACAGCACCACAAAGAATGCGCAGTACCAGACAAATGGATTAAAGAAAATGGTGCGGTTAAACTGCCATCCGGTAAGTGGGGGGCAAACCATTTCGACAAAATTCCGTAAAGGCTCCCAGTAATAAATTCCATATACCACACTGTTAAATACCAGAATCAGCATCAACAGATTATACCAGTCATGAAAAATACCTTTTGCATTCTTTTTTACAAGGTAGGAAATGTTAAGATAAAAGAAATATATCATACATACCGGTAAAACAAGCCAGGTATGCACACTCTCCGCATGAAACATTCCTTTGATAAACGACTCCCCAATGGTAGAAAAAATCTGCCCCCATCCATAGCTTCCGGCTTCTATGGAAGAACGAATGGTTACGGTATCGTCAAATAACATCATATAAAACAGGCGGTACTCAAATGCAATAAATCCAAAGGACAATACAAAAACTGCCAAAAGCATTCTCCATGGAATTTTTTTGCTTTTAATCCAGAGAATTACAAATGCCAGCATCATATATGCCAATATAAACAATCCAAAATAAGAAAAATAGGATACAAGCGGATAAAAGAAAAGTGCTGCATACCATCCAAAGGACGGTTTACGCATAATACGAATCAGTAAAAAAATAACAAGCGGAATTGACGCAAACGGAATTCCAAATGTCGGAAATACATTCAGAAGTCCATAGGCAAATCCGCACATCCATACAAGCGCCTTCTTATCGGCGTAATCCTCTTGTAAGACCTCTCTCCCAAGCAATATCGAAGAAGCAATGGCAATTACAATCTTCAGGAAATATCCCGTAATATAAGCCGCAAAAGATGGCATAATCATATAAAGCATAGTGTATAACGAAAATTCGGATGGCAGTACATCTCTGCTGATTCCACCCAGAAACGGAGCATAGCTTCCATGACTCCAAAAGCTATGTTCATTCTTCATCATCTGAAACTGGGGAATAAACAAATCCAGATTATCATGAACAGCAATCACACTGCCCTCGCCCAAAATCAGATATACCAGTGCTGCTGCCAGCATAAATCCCAAAATAACAACCAGATACCAATAAGAACGTATTTTTTTCAAGACTCTTTCTTACCTTTCTGCATTTATTCTGTCGTCCGCTGTCTTCTCTCCTTTTCACATACCAGCGTATAACGATACTCAAAATCCCTGCGGTTTTTCATTGCCATATTCGACAACATCAATCCGGCAAAAAACGACTGAATGGCAGCAAGCCCCACAAAACCGCATACAATTAATGTCGGGAACTTATATACCATTCCGGTTTTCACATATTCCATCAGAACCGGAATAAAAAAGCCAGCGGAAAGAATTGCGAGAAGCAATGCAAAAATGCTGAAAAAACCAAAAGGTTTATAATCACGGTACAATTTAAAAATAGTAAATAACACCTTAAATCCATCGGAATACGTATTTAATTTTGATACACTGCCCTCAGGGCGGTCACGGTACTCCACGACAACATTGTCAATCTGCATATGATTGTAAACCGCATGAATCGTCATTTCTGTTTCAATTTCAAACCCCTTGGAAAGTACCGGGAATGTTTTCACAAAGCCATAACTGAACGCCCGGTAACCGGTCATAATATCTTTGATTTTACATCCAAACAGATGATTGATGCTGGCTCTTACCAGCGAATTTCCCATATTGTGGAAAGGACGCTTGTTTTCTTCAAAATAAGTAGAAGAAAGGCGGTCACCCACTACCATATCAGAATTATATTTCAAAACCTTATCCGCCATCTGCCGTGCAAACTCCATCGGATAAGTATCATCTCCATCTACCATAATATAGCACTGTGCTTCCACTTCACGAAACATTCTGCGAATCACATTGCCTTTTCCCTGCATATACTCATGACGTACGATTGCCCCTGCAGATGCAGCAAGTTCTGCCGTCCGGTCCGTGGAATTATTATCATAAACATAGATTACCGCTTCCGGAAGCTCCCGCTTTGCATCGGTCACTACTTTTTCAATTGTTTTTTCTTCGTTATAACAGGGAATTAATACTGCTATCTTATCCATCACAAAATACCTTTCTGTATGTTCTATTTTGATTTGCCCATGCAGTCCAAATACTGGCAATTTATTATAGCATAGATTTTACACTCTTGCCATGACTCTTTGTATAGGCTATACTAAGAAAAGATTTTTATACGAAAAAGGAGGAACTCCATGATTCGTTTTATTTTTACAGCACTGTTTGTTGTATTATTTTTGATTCTAAGTATTCCACTTCTTATTGCAGAATGGATTATTGGTAAATTTAATATGGATATCAAAAACAGAAGCTCTCTTGCAATTGTAAACTGGGCATTCCGTATGGTATTAAGATTATCAGGCACAAAAATTACTGTTTTGGGACGGGAAAACGTTCCCAAAGACCAGGCAGTTCTTTATATCGCAAATCACCGGAGCTACTTTGACATTGTCAGCACTTATACGCTGGCACAGGGACCGACCGGATATATCGCCAAAAAAGAGATGCTTCATTATCCGCTGCTTTCCAACTGGATGAAAAATCTGCACTGTCTGTTTCTGGACCGTAATGACATTAAGCAGGGACTACAGACCATCCTTACTGCCATTGAAAAAATCAATTCGGGGATTTCCATTTTTGTATTTCCTGAAGGAACCCGAAATAAAGTTGCGGACACCTTTCTTCCTTTCCATGAAGGAACGTTTAAAATTGCGACAAAAACAGGTTGTCCGATTGTGCCGGTAACTATATACAATACTGCCGCTATTTTTGAAGACCATCTCCCTAAAATTCAGAAGCAGCAGATTATTATTTCTTATGGTACACCAATCAACCCCAAAGAACTTTCAAAAGAAGATCAAAAGCACCTTGGGGTCTATACACAAAAACTTATTGAAGAACGCTATGCAGAATTAAAAGCACAGAATTAGTTTCTAATGATTTTGCAGCCATGCAACAATCTCTTCAAAATGCATTCCATGAGAAGCTTTTACCAAAACAGCATCTCCTGCGTGAAGAATCTGAGGAAGTTCCAGAAGAGCTTCCTCTTTTGTTTCAAAATAAGAAATCCATCCGTTTTCACGATTCTGCTCTTTGCATGCTTCTACTGCTTTTTCATACATATTTTTTGAAAGCCCGCCAATACATATCAGCTCATCAACTTCATGTGCTGCCGCATATGCTCCCACTTCACCATGCAATGCTTCTTCCCGTTCTCCAAGCTCAAACATATCACCCAGAATTGCCACCTTGCGTTCCAGTGCCATACCTAATAAATCAATGGCAGCCTTCATCGATACGGGATTTGCATTATAACAATCATCAATCACCGTATAATTTTTTGCCTTTATGACATTGCTTCTTCCCGCGACGGCTGATACAGCCTCAATGCCTCGTGCAATCTCTTCCGTAGAAAGTCCCAACTGAATGCCTACACCTGTTGCTGCAAGTGCATTTAAAAGCATATGTGTGCCCGGCAACGGTACTTTTGCGGTAAAGCAGTTGCCTCCTGCATGTATGTTCATTACAGAACCAAACAATCCATGATTCTGAATATCTGTTGCATAGATATCCTTCCGGTCATCATATCCAAAACGGATGATTTCATGAATTCCCGGCTTCTTTACGGTGTTCAGCAATGCATCCTCTCCGTTCAGGAAAACATATCCTTCCGGATTCATTGATTCAAAAATCTCGCTTTTGGCTTTCAAAATTCCCTGCTGCGTACCGAGATTTTCCAGATGGCACTGACCAATATTGGTAATCACACAGATATCCGGTTTTGCAATTTTTGTCAGACGGCGCATCTCCCCAAAATTACTGATTCCCATCTCCAAAACAGCAATCTGATGCTCGTCACGAATGGATAATACAGTAAGCGGAAGACCAACCTCATTGTTGAAATTCCCTTGTGTTTTGCAAACGCAGTATTTTTGTTCCAATACCGAAGCAATAAACTCTTTCGTACTTGTTTTACCGACACTTCCTGTAATTCCAACGACAGTAATCGAAAGCTGCTGCCGATAATATTCCGCAATGTCCCTCAATGCCTGAAAAGAATCTTTTACGAGAATATAAGAAATCTCACAGTTTTCGGGAACCTCTTCACAAATAACTCCAAGCGCCCCTGCTTCTGCTACCTGTGGGATAAAGCGGTGCCCATTGACGCGTTCTCCCTTTGTTGCAATAAACACACCGTTTTTTTCTATTTTGCGGGAATCAATCACAACACATGCTGCTTCTACGCTTTTGCAGTCCTGCTCTTTTCCTGCACAGATAACCAATTGTCCTCCGCAGGCTTCTGCCATATTTTCCATCGTCAGATTTTTCATGTTACGCATCCTTCTTCACGCTTACTGATATTTTTTCAAAGAAATTTCAATAATCCACTCACATAAATCCGCAAAACTCTTTCCAATCACTGCGGCTTCCTGTGGTACCAGACTCGTTGGAGTCATTCCCGGAAGTGTATTCGCTTCCAGACAATAAATATCTCCGTTTGCATCCATCAGGAAATCCATTCTTGCATATGTTTTGATTCCGAGCACCTGATATGCCTTCTTTGCAGCCTCCTGAATTTTTCTGGTAGCCGCCTCATCAATTTTAGCAGGGCATGTTTCTACGGTTGCTCCCGGCTGATATTTATTCTTATAATCATAGAATCCGGATACCGGTGCAATCTCTACAACCGGAAGTGCTTCACCTTCTATCACGCAGTCCGTAAATTCTCTGCCCTTAATATAGTCTTCTACCAGAACTTTTGCATCATACTGGAATGCATTCTGAATTGCTTCATAATATTCCTGTTCGTTATTTACAATATAAACTCCCACGCTGGAGCCGCCACCGCTTGCCTTTACAACACATGGGAATCCCGGTACATATGTATCCTCTTTTCCTTTTAACAGGTAACTCTTTGGAGTAGGCACGCCATTCTGTAAAAACAACTGTTTTGTATAGGACTTATCCATGGCAAGTGCACTGCTCATGGAATCTGTTCCGGTATATTTTATGCCAAACAAATCGAAAACTGCCTGTATTTTTCCATTTTCTCCGCAGTCCCCATGCAATGCCATAAAAACAATATCTGCCATCTGACAGATTTCCAGCACATTGTCACCAAATAAAATTTTGGAGTCCTTTTTGCGGGATGCCTTTACCTGTTCAATATCCGGAGCCTCCACGCCCACTGGAGCAACCTCATTTACCCAGTCACATTCCTTTTGGAAAATATCCTGAATATCACCTTCATATCCTAAGAAAACATCCAAAAGAATTGCCTCATGACCACGCTGTCTTAGTGCCGTATACACCTGTCTTCCGGAGCTCAGGGAAACATCTCTCTCGGTACTGATACCGCCAGCTAATACTACAATCTTCATTTTCTTTTTCCTTCTTTCTTTATTAGTAACTGCTTACAATTTCACTAAGTATAAATATCAGCTTACTATCCGCCTCAAACTGTTTCATAATTCCAAGGCTTTCGTTATATTCCTTATAATTTCTTGCACCAACATCATCAATATAACTGATTCCCAGTTTATTTCTTCCCATAAAGTAATGCAGATGGTTTTCAATAATGGTTTCATACTCATGATTTGTTATAATATGATTCACGGTTGCAAGAAGCATCATGTCCTGCAAAAGTTCCAGGTGATTGGTCTGTTCCTCATTACAGTCAACGCCAAGGGGAGAAGCTTTTGCCCGTGCAGATATTTCTTCCGCATCTGACATAACCTTCCGCATGATTTCTGCACAATACCCCCGATTGACCGGCTGCTTGGTAGAAAGATACGTCACACAGCCAAGAAACAACGGGGTATCCATGGATTCTTTATAAATCCCCTTTGCCAGCCATTTATCTACATAATCACGACATTCTTTTAAACCGGAAGCTCGATACAATTCCGCCGCTGCCGCAAACTCCAGACTGTCCGGTCCCTCATTATCCTGCTGGTTTAATACCGCATATTTCCAGGCACGATCCGCTGCTTTCAGGCATATGGTTGCATATTCTTTATCATAATTCTGATAAAGGTAGCTGAATTTTGCCAGAACCATTGCAAATGCCTTGGCGGCTTCCAGCGTAGCAGGTTCTACATAAACCGTCGTATTTCTTCCGTTTTCTGAATTTACTACGGTAACTCCTGAATAAACAGCACCCGTTTCTGCATTCTGCATCTTTTGCAGCCATTCTATTTCAAATTTCATTTCATCCAGGATATCCGGAATCTGGTTCCCGCTTTCAGGAATTCCCACATCATCCGTATAGGCGATCCCGAACAATTCATAGGCAAGCAGCATAATTCCAATATTGCTTGATGCCTTTATAACATCTTTAGAACCGTTTTCGTCCTGATGCCATCCTCCGCTGACATCCATTGACACCGATATATCTTCCCTCAGAACGGCCTTGCCGGTATGACATGCATTATGTGCCTTATCTGCCGCGAACTCTTCTGTCAATGTAATGCCACAACGATTATAATAAAACTGCTTAATTGCCTCTGCAAAAGAAGCATCATATAAGTCATCACCAATCGAAAACGAATAGGACCTTCCCAGAAGTGATGCCTCAATATAATATTCTCCTGCATCCTCTACTTCTGAAAAATCTCCATATCCAATTTTTTCTGTTGCATCCGGGTCATTCCCATTATATTCCAGCTGACCTTTATAAATAACCTCTCCGGTCTCTGAAGAAATCACATGAAACTCTTCCGGCATTTCTTCGCCACAAAAAATTGCTGTTTTTGTGCTTTCCGTTATGTAGCCTAACTGGTTAATATAAATGTGTGGCGAGCTTTGGGGAACCTCATAGGATAAATCCGGCTGGGATTCCATACTTGTAAATCCATCTTCGCTCTGTAATACATCATAACTAACCGGTAAGGCACTTTTACAACCTGTCAGCAAAAAGGTAATCAGCATAAGACCTGCTATTTTTCTTCTACGCACTTGTGCTCCTCCGTAGTTTTCCTTCCTACGATTATACCTTTTTTTTATCTATCGGTAAAGACACTATTGTTTAGTTTAACCGGCTCATTGGATTTACCGGAATGCCGTCTTTTGTCAGCTTGAAGTAAACATTTGTGCCCTCAACGCTGTAATACTTGGTCGGTGAGGCAACCTCGGCAATCACGTCTCCTTTTGTGACATAGCTTCCCTCGGATACCAGAATATTGGTAAGCTGTCCGTAGGTGACTTCATAGCCGTTTCCAAGCTCCATCGTAACTGCATTTCCAAGCTCACGGTCTTCAAAAACTGCCACTACTTTTCCTGATGCCGCAGCCGTAATCAAATCACCTTCATTTGCTGCAATTACAATTGCCGGATTATATTTATACTGTTCCAATGTTGGAAAATATATAGTTTTATCCATACTGTAATTAATCAGAACATTACCTGAAATTGGCCATACCAGGGATTCTTCATCCGAAAAAGTAAGTGCCGGCTGCATTGCTGTAGATATTGCTTCCTGCTCCTTAACCTCTTCTGTTTCCTTCTTTTCCGGCTCTTCCTTTGCCGTTTCTGTTGCTCCATCTGACATGCTTGAGCTGTCAGACTCATCCGGATTTTCAACATTCACTGAAGATGTTTCCTGGAAGTACGGATCATAATCCAGATCATCGGAAGGAGCATCCTCAATTTTTACCCCCTGTGCAATTTCAGATTCCTGCGTTATATTTTTTGCCATCTGAATATCACTTTTTTCTGCAAGACCAGATGTGATGTCCTGCTCCATGCTGTTTAAGTCCACCACATATCCATCATCATTTCCATGGCTCTGGGAACCCATCCACAATCCTGTTGCAGTCAATGTACCAAGCACCAACACGGTTGTTGCCACCATAATAATTCTTTCCTTTGAAAAGGCTCTTCTTTTTCTGCTTCGCCTCATAATTTCATTCCTTCCTTTCCTGTATTGCTTTTCTTAAAATGTTTGATATTGGATAGTCTTGCCGAAAATTTGAAAGATATACAGAAAATGTGAAAGGAAAAAGCGTTACACCACAATCTTCCTCATTATGGTATAACGCTCTCTCTTTTCTTTATCATAAAATATCAGGCATATTGTTGAATTTTTTGATGCTTTGCCAAATCCACATGCTGCACAGTTCCGGTCTTTCCATTTTCAAACAGGAAAAAGCCGGTATTCCGAATCACCGCATTGGTATTGTTTTGGTCATCTGTAAGTGCAAAATCTGTCCGGGCATGCATAAGTCCAATGGCTCCGACTCCCTTTTCTGCAAGCGAATACAAATGGGGTTCTCCCTTTTCATCCATCGTCCAGATTTTTAATTTACTAAAAATCTCATCACTTTCATCAATAAATCCATTTCCGTCTGTATCATATTTTGCCAAATCCGCAAAACCATTTCCGGATTTTGTTCCGAAAAGCTCGGACCCGTCATTAATAATGCCATCCTCATTTAAATCAAGTGCTAAAAATCCACTGCCTGAAATCAGTCTGCTGATTTCATCCTCGACACCGTCTCCGTCAATATCAAAGAAAAATGTCTGGTCGGAAACATTTGCAACATTTCCTTCGAGGTTAATTACTAATGGGTCGCAAAGGGATACCTGCGTAAAGTCAATCTGCTCTTCATAATATTCCTGAAAACTACGGCTCATATTCAGATTAATATTAAAATCAATCTCTCTTCCGTCTGCGGTCTTTACAATTCCCTGTGCCTGGAATGAAGTACTTTCCGTTTCTTCAAAATAGTACTGCTGGGTATAGCTGAGTGTCCTTCCACTCATTCCAAATCCCGAAGAAACATCTTCTGACGTTGTCAAGCCACCCTGCTCGTACCGATCCGGAAATAAAATCCTCATCAGGTAGTCCATACAGGATTCCCGGATCTGCCGGAGCTGTTCCCGAAGGTCTTCCACCTCCGATATGGATGAAGAATTCAGTCTTACATTGGACATTCTGTTTCTAATGTCCTCCAAAGACTCTTTAATTCCCAGTCCTTTCCCTTCTTTTTCATTTCCTAATGTGTTCTGACCATTTTCGCTGTTTGTATGCCAGAAACCGCCGAGCAGTGTACCTGCTCCCTCTTGTAAAGTCTGCTTCCCTGCTGTCACAGAAAATCTGTTTACCCGTCCGGAAACGGACGAATATCTTCTTTCGGATTCCATTCCTATTGTGCTGGAATCAATTCGCATTTATACCTCCTTTATTCTATATAATTTCGTATCCCAGGAGCCAAAAACGGACGGTGTTTGGAATAATCCAAATACCGTCCGTGGTTCCCTAGCTGTAATATATATCGGTTTATCAAATGAATTCTTTAACCCTGAATTGCATATAATTAAATAAGCAATTACGAAACTCAGAGCACTGTTGGAATATGCAGGCAACCTTTCTTCTCAAGTCCCATATGCCAAGCACTTCAATGAGCCTCAGAGATAAAAAACGTGTTCAGCAAAGGCTTCCACGTTTTTATGAGTCTCATTTTCGTAGCATATGAAAACTTTTCGCAGAAAGATTGCCTGCATATTCCCAAAAGTATTCGAGTTTCGTAATTGTCGGATATAACCAAAATATGAAAGGAATTATCTTATGTTGCACTTTTTGTTTGCGTTGTTTCAGGGAGCTCTCATCGGGCTTGGTGCCGTACTCCCCGGTATTTCCGGAGGTGTATTAAGTGTTGTCTTTGGTATTTACAAACCTCTTATGGAGCTGCTTGCCAATCCCTTTCAGAATTTCAGGACCCATGTTCCAAAGCTTTTTCCATATCTGCTTGGAGCTCTCATTGGTTTTCTTGGCATTGCAAATCTCCTTGCCTATTTTCTCGAAAAATATCCTTCCCAATCCATATGCCTGTTTGTCGGTCTCATCATCGGCATGCTCCCCTCTCTTTGGGAGGAAGCTGGAAAAGAAGGGAGAACTACTGCATCCTACCTTTCCTTTTTAACAACCTTAATTGTTGTTTTTATTCTGTTGGCATCCCTACAGTTTTTCTCCGTTACAATTACACCAAACTTCCTTTGGTATCTCTTTTGTGGTTTCACACTTGCGTTAAGCATCATTGCCCCCGGAATGAGCTTTTCCACCCTGTTGATGCCGCTTGGATTATATACGCCCTTTATTGATGGTATCGGTCATTTATCAACCAGCGTTCTGATTCCGGGTGGAATTGGTGCCATTGTTACGATTGTTGTCTTATCCAAAGGCGTAAATGCACTTTTTAACAAGCATTATTCCATTGCCTTTCATGGTATTGTAGGTGTCGTAATCTCTGCCACCGCAATGATTATTCCGTTTGAAAGCTTTGTCCTTTCCGGAAAAAGCTGTTTGCTACATCTGCTGTTTCTCGGACTGGGACTTCTATCCTCTATAGAGCTTGCAAAATTTAACGCAAAAGTGGAGATGGCATAATCCATCTCCACTTCTTATAGCTTATAAACGATTATAGTTAATCAAGCATCCCTTTAAGATAATCTGTCGCTCTTCATCGGTTAATTCACCAAGTCGTAATGTGAATTCCTTCAATCCATCTTTTTCCACCTTATAGGCTTTGATTTCGTCTGCCTTTGTTTCTACGGCAGTACGTATTCCCGGGAAGAAAAGGTAATCCAGATTTTTAAACGGAAGCTCGCCCTCTTCAATCAGGAATGGAAGCATTCCCCAGTTAATCAGGTTAGAACGGTATCTCTTGGTTGCATACTCATTTGCAATATTTGCCCAGCCGCCAAGTACCTTCTGGCAGGAAGCAGCCTGTTCTCTTGCGGAGCCATCTCCTGGCTTCACTGCAAAAATCGTAGAACCAAATCCGATATTGCTGTGATTTACCTCCGGGTATGTCTTCTTAACAACACCCATAATTTCTTTTAATTCCGGTTTTACTTCTCCGGCACACTTTCCTTCCATAATTGCTTTCTGTGCAAGCTGGATGTCTTTTGCGAGTCCAACATATGCCGGGTCTTTACGGGAAAGTGTAAATTCTGCAAGTCCCAACGGGTTAGAACGATACGAGGATGTTTCTCCGGAAGGAATCAGTTCATCCGTTGTTGTTACCGGGTCATGAATCTCGGAAACCACACGAAGTAACAGGTTTTCCGGAAGTGCTGTCATTGCCGGCCAGTCTTTAATATTTGGTCCAAAATGAATTTCAACACTTGGGTCTGCAACTCCCTTGGAATCAAATACACGATTTTCATAAATCTTAGAATCAAAATGATATTTATATTTTCCAATTTCACCATCAAAATCCGTTGCCGGTGTAAGTACACCTTTATTAGCCGCCGTTGCTGCAATAGAACGGGCATCCATAAGTGCTACGGAAGCAATCTGACCATTTTGAAGCTTTGAGCCTTCACGGTTCGGGAAGTTTCTTGTGGAGTGACGAATACTGAATGCATTATTTGCAGGAGTATCGCCCGCGCCAAAGCATGGACCACAAAATGCGGTTTTCAAAACAGCACCTGTTTCCATCAGCGTTGCTGCGCATCCATTTTTAATCAGTTCCATATAAACAGGCATTGAAGCCGGATAAACGCTTAATGTAAATTCATCAGATCCAATATAAGAGCCCTTCATAATATCTGCTGCTGCACAGATATTTTCAAATCCGCCGCCGGCACAACCTGCAATAATTCCCTGGTCTACCATGAATTTTCCATTTACAACTTTATTTTTTAATGTGTAATCTACTGCACCGTCCAGAGAAACTGCCGCACGCTTTTCAACATCATCCAGAATATCCATCAAATTCTGATTCAATTCTTCAATGGTGTATGTATTGCTTGGATGGAACGGCATCGCTATCATTGGCTTAATCGTACTTAAATCAATCGTAATCATACCATCGTAGTATGCCACTTCGCCCGGATTAAGCTCCTTATAGTCACCGGCCCTTCCATGAATTTCATAGAACTCCTGAATCTGCTCATCCGTTCTCCAGATTGAAGACAGACAAGTGGTTTCTGTTGTCATGACATCAATTCCAATACGGAAATCAGCACTCAGAGAAGAAACTCCCGGTCCGACAAATTCCATAACCTTATTCTTTACATATCCATTTCCAAAGACTTCACCAATAATTGCAAGTGCAACGTCCTGAGGTCCAACACCTTTCACAGGGGCACCCGTAAGATAAATTCCTACTACTCCCGGCATATTGATATCATAAGTCTGATTCAACAGCTGTTTTACCAGCTCCGGTCCGCCTTCGCCCATTGCCATCGTACCCAGTGCACCATAACGGGTATGGGAGTCGGAACCAAGAATCATCTTGCCGCCACCTGCCAGCATTTCTCTTGCAAACTGATGAATGACAGCCTGATGAGGTGGTACATAAACACCACCATATTTTTTTGCACAGCTCAGTCCAAACATGTGGTCATCTTCATTGATAGTTCCACCTACCGCACAAAGGGAATTGTGACAGTTGGTAAGAACATATGGCACCGGAAATTTCTCCAGTCCTGAAGCACGGGCAGTCTGAATGATTCCTACAAAAGTAATATCATGGCTTGTCAGTTTATCAAATTTTATTTTCAGCTTGTCCATGTTATCGGAAGTATTATGAGATTCCAATATTCCATAGGCAATCGTTTCTTTCTTCGCCTGTTCTTTTGTAATATCCTTTCCTGTCTTTGCCTTAATTGCTGCAGCTGCTTCCTGATTATCCGGAACAATTTCTGTTCCATGAACCAGATATGCACCGCCTTCTAATAAAGATACCATATTTGTTCCTCCTGTGATATTTCCTAAACTCAACGAAATTAATTATACATAATCTCAGATGGTAACACAACTTTATTTTTGTTTATCCTTTTCGAAAACCGGTAATGCCGACCTCGGCAACCATGTTATCAAAATCATCCCGGATTATTACATGATAAAAAACCGTAGAGCGGCCTTCCTTCACACACTCTGCTTCTGCAATCAGTTTTTTCCCTTTTACTGCTCCCAGATAGGTAATCGTAGAACTTAAGGACACTACCCCCATCCCATTCCAATTCGTTGCAACAGCAAATGCAAAATCAGCAAGTACAAAATGAACGCCACCCATTACTCCGCCGGCAGCATTGAAATGGTGCTCGGTCAGCTCCATACTGCACTTTGCATAATGTTCTCCTACTTCTTCGATTACCGCTCCGTTTTCCGTAGCAAACCGGTCCTTTGAAAAAACTTCTCTAATCCGTTCAATATCTATCTTCTGTTCCATCTGTTTCTCCTGTAAAATAAATTCTCGTCTTTATTTCAATGCTTTTTCAAGCTCTTCTACCACAATACGCAGTGCTTTAATTCTTGCATATTTCTTATCGACTGACTCCAGAATATGCCATGGGGCAAACGTGGTACTCGTTTTCTGAATCATCTCATTAACGGCAACCTCGTAATCATCCCATTTTTCACGATTACGCCAATCCTCTTCGGTAATCTTCCATTGCTTTTCCGGTGTGTTCTGACGGTCGTTAAATCGTTCCAGCTGGGTATCCTTGTCAATCTGTACCCAGAATTTAATAATTACAGCACCCCAGTCATGAAGTTCCTTTTCAAACTCATTCATTTCATTGTATGCACGTTTCCAATCGTTTTCCGAGCAGAATCCTTCCAAACGTTCTACCATTACACGACCGTACCAGGTGCGGTCAAAAATAGTAATGTGCCCGTCTTTCGGCAAACGCGTCCAGAAACGCCATAGGTAATGTCTTGCCTTTTCATGCGGCTCGGGGCTCGCAATCGGGCATACCTCAAAGCCTCTCGGGTCCAATGCCTGTGTGATTCGTTTAATATTTCCACCCTTTCCGGCTGCATCCCATCCTTCATATGCAATAATAACCGGAACCTTTTTACGGTACAGACGATTATGAAGCTCCCGCAGCTTATGCTGGAGTTTCTTCAGCTCCTTCTTATATTCTTCCTGTGTCATCGATTTATCCAAAGAAATCTCTTTGAGTAATGGCATTTTCTTCAGAATAAATTTATTTGGTAAAATCGGAACAGCCTGGCCCCGGTTTTGTAATGCAACATCAATTGCCTGTGTCAGTGTTTCAAGAACCTGAACTTCCGCCCATTTCTTAGATTTTGCATCAATCACATACCAGGGCGCAGAGGACTGGTTTGTTTCTTCCATATACCGGTCATAGATTTTCAAACATTTTTCATAATGCTTGTTCTGCCATTTGTCAAAATCTCCAACACGCCATCTTGTGTCAATATTGTCATCCAATGCCTCAATTCGTTTCTTTTGTTCCTTTTCACTGATATGACAGAAAAATTTTAATACCACATAACCATTATCGGTAAGCTGACGCTCAAAATTACGGACGCTTTCCAGACGATGCTCGTAAGTTGCATCACTCATCTCACCATTTAACCGATGACGGGTGATTTCGTCCATCCATCCGGTATCCAGAAACATGAACTTTCCTGCTTCCGGAATTTTTTGAAAATAACGATAGAGAAACGGTTTTCTCTGTTCCTCGATTGTCGGCGCATTCATTGCAGCAACCTTAAAAAAGCGTGGGTCGAGATTTTGTATAACCTCTCCAATAATGCTTCCTTTTCCTGCCGTACCCCATCCTTCCATTAAAACAAGTACGGGAATCTTATGCTCTTTTATCATGGTCTGCTGACGATTCAGTTTTTCTCCTGCTGCCTCACAACGTTGTTTCAGTTCATCTTCCTGTGGCTTATCCGCCTTTACAAAATCCTTTAGCATTGACATTCCTCCTTTTCGTTTGCTTGTTTTTATGTTTATTATATCCTATTTTGTTAGAACATACAAAAAAAAGCAGAAGAACCTGCTACTCTTCTGCTTTCTCATATGTCTATCTGTTTTTTATTTACCAAGTACCACCTTATCCAGATGCCAGATATCATCCACATATTCCTGAATGGTTCTGTCGGAAGTAAACTTGCCGCTGCATGCTACATTCAGAATTGCGCTTCTTGCCCAGCCCTTCTCGTCACGGTAAGCTGCCTCGACACGTTTCTGTGCCTCTGCATAAGAACGGAAGTCTTTTAAGATAAAATAAGTATCTGCCTTTGCCGTACTAATCGTATTCAAAAGCGAGTTGTACAACGAACGGAAACGGTCCGGATCGTTTGGTGCATAAAATCCATTGATTAACTGCATCAATACTCTTCTCACATCCGGGTCATTGTTGAAAATTTCGTTTGGATCATATCCGCCATAATTCTCATACTGAATGACTTCATCAGAAGACAGTCCGAAAATAAATGCATTTTCTTTTCCGACTTCTTCTACAATTTCTACATTGGCACCATCCATCGTTCCAATCGTTAATGCACCATTTAACATAAACTTCATGTTTCCGGTACCGGAGGCTTCTTTGCTTGCGGTAGAAATCTGTTCTGAAACATCTGCTGCCGCAAAAATAATTTCTGCATTGGAAACGCAATAATTTTCAATAAATACTACCTTAAGCTTTCCATTGATTGCAGGATCGTTATTTACAACATCAGCTACCGAGTTAATCAACTTAATCGTCATTTTCGCATTATAATAACCTGCTGCTGCCTTTGCACCAAAAATAAAGGTTCTCGGATAGAAATCCATTTCCGGATTATCCTTTAACTGATTGTATAAATACATTACATGAAGAATGTTTAAGAGCTGTCTCTTATATTCATGTAATCTCTTAACCTGCACATCAAAAATGGAACGTGGGTCCACTTCAATACCGTTATGCTCTAAGATATATTTTGCCAGACGCACCTTATTCTGATATTTAATGTTCATGAACTCGCATTGTGCTTTTTCATCATCTGCATAAATTTTCAGACGGTTAATCTGTGGTAAATCTGTAATCCATTCATCTCCCACATGTGCCGTTACCCATTTTGCAAGCAATGGATTTCCATGCAGGAGGAATCTTCTCTGGGTAATACCATTTGTTTTATTATTGAACTTCTCCGGCATCATTTCATAGAAATCCTTCAATTCCTGCTTCTCCAGGATTTCTGTATGAAGACGTGCCACACCGTTTACGGAATATCCTGCTGCAATGGCAAGATGCGCCATCTTTACCTGACCATCATAGATAATTGCCATCTTACGGATTTTTTCCTGATTGTTTGGATACATCTGCTGAATTTTTTCTACAAAACGGCGGTTAATTTCTTCAATAATCTGATAGATTCTTGGTAAAAGTCTGGAGAACAGTTCAATAGGCCATTTTTCCAAAGCTTCTGCCATGATCGTATGGTTTGTATATGCACAGGTCTTCGTTGTTACTGCCCATGCCTCATCCCAGGTAAGATAATATTCATCCATAAGAATTCGCATCAGTTCTGCAACTGCCACGGTCGGATGCGTATCATTCAGCTGGAAAGTTACCTTTTCATGGAACTTGCGGACATCATCATGCTTACGCATATATTTTGCGACTGCTTCCTGTACCGAAGCAGATACAAAGAAGTACTGTTGTTTTAAACGCAGCTCTTTTCCTGCATAATGATTATCATTCGGGTAAAGTACCTCTACAATGTTTCTTGCAAGGTTTTCTTGTTCTACTGCCTTCTGGTAATCTCCCTTGTCAAAGGAATCCAGCTGGAAACAGTTTACTGCTTCTGCATCCCAGATACGAAGCGTATTTACGATTCCGTTTCCATATCCGACAATCGGTAAATCGTACGGAATGGCACGTACACTCTGATAGCCTTCCTGCACAAAATTATTTCTGCCGTTTTCATCCACATGAACATTTACATATCCGCCAAATTTTACTTCTTTTGCATATTCGGGTCTGCGAAGTTCGAACGGGTTTCCATCTTTTAACCAGTTATCCGGTACTTCCACCTGATATCCATCACGGATTTCCTGCTTAAACATTCCATAACGGTAACGGATTCCACAACCATAAGCTGCATAGCCCAATGTGGCAAGAGAATCCAGAAAACATGCTGCCA
This sequence comes from uncultured Lachnospiraceae bacterium, assembly GCA_934408585.1. Taxonomy (GTDB): domain Bacteria; phylum Bacillota; class Clostridia; order Lachnospirales; family Lachnospiraceae; genus Suilimivivens. The sequence goes on from CAKRVA010000002.1 coordinate 140,338, forward strand.
GTCTTCCAAGTCCACCATTTCCCAATGCTGCATCCGGTTCCTGGTCTTCAACTACGTTCAAATCAAGTCCCAATTCATCCAATGCTTCTTTTACCTGATCATATGCTTTAAGATTAATCATATTGTTTCCAAGCGCACGTCCCATCAAGAATTCCATGGACAGATAATAAACGGTCTTGGGATCCTGCTTTTCATATTCCTTCTGGCTCTCCAGCCAATGGTCTATGACTGCATCCTTAATGGCATATGCTACTGCCTGAAAAATCTGTTGGGGAGTTGCTTCCTCCAACGTCTTCCGGTATAAAGTCTTAACATTGTAAACAACGCTTCGTTTAAAAAGTTCCTTATCAAATTTTAATGTTGCCAGAGTGGTTTTCTTTGCCATATTCAGCCTCCATTCTCCCCGATTCGTATTGCTCGCTTTATACCCTTTATAAACCCTTTAGCTCAATTTCGCAATGCCAATTGTTACATTTTCACCATTTACGTTCCATTCTTTAGAAACTGCAAGGTCTTCATTCATAACAATCTCATCTGCCAATACCTTTTCTGCAATTGCCTGTTTGTGGGCATTTACAACATCTGCAATCTTCTGATTGCCGTTAATGGCAACACGGATATGATCCATCACTTCAAAATCAGCTTCCTTACGCATTGTCTGAATCTTGCTGATTACTTCATATACAAAGCCTTCCTCAATCAGTTCCGGTGTCAGATTCGTATCAAGCACAACTGTCATGTAATTGTCTGCTTCGGAAACATAACCTTCCTTCTGGCTCATTTCAATCAGCAGATCATCCTCTGTCAGTGATACTTCTGTACCTGCGACATCAAATACAAGTGCTCCCTTTGCCTTCAGTTCATCCATTGCTGCATTGCCATCCAGAGAAGCTAAATGCTCTTTAATTCCGCCAAGCTGTTTTCCATACTTAGGTCCAACCGTCTTCAACTGTGGCTTAAAGGTATAGCTTGTAAATTCTCTGACATCTTCGGTAAAGGTAACATTCTTTACATTTAACTCTTCTTCTATAATATTAACATAGAAATCGGATAATGCATGTGATGCTTTTACAAACATGTTTCCAATCGGCTGACGGTTCTTGATATTTGCAGAATTTCTGCAGGCACGACCCATAACAACGATATCAAGAACTTCCTTCATATCCTCTTCCAGCTTTTTATCCACATATTTTGCATCTGCAACAGGGAAATCGCAAAGGTGGATACTTTCCGGAGCACTCTTGTCAATGCTGCGTACCAGATTCTGATAAATATCCTCAGTCATAAACGGAATCATTGGTGCTGCACACTTTGCAACGGTTACAAGTGCTGTATAAAGAGTCATATAAGCATTTATCTTATCCTGCTCCATTCCCTTTGCCCAGAAACGTTCACGGCTTCTGCGGACATACCAGTTACTCATTTCATCCACAAATCCCTCTAACGCTCTTGCTGCTTCCGGGATTCTGTAATTGCCAAGGTCGTCATCTACTTCTGTAATCATGGTATTCAGCTTGCTTAAAAGCCATTTATCCATAACCGGAAGCTTATCATATTCCAATGTATATTTTGTTGCATCAAAGCTATCAATATTTGCATAAAGAACAAAGAATGCATAAGTGTTCCAAAGAGTACCCATGAACTTACGCTGTCCTTCAACAACTGCCTTTCCATGGAAACGGTTTGGCAGCCATGGTGCAGAATTGATATAGAAATACCAGCGGATAGCATCTGCTCCGTAAGTTTCCAAAGCGTCAAACGGGTCTACGGCATTTCCTTTACTCTTACTCATCTTCTGTCCGTTTTCGTCCTGAACGTGACCCAAAACGATAACGTTTTCATATGGTGCTTTGTTAAACAGCAATGTGGACTCTGCCATCAGGGAATGGAACCATCCACGGGTCTGGTCAACGGCTTCGGAAATAAACTGAGCCGGGAACTGTTTTTCAAACAATTCTTTATTTTCAAACGGATAGTGATGCTGTGCAAATGGCATTGCACCGGAATCAAACCAGCAGTCAATGACTTCCGGTACTCTCTTCATGGTTTTTCCGCAATCCGGACAAACCATTGTAATTTCATCAATATAAGGTCTGTGCAGTTCTACGGTCTGTGCTGCAGGATTACCGGAACGTTTCTCTAATTCTTCACGGCTTCCGATACACTCCTGATGTCCGCAGCCTTCGCATTCCCAGATGTTTAATGGAGTTCCCCAGTAACGGTTACGGGAAATTGCCCAGTCCTGAATGTTCTCCAGCCAGTTTCCGAATCTTCCTTTTCCGATAGATTCCGGAATCCAGTTTACGGTATTGTTATTACGAATCAAATCATCACGTACTGCCGTTTCCTTGATGTACCAGGATTCTCTTGCATAGTAAATCAGTGGTGTATCACATCTCCAGCAGTGTGGATATTCATGTTCAAACTTTGGTGCATCAAAAAGTTTGCCTTCTTTGTCCAGATCAACGAGAACATCCTTATCGGCATCCTTAACGAACTTGCCGGCATATGGTGTTTCTGCGGTAAGGCATCCCTTTCCATCTACAAACTGTACAAATGGAAGGTCATAAAGGCGTCCAACTCTTGCATCATCCTCACCAAAGGCAGGTGCAATATGAACGATACCGGTACCATCTGTCATGGTTACATAGTTGTCGCAGACAATGAAGAATCCCTTTTTGTTCTGTTTCTTAGCACATTCTCCTGCACAGGCATAAAGCGGTTCGTATTCACGATGCTCCAAGTCTTTACCCTTATAAGATTCAAGAATCTCATAAGCAGGCTTATCCTCTGTTGCAAGTCTGCCAAGCACGGTATCAAGCAGTGCCTGTGCCATATAATAGGTATAGCCGTCAGCAGCTTTTACTTTCACATAAGTTTCATCCGGGTTCATACAAAGAGCCACGTTAGAAGGAAGTGTCCATGGTGTTGTTGTCCATGCCAGGAAATAAGCATCCTCACCAACTGCCTTAAAACGTACAATGGCGGAACGTTCCTTAACCGTCTTATAGCCCTGGGAAACTTCAGCGGTAGACAGCGGGGTACCACAACGAGGACAATACGGAACAATTTTGAAGCCTTTATATAATAATCCCTTGTTCCAGATTTCCTTCAATGCCCACCATTCAGATTCAATGAAGTTGTCATCATACGTAACATATGGGTTATCCATATCTGCCCAGAAACCAACAGTTCCGGAGAAATCTTCCCACATTCCTTTATATTTCCATACGGATTCCTTACATTTCTTAATAAAAGGCTCCATACCATATTCTTCAATCTGCTCTTTTCCGTTTAATCCAAGCAGCTTCTCTACTTCAAGCTCTACCGGAAGTCCATGGGTATCCCAACCGGCTTTACGGGGAACCATATATCCCTTCATGGTACGGTATCTTGGAATCATATCCTTAATGACACGGGTCAACACGTGACCAATATGCGGCTTTCCGTTTGCAGTTGGAGGTCCGTCATAAAAGGTATAGGTAGGTCCTTCCTTACGGTTTTCCATACTTTTCCGGAAAATATCATGGTCTTCCCAGAATTTCTTTGTTTCTTTTTCACGTTCTACGAAGTTTAGATTGGTTGATACTTTTTGATACATAACATGTCCTTTCTTCGAGCTTCAGCCCGCATGTTTTTCATATACATTAAGATGTCAAAAGCTTCATTAATAACATTCTCGACAGAATACACACATCCATTCTAAATTGTGCTGTTCGCCGTTGCCAAGCAGTTCTAACAATTTCTATTTTCGCTATAAAACCTACACGCAACCGGTAATAATTCGCCATCCAGGCTCAGTATTACCTTTTCCGTACATCCCTGTACGGAAATTGCTACTTACCTATGAAATTGTAAGACCTGCTAGGCGCCTTTGAAAGGCACAATACAGAATGCATCTGTGCATTCCGTCGTATAAGTGATATAAACCACCTTTTGACATCCAAATCGAAGAAAACAAAACCCCGTCCTGTAAAAGGACGGGGTATCATTACCTCATAACCACCTGTTACAACATACGCACCTCATTTCTAAAATGAAGCTGAATATGGTTTCCCGTAACGGTGGAATCCGGCTTCGCTTACTGTTTTTCAGCCAAGCAGCTCCGAAGTGATTTTCACATTTTTTCTACTAATACCGGCTCTCACCAATCCCGGCTCTCTTTGATGTTCGAAAAGATGCTACTGTCTTCCTCATAGCCTTTTTGTGATTTTATACGATTCTTATCATAACGTACACCAGAAACAGGGAATTTGTCAAGAGTGGTTCGTACAAAAGCAGTTGCGCATAGTAAATCGAGGGGTGTATAGTAATAAGAAATTACATACTTCACTCAGGCATTTGTGAAACTTAAATGCCATTGAAATATGCAGGCAATGCTTCTGCGAAAAGTCTTCATATGCTACGGAAATGAGACTCATAAAAACGTGGAAGCCTTTGCTGAACACGTTTTTAATCTCCAAGGCTCATTGAAGTGCCCGGCATATAGGACTTGAGAAGAAACATTTCCTGCATATTCCCATATTGCGTTAAGTTTCGCAATTGCCTAACATATTCCACCAAGTATAAGGAGAATTTTTATGGACAGACAGAATCTGACACTTTTGACCGACCTGTATGAGCTTACGATGATGCAGGGGTATTTTAAGAACAAAGACCGTAATGAAACGGTTATTTTTGATGCATTCTATCGAAACAATCCATGTGATGGAGGCTATGCCATTGCTGCCGGATTGGAACAGCTTGTAAATTATATTAAAGAACTGCATTTTGACAAAGAAGATATTGATTATCTGGCAGGTCTTGGTATTTTTGATAAAGATTTTCTCGACTACCTGGCGGATTTTCATTTCTCCGGTGATATCTATGCCATCCCGGAAGGAACCGTCGTATTTCCACGAGAGCCACTTGTAAAGGTAATTGCTCCGATTATGGAAGCACAGCTTGTAGAAACTGCCATTTTAAATATTATCAACCATCAGAGTCTGATTGCCACAAAAGCTGCCCGCGTATGCTATGCTGCAAAAGGCGATGGCATCATGGAATTTGGACTGCGCCGTGCCCAGGGACCGGATGCCGGTATTTATGGTGCAAGAGCTGCCATGATTGGTGGCTGTATCGGAACCTCAAATGTCCTCTGCGGTCAGCTGTTTGATGTTCCGGTAAAAGGAACCCATGCACATAGCTGGATTATGAGCTTTCCGGATGAATATACCGCATTCAAAACATATGCTGACCTTTACCCATCTGCCTGCATTCTCCTGGTAGATACTTACGACACCTTAAAGTCCGGAGTTCCAAATGCAATCCGTGTTTTTGAAGAAATGCGTGCAGCAGGAATTCCCCTCACATTCTACGGAATTCGTCTTGACAGTGGTGACCTTGCTTACCTTTCCAAAAAGGCACGTAAAATGCTTGATGACGCCGGTTTCCCGGATGCTGTCATCTCTGCGTCTAATGACCTTGATGAATATCTGATTGAAACACTGAAACAGCAGGGTGCTGCCATTACCTCCTGGGGTGTCGGAACAAATCTGATTACGGCAAAGGACAACCCGGCCTTTGGCGGTGTATACAAACTTGCTGCCATTATGGATAAGGACGGAACTTTTATTCCGAAAATCAAGCTTTCCGAAAACTCTGAAAAAATCACGAACCCGGGCAATAAAAAGATTTATCGTGTCTATGAAAAAGAAACCGGAAAAATCAAGGCAGACTTAATCTGTCTGGAGGAAGAAACATTTTCAGAAGAAGAATCGCTTCTGCTTTTCGATCCGCTAGAGCCCTGGAAAAAAACAAAGCTTGCCGCCGGCACCTTTACACTCCGCGAGCTGCTTGTCCAGGTTTTTGATAAAGGACACTGCTGCTACGAATCTCCTAAAGTTATGGATATCCGTTCTTATAGTGAAAAAGAAAAGGATACTTTGTGGGAAGAAACAAAACGTTTTGTAAATCCGCACAAGGTATATGTCGATTTGTCCCAGAAGCTTTATGATACCAAGATTAAACTCTTAGATGAAATGAGCGAGAAATAATTCTAATATGGTTCCGGAATGGATAATATAATGTACATGTTTATTTGACGAACATCCACATGGATTCTTCCTTGTGCGGTTCTCCAGCACAAAGAAGTTCTAACAATTTCAATTTTCTTCCAAAAGGCATAACGCAATCGGTGATAATTCGCCGTCCAGGCTCAGTATCACCTTTTTCGTACATCCATGTACGAAAATTGCTGATATTGTTATGAAATTGTAAGAACTACTAGGTGCTTTCGAAAAGCACACATCAGAATCCATGTGGGTGTTCCGTCATAAAACAATTGGACAATATATCATTATCCACCCGGAACCATTTATCTCTTTCTGGTGGAATTCGGATCTACCGCATCACGCAATGCATCCCCAATAAAGTTAATCGCAATCACAAGAATCACTATAACGAGGCCCGGTGGTAACCAGAGCCATGGTTGTCTTGTCAGGACGGTAAGCGATTGTGCCCCGTTTAGCATATTGCCAAGACTTGCTTTGGGTGGTTGTACCCCCATTCCCAAAAAGCTCAGTGCCGCTTCATCCAACATGGATACTGCAAGCACCGTTGTTGCATAGACTAATATCGGTGCCATGGTATTTGGGAGAATCTCTGAAAACAAAATATACGAAAACGGCATCCCCGAAACATAATTGCTTTTGATAAAATTGGTTTCCCGCAAATTCAGTACATTTCCACGTACCAATCTCGCAATTCCCGGCCAGTCAACAAATCCCAAAATCAGGATAATATTCCATAACCCGGGTTCAAAAATCGCTGCTGCTACCAATACCAACAAAATATAGGGAAACGACATTACAATATCGGTAAATCTCATAATCAGCATATCTGCCACACCACCAAAATATCCGGCAATCAATCCAAGAACTACTCCAATCGCAGTAGAAATCAATGTTGCAAGTACACCAACAAGAAGAGAAACTCTGGTCGCATAAAGTAATCTGCTCAAAACATCACGTCCAATCTGGTCTGTTCCAAGCCAGAATTCCTTCGACGGTGCAGCTCCAAACGCTCCCGCAATTTCCTCCGGATCATATGGTGCAAGAACCGGGGCAAAAACTGCTGCTGCCGTAATAACGAAAACGATAATCAAAGAAATACTTGCCAGGCGATGCTTGCGAAATCGTTTCCATACATTTTTCCAATAGGATTCTTTCATACCTCTTGACTCCTCATTAAACTTTTCACTATTTGGCTTTATCAAACACAAATACTTTTGGAATATGCAGGCAATGTTTCTTTGAAAAGCCTGCATATGCTACGGAAATGAGACTCATAAAAACGTGGAAGCCTTTGCTGAACACGTTTTTAATCTTTGAGGCTCATTGAAGTGCTTTGCATATGAGATTTTCGAAGAAATATTGCCTGCATATTCCACATTACTTTGCATTTCAAAAATGCCTGACTCACATCATGTCTTAACGCAGCTGAATCGTAGGGTCAGCAACAGCATATAAAATATCTGTAATCAGATTTGCTGCCAATACAACAATTGCAGACAACAAGCATACTCCCATGATTACCGGATAATCTCTACCGGTAATTGCCGTCATGGTCATCAGTCCAAGTCCCGGCCACGAAAAAACCTGTTCAATAATAACTGCACCTCCAAACAGCATGGGAATCTGCATTCCAATAACTGTAATAATAGGAACAAGTGCATTACGCATCGCATGTTTCCAAATCACTCTGCGATAGCCAATGCCTTTTGCTTTTGCAGTCCGCAGATAATCCTGTTGCAGAATTTCCAGGAAAGCACTACGGATATAACGGATATTACTTCCGGCCAAAGATACCGCAAGAACAAGTACGGGCATTATCATATGTTTTATGGTATCTGCTGCTCCCTTTTGCATTCCCAATGTATTCATACCACTGGAGGGCAACCATCCTAATTTCACCGTAAATATAAAAATTAAAATCAATGCAAGAAAAAAGCTTGGAATGCTGCTTCCCAGAAAGGACAGCGTCACAATTGCATAATCTCCCTTGGAATATTGCTTTACGGCACTGTAAATTCCCGCCGGAACAGCAATCAGAAGACTTACCAACAATGACACTCCCATTAAAAGCAGCGTAGGTGCAAGGTGACTTCCTATCATAGAAGTTACCGACTCATAAGATTTCATCGAATATCCCAGATTTCCTCGAAAAAGCTGGCCCAGCCAGACAAAATACTGCACATAAAAAGGCTTATCCAGTCCCACTGCAATTGCTTTGGCATCGATTGCCGCCTGAGAAACCCTGGGGCCCTTCAACATTTCAAGCGGACTACCTACAAAGCACATAATGGCATAATCAATTATGGTAATCCCTATGAGAACAGGAATGGCAATCAATATTCTTTTTAAAATATATTTTCCCATGAAAATCCTCCTTCTCTAGGGTTCCAAAATAGAACTTAATAACATTTTTGTATATTCCTGTTTGGGATGACGGAATACCTCGTCGCCTTCTCCTGCCTCAATAATTTTTCCATCCTTCATAACCGCAATCCGGTCACTGACATAATGTACGGCTCCCAAACCATGTCCGATAAATAATAAGGTCAATTTAAGTTCCGTTCTCAATTCTTTCAATAAATTCAGAATCTGTGCCTGTACGGACACATCGAGTGCGCTTACCGGTTCATCACATACGATAAACTCCGGTTGCAATGACAATGCCCTTGCAATTCCAATTCGTTGTCTTTGTCCTCCGGAAAATTCATGAGGATAACGGTCCAGCGTGTAACGTGGCAATCCTACCATATCCAAAAGTCGTAACAGTTCCTTTTCCAATCCATCCTTTGTTACAATTCCGTGATATAACATCGGTGCTGATAAAATATCATAAATTCTCTTTCTTGGATTCAGGGAAGAATAAGGGTCCTGAAAAACCATCTGCAGCTTTATTCCATATTCCTGTCTTTCTTTTTTGTTCCAGTGCTGGACATCCATTCCCCGGTAATAAATCGTCCCCTGCGTTAGTTTTTCCAAACCTACAATCTGTTTTCCAATAGTGGTTTTTCCACATCCGGATTCTCCGACAAGCCCTACGATTTCCCCTTTAAAAATGGACAGGTCAATTCCGTCCACGGCACGAACCACATCCGTCACATGAGGAATTACCCCGCCCATAATCGGGTAGTATTTTTTTAAATGTTCAATTTGAATTAATGGTGTTTCCTGAGCTGACACACAAATCCCTTCCTGACTTCACTTACAATCATCATAAAATACACTTTATGGTATGATGAGGTGTAACCTCTTTTATCGGTACATTTTTCTTACACTGTTCACTTGCAAAAGCACAGCGCTCCGCAAAACGGCATCCCGTTATAGTATCATAATTTTCCGGCACCATACCCGGAATTGCAGTAAGTACCCGGTCTTTTGTATCTTTTGTGGTTGGAATCGTATCAAGCAGTGCTTTCGTATAAGGATGAGACGGATTTCTGAAAAGTTCAGACGATTCTGCCTCCTCCACAATCTCTCCTGCATACATGACAAGCACACGGTTTGCCATATGTGATACAATCCCCATATCATGTGTAATCAGTAGCATAGCCATATGACTTTCCTGCTGAAGTTCTTTCAATAATTCCAAAATCTGTGCCTGTACAGAGGCATCCAGTGCCGTTGTCGGTTCATCTGCAATCAGCAATCGCGGATTACAGGCAAGTGCCATGGCAATCATCACTCTTTGCCGCATTCCGCCGGAAAGGGTATGTGGATACTTAACAGATAATTTTTCCGCATCCTTTAGTCCAACCTTTTGCAAAAGTGCTATGGCTTTTTCCTTTGCCTCCTTTTTAGTACACCCGGTATGTGCCCGCAAACTCTCCATTACCTGATAGCCAACGGTAAATGCAGGATTCAAAGAACTCATTGGGTCCTGAAAAATCATGCTGATTTCATTTCCGCGAATTTTATCCAATTCCTTTTCCGAACAGGTAAGTAAATCTGTTCCATCAAAGCAGATGCTTCCCTGTACGATTTTACTGCCCGAGCCAAGCAGCTGCATTAAGGAGAGCGCGGTCACACTTTTTCCACATCCCGACTCTCCCACCAGGCAGACCACTTCTCCTTCATTAACGTGAAAAGTGCTATGACTTACCACCTCATGACTTCCCTGTTCTGCCTCAAATGAAATTGTTAAATCAGATACCTTTAGCAACTGTGACATTTCTTCTCCCTGCATCGGATTACTCTGCAATTTCCCAATTCTGTATATTGTTGAAAAAGCCATACACGCCCTGTTCTACACCGATAAGGCGCTTCGAAACTGCACTCTGTGCACTGATAACATATGCGGAAAAATAAGGAACATCTTCCTGCATCTTCCGGTCAACAATTCCATAACATTCTGTTAATTTTTCTACATCGGAAGAAATCTGTGCTTCCGTAAGCGCATCTGCAACTTCCTGATCATAATATCCGGTCCAGCTTCCTTCTCCGGCAAGCAGGTAAACAAGATCAAGACTGTAATCTGCCGGTGGATACGTATACTGTACCGCCATAATATCATACTCCGTAGAACCGGAAACGTTCATTAAGGTAGAAAAATCTACCGTTTTAATTTCTACCTGAATTCCTACCTGTGCCCATTGCGCTACCATAATTGCTGCCGCATTTGCAAATGTTGTATCACTCGAATTGATATAAAACTTTAACGTTCTGCTTCCATCCCAGCCTGCCTGTGCAAGCAGCTCCTTAGCCTTCTCCGGGTCGTATTTTGTAGGAACAATGCTGCTGTCAAAATACGGACTAACCGAAGAAACAAATCCATCTACCACCTCACCATGACCTTTTAATAAATCATTCAGAATTTTTTCCCGGTCAATCGCACAAAGCAGCGCCTGCCGAACCCTTGCATCGGTTACATTCTGCGTCTGAATAAATACCGATTGATGTGTAACCGGTTCTGCGTATATAGTATCGACATTTTCAAGTGCTTCAATGCTTTCATAATCACTTTCCGGAATGTTACTCATCGTCGGATGTGTAACATCAATTTCTCCCGATTTTAAAGCCGCCAGAATCTGGCTGCCCTCCATGATTTTGAAATTCAGCTTCTGAATTTTAGGTGCACCTTTATAATAATTTTCATTTGCTACAAAAGAAACATAATGCTCCGGGTCAAACTCTGTTACCATATAAGGACCGCTTACCACATCCGGATGCTGGAACCACTGGTTGGTCGTAAGCTCTTCTTCTGAAAAGTTTTCGATGATATGCTTAGGCAAAATATGCATATATCTGGCAAAACCATTCTCAAAACTGACAAGTGACATCGGTTCCTTTACGGTAAAAGTAATTGTTTTATCATCCACAATACGCACGCCGGAAACCTGTTCTGCATTTTCTTCGACAAATCCTGTATCTTCCACGCCTTCAAAAACGTAATACATCATATATGGATTTGCAACAATCGGACTGCAAAGGCGTCTTACGGTATATTCTACATCTGCTGCCGTGACCGGGGTTCCATCCGACCATGTAGCCGCATCATCAATATGCACAGTAAAGGTCAGATTATCCTCTGTGGTAATGGAATCTGCAAGCATTGGTACAAAGTTCAGGTCCTTATCCAGTTCCACCAGGGGAAGAAACATTAATCCACTACAATAATGATTCATTTCCGACATATCCATAACAAACGGATTAAAACTGACGAGCGCCCCCGTTACTCCAATGTTTACGATATCAGTATTTCCGGATGCGGTCTGCTCCGTTCCGTTATTATTTTTTCCACATCCAAACAGGGATGCAATCATCAGTATTGCCAGAAGCCCGCCCACCAGACGTCTTCGGTATGTTCTGTCTTTTTTCATAGTCGTTCTCCTCAAAATCGTATTTTTCTTTTCCACAATTTCGAATTATGGAAATATAATTTTTATATATCTTACAATATTATTTTCAAAATTGCTACAAAAAATAAGTCATAAACACTTTGTTGACGCAAGTATATGGCATCTATATACTGTAAATAAATAGTTCAAAAAGGAGAATTTTTATGCTGCCTACAATAGAAGAGGCTAAAAAGGAATTAGAAATTGCGGAACAATTAAATCCAGGACCTTGGACTAAACACTCTCTAAATGTAGGAATTGCCGCAAGAAACATTGCACAACGAGTGCCTGGAATGGATTCGAACAAAGCATATATTGTTGGAATGCTTCATGATATTGGTCGAAGAGTCGGTATCGTAAATATTCCTAAACATGTATATGAGGGATACAAATATGCTCTGGATAAAGGATGGGATGAAGTTGCAAGAATATGTATGACACATTCCTACCCTCTTATGAAAGATGAGTTTAATTATCATCCTCAAACAATGGAAGAAACGACCATAAAAAACTATATTACCAATTGTCAGGCAGATGACTACGATAAATTGATACAGATATGTGATGCATTGGCAACCGATTATGGATTTGTAATTTTGGAAAAACGTTTTGTGGATGTAACACGCAGATATGGCATTATGGAAACATACATAAAAGGATGGGATGCCACTTTTAAAAATAAAGAATATTTTGAAAATCAAATGGGATGCTCTATTTACGACGTATTACCAGACATTGGAAGAACAACCTTATTATGTCCGCCACCATGGACACCCAATAAAAAGAAGAAAGGTTGTGGATATGGATTACCATCATAGCCGTTATTAAAATTACGAATATTGTATTTGGACTTGTATCTAGAAAAAAACTGATATCGATTCATACGATTTTGAATAAAATAACAGGACTTTTATTGTTTCTTTTTCCTTTAACCCTGAAATTCATCGAGCTAGAATACAGTTCTGTCGTAATATGCATTTTTGCAACCTTTGCAGCAATTCAGGAGAGATATTATGTAAAAAAAGGACGTGAAGTCATTTGATGCCGATTGCTTTATAAACTTGAAGTTGATGATATTATCCCAATGCTGCTATCCAATAACTCAACACAGTAATAAAGCACACTACACTCGGAATAAAATACAAAAAAGACATAAATTTCTGCTTTGTTTTTACAACTACAAAGCAGAGAATATTGGCAATCAAAAGTGGAATAAATCCCAATGTCAACGCCATTCCCGCACTATCCCATGCTTCCGCTGGCAACATTGCATCAGGATTTGTTATTGTAACATTATGAGTAAAATATGGAATGGCAAAATAAATCAAACAAACAACTCCAACAATATTTAATGCAATTATTACCCATGATAAAATATTCTTTGTATGTTTCATTCTTTTTCCTCCGCAACTACCGATTTATATATTTCAACAGGCTTTATTGGTTCTACGAATCTTCGATTTATCAAACCTAGTGTATCCGTACAATTCCTCCTTTTCTATATCCATTATTTTCTACATAATACATCCCAAAAACATGAAATTTTTTTCTATATGCATATTTTTCTCTTATATAAAACCCAATATTTTCTATATGACAAAACATACTCGCTGTAATATCCAAAATTTGCCTCCGTTTTGGACATTATGACTTTTTATTTTTTCATATAGAAAATACACCTGCCACTAGTGGATATTTTTTGATGATATTTTTCCATATAGAAAATCCAAATCGCCAAATTCATTTTTATCTAGCTCATTTTACCAGAAAAGGTAAGAGATAAAACGGTTTCAACAATAGATTTTCTTCTTTTCCTGCATCTTTCTGTGATATTAAATATGCCTTACCAATATTCTGAGAAAATTTTCTGCAAAATTCCCGTATGGATTCATGTTTTCCAGATCCGGAAGACTTAATTTCAAACATATTTATTTTGCTTCCTTCCGAAATCAGGAAATCCACCTCATAATAATGCGTACTTCCTTTTTTTTCCCAAGTATGATAGAACAATTCTCTTCCGAACGCCGTAATCATTTGAGCAGCCAGATTCTCATAGAGATATCCCAGATTTGCAGGTAATTTATCAGAAAGTAACTTCGCATAAATATCATTTTCCGCCACTGGACGGTCAATAAACATCAACGTAACAAACAATCCTGTATCCGAAAGATATAATTTGTAACTGTTAAAATCTTTCGTATCCGTCAGACTGACCCTTGGATTGGTACAATTATAGCATGGCAGAACCGTTTTCGAATCTATCAACTCATATAATAATTCTTCTGCTTTGGTGTTATTTCTTTTTCCGATTGCTGTGGTAATACGATATTTTCTTGCATCTTTTGCCAGATGCGCCGGAATCGCATGATATAATGCAGATATTCTTCCGGATGCATCAATTTTCTTAAAATCTTCCTCATACAAAGATATAATCTGTCTTTTTACCATATCTATTTCCGAAAAGTTTTTCCCATTAATATAGGCTTCTACTGCCTGTGGCATCCCCCCTACTGCCATGTAGATTCTCAAATCTCTCATTAATTTACGGTTGGTTGCCTGTCCAATGGCTGCTCCGCTATCATAAATCTGCTGCAAAAGCTCATAATTGTTGCGGGTTGCATCACAGAATTCTTCATAATCCATGGGATATACTTCCAGCTTCATTTCTTCTGATGGAATCAGAATATCCTTCACATTTTTCTTTATCGAAATCAAAGAGCCTGTTTCCAAATAACTGTATCTACCGTCATGTATAAGATGCTTTATTGCCTGTCTGGCTTTTGGAAATAGCTGTACTTCGTCAAAAATAATGAGGGACTCATGTTCATACAGTGTGATTCCGGTTTCTGCCTGCAACCTCAGAAAAAATATATTCAAATTCCCTATATCATCAAAACATTCCAGGATATTACTTGTTGTTTTGGAAAAGTCAATTAAAATATAAGATCTATATTCATTTTTTGCAAAGGTTTCCGCAATGGTCGACTTGCCGACTCGCCTTGCGCCTTCCAGCAATATAGCATATTTTTCTGAATATAGCTTTTTCCATTCCAATAATTTATCGTATGCTTTTCTTTTAAAATACATAATTACCTCCTCCAATATAAGTATGTTATATCACAAAATATACATTTCTTCAATTTATATATTTTATATTATGTGCATTTCTTCAATATTATATGTGATATATTTGTACTAATATTCAAAAAAACGTTATCCTTATTCTGTTGAAACAATAGAATTTGCTTTAACTTAAAAAGCCAGAAGCCACTACTCCCAGCTTTACATTCTTTTATTCCATCAGTTTTACAAACTGGAAGTTATCGAATAGAGGATACTTATAGCGCCCATTCGAAATTATCTTTTCCAGCACCAACCTCAAAGAAATATTTTCCTATTCCTAAATCTATGCCGGAAAAATGTCCGTTGCCTGCAGTAATAGTCACGTTGTTTCCATTCCCCGTAACCATATATGGTTGTTTATTCAATGCCGTTGGTGCATAGAGCAGTGCTTCCACACCATCCTTGAACCACTGCGGTGCCTCTCCACTATACTTGCTAATTTCGTCAGCGGTCTTTGACTTGTGGGGAACGCCTTGTATTTGACCATAGCCGACAGCTATAACACCGTTGATGCGAACATTGGCACTTTCCAAATGCTTGACTGCACCCTTACTGTTGAACATTCCTCCGCACCACCATGTATTCAGTCCTAATGTCTGTGCGTAAAGAATAAGATCTGCTCCGCAGTAACCCAGCTTCTCATCCAAATCAGAGCAGTTCTTCCCTGCAAGAACTACATAATTGTACACGCTTTTAGTTAACAACATCTTTGCTATACCGCCAATGCCGTCGGAATTATCTGTAACCAGCTTCATATTCAACCCATATTTTGTGTTGTTGTCAGCAATGCGGGCATTTAATAGCCTAACCGTATCGGTTGGAATAGGCTTGTTCATATATTTACGAACCATATGTCTCTGTGGAATTGCTTCTTTGATTGTCATAATAAAGTTCCTCCGTAAACTTCTAATTTTTTTATTTCTTCGAGCTTAAATTTATACCCTAACATTCGGATTCGCGTATTGCCCATGCTTCTTGGTGTTTTTGCCATACTGAATGGCAAACTTTGGACAACGATGCAAACAGCCAAGGCACATCACGCAATTGTTCTTTACCCAGACAGGTCGCTTGTCGTGCATTTCAATGGCATTTACAGGGCACTTTTTGGCGCATAGACCACATCCGATACAAGTGTCCTCTACACGGAAATTTATAGTGCGCCGCACTTTGCTGTTATAAATTGGTTCGGCAATCCATTTGGTGATGAATGCCGGTGTGTGTGGCGACATACAACAGTTTGTGTTGCGTTTTTTGACGTTGCTGATAACGCTGTTGATTTCAGCTTCTGTGTTTTTGGTGTACTTAGCAACTTTTTCCGGGGTGGAAAGGTCAAAGATAGGAGTCCATGTATCTGCCATTTGAACAGAATAATAGGCATCTATTTTTCGACCTTGAATTGCCTTATTTGCTATTGCGCCAGATGCTCCGGGTGTTGTTCCATAAGTGGCAATATAGTACAGATACTCTGTTTGAAAGGAAGCTTTTTCAAGAAATTCCTTTACAATACTCGGCAACCCCCAATCATAAGTGGGTGAGATGATTCCGATTGTTTTATTGGAAAATGTGTATTGGTCATTCCGAACACAATCCACAATGGACAACATCTCTTGTTCCTCAGACTGTATAAGCCGAGTCGCAACATATTTACAGTTTCCTGTCGCAGAAAAATAAAGAATCATTTGTTGCTCCCCACAAATTCCTGATTTGTATATTTCAATAGACTTGATTGGTCCTGCGAATCTTTGATTTATCAAACCCATTGTATCCGTACAATTTCTCATTTTCTATATGCACTATTTCCTTTATATTACATCCCAAAAATAAGAAAATTTTTTCTATATGCATATTTTTCTCTTATTTAAAACCCAATTTTTTCTATATGACAAAACATACTCGCTGTAATATCCAAAATTTGCCTCCGTTTTGGACATTGTGACTTCTTATTTTTTTCATATAGAAAATGCACCTGCCGTTCTTATTCTATAGAAAAACTGCCCTTATGATTATCCGCTATAATTCTAACAACAACTTTTCCCGGCACAGCTACATCAAAGGACGTAGTTCCGATATCGTACTCATCAAAAATAGCATTGCCTTCCGCATCCTGTATTTCAATGGAGATTGTTCCATCATCGGTTATTACCTCTATATGAAGCATATCAGTCTTTGGATGAATACTTTTCTTCATAGTTCCATCAAGAGAACTATATCTGCCAGTCCAACTATTATACCCTTCACTACCAACATAACCAATTCTCGTTGCACTTCTGGTGCTCTCAATACCCAAAGTTTTTGTCAGGAAAATGCTTCCAAGGGATATCAAAATCACAATAAGGATAGTAACGATAGAAAAAATCCAAGGTCTGCGAATTATCTTTTTATATTCTCGTATATCATCATCAGTGGTGTGTAATTCAAACGGTTTCCCATCATTTTCCTTTTCTATAAGAAGCAGTTCTTTGTTGTAAGAGCCTCCAGTTGTTGCAATTTTACCGCCTTTTTTCGCCCATGGGCGAAAAACAGCTTTTCCAACAGAATAATCAAGGTTCAACTTCTTAAATAACACACGATAGCCGAAATTCTCCAAAAAAGAGGCATACTCTTTGGAATTTTGCTTCGACTTTTCTCCTACAAATTCTACTGCGTAGCGATATTTCCCTGACTCACAATCTTCAAATTCATACCAAGTCCTACCTGTACGAACTAAACGATAGCCTTTATCCGCCATTTCATTTAGCCAATTTTCCTGTCTTTTCAAGAAGCCCCAAAAGAAACGATAATATTTTTTACTCATAATCTTCCTCCATAATAACCTCAGCAATTTTGAGCAATTCCTTTAATCGAATAATTTCTTTATTGCAGATTTCTTTTCCTGCATTCGTAATAAGATATTCTTTTTTTCGTCCACCTGCATTCCCGTACGGTATAATCCATCCCTTATCTTCAAGAGATGTGAGTGCACCATACAGAGTTCCTGCTCCAAGCACCAACCGACCATTCGTTTTCTCTTCAACAAACTGCATAATTGCATATCCGTGCTTTGGCTGATAAACCGAAAGTAAAATAAAGAAAGTTACTTCGGTTAGTGCCCCACCCTTTATATTGTCACGCAATTTCACACCTCCTTTATTACGGTTACTGTAACAAATATATTACTAACCGTAATAAATATCAAGAGTAAACTGAAAGGCGGGAGAAAAATATTTTTCCTCCCGCCTAAACGTCAAATATATATAATTTCCTTGTTGACTATCTCCCTTATACAAGCCTGTATGTTATTGAGCCTGCTTGGAGGATATTTCTTTTCCGCATTCCATATTTCCGCAATCGCAGTTTCAAAATTTTCTTCTGCAAAAGGTTCACCTCTAAAAAGAAGATACGTAGCCTCTGGCAGATTTATTATATCAAAACCATTGGGAACTAAACCTGCATAATCCACTTCTACTTCAACACCTTGAACATACTCATTTGTAACTGGCTTTCTCAAATGCTTAGGTAACCAAAGACATACCGGTTCACCACTTATGGACTTAATGCTTGTAAGTAATCCCCAAACATCGCATCCTACTTCATTGCAGTAGCTCCAATAATCTGCCGCATTCTTACCTCTCTTTGCAATAACTTTTTTGCAGACTTCTCAATTACCTGTATAAAAACATTTCTGAGGAGATAAGATACGGCGAGAACAATATTTGCAAAATTCAATCCACAGCGCAACAGTATTGATGTTTATACCAGTGCAGCCTACTTGCCATTGATGAACCACTTGAATATGCAAGGTTATATCCTTCTCCCTTAAAATAATGCCGTTCACACTGCTATGTTTATTAAGACTCTATTATTTTAATTTTCCTGCTGTAATGTTGCATCAAACAACCTGCAATACAGATTTTGATCTCCTTCCTCTCTATATGTCTCAAAAGTTCCTTCCACTACAATTTCTGCATTATCATCTGGATACTCATCTGGATATATATGTGAGCCATCTTCCCACACAAATTCCATTCCCTGTGCACAGCAGGCTGTCGCATCCTGAATAATGCAATAAAAATAGTATTTCTTTGTAGCCTCATAGTAGGTTGCATAAAAATTTCCATCAATACGAAATGTTTTTCCTACATATTCTTCTGGCGTAATCATCATCTGATATACTGTTGCATATACCATATCGCTACTCATTTGTGTAAGGTCATAATCAACTGTTCCGTCTGTGTTCCTGAAATCCTCTGCTCCACTTATTGTGCCTTTGGTATCTTCGTTTGATTCAACATTAGATGAAGATTTTTTACTTCCCGTAGTCTCAGTTTTACTATCTTCGTTAGCTATCTGATTATCTATTACTTTGTCAACTGAATTTGTATTGTTGAGACCTTTTCCATCCGTGCTTTTTTTATTACTACATCCGGTTATCAGGAGAATGCATAAAAACAGAACCATACATTTTCTCAAATTTTTCATGCTCTTCCTCCTATTTTTCCCACAGCACAGCTGACCATAAATGCCACAATATCTGTTGCCACAATCGTCGAGCCTACCGGAGTACCTGCCAGAATGGATAATAGAATCCCCATAACCGCACAGATTACAGATAACACAACCGAATAAATAGTAACACTAAAGAACGTCTTATATATACGCATTGCCGATAATGCAGGAAATATTACTAGTGCTGAAATCAGCAATGAGCCAACTAAATTCATGGCAAGAACGATAATTACCGCTGTAACAATAGCTATTAACAAATTGTAAAAATCCGTTTTCATTCCCGTAGCTTTTGCAAATGTTTCATCAAAGATAACACAGAAAATTTTCTGATAAAATGCAACAAAAATGATCACAACTGTCACTGATAAAATACTGCATAATACCACCTGTCCTTTCGTCAAAGTCAATATCGACGTTGATCCAAACAGTGTACTGCACACATCTCCTGAAAGATTAGGACCTGTGGCAAACAGATTCATGATCAAATAACCAATTGCCAATGCCCCTACTGAAATCATAGCAATGGCTGCATCCCCTTTAATTTTTGTATTCTGTCCTGTCTGTAACAGCAAAATGGCACAAATAATAGTTACAGGCAAAATAAATAGCATATTATTTGTAAAATTCAGAACCGATGCTACTGCCATAGCTCCAAACGCAACATGTGATAATCCATCTCCAATAAAGGAAAATTGCTTCAGTACCAAAGTAACTCCAAGCAATGAAGAACAAAGTGCAATCAATACACCAACAATTAGTGCATACCTCACAAATGGATACTGAAAATAAAAAATCAATTTATCAATCAAACGACACACCTTCTTTCATATTCCTGTTTCGTTCCATAAAACACTTCTTCTCCAATGTGCAGGATATGGCTAGCATAGTTCATTGCCGCTTTCATATCATGAGAAATCATAATAATTGTAATCTTATCTTCACAATTTATTTTCTCAATAAGACAATACATCTCCTCTGTTACCTTTGCATCAAGACCAGATACAGGTTCATCTAATAATAATATTTTCTTCGTTGCACATAATGCTCTTGCAAGTAAAACCCTTTGCTGCTGTCCTCCTGACAATTCTCGATAACATCGCTTTTCCAGGTTTGTAATCTGTAACTTTTCCATCATTTCACTCGCACGCTTTTTCTCTGATTGGTTATAAAATGGACGCATACCTACTCGGTTTTGGCATCCGGAGAGAACAATCTCTCTCGCGGATGCAGGAAAATCCTTTTGTATTACTGTCTGTTGTGGCAAATATCCAATTTCATCACACTTTACTCCATCTCCAAATTTAACCTTCCCACAAATGGGCTGTTGCAGATTTAGTAATGTTCTCATCAGAGTTGATTTACCAGAACCATTTTCTCCAATAATACAAAGATAATCTCCTTCTTTCACAGAAAAGTTAATATCTTGCAGTAGCACTCTTCCATCATATCCGATTGCCAGATTTTGACAAATAATCTGTTCCATAGCTCCTCCTACTGCAATGCCTCTTGCAAAACACTTAAGTTGTTTTCCATAATTGAAAAATAAGTCGCTCCTTTTTTCACATCATCAGATGTGGTTGACTGCATAGAATCTAATGTCAAAATACCCTGATTTTTTTCTTTTGTATTTTCAATAATTGTTTTCGCAATTTTCTGGTCAGACTTTTCGATTGTCATGATATTTTTTAATCCAAGTTCGTCTGTCTTTCCTGCTAAGAATGTAATTGTTTCAAAGCTGGCTTCTGTCTCCGCAGAGCATCCAACAAAAGCTGCATAATAACTTAATCCATAATCATCAACCATGTATCGGAATGGAAATCTGTCTCCAAATAACAGTGTCTTCTGTGAGGCTGAATCTACTGTTTTCTGATACTTCTTATCCAGTTCATCTAGTTTATCTGCATAAGCCTTTTCATTTTTCTGATAAGTATCCGCACTTTCAGTATCTATTTCAGCAAGATTATCAGCAATTGCCTTGCAAAGAACTTTTGCATTTCTTAAAGAAAGCCATACATGCTCGTCGTATTCCGGTTCTTCCTCGGCTCCAGCTTCCTCCTCTTCTTCCTCGGCTTCCATGCCTTCAACAACCTCTTCTTCTTTTACACTGCTTCCAAGAACATCTAATAAATTTATGACTTTCATGTCTTTATTAACAGCTTCCTTTAATGCATCTTCTACCCATGCATCTGACTCCCCGCCAACATAAATAAATAGGTCACAATCAGAAATTTTCATAATATCATCCGCAGTAGGCTGATAACTATGCAAATCTACTCCATTGTCAAGAAGCATCGTAATATCCATGTTAGATACTTCATCTCCTGCAATCTCTTTCACCCAGTCATATTCCGGGAATATGGTTGTAACAACTTTAACCTGCTTATTATTATCTTTTGCCTGTGTATTGGTATTGGAATTATTTTGACCGCAAGCAGAAAGACAGCATACTGCCATAACTGCCACTAAAAGAATAGAAATATATTTTTTCATTGAATAAAACCTCCGTTTTTATCTTAATTTTTCTAAAAAAGGGTACAAAAACAGAAAGGTACGCCCTTAAGACTACCCTTTCTATCTTATAGAAAGTTTTATTCAATCGTTTAGTCTTACCTTTTGACTTACAAGAGATGTATCAGAAACAAGTAAAAACTGACCTGTTATCAATAGTGCAAACATTATGAGCATAGGATTTATGGCTGCAATCGTAAACGAACCATTACCTACATTCCTTAATATCTGCTCTGCCTGATGAATATTGTCACAGATCGGACAGTCCTCGCCCATACAGTGATGATTTTCTTCTTTTACAATATAGAAAATAGAAGCAAATGTAACAAATAAAAATAAGATGCATACTACTATAAAAAAAGCTTTTTTTGTCTTTGTATTCATTTGTTTCTCCTTTCCCACAATCACACTGTGTTTCTAATTCTGTGTTTCCTTACATTCTCTGCATATTCCATAAAATACGGTACGCAGTGAATCCATCTCAAAACAATGATGTTCCATCATATGCTGCTTCAGGCTTTCTACTTCATTACACTGTAAGTGGATCAATTTTCCACACTTTTCACATTTGCAATGATAGCATACCGTCTGATTTTCACTTTCGTGACTGCCTATATATTCAAAGCAGGCACTGCTGGTTCCATCTACAACATATTTAGCAACCACGCCTTCCCTAACCATTTTCTCTAAATGACGATAAACTGTCGTTGTTCCAACTGCTATTCCTTTCGTCTGAAAATAGTCACAGATGTCACTTACTGTAACATGGCTGCCTTGAATTGATTTCAAAAAGGTAAGTAATTCGGTCATTTGCTTTGTCTTATATGGTGCTTTAGCCAAGTCAATCACCTCTCTCAATTTGAAAACAGTTTTCATTTTACCACAAAGTTATAGTTTGTCAATATAATTTGAAAATCATTTTCATATTTTAATAATGATTCCTATAAACTTTAGCAATAGTATATCTGATTAAAACAATGAAACCCGCCATTTACATTATTGTATCATAAAAAAGGTGTAACGTATAAATTTTACCTTTATACATTACACCTATGATTCTTTGTTTATTATCAACAATCTGCTATATTTAATGCTGTTTACAGTTCCTTAACTGCATATTTCTTCTCATACATTTCAAATTTACGTTGAAATTCTTTGCTGTCCCTGTGAACTGCCTGAAGAGTTTCATGAAGATGAAGCTCATGATTTGTCGTATCAATGACACATCCTGCAATGTTTGAACAGTGGTCGGAAGTTCTTTCCAGATTCGTGAGCAAATCAGACCATACAAATCCGGCTACAATACTACAGTTTCCTTTTTGCATACGGAGAATATGACGTGTCCGCATTTCCTCCTTCAGTTCATCAATTACCTGTTCCAAAGGTTCTACATTTACTGCACTTGGAATGTCGCTATCCACAAAAGCCTTTAAGGACAGGTCAAGAATTTCATAAATTGCCTCCGTAAGAATACGTAAATCTTCATGCGCACTATCTGAAAACTTTAATTCCTTATCTCGCAGCTCCATTGCTGATTCCAATATATTTACTGCATGGTCGGAAATACGCTCGAAATCCCCGATTATTTTCAAAAGTTTGGTAACCTCTTCGCCGTCCTGATCACTTAGTTTCTGTGTACTTAATTTAATCAGATACGTTCCAAGGACATCTTCATAATGGTCGGTAATGTCTTCTTTTTTGCGAATGTCTTCGGCAAGCTCCGGTGTATAGCAGTCAAAGGTATCTAACGATTCCTTTAATGCACTTACCGCACATTTTGCCATATCAGCAGCTACAGCGTTACACTGTGACAATGCAAGTGATGGTGTTGCCAGAAGTCTTTCATCAAGCTCCACCGTTTTTTCAGGATCCGGTGTCGTCGGAACCAAAAAGCAGGCTACTTTTTCCAGAACAGAAGAAATCGGCATAAACAGTGCTGTTGTTAAAAGCTTAAATGCAGTGTTAATTATGGCAATTCCAAGTGGTGTTGCAACCGACTCCAAAATTGCCGGTGCAAAAATAGCTTTTCCAACACAATAAACCAAAAGCCAGACACATGCACCAAAGAAGTTAAACATTAAATGTGCTACAGCTGCACGCTTTGCCTCTCTTTTTGCACCCACACTGGAAAGCATTGCGGTAATACAAGTTCCGATTGCATCTCCCATAACAATCGGAATTGCTGCACTATACGTAATTTGCCCTGTCATACTGAGTGCCTGCAAAATACCTACAGATGCAGAACTTGATTGGATAATAGAAGTTAATACGGTACCTGCCAGAAGTCCAAGTAATGGATTTTTGAACATAATAAACAAGTCGCGGAATGCCGGTACATCTGCAAGTCCGGCAACTGCCGTTGACATGGTTTCCATTCCAAACATCAATGTTGCAAATCCCAGGAAAATAGCACCACTGTCCTTTTTCTTGGATGACTTGCTAAACATATAAAGGATAATACCAATTAATGCAAAAACCGGAGTAAACGATGTGGGTTTAAACAGCTTTACCCAGACATTGGCACTACTGATACCACCAAGTGACAGAATCCATCCGGTTACGGTAGTTCCTACGTTTGCCCCCATAATGACGTTAATTGCCTGCTTCAACGTCATTAATCCGGAATTTACAAAGCCGACTACCATTACCGTAGTCGCAGAAGAACTCTGAATAATAGAAGTTACACCAAGACCTGTTAAAAATCCTGCTAGCTTACCGGTTGTCATCTTAGAAAGCAGTGTCCGAAGCTTGCTGCCTGCTCTGCTTTCTAACGCCTCCCCCATTACATTCATACCAAACAGGAAAAGACACAAACCACCAATTAACGTAAGTACGTCAAAAATATCCATTTTACTTATACCTCACTTACTCTTTACATATGCCAATTCAAATTATTCCTTTTTTAGCATACATGAACCATGTAAAATCTGTAGTGTAGGTATTGTAAAATCGTTGTAAAATTCCAAACTTTCTATTGTTCCATCTGTCTTCCGAGGAATCCTGCTGCTGCCTGAATCAATTTCATCTCCACTTCGCCCATTTTTCCTTTTTCCGATGAACCGAGAAGAATTACGCCACCAATAACATCTCCCTCACAGATAATCGGACAAACTGCTTCTTCTTCGATTTCATCCGTGTTATCTTTTACAATGGAAATAAATGATTTTTCTCCCTGCGTGGCAAGAAAGGTTTCTCTTTTTTCCAATTTACTTTCCAATTCTTTGCTAATAGATTTTCCAAGAAATGTACGATATCCTCCTGCAGCCGCAATAAACTGATCCCTGTCGGTAATCAATGCTGCCCTTCCGGATACCTGGGCAAGACTCTCTGCATATTGCTTCGCAAACGTACTAATTTCTCCCATCGGCGAATATTTTTTGAGTATAATTTCTCCTTCCCTGCCGGAAAAAATTTCTATTGGATCACTTTCGCGGATGCGAAGTGTTCTTCTTAATTCTTTCGGAATGACAATTCTTCCCAAATCATCAATCCTTCTGACAATTCCTGTTGCTCTCATATCATAGATTTCCTCCATTTACACTTAATAGCTGTTAAAATTTTTACTTCCAAGTTTTGAAGCTACTACTATTATTTGTAAATGTAAGTTAATTATACCCTTAAAAAATTTTCTTATTGCCGACTGTATTTTGCTGCTTTTACAACTGTCTCAATGCAATTAATTACTAATGCAAAAATGATAATTGCAAGAAACACCTTATTAAATTGTATAAAAACCTGTGGAATAACTGCTATATCTTCTCCGAACAGCTGCTCAATACCATCAAAATATGCGGAATTCATAATCTTACCGTTTGACAACCAAACGATTGTTAATACACCATCAATAATATTGGTAATAATAGTAACAATCATCACCCTTTTGGTATAACTTCCATCGATAAGTCTCACACTATCCTTTGTAACGCCCAAGATTCCAAATGCAAGAATCAAATACCAAGTTTGTCTGATATATTCCAAATTAAAGAGTGGTTCATACACCCCAACCCCATTTTTTACAAAAGTGATACATATAATCTGTGGGCAAACAAGAAATACCAGGGTAAAGATAACGGAAAAAGTAATACCAAAAATCGCATCTGCTTTCGAAATCCGATTTGTTTTCTTTGGAACAGGTGGCAAATTGTCTATCCCGTCATTTAATCCCTCTACCTTAATTTCCTTTTTATAGAAGAATGCAAACAGCAATGTTACAAACGCAAATCCCGTCAATACACCACCAAGAATTCCTCCGATGGTCTGGTAGATAGCCATGTACCAGATAGTGTGCGATGTTACTGCTGCCATGACTTGTGCAAGAAACATTCCGCCAATGATACAGGCTGTCACTATTTTCAGTACATACACATAAAGGCTGTAATAGGGCTGACCAATCAGACAATCCTGTGTTTCACCCTTATATTTCGAAGCAAGCTCAGCCGGAGTTCCCAATTCCGTTAAAACGACTTTTATATCATGTTCATTTGGAATAACATCCCCGCATCGTTCCTCCAACATATCTTGTATAATTGTCTCTAATTCTGCCGCTACATCCTTTTTCATGGTGGATTTCATATGTTTCGTAACTGCATAAATGTATCTTTCAATTAAATCATCTTTTACCATTTATTTTTCCTCCATAAGAACATTGATTGACTGAGAAAACTTCTCCCAGTGTGCTTTAATTTTTTTATAAACCAGTTTTCCATCTTCCGTGATGATATAATACTTTCTCGGCTTCGCTTCATCCGTTTCCCATTCGCTTTTTAGCAGCCCTTGACTCTCCAGTCTTCTCAGTAGCGGATATAAGGTATTTCCTTCTATCGAAATGCCCTTTCCTTCTAATTCTTTTACCAGCGAATATCCATACATTGGTTTACTTAGTTGTGCTAATACTACCATGATGAGTGTTCCTCTTCGAAATTCCAGTATTAATCCGGAAACAATTTCATCACAATTCATCCGATTTCCTCCGTCTAAATTTTTGTTTATTTGAATGCTACATATCTGTCACACTATACAGTGTGTCGCACACTATAATTTTATTACATAATACTATGTGACGCACACTATGTCAATAGATTTTCTTTTTATATTTTTAAATGTAAAAAGTGCCTTAACCATTGGCTAAAGCACTTATTTACAAATAATCATTGTTCAAAACAAAGCATATCAGCATTTTCTATCCAATGAATCTATTAAGTTTTAGTAACCCGTCTGCAATAATATGCTTAGATATACCCTCGTTGTTAGACTTCTTTGGGTATTTTCCGCTCTTTCTTACTTTTATACCCTCACAGCTAGACTTTCTTGGGTATTTTAGCTTCTTTCCTACTTTTATACACTCATCTGCGATTCTCTTTGGATATTTTTCGCTTCTTTCTTGCTTCTATACCCCCGCCGCCAAACTTCCCTGGGTATTTTCGGCTTTTTCCTGCCTCTATACCCTCGCCGCCAAACTTCTTTGGGTATTTTTCGCTTCTTCCTGCTTTTATACCCTCACAACCAAGCTTCCTTGGGTATTTTTCGCTCTTTCTTGCCTCTATACCCTCGCTGCCAAACTTCTTTGGGTATTTTTCGCTCTTTCTTGCCTCTATACCCTCGCAACCAGACTTCCCTGGGTATTTTTCGCAATCTTCAGCTCTCTATACCCATCACCTCAAATAAAATCGCGCACACGCACAAATGCTTTGAAATAGCCTATTTCAAATAGTAAACCCGATTCTCTTTTCTTGCCGGTGTATCCGGATAATCGCCATCCACATAGCCGAGCGCACAATGTCCGATTCCTTCATACTCACCTTCAATACCAAGTGATTTAAGCAGATTTCTGCCCCACTCTGTTTCAAATTCTTCCTTGGCACGATGAATCCAGCAGCTTCCGATTCCCAATTCATGTGCTGCTAGCATCAGATTTCCCATTACAAGGCTTCCATCATACACGTGTGTTGGCCAATCCTTTTTGCCAAGAACAATTAACATTGCCGGAGCTCCGTAGAATGGATCAAAGCCCTTCTCCCAGCCACCGATTTGACAATTCATTTTTGCAATTTCATCTCTCATTTCTTTATTGGTGACCTGAATGATAATTGCACTTTGTTGTCCCTTTCCGCTTGCTGCGTAAAGTCCTGCCTCAATAATCTGGTCCAAAACTTCCTGTGGAATCATATCCTTTTTATATTTCCGGATACTTCTTCTTGTTTTCATTTTTTCCAATACTTCGCTCATTTTGAATACCTCCCATTTTATATTTGTTCTGAGTTAATATTTATTGTTAATATTTATTCTGAATTATAAATACTCTATTTTTCTTGCTTATAAACTTCCAGCGCTCCATAATACGTTCCGATGGTTCCGCGGTCACGGACATATGGTGCGACATCCTCCGGTGCATAGCGCAACAAGAAGTAATCCATATCATGCAGTATATGATAAATTTCTATGATATATTTTACATCATGTGTTTCTTTTGCCTGACGCGTGTATTCAATCAAATGGTCAAAATCGTCCTGCAAGCCATCTGCCTGAAGCAAACTCTTCATTTCTTCCATTAAATCTATAAAATTGTTCGCATCAAAGCGATTATAAACTACAATAGGTTCTTGCTCGCCATCTTCCTCTGTATATCCGATGATGATATCACCTTTTTCATCAATATAGTTCCAATACAAATCATCTTTATCTTCCAGGCGTTCAAACAGCTTGTCATTTAAATAGCCATATTCAAGCTGCAAATTTGCTGTCTTTATATTTTCGGCAAGTCTTGTGACTTCGTCTTCCGACATTCCATCGAGGCAGCTTTGTCTTTTGGCAAGTATTTCTTCCTTCAATGGAACTTTTATTGTATCGTCCTGTTTTTTCTCCGGCTTTCCAACCCATATCGTCTGCAAAATCTTTTCAAATTCCGGCTGAAGGATTTTCCAGTCCTCCACCGAAGGACTACCGTCAACCAGAAACGTTCCGCCCTGCACATCCCATTCCGGTGGTGTCAATGTAATGGTGATCCATAAGGTATTTTCTATTTCTTCGATATAGCGGTATCCTGTAATTCCGTTATCCAACGCAATGTCTTCTATTGTAACACCCGTTCCGCACATTCCAAATTCGGTCTGATATCCAAGTACAAAAATCTCCTCCGGATAATCTTTCGGCCAAAAACGTATTGCACAGGTGTATCGTCCGTCTTCCTTCTCCAATGCTTCTTCCGACTGTATCTGATAGTCCCAGTTATCCGGAAGTTGCAGGGAAAGATGCCAATTTTCCGACTCATACACAACGCTCTGCCCGTTATCGGCATCTTCTGTTGTATCCGCTTCCTGTTGCTGTACCGCCTCTGTAATTTCCGGTTCCGTTTTTTTACCACAGCCAACTGCGCCAACTGCCAAAAAAACTATAATACCTAAAACAATTCCTCTTCTCATAAATCCTCCACTACCGTAACTTCATTTCCATGATTCCGGATAATATGAACCATGTCTTCCGTCTTCATCCAGATAGTTGCTGTATTGTCATTTGGATGTACCCCTACAAGCCCCGGTTCTTTAAGTAAATCTCCATCCAAAAATACTTTAACCCTTTTTTCTATATCATTCAATATCCCAAGCGGTGTTACTGCGCCCGGAACCAGGTTCATAATTTGCATCAGGTCGTCCGGTGATGCAAAACTTAGCGGGCGAGTCTGGTTTTTCTTCCGGAATGCTTTCAGGTCTACTCTTTTATTGCCTCTTACGGTGATGAGATAATAATTTTGTTTCTTGTCGTCCCTTACAAAAAGATTTTTTGCATCTGCCTCGGGATAGGGAATCTCGACGTGTGACAAATCCTCCATATTATAAACTGCTTCATGCTCTGTTATTTCATACCAAATTCCGGAATCCTTCAAAAAACGGTATACTTCCTGCTTATTCATTTCTTTCCTCCGTGGATGCCTCAATAAACGAGCAAAATATTTTACGACTATCTTCATCAATCAGGTGAGAAAATTCAGGGTGCCATTGAAATGCCCACACATATTTTCTGGATGGCAGATACACTGCCTCAACCAAGCCATCCTCTGCTTCCGCCATGGCAACAAGCCCCGGTGCCAGCTCCTTCACAGCCTGATGATGATAACTGTTTACCCCCAGCTTTTCCTTTTTTAATAAAAAATGCAACGGCGTGTCTGATTTAATAATAACTTCATGTGCTACCCTGTCATAAGGTGGTGTCATATGATGGTCAATCGTAGTTGAAAACTGGGAAGGAATATCCTGATAGAGCGTTCCACCAAGTGACGCATTGATAAACTGTATTCCACGACAAACTCCAAGTATCGCCTTATTCTCCCGAAGTGCAATCTGCAAAACCATGGTTTCCATGCTGTCACGCACCTTACAGCACCCAACCACACTGCCAAGCGGCTCCTCCCGATATATCTGCGGGCTCACATCATGCCCGCCTGTAAAAAGAATCCCATTGCAAAAGGCACACAGCCTTTCCAACTCCTCCGTTTCATCCGTCAATGGAAAAATAAATGGTATCCCGCCAGCTTCCCGAATTCCATCCAGGTATCCGGGCAGCATCCAGATACTTTCTTTTTCGTCGTCCCATAGGGGCATTACTCCAATAATTGGTTTCATTATATATTTCCTCCCGAAAAAAGGCAATGGTGCCCGATTGGCGCCATTGCCTTGTGTATTTTTATCTATTGCTTACTATGCCGTAATATCCATTGCATGCCAATATTCATCCGAACCAATCGCACAGGATACTGTGATTTTTTTGTTTGCAAGAAGAACCTTGCAATTATTCAGGCTTTTTACCGAATCCAGTTTAATTTCCATTGTGCCTTCTTTTGTATCAAGATAAAGCATTTTTTCTGTAGAGCGGCTGGATACATTTCCCGTAACATTTATGGTAGATGAATTATTAATATTTGCCGTACAGCTATCCTTTACACCGGTTGTTGCACACGCATGCCAATAACCGTCCGCGCCACCATAATAAGCAGAAACCGTCAGTTTGTTTCCGGGTGTATGTATCATACCATTCAATGTATTGGCATTGCTGTCAATCTTAAATTCCATCACACCGTCTTTGGTAGAAAGGAATAATACACTCTCTGTTGTATTGTTTGCCACCGTTCCGGTAAATGTGTTCGTTGCCGAATTGGAACTGTTCGGCATTACCGTAGTTCCCTCAATAATTTTATTCGCATGGATATAGGCATCTGAGCCGCGGTAAAAATAAACCGTAAGCTTCGTACCTTCTTTTTTCCACTTACCGCCTGTCGTATCGGCACCGGCGTCCACTTTTATTTCCATTTCGCCTTCTTTGGTGGATAAATATAACAGACTGTCATTTGTTTTCTTTCCAACCGTACCATTTACAAACGTTGCATTACCGGTTGTGCTGCTATTGGAAGAAGCCGTTGCATCTGCGATTGAAATTGCATGCATATAAGCATCCGAACCACGTGCACAGGTAATTGTATACTTTTTATTTGCAACCAATACCGAGCAGCCACTGATGTTCGTTGACTGATCATATTTAATCTGCATTTCTCCTTGCTGGGTATCCACAAATAAGACATCTCCCGTAGTCTTATCATTGATGGTGCCGGTAACCGTTGACGTCTTGGAATTATCAATCGTTACACCTGCTACCGCTCCATTATAAGCAATTTTTACTGCATGCCAGTAGCCATCAGAACCATGTGAAATAGAAACACTCAGTTTCGTTTCCGGAAGAAGGATTCGTGCCTCACTTACATCGGTACTGCTGTCAATTTTAATCTCCATTTTGCCATCCTTGGTAGAAAGCATCAACATATCAGAAGTTGTTCCTGTCGCAACGGTTCCCTGAACTGTTGTTTCTGCCGCATAAGCATTTGCACCAAGCAGTGGTGATACCATAAGACCCACCATCAGGCAAACTGCAAGGCATATCCGCATTCCCATCCATTTTCTCATATTGCAATACCCCTCCTATATCTAGTGGTTTTCATAATGTTTTCCTTATGTAAACCATACTACAACATGTCCTTTAAAAAAGCAACTATTTTTCCACATCTTGTAGAAAAATCGTCGCTTTTAGTTCACATAATTTTTTTATTTTTACACACCCGTTTCATCAAATTCGGGGATAAAACTTTCCCGGGCTACATCTCCTTCCTGGATAAATGCATTTGTAATCCCTAATTGCAAAGCAAAATCTACCACCTGTTCATATTCCCGTTTTGTGACTTTTCGCAAAAGCTCCTTCGGTACATCCTCCTTTGTAGAAAACAGATGATTCATCGGCGTGTATTGATTCATTAAACTGATATAAATCGAATCTCCATATGTTTCCCATAAATATTCAAGTACCGCCTCTGCATTTCTCTTATGTCCCGGTAGTAGCAGATGCCGGACAATAATACCTTTTTGCATCATACCATCTTTGTCAAAAACAGGATTGCCGACAATCTTTACCATTTGTGAAAGTGCCGCCTTTGCCACTTCCGGATAATCCGGTGCATGCGAAAGCTGTTCTGCGAGCTTCTCGTCCATATATTTGAAATCCGTAAGAAAAATATCAACTACACCGTTCAGTTCTGCAATCATCTCTTCTTTTTCATAACCACTCCCATTATAAACAATCGGAATTACCAGTCCATTCTCCTTTGCCCGCTGCAACGCAATGAGGATGTCCGGTAGATAATGGTCCGGCGTAACCAGGTTAATATTAGCTGCCCCCTGCTCCTGTAATTCCAGGAAAATCTCTGCAAGACGCCCTGTGGTAATTACTTTTCCTCTTGTTCCGGCAGCAATTTCACGATTCTGGCAATAAATGCAGCGCAGGTTACAACCCGAAAAAAAGACTGCACCGGAGCCGCCTGTTCCCGAAATGCAAGGTTCTTCCCACATATGCAGTGCTGCCCTTGCCACTCGCAGCTGACCATCCATAAGGCAATAACCTGACCTTCCCTGCTGCCGGTTTACTCCGCATTCCCTCGGACATAGCCTGCATGACTCATATGCATTTTCCAATATCTGACTGCCGTTCATTCTTTTACTCCTTATCCGTATCATCGTTTTTATGGTATCACGGAATTTCAAAATTTTCTATCCTGCAGCCTCTGATAAAGAATGCAATCCCGCCCAAACCATGTTATACTTGTTATGGTGTGTCGATAAAAAAAGTTATGTTATAGAGGAGTATCACCATGAACCAAAAAGTGCTTCATACACTTGAATTTGATAAAATTATAGAATTACTTACAGAAAAAGCGACTTCGGAGCCGGGCCGCGCGCTATGTCGTGCACTTACTCCGTCCACTGACCTTTCTGAGATAAATACTGCCCAGCAGGAAACAAGTGACGCCCTTTCCATGCTTCTGACCAAGGGGTCTACCTCCTTTGGAAGCAACAGGGACTTGTCTTTTGCAATAAAAAGTCTGGAAATCGGCTCCGCCCTTTCCATGCATGAGCTGCTCGGCATCGCAACATTCCTGCAAAACACCGCACGGGTAAAAGCCTACGGTCGGAAAACAAAAGAAGATGAACCGGATACTTCCCTGACTTCCTACTTCGAAATTTTGGAACCTATGACAAAAGTTTCCGAAGAAATCGCCCGTTGTATTTTATCAGAGGATGAAATTGCCGATGACGCTAGTCCAAAACTAAAATCCATCCGGCGTTCCATGGTCCTTACCGGAGATAAGATTCATACTCAGCTCAACAGCATGGTAAACGGTTCTTTTCGCACTTATCTGCAGGATAACGTCATTACGATGCGAAATGACCGCTACTGTATTCCGGTAAAAGCAGAATACAAAGGACAGGTAAAGGGAATGGTTCACGACCAATCCTCCACAGGTTCTACTTTTTTTATTGAGCCTGAAGCAATCGTCAACCTGAACAACCAGTTAAAAGAGCTTTCCATTCAGGAAAAAGAAGAGATTGAAGCAATTCTGGCACAGTTAAGTACCCTGTGCAGCGGGTATACTACCGAGCTTGCTACAAATCAGCAGATGATGACGAAGCTTGATTTTATTTTTGCCAAGGCATCACTTGCACTTGATGAAAACGCTACGAAACCAATTTTTAATGAAGAGCACATCGTTCATATCCGTAAAGCCCGCCATCCTCTATTGGACCGCAAAAAGGTAGTTCCCATTGATATCCAGCTTGGAAAAGATTTTGACCTGCTGGTCATTACCGGTCCAAATACCGGTGGTAAAACCGTCAGTCTGAAAACCATCGGACTTTTCACACTGATGGGACAATCCGGACTTCATATTCCTGCTCTGGATCGAAGTGAATTATCTGTTTTTACAGAAGTTTTTGCCGATATTGGGGACGAACAGAGCATTGAACAAAGTTTAAGTACCTTTTCTTCCCATATGACAAGTATCGTATCCATTCTGCAGCAGGCTGACGAGCACTCCCTATGCCTTTTTGATGAGCTTGGCGCCGGTACAGACCCGACAGAAGGTGCTGCCCTTGCCATTGCGATTCTGGATGAACTGCATGGACGTGGCATCCGCACCATTGCCACAACGCATTACAGTGAATTGAAGGTATATGCACTTTCCACTGATTTTGTAGAAAATGCCTGTTGTGAATTTAATGTTGATACACTTTCCCCTACCTATCGATTACTCATTGGTATTCCGGGAAAAAGTAATGCATTTGCTATTTCTTCAAAGCTCGGTCTTCCACAGCACATTATTGATGCTGCCAGCAATCTGATTGGAAAGCAGGATAAAGATTTTGAAGACTTACTGACGGATTTGGAAGAAAGCCGTGTAACCATCGAAAAAGAGCGTTTGGAAATTTCTTCCTACAAAGAAGAAATCAAATCCTTAAAAGAAAAATTACAACAGAAAAATGAGAAAATTGATTCTGCAAAAGACCGCATCCTGCGGGAGGCCAATGAACAGGCACGTGAAATTCTACAGGAAGCCAAAGATACCGCAGATGAAACCATACGAATTTTCCAGAAAGCAGGTCCTAATACCTCTTTGAAAGACCTGGAAAAATCAAGAGAACGTCTTCGTGGCGAAATTGGAAAGAAAAACGAAAAACTGGCACTTAAAACGCCTCCTGTAAAAGCCGGAAAAACCGTAAAACCGGAAGATTTGAAAATCGGTGATTATGTAAAAATTGTTTCCATGGGACTTACCGGAACGGTCAGCTCCCTGCCAGACCATAGAGGAAATCTTTTTGTACAGTGTGGTATTATGCGTTCCCAGACGAACGTAAAAAATCTGGTTTATGCAGAAGATTCCAAACCTACGGAAAAGCCGGTTCTTCAAAGAACTCATACCGGAAATATGAAAATGTCCAAGTCTATGCATGTTTCTTCCGAAATCAACTTGCTTGGAAAGACCGTGGACGAGGCACTTGCAGAGCTTGATAAATATCTGGATGATGCTTATCTTGCACACCTGTCTTCGGTCCGTGTCGTTCACGGAAAAGGAACCGGAGCACTACGCAGTGCCGTACAAAGTCATTTAAAGCGAATTAAATACGTAAAAGAATTTCGTCTCGGCGAATATGGAGAAGGTGACGCAGGTGTCACTATTGTAACATTTAAAGAATAACACTGGAGGGACTTATGGCAGCAAAACAAAAAATATTGATTGTGGATGATGATAACAACATTGCAGAGCTGATTTCACTCTATTTAACAAAGGAATGCTTTGAAACAATGATTGCCGGTGACGGGGAAACTGCTTTGGAACTGGCAGACAGCTTTGCACCAAATCTGATTTTACTGGACTTAATGCTTCCCGGAATCGATGGCTATCAGGTATGCCGTGAAATCCGCAGCAAATCCGCCACTCCGATTATTATGCTATCCGCAAAGGGAGAAATATTTGACAAAGTTCTCGGTCTGGAGCTGGGTGCCGATGATTATATGGAAAAACCATTTGATTCCAAGGAATTGGTTGCACGCGTAAAAGCAGTATTAAGACGCTACAAACCAATGGTTACTATTTCAGAATCTCCGGATGTCAAATGCGTGGAATACCCGGATCTTGTTATCAACCAGACCAACTATTCTGTCATCTATATGGGACACACGATTGAGATGCCGCCTAAGGAATTAGAGCTTCTCTATTTCCTGGCTTCTTCGCCAAACCATGTTTTCACAAGAGAACAGCTTTTGGACCAGATCTGGGGATACGAATATATCGGTGATACACGTACCGTAGACGTACATATTAAGCGTCTTCGTGAAAAAATCAATGACCATGAACATTGGAAAATTGCCACCATCTGGGGAATCGGTTATAAGTTCGAGGTTAAATAGCAAATGAGAAAAACACTTTATCTGAAATTTATACTTGCTTATATCATTTTCGGATTTTTCGGCTTTATGGTTGTAGCTACTTTTGTAAACAGCATGACCATGGAACACCTGAAACGTGAAAAAGCGGATGCACTCTATAAAGAAGCAACCCTGATTGCAAATACCTATGCTTCTGATTTGTACAACAACGAAGCCACTCTGGAAAATGTGAAGTCACAGTTAGATGCATTGGATACGTATCTCTCCGCCACGCTATGGATTATCAATCCTTCCGGTAGATTAATCCTGAGCTCCAAATCTCCGGTTGATGTTGAAACGGAAATCGTCATCAAAGACTTTGACCCGACCATTACGCAGGGTTCCTACTATACCGTCGGCGATTTCTTTGATAATTTCAAAGAAGAACAGTTAAGCGTATTTGCCCCAATTACTTCTAATTTTAAGGTTCGCGGATATGTGGTCATCCACTACCCTATGGAAAACCTTGAGTTGTCCTGCAAAAATCTGCTTAATATTTCTTACATTATGCTGGTTATTTTGTTCCTGCTGTCATTGATTATTTTAATCTTTTTTACAGAGATGGTTTACCTTCCACTGCGAAAAATCACTACCGCGACCGAGCAATACGCCTCCGGTAATATGCACTATGAATTTCAAATTGACAGTGAAGATGAAATTGGATATCTTGGTGCCACCATTTCCTATATGGCAAGTGAAATTGCCCGTTCCGAGGATGACCAGAAAAAATTTGTAGCAAATGTATCTCATGATTTCCGCTCTCCACTTACTTCTATCAAAGGATATCTGGAGGCAATACTGGATGGAACCATTCCTCCGGAAATGCATGAAAAATATTTGAATATTGTATTGAACGAAACCGAGCGTCTTAGAAAACTTACAAACAGTCTTCTTACCCTAAACAACCTGAATACAAAAGGTATGCTGCTGGATATCAGCCGGTTTGATATTAACACGGTAATCCGTAATACTGCCGCCTCTTTTGAAGGAACCTGCAAAAAGAAAATGATTGCCATTGAATTGATTCTTACCGGCGATGAGTTGTATGTAAAGGCAGACGTCGGAAAGATTCAACAGGTTTTATATAATCTATTGGATAATGCAGTTAAATTCAGTCATGAAGAATCCATTATCAAAATTGAAACGACCGAAAAACATCATAAAGTTTTTGTTTCTGTAAAAGACAGCGGTATCGGAATTCCCAAAGAGGAACTGAAACAAATCTGGGAACGTTTTTACAAATCCGACTTATCACGTGGTAAGGATAAAAAGGGCACCGGACTCGGGTTGTCCATCACACGTGAAATTATCCGTTCCCATGGAGAAAACATTAACGTTATCAGTACTGAAGGTGTTGGCTCTGAATTTATTTTCTCCCTGCCCGTTGCAGAGGATGAAAGCGAAGAAGAATAAAAAGAAAGTGAGATTATTATGCATATCATATTACATCAGCCGGAAATACCGGCAAATACCGGAAATATCGGCAGAACCTGTGTTGCAACAGGAACGGATTTACACTTAATTGAACCTCTCGGCTTCCGCCTTGGGGAAAAAGAAATCAAACGTGCCGGTATGGACTACTGGGAGCATCTGAATGTCACCCGTTATATGAATTTTGATGAATTTAAAAAGAAACATCCGGATGCAAAAATCTGGATGGCTACGACCAAAGCAAAACATGTTTATACTGATGTTACGTTTGGTCCGGATGACTATATTATGTTTGGAAAAGAAAGTGCCGGAATTCCGGAAGAAATTCTGGTAGACTACGAAGAAACCTGCATTCGCATCCCCATGCTTCCGGATATCCGGTCCTTAAATTTATCTAATTCCGTTGCCATTGTTCTTTACGAAGCTCTCAGGCAGCAAAACTTTGAAAGTATGCAGTTAACCGGCGAATTACACCGGCTGCATTGGGCAAATTAATTGTCTTTCTTCTCTGCCCGAAGACGTTCAATAAATTTTGCAATTTTTTCCATTGCAATTTTAAGATTCTCCAGGGAATACGCATAGGAAATTCGAAGGAAACCTTCCCCACAATCTCCGAATGCGGTTCCCGGTACAACGGCAACTTTTTCTTCCCGAAGAAGTCGTTCTGCAAATTCATCACTCGTCATTCCAAATTCTTTAATACATGGAAATACATAGAATGCCCCATATGGTTCAAAACACTGCAATCCCATTTCTTTAAATGCGTATAAAAGATATCGTCTTCTCTGATTATATGCTTCCCGCATCATTTTTACATCTTCATCGCCATTGCGCAATGCTTCCACTGCTGCATACTGGCTCGTCGTAGGTGCACACATAATTGCGAACTGATGAATCTTTAGCATCTGCTTTAAAATATTCTCTGGTGCAAGTGCATATCCCAGACGCCAGCCAGTCATTGCATATGCTTTCGAAAAACCATTGATGAGTACGGTTCTCTCCTGCATTCCCGGAAGGCTTACGATTGATACATGCTTTTCCTTATAAGTAAGTTCTGCATAAATTTCATCAGATATTACAAAAATGTCTTTCTCACGAATCACTTCTGCGATTGCTTCCAAATCAGATTTTTCCATAATTGCCCCGGTCGGATTGTTCGGGAATGGTAAAATCAATACTTTCGTTTTGTCAGTAATGGCATTACGAAGTTCCTCGGCAGTAAGCCGGAATTCATTTTCTTCTTTTAATTCAATAATTACCGGCTTTGCATTTGCCAGAATGGCACATGGCTCATAGGAAACATAACTGGGCTGTGGAATCAGCACTTCTTCTCCGGGATTTATCATGGCACGGAGTGCAATATCAATTGCCTCAGAACCACCTACGGTTACTACAACCTCATTGTTTGGATTGTAAGTAACTCCCTGCGTACGGTAAATATAATTTACAATTTCCTGTTTTAATTCTTTTAATCCTGCATTTGATGTATAAAAGGTACGTCCTTTTTCCAGAGAGTAAATTCCCTCGTCACGGATATGCCAGGGGGTATCGAAATCGGGTTCTCCCACGCCAAGAGAAATTGCATCATCCATTTCACTGACAATATCGAAGAATTTACGAATTCCGGAAGGCTTAATCTCTACGATTCGGTCTGATAACGGATTTCTCATGGTGTAATCATCTCCCTTGTATCTTCATAGTTTTTGCACAAAATAGTGCCATGGTCTTTGTATTTTTTCAAAATAAAATGAGTTGCGGTGCTCAGCACGCCATCAAGCGTAGAAAGCTTATCGGAAACAAAGCTGGAAACTGCCTTTAAGGATTTTCCCTCAAGTGATACGAGCAGATCATAGCCACCGGAAATCAGATAAACACTGTTTACTTCCGGATATTTGTAAATACGTTCTGCAAGATTATCAAATCCCTGTCCGCGTTGTGGAGTAATACGCACTTCAATCAGTGCAGTTACTTTCTCAATATCCGTCTTTTCCCAATCGATCATGGTATGATAACCGCAAATAATTCCTTCTTCTTCCAATGCTTTTAACTCATTGGCGACATCTATTTCCTCCGCTCCGAGAATAACCGCCAGCTCTTTAATATCAATACGGCTGTTCTTTTCAATAATGGATAAAATCTGTTCTCTCATAACGACCTCCTAAAATTTAATTTTGTATAATTCATCCGGTGCTGCCTTATCCAGGAATCGGGTCTCTTCGCCATTGCAAATCACTTTATCGTTTCCTGCATGTGTTGTGCCAATCATTGTTGCAGGAATACCGCCATCTGCAAGAGCCTCCACAAGTGCCTCACCATCTTCGGCAAGCATAAGCAGTGCTCCTCCTGACATCAGCTGATAAGGATTCAGTTCAAAAAATTCGCAGACCTCAATCGTTTCCTGTAAAACCGGAATCTTTTTCAAATCAATATGTAGTCCAACGTCTAATTGCCGGGATAATTCCCACAATGCACCAAAAATTCCTCCGTTCCGGATATCATGCATTGTATAAACGCCGGACTTCATCGCTATGGCAGCCTCTTTCCGGATGGAAAGCTGCTCCACAAACTCATTTGTTCTGCATAAGAAGCTTTCAGGATACCGCCTCAAAAGTTCCCTTCGTTTGTTTTGACAAAGAATCGCAGTTCCCTCTATTCCAATATATTTGCTAACAACAATATCATACTCTTTTTTTGCCGCGTCGTGTACTGTTTTTTTACCTGTCGTTTTATTTTCTGCAGTTTCCGCCCCCTGGCCAACTGCTGTTACGGTAATCACCGGATAAGAAATTCCGGCACTAATCTGCGTATCCCCACCGGAAATCTGAATCAAAAGCTCTTTACAACATGCATCTGCATCCCGCATCAACTTTTTGAGCCATGCTTCCTCATAATCTGCAGGAATCGTAACTCCAAGTGACACCGCCACGGTTTCCGCCCCTTTGGCAGCCAGATTATTGTCTGCCGCGGTAATTACCAGTCTGGCAAGGTCCTGTACCGGTAACGCCATCGTTTCCGTTGCAATGGCAAGTGATGGTTTTTTCCATGAGAAAAAGGCGCAGTCTTCTCCTATTCCTGCACCTTTTATTAATTCTTCCCGATATATACCTATTTCCCGTAATACGGAACGATGTAATAAATTCTCCGTTAACTTGCCTTGCTTCATGGCTGCGTGACCTTATGCTTTCCCTTTTATTCTGCCGGTGCTGCCGGTTGTTCTGCTGGTGGAGCCGGCTGTTCTGCCGGTGCCGCTGGCTGCTCGGCTGGCGCTGCCGGTTGCTCGGGTGGTGTTGTTCCTGCTGCCAATGCTGCTGCAACACCCTTTACATGGTCAATGTTATTGGTAGCAACCGCTGCCATGATTTCATTATATACATTCGGGTCGGTCGTTGCAACTCCTACTGTTGCAGAGCGTGGTGACATCGTATATACGCTGGAATTCACCATCTCACGGCTAACCTCTTCTCCATTTTCCTTTGTAATTTTCCATAAATTTGCCTTATAGCCAATATGGGCTGACTGTACTGATACAGAGCCTACCGGCAAAGAAGCATCTGTATAAATCACTTCGGTATCCGGATATGTTTTACTGATGACTTCACTTTCATAGGAAACTTCATGCCCTGCATCTCTGGTTTCCTGTCCGTATATTGTAAATACAATCTGCTTATCTTCCGTTGTATAGCCTTCAATATAAATTGGTGCATCTGTATTATTTACAAAACGGAAATCCTTTCCTGCCGACTCTGAAATTGCAGCATCTGCAGATGGATCTACGTAAGTAACAATCATGGAATGGTTATGACGTTCCGTAACCTCAAGCTCAGACAGCAAAACCGCATTATACAATGTAGTTGAAACCTGACAGATTCCTCCGCCAAGACTGTCGACTACCTGACCATTCAGATAAGAACCTGCAAGATAATATCCATTCGCCTGAGAAAATGGTGCTACTGCATCATAAGTAGAAAACTCATCCCCCGGATAGAGTGTTCTTCCGTCAATCAGCCGGCATCCGTTCCGGACATTTTCACTCCGGGCAGAGCCTGACGTTTTAAAGCTGGTACTAAATGTTCCAAGAACGTCTTTGACTTTTTCAAGTTCTTCTTCAGTTCCTC
Organism: uncultured Lachnospiraceae bacterium; assembly: GCA_934408585.1. GTDB lineage: Bacteria > Bacillota > Clostridia > Lachnospirales > Lachnospiraceae > Suilimivivens. Next base: position 182,179 of record CAKRVA010000002.1, read on the forward strand.
TCGAATTATCTGTTTTAATTGCCAGTTCTACGACTGCATCATTACCATCCCACTCCTCACAGAGAAAGCGGTTCAGTAAAGCAAGCGAAGCTTCTTCGTCAACTACTTCACCATTCTGTCCCGGTACAATAATAAATCCACCCTCATCACGGGTAAGTGTTGCATCCTGTGCATCATGATTATATACGGAACACTGGTCTGACAGAATATGCCGTATCAATTCCTCATCACACTGGAATTCCAATGGAAAAATACGGCTTTCATGTTCCAAATCCTTGGATATTTTATACCGCTGAACAATATTTCCTTTTTGTCCAAGGTCATAAGCCTCTTCAATAACTGCAGGATTCCCCCAGGTAAAGCCTACATCACCGGGAGTAATCTGTACTTCATTTCCTCCGACAGCTACGAGTGTGATTTTTTTGTTGCAAAGCTCTGCCACATAATCTTCAACGGTCTTTGTAGCTTCCTCCGGAGTTTTGCCTTCCAGAGAAATATCATCTACATAAATTCCCGGCAGAATGATTCCTTCCTGCGCATATGTATCAAGAGAAAATGCGTACACAAAGCACAGACTTAAAACAAGTCCCAATAACACCGATTTAAATTTTTTCATATTCCTCTCTCCTATGTAACCTAGCGTTACGGTAAATCCATTGCGTTATGGCATTAAATATGCTAAAGTTGGTATAATCATAGCCAGCACAAGCAAAATGATAATTACGGATGATACAATTTTTTTACTCTTTTTATTATTAAAATTAAACATCATTTCACCCCATTCTTTTGAAAGGATATTATATATGAAGTTTCCCTTTTTTGCAAGTTTTATTGTATTCTGTATCTGGCTTGGATACGAGATTCACAAGCACCGCAACATGGAGGCCAAAGCCTATGAAGACTTTTGGGCAAAGGAGAATGCTGCCAACAGTACAAGAAAGAAGCCTCTGGACGATTTGGAATATATTACGATACCCATGGAATCTTTTCCCTTTTCCCTTTTTTGTGAGCAGGAACAGGTTGCGGAATACCAACAAACCATCAAAGATTTATCGGCTGTTCCTGTCGTAAACTTAACCGGAATCAGCAATACTGATTTAAAACTCCAGTATGGTGCACCTAATATTGATTTACTGTCACTTTACGATCAGCGATATACCACTCTTGTCCGCACCCTGCAAAACTGGGCAGCCTATTTATATCAGGAAAACCACCCGCAGGAAGCAAAAGTCCTGCTGGAATTTGCAGTTCATACACGCACAGACATCTATGCATCCTATGAACTCCTTATAAAAATATATGAAGAAAGTGGAGAAATTTTCCGTATTCCGGAACTTCTCCCATATGCGGAAAAAGTAAATTCCATAAGCCAGAAACGTATTATTTCTCTTTTGGAAGAGCACTCCGGCCATACGCAAGATAAATCTTATCAATAATCCGGCTTGCTTCGTTCCGGGTAAGTTTTTCCACATCATAGTCTGTTACTATTTTATGCATTTCCAATAGCTGATATAACCGCTCTTTCTGAGTCTTCGTAATCGGGGACTCTTTTTTTATATTGTAAATAAGTGGAAATGGTGTAAATACCTTTTCCTCAAAAAACTGTTTTTCCAATATCTGATATAATGCTACGGTACTTTCGGCATCGCCCAATGCCCGATGTGCCTGATGCGAAATATGGTAATGTTCACACAATGCCGACAGTCTTCGGCTTGGCAACTGAGGAAGATAAATTCTGGAAAACTTCAGGGTATCCAGTCCGAGTGCCTGACGGTCGGATTTCCATAGTCCTTCATTTACTGCTGCCTTTTTTAAAAAAGAATAATCAAACATAATACTGTGCCCAAGCAGCACATCATCTCCCAAAAAAGCAAGAAGTCCCGGCAGGACCTCTGATATTTCCGGTGCGGCTTCAAGCTCCGCCTGCGTAATTCCGGTCAGTTCCGTAATTTGTGGAGAAAGTGTTTTCCCGGGATTGACCAATGTTTGAAAACGCTCTGCAATCTCTCCATCAATTACTTTCACTGCCCCAATCTCAATTATTTTTTCATATTTGGGATTCAGTCCTGTTGTTTCTAAATCAATCGCGGTGTAACTTTTTGTCATGGCGTCTCCTTTGTTGATAGTCCGAGCATACATCCGTCAGAAAACACTCTTCACATCTTGGTGTAGGTGCCTTACAAATCTCACGACCAAGTGTAATCAACTGAATATTATAGAGAATCCAATGTTCCTTAGGAAGTTTTTTCATTAAGTCAAACTCCACCTTTTCCGGGTCCTCATGTCTGGTAATTCCCAATTTCTTTGAGATTCTCTTGACATGTGTGTCTACAACAATACTTGGTTCCTGATAAATATTTCCACGAATGACATTTGCGGTCTTTCTTCCTACGCCTGCCAGAGAAGTCAGTTCCTCGATATTTTGGGGTACTTCACCACCAAACTTATCTCGCAAATCCTTGCAGCATGCAATCAGATTTTTTGCTTTATTATGATAAAACCCGGTAGAACGAATGTCCTGTTCCAGTTCTTTCAAATCTGCCTGTGCCATTGCATAGACATCGGGATACTTTTGAAAAAGATCTTTCGTCACAATATTTACCCTGGCATCTGTACACTGTGCACTCAGCATCGTCGCCATAAGCAGCTGCCACGGCGTTTCATAATCCAATGAGCAACGGTACTCCGTTCCATAATGTTCATCAAGTCTTTCTAAAATTGTCTTTACCTTTTCTGCTAATGTCATTACCAATCCTCACTTGAAACCAAAAAGAATTGCAGACACTTTTATCTGCAATTCCCATTATCGGTCTGTTTATGATTTCCAAAATTTCTTTTTCTTAGAATCTGCTTTTTCTGCATCCACATTCTTAGCTGCATTTAAGCTGTCACCGGTCAATGCATCAAACTGTTTTAACAACTCTTTTGCCTCGTTTGATAACTTCTCCGGTGTTTTTACAACCAATGTTACATACTGGTCGCCACGAACCTCTTTGTTTCGAAGGGACGGAACACCTTTTCCCTTTAAACGGACCTTCGTATCCGTCTGTGTTCCCGGTTTCACTTCATAAATGACTTTTCCGTCCACCGTGTCAACAAGTACATCTCCACCGAGTGCTGCCAATGCATAAGAAATAGATACGGTTGAATAAATATTGTAATCCTGTCTTTGGAAAATCGGATGACGGGCAACAATCACTTCTACCAGTAAATCTCCTCTTGGTCCACCGTTTGTTCCCGGCTCGCCCTTATCACGGATTCTTACGCTCTGTCCATTATCAATACCGGCAGGAATCGTAACCTTAATTTTCTTACGGCTTGCAATGTATCCTGTACCATGGCAATCAGCACATTTTTCTTTGATTACCTTTCCGGTTCCGTTACAATCCGGACAGGTCTGGACATTACGAACCGTTCCAAAGAAGGACTGCTGGGTAAATACCACCTGACCTTTACCACCACATTTGGAACAGGTTTCGGGATTTGTTCCCGGCTTTGCACCGGTACCATGACAAGTCTTACATTCATCCTTTAAGGTAAGCTCGATTTCTTTTTCAACACCAAAAACTGCCTCTTCAAAAGTAATTCTTACACTCGTACGGATATTGGCGCCCTTTAATGGTCCGTTGCCGCCCCCACGACGTCTTCCGCCACCAAAGAAATCGCCAAAAATATCACCAAAAATATCACTAAAGTCTGCTCCATTAAAATCGAAACCGCCATAACCGCCGGCTCCGCCACCTTCAAATGCAGCATGACCAAACTGGTCGTATTGACGTCTTTTTTCCGGATCACTCAGAATTGCATATGCTTCGGATGCCTCCTTAAACTTTTTCTCAGCTTCTGCATCCCCGGGGTTCATATCTGGATGATATTTTTTTGCAAGTACACGGTATGCCTTTTTTATTTCTGCATCATCCGCTGTTTTGCTTACTCCAAGAACCTCATAATAATCTCTCTTCTGCTCTGCCATGCTTTTACTGCCTCTCCATTAAACCAGATTAAGATGCTACTGCACAGGCTATTATTGTTACAGCCTGTGCAGGTAACATCTTTTTGTACTAAAACAATCTATACTCTATCTTATACTTCACGATAGTCGCCGTCAACTACATCATCTGCAGGACCGCTCTGGGCACCCATATCAGGACCTGCCTGACCGCCCATATTGCTCATGTCAGGACCGGCACCTCCCTGTGCCTGCTGCATATTCTCATACATCTTTGTGAAGAGAGCCTGTGCACTTGTGGTAAGTTTTTCTTTTGCAGCTTTCAGTTCATCAATATCACTATCGGACATTTCCTGATCTTTTGTTCTGTCAAGGATTGCCTTTACAGCTGCCATATCAGCTTCTACCGTTGCCTTTTCAGAAGCATCAATCTTATCACCAACTTCGCTTAATGCTTTTTCTGTCTGGAATACAAAGGAGTCTGCATCGTTTCTTGTATCGATTGCTTCCTTTCTCTTCTTATCCTGTGCTTCATACTCAGCAGCTTCTTTTACTGCCTTGTCGATTTCATCATCTGACATATTAGAACCGGCTGTAATCGTAATGTGCTGTTCCTTACCTGTTCCTAAATCCTTTGCAGATACATTTACGATACCGTTTGCGTCAATATCGAATGTAACTTCAATCTGAGGAACACCTCTCATTGCTGGAGGAATACCATCCAGACGGAACTGTCCAAGAGACTTGTTATCTCTTGCAAACTGTCTTTCACCCTGAACAACGTTGATATCAACGGCTGTCTGGTTGTCTGCAGCAGTAGAGAAAATCTGGCTCTTCTTGGTAGGAATTGTTGTATTTCTTTCAATCAGTCTGGTTGCAATACCACCCATGGTTTCAATAGAAAGTGAAAGTGGAGTAACATCCAGAAGAAGAATTTCACCTGCACCGGCATCTCCTGCCAATTTACCACCCTGAATAGATGCACCAAGTGCAACACATTCATCCGGGTTCAGACTCTTGCTTGGTTCTTTTCCGGTCAACTGTTTTACCTTTTCCTGTACAGCAGGAATACGTGTAGAACCACCAACCAATAATACCTGACCAAGGTCTGCATTTGTTAAACCGGCATCCTTCATTGCATTCTGAACAGGCAGTGCAGTTCTTTCTACAAGGTCATGTGTCAATTCATCAAATTTTGCTCTGGTAAGGTTCATATCAAAATGCTTTGGACCTTCAGCAGTTGCAGTAATGAACGGAAGGTTGATATTTGTTGTTGTAGCAGAAGACAATTCTTTCTTTGCCTTTTCTGCTGCTTCTTTCAATCTCTGAAGTGCCATCTTATCTGTAGATAAGTCTACTCCTTCTGCCTTCTTGAATTCATCAATCATATACTGGGTAATCTTATTATCAAAGTCATCACCACCAAGATGTGTATCACCGTTTGTTGCAAGAACTTCGATAACGCCATCACCAATTTCAATAATGGATACATCAAAGGTACCACCACCTAAGTCGTAAACCATAATCTTCTGTTCTTTTTCATTGTCCAGACCATATGCAAGAGCTGCTGCAGTAGGCTCGTTGATAATACGCTTTACATCAAGTCCTGCTATCTTACCTGCATCTTTGGTTGCCTGACGCTGTGCGTCATTAAAGTATGCAGGAACCGTAATAACTGCCTCTGTAACCTTTTCTCCAAGGTAGCTTTCTGCATCTGCTTTCAATTTCTGAAGAATCATTGCAGAAATCTGCTGTGGTGAATATTTCTTTCCATCAATGGTACGACCATGGTCTGTACCCATATCTCTCTTAATAGATGAAATTGTCTTTTCTGCATTGGTAACTGCCTGACGTTTTGCAGGTTCACCAATTAAACGTTCTCCTGTTTTAGTAAATGCAACTACGGAAGGAGTTGTTCTTGCGCCTTCTGCATTTGCGATAACGGTGGGCTTACCACCTTCCATAACAGCTACACAGCTGTTTGTTGTTCCTAAGTCAATACCGATAATTTTGCTCATAATGAATTCCTCCTATTTATATACTACTTACTGTACTACCGCTACCATACTATGTCTTACTACGCTGTCTCTGTAGGTATAACCCTTTTGAAGCTCCTGTGCAATCACACCGGATTCATATTCATCACTCTCCACCTGCATCACTGCATTATGAAGATTCGGGTCAAATTCTTCTCCCACAGCCGGAATCGGTTTTACTTCCATTTTATCCAATTCCGTCATCAGCTGTTTATATATCATTTCCATTCCTTCTGCAAAAGGAGTTCCTTTTTCATCTTCCGGAATGGAAGCAAGACCTCTTTCAAAATTGTCTACCACCGGAAGAATCTTTTCAATTACGCTTCTTGCTCCGGTCTCGAACATCATTGTCTTTTCTTTTTCTGTTCTCTTGCGGAAATTATCAAATTCTGCCATCTGACGTTTCACCTTATCTTCCAGCACGTCAATTTTTTCTTTCATGGCATCCTGTTTCTTATCCGCCTTCTGTTTATTTTTCTTTGCTTTTTTATCTGATTTTTCATCCTCCGGTGTTTCATCTGAAACATCATTGTCCAATGCTTCACCGGCGATAGGATCTTCTCCATCCTGATGTTCTTCTTGTTCTAATTCCTTTTCAACCTCTTGGTCGAGTTCTTCTTTTATATCCTTTGCCATTAATACTCATTCCTTTCCATTCGCTATTCTTTCTTTTTATATAGTTCATCCAACTGATGAGTAATGGTTTTTAATGCTCCGACTACTTTATCATAGTCCATTCGCTTAGGTCCGATAATTCCAATCGTTCCTCTCATTCCTTCTCCCAATTCATACGTGGCAGTCACAACACTGCAATCCCGCATAGACTGAATTGGTGTTTCATTTCCGATATACACCTGAATTCCTGTGTTATTCTCATCTGCCAGATTTTCCTGAACCAGTTCGGATAATAACTGTTTCTCTTCAAACGTATTGATGATTTCACTGGCTTTCTGATTATCTGCAAGTTCCGGATATTTAAAAATATTGTTTGCACCGCTTGTATAGATTTCTAAATCTTCCTCTGCATGAATGGATTCCGCAATCGCATCAATCACATCTGCCACAATATCACTGTGAATACCTGCCTGCTGCTTTAAAGAGGAAATCATTCCAAGATTAATCTCTTCAAGTGCCAAACCATTCAAATGGGTGTTTAACAGGATATTCAGCTTTAACAGTGTTTCATCATCCAGTGCTTCTGCTGTCTGTATAATATTGTTCTTAATTACGTTTCCTTCAATTACTACTACCGCAAGTATCTGATTTACATCTACTCTTGACAGCTGAATAAATTTCAGCTTATTGGTATGAATCATTGGTGTTGTAATCATGGATGCGTAATTGGTATTTGTTGCCAGAAGCTTTGCAACCTGTTTCAGAAGTAAATCCATCTTATCTTCCTTCTGAACCATCATTTCCTTCAGCTCTTCAAGTTCCTTATCCTTCTGCTCCATCATGGTATCTACATAAAGCCGATATCCTTTATCCGATGGAATTCTTCCTGCTGAGGTATGAGGCTGCAAAATATATCCCATTTCCTCCAAATCCGACATTTCATTACGAATGGTTGCGGAACTTAAGTTCAAATCCGTATACTTCGAAATTGTCCGGCTGCCAACAGGTTCGCCTGTTTCCAGATAATTACGGATAATCGCCTGTAAAATCTTAACTTTTCTCTCGCTAAGTTCCATGCCCACCATCCTTTCTTCTTATGGAGTAATGATTTTGTATTCTGTTAGCACTCGTTTTAATGGAGTGCTAACATCTACATTTATTAAGATATCACTTGAAATATGGATTGTCAATACGAAAGTATAAAGAATTTCTAAAGATTTTCTAAACCCGTTTGCTTTCAAAAAACATAAACCGGTCAATAGAATCCAAAATATCTGCAAACTCTTCCCGAGGCGCAATTTCAACATATTTTTTCAACAATTCATTTTCATTTTTCTTATATCTTCCATAATAAATATCAAACAAATTGTGCCCGCGTAGATATGTTTTGATTTCTTCCATATGGGCTTTCACATCCGCTACCGTTTTTATATCGCTGCCCAAAACGGATGTCAGATGTCTTCCACTTTTTATTTTATACAAATATTCTTTCCATTTTTCTAAAAATATGTCATAAAATTCTTCTTCTGAGGACAATATGCCAAGCTCTGCCATAATCCGTGGATTTAAAAAGTAGTTTTCAAACGAATAATACTTTAAAATAAGAACATTCTGTGGCATGACGCGGGGCAGATGATCGATGTCACGGAAATTTTGCTCCTCATAATATTTGCATAGCTGACTCTTTAGCAGCTCCGGGTCTTTTCCATCCCCATCACGAATCATTAAAAATTGATCCTTAATATATACCTGATTCATATATTTCAGATTTGCATATGTTTTAATATTGGTACAGCTGTTTGTCGTAATGATCGCAACACGCGACAATTTTCCATTCTTATCATATACTTCCGAATAATACTTCTGCAGAAGTAACGGCAACCGGCTCTTATCCTGTTTCCCTTCTACGATAAAGACGAAATTTACATTCATCAGATCATTTGCAGTATAACCTAAATTATCCAGCACACGACTGATATCTGTTCGTTTGCTTACCGTGGGCATCCCATTTTCATCAAGAATCATCTGTTTAATCTGACGACTGTTAAAATTTGGAAGCAGATTTGGTGAATGGGTCGAAAAAATTACCTGTCGGTTCTTGGACAGCCGGTAAAGAATATCCCCTGATATTTTCTGCATGGTCGGATGAAGAAAAATTTCCGGCTCCTCCATCACTATAATACTGTTATCCTGATTTTCCTCTTCGGCATAAGTTTCCAGGAGTGACAGCATATAAATGCTCCGCATTCCTTTTCCAAGCCGTTCAATAGGTCTTGGTGATTCGTCTGCTTTCTGATAAATTTCTGTTGTTACCGTGAGCATACTTTCAACATTGCGGTTCATGGAGTAAAGAATTTCATCCTGTCCTCCATTCTTTTTGAAGTTTTCGTTTACTTTTCTTGCAAATTCATCCAGGTTCAACTGGTACAATTTATAATCAAGCAGCTTGGATGTTTCAAATGCCGAAAGCTCCTCCGGTTTCTTCTGATTCAATAATCCAATACAGGAAAAACAATGCTTGCATTGCTTTGCATCGTTAAAAAGACAGGTATTATCCCTCATTCTCTTTAACTCCGCATCCTCCTGCAAAAGAAGGAGCTCATTCTGAAACTGAGCAAGATTTCTGTCTGCACCAATATCATATATATTCGGAAAAACTTCTTTAATATATGGATTGTTCTTACGATATCCATCCTCATACCGGCACTTGCCATCCCGATTGACGATATAGATAAATGATAACCGTTCTCCGTCAAAGGACGGTAACTTCTTTTGAAATTCTGCTTTCCAGGAATCAAATTTTCGGTAAGAACTGATTTTTCCGGCATGCTGAAGTTTCCGCAAGTCTTCCTCATCCACTTTCAGACTTACCGTAATTTCAATATTTGCCCCGTCTTCATCAAAGTCCTCCGGTCGTATCCGGTATGTACCTCCCACCGCTCGGATTGCGTCAAGTACTGTTGTTTTCCCGGTACTGTTTTGTCCTACCAGGATCAAAGCGTCCTCGATATCTTTAATTTCCAGACATTCAATGGATTTGAAACGGCTTATTTTTAAATATTCTATCTGCATAATTGTCCCCCCGAACCTTCTGTTTCCATTATCCCATACATAACTGTTTTTTGCAAAAAAATAACGCTCTGTTGAGCGTTATTTTTTTGCTACTGACACGGTAGTCATTTTATGATTAATAATATCTGCAATTCTTTCGGCAAGAACATCTCTTCCTTTTTCATTGTAATGAGATTGCTCCGTCATATATTCTTCATAATTATCTTCATTAATTGTTCCATAATAGTTATCAATAAATGAAACACCACCGGCACCTGCAACGGCATCAATCTCTTTTAATACATAATGCGGTATGGCACCATTTCCCAAATCATACGTTGTACCACTATGAACTTCTCCATTTTCGTCCGTGTATTGCGCGTAGGTTGGTGACATTACAAAAATACGTATATAAGGAAATGCTTCCTTGATTCTCTCAAGTGTTACGCGCAGACCCCCGGTCCATGCAGTCACATCATATGGATTATCCGGATTATCGCTTGGCGTTCCAATTTCGTAGTCGGTACTGTCATACATAATGACCATAACGTCTACCTTATTCATATCCACGGACTTCATAACCTCTACCGCTTCCAGATACTTCGGGTCCGGTTCATCCTTTGCAATAGACTCAATCGCCGTAAATTGCTGGGTCCGTAAAAACTCAACTACATAATAAAAATTGAAATGGTCTCTGGTATATTGTGGATTGTATTCCGCATATTTGCATGCAGCCGAGGAGTCCGGAAAAGAACAGTCATATACGGTTGCACCTGTTTTTTCTGCGATTTTGGAAGCAAGACCACTCTCTCCCCGTTCATCAGAAAACGGATTGTTTCCGAGGCATAAGATGGTAAGTTCTCCATCATCTTCATGACCTTCTAACAAAGAAGACTCCATTGGCAGAATCATGTCCATCGTTTCTACATCAAACTCGGATGGATCGACCTGTTCAATATCTTCCTCTTTATTTGTTCCTTTGTTCCACCGATACAGACGAAATGCCGCTGTTCCTGCAATAATTACAATCAACGCAATAAATGCGATATGAATCCAACTGCTTTTTATTTTCATAATTTTACTCCATATACCTTAAATTAATTTATCTTACCTTCCAGAATTTCAATTGCCTTTTCCAGCTGATTATCTATTCCGTTTTCTGCATATTGTTCATAGTTCATTTCTACTTCAATATCAGGCTCAATTCCAATTCCATGAATATTACGACCCGAAGGGGTAAAGTATGCACTTACGGTCAGCTTCAATGCTGAGCCATCCCCAAGGTACTGAATTCTTTGTACGATTCCCTTGCCATAAGTAGTCGTTCCAACGAGTGTTCCTTTATTATAGTCCTGAATGGCACCCGCCAGAATTTCCGATGCACTGGCAGAATATTCATTGGTAAGAACAACAAGTGGTATTGTTAATTCGTTTTTGCCATCACAGGTATACTCTTTACGATTTCCTGCCTTGTCTTCGGTATATACAATCATTCCTTCAGGAAGAATTTTTCTTGCGATTTCAACTACCGCATTTAAATCACCACCCGGATTGCTACGTAAGTCAAGAATCAATGCATTGATTCCCTTCTGTTTCAATTCTGCCATGGCCTCGGTATATTGGTCTACCGTAATTTCATCAAACTCACGGATTCGAATATACCCTATGGTATCCGTTTCATCAAGGATTCCGCAATCCACGGTTGTATTTTCAATACGTTTCTCTCTTTTTACATCAAATTCAAGATAATCATATTCTCCCTGACGGTAAATGGTAAGATGTACCGTGGTTCCTTCCAATCCCTTTACCATACTTACTACTTTTGAGGTTCCCAGTCCCTGGGTACTGGTGCCATCCACCTTATAAATGACGTCACCACCTCTTAAACCGGCATTCTGTGCCGGGCTGTCTTCCATTACTTCGCTGATTACCGGCATATCGGTAGTCTGGTCTACGGAAATATAAGCACCTATACCATAGGAAATTCCTTCATTCTCATTCAGAACCTCCTCCAGCTCCTCTTTCGTATAATATTCGGAATAGGGGTCGTTCAACGCTTCTGCCATTCCCTTATAGATACCATCCTGAAGCTGTTGCGTGGTTACTTCATCCCCATAAAAAAGTTCGTCTATGACTGCCTGGATGGTTTCCATTTTTGCCACGGAATTTGCATTTACAACACTCGTACCATCTTCGGAACTGTTCTGTACCATCTTAAGGTGTGCAAAACGGTATACTCTGATTCCAACAAACACCCCAAGGACAAGAACAATTCCCAGTGCAAGTCCAAGCAATAATCCGCATATATAACTTTTTTTATGTTCTCTTTCCAATTTTTAATATCTCCATAAAAGAATCTTTTTATTTTTAAGAACGCAAATAGTTCCACGGACTTACATAACTGCCGTTCAATCGCACGCTAAAGTGCAGATGATTTCCGGTGGAACGTCCGGTGGAACCAACGGCTGCTATCTTCTGGCCCTTGGTAACCTCCTGACCCTTCGAAACATAAAGTGCAGATGCATGCATATAAATCGTGTAGAGACTGTCCCCATGGTCAATCATAATATAATTTCCCATGCTATTGCTATATGCGGCTGCCACTACGGTTCCATCATAGGCAGCCAGAATAGGACTTCCGCCCGGTGCCGCCATATCCAGTCCATTGTGAAATTGTTGTGTCCCGAGAATCGGATGGGTACGGTTACCATATTCATCCGAAATTCGCGTATAGGAAGGGGCCGGCCAGGTAAACATACCGCCGTCATATTTGCGCCCCTGCTCTGCTGCCAGTTTTTTACGTTCTTCGGCAACAATCGCTTCTAATGCCTTAATGGTTTCATTCTGTTCTGCAATATCCGCTTCATATTCTTTGATTGCCTGCTCTTTCGTTTTGATATCAGAAGAAACCTGATATATTTCGTTTGTTTTCGTTGCAATCAAATCATTTAAAGCAGCCTCTTCTTCTTCAACTGCCGCTTTTGCTTCATCCAGGACACCTTTTTCCTCTTCCAGCTCTTCCTTACAAAGCGCCACATACTCTGCATGCGCCACATACTGGTCAAGAAGCTTACGGTCATAAGAAGACAGCATCTGAATATACTCTGCCTTATTCAGCATCTCTCCAAAAGAATTGGCACTGAACAGCAGCTCCAGATACATCACATCACCCTTTTCATACATAAACTTAATGCGGGTTTTCATGGCTTCGTATTGTTCCTGCTGTACTCTCTGTGCTTCTTCCAATTCCTCTGTCTTTTCTTTTATTTCCTGCTCTTTATCTGCAATGAGTGTCTTTAATTCATCAATTTTTGCCTGTACCGTACTCAGATTCGCATCCAACTGCGTCACATAGGCAGCCAAATCATTCTTTGATTTTTCCAGTTCTTCTTTCAGCTTCTTTACATCTGTCAGATTGCTTTGAAGCTGTTTCTTTTCCTGTTTTGCCTTATTGATTTCCGCTTCTTTTTCTTTGATGGTATCATTGGTAAGCTCACTGGCATAAATAACCTTTAACGGTTTACCAAAAAAACTAAATGCAAGTACAAAAGAAAGCAGCAGGCAAATCCATCTTGTTTTCTGCTTCATGCCCCGTCCTTATCCTGTACTAAACTCTTAAATGCTTTCTAACCGTTACGATACTTCCAAGGAAACCAATTCCCACACCGATAATCAATGATACCGGAAGCAATGTAGAGAAAATGGTCTGTACCGGTAAAAATGCAAGCAATTCACTTAATGCACTGAATTCTGTAACAATAAACTGAATAACATTATTATATAATACATAGATAATTGCATCCGGAATAATTGCTCCGATTGCACCGATAATCATACCTTCAATGACAAACGGGGAACGTACAAAGTAATCCGTTGCACCAATATATTTCATAATCGTAATTTCTTCTTTACGAACGGAAATTCCGATTGTTACCGTATTGCTAATCAGGAACACGGATACTGCCAGCAGAATTGCAATAATTCCTACTGAAATATATGCAATAAGTGCATTCACACCGGTCAGTGCAGATGCTGTTACGTCGGAACGGTTTACGGTACGAATACCATCCAGTCCCTCAAGATATGCAACCAGTGTCGGCTGCATGGATACATCATTCATATAGATTTCATAGCTTGCAGAATCTGCCAGCGGATTTTCTGTAAATCCATCTTCATATCCCGCAAGATACTCTGCTTTAAATCCTTCCCATGCTGCATCTGCAGAAATAAATTCCTTTTTGGAAACTTCCGGACGCTTATCAATTAACGCACCGATTTCTTCTATTTTTTCCTGACTGATTCCTTCATCAAAAAATACTGTTACTGAAACACCTTCCTGTGCTGTCTTAACAATATTCTGGAAGTTCATCAATACAGAATAAAAAACGCCAAACAAAAACAGACAGGCTCCTATCGTCGCTATGGATGCCAGTGAAAACCACTTATTTCTGAAAATATTAATAAAACCCTGTTTGATGGTATAAAATAATGTACTAATCCTCATCGATATAACCACCCTTTTCCTCGTCGCTTACAATAATTCCCTTTTTCATTGTAACAACTCTTTTTTGCATCGCATTTACAATCTCACGATTGTGAGTAACTACAAGCACTGTCGTTCCATTCTCGTTAATCTGTTCCAAAAGCTTCATAATTTCCCATGAATTCTTAGGGTCCAGATTTCCGGTAGGCTCATCTGCCAACAGAACACTCGGACGGTTTACCAATGCTCTTGCAATTGCAACTCTCTGCTGTTCACCACCGGAAAGCTGACGCGGTTTTGCTTTATATTTTCCGGCAAGTCCCACGGTTGCCAAAATACTTGGTACATTCCGCTTAATATCTTTTGTCGGTGTCTGTATAATTCTCTGGGCAAATGCAACGTTCTCATATACATTCCGGTCTTTTAACAACCGGAAGTCCTGGAAAACAATTCCGAGATTTCTGCGGAATTTCGGAATTTTACGATGACGGATATGAATTAAATCATATCCCATAACATTGATTTCGCCGGATGTCGGAACAAGTTCACGCAGCAGCAACTTAATCATTGTCGATTTTCCGGAACCGCTGTCTCCAACAATAAATACAAACTCTCCCTTCTTAATATGAAGGTCTACACCATTTAATGCCGGTGCACCTGTTGCATATGCTTTTGTTACATTTGTCATTGTGATAATTTCATCACTACCCACGGATGTCTTTCTTCTTTTTCTGCTCTTTTGTTCATTCTTAACCACAGTAGCCACCACCTGTTTTTAATATTCAAAACTTTCCATAAATTTCATGTATTTTACAACCATCAACGCAATCCGGAACGTAATCGCATCCTCAAAGACTCTCAGGTCAAGTCCTGTTGTCTTCTGCAATTTATCAAGCCGGTATACCAAGGTATTTCTGTGAATAAATAATTGTCTTGATGTTTCCGACACATTTAAGCTGTTCTCAAAAAATTTCTGAATGGTAATCAATGTTTCTTCGTCAAAATCATCCGGACTCTTATTTCCGAAAATTTCTTTAATAAACATTTTGCAAAGAGGAATGGGTAATTGATAAATGAGTCTTCCGATTCCTAACTCGCTATATGCAATAATGCTTCGGTCATCAAAGAATATTTTTCCGACATCCATTGCCATTTTAGCTTCCTTATAGGAACGGCTTACCTCTTTGATTTCCTTTACAACCGTACCATAAGCAATCCGCACACCGGTCATTTTTTCCTTTTTCAAAAAGGCTTCCATTGCAGCTGCCGCTTTTTCAATTTCCTTCGGGCTGTCGCCTTCCGAAAGGTCTTTTACAACAATAACATCTTTTTCATCTACTGCTGTAATAAAATCTTTGCTGTTTCCTCCCAGAAAACTATGTAATGTTTCAAGAACGTTGTTATCCTTGCTGTTATCGGTTTCGATAATCATTGCCACACGGTTTACATCCGTCTGTATATGAAGCTTCTTGGCACGACTGTAAATATCAATCAATAGCAGGTTATCCAGCAGAAGATTCTTTATAAAGTTATCTTTGTCAAAACGTTCCCGGTAAGCAACCATCAGATTCTGAATCTGGAATGATGCCATTTTTCCAATCACATAAGCATTCTCATCCGTGCCGGTCGTAATCAGGATATATTCTGCCTGCTGCTCATCATATATCTTAAAATACTGGCACCCCCGTATTTCCTGAGAATCTGCCTGAGATTTTGCAAATTCAGCAGCTTCTTTTTTATCGAAAAGAATTTCCGATGTCGTAGACGCAACCTCTTTCCCCTCGGTATCCAATACTAAAAAGTCTACACGGGCAATTCCCTTCAATCCATCAATCGTATTTTGCAGAATCTGATTTGAAATCATATGATACCCCTCTTCTCGAATGCTATGCAAAAACAACTAATTTATGCACTTTAACCAATATTTTCCTCTGTTTTTCATCATTTTATAAAAACATCATTTTTATTTTAATACAAATGTACAAAAAAATCTACCCGAATTTGTTATTTTTTTGTGTATTTTTCCTTTACCCTTTGTGCAGAACGTGATATACTATAAATGAATATAAGTGTAGGAAAGGAGAGATCTTATGAACATTCCCGAATTATCTACTACTCTTGCAAATATGGATATTGCAAGCAAAGTCAGTATTGCTGTGTTGGATAAGTCACTGGAAAGCCAGGAACAATCGGGCGCAAGTCTTATCAGCATGATGGATCGCTCCATGGAATTGTCTGTTAATCCAAACATCGGAAGCAATTTTGATATGAGCGTATAGCGTACAAATAATCAGGGGGAGTCCTTTTGGACATCCCCCCTTTTTCATTTTAAACCAGTTTTATTCTCTGTTCTTCAATCGTAATCAGACGTTGTTTATACAAATTTCCAATTGCTCTTTTAAATTCATTTTTACTCATTCCGGTCTGTTCCCGAATCATGTCCGGTGAAGACTTATCGCCCAGTGGCAATGTTCCTCCCTGACGTTTCAACATCTGCAACAGTTTTTCTGCATCTGTATTCATCTGCAGATATGCCTTTTCTCTTAAACTGAGAGAAAGTTTTCCATCCTCCAGCACCTCTGTAACCCGGGCCTCGACTTTATCTCCGACGCAGAGTGTCCCTATAGGTTCCTTTTTGGAAATCAACGCAGAATAACGGTTATCCACTGCAACAAATGCACCAAAATTGTCACTGATTTCATACACGATTCCCTGTACCTTATCATCCTTCTGATAGGAACTTCCCTTTTCAAGGTAATGATATACTTTCATTGTTGCACATAGTCGTTTGCTTTTATCAATATAAAGTGCTGCCAGGCAATTCTGTCCGGCCTGTACTCTCCCGGTCTGTTCCCGGAAAGGCAGAAGTAAATCCTTTTCCAGTCCCCAGTCAAGAAACGCACCATATTTTCCGATTTCCTGTACTTTAAGAACTGCCACCTTCCCAAGCTCCACGTAAGGGTGTCTTGTTGTAGCAATCAGGCGGTCCTTGGAATCGCGATAAATGAATACCTCCATTTCATCTCCGATTTGTGCTCCCTCGGGAACTTCTTTTCTTGGAAGAAGTACTTTTTCTTCGATTTCCCGTTCCGTGCCACTAATGATATCTGCATCTGCCAGATAAACACCAAATTCTACCTTTTTTACAATTTGAAGTATCTGACGTTTTCCAAGTTCTATCATATTATTCCCCCACTGTAAATTCCACTACACAACATACATCTTCGCTCTGATTGCGAAGTACTACGGTACATGTTTTATCCTGCCATGCGACACATGGCGTCAGGGTATCACCCAGATATACCTGTTTACGATATTCTACACGGATTCCCTGAATATTTTTTTCTCCATCCAGACTATCCATTGCCATACGGATATACTGTCCATTGTTTACATGATGATTGGTGTCCAGATGTTGTTTATGAATGATGATGGGTTCTTCTTTCTGCAGACACTCCGGAATCTTTATTTTCCTGGAGAGATAATTCATTGCAATCTTCTCTTCCGGTGCATAAATATCAATCATTTCCTGGGGAATTCGAATCGGATGACCTGATCTTGTATCCAACAGGCTCCATAAAGAATTGGCAAGTGCCAGTCTTTCGCCCTGCTCATTCTCCATCCAGAAGTTTCTCATTCCTATAAATCCTTTAAACCCATACGGTATCGTACAGATTTTTACGCGTTCTGCAAGCTTTGGCATCCGGACAATTTCAATCTGCCAGGACGACAACACCCATACCTGATGATTTCGGAGTAAATACTCCAATCCCACGCCTAAATCTTCTGATTGAAATGTGGAACAATCCTGAAAATAATCAATCAGGGACTGTACCGAAAGCCGTCCGTTCTCGTCCACTTCGCTAAAGCGGATTCTGCTGTCAAATGAATACATTTTATGCTCCTCAAATATTCTACCGTTGCCAATATATCGCAAAAACCACCCAACTGTTAAAGTCGAGTGGTTATGAAAAGCAGGGCTACAAGGATTCGAACCTTGAAATGACGGAGTCAGAGTCCGTTGCCTTACCGTTTGGCGATAGCCCTATGTGTTGTTACCTTTGGTATTATACACAATCTATATATATTTGGCAAGCATTATTTTTTGTTATTTTTTTGACAGGATGTTTTTTTTTAGATACTTACCCGTTTTCTGATGAAAAGCTATTAACAAGTATTGCAAAATTTGGTATCTTTTAAAAGGTGAAGGTAAAAAACGGAGGGTATTACATGAGATATTTTTTTAACGGAAAAGTGGTAAAACAGGAATCTATTTATTGTATCCGAATTCCTTTTAATGTCTGGGAAGTCTGTAAACAACGGGACGTTATCCGTGCAGACATTGTTCTGGATAATAAAATTATTGACTGCGAACTCATACCGGAGGAAAAAGGAAATTATAAAATTCACTTAAGTGATGAGGATGTTGCACATATCGACATATCAAAAACACATAAAATTCTTCTTCATATCGGAGAAAGCCTGATTCAGATGAACCAGAACAGTCCTTACAGTTTTGAGCATCCAATCCGCAAGATTGACCATGTGGATATCATTCTTCAGCCGGAGGATGGGTTATGCGGTCAGACCTGTGTGGCAATGCTTGCCGGTGTTACGATTGCCGAAGTAATCACGGTCATGGACTGCCGCGAATGGCAGGCAACTATGGGACGTGTTATTTCCGCATTAAATTATTATGGTCTCGACCATAGCGATGTCATTATGTATACAGAAGGCGAAGATGCTGTTCTTCCAAAATGCTGTATTATGATGGAAAAAATGGGACGCTATTGCCATTATCTTGTTCACTATGACGGCAAGTTCTATGATTCAAATCTTGGAATTTTTACAGAATATGATATGAGTAAGCTTTTGGGATATCTGGAAGTAAAAGTAGATTAATTCAAAAATGAAAATGGAGCATACCGCTGGTTATTCAGCGTATACTCCATTTTTTGTACTGATTTATACCTCAAACATTAAATCTGCATATGTTGGCATCGGCCACATATTCTTATCCACCATCATTTCCAATTCATCAATCGGTGCGCGTAATTCATCCATTGCCACCTTTACGATATCCTTGTAATAAAACGCCTTTTCTCTGGCATTTTCGATAACTCCGGCTTTTGTTTCTACCTCTTTCAATTTTTCCAGCGCAATTTTGGCTTCTTTCAACTTTGCGGAAACCTCTTTTAATAAATCACTCTGTACTTCATCATCAGCACCTGCATCGCGTACTGCGATTACCGTATCTGCCAGTGCTTTACTATATTTTACACATGCCGGAAGAAGCTGCTTGGATGCCATATCAATCATCGTAAGTGCTTCAATATTTAATGTCTTTGCATATGTTTCATAAAGAATCTCCTCACGGGATTCCAGTTCTGCTTTTGTGAAAATTTTGAACTTTTCAAAAAGCTTCACGGCTTTATCGGTAGTCAGTGTATCTACCGCATCTACCATGGATTTCAGATTTGGAAGTCCTCTCCGCTTCGCTTCTTCAATCCACTCTGGAGCATAACCGTTTCCGTTAAAAATAATTCTCTGATGCTTTGTAAAATATTCCTTGATTAAATCATGAACCGCCATATCAAAATCTTCTGCCTTTTCCAAAACATCAGCCGCCTCGCAAAATGCTTCTGCAACAATGGCATTCAACGTGGTATTCGGGCTTCCTACTGAGTCAGCAGACCCAACACTACGGAATTCAAATTTATTTCCGGTAAAAGCAAACGGTGATGTACGGTTCCGGTCGGTTGCATCTTTTTTGAAATCCGGAATTGCAGATACTCCTGTTTCCATTTTTCCGCCTTCCAAGCATCTGGATGCCTCTCCGGTTTCTACCAGCTGTCGTACCACATCCTCCAGCTGTTCTCCAAGGAAAACAGACATAATTGCCGGAGGTGCCTCATATCCGCCAAGACGATGATCATTTCCCACATCCGATGCACTCTGACGTAACAAATCTGCATGAATATCGACTGCTTTGATGATGCAGGCAAGTACGAGTAAAAACTGAATATTTTCATTCGGGGTATCTCCGGGGTCTAATAAGTTTACCCCATTGTCTGTAGTAAGTGACCAGTTATTATGTTTTCCGGAACCATTTACTCCTGCATATGGTTTTTCATGAAGCAGGCAGGTTAAATTATGACGCTCCGCAACCTTCTTCATCGTCTCCATAACAAGCTGATTGTGGTCTACTGCAATATTAGCAGTTTCATAAATAGGTGCCAGCTCGTGCTGGGCAGGTGCTGCCTCATTATGCTGCGTTTTTGCAGTAACGCCAAGCTTCCAGAGTTCCAGGTTAATGTCCTTCATATAAGCACCGATTCGCTCCCGGATGGTTCCAAAATAATGATCATCCATTTCCTGGCCTTTCGGAGCAGGTGCACCAAAAAGTGTTCGTCCGGCGAAAATGAGGTCCGGGCGTTTCAAATAATTATCGCGGTCTACAAGAAAATATTCCTGTTCCGCACCAACGCTTGGTGTTACCTTTGTTGCTTCTGTATTTCCAAACAAACGCACAATACGAAGTGCCTGTTCACTAATCGCTTCCATGGAACGAAGCAATGGAGTCTTTGTATCCAATGCCTCTCCGTTATAGGAGCAGAATGCTGTCGGAATGCAGAGAATTACACCTGTTGCATCTTCACGAAGAAATGCAGGAGAGGTAATATCCCATGCCGTATAGCCTCTTGCTTCAAATGTTGCACGCAATCCGCCTGAAGGAAAAGAAGATGCATCCGGCTCTCCCTTAATCAATTCCTTACCGGAAAACTCCATAAGCATTTTTCCGTCTTCATCCGGATGTGTTACAAAGGAATCATGCTTTTCAGCGGTAATTCCGGTTAACGGCTGAAACCAATGTGTATAATGCGTGGCGCCATTTTCTACTGCCCAGTCCTTCATTGCTTTTGCAACCACATCAGCCACTGCAAGAGAAAGCTCACCGCCCTGATCCATCACCTTCACAACTTCACGGTAAATGTTTTTGGGAAGGCGTTCTTTCATGGTTGCTCTGGTAAACACCTTACTGCCAAACAGTTCTTCCACGTTGATTACTTCATTCATTCCTGTTCTCCTCCTCATGCTCCTCTTTTCTTACCCGGAGCAAATCGTACTTTTCCGGTTTTACACTTAATTCCACATATAATACCTGTTGTGGATGGGGTGCACTTTCTACCTGTTCACCATCCTCTGTCTGTAAAGATAACACGGAAACCTCTATGTTGTCACCATTTGGTTTCATAATTTCGATGGAATCACCCACGCAGAATTTATTTTTCTGTGTAATTCTGGCGTATCCTTTTTCATTTACCTCTTCAATATTTCCAAGATAAATGTATTCATTCACATAAGTATTTGAATCATAAATCTGTGTATTTTCATCCGGTTTTCCAAAGTAAAATCCCGTTGTAAACTGTCGATAGGTGCATTTCGAAATTTCGGAGCGATACCAGTCCATATTGTTACGGTATTTTTCTTCTGATTCCAGATAATCATCGATTGCTTTCCGGTACGTCCTTGCAACAGTTGCTACATAGAGTGCCGTTTTCATTCTGCCTTCAATTTTGAAGCTGTTAATTCCGGCTGCAATCATCTCGGGAATATGCTCAATCATGCACAAGTCCTTGGAATTAAAAATATACGTTCCCCGTTCATTTTCATAGACCGGAAAATACTCGCCCGGACGCTTTTCTTCCATTACCGAATATTTCCAACGGCAGGGATGCGTACATGCTCCCTGATTTGCATCTCTTCCGGTAAAAAAGCTGCTGAGCAGACATCTTCCGGAATAGGAAATACACATTGCCCCATGGATAAAGCTCTCGATTTCAAGTTCCTCCGGAATATGTTCCCGGATTTCCCGGATTTCTGCAAGAGAAAGCTCCCTTGCACTTACAACACGCTTTGCTCCCTGACGATACCAGAACAAATACGTCATATAATTTGTATTATTTGCCTGGGTAGAAATATGTATATCAATTTCAGGGCATATTTCTCTTGCGAGTGTAAACATTCCGGGATCTGCCACAATCAAGGCATCCGGGGCCAATTCCTTCATTTCTTGGAAATATTCTTTTGCCCCTTCCAAGTCACGGTTATGTGCCAGAATGTTTGCTGTTACATGTACACGGACACCATGCTCATGTGCAAATTCAATTCCCTGCTTCATTTCTTCATGACTGAAGTTTTTAGCCTTGGCACGTAATCCAAAAGCCTCTCCGCCAATGTACACGGCGTCTGCCCCAAACATGACTGCCGTTTTTAACACTTCAAGGGAACTTGCTGGGATTAATAATTCCGGTTTTTTCACAATGAACTTCTCCTTTTTACGCTGACTGTCACACCATCTCCTACCGGTAGAATACATGTCTGCAGGCATTCATGATGCTCCAGTTCATATAAATAATCTCTCATTCTCGAATGAATTGTCCGATTGCGTCTTACGACCGCAAATCTGGACTCCATAATATCTCCATCCTGTAAAACATTATCCGAAACCAGAAGTCCGCCATCCTCCATAAGACGAAGAATATCCGGCAGGAAATGAATATACTGTCCTTTGGCAGCATCCATAAAAATAAAATCATACGGTCCGGTAAGCTGCTTTAACAGTTCCGTCGCATCCCCCTCCAAAAGAGTAATCTGCTTCTGTCTTCCGGCTTTTGCAAAATTCTCTTTTGCAATCGGAATTCTTTTTTCATACTTTTCAATCGTTGTAATTTCACAATCTGATGGACCATACTCTGCCATCAGTAATGCAGAAAAACCAATGGCCGTTCCTACCTCAAGAATTCTGTGGGGCTGCTTCATTGCAAGCAGCACCTTTAAAAAACTCTGCATCTGAGGTCGGATAATGGGTACATTGGTTTTGATAGCATATTGCTCCAGTTCCTCCAAAAATGGAGTATTTCCCGGATCAAGTGATTCAATAAATGTGCTTATCCGCTCTTCTGTTATCACTGATTTTCTTCTCCGCTCTGTTCTTCTGTTTCTTCTGTTCCTTCTATTTCATCGATCAGGTTCTCTTCCGGGAGCTCCTCCGGAAGCATTTCCTCACTTTGAGAATCCGTTTCTTCCGAAGTATCCGCATCGCTTGTACTTTCTGCAGGAGTTGCCATAATTTCCAACATTTCTGCTGCTTTCATTCCGGTATTCAGGTCATATATTCCGGGTAAAATTTTATTATGCTGTGCAGATAAAAATTCCTGTACTACAAAAAGATTTGCGTCCGCAATAAGTCCTTTTTCCTCAAGCATCCTGGCAATGTCCTTAATATCCGCATCCTGCGCGATTCCTACGGTAATGGTTCTTCCATTGTTCGGAGACATCGGTTCATCTGCAAAAACACGATAGCCAAAATCATATGCTTTTGTTGCTCCTTTAAAAACAATTATAATTGCGGCCGCAACCACGAGCACCTTTATAATTGTTTCAATGACGGTTCCAATTAATGCTTTCGTATTCATACTACGGTTACCTTTCTGTCTCTTTCCTGTAATTCCACATTTTATTCAAACTCTAATTCCTCAGTAATCAGATTATTTACTTCCTGCATCATCCTGCACAACGCCAGTTCTGCATTCAGAAAATCATCTACCATCGGATTTTCTCTCAAATATTCAAACTGCCTTTCCAAATCATCGATGCGGTCCATCAAGTCGCCATCCTGCGGTGAATTTTGTATTTCAAAATTTCGTCTGCGATATTCATTGACCTGTTCAAATAACTGTGCATCTTTTTTGAGTCGTCCAAGGCGGGCCACATAAGTCCGGTAAATATCTGTTTCTTTAATCTCGTGGACAAAATGCTCTGTTGCCATTTCTGTATGTCTGTCTAACATTTTATTATTCCTGCCTCATTTGTTCTGCTATATTTCCATAATAATCGGAAGAATCATCGGTCTGCGCTTTGTTTTCTTCCATACAAAATCACTCAGGCTGTCTTTAATGGTTCCTTTTAGTTTTCCCCAATCGGAAACACCTCTATTCAGGCAGCCTTCAATGGCTTCATAAACAACCTCTCTGGCTTCATCCATCAATTCATCGGATGTCTTTACATATACAAAGCCTCTCGAAACAATATCCGGTCCCGAAACAAGTTCATTTGTAGCACCATCTAATCCCAGCACGACAATCATAATACCATCTTCTGCAAGATGCTGTCTGTCACGAAGCACTACGTTTCCGACATCACCGACACCAAGACCATCTACCAATATTGCTCCAACCGGTACTCTTCCGGTTACAGCTGCTTTCTCTTTGTCCAATTCCAGCACATCACCGGATTGCAACAGAAAAATATGGTCCTTCGGAATTCCAAGCTCTCCTACGATTTTCGCCTGTGCCTTTAAATGCTTATATTCTCCATGGACCGGAATTGCATACTTAGGACGGACCAGAGAATAAATCAGCTTGATTTCTTCCTGACAGGCATGTCCCGAAACATGTACATCCTGGAAAATAACGTCTGCGCCCTTCATTAACAATTCATTAATGACATTCGTTACTGCTTTTTCATTTCCGGGAATCGGATTCGAGGAAAAAATAACCGTGTCCTTCGGACCAATGGAAATTTTCTTATGGGTATTTCCAGCCATACGGCTCAATGCCGCCATGCTCTCTCCCTGACTTCCCGTTGTAATGATAACCGTTTTTTCATCCGGATAGTTTTTAAGCATTTCAATATCAATTAAGGTATTTTCCGGAATATTTAAATAGCCGAGATTTGTCGCAGTTTCAATAATGTTTACCATACTGCGGCCTTCCACGACTACCTTTCTGCCAAATTTATATGCGGAATTGATAATCTGCTGCACGCGGTCAACATTCGAAGCAAAGGTTGCAATGATAATTCTTGTGCTCTTATGCTCCTCAAATAATGTATCAAACGTCTTTCCAACGGTACGTTCAGACGGCGTAAATCCGGGACGTTCTGCATTGGTGGAATCACACATCAATGCGAGTACACCCTTCTTTCCGATTTCTGCAAAACGCTGCAAATCAATCGCATCGCCAAACACCGGTGTATAATCCACCTTAAAGTCTCCCGTGTGCACAATGATTCCCGCAGGAGAATAAATTGCCAGCGCTGCCGCATCCACAATACTGTGGTTTGTTTTTATAAACTCAATCCGGAACTGTCCAAGGTTAATGGATTGTCCGAATTTTACCACTTTTCGCTTTGTTGTTCCAAGAAGGTTATGCTCTTTCAGCTTATTCTCAATAATTCCCATCGTAAGCTTCGTTGCATACACCGGAACATTAATTTCTTTTAAGACATAAGGAAGTGCTCCGATATGATCCTCATGTCCATGGGTAATCATAAAGCCCTTAACCTTATCAATGTTATTTTTCAGATATGTTACATCCGGAATCACCAAATCGATTCCAAGCATATCATCCTCCGGAAAAGATAGTCCGCAGTCCACTACAACAATACTGTCTTCGTACTCAAAGGCAGTAATGTTCATACCAATCTGCTCAAGTCCACCTAAAGGAATTACCTTAAGACTTGAAGTAGGTGTTAATTCATTTTTTTTCAATCAGTTTTACCTCCACATTCTTTACAGCATCCGTAGAGTTTCACTTCATGATCCATTACCCAAAAGCCTGTTGTTTCCAATATCTTCTTCTCCAGCTCCTCCAAAAGGTCATCCTGAAATGATATTACCTTTCCACATTTAGAGCATATTAAATGATGATGGTGGTGTTTTGTTCCGCCCTTTTCCATGTCCCCGATTTCATAGCGTACAAAACCATCATCCAGATTAATGCGGTCAATTAAGTGTAACTCATAAAATAACTGTATTGTTCTATAAACAGTTGCCAACCCAATCTCCGGGCAATCTGCTTTTACAATCTCATAAATCTCTTCTGCTGTGAGATGTTTATCCGGACAGGATGCCAAAGCCTCCAGTACCAGAATTCTCTGTTTTGTAACCTTCAATCCTTTACTTCGCAAAAAGGATTCTGTCTCTTGTTTATTCCATACCATTTAAGAATTTTCTCCATCGGAAAATGCTACATCCTCAAGCAGATTTTCAAAAACGGCTGCCACTGCCTGAAGCTCTGTATCATCTTCTACCACCTCATAAACGGTGTCACCGTTCTTTTCTCCGGAAATTTCCTTCAGAATAAGAGCTTCTCCATCGCCCTCTTCTTCCTCTGTTACAAGTATATATTGATTTCCGGACAATTTCGTCTGTTCAAGTACATAAAATTCTACCTGTTCGTCTGTATCAAGTGTAAATAAAATCTTTTCCACAAAAACTTCCTCTATTCCTGTTGATTCATAGCCCTACGGTCCAGATATCCCTGTAAAATAAATGTGGCGGCTATCATATCCACATATTCTTTTCTGTTTTCCCGCCGTATCCCGGCTTCCATCATTGCTTTATCTGCTGCCACTGTCGTCAATCGTTCATCCCAAGTATGTACCGACAGTCCTGTTCTTCTTTCCAGCTTCTCCTTAAATTCCAGAGTTGCCTCCACACGTTCTCCGCAAGTATCATTCATATTCTTGGGTAATCCAAGGACAATTTCTTCTACTTCATATTCCAAAATAAGCTGTTCAATTCTCGCAAGTGTCTGACGCAGCTTATTTTCATCCTTACGACGGATAATCTCAATGCCCTGCGCAGTAATCAACAACGCATCACTAATTGCTACTCCTACTGTTTTAGAACCGTAGTCTAATCCCATAATTCGCATGAAACTATCCTCACTCTGCCTTCTTCCAATGATTACTCTTAATGTATTCTGTCAGCATTTCCTCTACCAGTTCATCTCTTTCCAGCTTCATAATCAGGCTTCTGGCATTTCGATGACTTGTAATATATGTAGGATCTCCGGACATAATGTAACCTACCATCTGGTTTACCGGATTGTATCCCTTTTCTACTAATGCTTCATATACCTCCTGCAGCACGAGTTTCACACTGTTATTGTCTTTTTCCACACAAAAAAATTGCGTATTTCCCAAATCCTGCATTCTGCACCTCACCATAAATACATAAACTACACCTTATTCATATTACTCCATTTAATTGGAAATTACAAGAAGCATGTCCGGTCTCAAAAATGCCTTTAACGTGCCGGTTATGACCTTTCCGGACATATCTTCTTCCGTTTTCAGTGCCACGCGGATATATTCTCTTGTATATCCGGTCTGATAAAGTATTCCATCCAGAAGCATTTCTTCTTCCAGCAGAACTTCTACCTGCTGACCCATATAGTTCTCACGGAATTTTTCGGACATTTCGTCATTTAACTTTAGCAGCTGGTTGCTTCTTATTGCTTTTATTTCCTCAGGAACCTGTCCCTGCATCACTGCTGCCGGCGTTCCTTTTCGTTTGGAATATTTAAAAATATGCATCTCATAAAACTGGACCTTCTGAAGAAATTCTTCGGTCTTTTGAAATTCTTCCTCTGTTTCCATCGGGAATCCAACAATTACATCTGTGGTAATTGCGGGGTTTTCAAAGTAATTACGCAAAAGCTGAACCCCTTCATAGTATTCCTGCGTCGTATACTTTCTATTCATCCGTTCCAGTACAGAATCACATCCGCTTTGCAGGGACAAGTGAAAATGCGGGCACAATTTTTCACATTTGGAAAGTCCCTGAACAAATTCTTCGGTAATGATACGTGGTTCCAAAGACCCCAACCGGATTCTTCGGATTCCCTCGATATCATTCACACTCTGAATCAACTCCAACAATCTGCTCTTGGTAAAATCATTTCCTTTTATCATTCCATAAGAGCTTAAATGAATTCCGGTCAGGACAATTTCCTGATAACCATTTTCTGCAAGTTTCGTAACCTCTTTTACCACTTCCTCGATTTCACGGAAGCGGATTCTTCCTCTCGCATACGGAATAATACAGTAGGAGCAGAACTGATTGCAGCCATCCTGGACTTTAATAAACGCACGCGTGTGCTCCGCTGTGTGGGTAAGCTGCATATCCTCATATTCATCAGTATGATTGATATCAATAATCGGATTCTCCGAAAAAGATTTCTTTTGCAGATACTCCTCAATAATATCGGCAATGTCTTTTTTGCGATTGTTTCCTATGGCAATATCAATGCTTAAATCTTTAAGTACTTCTTCGGAATTTGTCTGGACATAACATCCGACTGCCACAACCAGCGCATCCGGATTCATCTTTCTGGCACGATGAATCATCTGTCTGCTTTTTCTGTCTGCCATATTTGTTACAGAGCATGTATTTATAATATAAATATCCGCTTTTGTATCAAATGGTACAAGAATATATCCTCTTTCCTGTAATTTTTGTTGCATAAAGTCCATTTCATATCCGTTTACCTTGCATCCAAGGTTGTGAAATGCTACACTTTTCATATTATTCACCACTTTTTTTGGTTTTTTTTATCATTGACTTTTCCAGTTTCACCCATTACTATAATAGCAGAGGGTATGAAAAAACAAGGAGGTAATTTACAATGAAAACCGTACAGATTTCATTAAATTCAATTGACAAAGTAAAATCTTTTGTAAATGATATTACAAAATTTGATTATGACTTTGACTTAGTATCCGGAAGATACGTTATCGACGCTAAGTCTATCATGGGTATTTTTAGTTTGGATTTATCCAGACCAATCGATTTAAACATCCATGCAGAAGACAACGTTGATGAAGTTTTAGAAACTCTGAAGCCTTATATGATTTAACTTCAGTTTTATAAAAACTAAATAATTAAAAACAAGTGCTAAATGCTTGCATTTAAGCACTTGTTTTTTTATTTCTCTATTTTGCTGTTTCTTTTATGATTCTGCTTTTACAATTTCTACAACGTCAGAATCCAATGCCTGCTGTACAAGTTCGTCAATCTTTTCTTTCAGATTTTCCTCGTGACGTTTAATGATATTCAGATTTGGTTTCGTAACCGGATGCTTTGCCACAAAAATCGTACAGCAATCTTCATAAGGAAGAATGGAAGTTTCATACGTTCCGATTTTTTCTGAAATATTCACAATCTCCATTTTATCGAAACCAATCAACGGCCGGAATACCGGTAACGTACATACTTCATTTGTGACTGCCAGCGACTGAACAGTCTGGGATGCAACCTGACCGATACTTTCACCGGTAATCAGACCAAGACATTCATTTTCTTTCGCAATTTTTTCTGCAATCATCATCATATATCTACGCATAATAATCGTCAGTTCTTCATGAGGACATTTCTCATAAATATAAAGCTGAATATCCGTAAAGTTAATGGTATGCAGATAAATCGGTCCTGAGTAACGGGAAACACATCTGGCAAGGTCCACTACCTTCTGTTTTGCACGGTCACTTGTATATGGGGGTGCGTGAAAATACACGGCATCTATTTTTACACCTCGTTTTGCAATCATATAACCGGCTACCGGAGAGTCAATTCCGCCGGATAAAAGCAGCATTGCCTTTCCGTTGCTTCCTACCGGCATACCACCGGGTCCCGGAATTTCCATGGAATAAATATATATTTTTTCACGGATTTCAATATGAAGCATCATATCAGGATGATGAACATCTACCTTCATCTCCGGAAATGCATCCAGAATCACACCACCCATTTCGCGGTTAATCTCCTGGGAATCCATCGGATAATTCTTACGGGCACGACGGGTATAAACCTTAAATGTCATATTCCGATCCGGATAATTTTGTGCAATATAATCAACTACTGTCTGGGAAAGCTTTTCAAATCCTTCGTCTGCGACATGAATAACCGGGCAAATTCCACTGATACCAAATACGGTCTTCAAATTATCCACGGTTTCGTCAAAATCAAAGTCTGAAAGTGCATGCACATAGATTCTTCCTTCGGTTCTCGTAACCTTGAATTCTCCTTCGCAGCGCTTTAACGCATACTTTACCTGTTTAACAAGTGCTTCCTCAAATAAATACTTATTCTTTCCCTTGACACCTATTTCGGCATACTTAATCAAAAAATCTGTAAACATTTTATCCTCTTTCTCTTAACGTTCCTTATCCCTGCCCACTACTTACGGGTGTACCTTCTAAGCATGGGAATTATATCATACATTACCTGCAAAGTATAGCTGATTTCTTCCATCGTTGTCAAAACCGAAAAGCTGAAACGTATCGTAGACGTCAGCAATTCCTTTTCGATACCCATTGCCATTAAAGTTGCAGAAGGCTGTGGCTTATGCGCAGAGCAGGCACTTCCTGCCGACACATAAATTCCCTTATCCTCCAATGCATGAAGCAGCACTTCACTACGAACTCCCCGGAAGGAAACGCTCACAATATGAGGAGCCCCACACATAACATCCGGTCCGTTTACAATAACATCATCGATTTTCCGGACACCTTCGACAAAAGCCTTTTTCAATTCATAAAGCTTTGCCACATCCTCTTCTAAATGCTGGTACATCAGCTCGGTTGCCTTTGCAATCCCTGCAATTCCGGGTACATTTTCTGTTCCGGAACGCATTCCACCCTGCTGTCCACCGCCAAAAAGAATCGGTTTCAGCTTCACTTTCTCATTCACATACAAAAATCCAACCCCTTTGGGTCCATGAATTTTATGACCGCTCACCGAAAGCATATCCACATTCATCTTTTTAGGATAAATTTTGCTCTTTCCAAATCCCTGCACCGCATCCACATGGAACAGAATATTGGGATTCATCCGCTTAATCAACGCTCCTGCTTCTGCAATCGGCTGCAGGGAACCAACTTCATTATTGGTATGCATGATGGATACCAGAATCGTTTCTCCGGTAATCGCCCGTTCCAAATCCTCTAACCGGATGCATCCCTTTTCATCTACCGGTAAATACGTTACACGGTAGCCTTCTTCCTCCAGATGCTTCATTGTCTGCAAAATTGCAGGATGTTCGATGGATGTGGTAATCAGGTGTTTTCCTCTTCTGCAATTTGCATGTGCAGCCCCAATCAGGGCAAGGTTGTCAGACTCCGTTCCGCCTGAAGTAAAAAGAAGCTCCTTTTCCTGTACCTTTAAAATTCTTGCTATGGTTTCCTTTGCGGTACGCAGTGCCTCTTCTGCCTGCACACCTTTTCTATGAAGACTCGATGGATTTCCATAATCCTCGCACATCAGATGCTTCATCAGCTCCGCCACTTCCGGAAAGCAAACAGTTGTGGCAGAATTATCCAAATATATTTCCATAATAACACTTCCCTTTCTAGATATTTTGTCGAAATTTCTCTACTTTATTTTATGAGAAAATTTCTAAATGGTACATCAAAATTGACAGCAGCGTCATTCCTGCTGTTTCTGTCCGAAGTATTCTTTTTCCAAGTGTTATGGACTCCATACCGTCTTTTACGGCAAGCTCCACTTCGCTCTCATCAAAACCGCCCTCCGGTCCGATAAAAATGGCAATATCCTGTCCGGGTTTTATCTGGCTTATAATTTCTTTTGTTTTCCGCGAGTCCTCTGCCAACTCATAAGGAAGAAGCCGTATCTGTGCCTGCCGGCTGTAAGCAACCGCTTCCTCAAAGCTCATCACCTTCGAAATCTGTGGAATGATTCCGCGCTTACTCTGCTTGGCGGCAGCTTCCGCAATTCCCTGCCACCTTGTAATTTTTGAGGATGCTTTTTTATCATCCAGTTTTACAACACAACGTTTCATCGCGACCGGTATAATTTCAAAAATTCCAAGCTCTGTGGTCTTCTGGATAATCCATTCCATTTTATCTGCTTTGGGAAGTCCCTGAAACAAATAGATTTTCGAAGGAAGCTCCGTTCCTTCTTCTTTCACAAAACGCAGTTCGCAGACAACCGCATCCTCCTGAAATTCCTTAATCCCACAACGATATTCTTTTCCATCAATCCCGTTGCTGACAGAAATTTCTTCTCCTGCTTTCATGCGCAGTACATTTTTAATATGATTCACATCTTTTCCCGTAATTATAACTACCCTGTCGGTAATCTGTTCCGGTTCTACAAAAAACTGATACATGCCCATGTATCCTTTCTTATTATATCCAATGATTGTGGATTCTCAAGCACTGTCGGAATAATCCGGCAATATTTCCCCTCAAATCTCATATGCTGAACACTTCAATGAGCCTCAGAGATTAAAAATGTGTTCAGCAATGGCTTCCACGTTTTTATGAGTCTCATTTCCATAGCATATGAAAGCTTCTCGTAGAAATATTGCCGGATTATTCCACATGTCATGGCATTCCTCAATCAGTGATTCTATTGCAAGGGCTTCTTGGCAGTAACGCTTACCCATTCTCCCTGATAAGTAACCTCTACCAGCTCAAGTCCAGCTGCTTCTACCGCATCCCGCACTACCTGCTCCTTATCATTGATAATTCCCGATGTAATATAAATGCCTCCGGGCTTTAACTGGGAAACAATTACCGGTGTCAAAAGTTGCAACACCTCTGCCAGAATGTTAGCGACGACAATATCATAGCACTCGTAACCCACTCTGTCCTGAATTTCCTTTTCGGTGATAATATTTCCTATCATCATCGTAAAGTCTTTTGCATCAATATGGTTTACTTCCATATTGTCCTTTACCGCTTCTACCGCACATGGGTCAAGGTCTGTTCCCACTGCCTTTTTTGCACCAAACATCAGGGAAAGAATCGAAAGAATTCCGCTTCCGGTTCCCACATCCAGCAATACTGTATCCTTAGTCACATACTTTTTTAACTGACGGATACAAAGCTGTGTCGTATCATGCATTCCCGTTCCAAATGCGGTTCCGGGATCAATATGCAAAATCATTTTGTCCTTATCTTCCTCCTGTACTTCCTCCCAGGAAGGAATCACAAGCACATCATCAATCGTAAACTGGTGAAAATACTGTTTCCAGTTGTTAATCCAGTCAATATCCTCCGTTTCCTCAATTGTAACGGTTCCTTCCCCAATATCAAGGTTAAAATCCTTTAATTCTGCAAGCTCCTGTTCTACCATCGCAAGAACTTGCTCTGCAGTTGTTTCTTCCTCATTCAGTACAATGGCAGGGTAATTGCTTCCTTCTGCCAGATGGTCTTTTTCCTCCACAAAAAAGCTAAGATAAGCAATCCCATCATCCTCCGGGTTATCGGGAAGAATATCTACAAACATCTGCTCCTTTTCCCATGCTGTTAGCGGTATCTTATCCTCAATCTGTGCCCCTTCAAGTCCGAGGTCATACAAAGTACTGATAATAATATCCTCTGCATCC
This sequence comes from uncultured Lachnospiraceae bacterium, assembly GCA_934408585.1. GTDB lineage: Bacteria > Bacillota > Clostridia > Lachnospirales > Lachnospiraceae > Suilimivivens. Next base: position 215,515 of record CAKRVA010000002.1, read on the forward strand.
GTAATTGTTTTAATTCGGAATTTCATCCATTTCATATCATCATCCTCCAATCATAACTCCAACATTTCCCTGAAAGTATAAACGCAACAGTCCGACAATGGCCAGATGAAGCGGATAATATAAATAGAAAAACCACTTCATTCCTTTCCAGTTTCCACGCTGTCCATTATACTTTGCCAAAAACGGAATGACAATTACAACACCCATTTGCAAGATGCCATAAACCTTGTCAATAAACAGGAAATAAACAAGTGCGTACATTGCTGTATAGATTACCATGTCTAACATTTGTCTTTTAAAATCACCGCGATGGCTTCCGATTCCAAGAATTGCCAGAACCGCAATACAACTCCAATCAGAACAGAAGGTAATCACGCAAATCAAAAAGATCAGAATCGGCTTCAACCATCCCTTTATCTTCGGGCTATCTGCAATGTACAGTGCTACAACGCCCCATGCCAGAGACCAGATTACACTCGTCTGATTAAATACGCTTGTCTGAAATGGAATCATTGGAATTCCAAAGGCAAAATTATACGCAAAGTGGGAAATGAATGCGAATAGAAATAACCTTCCCATATATTTTTTCAAATTATGCGTATAATGATATCCCTCTGCAATAAAAAACCACATCGTCGGAGCAGTAAAACGTCCGATAATATGTAACAGAAGAACCCACCATATTTTGGGATAACCCGGATACATCACACTGATGACATGATCCACCGTCATGGTTAATATGGCAATAAATTTCAGCTGATTTGAATTTAATCCTTTTGTTTTCTCCATGTCTTCCCCTCTTTTATCTGTCGTTCAAAATATGTTCCAAGAGCTCCTGTGTTGTATCTACAATTTTTGTAGCACCGGCATTTTGCAACACTTCCTTGTCGCGAAATCCCCAGCTCACACCAATACAGGATACTCCCGCATGAATTGCCGTCAGCACATCTACATCAGAATCTCCGATAAATACCGCATCTTCCTTTGACGTGTGGAAATACTTCAATACCTCAAAAACCGTATCCGGTGCAGGTTTTTTACGCATTCCCTCTCTCACTCCAATCGAGAAATCGAAAAGACCTTTAAAATACTGTTCACAAAGAGCCTGCACGCCATAATCCGGCTTGTTGGATACCACGGCTGTTTTAATCCCATGTTCTCTTAATGCTGCAATGGTTTCCGGAATTCCTTCGTATGGTTTTGTAAATACTGCACAGTGCCTGGAATAATCCGTATCAAAAGATGTCAGCACCTTTTCCTGCATTTCTTCTGACGTTCCCTGCGGTACGCTTCGCTCAATCAGCTTACGGCTTCCGTTTCCTACAAAATTACGTACTTCCTCCAGGGACCGTGCAGGAAACCCATTTTTCGAAAGTGCAACATTAACACTGTTTTTCAAATCCTCAAGCGTATTGAGAATCGTTCCATCCATATCAAATATTGCCAGTTTATACATTCATTTCCTCCAACTGTGTTTCTGTTTCAAGCATTCGTTCCAGAAGGCTTTCCTGATTCTGCTCTTCCTTCTGACGCTGCTCCTCTAATTCCATAAGCTTCGTATAATCAGAGGCCAGCGACGGGTCCATAATCTGCATCTGCAGTTCTGCCAGTCTTGTTTCACTTTCCTCTAACTGCTTTTCATATTTTGCTAACTGCTGTTTCAGTCTCGAAAGCACTTTACCGGGGTTGTAATACGTCTTTTTTTCAAACACATCCTCCAGTGTAGGCGCTTTTGCGGAAGATGCCTTTCCTGCCGGTTGTTTTTCCGTTGCTGGTACAGCTCCCTGTGCTTTGAGTGCTTCCTTCTCCAGTCTTTCCAGATACTCCTCATAACCACAGTCATAAAAAACCGTTTTATCTTCTTTAAAGTCCAGCATGCCCGTTGCAATTTCTTTAATAAAATAACGGTCATGGGATACGAATAACACCGTTCCGGTATAATTTTTCAACATGGTTTCAAGTGCTTCTTTTCCAATCAGATCCATATGATTGGTTGGCTCGTCCAATATCAAAAGATTGGGGCGCATCTTAAACATCTTACATAAGGCAAGACGCACTTTTTCCCCTCCGGAAAGTTGTCCTAACGTTTTAAATACCTCTTCACCGGTAAACAGAAAGCTGCCTAATGCATTTCGGACTTCTACTTCCTTTAAATCCGGATACAAATCCCAAAAGTCCTGCAATACCGTCTTATCCGGTTCCATGCTCTCTGCAACTGCTGCCTGCTGGTCAAAATAACCAACCTCAACACCTGTTCCCACGGTATAGCTTCCACCAAGAGGTTCAATCTGTCCCATCAATGTTTTCAGCAGAGTAGATTTTCCTTTTCCATTCTCACCAATAACCGCAACACGTTCCCCTTTCTTCAACGTAAAGGAAACTTTACTGAGAACATGGTCATATCCAATCTCCAATGCCTTTAAGATTAATACATCACTGTAACTCGTTGTTCTCGGTAAAAACTGTCCCCGGAACGCCTTTGTATCAAACCGGCGTGGCTTTTCAATCAGCACCATATGCTCGAGCTGTTTTTCCTTGGAGTGTACGGCTGTTACCTTCGTTGGAGTATTCTTCCACTTTTCAATCCATTCTGTAAGACGTTTGATTTCCTTCTGCTGCTCTTCATAGTCTTTTTCCTGTTTTGCAGCAGCTTCTTCTTTCAATTTCATGAATGTTGTATAGTTTCCCGGATAACGTTTGATATGATGATATTCAATCTCATAGGTAACATCAATGATACGGTCCAGGAACATCCGGTCATGGGATACAATAACGACCGCTTTGTTATAGCTCTTTAAATATCCTTCCAGCCATTCGATTGTCGGCAAATCCAAATGGTTCGTCGGCTCATCAAGCAGCATGATATCCGGTCTGCTCAAAAGCAGTTTAATAAATGCGACTTTTGTCTGCTGTCCGCCCGAAAATGTGCCAATCGGCCGCTCTAAGTCCTTAAGCTCAAACCCGAATTTCTGAAACATCGTTTCCATATCACGCCGGTAAGTATAGCCGCCTAATGCTTCCATCTTATCCTGCAGAGCAGAATACTCATACATCAGCTTCTCATCATGTTCCTGCGACATAAGCTTTGAAAGCTCCTGCATTCTCTTTTCACATTCAAAAATAGGCTGAAATACCTTTAAGATTTCATTCTCGACCGAAATCTCTCCATCTTCAAAACTAATCTGATGAAGGTAACCGATTCTTTGTTTACCTGCCATACTGATTCCACAGCTCTCATCACTGTCTATATTTGCCATTGTAATCTCGCCTGCAATCAGTTTTAATAACGTTGTCTTTCCACAACCATTCCTGCCTACTACGGCAACCTTTTCATGGTCATGGATTTCAAAATTCACATCCTCTATAATTGTTTCTGCACCGTATTGCACAAGTGCATGTTTAATCTGGTATCTCATAACTGCGTCTCTTACTTTCTTTATTCCTTTGCGTATATTATCTTACCAATTTATCCTTCATCTTACAATACACAATTGACACCAAAAGCCCTGCTGCCGTAGCAATAATTGCCGGTGCGATAATGATTGCCGGATTGACACTCCCATACTGTGTCCGGTATGCAATCATATTTACCGGTATTAGCTGCAAAGAAGAAATATTTAGTATAAGAAAGGTACACATTTCATTGCTTGCATAATGACGTTTTTCTTCCGGAATGCCACGCTCCTCCTGTAACCTGGCAAGCTCCTCCATCGCTTTAAGTCCTGCCGGCGTACAGGCCCATCCGAGTCCCAATACATTCGCTATGATATTGGTAGAAATATAATCTCTGGATTTATGTCCCTTGGGAATCCGTGGAAACATAAACGAAATAAACGGTGACAGTCCTCTGGTAAGCTTTTGGATAAGTCCGGACTCTTCTGCCACCTGCATAAGACCTACCCAGAATGCCATTACCCCGGTCATTGTAAAACAAAGCACCACCGCATCCTGTGCACTTTCCAATGCTGCCTGAGTAACCTCCATCATTCTTCCGTTTAATGCTCCATACACAACTCCAATCATAATCATAATTGCCCAAATATAATTCAGCATAATAACTCCATACCAATATAGAAATTCCTTCTTTTATGTATATGTCATGAGTCAAATTATTTTTACAAAAAACCAAATATCTATTATAATTGACATAGAAATTTTTTATTAAGCGAGGATGGGGTATTGTCTTTTTATCAATTCATCAGAAAAACTTCATATCTTTTTGTTTTCTGTATTTTGGCAATCTCTTTATCCGGTTGTGAAAAAAAGCACGAGGCTTATGTTTCTACAAGCACTACGATAAGGGATAATACTCCTGTGTGTCTTGTTCCACAGGCTCCCGGCGAAACTCTGTATGAAAATGAATTTGTATCTGTAGATGCATCCAACTCTGCCGAAGGTTATCTTATGATTGCCTACCTGGGCAGCAATCCCAAAGTAAAATTGCAGCTCACGGGACCTGATTATATGACCTACACCTATGACCTGAGCGGCAGCAATTATGAAGCATTTCCGCTTTCTGTCGGGGATGGTGTCTATAATGTAGGCGTTTATGAAAATGTTGCAGATACTCAATACGCAACTGTTTTTTCCCAGGATATTGAAGTAACTATAAAGAATGAAACAGGTGCATTCTTATATCCCAATCAATATGTGAAATTTAATGATTCCTCACAGGTTGTTGCAAAAGCGAAAGAGCTTGCTGCACCGGCTCATGATGACCTGGAAGCCATTATTTATATCTATAATTATATTATCGAAAATTTTACCTACGATTATGAAAAAGCGGAAAATGTACAGAGCGGTTACATTCCGGATGTAGACGAAATACTTGATTGCAAAACAGGAATCTGTCTGGACTATGCTGCTGTCATGGCAAGTATGCTCCGTTCCCAGAGGATTCCTACAAAGCTGGAAGTCGGATATGCCGGTGATGCGTATCATGCATGGATCAGTACCTATGTCGATAATATTGGCTGGATTGACGGAATTATCCAATTCGATGGTGTCAACTGGTCTCTTATGGACCCAACCTTTGCCGCCAATACGGATGAGAAAAATCTAAAAAGCTTTATTGGTGACGGTGAAAACTACGTCACAAAATATAATTATTAGGAGGTACTCTGTTTATGAAAAAACAGAAACTACTTACCAACTCTGAAATTGCTGCTTTTTGCAGACAGACAGCGTTAATTATCCAGGCAGGAATTACTCCTGCCGAAGGAATGGATATTCTTGTGCACGATACGATTCATGCCGAAGGAAAAGCTCTTTTACAGCAAATTTCCGAAGGATGCCGCTCCGGTCAGAACTTTCATCAGGCAATGGAAGCCACCGGCGTTTTTCCACAATATGTCATCCGCCTTCTGGCTCTTGGAGAAGAATCCGGTAATCTGGACTCTGTTCTTTCTTCGTTAGCTGATTACTACGAGAGAGAGGAAGCCATTTCTGAGAATGTCCGTTCCGCTGTTACTTATCCGCTTATCATGATTGGTATGATGTTCTTAATTATCATTGTTTTGATTGTTAAGGTCCTTCCGATTTTTAATCAGGTTTTCGAACAGTTGGGAACTCAGATGAGTCCCCTTGCAGAGTCTTTGATGCATGCCGGTAATGTACTAAGCCAATATGCCATTGCAATCTTTGTTGTTTTTATGATACTCGTTCTTGCCTGCATCGTTGCATACAAAATTCCTCAGGGAAGAGTTGCGATGAAACGTTTTCTCGCCTCTTTCCCTCTTACCAAAAGCTTCTATGACAAGGTTGCTGCCGGACGTTTTGCAAGCGGTATGTTCCTTTGTTTTTCCAGTGGTATGGATACCTATCATGGACTTGATATGATTCAGGAAATTGTAGAAAACGAAGAAATGGCACAAAAAATCGAGCTCTGTAAGAATGAAATGGAACAGCATTCCGACTTGCCGGAAGCCCTTGCAAAAGCAGAGATTTTTTCCAACTTATATGCAAGAATGATTGCTGTGGGATTTCGCTCCGGCTCGATAGATATCGTAATGAAGCAGATTGCTACTCATTATGAAGAAGAAACAGACCGTCAGCTTTCCCGTATTGTTTCCATTATCGAACCTACCTTAGTGATTATATTATCCCTCATTGTCGGAACCATCCTGCTTTCAGTGCTTCTTCCACTCATGGGAATTATGTCCAGCATCGGATAAGAAAGGATTGTTATGCATCGATTTACTACGAAAGCAACCAAAAAGGATTATCGTCGTTTTCCCATTGGCATTACCTATCTGATGTTTCCGGTTTTATTATTGATATTCTGGCTGCTGCTGAATTCTGTAAGCGCCTCAACCGTTGAACGGCAGCGCGACAGTCTTGAAAAAGCCATAAACCGGGACATTATCCATTGTTATGCCCTGGAAGGGTTTTATCCCCCAAGCCTTGCATATATGCAGCAGCATTATGGACTAACGTATGATGAAACTTTATTTTTTGTAGATTATCAACCCATTGGTGCTAATATGAGACCAGATGTTACCATTCTTGTAAAGCCATAAGGAATAAGAAAATGAACAACAAATCGCAAAAACATACTATTGATGTTCTTTTTGTAATTGCACTTTTTTGCATTTTTGCTCTTTCTGCGATTTTTTTGATTTCAATTGGAGCAAATATCTATCGCAAAACAGTTGTACATATGGACAAAAATTTTAATATGAGAACTGCTGTTGCTTATGTAACAGAAAAAGTGCACCAAAATGACCGGGCACATAGCGTACACGTGGGTTCACTGAATAATTCCCCTGCCATTATTTTGGAATCACAGGAAAACGATGTTTTATACCATACTTACATTTATGAATACGACGGTAGTCTGAAAGAGTTGATGATGCGAGAGGATGTTACGCTCTCTCCTTCTGCCGGACAAAACATTCTGGCTTTACAGAGCTTTAAGGTCACGACTGTAAACGATTCTCTGATGCAGTGTTCGCTGACTCTCGAAGATGGTGAATCTCTGGAGTTTTACATTTCGGTACATTCAGGAGGCTTATTTGATGAATACTAGGAATTCTTCCAAATCCGGATTGTTTTTAATGGAATTGATTCTTGGAATTATGTTTTTTTCTGTTGCTGCTGCTATTTGTGTGAAGCTTTTTGTGTCTTCCCATCAGCTAAGCGAAAAAAGCATTTATTTGAATTACGCAGTAACATTCAGCCAGAGCATTGCCGAATCCTTCTATAATGACCATTTTGAAGAGCTTATGGAGGGTTCCTCCTTTACATTTTCACCGGACGACGGACATGAAATTATTGCCGAAGTTTCCACGAATTCTACGGAAAATGGACTGATTCAATGCGACATCTATTGCCACAACGCGTATTCTGAAGAGGTCATTTATGAACTTCATCTTTCAAAGCTTAATTCCAGGGAGGTTTCACATGAATAAGAAAAGACGGTTTGGATTAAATATTGGCGCACCTTCCATGGTTGTTATTATGGTTATTTTATGTCTTGTATGTTTTGCCGGTCTCTCTATGGTCAGTGCCAACGCCGACCTCACACTGAGCCGTAAAATGGCAGAACGCACTACGGCATATTATGATGCCTGCAACGCTGCACAACAGGCTCTCTTTGAAGCATCAAAAAAAGAGTCCGTAGAAGACTCTTTTTCCAATACTTATCCTATCAATGAAAATCAAATTTTATCCGTAAAAGCAATCTGGAACACAGATGCAGATGTCCCTTCCTATACTATTACGGAATGGGAAGTGATTACTACATCAGTTCCTGAGCTTGACACTTCTTTACCGGTTCTCTTCAGCGATTAATACTCCATGAATAACGGTTCTGTTTTTGCTGTGAAGACCATGACAGGTAGAAAGTGTTACCAGTCTTGTATCATCCTGCACGTCGGTATCAAATAACGGATTGCTCCAGAAGTAAACCGATACCTGTTTCATATAATCGATGAAGTCCTGCTTCTCTTCCAACGTCTGAATTAAATCATAAGTATGAGAAGATTCTGTTGTAATATAAGCAGAACAGATTTCATACATAAGTGCTTTGTCTTTTGTAAAGATATAAAAATACGGATTCTCTTCTATCTGTGTCGTATCGTTCAATAATTTCTTGAGCGAACCAAACATGGTGCCATTTCTCATATTATGTCCATAAACAATGGTGTTAAAATCACTGAAATCCGGTCTGTTCAGGAAGTCCATAAAAATTGCACCGGAACTGTTCTGTTCGTTTTCAAATGTATAATGGGTATAATAATCATTATCATCGCCACGAACAATCGGATAGCTGATGTCCAATGGCTCATAATAAATCCAACCTACAACATCATCATTAATTGCTGCCAATCCTTCAAAATTCACATTCAGATCAACCGGAATAACAGATTCTGCTTCCTGCGCATTTTCTTCGGGTTGTGCGGCATTTATCGCATCGGATGGTTCCTCTACCTCAACATATTCTTCCAGTTTCTGATATGTATGAATACCCTTCTGATATTCAAGCGTCAGACTAACTATATTAATCAGAGCCACTACCATTACGATTAGTGAAGCTGCCAATACGATTTTCCAAAACCATTTTTTCATAGAAATAACCTCCAGATATCTTGTTCTTCTTATTTTACAATAGAATACCGGAAAAATCTATATGAAATCATCGCTTCTCCATAACGATAAAAAACCGCTTCTTCTGAAGCGGTTTTCTATCGTATAAGTATGGTTTAGTATCCAAATTCCTGAGCCCAAAACCATTGTCCATTGCTTCCAATGTGAATGGCAATTGCTCCTGATGCGAATTCTGCATCCATAATGTTTGCTTTGTGTGTTGGTGAATTCATCCAAGCCTGAACAGCTGCCTCTGCTGATTCATAACCCTTTGCAAGATTTTCACCATACATTAAATTACTGTTTACGGTCCACCAGTCGGAGCCATCCGGTCTGGTGTGTGAAAATGACTGTGATGCTTCTACGGCACGTACTGCACATGCCTGCTCAAGACCGGAATTCCATGTAAGGCTTCCAAGTCCTGCTGCAGCTCTTTGCTGATTTGCAATTTCAAATGCTGCTTTCGAAGCTTCCTGTGAACTTGCGTTTCCTGAAAGTGATGCTGCTAAACTAACCATCTCAGGTTCAATATAGACAATGCCGTCACCCGGAACGCCCTGATCTCTGGATGCTGCAGATTCAAGCAATGAACCCTTCTTTCCACATCCGCTGAGTCCAAGTACTGTAATAAGTACAACACTCAGAACCAGGCATAACTTTTTCGATTTGAGCATTTCCTACACTTCCTTTCTAACGATTGATAAGGATACATACCCATACTAAAGTACCATCTTTATTTACCTTTATCATACTACATTCTATTCAAAAAACAAGTACTTTTTTACTATTTCTTTCCTTTTTTGGAAATTCGGCACATTGTACAAATTTCTAAAGCAGTGATTGGTAGATGTCCCGTTTACTGACTCCACGGTCTTTTGCAACACGTTTCATTGCTTCTTTGCTGTCCATTCCCTGGCTTTCATACAGCTCCATGTGTTCTTTTACCGACATTTCCTGCCATTTTAATTGTTCTTCCTGCTCCAGTCTTTTGCGATCTGCTCCTTCAAGGACAAGAACATATTCTCCCTTCGGCTCATGCTCTTGATAATAGGAAATTGCTTCTTCCAACGTCGTTGGTTGGATGGTTTCAAATTTCTTTGTGAGTTCCCGGCACAAAGTAATTCTTCGATTTCCCAATACACTCATCAATTCTTCCAGTGTTTTCTTTAAATGATGTGGTGCTTCGTACAAAATGATGGTACGTGTTTCTCTTTGAAGTTCTTCCAGAATTGCTCTCCGTTCTTTTTTATCTGCGGGTAAAAAAGCTTCGAAGCAAAATCTTCTTGTTGGCAGACCGGATAAGGTCAATGCCGTAATTAATGCACAGCAGCCCGGCAGTGAAGTTACCGCAATTCCTGCCTTATGGCATTCTGCTACCAGAACCTCGCCCGGATCCGATATTGCCGGCGTACCGGCATCTGTAATAAGTGCTATATTTTTGCCATCCAAAAGCCATTCTACAATCTGCTTAGCTTTCTCATATTTATTATATTCATGATAGCTTGTCATCGGCGTTTTTATCTGAAAGTAATTCAAAAGCCGGAGACTGTTTCTGGTATCTTCTGCAGCAATCATGTCAACCTCACGAAGTGTATCCACTACTCTAGGAGTCATATCCTGCAGATTACCAATTGGTGTTGCACACAAAAATAACATTCCTGCCATGCCAAATAACCTTTCTAATATCCATAAATATCATATATTTCATCGGTATATACACCGGGTTCTTTATAAACCACCAATGGTTTTTCCACCGTCAGTCTGGGTCGTCCGCCACGGTTTGCTTCCAGAAGAACCATGTTGGGCTCCTTATCTGCAAAAGGATAAACAAGCCGCATTCTCTTGGGCTCCAGATGATATCCCCGCAGCAAAAACATAATATCTGCCAGCCGGAATGGACGATGTATCATGAAGAAATTTCCTCCGGGCTTCAAAAGCCTGGAAGCCTGACTTATGACATCCTCCAAAGAACATAACAGTTCATGGCGTGCAATCGCTTTTGGTGATTTTTCATTGGTAAGTCCATGATGCTCGGTCATATATGGTGGATTGCTTGTAACAACGTCAAAAGAAGCAGCACCAAAGATGCTGCCTGCTTCTTTAATATCTCCTGTTACAATTTGAATCTTCTCTTCCAGATGATTCAACAAAACACTTCTGCTTGCCATATCTGCGCTTTCCGGCTGAATTTCCAATCCGACAAAACTGGAAGCCTGCGTTTTCGCTTCCATAAGAATTGGTATAATTCCGGTTCCGGTTCCCAGGTCTATGACCCGGTCTCCCTCTTTTGCCCGCGCAAATCCGGACAACAGCACCGCATCTATTCCAAAGCAAAAGCGTTCCGGATCCTGTATAATCCGGTAATGATTTCTCTGCAAATCATCGACTCGTTCATTTGGCTTTAACAACGTACTAATTATCCTCCAGCTTGGACCTTGATTCTTCCCGTTCCAGCTTTTCCAGTTCTTTCAATTCTGCATCTGCTACTTCCACTTTGTTATGCTTATGTTTTCTCTTGAAACGAAGCTGGTCTACTTTATATTCCTGTATTTCTTTTTCATTGTCTACATCTACAATAACTTTTACAAGCTGACGAAGTACATTTACACTATGTACCTCACCTTTCAGACCATCCTCCGTTGTTACATAGTCACCTACATTTGGAAGACGTCTGTTCAGCTCTTCATACGTTTCTTCTTCATGCTTCAGACAGCACATCAGTCTTCCGCAGACACCGGAAATCTTTGTCGGATTCAACGAAAGATTCTGCTCCTTTGCCATCTTTATGGATACCGGGATAAACTCCGATAAATGGCTGTGACAGCAAAGCTCTCTTCCACAGATACCGATTCCGCCAAGAATCTTTGTTTCATCACGGACACCAATCTGGCGTAACTCAATTCTTGTTTTAAATACGGCGGCTAAGTCCTTTACCAGTTCACGGAAATCAATTCTTCCGTCTGCTGTAAAATAAAACAGAACTTTATTATTATCAAACGTATATTCTGCATCAATCAGCTTCATTTCCAAGCCGTGTTTGTGAATTTTCTCCAGACAGATTTTAAAAGCTTCTTTTTCCTTTTTCTTGTTTGCAGCCTCCTGCTCATCATCACGTTCCGTTGCAATACGAAGAACCGGTTTCAGCGGCTGAATTACTTTATCGTCCGTAACTTCTCTCGGTTCTCCAACGACGGTTCCGTATTCAATACCTCTGGCTGTTTCTACAATGACATGGTCATTTCTTTTTATATTCAACTTTCCGGGGTCAAAAAAGTATATCTTTCCTGCCGTGCGGAAACGTACTCCTATTACTTTAATCATTCATCTATAACCTCACTAATTCTCTTTTATCGTCAACAGCAAAAGTTCCATCGTTAAATCGAAGTTTACATTGGCATTCAATCTCTGCTTGGATTTTTCCAATGCCTCAATAATTGTTTCGATACCTTCATAGGTACTTCTGTCTGCTACCTTTCTAATATACTGTATTTCCTCTCTAAAAATCAAGCCATTTACATCATGTGTTGCTTTAAACAGCAATACATCTCTGTACCAGATGGCAAGAATATCCAGATAATCATTGATTTCAAATTTATATTCGGTAATTTTCTTAATGGCAGCCACAATTTCATGCATTTCCATATCATAGATATTTTTCAGCAATGTAATGGCTTCCTCTTTTACCTTATCAAACTCTTCGCTCTTTGCCAGAAGACGTGCTTTTCCCACATTTCCTCTTGCAAAAGCAACACAGATGTCTGCTTTATAATCCGGAATCTGCATTTCCCGCATCAGAAACTCTTTAATCTGCGCATCCTTTGCAGGCTTCATATTTAAAATGACACAGCGGCTTAAAATCGTTGGCAGTAAAGAATCTACATTTGTTGTGAGAATAAGAATCACCGCATATTCCGGTGGCTCCTCCAATGTCTTTAACAGTGCATTCTGCGCCTGCACTGTCATTTTTTCCCCTTCATTCATAATATAGATTTTTTTAGGACCACGGTATGGCTTAATCGCAACATCCCCATTAATCTGTCCACGGATATCATCTACACCAATCACATTTGGCTTTTCATGGGAAACAAAAATAATATCCGGATGGTTTCCACTCAATGCCTGTTTACAGGAATGGCACTCCCCACAGGGTTCTCCGTTTTTACGGTTTTCGCATTGAAGGGACATGGCAAAAACCTTTACAATAAATTCTTTTCCGGAGTTACGTTCTCCATTGATGATATAAGCATGGGATACTTTATTTAATTCAATCGCATTCTGTAAATGCTCTTTTAATTGCTCCTGTCCTACAATATCACTAAATTTTGCCATTGCTTCTGCCTCCTCCCGTTATGTCAGAATATCAAGTAACAGACCTCTGATTTCGCCAATCTTTGAAAGAATTGCCAGATGGTCCTGTTCATCCTTCATCAGTTCTTTTGCCAGCTCGTCCAGATTTTCATCTACAAGCCGGATAATTCCATAAACTCTGTGACGTCCCTTTTTATCCAGAAAGTTCTCCCTGCTGAATGCGTGGGAACGGCTGATAATCTCGTTCATGAAGTCCTTAATCAGTCCCCGGTATCGCTTCATATCTTTGATATCCCGCTTTTTTGCAAGCTTGTCTCCCTGCATGGTAATTTCTTCCATCATGGTACTTAATCTGGCCTGCAATTCCTGTTCTTCAATATGACTAATCAGCGTAAATTTAAAGGCGCCATCAGCTTCCCTGACAGGCTGTGTTGCTTCCGGTTGCGAAATTGCACTTGCCTGATTTACTTTAATGTCCACTGTGGCACCTCCTTCCTGATATCCTCTACCCGAAATTCAGATTATAGGTTTTCCTGAATATATTTTTTGATTTTCTGAAGACACGTTTCCAGACAATCATTCTCAAATCGGCATACAATGCCTGCCTCTTTGAGTTTCTCCTCTGAAAAATCTTCTGCATCGGCAAGGAATCGCCGGCACATTTCTTCATACTTCGGTGTTTCCTGCTGCCTCTCTCTTTGAATGGCACGCTCCAGTCTTATACCATCCTCTACATCGATATAAACGGGCAAAACTTTTTCTCTGGTAAAATAATCGGCAGTTTTCCGAAAAGACTCAAGAGTTCCGATTACCAAATAATTATTTTTATTTAAATCAATGCTTCCGTCATCTACCGTAAAGTAGCGCCATGGTCCGTAAAATGTCTGATAGGTCCGTGCCTCAATAACCTTTCCTTCTGCACAAAGTCTCTGATACCCATCTTCGTCGGTAAAATGATATTCTTCCCCATCTGTTTCATGGTCCCGGACAGGACGCGTTGTATAGAGCACTACGGTCTCTAAAGGGCATTCCTTCCAATTAAGAAGATGCTTATATAACGTATCCTTTCCTGTGGAACTCTTTCCTATTAAGTATATCATTTTCCCCATGATAATTAAACCTCTACAACACGAATCATATTTGTTCTTCCGGAAACTCCAAGCGGAACTCCGGCTGTCAGAACTACAGTATCACCTTTTTTAATATATCCGGCTTCCTGAGCTGCACGAACTGCGTCATCAAACAAATCATCTGCACTGTTCTCTCTTGGAATCCATACCGGTGTTACTCCCCAATACAGGTTCATCTGGCGGCAGATTTTCGGGCTGACGCTGCATGCAATAATTGGACAGCTTGGTTTATATTTCGAAATCATTCCTGCGGTAAATCCTGAAATGGTTACGGTAATAATTGCTGCTGCATTTAAATCTTTGGCTGTGGTACAGGTTGCATGGGAAATAGCTGTTGTCGTATCGTAATTTGCTATATTTTCACGCTTTTTTAAACGCTCATTATAATTGATGTCCTGTTCGGTACGTTCTGCTATTTTTGCCATCGTTGTTACAGCTTCTACCGGGTAAGCACCCGCTGCTGTTTCGCCGGAAAGCATGATTGCTGTTGTTCCATCATAAATTGCATTGGCAACGTCTGCAACCTCTGCTCTCGTAGGACGCGGATTCTTAATCATGGAATCCAGCATCTGTGTTGCTGTAATAACCTGCTTTCCCTGTGCCTCTGCCATTTTAATCATTTCTTTCTGAATGACAGGAACCTCTTCCATCGGAATCTCTACACCCATGTCACCTCTGGCAACCATAATTCCATCGGAAATGTCCACAATTTCTTCCAAATTTCGAATTCCCTGCATATTTTCAATTTTTGCAATAATTTTCATATGGGAATTGTTTTCATCAATAATTTTGCGGACAGCAAGAATATCCTCTTTACATCTTACAAAAGAAGCTGCTATAAAGTCAAATCCCATATCACATCCAAACATGATATCGCTCTTATCCTGCTCACTAAGGTATGGCATGGATAATTCTGCTCCCGGAACGTTTACTCCCTTATGGTTGGATATTGGTCCGCCATTCACAACGGTACACACAATGTCCGTATCTGTAATTTCATCAACAACCATTTCAATTAATCCATCATCAATTAAAATAGTAGTTCCAACCGAAATATCATGAATCAGGTTGGCATACGTAATGGATACCATCTCATTTGTTCCAAGCATATCTTCGGTAGTAAGTGTAAACTTCTGTCCATTTACAAGCTCTGTTTTTCCGCCTTCAATATCCTTTAAACGGATTTCAGGTCCCTTGGTATCCAGAAGTGTTGCAACCGGAAGTCCCAATTCTTCACGAATTTTAACTACACGGTCAAATTTTCTCTTATGCTCCTCATGAGAGCCATGGGAAAAGTTAAATCTTGCAACATTCATTCCTGCAAGCATAATTTCCCGCAATTTTTCTTCACTTTCACTAGCCGGTCCTAATGTACAGATAATTTTTGTTTTTCTCATAAAATCTCCTCTTCACTCTTTATTATTTGAATCTTCTTCCCAGCCACCCCTTGTATTTCATAGCCGTGAAGAAGGTATTCTCTTATTATTTTAATAATTTCTTCTGAAACAAGTTCCCCCGGAACAAGAATTGGTATTCCCGGAGGGTATAAATTAACAAAATCGGCAGAAATTTTTCCCTCTGCCTCTTCATAACAAAGCATTTCTGCTTTCTTCAAAAAAGCCTCATAAATCTTCCGTTTTCTTTTCGGACGAGTCTGTAACTCCAATGTTATCTTATGTTGTTCTGCAAAACTAATTTCTTCATCTATTTCGCGAAGTGCGTGAATCAGCCGGGTAATTCCTTCCTCTGCATCCATAACAGACATCATTGCCAATGCATAAGAGCTGCATGCCATTTCCGGTTGTAAATGATATCGCTCCCGCAAAATATCATAAAGTTGTTTTCCGGTTATGTTCGTACCTTTTACCGAAATGACCAGCTTCGACGGTTCCGGATCGGGGCAGATTTTTATATGACGGCATCCGGAAAGTTCTTTTTCAATCCTTTTTCTTCTTTCCAGCATTACGCCTAAACGTTCATGCCCTTCTCTTTTCAGTATTCCCAACGCCTCATCAATTCCTGCCATAAGTGGGTACGAGGGGCTGCTTGTCTGATAAATAGACAGGTATTTTCTCAACTTTTCTATATTAATGTATTTTCCGCTGCAATGCAATAGAGAAGTCTGCGTTGGTGAAGGCAATGTTTTGTGCACGCTTTGGATAACAATATCCGCTCCCAGATGAACCGCACTATCCGGATAATTTTCGTGAAATCCCAAATGAGCTCCATGTGCTTCATCTACAATCAATGGTAATTTATATTTATGTACTAGGTCTGCAATCTGACGGATATCCGAACAAATCCCCTCATAAGTGGGAGAAGTGATTACAACACCGGCAATTACCACAGATGCTTTTTCAGGATGAATATTCCGTTCACTTAATACGGCAATGATGCCACGGCGCACTTCATTGACATCGATTTCTCCGGCAATATCATATTCTTCTATCATTTTTGGATACAAATATCTCGTATCCATCTGGTTTAAAAAAGCGGCATGGTATACGGATTTATGACAGTTTCTTGCCATAAGCAGAATTTTCCCGGGTTCGGCAATAGATGCAACTGCACTCAGAATTCCTCCCGTGCTTCCATTTATCAGATAGTGGGATTCCTGTGCCCCATAAAGTTCTGCTGCTCTTTGCTGTGCATCCAGTAAGATTCCATGCGCATCATGAAGATTGTCAAATCCATCAATCTCTGTAATATCAACTTTATATAATTCACCTAATGCCCCGCTTTCCGGGTTTCGTTTATGACCCGGCATATGAAACGGGTAATTATCCGTCTGTGCATAAGCACTAAGATGTTTATACAGTTCTTCGCTCATCTGCATCTCCACTATTTTTTCGCTCTCCGTGCGGCACCCTTACGGATATGTAAGGTTTCCAGCAGGGAACAGTATTTATCTGCAGCACTGACTACCCATGCTTCCCTGCAAAGTGGCGGAACTACCGTAAGCGGCCACATATGCTTTGCAATAATATCCTGCTCCCTGGGTGTCAGATTATATTCCTTCTTTGCATTGCGAAGTGCAATTCCCGGATGATAAAATCCATGCAGAAACTGATAATTTTCACGCTCTTTATCATGCCAGTCGTATAAAAAATAATCATGAAGCAAGGCGCCTCTTACCAAGTCACGCTCCTGACAGTGAATTCCCAGTTTACGATTAATTGCAATACTCTGCTGTGCTACATCCAGACAATGGCGATGTACCGGTATGGAACCATGTTGGATATATTTTCTTGTACTACGGAAGTTTTCGGAATTAAGAATATCTGCTCCATGTTTTTTCAACAGATAATATGCTTCTCTACGATTCTGATATCTTCTTCTGAGTTTTTCAATTTGTTTTCTTGAACGTTCTTTCATCTCTCTCACCTGTTGCGAACCTATTATAGCATATATCTCCCCAGGTGTTGAAGAACTCCTACTATATTTTTTTAAATTTACAAAAACTTTACATTTTTATGTAATTGCTATTGTAGGATTTGTTTGTAAAATTAGCACGATTATGGTATGCTAACTTCATATATGCAGCGTTTGCAAAATAATTGTTGCATAAATATATTATTAGAAGGAGAATTTTTATGAAAAAATTAATGGCAGTTGCTTTGATTTCCGCCATGGTTCTTACGACCGTTACCGCATGTGGAAATCAGAATGCAGAAATTTCAGACAGTGAATCTGAAGCAGTTGTTGCTCAGGAAAGCAGTGATTTAGAAGATTCCGACATTAGTATGGAAACAGAAGATGAAGACAGTGATGTCGCTAAGGATTATGACGATTCCGACAGCGAAACCGCTGAACAGCCGGTTCCTACTACAAAAGAAATCAATGAAACTATCGTTGATTCTGAATTAGGTTACACGATTACTGTTAAGCAGGCAATTATCGATGTTCCTTTTGATGATCCGAATATCTGGTACAATGGTTACCGGACAGGTGTTGCTGTTGAAGTTGAATTAAAAAATGACAGTGAATATACCGGTGGATTATATGCTTCCGATTTAAAATTAGTTGTAGACGGAACTTCTGTCAACTCAATGAGTTTCTGTGATACATATGCATCTGAAAATGGTCTTGAGGCTTTAACCATCAATGGTGTTCAGCCTGGAGAAAGCGCAAGCGGCTGGTTGTTCTTCTATTATACTACCGGTTCCGGTGACAATGATCTGGTGCTTCGTTATTCCCGTCAGGAAACGATGATTACCGTTATTGGCGGTTCTGAAGGTGGTACAAGTTCTACACTTCCGGCACAGGATTTTGATATTTCTCTCTAAAATCAAGCTTGCGAATCATGATTACAAAAACCGGCATAGCGTTTTGCTATGCCGGTTTTAATAATTTATAATAACAATAAAAACTATGAATCAAGAATAGCCGGATTCTCAGCCTTTATAGATGCATATAATTCTGCATAAGTTAGCTGCATATATGGTATCACATAAAATATAGCAACAAGTCCAAAAGAAAGATTAGAAAGAAGCACCCAACCAATAAAAGTAAGATCAAGAACAAAAACTCTACATTTATTTCCGTCCATCATCTCTGCACTTTTTCTTCTTGCTTCTGATGCACTTATGTCCGGATTCTCCGTTAATATGTATGGAACAAGTCTCCACTCCAGAGATTTATAGATTCCCGGAACAATTAATAATGATAGCAGACCAATTAACAGGTATTGTTGAAGCATTGTTAAAACAATTCTTCCATATGAATTATTAAATCCAAAAAGAAATACTTTAAAATCCGGTTTTTGTTTCATCTGACGTTCAACAAAATATTTGTTGACACCTATCATCAATGGATTATAAAAAAATATCCTTAACAAGATAGGATACAGATAAGGACCTCCTGTCATAATGCCAAAAAGGGGGTATTTTAATAGTATTATAAGAAGCTTCCAGCCATTGAAAGGGGTTGCAGAACCCGTAACCATAGCATTAATAGCATATCCTAATAATGATGAAACTCCACCTGCTGCCAAAGAATAGATAAGTCCTGCCAATACCAGAGACCAATAGCCATTTCTAAAATTATACCTTGCATTTTCCTTTAATTCCGCAAATTTCCACATTTTTACATTCCCCTTTAGTAAAATTCCAGAAAGTTACAATCTTATGAATAAATCGTACCCTGCTTTTCCGCTTTTATGGCAGTATAGAGTTCTCCATAAGTCAGCTGCATATATGGTGTTACATAAAAAATACCAACAATTCCACAAGTAATCACAGAAAGAAGTACCCATCCCAGGAAGCTCAGTCCAAGAACAAATGCTTTCCATTTGTTTCCGTCCATCAATTCTGCGCTTCTCTGTCTTGCTTCCTTTGCATCCATACCCGGATTTTCAGTTAAGATATAAGGAACAAGCATCCACTCCAAAGATTTATAAATTCCAGGAATAATAAAAAGTAAAGACCAAAGGAAAATAAACAAATCCTGTAAAAACATGGTCAGAACTATTTTTCCATAACAATTCTTAAATCCAAATGCAAATGTATTAAGCTCCGGCTTTTCCTGTGTCTGACATGCAACAAAATATTTGTTAACACCTACCATCAATGGGTTAAATACACATATATCCAGTGCTATGCTGAACAGAGTGGAAACAGCCAGTATGGTAAGTACAATTGCCATTATCATTGCTCCAAAACTGCCTGCATTCTGTATGGAACTCCTGACGGAAGAACTGCTCGTTGCTGTTGAAACTCCGCCTGCTGCTAAAGAATACAAAAGACCAGCCAATACCAGCGGCCAATAATTTCTGTTAAGATTTACTCTTGCTTTTTCCTTTAATTGTTCATTTGTCCACATATTAAATACTCCCTTAACCGTTTTCCTATGTCTAATATATTTAATAAGTTAATATCTCATAACCATCTTTTGTTACCGCTACTGTTACTTCCCACTGTGCAGACGGCTTTCCATCTTCGGTATATACGGTCCAGCCATCCTCATCATCAATATAGATTTCGCTGGTTCCTGCATTAATCATGGGTTCAATCGTAAATACCATTCCCGGGACCATAAGCATTTCCGTACCCGCCTTTGTCACATAACTTACAAAAGGCTCCTCATGGAATTCAAGACCTACTCCATGACCACCGATTTCTACGACAACACTGAAACCATTTGCTTTTACATGGTCATTGATTGCCTGTGCCATATCTCCGAGAAAGTTCCATGGTTTTACCTGTTCAAGTCCTTTATCAATGCACTCTCTTGCAACACGGACAAGCTTCTCTTTTTCTTCGTCTACCTTACCGATGCAGTACATTCTGGAAGAGTCTGAAAAATATCCATGATAGATAGTGGAAACATCCACATTCACAATATCGCCTGCCTTCAACGCACGATCCTTCGAGGGAATCCCATGGCAAACCACCTCATTAATGGAAGTGCAGACACTTTTCGGAAAACCCTCATAATTTAAAGGTGCCGGGATTCCTCCCATCTTTGTTGTCATAGAGTACACGAGGTCATCAATTTCCTGCGTCGTAACACCTTCTTTTATCATTTCTCCGACTGCATCAAGGACTGCAATGTTAATCTTACTACTTTCCCGTATGCCTTCCAGCTGCTCTTCCGATTTCAACATATCATGCGTAGGAACAATATGCCCTTCCAATTCATAGTGGTGTATTTTTTCATCCATCAGCATATGACAAGTTTTATATTTTTTACCACTTCCACACCAACATAGGTCATTTCTTCCTATTTTTTGCACTTAAACCGCCTCCCGGCTTTTGAATATTTTCATAAATTTGTCAATATTTTGAGCAATCGGTGCCTTGCGAAATACTGCAGAACCTGCCACAAAAATTTCAGCTCCCGCATTCATCACTTCCGCAACATTATTTGCATCAATACCACCATCTACCTCAAGCTTTGCCATAATTCCATTCTGATCCATATATGCTCTTAACCCAGCAATTCTTTCTGTGGATTCCGGAATGTATGCCTGACCGCCAAATCCTGGCTCCACACTCATAATCAATACCATTTCTACCTGAGGTAAATATGGATAAACATCTTCCAATGGTGTTCCCGGTTTAATTGAAATTCCTGCCTGAAGCCCGTAACTGTGAATCAAATCAATTACCTTCTGCGGTTCTTTTGTTGCCTCCAGATGGAAGGTTATCCCATCTGCACCACACGCTGCAAATTCCTTGATATAACGCTCCGGTTCCACAATCATCAGGTGCACATCAAAAAACTGTTTTGAAGTGGGACGAATGGATTCAATCAACGGCATTCCAAATGATATACTTGGTACAAATATACCGTCCATCACATCAATATGAAGATATTCTGCGCCACATTGTTCTGTTTCTTTAATCTGTTCTCCAAGCTTATTAAAATCTGCTGCCAGCAAGGATGGTGCCAATATATACATAATTCTCCTCCAGCATTGAACGCTTATTTTAAGAAGTCATGAATCTGCTCATAAATTCCCTTGCCGTCAAGCTTATACTTTTCAACCAGGGCAGTTGCAGAACCGGACTCTCCAAACACATCCTGAATTCCGATTTTTAATACCGGAGCCGGATATGATTTACAAAGTGCATCACATACCGCACTTCCCAGACCACCAATTACGGAATGTTCCTCTGCCGTTACTACTTTTCCGGTTTTCTTTACAGAATTGATAATAATTTCTTCGTCCAATGGTTTAATAGTACAAATATTAATAACCTCTGCATCAATTCCTTCTTTTGCAAGAAGCTCTGCTGCTTCCAGCGCATTTCCCACACAAATTCCCGTAGCAACAATTGTTACATCTTTTCCTTCCCGAACAATGGTACCTTTTCCAATTTCGAATTTATAATCCGGTCTATCGTTAATAATCGGGCATACCGCACGTCCGAAACGCATGTATACAGGTCCCTGATAAGCTGCTGCTGCTTTTGTAACCTCACGGGCTTCAATTTCATCTGCCGGACACATAATTACCATTCCCGGAATGGTACGCATCAAAGCAATATCCTCAAGACACTGATGGGATGCTCCATCCTCACCTACCGTAATTCCTGCATGGCTTGCTCCGATTTTTACATTTAATGCAGGATATCCTACCGAATTACGCACCTGCTCAAATGCTCTTCCTGCCACAAACATTGCAAAACTGCTTACAAATGGAATCTTACCGCTTGCTGCAAGTCCTGCTGCTACGCCAATCATATTTCCCTCTGCAATTCCGCAGTCAAAAAATCGGTCCGGATATGCCTTCTTAAACATTCCTGTTTTTGTCGCTTCTGCAAGGTCAGCATCTAATACAACAATATTGGGATTTTCTGCTCCCAGCTCAACCAGTGCACTACCATATCCTTCTCTGGTTGCTACTTTTTTTACCTCTGCCATTTTATGCTTCCTCCTTTGCAAGCTCGTCTTCTATTTTCTGCAAGTCTGCCATAGCCACTTCAAACTGTTCATCATTTGGTGCTTTACCATGCCATCCTGCAACGCCTTCCATGAAAGAAACACCTTTACCCTTTATGCTATGGGCAATAATCGCTGTTGGCTGACCCTTGGTCTGTCTTGCCTCACGGAATGCACCACGGATATCATTAAAGTCGTGTGCATCCATATGAATCACATGGAAATTGAATGCTTCAAACTTCTTATCAATCGGGTAAGGAGAACAAACTTCATCAATTGCACCATCAATCTGAAGTCCATTATTATCAACAATAACAACCAGGTTATCAAGATTATGGAAGCTTGCAAACATAGATGCCTCCCATACCTGTCCTTCCTGAATTTCCCCATCACCCAATAAGGTATAAACACGATAATCCTTTTTATCCAGCTTTGCAGAAAGAGCCATTCCTACTGCCGCTGAAATTCCCTGTCCAAGGGAACCTGTACTCATATCAACACCCGGAACATGTAACATACAGGGATGACCCTGGAGATAAGAGCCTAATTTTCTTAAAGTAGTCAGGTCTTCGACCGGAAAAAATCCCCTATAAGCCAGCGCCGCATACAATCCCGGTGCTGTGTGTCCCTTTGACAATACAAATCGATCTCTGTTCTCCATTTTAGGATTTGCAGGATCAACATTCAGTTCTTCAAAATACAAAAATGTAAAAATGTCAGCAGCGGAAAGTGAACCGCCCGGATGACCGGCTTTTGCACTGTGTACTGATTCTACAATGCCTTTTCTTACATTGTTTGCCATTTTCTTAAGCTCTAAGTTGTTCATTTTGAACTGTTTCCTCCATCATTATCAATCTGATATCCATCGATTTTTATCTTTGTGCAGACTCCTGCACTATGAACCATAAAGATTTTATCACATTTCAAGTATAGCGTCTATACTTCAAAGGTGCTAAATCTTGAAACGTTTTTTCTTGTTTTTCGGGTACTTTTTTCAATTTTCCGTTCATATATTCAAAAGAACTCTGAAAGGAGGATTTCATGAAGTCATTAAAAAGAGCTTCCCTTTTTCTTTTATCTGCTTTACTTATTTTTGTATTTTTCAAATTTTTTATAGATACGGACACCCGGCAATTTCAAGAACTGTCAAAGGAGCTTTTATATAATGAACTAAGCGGAAATACCATCAATCTTCATTATACTCTTGCCTATCCGGAAAACTATGATTTGGAAATTCCGGCACATCTTCCCTCCTCCTGTTCTGAGGAAGGAACAAAAGAACAGATTTTACTCTGGCAGGAAAAACTTGCAAAGATTAATCCAAAAAAACTGAATTCCCAGGACCAGTATGCTTATACCCTTTTTTCCTCTTTTTTAGAAACGGCACTCTCCGGCACAGCTTTCCCATACTATTATGAACCATTGTCACCATCCTCCGGAATGATATCCGGAATTCCTATTTTATTGGCAGATTATACCTTTCGTAATGAAAAGGATGTAACGGACTATTTGGAATTGCTCGACCAGACCGATTCCTATTTTGATGGACTGATTGCCTATGAACAGGAAAAATCGTCTGCCGGTCTTTTTATGTCAGATGATTCTGCTGAAAAAATAATTGAAGAATGCTATTCCATTATGGACACAAATGCCTTAGCCTATGGAGAACATTTTCTTCAAAAAACCTTTGAAGCGCGTCTGGACGAACTTGCACAGTCACACTCCATTTCCACTTCTCAAAAAGAGAAATGGATTTCGGAAAACAACCGGCTGCTGACAACGGTAATGGCTCCCTCCTATGAACGTGTTGCAGATGCTTTTTTATTGTTAAAAGGAACCGGGACAAATCCCATGGGATTATACTATTATCCGGAGGGAAAAGAATATTATGCCTATCTTCTCCGCTCCGCTACCGGCAGTTCCCACAGCATTTCAGAAATAAAAAAAATGCTGGAAAAAGATTTTCAGAAAAACTGGGATGCTATGAAATGTCTGTTACTAAAGCACCCAGATCTGCTATACGTGACCGAGCAGGATATTCTGTTTCCATCCGGGTTGTCTTCACTTTCGGAGCCGGATGCACGAAAGCTTTCCGGAAACATCTTAGAAGATTTACAGGGAAAAATGAATGCAGACTTTCCGGATTTAACACTTGCAACCCCTGACTTTTCAGTAGATTACACGGTCAAAAAAGTTTCCCCTTCGATGGAAGACTTCAGCAGCCCTGCCTACTATCTGACACCTCC
The DNA here is from genome assembly GCA_934408585.1 of uncultured Lachnospiraceae bacterium. Taxonomy (GTDB): domain Bacteria; phylum Bacillota; class Clostridia; order Lachnospirales; family Lachnospiraceae; genus Suilimivivens. Next base: position 240,170 of record CAKRVA010000002.1, read on the forward strand.
TATGGATGATATGTGCCATAATACGATTTACATTAACCGCAAAAGTATTACGGATGATTTATCCTTATATACGACTCTGGCGCATGAAGGATATCCGGGGCATTTGTACCAGACCGTTTATAGCCAAAGCTTTCTAAATTCCCAAAATGCTTCTTATATCCGTTCCCTCTTGCATTATGGCGGATTTGTGGAAGGTTGGGCATTATATGTGGAAAATCTCTCCTATTCCTACGCACAGGAGCTGCTTGCAAATAACACTGTCAAAGGCTCCCCGGAAAATGTAACCGCCTTTGTAGAAGCATGCCGCTTAAACCGCAACCTTCACCTTTGCCTTTATTCCTATCTGGACATTGCGATTCATTATGAAGGTGCTTCGCAGGAGCAGATGGAAGCATACCTGAAAAATCTTGGACTTATACAGAGTTCCTCCGTCACAACGCTTTATGAATATCTGGTAGAGGAACCCACTAATTATCTGAAGTATTATCTTGGATACTTGGAATTTCTTGATTTAAAAGAAAATGCAAAGGAATTATGGGGCAGCGATTATAGTGATTATGAATTTCACCGGTTTATTCTCGAAACCGGTCCTTCCGATTTTTCTTCTTTAGCCACACGATTAAGTTCTTTTCATCCAAAAAGCAGCACCCATGAAAAAATGAGTGCTGCTTTTCAAATTTCTTTTATCGGCTTCCCTTATCATACGGAATACCTTCCGCCTTTGGTGCTCTGGATTTCTTTGACGTAAATGCCAATACAATAAGTGAAATAATATAAGGAAGCATATTATAAATACCACTTGGGATATTCAGTTTAACTAAAAAGTCAAATCCGAAATAAACATTGGACAGTGCACGGAAAAATCCGAACAGCACCGCAGCCAGTGCAATATTCTGTGGTTTCCACTTTCCGAATATCATAACTGCCAGTGCGAGGAATCCAAAGCCGGCAACTCCGTATTCAAATTTCCACTCTGACACACCTGTTGTAATATAACAGATTCCTCCAAGACCACCGAGTGCACCGGAAATAAGAACTCCCGCCCAACGCATTTTATATACATTGATTCCAACAGAGTCTGCTGCCTGAGGATGTTCCCCACAGGCTATCAGTCTTAAACCAAATTTTGTTTTATACAATACCACATAAGAAGCAATAATTACCAGAACGGTTATCAGCATAAACCAGCTGAATTCAAATCCTTTGATATTTACAATAAATGCTTTCTTTTCATTTATGTACTGTACAATCGAAGAATGATCATCCGGATTTGTAACCGTATTGATGGACTTTACAATTACCGTTGCAAAAGCAGCACCAAGAAGATTCATTGCTGTTCCAATCAATGTCTGGTCGGCTCCAAACTGTATTGCCGCAACTCCAAGTAATAATGAATAAATCATTCCAAATAAAATACTGATGGCTATGGTAAGTAAAACTACCACAATAGCGGAAGTACCTGTTGGCAGATAGCGCATTGTCAAAGCTCCGCCCATGGCACCCATAACCATAATTCCCTCAAGGCCGAGGTTGATTACTCCGGAATGCTCCGAAAAACATCCGCCTAAAGCAACTAACGAAAGAATACAAGCAAATAAAATTGTATATTGTATCAATAATACCATTATTTCTCTCCTCCTTTCGCTTCTTTTGCCTCTTTTCTGGCAATCGCCTTATTCATTGCATATTTTATAAATCCCACAAATCCGCACAGATAAATAATTAACGAAGAAATAAGGTCTGAAATCTGGGAGCAGAACACATTCAAATCAACATGGGAACCGCCATCCGTAATATGCTGTATAAAGAAGGATGCGAAAATAGCACCGATTGGATTCAATCCTCCCAAAAACGCTGCTGCGATTCCGTTAAATCCCATTGCCGGTACGGACGCAATTGTTACCTGCCACTGCTCCATATCAGTCTGATAAAGGAATGATGCTCCAAGTCCTGCCAATGCACCGCTGATTACAAGGGAAAGAATGATGTTTCTCTTTTCCGCCATACCACAGTATTTTGCTGCATTTTTATTAAATCCTGTTGCCTTCAATTCATATCCGAGTTTTGTTTTATTCAGTACAATCCATACCAGAATCGCAAAAAGGATTGCCAGCGGAATTGCAATTCCGACATACTGATTTCCACTAAACAGCTTGTTAAGTCCAAGACTTGGCAGAATTGCCTTTTGTCCTGCAGCCTTCAGGGTATACGTATATGCACTGGAAGCATCCTTTGCCTTTGTCAGAACCATATTGGTAAAGTAAAGTCCTATCCAGTTCAGCATAATTCCCGAAATTACTTCATTCACATTTGCATAAGCTTTCAGGAATCCGGTAATTGCTCCAAATAACGCACCTGCAAGTGCCGCAAAAAGCATACAGGGTATAAAACTCCAATGCCATACCAGCGCGGCATACAGGCTGGCACATGCACCCATAACATACTGACCTGCTGCACCAATATTAAACAATCCTACTTTATAAGAGAACAATATCGAAAGGGAACACATCAAAAGTGGTGCTGTTTTTACCAACGTATTTCCCAGGTACTTTAACTGCATACTCGTTTTACTGTACCCCAGGAAGTTTTTGGCAACTGCCACAATTGCTTCAAAGGCTCCGGATGGTTCTACAAAAAGCAGGAAAACAAATCCGGCAAGCATACCAACCACAATACAGATTAAAGAGGCGATAAATGACTGTACTCCATTATTCTTTAAAAGTTTTTTCATGATACGGTCACCTCTTTTCTCTTAGCACCCGACATATAGAGTCCCAATTCTTCCTGTGTTGTTTCCTTCGGATGAAACTCTCCTACAATTTCTCCTTCGTACATGACTAAAATACGGTCCGGAACATCCATGACCTCATCCAGTTCCAGGGAAACAAGCAATACTGCTTTTCCGGCGTCACGCTGTTCAATCAGTTTTTTATGTATATATTCAATCGCTCCTACATCAAGTCCTCTGGTCGGTTGAACTGCTACCAGCACTTCGGGATTTTTATCAATTTCTCTCGCAATGATTGCTTTCTGCTGGTTACCACCTGACATACTTCTTGCAATCGTAACAGGTCCCTGTCCGGAGCGGATATCGTATTGTTCGATCAGTTTTTCTGCATAAGTGCGAATATTATTTTTCTTTAAAAATCCGGTTTTATCTGTAAACTCCGGTTCAAAATAACGTTGCAATACCAGATTGTCTTCCAGTGAATAATCCAATACCAGCCCATGCTTATGCCGGTCTTCCGGAATATGGCTCATTCCGGATTTATTTCTATGGCGAATCGTCGCTTTGGTAATGTCCTGACCACACATGGTAATCTTTCCACCTGACAAAGGTTCCAATCCGGTAAGTCCATGTACAAACTCCGTCTGTCCGTTTCCATCAATACCGGCAAGACATACAATTTCTCCGGCACGGATGTTAAGGGAAACATTTTTTACAGCATTCTGTTTCGTAGGAGTAGATACACTCATATTCTCAATCTTTAACAGCGTATCGCCCGGCTTACATTCCGATTTCTGCACATGGAAATTTACATTTCGTCCTACCATCATTGCAGATAACTCTTCCATAGTTGTAGAAGCCGTTTCTACCGTTCCAATATATTTTCCTTTTCTGAGAACAGTGCATCGATCCGCTACTTCCATAATCTCTGCAAGCTTATGAGAAATAAAAAGAATACTTTTCCCCTCTGCTGCCAGATTTTTCATAATCTGCATCAGTTCTTCTATTTCCTGTGGTGTAAGCACCGCTGTCGGTTCATCAAAAATCAGGATTTCATTATCACGGTAAAGCATCTTCAAAATTTCTGTTCTCTGCTGCATACCGACGGTAATATCTTCCACCAGTGCATCCGGATCTATGGCCAATCCATATTTATTGGAAAGCTCCATAACCTTCTCACGTGCCTGCTTCTTTACGAGAAAACCATGTTGATTCGGTTCTACTCCAAGAATAATATTATCCAGCACCGTAAAGCACTCCACCAGTTTAAAATGCTGGTGGACCATACCGATTCCCAACTCATTTGCATCGTTAGGGTCAGATATTTTTACTTCTTTTCCATCCTTTTTAATGATACCTTCTTCCGGCTGATACAACCCGAACAGGACACTCATCAATGTGGATTTCCCCGCACCATTTTCCCCAAGAAGTGCATGAATCTCTCCTTTTTTTAATTGCAGGGAGATATTATCATTTGCCACGATTCCGGGAAATTTTTTGGTAATATTCAACATCTCAATTGCATATGATTCCACCTGTGTACCCCCTTATCTTCCGAATATACCTTATAAAAACAGTATACCTTAATTTCTATAAAAAGAAAAGGCGGATAGACCAGAAGCTATCCGCCTAAATTCACTTTACTTTATGAAAAGTAAGCTTATTTCAAGTTTCCTAAATCGGTTACATTTACTGCAGTTGTTGCAGGCATTGCGGAAGTATCGTTAGAAACCTTAATATCTCCTGCATATACTCCGGCAACTAATGCCTTGTAATCATCCTGGGTAAATCCATCAGCCCACTGTGTGGAGTCTAAAGGAAGCTGAACATAGTTTGCTTCCAGATCTTCACCGGAAACAAGACCAAGTGTTGTAATCTTTCCTGCGTAATTTGCCCAGTTACCATTAATCAGTACATCGGTAAGTGTATCATAAGTTGTAGGATAAAGACCCTTCATTGCAGATGTTACGGTAATTCCATCACCGTACTTTTCATTAATAACAGGTGCCTGATCGGTATCTACACCAATTACTTTTCCTCCAACCTTCTGAGCTGCTTCTGCTGCGGAGTTATAAATACCACCACCACATGCAAATACAACTTCTGTTCCATCTGCATACCAGGTATCCATTGCTGCAGTGATATCAGCATCACCATAGAACTGGTTACCATATGCATAGTTCATATCAACCGTAATTCCAAGTTCCTGAGCAGCTGCATCAGCCCCCTGAACGTATCCATAACCAAAACGGATAACTGCAGGAACTGCCATACCGCCTAAGAAGCCAAGTTTGGTATAACCAAGTTTTACTGCTGCATATCCTGCAAAGTATCCGGAAATTTCTTCCTGATATACTGCACAGTATACATTATCCATATAGCAGTAATCGGTTACATTCCAGTTTGCCGGATTATAATCATATGTTTCGCCTTTTGCTGCAACGCCTGCTTCAAGAATATCACCGGCAGCAACGTCAAGTGCGATAAACTTTACATCCGGATACTGTTCGGATGTTTCTACAATTGTTCCACCAAATGCATAACCAGGCATAACAATTACGTTATGTCCTTCATCAATTGCCTTCTCTACAGAAGCAACACGCTCTGCAGTAGAATCTCCTGATGGTTTGTAATAATTGAATTCAATACCATGCTCTTCACAAAAAGCCTTACATGCTTCATAAGTTGTCTGGTTAAAAGACTGGTCCGTAATGTCACCGTAGTCGGTAATCATTGCTACGCTGTAATCGGCTGCCTCTGCTCCGCCCTCAGCTGCTGCATCTCCGGAATCTGTCTTTGCGCCACATCCTACCAAGGAAGTAACTGCCAAAGCTGTTGTCAGAACGATAGCTAACAATTTCTTTTTCATAAATAAATTCCCTCCTAGAATTATTTTATTTTTACCCTACCCGCATGAATAAGATATGACATAATTTTACCATTTTTGCCAATAATAAGCAAGTACAGTTACATAATACCTGCTAACAGGACACTTGCTATGATTCCCACAAAGGTTGAAAGCAGCGCCCCGGTCAGTGTATATCTTGTTTTCGTTACTTTTGCGGCAATAAAATAAACACTCATTGTATAAAAAATAGTTTCGGTACAGCTCATCATAATGGAGGTAATCATCCCAATGTAAGAATCGGTCCCGTAATTTTTAAAAATATCCAAAACAAGTCCCGTTGCTGCAGAAGATGAGAACATTTTCATAATAACGAGAGGGAATAATTCAGATGGAAAGCCAAGCCTTTGGCTAATCGGAGAAAATGCTTTCTGCAAAAGGTCAAAAAAACCAGACGCCCGTAAAACACCAACGGCTGTCATCAAGGCAACGAGTGTCGGGAGAATTCCAACTACGGTTTTCACACCATCTTTTGCTCCTCTTACAAAAATCTCATAGACTTTACACTTATTCATTAGTCCATAAGCAATCACATAAAATATAATCATTGGAATGATAATATTGGAAATGTTGGATAAGACCTGTAACATAAAAACCCCATACGCCATATGTATCCATACAGTATATGGGATTTTCCCCGTTTTTATTTCTTTTTTACAGACAGTATGTTTTTGCCTCTCCTGTCAATGGGCTCTTCTTTTGATAATCAAACAATACCATAATGGGATGTTCCTTTTTTTGTGGCTCCGTATCACTCCATACCGAATAAGTAAAAATCTCCATATGCGTCATTTTCATCATCTGCCTTGCATGATAATCAGAATATCCCTCTAAATAATGGCGTTCCTTTTCTTCCTTCTTATAAAACTCCCAGATTTTATCATAATCTTCTGACAGATTTTTGCAAAAATCCGGTCTGCTTTTTGCATTTTCTCTTAAATAATAGTCATACGTTAAGAGCTCTTTCCATAATTCTGTGTTTTCGGGAAAATGGGAACATGCAAATTCCAAAAACACATCATAGCGGCGCGCCCGCGCAGGAGTATTTAAAAAATAACCCTGGGACACGTAATATTCTGCCAGCTTTTCAAATAGTCCAAAAGCACCCTTTTCGTTATTTTGCTCACAAAACATTTTCGTTAATTCTCTTATGGTATAAGTAAACTGATTGGAATTGTAATATGTTTCCACCATTTCTTCAACCTGTTTCAGGTTGCGGATTTCTTCATAGGAAATCCAATTGGTAAACAACACTTCATACGGTGGATTACTCTCATAAGCCAGTCCATATTCTTTCTGTTTTGCCGAAATCTGTGTTCCCTTCAAAACCTTTAAAAATCCAAGCTGGAGCTGTTCCGGCTGCAATCCATACACCTGATTAAAAGAATGGACAAAGCTTTGGTAATCTTCTTTCGGCAGACCGGCAATCAAATCTAGGTGGATGTGAATATTTTTTCCTTTCTGGATTTCGGTCACCGTATGCACGAGATGACTCCAATTGGATTTCCGGTTAATTTCTTTGAGTGTCTGCTCATTTGTCGTCTGAACACCGATTTCCAATTGAATTAACCCCGGACGCATTTTACGGAATAATGTAAGCTCTTCTTCTCCAATCAGCTCTGCTGCTATTTCAAAATGAAAGTTTGTGATTCCATTATCGTGTTCCACAAGATAATTCCAGATGGTCATTGCATGCTGCTTGTTTCCATTAAACGTTCTGTCAATAAACTTTACCTGCGGTACTTTTTCATCCAGAAAAAACTGCAGCTCGGGCAATACTTTTTTAAGGCTCCGTAAACGAATTGTTTTGTCAATGGAGGATAGACAGTAGCTGCACCGGAATGGACAACCACGTGCTGACTCGTAATAAATTATTTTATTGCGGAACGGTTCCAGGCTGCATTTGTCTTCTGATATATTTCCATACAAAAAAGGAACTTCATCAAAATCCAAAGCCTCTCTTTCTCCCGTAAACCCTGTTTCCAAAAGCAATCCGGCGACTTTGGAAAGGTCCTCTTTCCCTTCTGCATAAGCCTGTACCAGTTCCGTAAATGTTTTCTCGCCCTCACCCAGAATAATTCCGCGGATTACCGGTTTTCTTTCTTCCGTGTGGCATCCAAATTCCTGAATCAGCTGCTCCGCCTCATAGGATACCTCGGGACCTCCCAGAAAAATATCTGTATCAGGCAGTATTTTCTTTAATTCTACCATCAGTTCCCGAATCATTCTCCAATTCCAGATATAACAGGAAAAGCCTACCACATCCGGCTTTTGCATATAAATATCCATCAGAATTTCTTCCATCGATTGATTAATGGTATACTCGGAAATATCGATTGCCACATCCTGTGACACCCCATTCAGTTTTTCGCAGGCATAAGCACGCAGACTGTAAACTGCAGGGTTCATATGAATATATTTACTGTTTAACGCTACAAGTAAAAACTTTTTCATCGCTCTGTCATACCTTTCTCGGTCCATCTCCAATTTCTACAGAATAAAAGTCAGCAGGATATCCAATGGCTTTCTCATAAGCAGTTCCGGTTTTCTGTATAAATGCCTGCACTGCATCCTTCTTCACTAAAGTCACGGTACATCCTCCGAATCCGGCTCCTGTCATACGGGAACCAAGAACTCCTTCCTGTTCCCATGCCACTTCTACCAATGTATCAAGTTCTTTTCCTGTTACTTCATAATTATCACGTAACGAAACATGGGATTTGGACATCAAGGCACCAAAAGTCTCCATATCGTTTTTCTGTAATGCGGCTACCGCCTGTATCGTGCGTTGATTCTCTGTTACTGCATGCATTGCTCTTCTTTCCAGAACTTCATCACAAATAGCACCCCTTACTTCATAAAACTCATCTATGGTAAGTTCCCCAAGCGTTTTTATTGTTTTTATCTTTTGGATTCGTTCTAAAGCAGTTTCACATTGGCTTCTGCGCTCATTGTATTTGGAATCGGTTAATTTCCGTTTTTTATTACTGCAGGCAATAACCAGCCGGACATCATCAAGTACAATTGGAACATACTGATAGTCCAGTGTTGTCGTATTTAAAAAAATACCATATTGCTTTTTCCCCATGGCAACTGCAAATTGGTCCATAATTCCACAATTCATGCCATTATAATGATTTTCTGCATACTGCCCGATTTTTGCAAGCTCTTCGTTTTTTATCCGGAATCCCAAAAAGTCATTCAGAATATAACCAACTAGAACCTCTAAGGAAGCCGATGAAGATAATCCTGCTCCGTTTGGAATATTTCCATATAAAAGCAAGTCCATGCCATACGGGATTTCATATCCATATTGAAAAAAAGCCCAGAAAACTCCTTTCGGATAATCACTCCAACCGCCATTTTCCCCTGGTACCAAATCTTCCAGGCTGCTTTCTATGATTCCTGTCTTTGCAAAGTTCATGGAAAACAACCGTATCTTACGGTCAGCACGTTTCCTGGCTACCGCATACGTTCCCATCGTAAGTGCACAAGGAAAGACATGACCACCGTTATAATCTGTGTGATCACCAATCAAATTTACTCTTCCCGGTGCAAAATAAATTTCTGCTCCATCGCAGCTGCCAAACCTTTTTTGAAATTCCTCATATAGCTTTCGGGTCATCTGGATTTCCTTTCCGAACCATTATCATTTCTTTTGTTTTATTATACGGCAACATCCCTGCCTTCGTCCAGAAATGCATTTCTTACTTGCACCCACGTTTTCAATATGTTACTGTTAATTTTGTATGATAAATAGAAAGGTCTTTTCGTATGAAACATTTAAAGAAAGTAATACTCCTTCTGTGCTGCCTGCTCCTTGCCGCCTGTGGGGGCGCATCCAAAGAAAAAATTGCAGAAGCACAGGATACTTATACACGTCTTGTCAATATACATAATAAGGTGGTTTCTGCACACAAACAGATTCAGGATGATTCGCTGGATGAAAAGCTGGTTACTCTTTCAGGTAAAATTGAACAAATCAACACTTACCATCTGAATGAAATGAATGACGAAGAAGTAGATATGCTGATTGAAACTATGAATACACTTATTGGTACCTATCAGGAATATCTTGATGCCATTAATCAGATTAAATCTTCCGAGGATGCTGCGGTACTTACTCCGATTCCTCTTTCCCTGATTAACGGTACTTCTCTGACCTTCACCAGTCTTTCCTTTTATCAGAAAGATTCTACCGAAAACGATGATTTGTTAGAATCTCTTTCCGGCTTCGGTCCTACGCAGCGATTAACCGGACTAATGATTTACCGCGACACACAAAACACTCCCTGGATGCTTGATTTAAAAACATCCGACGGCACTGCTTACTCTTTGGAACTTCCGACAGAAGAATTTTCCACAGATGGATGTATTTTAACTTTAACTTATGATTCCGAACTGGGTGAATTGAAATTTTCTGCTTGACAAACGACTATGTGAAATGTAAAATAGCGTTTGTGTGATACGGGTGAGCCCAGATAGCTCAGTTGGTAGAGCAGAGGACTGAAAATCCTCGTGTCACTGGTTCGATTCCGGTTCTGGGCATTTTAATTTCATATTCCATATAATTTGCGGGTGTAGTTCAATGGTAGAACACCAGCCTTCCAAGCTGGATACGTGGGTTCGATTCCCATCACCCGCTTTTTTAGTCCCTGAAAACAGGGACTTTTTTTATGTTTTTGTCTAAGATATCTGTCTTTTTCCAATTTTTTTCAAAAAAGTTGCGCAAAACTATTCAAAACTTTCAAATAAAGTGATATATTTATCTTACACTTTTATTTTACCGATTTTGGAAGGGGGATTTACATGAAGAATTTGAAAGTAAAATACAAATTCACGATTGTTCTTGGACTGATTGTTTTATTGATTGCCGGCATGACAGCCTCCGGAATCAAGGCAATAAAACTACTTCAGGCACAGGCTGCCGGACAACCGGAAGCTGATGCCATTGCAAGTCGATGGATTTCTATTATGTATGTAAATGCAATTATCTTCTTTATCATTTCATTGATTGTGATTATTTACATGATTGTAGATACTACCTCTGCCCTGAACAAAGCTGCCGCTTATGCCAAAGCATTAGAAGACGGTGATATGGCAAAGCGTGTTCAACCCAAAATGTTAAAACGAAAAGATGAGGTTGGAACATTGGCAAAAGCTTTGAACAGCCTGTCCATAACATTTGATGAACTAATTGGCAATGTAAAAAATGACAGTATTATTTTTTCGAAGGATGCAAATGATGCACTTTCAAAAATCAAAGAATTAAATGATGAAATTGAATCAGTTTCTGCTGCTACCGAAGAACTCTCCGCAGGCATGGAAGAAACAGCTGCATCAGCACAGCAGATTGGAACTATCTCCCATGAAATCGAATCGGTTTCCAAAAATATTGCAGAACGTTCCCAGGATGGTGCACATAAAGCAGTAGAAATTCATGAACGTGCCGAAAAAGCAAAGGCAAATATGAATGAACAATTCAATAAAGTAAAAGATATCAAAGATAACATCAGTGCCAGCCTTGAAGCTGCTCTCCGCGATGCCAAGATTGTATCCAAAATTGATGAATTGGCAGAAGCTATTATGAATATTACTGCACAGACAAATCTTCTGGCATTAAATGCTTCCATTGAAGCAGCAAGAGCCGGAGAAGCCGGCAAAGGATTTGCCGTTGTCGCTGATGAAATTCGAAATCTGGCAGAACAGTCAAAATCCACGGTTGAAAATATTCAACACGTAACCCAGGCCGTAAATGTAGCTGTTAAGAATCTTTCCCATGATTCCGAAGAACTTCTTACTTTTGTATCGCAAGATGTTTCTTCCAGCTTCCATGATTTTATGGATGTTGCAGATGCCTACAATGAAGATGCTGCCTATGTAAATGATCTGGTAACCGATTTTAGTGCTATTTCCGAAGAACTTTTGGCATCGATTGAAAACATTATGGATTCCATAAATGAGGTAGGAAAAGCTGCTGAGGAAGGTGCTCTTGGAACTACAGAAATCGCTGAAAAGGGTGCCATGATAGCACGGCAATCCAATGATATGATTGAAACCATGCAGGATGTTGGCACGAGTTCCGAGGATTTAAAGAAATCTACAGAACGATTTATTATTTCAGAAAGAGAGCCGGAAGCACAGCCTCAATAACAAAGTACATAAAAATATCCCCGGGATTCCATAAGGAACTCCGGGGATTTATTATGCTATTGTAAACTGACTGTTATATAACTGTGCATAGAAACCATTCTGTGCTAAAAGCTCTGCATGATTTCCCTGTTCAATAATATGTCCATCTTTCATAACAAGAATGATATCCGCATTTTGAATCGTAGACAACCGATGCGCTACAATAAAACTGGTACGGCCTTCCATCATGGTTGCAAATGCTTTCTGAATCCGTATTTCGGTTCTTGTATCTATGGAAGAAGTTGCCTCATCCAAAATCAACATTGGTGGCAGACAAAGCATTACTCGCGTAATACAAAGTAACTGTTTTTGTCCTTGTGATAAACTGTCTCCATCTTCGCCAATTATCGTATCATAGCCATTCGGCAATTTTCGGATAAAACTATGGGCATGGGAAGCCTTGGCTGCATTTATGATTTCCTCTTCCGTTGCATCAGGTTTTCCAACAATGATATTATCACGAATCGTTCCCTTACGCAGCCAGGTATCCTGCAATACCATACCATAGGAAGTTCTCAGCGAGTTACGGGTGATTTCCCGGATATCGGTACCTTCTACCTGAATACTTCCTTCATCCACATCATAAAATCGCATCAGCAGATTAATAATCGTTGTCTTTCCACAACCGGTTGGTCCTACAATTGCAATTCTCTGTCCCGGAACCACATGTAAATTCAGATTTTCAATTAATTTCTTTTCACTGCTATAAGAAAATGCCACATGATCCAAAGAAACCTTTCCCTGAACATCGGTCAGTACTCTGGCATTTTCTCCATCAGGAACCTGTGGCTCCTCCTCAATGAATTCAAAAATTCTTGCTGCACACGCCAATGCATTCTGCAACTCTGTAATAACACCTGATATTTCATTAAACGGCTTTGTATACTGATTTGCATAGGATAAAAAGCAGGTCAGCTGACCTACGGTGAGCCGTCCCTGAATTACGGATAATGCACCGGTAAGTCCCACTCCCATATAAACTAAGCTATTAACAAAACGTGTGCTTGGATTTGTCAGGGAAGAAAAGAAAATGGCACGCAGGGAGCATTTTTCCAATCGGCCATTAATCTCATCAAACTCCTGCATAACATGCGTCTCACGTCCAAATGCCTTGACTTCTTTATGATTACTTATCATTTCATTAATCAGTGTGGTCTGTTCCCCTCTCGTTACCGACTGAAGCTGGAACATATGAAATGTTTTCTTTGCAATAAACGATGCAACAAGTAGCGAAACAGGCGTTATTAAAACAACAACTAATGTAATGGTAATATTCTCAAACAGCATGAATAACAATGTTCCCAGAATCGTAATGACTCCAGTAAAAAGCTGTGTAAAACCAAGCAGCAGACCATCCGCAAATGTATCAACATCTGCAATTATCCGGCTCATGATATCACCATGGGAATGTGCATCGAGATATTTCAACGGAAGCTTTTGCATCTTATCAAATGCCTTTTCACGAATATCCTCAATAATACTGTACACAATACGGTTGTTACAAATACTCATAATCCACTGTACCATTGCTGTCAGCAGTATTGTAATCCCCATTTTCTTTAACACATGAAAAAGCGTTGCCCATGCGGGTGCCAATCCATTACTGTTTGAAAGATATTCCTCCGGTAAAAAGGAAAGAAGCACATCTACCGCATCTCCGGTAAGAATCGGCAAATATAATGTAAATAACACAGAAGCTGCTGCCATCACAATGGTTAAAACAAGAAGCACACGGTATGGCTTCATGTATTTTAATACTTTTGCCAAAGTTTCTTTCTGTCTGTCTTTGTCCATTTTTTCATTCTTGCCCATAATTATGCCTCCTTTCCATCCGCAGGCTTTTCTACCTGTGTATAATAGATTTCCTGATAGATTTCACAATTTTCAAGAAGCTCTTTATGAGTACCAAGACCTACAACATTTCCATCATCCAGAACAACAATCTGATCCGCATGCATTAACGAAGATGCTCTCTGTGATACAATAAACACGGTCATATCACCCGGTAATGCTTTTAGTGACTGTCTCAGTTTTAAGTCCGTTGCATAATCCAATGCGGAGGAACTGTCGTCCAATATCAAAATCTCGGGTTTGCGAACCAATGCTCTCGCAATGGAAAGACGCTGTCTTTGTCCTCCGGATAAATTGCGTCCCTCCTGCTCAATAAGTGTATCAAGTTTTTTGTCCTTTTGTTCTACAAATTCCTTCGCCTGTGCAACTTCAAGTGCTTCCCAAATCTGTTCGTCGGTTGCACCTTCATTACCCCATTGTAGATTTTCACGTATGGTTCCACGGAAAAGCACTGCCTTTTGAAGGACCATACCGACTTTTTGACGCAGCTCCCCGGTATCCATTGTGCGGACATCTTCACCATCCACCAGAACTCTTCCGTCTGTTACCTCATAAAATCTTGGAATGAGGTTTACCATGGTTGATTTTCCGGCACCGGTTCCTCCAATAATTCCAATGGTTTCGCCCGGTTTTACTTTTAAGCAGATATCGGAAAGTGCCTCCTCTGCTCCTTTATAATAAGCCATACCTACATGGTCGAATACCACCCGGTAAGTCTTGTCCTCTGCAGATATCTCCTGCGGTTCACTTAACGGTTCCAAGCCTGCCGGAATTTCCAATACGTCTTCAATACGGTTTCCACAGGCAATTGCCTTTGTAACGGTGATAATCAGATTTGCCAGCTTAATCAACTCTACCAGAATCTGTGACATATAATTAATCAGCGCAACTACCTGTCCCTGTAACAATACACCTTCCGATATCTGAACAGCACCCACGTAGATCAATACAATCAAACCGCCATTAATAATAATGTACGTAAGCGGATTCATCAGAGCAGATACTCGGCCTGCCAGGATCTGTAAATTTTTTAAGACCACGTTTTCTTTTTCATACTTTTCAATCTCTTCCGGTTCTTTTGCAAACGCACGAATTACTCTGACGCCGGTAAGATTTTCCCTTGTTGTCCGCATGACCTGGTCTAACTGACCCTGTACTTTACCAAACAAAGGAATGCTCACAAGCAGAATTGCGAATACAACAATGGAAAGCAACGGAATTACAACCACAAAAATAATTGCAGATTTTACGTCTACGGTAAATGCCATAATCATAGCTCCAAATACGATAAATGGCGAGCGCAGAAAAAGGCGAAGCACCATATTTACCCCATTCTGTACCTGGTTTACATCACTTGTCATTCGCGTAATAAGTGTCGCAGTTCCCTGCCCGTCCATTTGTCCAAAGGATAATTTCTGGATATGTTCAAAAAGGGCATGCCGAAGCTTTGTTGCAAAGCCTACTGCTGCCTTTGCGGCAAAAAACTGTGCCGTTATGGAGCTCGTTAATCCGACAACTCCAAGAAGAACCAGAAGCAGTGCCATCTTTACAATATAGCCTTTGTCTCCGTTCGGAATACCAACATCAATCATAGCCGCAACTACCAGCGGAACAATAAGCTCAAAAGAAGCCTCCAGCAATTTAAACAGAGGCCCCAAAATACTTTCTTTTTTATAATCTTTTAAAAATACAAGCAATTTTTTCATTTTTCTATCCCTTTGTAAAACTAATTTAAGAAGTTGGCAATAATAACGGCTTCGGCTTCTTCTTCATTCAAGCCAAAGGTATTTAATTTGATCAACTGCTCATTATTAATTCTTCCGATTGCCGCTTCATGGATAATTGCTGCATCGACGTGTTTCGCATCAATTTCAGGTATGGAGCAGACCTGTGCATGATCCATAATAATGGAATCACATTGAATATGCGCATGGCAAAGTGCCTCTCCGATTGCCTTGGGATGAAACGTCTGGATAGATGTTCCTTTTGCCACGGAACGGGAAACAATCTGTGCCGAGCTTCCGGAACCGCGTAAAACAACATCAATATTGGAGATGGCTTCCTGTTTATCATGTGTCATCAGCTTCTCGGTTACAAAAAGCTTGCAGTTTTCTCCAACCACAATTTCCGTTTCTCTCTTTGTTGAATCTACACCTTCAATTTGTACGGTTTCCATGGTAAAAACAGAATCTTTTTCCATATAAACACGGGTAGATGGATTCAATACTCTGGCACCGGTGCCTTCTCCTTCTCCATAATGTTTTTCTTCATAACGAACATTACAGTTTTTTCCAATATGAAAGGTATGAATTCCATCATGACGGCTCTCATTACAACCACTGTTATGAATACCACAGCCTGCTACAATATTGACATTTGCACCGTCTTCTACATAAAAATCATTATAAACTTCATCCATCATGCCGGATGTTGCCACTACGACAGGAATATGAACATACTCTCCATCCGTATCACCGCTTATGATTACATCGATACCCGGTTTATCTTCTTTACGGTTAATCTTAATATGTTCGGTATTTCCATGACAAAGGGAATATCCGTTATATCGCAGATTATAAGCACCTTCTTGCTTAAAACCTACTCCATCAATTTTATCCAGAACACTTTGGGTAATTGCATCTATTTCTGCCACGATTCTCAATCCTTTCTATGCCATCTTACTACACTCACAGGCAATATTCTCCTGCATCAAAGATGGATAAACTTCTTCTCTTGTTCCAACACATGCAACTTTTCCATCACGAATTACCATAATCCGGTCTGCCATCTGTATGATTCTTTCCTGATGGGAAATCAAAATCAGGCTTTCTTTCTTTTCCTCATGGAGTTGCTCAAACTGTTTTACAAGCATGGAAAAGCTCCACAAATCAATTCCGGCTTCCGGTTCGTCAAAAATGCATAGCTTATGTGGTTTTGCAAGCACGGATGCAATTTCCAGACGCTTCATTTCACCGCCGGAAAGTGTTGCATCAACCTCCCGCTTCAGATATTCTCTTGCACACAATCCCACTCTGCTAAGCAAATCACAGCAAACTGCTTCTGAAAGCTGTTCCCCTGCTGCCAAAGATAATAATCTTTCTACGGTCATTCCCTTAAAGCGGGGCGGCTGCTGAAAAGCAAAACCGATTCCTGCTTTTGCCCTGTCTGTAATTGATAACTCTGTAATTTCTTTTCCATCCACATAAATATGTCCGGCATCTAGCTTTTCAATGCCCATAAGGAGCTTGGCAATCGTTGATTTGCCTCCCCCGTTTGGTCCTGTAATTACAAGCATTTCTCCATCATTCACCCGAAAACTCACATCTTCAATAATACTCTTTTCCACGCCATTATCTAATGGATGGAATATGAGATTTTTTGCCTCTAACATCATGACCTCCACATTGCTTTTGTATCATCATCATTTCATTTTCATTTGTAAGTTTAACCGTATATCCCTTGGGATAAACAGGAAAATTTCAAGCTTGATTTTACCATACAAAACTATATTTTAAAAGAGTGAAACGCAAAAAAGAGAACCTGCATTCAACAGATTCCCTCTTTTAAGATATGTTTAATTAATGATGGAACAAACGAATTCCGGTAAATGCCATTACCATATCATACTTATCACAGCATTCAATTACTAAATCATCACGAACCGAACCGCCCGGCTGCGCAATATATTTTACGCCACTTTTATAAGCACGCTCAATATTATCCGAAAATGGGAAGAATGCGTCTGAACCAATGGTTACATTCTGATTTCCATCCAGCCATGCACGCTTCTCTTCTCTTGTAAATACCGGTGGTTTTACCTTGAAACGTTTCTGCCATTCACCTTCACGGAGGACATCTTCATATTCCTCTCCAATATAAACATCAATGGTGTTATCTCTGTCTGCACGTCCCAGAGAATCTACAAATTCCAGATTCAGAACCTGCGGTGCCTGACGAAGATACCAGTTATCTGCCTTTTGTCCCGCAAGACGGGTACAATGCACTCTGGACTGCTGTCCTGCACCAATTCCGATTGCCTGTCCGCCCTTTACATAGCATACGGAATTCGACTGTGTATATTTAAGTGTAATCAGTGCAATCTTCATGTCAACAAGTGCTTCTGCAGGAAGCTCTTTATTTTTTGTTACAATATTGGAAAACAGCTCTTCGTTAATATCAAGCTCATTTCTACCCTGTTCAAACGTAATTCCATATACCTGTTTCCGCTCGATTTCTGCCGGCTTATAGGACTCATCAATCTGAATGATGTTATAATTTCCCTTCTTTTTCTGCATCAGAAGTTCCATTGCCTCATCGGTATAGCCGGGTGCAATCACGCCATCGGAAACTTCGCGCTTAATCAGTCTCGCCGTATCAGCATCACAAACATCGGAAAGTGCAATAAAATCTCCGAATGAAGACATTCTGTCTGCACCTCTTGCCCGTGCATAAGCACATGCCAAAGGAGAAAGTTCTCCCAAATCATCTACCCAGTATATTTTTGCAAGCGTATCATCCAGCGGAAGTCCAACTGCTGCTCCAGCAGGAGAAACATGCTTAAAAGAAGTTGCTGCCGGAAGCCCGGTTGCCTGTTTTAATTCTTTTACCAGCTGCCATCCATTAAAAGCATCCAGGAAATTGATATATCCCGGCTTTCCATTTAATACCGTTACCGGTAAATCACTTCCGTCCTCCATAAAGATTCGGGACGGCTTCTGGTTTGGGTTACAGCCATATTTTAATTGAATTTCATTCATATTCGTTTCCTCTCTGTGTAAATAGCTTCTTATCTATTTTTATTTACAATTCTTGTTTCATAGCTTCCGGTTTCAATATCAATGTAACGGACAAACAAAGAAACCTTATTTTCTTCATTCAGATTGTTCCAAAGCATTTCCGTATATGCATCAATATCATCCAGAACCTCTACTTTCTTTGGTTCTCCTTCAAAGCTTGGAAGCGGATTTCCGTCATGCATATAAGTATGGATAAAATGTCCTTCGCCGGCAATCGGTTCATGATAATAATAAGCAAAGCGATTGCAGGATTGTGGATTTCCATTATCACTCTTTAATATGGAAATTGCATAACGATATTTTCCTGCTTTGATTTCCATCGTTCCGGAAATACGAGGTGTGTAGTTTGGTGCATCCGGCTCAAACTTACGGCTTCTCAAAGACTGCTCAAAAGTAAGACCGTTTTTCATTCCATCATAAATGGTATCTGTCTGATCTCCGTTTGTAACAATGGTATAATCTCCTAATACTCTTACCGGCGCATAGATAATTAAGCTCGGATCTTCCAGCTTGGATGGGTCAAACGCTTCGGTACGAATTCCTTCTCCTTCTTCTACAAATACCCGGTTACGGCTGTTATTGCTTCTTCCCATAATAAAATATGCGGTTACCGCCTTTTTTCCGTCCGGTGTTACTCCGATTACAATTCCTCTTCCCGGATATGCATTTTCGCTTAATTCTTTTGCCAGTGAAAGCATTTTCATTGTATTTCCTCCTTTTGCTTTTATAAAATAAAAAAATCTGGGCACACAAAATCTGTGTTGCCCAGACGGTCGGCTTTCTATCAATACGCTCCCTGTAGGTAATCCCTACACAGGCAGAACCTGCTTCCGTCAGTCGCGTATCGTAACCATCATAAGGTATCCCTTTCAAAAAAGCAAGAACAACTTTTGAAAAAATTATAAATAATAGCCAAGCGGCACAACATATTTCAAATAAGACAGTGCAGGAACTACCGTACTTCCATTTAAGAAAACCGGACAAACCAGAATTTGTAGTACAATCATTGCCAGCAGTCCCGCCCACATGGCAGATTTCGTTTTTAAAAGACTCTTTAACAGGAGCACCTCTATCCCGCTTATGATAACAAGACCCATCATATGTATCAATTCAGAAATATATCCTCTGCTTACGACAGTATTACACATAAGAAGAACTGTTGCAATCGAAATCGGTGTTGCGACTGCCAGCAGGTTTGTCGCTTGTAGCAGGACTCTGTTTCGTAATTCCATACTTTTTAAAAAATTCTGATACTCTCCACCCGTCATTTCTACTCCGGCAAGAAAAATAACCATAAATACACAAATTCCCACCATTCCATGATAGGGGTACAACTTTTGTTCTTCAGAAGAAAATGTATCCTGCTCAATAAATTGTGTTTCGGTATGAAAAATGTCTGCACTGTCGAGATAATTTTCATATGCAGACGAAAGTGCCTGGGTCATTTCCTCACTCCGATTGCCAAAAACCGTCTCCTGCTCCTGTAAAATCAGCTCTTTTCCAAATACTCTTAAAAAAGCTGCATATATTGTTTCCTTCGCCGCCTCCCCTTTGGTTGAAAAAGGAGTCGCTATATAAGTAATACTTTTTTTGAAAGACTTATCCTGATATCTTTCCTCAAAATCCGGTGCAAAAAGAAATCCGCACTCGATGGTTCCCTGCATGACATCTTCACGTAGTTTCTCATCCTTCGGATAAATTCGAAACTGATAAACACTCTGACCGTTTAAAAGCTCCTGTGCAATCTGTTCTGCTATCCCGGTGTTACAATTTCCAATCCCAATCGTAACATTTTCTTTTTGGGGAAAATGTATCTGCATCATCATAAATACCAGAATAAACAGTGCTATCATTTGCAGCCAGCAGATTTTGTTTTTCATCCACGCTTTTAATTGTAATCTGTAAAAACGAAAGAATTTCTCCATAAAAAAATAACTCCTATGATTATCCCGATAACAAGATATACGGATATCATGAAAAAGGTATTCCAGTTCCATTTTCCGGTCAGCACTTCTGCACAGAATTGATGCCAATATTGCATAGGTAATATTTTTCCTATCCTTCGCAAAGTATTTCCCAGATACTCTTCCGGTATTAATACTCCTGTACCGACCGCAGCTATACTGTTGATTACAAACAATAGCACCGGTGCCTGATTTCCACGATATGCCGTCTCATAAATCACATGAACATATACCGCAACTGCCAGACAAAGAAATGCCATTCCAAGCCATCCGCCCGGATACCACACAAGCTCATAATATCCAAGCTTTTCGAACAGCAAATATCCTGCTGCATAAAACACCATTGCTGCCATATACAGATAAATCGTCATTACCAATATCTTTATGAATGATTGTTTTAATCCCCTTATTCCATAAATTCGAAGCTTCTCCTGTAATGTTTTCTGTTTTTTTTCATACAGAAAACCAAATGGGATTCCACACATCATTAAAAGTACCACAATGCCTGCCAGATAATAATATGTCACAACTGCATAATTTCCCAGCGGAGAATGAATCTCCGAAACAAACATTTTTTGTCTTACCAGTATCTGATTTGCAAACAAAAGCGCTATCGTATTCCCAATATCCTCAGCACTCATCTGTGCACCATAATAGGACGCAGTTCCCAACATGGCATATACACCCGATTCTGCCGTCTGTAGAAAAGAAACCCCTGCGAAGAGCAATTCTTCAAAAATCTCGATATGAATTTCTTTTCCTTTCGGAAAATAAATTTGTGCAGGCGGATTCTCTCCTACCTGCACATCATGAAAAAAACCTTCAGGCAATACAATGACTGCCTGAAGATTTCCGTTTTTTAATTGTTCTACTGCGTGCTCTTCATCCATATATTGAAATTCACAAATGGACTTTACGCTATCCATGGTAGATATATAATTTGTCGCAAGTCTGCTAATCGTCTCTTCTTCGGGTATGGATATCCCGATAGAAACCTTCTGGAACACCTGGGCATTTTGCATCATTACACTAAACAATACTACCGTTATGCCTGTAAAAAGCAGCAAAAGGCAAAACCCTACTATGGATTTCTGCAAGATTTTCCATGCTCTTTTCAATTCCATGCATAAATACGCCCAAAAAGTTCTCATTTTATTTCCTTATCTATCAATACCCATATGCCAAACTATTAAGAGCCATAAAGATTTTTTCGGAAATACGATTCAATGCCTGCTCATCTGCATTGCCTAAATCAAGTTTTTCACCTCTGATTTCCTGAATCTCTGCACCCTTTCGGATAGTTACTTTTCCGGATAATACATAATCCTGAAACTCCAGAGTTTCCATTTCTATGGTAAGTTCTGTTGGGTCTATACTAATCATTCCATCCATGGCAAGTTCTTCATCCTGGTTCCAGATACTAATATGGAATTTTCCGGTTTCCTTTTCATAAGAAACCTCGAAGGTTGGTTCATCAAGAATAGAAACTTCGATGGTTTCCTCACCATTTTCTATATTTCCAGTTACTTTTAAAGCTGATTCTCCATCTTGTAATACTTCTATATTCTGAAAACGATAATCGCCGCCTTTAAACAGAATCTGTTGAAAATTTCCGGGAACTTCATATTCTATCGCTGCAAGTTTGTTTTTGTACACGTAAAAGTAAACTTCCAGCTTTTCCAAATCCTCATACATATCTCTTATTTCATCAAAAGATTCTTCTATTTGTGGCTGGTCTTCCCCTAACTTTGCATTTGCATAATCGCTCACAATATCTATGAGATCCAGCATTTTATCCTTTTCGATGGTTAAAACATAACCTTTGCTTTTATGCTTTGCTCCATCAATTTCATAGCTTTTCGATTTTGCTTTTTTGACCTTTAATTCTTTATACCAGTCGGCTATTTCATCTCTAAAGTCCAAAGCATCCGTATTATCTAAAACGGTATTAGATTCATATAATGAGCTTAAATACTCATCCATCATCTGAATGGCATCGTCACCCACATAGTAACTTATAGCACCAGTTTTTTCCTGCGTATAGTCATATGTAAAAACCCTGTCATCAAAAGATGGTATTTTAAATCTCAATTCTTCTGCATCCAATTGAAAAGCAAATTCTATCTCTGGTATGGTCAATCTTACATCTTCATACCCTATCGTTCCTACAAGCTGTAGCACATTTCCATCTGTGCAATAGGTCATTTCCCCTTCCAGAGCTCCATCCTGGGTTTCATCTCCGCTCTTGAAGTCAACATCAATGCTGTAATTTTCTCCCTCTTTTAAATCAAAATCTGTTGTCAGCAAATCTAGTAAATAACCGCCATCCTGAAATGTTTTCACAAAAGCTTTTTCTACCTGTTTTTTAGGATTTGCAAACATTCTCATTGCAAAAAAAGCTGCTACTGTTAACATTGCAAGAACAATCACACCACTAACAATTGAAATGACGATTTTTGCAGTGTTTGATTTTTTAGGTGGCTGTGGTGTTCCCTGAAATGGTGTTTCTTGTAACGGTTTTCCCGTCATTGGATCAAAGTTTGGCATATTTCTTCTCCCTTTTACTTATTTTATGTATTTTTTAATATGATCAATGGTAAATTGATCTCCGGATAACTCCAATAGGTTTCCCTGATGCATCACCAGACATCTGTCACAGGAAAGTATCTCTTTTTCATCATGGGACGTCAGCAGAATAATACCTTTCATTTCCCGGTACTGCTGCAGCCATTTCTGAATGCTTTCTTTATAATACAAATCCAGAGCTGTCGTCGGCTCATCCAAAAGCAGAATGGATGGCAATGTGGCAATCGCACATGCAATTCCCAGACGTCTTTTCATTCCCCCAGAAAGCTTTTCCACCTTCATGTTCATAATTTCATCAAGAGAAAACATCGAATTAATTGTAGAAAAATACTCTGACTTAAGAACTCCCCATAGCTTCAGATTATCCTTTACGGATAATTCCTCCAATAGTGGCGGATCCTGTGGTACATAACCCACATATTCCGGAAAAAATTTTCTTTTTTTGAGTGGATTATTGCCAAAAAAACGGATTTCTCCTGCATCGGGTTTTAAAGCACCCGCCAGAATCTGCATCAAGGTTGTTTTTCCGCAACCGTTTCTTCCCACGATTGCAATGCATTCCCCACAGTTTGCTTTTAATGAGATATCCTCTAAGATAACCTTTTTACCATATGTTTTACGAATATGAGAAACTTCCAGCATAAAATGTACCCTCAATTATTTAGAACATTCTACTTCATACGTATCAGATTTGTCAAACTTTCCACATGTTCGTCCCAGGATATATAAGCTTCTTCTCCTCTATGATCCGGTATTTGATATCGTTCCTTCAAATCCCTGCCCAAAAGTTCTGTAAATTTGCAGCTTCCCCAATAATTCAGATGCGACGCATCATTTAAATCCGTTTCATAATCCAGCTCCATTTTCTGATTGTAATCAATTACTTCTATTCCATATTCTTCAGCTATACCTCT
The DNA here is from genome assembly GCA_934408585.1 of uncultured Lachnospiraceae bacterium. Classification (GTDB taxonomy): domain Bacteria; phylum Bacillota; class Clostridia; order Lachnospirales; family Lachnospiraceae; genus Suilimivivens. Next base: position 264,106 of record CAKRVA010000002.1, read on the forward strand.
GATTTCATCATAAGTCTGCGTATCTTCCGGTACAATCACATAAGGAGCAATCATAAATAGAAGCTCGCCATCCTGTTTTTCCATAAATTTAATGATTTTTTTTAAATACTTCTCTGATTTTGGCGTCAATCCACCTGCTACACCATCATTATTAACAAGGGAGACTTCTTTTCCTTTTTTCCAATAAGGCGTATATCCCTTAAAGCTTTCGAGATGGTCGTTATTCCAGAAAAAGTGTGTAAAATCCTCTTGTTCCAATTCGTCATAACGACTATGATATACCGAAAAGTTCGGAAAATAGTGAAAAATCTTTGAATACTCTACACTTGCAAAAAGCATCTGAAGCTTATTCAACGAAAATTTCATTCCATAAATATTTTCAGAAATCCAGGTATATTGATAATCCTCTTTAAACCTTGCAGGAGCATAAAGGTCAATTACTACGACCTTAGGATTCTGGTATTTATATAATTCCTTTAAATAATAATATGTCATCCATAATGGCTGCTCGGCACCGCTATAATCATATCCGGCGATTCCATATTCTTCCCATAACAATGCCGTATTTACATCACAATGCACATGACTGGTTCCCAAGAAAGCCGCATCTATTGTTTGAGCCGGTTGAAAATACAAGCCCCTGTTTTGATTGATTCCATGGTCCGATTTAATCTGAAGCATCCTGCTTAACAAATAAAAACCCGCAAACAGAGCAATTACTGCCACTACACGTAATATTATTTTTTTTGTTTTTGCATTACTCTTTTTCATTATTAGTTGCCCCATTAAAACTGCATATAAATAAAATGTCTCGAATTGTAACCTGCTCCATATATTCCAAAAACAAAAATCAGTAAAATCATTACTACAAAAAACGCATAACGGACACCGGAACTGTTCCACTGAAGCAGTGCCGGAAAGCGTAACCCTCTGCGTGTAGAAATCCAATCACTTCCCATGACCACAACGAGACCACAAAGAATTAACCAAAACTCAATCTCATTTTCAAAAACATTTGTAAACATGATATTCCACTTTTCACTCTCCAGCTGGAAGCTCAACATGCGAATTACATATCCCATTGCCGCTCTTCCACTTCCTGCCCGGAAAAATATCCATGCAAATGCAGATAAAAAGAAAACTCCTATTGGACGCAGAAACGTAATTGCTTTCTTTTTCTGATACCAGCATACCAAAGCTTCAAACCCTGTATATGCACCATGAATGAATCCCCACATTAGATAATTCAGTCCTGCACCATGCCACATTCCGCAGACTAAAAATACAACCATATTATTTATAATCTTTCTGAAAATCCCTTTTTTGTTTCCTCCAAGTGGAATATATAAATAGTCTTTCAACCATGTGCTTAGACTGATATGCCACTTTCTCCAGAACTCAGTCATGGAAGATGACATATACGGTTCTTTAAAATTCATGGTAAGATGGATTCCAAAAAACTCCGAAATTCCAACTGCCATATAGGAATATCCGGCAAAATCGCAATAAATCTGAAACGTATAAAGAACTGCCCCACATAGTAGAAATAACGAATCATAGTTCTCGGGACCGTCAAAAATTGGACTTGCCATCAGCATCATACGATCCGCCATTACCATTTTTAAAAAAGCTCCCCACAATATATACGACAGTGATACGGATATTCTTCCGGTATTCCAAAAGGTTACACGTTTTATATTTTCCAACTGTGGAATAAAATCATTTTCTCTTTCAATGGGACCACTGACCAGCTTTGGAAAATAGCTCATCCACAATCCAAGTTTGCAAAAATTATGCTCTGCTGATATTTTTTTCTGATGAATGTCTACAAGATATGAAATTACCTGAAACATATAGAAGGATAATCCAACTGGCATTATAAGATTTGTCAATATACTTTCCGGTAATGAAAGCCCAAGCTTTGCACTCAGATAACCGGTAAACTTAAACACAACAATTGCTATTACGCATAAACCAACCAAAATTCCAAATACATTACCATTACTTCTTTTTTCCAGAAGTTTTCCCGCCACATAACAATAAATAGTCGTAACAAGCAATATGATAAAAGAACGGACATCCATATAGGCACAAAAAATACAGCTTACCAGATATAAGAAAGCTGCTCTCCATTTTCCCGGAAGAATATAAAATAATGCAATTGTTATTACGAAAAATGCAATAAAAAAGAATGATACGAACAAGTCCCTATCTGCCTTTCTCCACATATTTTCCGTTCACAATAGATTATCCCCATCTTTTCATAAAGACAACATCACATATCCTGCTATGAGAAGTTATCTCCTTAAAAGCTTGGATGTTACAATCAAGTCTTTTCTTCCAGACCATATACGTTTTTCTCTTTTTTTAATATAACACATTTTTGTCAAAAATATAGCTTTTCCATTCGAATTAAGAAAATCTTAATATGTACTGTATTTTTGTAACTTTGCATTTAGTTTCCGGTATATATTTTCCTGAAACCATGGCTCTGTAGATGCCTCCACTGCCTTTTCCAGTGAAAACCATGCCACACTACTGTTTTCATCCGGTTTTATGGCAAGAACTTCCTGTTCATCTGCCTCCAGAAGATACGTGACATTCAAATGCAAATGGGATGACACATACTTTCCTTTTTTGATATGTCCATCCACCGTAAGAGACTCCAGGGAAAAAATATCCTCGCTGACAGGTACCACATTTTGAACCCCGCTTTCCTCCTGAACCTCACGAATTGCCACTTTTAACAAATCTTCCTCTCCATCTGCATGTCCTCCAAGCCATGACCAGGAATGATAAATGTTATGATAAACCATCAATACTTTATTCTTCTCTTTGTTGACTACCCAGGCAGATGCTGTCATATGCGCGAGGGCATTCTCTCTGGTAAAAATATGAGGTTCCCGGGAAAGACTATATAACAGCAATTCCTTGTCCTGTTGCTCTTGTTCATTGTATGGTTGATATTTTTCTATCTGTTCGATTAATTTACATTTCATATCGCGCATCTCCATCTGTGTATTCTGATAAATATTTTATTTCTTTACTTATAATAGCAGATATCCTGTTGAAAATATAGGAAAAATGTCCTATTATAAAAATATATTTGCTTATATTACATTTTTACGTTTAAAAGAGGTGGTTTTATGAGCCAGTTTATGAAAAATACTTTTTATAAACAACGTGAAGATTTTCTGCGTACACTTCCGGCTCGTGACGCAAAGTTTTCTATTCCGGAAGATGTGATGGAAGAGCAGAATATTCCTTACGTAGATGACAATTGCATGGCACATCGGTTAGATGTATATCAGCCGAAGAATCTTTCAGAGCAGTCTCTTCCTGTCATCATTAATGTACATGGTGGCGGTCTTGTAATCGGATGCAAAGAATACAACCGCTATTTTTGTGCACAGTTATCCCGATTAGGATATCTTGTATTTAATGTAGAGTATCGTCTTGTTCCGGATTGTACCTTTTTTGACCAATGCCATGATGTATTTCTTGCAATGAATTATATTCAGCAGCATTTACCGGATTATCATGGATTACCTGACAGGGTCTTTGCTGCTGGCGATAGCGGTGGTGCCTGTTTACTGACATATTGTGCTGCCATGCAAAATAATGAAAAGGTAGCAAATGCCGCACAGGTACATCCTTCTTCCCTGAAAATAAAGGCACTCGGTCTTATCAGCGGAATGTTCTATACTCATAAACCCGATAAAATTGGACTCTTTTTACCACGGTATTTATATGGAAAAGGTTATCGGCATCATGCTTTTGCTCCATATATTAATCCGGAGCATCCGGACATTGTAGCATCACTTCCTCCCTGCTTCTTGACCACCAGCCAGAATGATTATCTTCATCATTATACGCTTCAGTTTGAAAAAGCACTGACTAAGAATCAGGTAGAGCATCACTTGCTTGATTTCCCTGCAAATGAAGAATTGACGCATGCCTTTAGTGTCATTGATCCTTACCGTGAAGAAAGCCTTAAAGTATTTCATGATATGTTGCAATACTTTCAACAGTTTTCATAATAAAACACTATTTACAACAGATAAAAATGGAGGTACTTATGACTTACGATGAATCTCTTTTTAAGGAAAAAGCCAATCGAAAGGCAAGAAAAATCTGGCTCATTTTTGCGGTGTTACTTTCTGCAAATTATGGAAGCGATGTAGCAAATGGCCTGTTAACCGTTCCTTACTACCTGGTATTTCTCTTATTATGCTGGTTTCCAATTATCACCGGTGAAATATTACTCCGTGTAAAGGGATTTGCAACCGAATTATATAAGTATAACCTTGTAATCGGATATGGTATTTTTTATACGTATCTAATCAGTACCACTTCCTCGCCCATTGCATTTACTTATATTCTTCCTGTTACGAGCCTTTTAGTCATCTATAAAAACAAGCGTTTCATGGTGACCTGTGGTATTGTAAATTCCATTATTATTATTGGCAGTGCGGCTTACCGTATTTTCCTTGGATTTAATTCCGCAACAAACATGAAAGATTATCAGCTGGAATTAGCCTGTATTATTTTGTGTTATGTCTGCTACGTTATGTCCATTAAGCACCTGAATGAATCCGATGGAGCAATGGCAGATAGTATCCGCGCCGATTTGCATCGTGTTGTTACTACCGTAGAACAGGTAAAATCGGCTTGTAATACCATTATGGACGGAATTAATGTCGTTCAGGAATTAGCATCGGAAAATACACATGGGGCAAGCATTGTTGTCCAGACATTACATAAACTTCAAAATCATAATATAAATTTGCAGGATACAACTACCTCTTCAAATGAAATGACTTCGGATATTCACGCTCAGGTAAATCATGTTGCTGAAATGATTGAACAGATGGTAGCCCTGACCGCTACCTGTTGTGAACATGCACAGGTAAGTTCCACCGACCTCGAGAACTTAATTACCACAACAAACACTATGGCGGAATTGTCCGGAAATATTGAGCGGACACTGCAAGAATTCAAAGATGACTTTTCTATGGTAAAAAAAGAAACCGGAACCATTGAAAATATATCGAATCAGACGAACTTATTGGCTTTAAATGCCTCGATTGAAGCAGCAAGAGCCGGAGAAGCCGGCAAAGGCTTTGCCGTTGTTGCCGATCAGATTCGTACTCTCAGTAATGAAACCAAAACTTCCTCCGGTCAAATTTGGCAGGCTCTTCAGCATCTGGAAGAAACATCTGACCGAATGACCGCTTCCATGGAAGAAACTTTGCAGTTAATTCAGTTAACCTTAGATAAAGTAACTCTGGCAGGAAATAATATTACAAAGATTTCTTCCGATGCCACACAGCTTGGTGAAAACATTCAGGTTATTGACCAGGCAATGAAAGATGTTGAAACTTCTAATATCCATTTGGTTGATAATCTGGAAGAAGTTTCCCATGTGGTTGCCGATATGACCGATTGCATTGCCGATTCTAACGAGATTAACAACCGCATGCTGAGTAAATATGATGAATCTGCAAATAATATTAATTCCATTGAAACGGTAATCGAATCGCTGATGTGTGAATTAGGAATCGGCGGCTTTATGGGCACGGAAGATATTCAGCCCGGCATGAAATTATCTATAACAACAGAAAACTCCCAAACCTACCATGGAGAACTTATTTCTCAGGAAAGTAATACTTTTGTTGTTTCTTTACCGGATGCTCCTTCTTTTGTTGATGATACAATATGCATGCTTCAGGTAACCGTTGGAAATGTATTATATGTTTGGAATTCTGTGAAAATCAGTAATGCCGAAAAACAACATACGGACCGTTTCATAATAACCATTGAATCCCGTCCCAAAATCAACAATCGAAGAAAATATCCCCGTTTGGATATTTCCAATCCATGTACCATCACCATTTTAGATACCGGTGTAACGGTAGAAGGTACTCTGGACAACATCAGTGCAAACGGCTTTGCCTTCCTGGTACATGATGACTTCTTTGCTTCACATAAAGGAGCGCTTCTTTCGATTAAAATTCATGACTTTGATATGCCAAAGCATGATTATCTGGAAGGACACGTAATTCGATGCTCCAACAGTGATGGTCTGTATATTGTCGGATGTCAGATGCCGGAAGATAATTTCTTTATTCGCGATTACGTAAGACAACATTTACAAGATAATCAGAACTAAAAAAAATACCACCATCTCCTACAAGGAGTTGGTGGTATTTTTTTAATAGATGCTTATGCATATAATATTATACCAAACACAGCTGATAATAGAATCATTCCGATGGGTGAGGGATTCCTTTTTTGAATTCGTTTATATAAAACATGTATGGCAATTAACATACCAAATAAAAATATACTCCGCAGATCCGGACTTGCTTTCTGTCCAATCGTGGAAAATCCTAATAACGTATCCAATCCCATTATGAGTGCCGTAGCAAGTATCATGGAAACAACACATGGTCTTATTCCGCTAAGAAACGCATTTACTCCTGCATATTTCAACAAGTTTTTCATGATGGCAGCAATGAATAATATAATAAAAAAGGAAGGTAGAATAACACCCAATGTAGCCATAAAAGAACCTAAAATTCCTCCTTGTGAGGAACCAACAAATGTTGCCATATTTACTGCCAGTGGTCCCGGTGTAGATTCCGATACCGCTATCATATTCATAAAGTCACTTTCCGTAAGCCACTTATTTGCAATGACAATTTCACGAATTAAGGATATCATTCCATATCCGCCGCCAAAAGAAACGGCACCGATTATAAAAAAGGTTGAAAATAGTTTCCAATAAATCATGTTTCGTTTCCTCCGTGCATTTTCATCTTGTTCACCATATGTATAGCAATACCAATCACGCCGCAAATCAATATATAATAAATAGAGGAAAAGGAAACCGCAAGCAGCGAACATACAATCATTGCCGTCATAACACCAATGATTATCAAAATATTCCAAATGGTTTTTTCTATTTCTTTCAGCATCTTAAGACCCGCTGAAAGTATCAGATAAACAACACATACCTGTATTCCCTGAAATGCATGAGAAACAACTGTCAGGCTTAAAAACCCTTCCAAAAACAATGAAATCACATAAATAATAATAAAGGATGGTATACTTACTGCTATAGTAGCTATTCCCGCTCCTGCAATTCCTGCAATTCTATACCCCAGATATGTTGCACTGTTTATTGCAACCGGTCCCGGTGTAGATTCCGCAATTGCAACCATATCAAGAAATTCTTCTCTGGATATCCATTGCTTCTTGGTAATAAATTCATTTTCAAGAAGTGCTATCATTGCATATCCACCACCAAATGTAAATGCCCCTATTTTTAAAAATGCACAAAATAATGTCCACAGTTTTTTCATTTGTACTCCCATCCTGCACTACGTAAAAGGTATTTTAAAAATTCCCGTCTGATATAAACTATATCAAACGGGAATTCTTAACTGTTATTTCCTATAATGCTTTTTTAATTGCTTCCATCAGTTCCTCATATGTTTCATATGCAGGTAATTCCGGATGATCTTTTTTAATCTGCTCGGTACTCTTAAATAAAAATCCTGCTTTACTTGCAAGTATCATACCAAGGTCATTATGACTGTCACCACTTGCAATTGTCTGATAGCCAATTGACTGCAATGCCTTAACGGTTGTAAGCTTGGAATTTTCAATTCTCATTTTAAATCCTGTAATTTCTCCATCCGGAGCTACCTCCAGGGAATTACAGAAAATAGTTGGCCATCCCAGCTTCTTCATCAAAGGTCCGGCAAACTGTGTAAATGTATCACTGATAATAATTACCTGTGTAATACTTCTTAATTCATCCAAAAACTCTTTTGCTCCCGGAATGGGGTCAATTTTCGCAATCGTTTCCTGGATTTCCTTCAGTCCCAAACCATGCTCTTTCAGAATTCCAATTCTCCAATTCATGAGCTTTTCATAATCGGGCTCATCTCTTGTCGTTCTTTTCAATTCAGGAATCCCACTTGCTTCTGCGAAAGCAATCCAGATTTCAGGTACTAAAACTCCTTCCAAATCCAAACACACAATATTCATATCCATTCTTAATTTCCTCCATTCCTGCTTATCCTAAACATACGATATTCTCTGTCTAAAATATCATAACCTGTACTTCTTTTTCAATAGCTTTTTCTTATCAACAACAATTTTAAGTTCCCTGTGAACAATTTGCAGCATCTATGGCAATCGCAAGCATCAGTGCCATAATTTCATCCTGTGGGTCTGCAATATCAATTACATAGGTATCACCCCAATGAAACGGTTCTTTTGATATATGAACAACTACACTGCACCCCGAATATACGTCATAATCCCATGACAGAAAGTCACCCTCACATCTCCAATTGTTATAGTCCAATTCATACTTGGGTTTGAAAAAAGAAAACTGTTTCTGAATATTACCAAATTCTTTTCCGTTGATTTCAATATCAAAAGAAGGTAAAAAAGTAAGAATTCTTTGCTTTACCATTCCTATTTCCCGCTTTTCACGGTCGTAGACATGGAGCTGATGACCAAGTGTTAAAAACTCCGCTTTTACAAAATATTTGGGGTTCTCCTGTTCATCATAGATATCATATGTATCCGTCCAGGAAAAAACTCTCTGTTTAATTAACAATTTCATATATTGTTCATGATCCTTTCTGCTTATAATGAAATTATACTTTTTTCATTTATACTTCGTCAATAAAGAACCTATAAACTGCAAAAAAGCTTAGACCATGATTTTCTCAACAGTCTAAGCTTCTTTCATGCAGGTGGCCGGACTTGAACCGGCACGGTGTTGCCACCGAGGGATTTTAAGTCCCTTGCGTCTGCCTATTCCGCCACACCTGCTTAATCTGACTGGCAGACTAAATGGATGGAGGTGGATTCGAACCACCGAAGCAATTTGCAGCAGATTTACAGTCTGTCCCCTTTGGCCACTCGGGAATCCATCCATAGTCAGAATTACAAACCCTGACAATAATAAGTTATATCATACCACTATCCAAAAAGCAAGAAATTTTTAGCAGAAGGCTTCTCATACTTCAAAATAATTGCAGAAGTTTTTTCCAATGTTACGCTTACTTTTCCGGATACTACAGGATATTCATGTGTTTTTGTTGTATGACCATTTTCCGTGCTAAGCATCAGCCGTTTCATAACGCTTTCCTTGGGCACTCCCAAAAACCAGACCGGAATTTCCTTGGTTACCTCATGATCGTTGTTATTAATTACAACCACGGTAGCTCCATTTGGATTAAAACGTCCGTAACAGAGATAATTATATTCTCCCATAAGGATTTTCAGTGAACCTGTCAGCAATTCTTCATTTTCTTTATGAATTTTAATAATATCCTTGTGGAATTCAATTAATTCGTTATCCTCATGTCCCCATGGATAAGTTCTTCGGTTATCCGGATCCGTAAATCCACAAACACCCGCCTCATCGCCATAATAAATGGTAGGTGCTCCCGGCCAGGTCATCTGTATTGCAACTGCTTCCCTTAATACCGCCTTATTGATACCTTCGTTTGCGGCCTCCGGTCCAAGAGTATTTGTTCTGCCCACTTTATGATTTGTTCTCGTCAAAAATCTTGAATGGTCATGATTTGATAATTCATTCATGGAAATCTGTAGGGATGGCGTTGTAAAGTTTGCCATATGATGACGCATGGCTCCCAGAAAGCTGTCTACATTTCCAAGCAAATCTCCCCGGAAATCATCACTATGCTTCTGCATTCCTGTAAGGAACCATGTTACCGGCTCCATAAAAGCATCATAATTCATAATGGTATCCCATTCCTTACCATTCAACCATGGACGTGGATTACCATAATGCTCTGCCAGCACAATCGCATTTGGGTTGGCATTACGTACTGCCTTGCGGAATTCTTTCCAAAAATAGTGATTGTACTCCGGACTATGTCCCAAATCTGCTGCTACATCAAGTCTCCAGCCATCTACATTGTATGGTGGAGATACCCACTTTGCGGCGATGTGCATAATATAGTCAAAAAGCTCTTTGGATTGTTCATAATTTAATTTTGGTAAAGTGTCATGCCCCCACCAACCATCATATGCACCATTATACGGCCAGCCATAGTCATTAAAGAACTGAAAATAATTATGATAAGGACTCTCCTTTTCAATAAAAGCACCTTTTTCGTAGCCTTCTGCATTTTCGTAAATTCTCTCACGATCCATCCACTTATTAAATGAACCACAGTGATTAAATACACCATCCAGAATAACTTTCATGCCTCGCTTATGCGCTTCGTCCACAACACGTGCAAAAAATTGATTGCTGGCCTCCAGATTCTTTTTATTCGTCACACGATTAATATAACGGCTTGCTTCTCTGTTTTCACACTGCTCCGGACGCAGGAGTTCTCCCTCATCCTCTACAATTTCTCCAATATGCGGATCGATATAATCATAATCCTGGATATCATACTTATGGTTGGATGGTGAAACAAACAACGGATTAAAATAGATGACATCAATGCCTAAATACTGCAAATAATCCATTTTGTCCAAAACACCCTGTAAATCTCCACCATAGAATTCACGTACTCCCATGGCTGCCGGATACTTATTCCAATCCTCGACATGAACCGATTTGTCTCCAATATACTGATATTCATTCGTCAATACATCATTGGAAACATTGCCATTATAAAAACGGTCCACATATATCTGATACATTACGGCACCTTTGGCCCATTTTGGCGTCTTAAACCCCGGAATAATACGGAAATTATATTCTTCAACAGGCTCCTTTGCAACACCTCTTGTATCATAAATACAGACAATTTTTCCTACCTGTACTTCAAAATAATAACTGAATTCCTCTTCTTCCAGTTCAACTTCACAGATAAAGTAGTCAAACATCTCATCCTGACTGTCAACCGTCATCATCAGATGCTCTCCCTTATGAACCAGAAAAACTCTGTCTACATTATTCATCAGCGTACGGAACTTAATTTGTACCTTGGAATAAGGATTGGGTTCTGCGGGATTTATAAAGTTTTCAGTGGTATCACTAAATAATGCAGCACGATTTATCACCGGCCGCATATCGGAAATATATAAACGGTTTTGCTCTGTTTTAAGAATCCTGTTTATGTCCATAACTTATATGCTCCATTTTCCTTCTACAATAGCATATTCATTTTATAACAACCCATACACATAATCAAGAAAAAGCCCTTATACAAAGTAAAAAAGACAGTAATCAATTACTGTCCTTTTTAGAGAAGGTATTTCTTTCTTATGGGGTATAGCAAAAACTATATAATGTATTGGGGGGGTTACAAGTAGTATAATAGCATACACCTAATTATGCGTAAATACTCACGATTCACAAATATTACAAAAAATGCAATTCGTTTTTGTGCATTTTCACCAATACTTGTTAGATATCGAGTGTAAACTCCTTTTTCTCAAATAATGCTTCAAACTCTTCTCTTCCAATCTTTTCCTTTTCGAGAAGAAGTTCCGCACAACGGTTCAAAACATCCATATGATCTGTAATAATTGCTTTTGCTTTGCGATAACAGTCATCAATAATCTCTTTTACTTCGGTGTCAATTTCACCTGCTACAAGTTCACTATAACTCTTTGCATGTGCCAAATCCCTGCCAATAAAGACTTCATTATCGTCATTTTCATAATTAATCATACCAAGTTTGGAAGACATACCGTAACGGGTAACCATATCCCGTGCGTATTTCGTTGCTTTCTGAATATCACTGGATGCTCCTGTTGTAATATCATCAAAAACAATTTCTTCTGCGATTCTGCCGCCTAAGGAAACCATAATTTCCTGTAATATTTTACCTCTTGTGAGGAACATTTCATCCTTCTCAGGAAGCGGCATGGTATAACCTGCTGCACCAATACCTGTTGGAATAATCGAAATCATATGAACAGGGTCAACATCCGGCAATACATGGAACAAAATTGCATGGCCGGCTTCATGGAATGCAGTAATTTTCTTTTCTTTATCTGAAATAATACGGCTCTTTTTCTCTACACCAAGTCCGACTTTAATAAATGCCTTTTTGATATCTCTCTGTGTTATAAACGCCCGGTCTTCTTTTGCAGCAATAATGGACGCTTCATTCAAAAGATTTTCCAGGTCGGCACCTGTAAAGCCTGCAGTTGTCTGTGCAATCTCTTTTAAATCAACATCTTCGCCTAATGGCTTGTTCTTGGCATGTACTTTGAGAATTTCCTCTCTGCCTCCAACGTCTGGACGATTTACACTGACCTTACGGTCAAATCTTCCCGGACGGAGAATTGCCGGGTCAAGGATATCTACACGGTTGGTTGCCGCCATAACAATAATTCCTTCATTAACACCAAATCCATCCATTTCAACCAGAAGCTGATTCAATGTCTGCTCTCTTTCGTCATGACCGCCACCCATTCCGGTTCCACGGCGTCTTGCGACTGCGTCAATCTCATCAATAAATACAATACACGGAGCATGGTGCTTTGCTTCTTCAAACAAGTCACGGACACGGGATGCACCAACACCAACAAACATTTCTACAAAATCAGAACCGGAGATGCTGAAAAACGGAACACCTGCTTCTCCTGCAATTGCTTTTGCCAACAGTGTTTTACCGGTACCGGGTGCACCTTCCAATAAAACACCCTTTGGAATTCTTGCACCAACCTTTGTAAATTTGGCAGGTTCCTTTAAAAATTCTACAATTTCTTCCAATTCTTCTTTTTCTTCTTTTAGTCCGGCTACTTCATTTAAGGTGATTTTTCCATCGCCCATAGACATTTTGGCACGACTCTTTCCAAAATTCATCATTTTGCTGTTCGTACCACTGCTTTGGCCATTCATAATCATAAAGAAAACAAAGAACAGCACAAGTGCAATCAGCATTGGAAGGACGCTTGTCATAAACCAGCTTTCTTCCTGAACCTTTTCCACATAAGCGTCAACATTAAATGAAATCAAAAGCTCCTCAATTTCACTTACATCTGTAACATACAATGTTTTTTTCAAGCCATTGTTCAATGCAACCGTTACTTCACCGGTCGGAGTCTGTCTGCTTGGCTGTATATCTGCTCCCAGCACATTTCCGGCCTGCAAATCTTCCATTAATTCTCCACGGGTATACTCTATCCGATTATTGTCCATAAAGCTTGGAATAATCAGTAACGCCAACAAAAACAGCATCACAACAAAATATACACCTAAACCTCTACTTTTTTTATTCACGTTATTTTTAATTTCCTTTCCTGCTTCTTAATACGACCGACTAATTCAATTCAACAACACCAATATAAGGAAGATTACGATATCTCTGGTCAAAATCCAATCCATATCCTACGACAAACTCATCCGGTATTTCAAAACCGGTATAGTCTACGTTAACATCTACGACTCTTCTCTCCGGCTTATCCAATAACGTACAAAGACGTACGCTTGACGGTCCTCTGTCCTTTAACATTTCAAGCAAGTAGCTTAAAGTACGTCCGGAATCTACAATATCTTCCACAACGATGACATTCTTATCCTTCAAAGGTTCATCCAAATCTTTTACAATCCGAACAACACCGCTGGATTTTGTTTCACTACCGTAACTGGATACCGACATAAAATCCATAGTTACCGGAACGGTGATTCTTTTTGCAAGTTCACACATGAAAAAGCATCCACCTTTTAATACACAAACAAGATGAACTGTTTTTCCTGCATAATCCTTACTAATCTGTTCTCCAATAATACGGATTTTTTCATCTACTTCTTTTTCCGTCAGTAATACACTTACTTTTTCAGCCATGGCTATGACTCCTTTCTCTCTCCATACTTCTCTCTTCTTTATTCTCTTTTGTATGTATGCTTACCTGTAGAACATTCCGGGTCTGTTCACTGATTTTATAATATTCACTGATTCTAAAGCCCGGAATCCATAGAATATGATTATTCTCGGCTAATACATAAATAGAACTTCTTTCCTGCTTTGGAATTTTCCGGTCAATAAAATAATCCTGTAAGGATTTACGTCCCATTTTTGAATTAATCGTCAAATAATCGCCTGGTTCCTTTGTTCTCAGGAACAAAGACGTTGTTATTTTATCATAATCAAAGCATTTCGTATATGTTTTTTGCTCAATAAATTCAGATTTTACATAAGGAAACACTTCAAATTTCATGGTTCCCAACGCAGGTACGTCAATTGTCGAAGGAATTTCTACCGGAATACGGGAAAACGCCTTATCACTGGCTTCCTTTTGTTGTCCCTTTTGTAGAATTCCCGTTTCGTACTGCTTATAAACAAAAACGTCATAAGGAAGTGATAATTCCTTGGAACCGCCTGTCTGAAACAACTTCAAAGCTCCACGTACATGTGCTTCGGTAATGTCCTTTTTGCATTCTGCAATACAATAAATACTATACAGAATAACTCTACACTGTATATATTCATCCTCTTTTTGTAATTCATCAAGATGTATTACCATTCGATGGGGCTGCTGGATTTCCTCACAGCATCGGTGTACCGCCCTTTTCGTGACTTCTGCAATATAATCTTCTGCCTGCTCCAATTGTCTGGCAGCACGGTTCATATTTGAAACAGCTCCCTGTACAATATGCTCCTCTGCATAAGTAAGAATATGATGGCGAATACGATTTCTTGTATATTCATCCTCAAAATTTGTTAAATCGGTACAGTAGGAAATCTGTTTCCTTTGAAGCCAACCCTCGATTTCTCTTCGTTCTATTCCAAGTAACGGTCTTATAATATTTCCCTGAACCGGTCGAATACCACACGCCCCGGTAAGTCCGGTTCCACGACACAAATGAAAAAGCATGGTTTCTGCCCGGTCATTACTGTTGTGTGCGACCGCTATTTTTCCTTTACGGTCTCCGAGAACCCTTTGAAACTCCTCATACCGCACCTTTCGTCCCATTTCTTCTTCCGACATCTGATGTTCCTTTGCCATTGCTTTGATATCTACGGAAATAAGATGAAAAGGAATTCCTCTGGCTTCACACATCTCTCTGACAAAGTCAGCGTCCGCAAATGCTTCTTTCCGAATTCCATGGTTAATATGAACAACTTCTATCGAAAACGGATACCACTTTCTTTTTTGAATTTCTTCCAACACAAGCAGGAGGCAAACGGAATCTGCGCCTCCTGAAATACCGGCAACCACAACGTCACCGGAGTCTATCATTTTATACTCCTGTATATCTCTGAATACTTTCTTTAC
Organism: uncultured Lachnospiraceae bacterium; assembly: GCA_934408585.1. Taxonomy (GTDB): domain Bacteria; phylum Bacillota; class Clostridia; order Lachnospirales; family Lachnospiraceae; genus Suilimivivens. The sequence continues at coordinate 279,349 of CAKRVA010000002.1, forward strand.
CATACATTAAATATAAAATATTTTTTTAAAAATTGGAAGTCCTTTCCCATACTCCGACTACCAGCACCGTCATATCATCCCGGATATGCCCCCGGCACTGATGAATGCAAAAGCGTAAAATTGCGTTTGCAATCTCTCCCGGATTTTCCATAGCAAGGTCGCCAATATACTCCGAAAGCATGTCCTCTCCAATTCCCTGGGATAAAGCATCTAAAATTCCATCTGAGACCATGATAATATAATCCCCGTCCATCAATGTTCTTCCGATACTTTCTATATCCGGTTTCTGAAACACCCCAAGCGGAAGATTCCCTGAAGAAATCCGTTCCACCAAATGTTGTCTTTTAATATAAGAGCAGGCACTTCCAACTTTCACAAAATGGCAGTTTCCACTAAACAAATCCAGACTACAGACATCCAGCGTTGACATATTTGCATTCTCGCCAACGGTGAGCAGCGTATTATTAATCATCTGAATCGCCATATCCATCTGGAATCCAGCTTCCAAAAACTTTTGAATCAATTCAACTACCATGGTACTGTCCGCACATGCTTTATCCCCGGAACCCATACCATCGGATAATACTACGGTAAGATTTCCTGTTTCTTTTTCAAAAAAGCTATAATTATCCCCGGAAATCTGCTCTGTTTCCTTTACGGCTTTTGCTACGCCGGTAAGGGTATGAAATACCGACTCCTCGACATAATACAGTGTTTCCCACTTTTCTGACAGGAAAAAATTATTACTTTGACCATTCTTTAAATGAATTCCCAAAAGAACGGACAGCAAGTCCCCTATTTCATCTACGGTCAGTGTATTTTTCCCTTTACTGCGCAAAACGGCTGATACTTCCAGCCTTCCATTTTCGTTTTCAATCAGATATAAATTTTTTATTTCTATCTCAATTTCTTTTAATGCATGTGCTATCTGTCGGAATCTCCGTGCGCTCATTGGAACACATCGTCTATTTTCTTCTGCCAGTTCCGTCATGATTTTTGCCATTTCATGAAGCTGATCCACCATAAGGTTTTTGTTTTCTGATAATCTTTTCTGCCAAAATAAGTCCTTTCGATCTTCGTCCTTTCCAATTGGTAATTTATCTTCTTCACTATCCGTACCTTCCAGATTTAATGCCAGTTCTCTGATGGAATCTGCATAAGTCAGCAATCTTCTCCTTCCATAGTCAGGTAAAATGCTGGCAAACGGTTCTTTTTCAATATCTGACTGCTTTTTCACGTTTATTCCGCCTTTCCTTCCGGTTCTCTTCCTGATGGCCGCCCCATCAAGTCGTACCGACTATTATACATTTGGAAAAGTAAATAATTTGTCAAAAAAGCACCGCCATTTCCTTGTAGTTCCCGACAAAAAAATCATCTTCTAAACAACATAAAAAGAGTTATCTACATTCTTTTATACCAGTTGTAGATAACTCTTAGTTTTCATCTTTAAACAGGATTTCTCCCTCATATACCAGACCAAGCTTGTCACGGGCAACCTCTTCAATATACTTTTTGGTCTGTGTATATTTCTCATATTCCTCTATTTCAACCGCACGCTCCTGCTCTGCTTCAATCTGCGCTGCCAATTCCGCTTCTTTCTTCGCATAATATGCTTTCTTATCAGACAACTCAACACTCTTAAATGCTACCACTATAAGCATCATGATAAGCACTAAGGAAACAAGAAACATGCCGGCACGGTTTTGTCGTTTTTTCTTATATGCAACACGCCTGGCCATATGATACCCCTTATTACTTTTTTGCACCTTGCTTTTTTGTTTGTTTACATAATGTTATTTTAAGCAATTTTATGCAAACCGTCAACTTCTTTTTTACATACTTTTTATACCTTCCCGACCTCTTCAAAACACATTTGGAGGCTGGAAGTACAACATTTGTAGCTTTAAGTACAGGCTTCATACAATATGTTGTTATTTTATATAAAAAAGAAAAAAAAGTTTTCCAAATTGTTGACATAATATTTATATAAAAAGTACTAACTGACTTTTTATAGAGAAGCATTCCGAGAATTGCTCCCAAAATAGCAAACCATCGCAATGTTCCATTATTTTCTTTTACCAGCAAGTAAAAAACACCTATTGCACAAAAAAACCAAAAAAAGAAGTCTTCTATGGAAACCCAAAAGTAGTTATGTGGAATAACTCTTCTGAAAATAAGAAAACCGTCATAAACTAGTGTAATAAAAATTCCAATCAGGCAGGAGTGAAAGAAAAATGTAACTTCTGCATATATTTCGGGACTCATACTTACTTAAAAAGTCTTCCTAACAAAGATTCTGCCCGTTCTGTTTTCCCGCCTTGTTCAGAATAAGTAATGCTGTCAACTCTACCGTCAATATCAACCTCGCCTTTATCGAGCATAAGACGGTTTACATGAAGTTCTTTTCCCTTCATCATCAGCATTCCCTGGTCGGTTTCCAAAATGATTTCATTTTCATCAAACGATAATACATCGCTTACGCCTGTCAGATTACACGACCGGCGATTATTTAATATTAATTTGTGAACTCTTTTATTAAGAGTTGTATCTTCCATTTTCCTGCTCCAGATAAATCTCTTAGAATAAATATATTAAGCGCAGGAAAAACATATGCTATAAATATTGAAACATCTCTTTTGCTTCTTCTTTTTTTACAACATCCTGTACGGAAAGGACTTCCACTTTAACCTCTTTATTTCCAAATGCAATCGTAATCGTATCACCTACTTTAACATTTGCAGATGCCTTTGCCGGTTTGTCATTAATCAGAACACGTCCTGCATCGCATGCTTCATTTGCGACTGTTCTACGTTTAATTAAACGTGATACTTTTAAGTATTTATCAAGTCTCATAATCACATCTTCTCCATTTTATTCTTTCAGATAAAATAAAACGGAGTGTCGCAACAACGACACTCCGTGCAAGATATCTTATCAATATTAGTTAAGGATATCCTTTAAAGCCTTACCAGCTTTGAATTTAGGAGCCTTAGAAGCAGGAATCTTCATAGCCTTACCTGTCTGAGGATTTCTTCCTTCTCTTGCTGCTCTCTTGCTAACTTCGAATGTACCAAATCCAACTAACTGAACCTTTCCATCCTTCTTAAGTTCTGCTGCAACAGCATCTGTGAAAGCCTTTAAAGCCTTTTCTGCATCCTTTTTAGATAATCCAGCCTGTTCAGCCATAGCTGCAACTAATTCTGTTTTGTTCATCTGAACTTCCTCCTCTTAACATATGAGTGTTTTAGGTTTCTTTTGAAACGTCTATGATAGTTATATCGTTTTTGCTATTATTTGTCAAGGTAAATTTAAGAAAAAGGCGGATTTTTCAAGGTTTTCTTTCATTTTTGAGAAAGAGAATTTTCACTTACCGAGTTACCGCTTACGGTGTTACCACTCACCGTTTTTTTCGTATTTTTTTCATCTGGTAATGTGTTACCACTCACCGTAGATTCATTCTCCGGCTCCAGGTCAGGGAACGAATAAACGAGGTCTTCGTCGTCCGACGATACTTCTATCGTATAGCTTCTTGTTTTATACCCTGCTTTTCTTAATGTAATAACGTGTGTTCCGGATGTCTTATCGTAAGTAACCGGTGCATAGCCCTTGAACAGATTATCCTCATACACTTCAACACCGGATGGTGCTTGTACGGTAATGCTTCCTGATGATTTTTTATCAGATGCCCATGAAACATCATTTCCGGAAACCGTACTTGTCTCCTTAGTGAGGCTCATCTGTACGGTAAGCGGCTCTCCGTCTACCTCGAAGAACTTGCTGACCGTATCATAACCTGACGCACTGACCGTAATTTGATGAATTCCCAAAGGAAGCTTCAAAATATAGCTTTGGTCTATAATATGATCATCAATGGAAACAACTGCATCCGCCGGAGTAATGTCAAAAGCCACATTTCCACTTTCGGGAATCGGTTTCTCAATGTCCCCCAGGTCAATCTCGGTAATTTCATTTCTTGTTATCGTAATGTCCCGAAATTCCTCAAGTCCTGCTGCCGTAAGACGCACCTGATACGTTCCTTCCGGAACCGTAAGCAGCATGTCCTGTGCAATTTGCGAAATAACGGATTGTCCGACTTCAATCCAGCCTCCAACAAACAATTCTTCATTTTCAAGGTCCAGATATCCGTGTCCTTTTTCAATGGATATACTTTTTATTTCATGGCCTATTCCCTGAAAAGAAAGAACATCCTGGCTTACAATCTGATCCGGGGTAATTATCTCATTATCAGAAAAGACAAGCAGATTTTTATCGAGTTGATAAAGTTCCTGCCCAATCGTAACACTTCCTGCATTTATATCCAGTGTATATTTTTGAACATCCTGGTACTGAAATGCCTCCGGAGAAATCTGTATAGAACCTACTTTTTCCAGTTCACTGTTATAGGCAATATTCATAATACTTCCTGCACATAACTGCTCCATGGACAGGGGTGCTCCGTACTGGTCCGTAATTGTTGTTGCACCATCATAAAAAAGAGTACGGTCCTCCTTCTTATCCATCATAAATACTTCTATCATTTGATTTTCTCTGTCCACGCCTTTAAAAACAACGGTCGCTGCAGAAACATAAATATCTACCGGTTCTTCCTGTCCATTTTCAAAAGCGCTTTCAAAAGTTGCCTCATGTGCGTGACCAACCGTCTGACATCCCGTCAGTAAAAAACTTAATATCAAACAAAAAAACAGACTTTTCTTTTGTATTCTGTTCATGTATTCATCCCTTTTCACTTTGTACTCCTCAATTGATAAACATTTCCGATACAAGTATATCATGTCTCTTTTTTTACGCCAAGTATACTTCCTGATATCTTTTCAAAAATGCTTTTTTCTCATTTTCCTGCTCTAAAAGTTTATACAGCTTTTCGATGTTTTTTCCCGGTATCCAGGACTTTCCCGTATTATAATAAAAATTTGCAATTTTCCAGAATTTCTCAGGATAAGACAGCCTTCGAAACAGCTGAAGTTTCTCTTCCTGTTTAAGTGTTCTTACTTCTTCATATGCCTCTAATAAGGAAAAACCCATTTCTTCATTCCAGAAATTTTTCTCAAGAATTTTCCTTAAAAAAAGTCCTAAATCCCTTGTCACATCCTCGATAAAACATTTTTCGAAATTAATTAAAAAAGTGCTCTCTTCTTCAAAAAGAATATTATGATATTGATAATCTCCATGACAGATTCTTTTAATGGTAAAGTCTTCTCCCGATGAATTCATCTGTTCAAAAACTTCTGCTGCCTGCAAATAAAAATAATCATAGTTCTGTAATAATAAAATTTCAAAGTCCGTTTTCTGTCCACGGCTTAATAAATATTTCCGGATTTTCTTCAGCTCCCTGGTATGTTTTTCATATTCATTAACACAAGCTCCCTGTACAATTCCTTCCGGAATACATAGTTCCTCTGTCGGAACATTATGAAGTACCGCAAGTGACCGAACCGCTTTTTTGCAATCCTCGATATCCTTTATAATACATTCTCTTCCCACAGAGTATGTTTTTAAAATATACACGCTGCCATCATAATCCGTAGTAAGAAACTCTCCTTCTTTATTTGCTATAATTTGCTCCGCTTTTACATTTTCCCTATGAAGCGTGGACAAAATTTCATTTTGCAATACTACCTTATTTTTTCTTCCAATATATTCTTTAAAAATAAGCAATCCCAAATTTGTCTCACAAAGAATAGCGCCTCGCCCCTTTGCGGTGCGAAGCACTTCTACATCATAATTGCCTAGCAGTCCAACGCATCTGTCATTCACTTTCATTACCCCCAATTCATGTCATAGTCCATACTATGAATCTTTTGGGAAAAGTATTACTCAACGACGTCTTTTTTTACGACTGCCAATAAATATTCTTTTGTATTTCTTTCCGGCTCTTCGATTACAAGCGCCAGCAACTTTTTTAACTCGCTTCCGACTTCCGGTCCTTCCTTAATGCCTGCCTGGATTAAGTCTTTTCCTGTAACAGCAAGGTCTTTTAAAGAAACACACTCCTTATTCTTCTTTATTTCCTCGTAAATTTCCTGCAGCTGTTGCAGTTCCTGCTCTTTTTCCGCTCTTTGGTACATACTCTGTGCAAGAAAATCTGCCCTTTTTACCTCAAACAAATACGGAAAAATATCTTCTCCGATTTTATGAATCGCATGACGGACTGCTTTCCTGCGTAGCTCTACTTTAACATCATGATAGCGAACCAGATTTGTTACATAATAAATCGTTTTGTTATCAAATTTCAAACGTCGCATAATATCCTTTGCAATGTTTGATGAAATCTCCGGATGACCATGAAAATGATAAATTCCCTGCTCATCCACGGTCATTGTTTGTGGTTTTCCCATGTCATGAAACAGCATGGTAAGGCGTAGTATTTTATCTGCCCGGATATTTTCCATTGCATGAAGCGTATGCTCTCCAACGGAATAGCAGTGGTGTGGGTTGTTTTGTTCTGTTTGCATACATCGGTCAAATTCGGGCATAATGACTGCTGTGATTCCCGTTTCATACGCAATTCTCAAAAAAGAAGGATGCAATGATACTGCCAGCTTTACAAGCTCTGTCTGAATTCGCTCAGCACTGATTGCATGAAGACTGGGTGCTAACTGCTCAATAGCTTTTCTTGTATTTTCTTCTATGGTATATCCTAATTGTGCCGAAAACCGTACAGCACGCATCATACGTAATGCATCTTCGGTAAAACGCTCCACCGGATTCCCTACACAGCGAATCATCCTGCCTGCTAAATCTTCTTCTCCGCCAAAGGGATCTACCAGTCCGGTTTCCTCATTATATGCCATTGCATTTATCGTAAAATCTCTACGCTTTAAATCTTCCAATAGGTTTGCTGTAAAAATAACTTCTTTGGGATGACGATGATCCTCATATTCGCCATCAATCCGGTAAGTAGTCACTTCATAGCTTTCTTTTTGAAGCAATACCGTTACTGTTCCATGTTTAATTCCTGTATCGACAGTCCTTGGAAACAGTTCTTTAATTACAAAGGGAGATGCGGAGGTTGTGATATCAAAATCCTCCGGTTCCCGTCCTAAAAGAGAATCCCGGATACATCCTCCTACCGCATAAGCTTCATAACCGGCTTGGGTAATTGTATCAATAATAAAATTTACATTTTGTGGTAATTGTATTTTTTGTTCTTTGTAATTCATATTACATCCTATACATTGCTCATGATGCTTTCCAGCAACTCCATTTTGCTTATCGGTTTCAATAAAAACTGCATGGATAAACCTTCTGCATCCTTCATTGCCATTTTTCGGTCATCAATTTCCGTCATCATAATAACCGGTATGTGTTGTATTTCCGGCAATTCCTTTATATAATTCAGAATTTCTGACGCACTGCATACCGGAGGCTGATAATCCAGAAGAATTACATCCGGCTTCTGCTGTTGCAAATATTCTTTTACCTCCGCAACTGTATTTTTTATCATTACCTGAAACGTATCTTTTAAACAGGTATTCATTATTTTCAGATAAGAAGCATCGTCTCCTGCCAATAAAATAACACGCTGACCATTTAAATGATTCTGATTATCAAAAATATTTGCGATTTTCTTTAATAACTCTGATTTTTGAATTGGTTTCACAAAATAAGCATCTACACCACTGTTCATGGATGCCACAATCACTTCTTTATTGCTTTTTGCAGAAATAAAAACAACCGGAATATGTCTATCCGTCTCTGCATTATGAATTGTCTGCACGGTCATAAATGCCTCCATGACAGGCTCCATCAGATCAAACAATATCAGGTCTGCCTGATACTGTTTGATATCTTCCAACGAAAATGCTCCATAATGAATGATTCGTATTTCATACTCCGGTTCTAAATCATTTCGCAATACTTCCAAATATTCAGGGTCATCTTCTACAATCAAAATGTTTTTCTTGTTTCCGTTTGCCTGATATCCTTCCATACCGTTCCTCCATAAGTATATCAAACCCGTTTAATATGCTCTTCCCCAATAAACCATTTTCTTGGCCGGTTTTCCACAATAGACGCATTTATCAGAAAGACATTCCTGATGGAATGGCATACAACGGCTTGTAACTGCCATATTTTCTTTAATCGCTTCTTCACAGCTTCTTTCACCACACCACATTGCTTTAACAAAGCCTGTTTTTTCTTTAAACGTATTTTCAAATTCTTCTCTTGTGGTAGCGGTATAAGTATGTGATTCTAAATGCTTCTTTGCCTTCTCCAACATGTCAGCCTGAATCTTCTTTAATAATTCATCTACCGTTTCTTCGAGCTTATCAAGTTCTACCTCGATTTTTTCTCTGGTATCACGTCTGCAAAGAACACATTTGCCTGCTTCAATATCCTTTGGACCGATTTCTACACGAATCGGAATTCCTCTCATCTCCTGTTCTGAGAATTTCCAGCCGGGACTCTTATCGGAATCATCTACCTTTACACGGAAATTACTTAATACATTCTTTAATTCATAGGCTTTTTCAAGTACACCCTCTTTTTTCTGCTGAATAGGAATAATCATTACTTGTGTCGGTGCAATTCTCGGAGGAAGTACCAGACCGGAATCATCTCCATGTACCATAATAATAGCACCAATAATACGTGTAGACATTCCCCAGGAAGTCTGATGTACATACTTTAAGGTATTGTCCTTGTCCGTAAACTGAATGCCAAAGGCTCTTGCAAATCCATCTCCGAAATTATGGCTCGTTCCGGACTGTAAAGCCTTTCCATCATGCATCAATGCTTCTATCGTATAAGTAGCTTCTGCTCCTGCAAATTTTTCTTTTTCTGTTTTACGTCCTTTTACAACAGGAATTGCCAATACTTCTTCGCAGAAATCTGCATATACATTAAGCATCTGCTCCGTTCTCTCCTCAGCTTCCTGTGCCGTGGCATGAGCCGTATGACCTTCCTGCCATAAAAATTCTCTGGATCGAAGGAACGGTCTTGTTTCCTTTTCCCAACGTACTACACTGCACCACTGATTATAAACCTTTGGAAGATCTCGATAAGACTGAATATCTCCTTTATAAAAGTCACAGAATAATGTTTCAGAGGTAGGTCTGACACACATTCTTTCCGGAAGTGGATTCAAACCACCATGAGTTACCCATGCAACTTCCGGTGCAAATCCCTCTACATGATCTTTTTCTTTCTCAAGCAAGCTCTCGGGAATAAACATGGGCATGTATACATTTTCTACTCCTGTTGCTTTAAATCGTTCGTCGAGCTGTCTTTGAATATTCTCCCATATTGCATATCCTGCGGGCTTAATTACCATACATCCTTTTACATTCGAATAATCAATCAGTTCTGCTTTCTTTACTACATCTGTATACCACTGAGCAAAATCTTCACTCATAGATGTAATTGCTTCTACTAGTTTTTTCTCTGCCATGTTTATCTCCTCCATCAGACCATATTTCATTTTCCCTGGTCGTAATAAGATATTATACAACATTTTTGTCCCATTGCCAACAATACAATAAGAAACGGGAGATTTAATATATTTGCAAAACTTACCATATTATGTATCACATAGCATGCCACCGCTATACCAATGCTTAAACCATACGGATTTCTGTCGTTTTTCATCATACTATGCAAATAAGAAATATAAATTCCGTAATATGACATCGTTCCAACAATACCAAAATTCACAAGCATGGTAAGTAATTCATTATGGGCATTGGTAAGACGATTTCCTGCAAAATATTCCTGCAACATCTGCGAAACTTCAGGGATAGAATATGCATATGCCGAAAAACAATCGGGGCCAATGCCAAAAAGTCGATTTTTCCAGCTCATACTTTGAAATAATGATATCCCTGCACGAAGTGTTGCGCCTCTTCCATTTCCCCACGCTGCTTCCCATACAAGATAATGACCGCTTTCCAGGTTACCACGATAGATAAAGGTATGATAATATGCCTGTATTCCATATAAAACCAATACCAATAAAAGGCATACTACTAAAGCAATGCGGATTGCTTTTACATGTTTTACTTCCCTGTTATACACTCTCGAAAAAATAAAGAACAGTACTATATCTGCAAGTAAAAAATATAGTGTTATATTGCTATTGGTAAAAACTCCGCATAAATTATTTGTTTCATAATTATAGCCGGACAAAAAAAATCTCATCAGACGTACTGTCTGTGCCGCCAGGCACCAGCTTCCTGCCAGAATGCACCACTTTAATATCCATTCTCTACGCTCTATGGCAATCCAAAAAATTGATACAAACAAAGCACCAAAAAATAAAAACACACTGCTTGATCCCTGGCAAAATGCAGCCATAAACCCGATAAAGCTGAAAATTCCGAAAAAAATTTCTGCTTTTTCTGCAAAAACAAACTGTGCTGCTCCTAAAGAAAGAAAAATCACCAGATAGCCACAGAACCAGTTAATATTTCCCAAAGTAGAGATAAATCCGGGGTCCCGGATTTTTAGCGGAATCAGATAAATCGAAAAACGATCCAATATCCCCAGAATAAATGCTACACCTGCGGCAAACAGGGAACTCATAAATACAAACTTCCCCGGAATCCACAATCGGCTGATAAAAAAGTAGAGCAGACACAGCACTCCATATACAAATGCTCCCATATGCCATCCGGCAGTTCCCGCAAACGCCTCCTTCCGGTCAACGGAAATCAAAAGGGATATGAGCGTACAAAGTACAAACAGGAACACCCAGACATCCATCGTGTATATGGTTCTGTCTCTGAAAGCCTGTACAACAAAAAAGAAGAACATTAGCAGAACAGCACTGACCGAAATGCGAGACCAGAATTCAAATTTTGCCTCTCCGATTTCCACATATCCATTTTTCATAAAAAAGGGATATACAACGAATAAAATCAACAAATATGCAGTTGCTAACAGATTTCCAATTTTCTTAATCAATTTCTGCTGTACTCTCCTGCGATTCTTTTTCTTCAGTATACCATAGATATTTTATAGTTTCATATATAATTACCAGAGATAAGGGACCTTTAATAATTCCACTGATTCCAAACAGATAAATCCCTGAAAAAACAGCAAACAAAATTGCTATCGGCCAGATTCCAACTTTATTCCCAATGAGCTTTGGTTCCAGTAATTCTCTTAAAAAAGCGCAGGCTGCATATAAACAGATGCATACAACTCCTTTTAAATATTCATTGGTAAGAAAGTAAAACGCTCCAAGCGGAACCAGCATAATTCCCGTCCCTATAAAAGGAAGCATGTCCATAAAGCCCGTTAAAAAACCGTAAAGTATTCCACACTTCATTCCTATAACAGATAATGTGATTGCACATAAAGAGCTGATAATCAACAGAATAATTAATTGCGCTTTTACAAAAGTTTTAATATAAATGACTACTTTATAAAATATCTCCCGTGCCGGTTCAAAACGACTGCTTTCTTTTATTTTTCCCGTAATTTCATTATAGTCCTTGCTCAATAACAAAACTCCTATCATCATCACTGCAAGGAAACTAAAAAAAGTAACCATCCCTTTTACATAATTAAAAGATTTTCCCATCATCGATGGAAGAATATTAACCTGAAAACTTTTCGTAAACAAATTAATTTGCTCCGTCACAAAGTGTTCCATTTTGACACCTTCAATTCCCAGGTATTTTTCCAGTCCGTTGCAACAGTTTCCCAAAATCACTTCCCAGTCGGTAATATATTTTGGAAACTCCTTAAAAAGCACACTACTTCCATCAATGACAAGTGCACTGATAATCCAGATTACCAGTATGAGCAATATGGTCCAGATGGTAAGTAATAATCCTGCCAGAAACGGCTTCTTGAAGTGTGTTCTTTGATGTACTTTTTCAATAAACGGATTCATTGCCCAGACAATCAAAAATGCCGCAATAAAAGGCGAAGCAAATGGACTGATAAATTTCATAAACCCATAAGTAAGTAAAATTGTAGCCGCCAGCTGTGTACTCTTTTTCCGCATAAAAACACCCATACCCTAACATTGTTTGTTAGTAGTATGGGTAATTCTTCTGATTCTATTACATATTTAGAAATGGCTGGAAAAAATCTTCTTCCGGAAGCTTCGTAAATGTCAGGTCTTCTCCTGTTACCGGATGCTTAAAGCCTATTTTATAGGCACATAATGCTACATTTTTGCATCCAATTATTCTGCTCAATTCTTTCGATTCCGAAGAACCATATTTACTGTCCCCAAGTAACGGCATTCCTGCATGCGACATCTGTGCCCGAATCTGGTGGTGACGTCCTGTAAGCAATTCGATTTCTATAAGAGAAACTTCTTCATTATTTTCAAGTACCATTAAGGTAGATACATGCTTATATTTTAAAACAGCTTTTTTCCCATCGGGAAATGTTTCATCTACTACCAACGATAAATTATCCCTGCCATCTTTATAAAGATAATTTACCAATTGTTCCCTCTTTTTGTTCGGAACTCCATATATCAGTGCATAATAATATTTCTTCATGGTTCCATTCGTAATTTGTGCAGTTAAGGACGCTGCCGCCTTTTTATTTTTTGCAAACACAAGAACCCCTGAAACCGGCTGATCCAAACGGTGCACCAACCCCAGATAAGGCTCCTTTTTTTCCTTTACTGCCAAATAATTCTTTAATTCACTTACCATATCCTGCTGCCCAACACGTGCTGTCTGCGTCGCGATGCCTGCCGGTTTGTATGCAACCAGAATATCATTATCTTCATATAATATATTTTTCATTCTAATTATCAACTCTTTTTATGTAATTTTCAATTGTGTACAAAATTTCTGTTGCTTTTTTATATTGTTCTTCGGCATCTTGTTTTGATACGACAAAAAAATCATCATAATCACAATTATTTCGAATTTGAAATGCCTGCTGGATATATTTTGAATATTTCTTATCGAATATACCCGTTTTAATAAATTCCTTTTGAAAGTAGGCAATTACACCCGCATGTTTAGAAAAATCTACCTGCTTTAATGCCAATACTGCTCTGATAGATGAAAATACTGCATAATATGATCTGCCAACAGAATCTTTATATAACCCTGCATCTAAGAGCAACTTTGAGGATTTTAATTTTTCATGTGCAGAATCCAGGCGATATTGTATTAAATCATCCAATCTTCCGCCCCTCCTCATGAATATTACGATAATATGGAAGTGTTTGTTTATATTTTACAAATTCATCATATGGTATTACCGTTGGAGAAACAATAACATCGTTTTCCAGACCTATTTCAGCTGATACATCCCAGACTATTTTCAGTTTTTCCTGTAAATCCTGTCTTGAGCCATGTACGACAGCAACTATATCTACATCCGAATTTTCATTATACGTACCTCTTGCATAGGACCCATATAAAATAATATCTTCAATACTGTTTCCATATACCTCCCGGTAACATTCCACCATCATTTTTATAATCTTCTCAATTTGAAATTCTGTACACATCCATATCACCTCCTCTACCCCTTAGATATTTATCCTTCTTAAACCTTGAAGCGGTATCCAACGCCCCAGATAGTTTCGATATATTGTGGCTTTGCAGAATCATATTCAATTTTTTCACGAATCTTCTTAATATGAACTGTTACTGTTGCAATATCGCCAATCGAATCCATATCCCAGATTTCACGGAATAATTCCTCTTTTGTATATACATGATTTGGATGCTCTGCCAGGAAAGTAAGTAAATCAAACTCTTTTCCGGTAAAAGCTTTTTCCACCCCATCCACCGTCACGCGTCTTGCAGTCTTATCAATACGAATACCACGGATTTCTATAATATCATTTGACTTCTGTGCGGAACCAACAAGTCTGTCATATCGTGCCATATGTGCCTTCACTCTTGCAACAAGTTCACTCGGGCTGAACGGTTTCGTCATGTAATCATCCGCACCCATGCCAAGACCACGGATTTTATCAATATCCTCTTTCTTGGCAGAAACCATTATAATGGGAATGTTTTTTTCTTCCCGGACTTTTTTACAAACTTCAAATCCATCCATGCCGGGAAGCATCAAATCTAGTACAATCAAGTCAAAATCCTGTGACAATGCAGTCTTCAAACCCTCATCACCGGTGTTGCAAATAGAAACTTCAAATCCACTCAGCTCCAGATAATCCTTTTCGAGATCTGCGATTGCCTCTTCATCTTCGATAATTAGTATTTTGCTCATATTTCCTCATTTCCGCACTCTTATTATGTGCTTTTTCTTTATTCTTCTTTATCTTGATATTTTCGAATCACGAAATGCATACAGGTTCCTTCGCCCTCTTTACTTGTTGCCCAAATATATCCACCATGGTCTTCCACAATTTTCTTTACAATCGAAAGTCCTATTCCGCTTCCTCCCTGAGAAGAGTTTCTGGAAGCATCTGTACGATAGAAACGCTCAAATATCTGAGGCAGATCCTTTGAGGCAATGCCTTTTCCGTTATCCTCAATTTCCACACGGATAGAATCCACTTCATCCAAAATGCGGATATCAATTTCGCCATTCGGTTTATCAATATATTTTACACTGTTTCCTATAATATTGTTAATGACTCTTTTTAACTGCTCCGGGTCTGCAATAATGATGGTATCGGGTGAAACAAGGTTGGAATAATTCAGCTCAATATTTTTGGACTCCAAATCCAATCCGACTTCTTCCACACAATCTCCAAAATACTCTGATACATTGATACGGTGAAAATGATAAGGAATCCGATTGCTGTCAATTCCGGAATATACTGTCAACTCATTAATCAAACGGTCCATATCATTTGCCTTGTTATAAATCGTACGGATATATTTATCCATTTTTTCCGGACTGTCTGCGACACCATCCATGATGCCCTCTACATAACCCTTAATTGCCGTAATCGGTGTCTTTAAATCATGGGAGATATTACTTACCAGTTCTTTATTTTGTTTTTCTGCCAGAATCTTTTCATCCGTTGATTCCTTGAGTCGAAGCCTCATATCTTCATAATTTCGGTACAACTCACCAATTTCACCATCCATATTTTCCGGAAGATGATATTCCAGATTCCCCTCCGCAATATTCTGCATGGCCTTGTTTAATTGATTAATAGGTGTAAAAACACCCTTACCAATCCATTTTGTTAAAAACCAGCTCGTAAGAATTAAAATAATCATTATGGCAATTGCCATATATAAAATCAGCAGCTTTGAAAAAGCGGTATTTCCTCTTGTGATTACAAACAAGCTTCCCTCTTCCCCATCCGGAAAAAAGAAATCCATCTGACGTACCAGTTTCTTCATACTATCATAATAAATACTGCGATTCTGGTTCCGTTCCACATTTTCTGCATGAAAAGATGGCAGGATATTGAAAATCATTCCGGCTGCCTGCTCATTACCTGCATAAAACAACTGATTGCCCTTACGAACCAATAAATAGGAAGCTCTGTCAGAAACCTCTTCATTTAGAGATTCCCACATTTCTTTGCTTTCTATCATCTCCGGCTCATTTTGAAGCACCTCTTTTACTTCGAAAAAAATCTCGTTTGACATTCTCTGGGATGCCTGTGCCGGATCTATTAAAACATTATAATCT
This sequence comes from uncultured Lachnospiraceae bacterium, assembly GCA_934408585.1. Lineage (GTDB taxonomy): Bacteria > Bacillota > Clostridia > Lachnospirales > Lachnospiraceae > Suilimivivens. The sequence continues at coordinate 294,916 of CAKRVA010000002.1, forward strand.
TTACTTTGAATTCCAAGCTCTTCCTGACTTTTTGTTAAATATCCGCCAATACAGACAAACGCTGTCAATGCAAGAAAGGAAGGTAATAATACAATTGTAAGAAAGGTAATGACTAACCGTGTTTTAAATTTCATAATTTAATCCTCTTTGCTCATTATACCATAACCTATTCCCTCGTCGTTAATAAACATTTTATCGATTCTATAAAATATTTATAAATTTACCTATTGACATCTTCAAAATTTTTATTATAATAAAATTAGTAATCGTTACTATTTCTATTTTAGGGAGGTGACAATGAAGCGAAATCATAGCAAACAACGGGAAGCTATTTTAGACTTCCTTGCAACAAGAAAAGATCATCCAACCGCAGACGTTGTTTATACCAATGTCCGTAAACAGCTTCCGAATATCAGTCTTGGAACAGTTTACCGCAATCTTACCTTATTATCTGATAACGGAGAAATATTAAGATTACGAGTCGGTGATGGAACAGATCACTTTGATGCCGATATTTCCCCACATTATCATTTTATCTGTAAGAACTGTGGTTGTGTCCTGGATCTTGAAATGGATAATATTGATAAAATTAATGAAATTGCTGCCAAAAATTTTGATGGTGAAATTGAAGGACATTGCACTTATTTTTATGGATTATGTAGTAATTGTACTATAAAACACTAAAAAATATAATTAAGAAAAGGAGATTAAAATTATGAAGTATGTATGTCAGGTATGTGGTTATGTTCATGAAGGAGATGCAGCACCGGATAAGTGCCCTGTTTGCGGAGCACCCGTTGAAAAGTTTACTGCTCAGGCAGGAGAAAGAGAATGGGCTGCTGAACACGTAGTAGGTGTTGCACAGGGTGTCAGCGAAGATATTTTAGAAGACCTCAGAGCAAACTTTAACGGTGAATGTACTGAAGTAGGTATGTATCTTGCTATGGCAAGAGTTGCTCACAGAGAAGGCTATCCTGAAATCGGTCTTTATTGGGAAAAGGCCGCATGGGAAGAAGCAGAACATGCTGCAAAATTTGCAGAGTTATTGGGCGAAGTAGTTACGGATTCCACCAAGAAGAACCTGGAAATGAGAGTAGAAGCAGAAAACGGTGCAACTGCAGGTAAATTTGACCTTGCAAAACGTGCAAAAGCTGCAAATCTTGATGCGATCCATGATACCGTTCATGAAATGGCTCGTGACGAGGCAAGACATGGCAAAGCATTTGAAGGCTTATTAAAGAGATATTTCGGATAATTATTTCAGGCTTTTATAAGAACAGGGTATGCCACATAAGATGGCATACCCTGATTTTTTATTATTTATTAACCGAAAACTCCCAGTCCATCCAATAATATCTTAATACCAATCAATATCAAAATGACACCACCGCAAATCTCGGATTTTGATTTGTATTTTGCACCGAATATACTTCCGATTTTTACACCAACAGCAGAACATATAAAAGTAATACTTCCAATAAAGGATACCGCCGGTACAATGTTTACCTGCAGGAATGCAAAGGAAACACCTACTGCAAGTGCATCAATACTTGTTGCAATCGCAAGCAGCAACATACTTTTTGCATCCATGGCAGCATCCACATTTTCTTCTTCGCCAAATGCTTCTTTAATCATTTTCGCACCCAGAAATACCAATAATACAAAGGCAATCCAATGCGAATATGCCGTAATCATGTCTGCAAAAAAGCTTCCCAGAAAATACCCAATCAGTGGCATCAATGCCTGAAAACCGCCAAACCAGATACCTGCAATACACATATGCTTTACTTTAATTTTTCCCAAAGAAAGCCCCTTGCAGATGGATACCGCAAAAGCGTCCATAGACAAACCTACCGCAATAAAAAACAATTCCATCAGCTCCATAACTTACCTCCAAAATCAAAAAAATTCAGGTATTCCCATACCTGAATCTAAAAAGACACAGATATAGCAATGCCATACCTGAGTCTCGTTATTTAAGACAAGCCAGATTATGAAATAATCAGTCTGTTGACTTGACACGCCATGCGCCAACTACTCCCTCAAAGTTTTTTAACTTTATCACATTTTTGGAGTAGTTTCAAGTAGTTTTTGATTTTTATTATCAATAAATAAATCTTTTAAGCACATTCGTAAGAATATATGCCAAAACAATTTTTATCGCATCCGGAATGATAAACGGAATAACGCACCAGCCAAGAACGGTCATAAGACTGACTGCCCCTGTATTCTTTAAATAAACAAACATAAACCACGCTGTTCCAAATGCATAACATACAAGCAACCCAACAACCATGGAAATAGCAAGTATCACCGGCTTTCTGCCAAAGAATTTTTCCATGACCCACATAAATAAAGCTGTAAACAAAAATCCAATGATATAACCGCCGGTAGTGCCTAACAATACTCCAATTCCTCCTCGAAATCCTGAAAATACAGGAATTCCGAAAGCTCCTAACAATATATAAAGTAAAACCGAACAGGAACCTCTTTTTCCTCCTAACAAACCAACTGTTAAAAATACTGCCATAGTCTGTAATGTAAATGGAACGGTTGCCGGAATGGAAATCCAAGAGCAAATGGTAATCAATGCTGCAAATAAGCTGATATATACCATATCTCTTGTTTTTGATGATCTTGTCTGTGCTGAATTCATATGTAATGTCTCCTTTTGCTACTTATTTGTCCATCACATATGCTAGCATAGCAGATTTTTATTGTCAACCTCTTTTTATCTATTGGTTTACAATTTGAACTTCTCCGTAAGATAACTTCTCTTGCGTACCATTCTCATATCTTACCAAAAGCTGACAATCCTCATTGATATCATATGCCAGTGCTTTTTTCTTTTCTTTTCCCTGGATAACATAAATCTCTTTATTTATTAGAAGGCTATAATCACGATATTTCTGAATATATGTTTTTCGTTCTGCTTTTTTGTAATATCTTACAAAATGCCGCAGAAAAGCTGCTACTAATTGATTTTTAAAATCAGTTTTAGGATTTTCGGAAACAACCCCTGCAATTTTTTCAATTTCTTTTGGGAATCCATCCATCGGTGGATATACATTAATTCCAAGTCCAAGAACAGCATAGTCCAGTAAACCGCTCTCCAGGCTGAACGAAGCCTCTGTTAAAATACCACAGACTTTTTTTCCATGAATAAAAATATCATTCACCCATTTAATCTGCGGATGCTTGTCAGATACCTCCTCGATAGCTTCGCAAATTGCAACTGCTGCCATTGTTGTAATCTGTAATGCCTGATTCGCATTATAATCCTTCGGTCTAAGCAATGTGCTGATATAGATTCCCGTTTCTTTTGGTGAAAAAAATGCTCTGCCGGTACGTCCGCGGCCAACTGCCTGTTCCCGGGCAATTACCGTATATCCATCACCTGCACCTTCACCTGCTTTTTTCCAGACATACGAATTTGTAGAATCTACGGTAGGCAGCATTTCCATTTCTAAAAAGTCGCATTCCGCATTCAAATATTTTTGAATCCCCTGAACAGAAAGAATATCGGTATTCTCCGATAAGCAATAACCCTTATTTGTGACAGCTTTTATCGGATAACCTTCTTCCTTTAATTTGTTTACCGCTTTCCATATAGCAGCTCTTGAAACATCAAGCTTTTTTGCAATTTCTTCTCCGGAAAGATAAGTGCCCCTATTTAATTCAAATAAATTAATCATCTTTTCTTTTACGGTCATGACTCTATTTTACACCGAGTTTCTGCAAAAGAAAAGTCGCACTGTTCCTGTAATTTCCATATGAAAAATACTTCCATAAATACATGGATTTTGTTATAATAAAAGTAGTAATCATACATATTAGGTAATTGCTTTTGCAGTTACCTATTTATGTTTTACAGATAAGGGGGCAACCACATATGTTTGATTTTAAGTTTGACTGGAAGCCGGATATGGCATGTGGTGTAGAAGAAATTGACACCCAACATAAACAGCTTTTTCGTATTGGACGTGACATTGAGCAGTTAATACAGACCGATTGTATTGGCATTAAAGATGAACAGCTTTTGGATATTGTCTGTCAGCTACGTGATTTTTGCGCGTATCATTTTTATGAAGAAGAATCCCTTATGGATTCTATCCAGTATAGTAAATCGGAACTGCATAAAAAAGAACATCAGAAAATTACGAAAAGGCTTACCGGAATGAGTATGCCTGCCCTCAAAAAAGAGCCCCTCAAAGAATTGATTAAAATTCGGGAAGAGGTCCAGCATCAGATTTTTGAACATGTTTTAGGTCTTGATATGGAATTTGCAAAAGAATACCTTGCCCAGCAAAAGGTCTCTTCCAGTAAAAAGGTCGAAAACGAATCCCTGGACAATCCTTATGGACTAAAATTAATGGATTTGGATATAGCTACGGTCTATCTTTATAAGGAGCAAAGTAATAAAGGAAGAATGCTTTTAATTGACCGTGAAAAGTCAAAAGGAATTTCAAAAATTCCCTCTTTAGTCAGAGATACCTTTTTTAACGATGTTACCCGTGCAATGAAAGCATTAAATGCTGCTTATGCTCCGGATACCATTGATTGTGCATATTTTGGGGATGTTTCACTGGAAACGCATATGCATATCATTCCAAAGTATAAAAATGATGACGATTGGGGAAAAGCGTTATGTGCTGACCCCGGAAAATATTATCCTTCCCTGGAAGAATTAGAAGAAATTGCTGAGAAAATCCGTGAAAAGCTAAAATAAAAAATGGTCTTAATGACCATTTTTTATTTTCTTGACTTATCATATTATATATTCTATAGGCTCGTCTTTTGGAGAAAAAGCGTTATAAATCTGATCAACTTTCTTTACAAGCATCAATACAACTAATACGACTATTACCACAAATAATAGTATGTCTTTTACTTTCATATCCTTTATATTCATTCCGTCTCCTTTTACCTCTTTTACCATAAATTATTTTGTTATTCCTAAGGATATCATTTTGTTCCATCCATATCAAGTGCAATCACTTTATAAGTGTTTACACAAATCACCTTTCTATATCATTGTAAAAAAGACAATGGAAAATATTCCAAAAAGAATACATAACCATTTCATTCCCTTTTGTAATAGGGCCTGTTCCTGGGCAAACGTACCATGAGGTTCCTCTTCCAGAAAACGGCAAAGCACCATAGCCTTACATACCGTAAGCATCAGGTAATAACGAAAATCCATGGAACAGCCATAGGGAAGGCTGAAATAAGAGATTGCTGCATACCCACCAAACAAAAGCCCCAGAATATAGGGACGCTTATCCTCCGAAATAGATTTCCATTTGCAGATTTTAAAAATACCAACTGCAGCAACCAGTAATGTTAATACCGTACTAATCAAAAGAAGCATAGCCGGAATCCATATCGGCATATCATAGGAAAACTCCCCAAACAGCTCCGTTTTTAGTAGATAAACCGGGAAATTATAATCCCGAAGTGGATTTGCATAGGGCGAACGTAACCAGTTTCTTACGTCAATAGAAAAAAATCTTGCGACATAAGAAGTCATTCCCCGATAGAGAAAAGCATCCGGTACCATAATATATCCAATCGGTTGTCCAAACAATACAAAATTCCGAATGGAATACCACATGCCAAGTGGAAACGCAATGATTGCAAACACCAGCATCTTTGGAACAAACTGTAGGCTCTTTCTGTTTTTCCAGAAGATATAAGCCGTATAGAATGACGGAAATGCTAATGACACCTTTGTCATCATGCCACACCCATAAAGAATCGCAAGAAGTATGGTATATTTCCAATCCGGTGTTTTCTCCCAATATATAGTAATAAGAATCACCGCCACCATAAAGAAAAACGTTAGTGCATCTTCCCCCAGTCTTCCTCCTGTCAGCCAGAAAACAGGCGTAAATGAAAGAATTACCATTCCAAATACTCTGGTCCTTGCCAGACAGAATTCTCTCAACAGACGTTCGGATAAATACAGGGAAAAACAGGATGCTGCACAGGACACAATTTTTCCTGCATTTACCAAAAATTCTGCATCCCCAATTCCTGTTACTGCCTGCATCACTTTTGCTACGGATGCACTTAATAAAAAATAAAATGGCTGTTGATAAAATTGCGTGTCATAGGAATCGGGAAGCTTCCCAAACACTGCGAGCCGGAGCAGATAGGACGCCTTACCAACCGAATTTGTTGATATCCCTATAATATCATGAGCCCGTACCGTAACCGGAGTCACAACTGCATACCAGATTCGTAACACACACCCCGCAAAAATGAGCAGCTTTATGATATTTTCAGGGGTAACCCATTTTTTCATTCTCAGATTGTCTTTGCTCATGTTCCCCCTCCTGTCAATAGAAAGCTCCAAGATTCAAACCATTGCAAATACAGCATAATATGGCTTGTTTTTACAACAGTTCCTGATATTATGGGGAAAAAGATTAAAAACAGAAAAAACGCTGCTTCCAAAAATACCGGAACAACCTGTCGTTTCCTGCGACCTAACAGCCATAGCGTATATCCCAGCATGCCACATAAAAAAATACTGCTTGCATAATACTGGTAAATAAATACGGTTCTTTTTACAAAAAACCAGGGCGCCAGCATCATGAAATAGAAGAAACACAACACGCCTGCTGCCTTATCCCTTTTGCGTATCACCCGAATTATCAAATAGAAAAAGGCGGCTGCACCTGCCCACCAGATAAATGGATTTCCAAACGTTGCTATCAGGCTGACCTTATCTTCACCCATGAAATTTCCGGAATCCACTAACGGTACTTTATCCAGCAGCCAGGTATACCATGGACTCTCGTAGGGATGCTCAAATACAATATCACTATGAAAATTCAGCATAAACAGAGAAGAATACCACATCACACTCCAGAGACTTTCCGCTCCCTCTGCCATCATCTGTGGTACAAAGGACAACAAATAAACTCCCAAGGGTAAAAGACTGTAAATCCCTATTGCTTCTACCAAAAGTACCCATACATAGCCTGCCGGCTTTTCATTTTTCTTCTGCCGGTGTATCCAGAATATAACATAGCCCACAAACAGTACTGCCATTGCCAGCATCGCATAAAACCCGGTCCACTTTGTAGATACTCCCATACCCACTGCCAGACCATCCAATATCATCCATCCTGCCAATTTTACCGATGGAACCCTTCTTTCCTCAGACAATTCCCTATCTGCGGTCTTCAGCACCTGAATCAGTAATGTTACCATTAAAAGAATAAAAAACGCCACAATACTATCCAAAGTAGCAATTCTTGATAGTGTATAATGCATGAAGTCCAGGCAAAACAGCACGGTCCCAAGCAAAGAAACGGTGCCGTTCCCAATCACAAGATAAAGAAACCAGAACAGTAATGGAACCATCAATATTCCAACCACTGCACATATAAACCGCCAGCCGTATGGCGTTACTCCAAACAGCTTTTCACCTATGGCAATCAAAATTTTGCCCATGGGAGGATGTGTTGTTTCATACATTTTCATTCCATTCAGGAATTCATATGCACTTCCGGCATAATAAACCTCGTCAAACATTGTCGTATCATAATACGTCATTTCCTCCGGATACAGCTCCTGCTCATCAAACAACTCCGGATAATCTTCCGCATTTACCGGAAGCAGAATAGCACCTTCCTCATCCATAATCACCATTTCCTGGTAACTGGCAGTTACATTCCGGGACACCAGACCGAGATACCTCAATTTATGATGAATCTCCAACGTATTCCAGCAGTAGTTTGATTCCATCGTAACTTCCTCTTCCAAAGGAATCCACTTCTTTTGATTTGTATCATAATAGGAAATCGCAACCACACGATCCAGCATATGACCAAGGTAAACATGAACACTTCCGACTTCCTTTTCTTCTCCCAGGTCAAGAATAATCTCGTCGCCTGTACCCCTTGCTACAAGCTCCAGCGAGGTTTGTGGCGTCTGCCTGCTTCCTAAGTGATAAAATACCAGTATTCCATATGCAATCGTCAGTGCTATCAATAATAGCAGTTGCTTTTTTGTAACCGGCTCCTTTATTGCATCGGATGAAAAAGAATTCTCTACAAGTGTAAGCCTCTCCTCTTCCCTCCATGGTAAATGATTCCGGAGCCGTTCTATCAGCAAATAAATTAACCATAAAACAGCCACTATCAAAAATGACAAAGAGCAATAGTATATTCCAAATCCAAACTCCTTATCTTGCAGGGGGCCTGCCAGATAAGTAAAGACTCCCGGAAGAGAGCAACCCAGCATTGTTATTGCTATTACTACTTTCTTTTTATGTAATTGTTGTTTTCCCTTATATGCCATCAGCGACATATAATATATGCCGCTGATGGTAAGAAATATCGCTTCTATAATGATTATTATACTATTCATATAACCTATTTCGTTCCTTCTTCATACCCGCCAAAAATACTGTCGAGATAGCGGAAGCCATAGTATCCGTTTGAATCCTGAAGCTTACTGAAATCCGTTCCTGCCGGAATTACCACTACATAACGTTTTCCTTTATAAAGATAATGGATTTCATAATCTACATTTGTATTGGACTCAAGCAGATTCATCATATCCTTGGTAAAGCAGGTGAAATAATCCGTCTTAATGACGGCAGTTCCTACTGCGTTTGAATTATTCTGACCACCCTTTGAAGTCTGGTCCTTAATTACCTGTTCAACAGATTTTGTAATCTCTTTTTTGAAGTCCTCGGTCTTTTTCTCAGCTGCTTTTTGTACCTCAATAGCTGCTTCTTCCCTCTTTTTTGCATTTTCTGCTTCCGGGTCTACCACAGGTACGACTTTCAATACCTTTTCATCATCAGGAACTTCTATTTCTGTCTCCGTTTGTATTTTTATAATCTCATATTTTTTATAACGTGCACACAGACCGCTAGGTCCATCGAAACCTGTGGCCGGAGGAACATCCACTTCTACATCAAATTCATAAATAACCCCATTTGTCTTATGCACGGAACGGTCCTCAAAAAAAGAACTTCCCCTAGGAAAATTTTCTGTACCGAGCTGTGTTCCCTTTGTCTCAATTTCAGTAATCTGTTTCACTGTTTTTGCAACTACTTCGCTGATTCCAACAGCATCTCCCAGATATACAAATGCTGCCAGTACCGCAGGTGCGGTAAATAATAATACTTTCTTTAAATTCATTGTTTCTTCCCCTTTTTTGTTACTAATATTCTTCCATTAATTATATGCACTGTTTTAAAGAGTAGCATTACCCTAAATGTATGTCAATTTTTCTGGAACGAAATGCATATTTCAGGCATGAAAAGATTTTTTACTTATTTTGTTCCTTCTTCATACCCGCCAAAGATACTGTCGAGATAACGGAAACCATAGTATCCGTTCGAATCCTGAAGCTTACTGTAATCCGTTCCTGCCGGAATTACAACTACATAACGTTTTCCCTTATAGAGATAGTGAATTTCATAATTTACAGTTGTATTGGACGCAAGCAGATTCATCATATCCTGCGTAAAACACGTAAAATAGTCTGTTTTTATGACTGCGGTTGCAGCTGCTTTGGAATCTTCCCGACCGCTTGCTCCTGTCTGGCTTTTAATTGCCTGTTCCACAGACTTTGTAATTTCTTTTGTAAAGTCTTCGGTCTTTTTTTCTGCTGCTTTCTGTGCTTCAAGAGCTGCCTCTTCCCGCTGCTTTGCAATCTCTGCTTCCGGGTCTACCGAAGGTATTACTTTTTTTATTGGAATTATATTATCGGAATCATCACTTTCCTGTATATAGATTTTTTCATATTTATCAAAATAATATGTTGTTACATGAACATATGTCTGAGCCTTAAAAATATAATAATATAATTCATCCTCAAAATCTTCGGGAGCAGTACCTGTTGCGATATGTCCTTCAATCAATTTTCCCATGGTAACCCTTGTTTTGGCAAAAACCTGCTGGAATCCGGTTATATTTCCAAAGTAAATACACCCTGCCAATACAACCGGTACGGTAAGTAATAATGCTTTCTTTAAATTCATTCGCAATTCCTCCTACTTTTACTACAAATTCCTCTTCCTTTTTCCCCTATCCGCTTCTTTCCGGATATAGATTAGTGTAATCGAATGCATAAGTAAATGTCAATTCTGTATTTCCATCTCTATAAATATTTATATGATTTTTTCAATTTCAGCGTTTTGGAAAAATAAAAAGGAAAAGAAACTACAACCGTTCTTTTCCTTTCTTTTTATACCCTTTTACATGATATCTACACAATAAACTTTTAACTGCGTATCAATTACATTGCATCTACAACAGTCTGAAGAGCATCTAAAATTGTAAGCATAGCCTGATTTAAAGTATCTGCATCTTCTTCTGTAATAGTATCCTGAGTAATTTCACCCATTTCAGTAATAACTTCCTGTGCAGAATTCAAAGTAGCTTCAATATCAGCATCAGCTTCTACTTCATCAGAGTTGTAAGCATCTACTACTGCATTGTAAGCATCTGTCATTGCTGCATAGTTTTCCTGAAGAGCTGCAAATGTTTCATCAGAGCAGGTTTCTGCTGCTACGTCTTCTGTTGCATCTTCTTCTGTTGCGTCTTCTGCTGCTGCATCTTCTTCTACTACATCTTCTTCTGTTGCATCTTCAACAACATCCTCTACAACTTCATCCGTAGTAGTAGCTTCTTCTGTGCTGCCACATGCAGTAAGCATAGACATTGTCATTGCTCCTGTTAATAATACTGCTAATAATTTCTTCTTCATAATGTTCTCCTCTTTTCTATGTTTTTTTACATAACGAATCTATCCTAACATTTTTTTTAAATATTACAACTCTTTTGGAACGAAAAGCACTTTTTTGGAATGAAATGCATTATTGACGATTTCTATCTGCTTCGATTATAATGTAAAACGGTTTTGAGATATTATTGGAGGCAATTGCGAAACTCAGAGCATTGTGGGAATATGCAGGCAATCTTTCTTCTCAAGTCCCATATGCCAAGCACTTCAATGAGCCTCAGAGATAAAAAACGTGTTCAGCAAAGGCCTCCACGTTTTTATGAGTCTCATTTCCGTGGCATATGAAAACTTTTCGCAGAAAGATTACCTGCATATTCAAAAAAGTATTTGAGTTTCGCAAACGCCTATTAATATCATTGATTTATGAGGAAATATTTCATGCAAATAGCAATTTGTGATAATGAAGCAGCACAGCAGAATATTTTATTACAGCTTCTGAAAGAATATATGATAAAACATCAGATAGCTTATTCCGTTACCGTGTTTAATAATGGAGAAGATTTTCTGAAAAGCGCTGCGGGAAAAAAATTTGACATTGTTTTTCTTGATATATATATGGAAGAAAAAGATGGTATTACCACAGCAAAAGAACTTCAGAACATACAGAAAACCAAGATTATCTTTGTTACCACCAGCAAAGATTTTGCAGTTGAAGCCTTTCAGTTAAATGCGGTCCATTATCTTGTAAAACCTATTTGTACCCAGGATTTTGAAGATGCACTATCCCGCTGCTTTCCTCTGGAAGACAAAGTTGCCATACATACTTTAAAAACAACTGAAGGAACCATTTGTCTGCGGGAAGACCATATTTGTTTTATTGAAGCAACCGGAAAGTGTTCTCTTGTTTATACGATAAATTCTGAATCTCCTTATAAGTGTCCTTACGCTTTTAAGCAGTTTGTACATGGCTTAAAATCCGAAGATTTTGTTCAATGCCATAGAAGCTATTTGATTAATTTGAATTTTGCAGACCACATTACGGGTTCCGAGATACATATGAAGGAAAATCAGACCATTCCCATCAGCCGCACGGAAAAGGCATCCTTTATGGAAAGCTATAAAAATTATTTATTCCGTCAGGCAAAGGAGGGCTAATTGTTATGGAAATTTTTTTAGAACTTTTACTTTCTCTTGCCTATCAGATTCCGGTAACCTGGTGGCGTTACTCTTCTTTTTCGATTCGATTACGTTTTTCGGTTAAAAAAACTGTTCTTATTCTCAGTTTTGTTTTCCTATCCTTAAATATAATTGCCGTATTTTCCGGTATGTATAATAGCTTTACTCTGGCATGTCGTTTTCGTACGATTATGGCACTAATTATGATAGCCCTTTCTTTATACTTAATCAAAGACCATGCCGGCAAACAGATATTTATCGTCGCTTTCTATATCAATGGGTTATTTATGCTCACTTCCCTTTGTCTGTTAGCAGAACTACTTATTTATCAGGATGAAACCATTAACCATGTTTTATTCAAATTAATTTCCTTCTCGTTATTGATGGTTCTTTTTACCCCATTATTCTTAAAATATGTACATACGCCTTTAAAGAGCATTTTATTTGACTGCAATACCAAAATATGGAATGTTGTTTGGTTTCCGGCACTTTTTCAATGCGTTCTTGCGTTGGTTACCACAATTCCCATCTGGAATATTGAAAACATTTCCTTTTCATCACCTATCCTGCGCTTTTTTATAAGTTTGTGCGGATTTATTTTTCACTCCAGTATTATTTATCTGATACGGGCAAATATGGAAATTACCAAAGAAGCTTGTGAATTGGAAACTGCAAAGCAGCAATTGGTTATTCAGCAGTACCAATATGAAAAAATACAGGACGAAATGGAAACTTCCCGGCGTTTTCGCCATGATTTTAAGCATCATGCTGCTTTGATCAATTCTCTTTTGGAAGATACCACCTGTACGGACCAGGAAAAGCTTCGCCGGTTATCCTCTTACTGTGAAGAATATTTTGGCTCTCTTCCGGGATTTGAAGAAGTTTCTTACTGTGAGAATTATGCTTTAAATCTTTTATTAAATTATTATGTTTCAAAATGTAAAAAATCTGATGTGCAAATGAATATTCATCTTAACATAGAAAAATCCATACCCATTGAGGATACGGATTTATGTACCATAATCGGAAATATTTTATTAAATGCATGGGAAGCAGCTTCCCATGCAGAAAAATCTGTCCGCAATATCGATGTGACGATTACACAGAAAAATAACAGCGTTTATATTGTGGTAGAAAATGGATTTACCGGAGAACTTCTTCCAACCTCCCATGAAAATTCATATCTTTCCACAAAGCATAACGGTGATGGTCTGGGACTTGCCAGTATCACCAGCATCGCAAAACGATATGGCGGTACCTGTGAGTTTGGAAAATCGCCGGTCAACGACCATATCTTTTGCTCTAAGGTTTTCTTTTTATATTAATTACCACATTCTACACTGATTTTATTAAAGGTGCTCATGATATCTTCTGTCGTGAGTGCTTTTTTCTCTTCTCCGCTTTTATCAATGATTGCCTCACCCTGATGCATCATAATCAGACGATTTCCATACTCTACGGCATAGCGGAGATTATGCGTTACCATAATGGTGGTTACTTTCTTTTCCTGAACAATCTGATTGGTCAGTTCCATAATCAAATCTGCAGTTTTTGGATCAAGTGCCGCCGTATGTTCATCCAGAATCAAAAATTCAATTGGCGTCATAGTTGACATTAACAATGACAAAGCCTGACGCTGACCTCCCGATAAAGACCCAACCTGTGTATAAAGTTTATCCTCCAGTCCAAGATTCAGGGTAGATAACAGTTCTTTATATTCATTGATTTTCGCTTTGTTGACACCTCTGCCAAGATTATATGGTTTTCCCTTATTATCGGCAATCGAAAGATTCTCTAGAATCGTCATGGATGGACATGTACCTTTTGCAGGGTCCTGATATACTCTTCCGATTCTGCGATGACGAATGTAATCTTTTTTATCTACAATTGATGTTCCATTCACCACGATATCCCCGGAATCGATTGGAATACTACCACAAATAATATTCAAAAGAGAGGTCTTTCCTGAGCCATTACTACCAACAACTGCGACAAAATCCTGATCCTCAATTTGCAGGGAGAAATTCTGAAACAGACAAAGCTCATTTACCGAGCCCGGATTATAATATTTATGAATATTCTTCAGTTCAATCATGACTCTTTGCCTCCCTGCTCTTTAATTTTTGCCCCTTTGTTTTTATCCATACTGAGCACCAGAATAATCAGGAATAATATTGCTATAATCAATTTAAGATCCGTAGACGGAAGTCCTATTTGTAATGCCAGTGCCACACAGCCTTTATAAATAATAGAACCGATTATAACACTGCTGGTTACTCTGATTAGTGTAATCTTCTTAAAAAGACTGGTTCCAATAATCACACTTGCAAGTCCGATAACAACCGTTCCGGTTCCCATAGAAACATCAAAATAGCGTTGCTGCTGGGCAAAGACACATCCGCCAAGAGATACGAGACCATTCGCAATTGCTAATCCAATGATCTTTATCATCCCTTTATCCACACCAAGTGTTGTTACAAGCGTATCATTATCCCCCACTGCGCGAAGCAAAAATCCCGATTTTGTACGCATATATGCATCTAACAGGTATTTTGTTATTAATGTAAGAATTAGTATTACCAAAACCGTCTGGTATGGACGAAATGCTTCCGGGATAATCTTATTTATAAAGGAATTATCAAAAATAGTTTCATTGTTATAAATTGGGAGGTTTGCACGTCCCGCAATTCTTAAGTTTACGGTATAAAGTGCTGTCATCATGATGATTCCGGAAAGTAAATCTCTTACTTTAAGCTTTACATGAATCACACCGGTTAAAATTCCAATAACAACGCCTGCCGCAAAGCTGATAGGGAGTGTCAGTAATGGATTCATTCCTTTGGAAATCAGTATACAGGTAATTGCTGCTCCCATAGGAAAACTGCCATCTACCGTCAAATCCGGAAAATCCAGAATTTTGTACGTAATATAAACACCCAATGCCATAATGGCATAAATCATACCTTGTTCCAAAACACTTAATAATAACGACACGTTGCTACCTCCTGCGTCTGCATTTGCAATGCAGTGCTTTTTATTCTACTACAATTTCCTCAAACTTCTGATAAGCGGATGCTACGAAATCATCTGCTAATGTTAATCCAATTTTATCTGCTGCTGCGGTATTTACATAAAGACTTGGCTCTGTAATTACTTCATAATTCATATCTGCTGCCTTGGATTCTCCTTTTAATACCTTTGCTGCCATATGTCCGGTCTGTTTTCCTAATTCAAAATACTCAAGTCCCATAGATGCTACGCAACCTGCTTTTACCTGCTCTACCTCAGAACCAAATACCGGGATTCCGGCATCTGTTGCTTTTGCAATTACGGTCTGTAATGCAGATACTACGGTATTGTCCGTAAGATTTGTGATACAGTCCACTTTAGAAGCAAGGTCTGCTGCTGCCATATCTACATCAGCAATCGTATTTATTCCGGAATCTACAATTTCAAATCCGTAGTTTCCAGCAGCTTCTTTATACTGTGCAATTGTGCTTACGGAGTTTGCTTCACTTGTTGTATAAAGAATACCAATGGTCTTTGCTTCAGGAAGAATTTCACGAATCATTTTGAGCTGTGCATCTACGGCAAGTGCATCAGAAGTTCCGGTAATATTTCCAACGGAAGATCCATCTTCTTTTGCAAGTCCTGCTCCAACCGGGTCTGATACTGCGGTATAAATTACCGGAATTTCCGTACCCATTGTAGAATTATATGCACTCATGGCACTTGGTGTTGCAATTGCGCAAATTAAGTCAACCTTCTTTGATACATAATTATCGGAGATGGTGCTTGCGGTAGCAGTATCTGCCTGTGCGTTATCAAATAATACGGTAAGGTTTTGTCCTTCTACAATACCTTCTTCTGCAAGTCCGGCAAGGAATCCTTCTCTACAATTATCAAGGGAACCATGTTCTGCAAACTGGGAAATTCCAATCGTATATGTTTCGCCATCTGCGGCTGCGGTGTCCGTATTCTTTACGGTAGCACCTCCACATGCGGTAAGTCCTAAAATCATTGCGGTTGATAAAATTACTGCTAACATCTGTTTTTTCATTGTTACTGTCTCCTCTCTGCATTCTGCATAAAAATATTTGTTTATAAGTTGCTGATAGTTTATGAGACCGTTTGTGTATGTCGTAAGGATCGAAGAGTCTTTTACGACTCTTCGCGCGCTGATGTGCGCAAGCACAAGCTTGCATATTTCATCTGCACATCAGTCGCATCCTTGCGGAGCTTTTTTGCTATTCAGCAAAAAAAACCGCCTCAAACATTTTTGTTTGAGGCGGTAATAATCATTATCGCGGTGCCACTCAATTTCAATGAAAAATATAAATTATTTTTTTCATTCTCATTTTCCATGCACTATCATACATGTCGCCATGATAACGGGTGCGAATCCCGCCGGTGCCTACTATTAATTCGGACCGTCCTCGAAAGCCCATTCAACAATTGTTTCTATACTGCCTTCCCACCAGCTGGCAGCTCTCTGTGATAGTTGCAAAAGCCTACTCCTCTTTCTCATAGGTTTGAAGCACTATTTATTTGTTGATAATTACGATAATCACTTTTTGAACAAATGTCAATACTTTTTTTAAAAAATTATTTAATAGCAGTAAATCCCGACAATACCCAATCATATGCTCCGGTTGTTACTATGCTGCCACAATATTCACATTTGCCAAATGAAGTTCCGGTAAGTGGAGCTCCACAGTTCGGGCAGACAAGACCCTTTTCTTTGTCCTTCGCATCCTTTGTCAAGCAGTCTACGGAACGCATAAAGGTCATCTTATACTGCATATTCCATCTAGTTGTCTTATCACCATAAAGGATCTGTCCAGTAGCTTCTTTTACCTGATAATCAATCATACTTGCTGAAAGATATACATGCAGGTATTCATACTTCTCATCTTTATTATAATCCATAAGATAAGATTTGTTTACACTGATTCTTTCGAGATGATTTACAATACCATCGGCAATTTTCTTCTGAATCTGCTTTTCGGTCTGCTGATAAAGGTTCTGATGTAATACGGCTCTTACCGGCTCCAGATTTCTCTTTTCCCATGCATCCTGAATGTCCATATAAACATCCTGTGCAAAAGAAAGGAAGTCATTCGCTGCAAATAATGGATCTCTTTCCTTTATCATATTGCTGATTTCAGTTGTCCGATCAGCCGGTGCTGCTGCCATCGGTTTCTGTACTCTCTGCTGAGGTCTTTGTGTCGTTGCCTGCTGCGTTGAATTATTTTTATTCTTTGCATTTTCTTTTGCATAGCAGATAATACCAATAATGACAATAATAAGAACTATAATTACAACACTGCAAAAAGAAGTTCCGCCGGAACTGCTATCATAACTGTCACTACTCCAGCTGTAATCACTGCTTCCCCAATCCGAATCATAATCCCAATCGCTTCCACTATCCCAGCTTCCACCACTGTCATAATCATTAAAATCTCCAAAACCAGCTTTTGCATTTGTGGAGAAACTAAACACCATAACCATCATTACAAGAAAAACGGCGGTTGCTTTCAGTAAAAAATTCTTAAAGTTTTTCATCCCTTCTCCAATTCCATCCTTTGTATATCATATTCATTTTATTTATCATATCATAACTTTATTTGTTTACCAATCACAAAAATTGATTTTCAAATGGTTTTACATTCTCCGGAATATTGGTATGTTCTCCAATCATTTTTTCCATCCAGACCATATGATACCAGCGGTTAAATTTATATCCACACTGATGGAATTCTCCTACCATCTGAAAACCCATCGCAGTATGAAACCTGACGCTGTCATTTGTGAGATGCTCATCCTCCTGCTCGGTATAAGCAATGCAAGCGTTTGCATTTAGTATCCCTTGCTTTTTCAGGCAATTTTCCAATGCCATATAAAGTTTTTTGCCTATTCCTTTTCGCTTTGCATCTTTTCTTACATAGATAGAAATTTCTACACTCCAGTCATAGGCGGCACGCTCTTTAAAAGGAGAAGCATAGGCATACCCTAATAGAACACCATGTTCCTGTGCTACAAGGTAAGGGTATTTTTTTAATGTATTTTCAATTCTCCCTCTAAATTCTTCTACCGATGGAACTTCATATTCAAACGTAATTGCTGTATTTTCTACATAAGGACGATAGATTTCCAAAAGCTCTTTGGCATCTTCGGGTGATGCAACCCGTATTTCTATTTCCGTATCCATACGTTTCTCCTCCGGTACAGTTTTATTCACAATTCTTTAACTCCTGATAAAGTCTGGCAATTGGTAGTCCGACAACATTGCTGTATTCTCCATGAATTCCTTTTATATAAGGAGCACATTTCCCCTGAATCGCATAAGCACCAGCCTTATCCATAGGCTCTCCGGTTGCTACATAATCCTGTATTTCCTGCTCACTCATCGGGTACATCTCAACCTGTGTATCCTCGTAAAAAGTATGCTTACAGGTATTTTCTTGCTTATCCTTAAAAATTAACGTTACTCCGGTAAACACATGATGAACATTTCCGCTAAGCTCCTGCAGCATATCTATGGCATGTTGTCCGTTTTTGGGTTTACCAAGAATTTTATCATGAATGGAAACAATTGTATCGGCTCCAAGAACCATTTTCTGTTTTTGCTCTTCCTCCGGCAGCTGATTCCATACATCTTCTGCTTTTTGTCTTGATAATTCCTGTACAACTTCATATGGAATTGTCGAGGTTATCACTTCCTCACATCCACTTTTCTGAATTTCAAAAGACAGCCCTAATTGCTCCAATAATTCTTTTCTTCTCGGTGAACCGGATGCTAATATAATCTGACGCATTTGTTCCTTCATAAATTACACCTTTTTTATTTTCAACCTTAATCCACGTTATAGCTGTTTAAATATTTCTCCTGTTCCGGTGTCAGAACATCAATTTCCTTACCAAGGAATGCAAGCTTTCTTTTTGCTACATCCTGATCTACTACCTTTGGAACATCAATCAGCTTTTCGGTTAATTCTGTACCATGCTCTACCAGATATTTTGCAGATAATGCCTGAATCGCAAAACTCATATCCATAATTTCTGCAGGATGGCCATCACCGGCTGCAAGATTTACAAGTCTTCCTTCTGCCAATACGAAAATCCATTGTCCGGTAGGAAGCTTATATCCCATAATGTTCTTTCTCTGCTCTCTTGTTTCCACCGCATTTGCCTTTAACCATGCCATATCAATTTCACAGTCAAAATGTCCGGCATTACAAAGAATTGCGCCTTCTTTCATTACTGCGAAGTCCTCTTTATCAATAACACCATCGCACCCCGTTACGGTTACAAAGAAATCACCAACCTTAGCTGCTTCCTTCATTGGCATAACGTCAAATCCATCCATAACTGCCTCTATGGCTTTAATAGGGTCAATTTCCGTAACAATAACTCTTGCACCAAGTCCCTTGGCACGCATTGCAGTTCCCTTTCCACACCAGCCGTATCCGGCTACTACAACAATCTTTCCGGCTACGATAAGATTTGTGGTACGGTTAATTCCATCCCAGACAGATTGTCCAGTTCCATAACGATTATCAAATAAATGCTTACAATCTGCATTGTTTACACGAACCATTGGAAACTTTAACTGTCCTGCCTTGTTCATTGCTTCCAGACGAATGATACCGGTTGTTGTTTCCTCGCATCCGCCAATAATTCCTGGAATAAGTTCCGGCATATGATTATGCACCATATTTACAAGGTCTCCACCATCATCAATAATGATATTGGGACCGGCTTCCAGCACATGACGGATATGCATTTCATATTCTTCCGGAGTACAGTCATACCAGGCATGTACTTCCAAGCCATCTTTTACCAGTGCTGCTGCCACATCATCCTGTGTAGATAATGGGTTGGAACCCGTTACATACATTTCAGCACCACCGGCCTTTAACACCTTACAAAGATATGCAGTCTTTGCCTCCAGATGAACAGAAAGTGCCACCTTTTTTCCTGCAAATGGTTTCGTTTCTGCAAATTCTTTCTCTAAAGTACGAAGCAAATCACAATTTCTTTTTACCCATTCAATCTTTCTTTCACCGGATTCTGCTAATCCGATATCTCTGATTTCACTACTCATTACCTTATCCTTTCTATCTTTAATACTCTTTTTTATCTAATCCCATACGAATAATAATCTCGTTAATTTTCTCATACACCAAAGATTCATCAATGGTCAGCAGCTTTTTGTTTTCCATGGTTATCTTTCCATCAATAATTACAGTATCTACCTCGGAACCATTTGCCGAATAAGAAAGTGCTGCTAACAAATTATTTCTTGGTGTAAGTGAAGGCGTATTTAAATCAAGAATTGCCAAATCGGCTTTCTTTCCAACTTCAATTGAACCAATTTCTTTTTCAAGTCCTAATGCCTTTGCACCATTGATGGTAGCAATACGGAATCCCTCCGCTGCACTGATGCACTGTGGCGTTTTATTTACGCCCTTATGAATCAATGTCAGCAGACTTAATTCATGGAACATATTCAGGCAGTTATTGCTGGCTGCTCCATCTGTACCAAGACAGACATTAATTCCTTTTTCGAGCATTTTGGCAACCGGCGCAAAACCATTTCCAAGCTTCATATTGCTGGCCGGGTTTGTTACGACACTGACATTTTTATTCTTCAAAATGTCCATATCTTTTTCATCAATCTGAACACAATGTGCTGCAATGGCAGGAACATCAAACAATCCATTTTTTTCTGCCATTTCAATCGGACTGATTCCATATTTTTCCCGGATCTGCTCTATTTCACTTACACTCTCCGAAAGATGCACATGAATTCCCATATGCTCTCTTTTTGCTTCTTCGGAAACCACTCTCATAAATCCATCATCACAGGTATAAGGAGCATGCGGTCCCAACATGAAGGTAAGGCGGTCACAATCCTTTGCAGCATCACGCTCTTCATAAGCCTGCGCAAGTCTCATCTGACCGGCTTCATCATTTCCACTTCCTACAAGGCCACGGCAAATCATGGCTCGCATTCCCGATTCCTTTACGGCACGGGTAGTCTGATGAATATTCATCTGCATATCATTAAAGCAGGTCGTTCCACTTCGCATCATTTCAATAATGGCAAGCATGGCACCCCAATAAGTATCCTCATCGGTCATTTGCTGCTCAATCGGGTCAATGGTACCAAACAACCAGTCCATGAAACTCAAATCATCTGCTACATTTCTCATAAAGGACATGTAGGAGTGCGTATGGCAGTTAATCAATCCCGGAATTACCAGCCTGTCCTTTCCGTCAATGACCTTATCCGTCTGAAATCCGGCAGGCTCTGTGCCAATACCTGCGATACGGTTCCCTTCTATATAAATCGATGTTTTCTGAATGACATCTTTTTTGCCTTCGGGAAGAATGGCAAGAATGTCTTTTAATACAATTCCCATATACAATCTCCTGTCTGATTATGAATTTACAATATTTCTTTCTTCACCGCGTAAAAATGCTTCGATATTTTTACACGTTTCTTCTACGCAACGATTTCTTGCTTCGGTACTTGCCCATGCAAGGTGAGGTGTAATAATCAATTTGTTACTATCCATGATTTTACTCAATGGATTACTTTCCTTCATAGGCTCTGTACTTGTAACATCAAGTCCTGCTGCCTGAATTTCTTCGTTTACCAGAGCTTCATACAAGTCTGCATCATTTACAACAGGTCCTCTTGCTACATTTATCAGAATAGCAGATTTTTTCATCTTTGCCAAAGCGTTCTTATCGATTAAATTTCTCGTCAGCTCACTCAATGGACAATGCAACGATAATATATCAGAATCCTTTAATAACGTATCGAAATCCACCTGCTCATAATCCGTACAGGTACTTTTTCCTGTAACGGAATGAAAAATCACACGACATCCAAAGGCACTTGCAATCTGTGCAACCTTTTTGCCAATATTGCCCATACCGATAATACCCCATGTTTTTCCCGCAAGCTCCACAAAAGGAAGATCAAAGTTGGAAAAACGGCTTTGTCCGGCATATTCTCCTGATTTTACATACTCATCATAATGGCGTAGCTTTTCTAATACATAAAAGCATAGTGCAAAGGTATGTTGTGCTACTGCATCGGTAGAATAATTACGCACATTGGCTACTTTGATTCCCCGTGTATTACAGTAAGGAATGTCAACATTATCAAATCCGGTCGCAAATTCGCAGATTAATTTTACATGCTCCGCATCTTTTAAGGTATTTTCATTCAATGGAACCTTATTTGCAATAATAATGTCCGCATCCGCAACACGCTCGTGAACCTCCTGTTCTCCTACGGTATTTGGATATGCCGTGACATCCCCAAACGCTTTCAATGCATCAATGGATACATCCGTTCCTACACTGTTTCTTTCTAATACAACAATCTTCATTGCTCTTACTCCCCTTTTATTTCCAAAGGACCATTTTACCATTCTAATTACTTATGTAGTAAATAAGTGCTATAATTGCAATAACTGCAACTACCGTAATAGCAACCTTAATCCATGAAATCGGCGTCTTTCCGGTTACTTTTCCGGTCTGTCCATTTACCATAAACTGATATACTTTATCCTTATATTGGAAAGCGGAAATCCACACCGGAAGTAATAAATATTTATATGTAACATCCCGAAAATCTACATTCAAATTAAGATTTCTTACGCTATCGGCGTTTTTCTGGTCTTTGATTTTCTCCCGGATATGTCCATGCAAAATATTCTTAATTTTTTGCTTTGCTTTTTCCCAGGCACTCTTCACATCCAGGGAATAACGCTCTGCTACAAATCCTGCCATATATTCCGCTTTATATTCTACCGCTGCACCTGTATTAAATGGTTCCAGTCCCTGAAGCATGCCTGTATCCTGCTTAGTAGAACCACAAACCAGCGTATCATCAAAAAATTCTTCGTGTGTACCACGGGTCGGATACCAGTCCGTAACCGTTTTAGTATTTCCTTCTTTGTCTTTTACCTCCCGGTCAATACCATATTCTCCACGATAATTAGTGGTGGTATTAGAATCAAAAGTCCAGTAAGGAATATATAAGCCCTTAAAGGATTTCGGTTTTGCACTTTCCTTTGCAAGCTTTGGGCAGAAAAACTTCTTTCCAATCCATGATTTAAACAACTCTGCCGCTTTTTTTGCATCTATTGCAAATGGTACTACACCACCGGGAGCCATGGTATCCTTGTCTCCCTCTTCCATAACCTGATTAGAACCACAGTAAGGACATTCATTTGCCATATCATTTGCATCATAAACCGTTTCTGCACCACACGATTTACAGATAACAGTTCTTGTCTTTGTTCCCCAATCACAGCATGCGGTATCTTCAACTTTACTAAAATCAAGCTCTTCTACTCCATGGCTGTGTTCATCTACCTCAATCTGCTTCTCAAATCCGCAATAAGGACATTTTAAGGTTCCTGTTGACGGATTAAAATCCATAACCCCTCCACACGAATCGCATTTTTTATCCGTAGCCTCATTTGTTTTTGCAATTTCCGGCTCCATTCCATAATTCTCTTCCATCGAAATCCTCCTTATTTTTCACCTTTGTATTAACTTATGAGCATACCTGCTTTTATTATATCGTTTCTAAAAACCAAAGTCTATGGTACTCTGTAATTTATAAGCTATTAACATATTTCTTCATTTTTTTCGCTTCATCTTTTTCCTATTTTTTTTCTTTTTCTCTTTTATTTTGATTTCAAAATTATTATATTCCCTTTTTAACATCATAAGTAAACGATACAATGGTTTTCCTACCATTATCATAATAACAAAATTACCAATACAATGAACCACATCCCAGGGAAGTCCACTGATAAAATAACTCCATGCGTAAGTTGGACTGATTAAAATATTTAAAACAGCAAATAAAGAACCAAAAATCAGTCCAAACCCACCGGATACCATTGCCCAGATGAGAAATTCTTCTTTTATAATCTTTTTCAACAACATGGTAATGACACATAAAAGCGGCCAGACATACAGATAAGAAATCCACCAGGTTCCAAATCCCCACTGTATTAATTCAAACATATTAAATACAGTAACAATTAAAATGGTTTCCCAACCAAAAACAAGAGAATAGATAATGACTAACAGGGACACTAATTCAATATTAGGAAGAAATTCCAAGGCTATTTTAGACACATAAAGGATAGCACTTAAAAGCGCTATCCTTGTCATTTTTCGAATACTCATTTTACCAGCCCTGTACTAATGTAAAGTTGTAAACGTCGCCATCCATCAAAGGAATCTGATCAGCACCGGTTGTTGCAGACTCACCATTTACAGATACACACCACCAATACTGGTTGTCTAAATCTTCTTTCATTCCATTGAAGCCTGTAATATAAATGCCATATTCTGTTTCATTATACTCACATCCTTCAAAGGTCCGTAAAAATTCTCCAAGGAATTCTGCATCTGACTTACATTCTGTTGTTTCATTGTAATTATCTCTTTCTGAAACAATTTCAACCGTAAAAGTCTTCATTCCCTCCTGTGTGTCCTTGTGGTTCAGTACAACTGCAACTACTGCTATAATCGCAACAATTACTGCAAATACAGAAACCAATGTAATCTTTTGTTTCTTGCTCATTTTTTTCTCCTTCCTTTCTCACCAAAGAAACAGATACTACGTTTATGGCAAGTCTTAGGACTTGGTTTCCACAAAATTTTTCACCTTCTCACTGTTTTTCCTCAAAAACTGCAATGGTTATGTGCATTTTTTGCACATATGAAAAATTTCTCCACCTTACCTCAGAGTAAGCTGTCAATGATTTTCACATTGTTCCTTATTAAGTCTGTAAAACAGACACCATAACCGTTTGTTCTATTCTATTGTCGTTTTTCATTCTAACAGTACGATGCATTCGTTGCAAGAGATTTTTAGGATAACATACCCTCTAATTTTGCCTTGCCAACTACACCTACCGATGTTTCTGTTGCAATTCCGTTTTTAAATACCATCACGGTAGGAACACTCATTACACGAAACTTCTGTGCCAGTTCCGGTGCTTCATCCACATTTACTTTGCAAATTTTTGCTTTTCCATCATAATCCTTTGCGATTTCATCGATAATCGAGGATAACATTTTACATGGACCACACCATTCTGCATAAAAATCAACTAAAACGGGCATTTCTGCCTGTAATACTTCTTTGTCAAAATTTTCTGTTGTCAGGTTAATTTCTGTCATAATCTTTTGCTCCTTTCATCCATTTCTGTATTCTTAAGTTTGTCTTTTATACCTTTATTTATACACCATTTTTTATAATTGTCCATATTTAACCGTAAAAAAGGCAGCCTGTAAAAAGGCTGCCCTCTGATTACCATAAATTCTATAATCTCTTTAATAACTCTTCTCTTTGTGCTTCATAACCCGGTTTTCCAAGAAGTGCAAACATGTTTTTCTTATAGCTTTCCACTCCCGGTTGATTAAATGGATTCACACCCAGAAGATATCCACTGATTCCACATGCAAATTCAAAGAAGTAGAACAACTGTCCCAGATAATATTCATTTACTTCCGGTATATGAATCATAAGATTTGGTACATGTCCATCGGTATGTGCTAAAATCGTTCCATTCATTGCACTCTTATTTACAAAATCTACCGATTTTCCTGCCAGATAATTTAATCCATCCAAATCCACCGGCTCTTCTTCCAAAATAATTTCTTCACGGGCTGTTTCAATATCGATGACCGTTTCAAACATGATTCTGGCGCCATCCTGAATAAACTGACCCATAGAATGTAAATCGGTTGTTAAATCCACACTTGCAGGGAAAATACCCTTCTGGTCTTTTCCTTCGCTTTCGCCATAGAGCTGTTTCCACCATTCTGAAACATAATGAACACACGGCTCATAATTTGCAAGAATTTCAACCTGTTTTCCTTTACGAAGAAGAATATTACGAATTGCTGCATATTTTAAAGCATCATTCTCTTCAAACGGAGTTTCCAATGCTAATTTCCGTCCTGAAGCAGCACCCTCGATAAGTTTATCAATATCTGCACCACTTACGGCAATCGGAAGAAGACCAACCGCGGTAAGTACAGAAAAACGTCCGCCAACATCATCCGGCACAACAAAGCTTTCATAACCTTCTTCATCCGCAAGATGCTTCAAGGAACCCTTTGCTTTATCCGTAGTAGCATAAATACGCTTTGCAGCTTCTTCTTTTCCATATTTCTTTTCCATTAATGACTTGAATACACGGAATGCAATAGCCGGTTCTGTGGTTGTCCCGGATTTACTAATCATGTTAATGGAAAAATCTCTGTCTCCAATCACATCCATCAAATGCTTAATATAGGTAGAGCTGATGGAATTCCCTACAAAATATATTTCCGGTGTTTTCCGGATGTTCTTGTCAACCACATTATAAAAACTGTGGCGCAAAAACTCGATAGCAGCTCTTGCTCCAAGGTAAGAACCACCAATTCCGATTACAAGCAGTACTTCAGAATCACTTTGGATTTTAGCTGCTGCTTTTTTAATTCTTTCAAACTCCTCTTTGTCATAGTCCACAGGTAAATCAATCCATCCAAGAAAATCATTTCCTGCTCCTGTTTTTGAAACTAATACCTCTTTTGCATCCAAAGTAAGTTTTTTCATCGACTCGATTTCATGTTCCTGGATGAAAGATGTTGCTTTGGACTCATCAAATGTAACTTTTTTCATTTTTTTGCTCCTTTCAAGTATCTTAGCTTTTGTTTTCGAAATCTCCTGTGTCTAGTTTATCAAAACGCATTTATATTATCAAACTAAAAATTCCTCTAATAATTCTTCCAATTCCTGCTGTTGTGAAAAATTAACAACAACCTTTTCTTCCTTTTTTCCTTCTTTCTGCGCTTTTTCCTGCTGCTTTTCCACAATTGCTAATTCTACCTGTAATCTTGGGCTTAAATGGTTATCCAGAAAATCAACCAGATTAATCTGAATTATTTTTTTCCGCTCCTCTACATTGATAATACCGGATACAGAAAAATATAGATAAAGTCCCAGTATACTTATCAGATAATAGGGAATCATATCAAATAAGCTTCTTCCAAGTGACAACTGCAAAAAAATACTGATACCCGTTGTTAAAATGAAGAAAAACATCAACTGTCCGGAAAGATGAAGGTACTTCGTTAACGGTATTTTAAAAAGTGTAATTTTTTTTAAAAATTTGTCTACAAAGACCGTTGTATTTACCATTTTTCCATTTAATTTATAATAGTTGATATATTTCTGTCTGCACTGGCGCAAAATGCTGTTCTTGGTATAACTCATATTTTCGGATTCCTGTACCATTTGCTGCATAATCACACCCACGGTCAGCTGGAATATAATACTTAGTGAAAGAAATACAATCATACATATGGATAAAAGGCGAAAATCATATAATATGGAAAACATAATCCCTCCTGCCGCTTATAAAGCTAATTCTTTTTTCCTTTTATTATACCTTTATAATCCTTCAAAAGGAGTGATTACTTGTCCAATTATTTCGACAAAAAATATGCGCGATTCTATGGAAAACATAGCTAAAATCTGCTATACTTTTTGAGGAACAAAGAAAACTGGAGGCATAATATGGAAGAATCAAAACTTTATAAAATTGTTCTTACCGGTGGCGGCACTGCAGGTCACGTTACTCCAAATATTGCACTCATTCCCCATTTGCAAAAAGAAGGTTATGATATAACCTATATGGGGTCCTATGATGGTATTGAAAAAAAATTAATTGAAGATTTCCATATACCATATTATGGTATTTCTACCGGAAAATTCCGGCGTTATCTTGATATCAAAAACTTCACCGACCCTTTCAAAGTTGTAAAGGGTTATCATGAAGCCAAAAAAATTTTAAAAGAAATAAAACCAAATGTTGTTTTTTCAAAGGGCGGCTTTGTAAGTGTTCCTGTTGTTCATGCTGCTGCCTCTCTGAACATCCCCTGTATCATTCATGAATCCGATATGACTCCGGGTCTTGCAAATAAGCTTTGCATCCCTTTTGCCAAAAAAATATGTTGTAACTTTCCGGAAACATTATCTATGCTTCCAAAGGATAAAGCCGTTTTATCCGGCTCGCCTATCCGTGAGGAACTTGCTACCGGAGATAAAAACAAAGGACTTGACCTATGTGGGTTCCATACCATGAAGCCGGTTATTATGGTAATTGGTGGAAGCCTCGGTGCCAATTCTATTAACATGGCTGTCCGCGACGCATTACCAAAACTTCTTAAGGATTTTCAAATTGTTCACATCTGTGGAAAGGGAAAAATTGATGAATCCCTGCTGCAAACTTATGGATATAAACAATTTGATTACGTTAAAACGGAATTAAAGGACTTATTTGCTATGGCAGACCTTGTCATTTCCCGTGCAGGTGCAAACTCCATTTGTGAGCTGCTCGCACTGAAAAAACCAAATCTGCTGATTCCTCTTTCTGCAAACAGCAGTAGAGGCGATCAGATTCTCAATGCAAAATCCTTCGAATCCCAAGGCTTTTCGGTGGTCCTGAATGATGATGAGCTTACACCGGAGCTTCTTTGTGAAAAAATACTTGAGTTGTTCTTTGAACGTCAAAAGTATATTGATGCGATGAGTAAAAGCTCACAGTTGAATTCCATAAAAACCATTATGAATCTCATAAAAGAAGAGACCGTACAATAAAGTATGGTCTCTTTTTTATTCTCTCAAACAAGTGGATTCCCTCGGAATTACTCTGCCCTGAAGCTCCTGGGTTCTTCCTTCTTCTTCTCCTTTAATAAGTGCCACAAGGCGCTCTACAGCTAATACCCCCTGTTTTTCAAAGGAGGTTCTTACCGTGGAAATAGAAGGCTTTACCAAACGGGTAGTTTCAATATCATCACATCCTAATACATTGACATCCTCAGGCACACGGATACCCTCTTCCTGTAATGCCTGTATGGTTCCAATCGCACTCTCATCATTTCCGGCGAAAATTGCTTCCGGAAGTTCCTTACCACTTTCCAGAAACTCTTTAATTGCCTCATAGGATGCTTCTCTTTCGAATAAACCTTGTAAAATGTAATCCTCTTTTAAAGTAAAACCAGCTTTATTTAAAGCTGTTTCGAAACCTCTGCGTCTTTCCTCATTATCATAGTTGTTCGGTACACCCGACATATATGCAAAACTATGATTTCCAAGTTCCAACAGATATTTTGCCGCTAACTCTCCTCCATGAAAGGAATCAAAAATAACACTGCTGACATGCGGTGCATGAATTTTACGGTCAATAAACACAATTGGTATTTCATTTTCTAAAATAATACTTTTCTCGTAGTCTTTTACAAATTCATTAAGAATAATTGCTCCATCCATCTGACCACCGAGAATATTTTCCATAATTTTGTCAGAACGGTTGCTTATAAAGATATTCAGGGAATAGCCATTTTTAAAGCAGCTTTCATATATGGAATTTGCAAGAACACTATAATATGGCCCCTTGATTGCAGATACAAACAAACCAATTACCTTTGTCGCCTGAGCTTTTAAATGACGTCCATTCAAATTAGGCACATAATGAAGCTTTCTTGCAACCTCCAAAATATGCTCTTTTGTTTTTGGCTGTAATACGTCTACATCATTTAATGCATTGGAGACGGTAGAAATGGATACTCCTGCTTCTTTTGCAATATCTTTAATCGTAACTTTTCTTGAGGCCAATGATATTCTCCTTAAAATAAAAACGTTATTAAATTATACTATCACAATTTATTTTATTTGTAAAAAGGAGTTTTACCATAAAATGGATATCATGGAATGCTTCTTAATTTCAATAAGTTCACTATCCACACCATTTTCACTTACTGCAAATGGAATATCTTTTTCCGTTCGGTTTAATACAACAAGAACCTTACTTCCATCTATATTTTCAAAGGCTGTTGCTTCCAAATCGGAAGTATATTTTGTAGCAAGAATCCTTTTTGCTCCCGGTTTTACAAAACGGCTGAAATGTCCTATGTAATAGTAAGATAAGTTTACATTTAAAATGTCATTTTCTTCATCATACATAATTGGTGCATCACAGAAGTTACCAACATGATTTGGACCACCTTTTTGATTCAGCAGCAAGTTCCAGTCAATAAAACCATTCATTCCTGCATTAAAGTTTCCAATGATATCATGAGCATACATTTCTGCATGACAAATTTGATTATCGGTTTCAAATCGCGAATATTCTACACAACCTTCTGTAAAAATAAGTTCTTTATCCACATGTTGGTGATGAACTTCTTCCAATGCCTCGAAGTAATCTCCGGTATACCAGTGAAAGGCTATTCCATCAATTGCTTTATCGGCTCCGGGTATTTCAAAGCTTTCCTTTACTCTTTCAAGAATAATGTCTTTGTTGTGATCCCAGACATTTATTTTTATATGTGGATATCCTGCGTTATCCAATGCAGGACGCAAATATTTTACAGCAAATTCCGCTTCCTCCGCACCTGAATAGATACAGGAATCCCATGTTTGAACTGCTGCCGGTTCGTTTTGCACCGTTACTCTTTCGATTGTAATTCCTTCTTTTTCATATTCACGGATATACCGAACCATCATGGATGCCCACATTTCTTTATATTCTTCTTTCAGCTTTCCACCGTGATTCATATCATTATTTGTTTTCATAAATGCAGGTGGACTCCACGGAGAAGATAAGAATTTGATATCCTTATTTTTTGACTGCGCTTTTTTGATAAACGGAATAATATATTCCTTATCTCTGTCTATGGAAAAAGATTTTAGCTCTTTATCTGTGCTGTCCTCAATATAAGCATAATTTCCAAGTGCAAAATCACAACTCTGAATATGCGTCCGGCAAAAATTATATTGATTTCCCGCCTGATCAAAATATAAGTTTAAAAGCTCTTCCTGTTTTTCCGGCGTCATCTGTTGAAAAGTATAGGATGCAGCCTCTGTAAAAGCTCCTCCCATACCAAGAATTTCCTGGTATTTTATAGTGGGATATACACAAATTTTACGCATTTCAAATTCACCATCTTTGCGAAAAGATAATGCGTTTTCCTGAAAATGAAGATTTTCATCCGATACATAATATTTCATATTCTATCTCACCTTTCAAAAGAGGAGGGTAAGTTTCTTATCCTCCTCTTCATTTTTAATTGATATCCGATGAAATATGGCTAAAATTTATTTGTATCCATATTCATCACAATATGCTGCCCACTGTTCTTTAAATCCTTCACGACATTTTTCAATACCGGCATCTGTCATCTTAGAACGGAATTCTTCAACAGCTGCATCTACATCACTTACAAGGCCTGCCTGTAATGGTGCAAGATACTGCTTCATAACATTGGAAACTGCAGTTCTTTCTACCTGATAAGCTTCATAGTTTTCTGTAAATCCTTCGTAAATATTTACGTTCGGGAATTTTGTCTTGCTTCCAAGTTCATTATACTTATCAAACATTTTCTGCAATTCTTTATCTGTCTTCTGCTCAATCTTATAGTCACCATTTCTGAGGTTCCATGTATTGAAGCCTTCGTAATTGAAGTTTTCGCTTAAGTTCACATAGCATCCTTCTTCATCAAGTTCATAGTGAACTCCTTCGATACCACACTGAACCAGTTTATTCAATTCTTCATCAGTCATGAAAAGCTCTAATACTTTGATTGCTCTTTCCGGATTCTTACATCCACGTACAATCGCAGTACCATTCTGTGTTGCATGTCCCGGGAACATAACACCATTTACTTCGCCATATGCAATATATGCGGATTCCCAATCATCCGGATGATCCTTTTCAAAATCGGATATTGCAGTAATCTGCTTGTTCGGATTCTGACCGGCAACTTCTGCTACACAAAGTCCATTTTTATATGCTTCACTATTGTTGGTATCAGAAAGTGCACTCTTTGACCAGAAACCAAGGTCTGCCCATTTCTTCATCAATTTTACATCTTCTACGAAATCATCGGAATACCAGTAATCATATACCTGATCCGGTGTATCATAGTTAGCAGCAAGACCATAAGGAAGTCCGTTTGTTCCTACCCATGGATATTTCAGATTCAGAATCCATGCAGCATCAAATCCGGTTAAAAATCCCTGACTTTCTTCTGTGGTAACGGTTAAAAGTCCCTGACTGGGATCATTTTCCTTGATTCCAAGTAAGTATGCTTCAAAGTTTTCAATACTATCAGGAACCGGAAGATCATATTTTACTCTCAAGTCTTCACGATATTTAATACCATTACTTGTATATTCTGCCCATGTATTTGGAATTGCATATACAGAACCGCCTACACTACACATATTTAATGCCTGATCGCCAATTAATGCCTTTAAATCAGGTGCTACATTGTCTAATAAATCATCTAATTCTTCAAATGCACCACTGGATGCCAGCTGTCCAAAATTTAACCAGTTTGCAATGTAAATTAAATCTGCAGTTCCTGCTGTCATTTCAAGACTGTATTTCTGCTGGAAATCTGTCCAGGTAGCAAACTGAAAATCTACGGTTGCATTTACCTTCTCTAATAAAATTTCATTAATGGCATCTTCTACCATAGTTTCATCTGCCGGAGCATCACCCATTACATAAAATACAAGGTCTACTCTTTCTGAAGTATCTAATGTAGTTGCTGCACCCTCCCCAGAGTCTGCTGCTTCTGCACCATCATTTGTTGTTGCTTCTGTTGTCTGTGTTGTTTCCGTTGTTGCACTGCTTTCTGCAGGAGCCTTACTTCCACAAGCTACTAATGATAATACCATAGCAGATGCTAACAGAACACTTAATAGTTTCTTTTTCATTCCTTACCTCCTTAAAAAAATATGTTTTTGTTTTTATATCAAAGCACTACTGCTTTCATATCAGGAAAAATTAACCTTTTACTGCCCCCACTGTTATACCGGATACAAAAAACTTTTGTACAAATGGATATAACAGGAGAATAGGACCTGTAGCAACAACTGCCATCGCAAGCTTTACCGATTGTGTTGGTAAATCCGCCGTTGCCATATTTGCACTTTGTGACATTTGTTTTAATGCTGTCGTAGCATTCAACATATCATATAAGTAAAACTGAAGTTCCCATGTTTCTGAATTTGTACTGAACATGGAAGAACGATACCAGTCATTCCAATAACCAAGTGCTAAGAATAATCCTACCGTTGCAAGACCGGGACGAAGAACCGGAAGTACAATTTTAACAAAAATAGTAAAGTGTCCGGCACCATCAATTTTTGCTGATTCGGTAATTGCATCCGGTACCGATCCTGTAATAAATGTTCTCATTAAAATTACAAGAAACGGTGTCATTACTGCCGGAAACCAGATTGCAAAAGTCGTACCCTTTAACCCCAATACATTGGCATACATCAAATACCATGGAATAATGCCTCCACCAAAAATACTGGTAAAGTAAATAAGAAAAGAAACGGTATTGCGGTATTTAAACTCTTTTCTTGAAATAACATAACCTGTAAGTGTTGTCATGATAAGTCCGACTGCGGTACCGACAACGGTATAGTAAATGGTCATTTTGTATGCCTGAAGAATATCTTTTGGTGCTTTAAAAATCGTTTTATAGGCAGATAAGGTGATATCCTTTGGCAAAATGCTATATCCCTCTTTCAAAATAGTCAGATTATCTGTCAATGAACCGGATACAATAATGATGAAAGGAAATACACATATCAAAGAGCCAAGGATTAAAAGCGTGTATGTCAATATCTCAAATACAATCGTTGTTTTTGCTTTTTTTATTTTCATTCCTCTTCTCCTTTCTTAGAACAATGCGTATTCCGGATTTTTACGTTTTACAAGCCAGTTTACTCCGACTACAATTACAAAACCAAATAATGACTGATATAATCCTGCTGCCGTACCAAGTCCGATACTCATTGGCTGTGTTAATGCAATTCGATATACATAGGTATCAAGAATATCTGTCACATTATAAAGCACACCGTTGTTTCCAATCATCTGATAGAACAATTCAAACTGACCTTTCATAATACTTCCAAGTGCATACAAAAGAAGGATAATAAAGGTTGGCTTAATCTGTGGTAACGTAATGTACCAGATTTGCTGGAAAATGTTCGCTCCATCCACTCTTGCAGCTTCATACATTTCACTATCGATACCTGTGATGGTTGCAAGGTAAACAACCATTCCGTATCCAATATTTTTCCATATGTAAAAGAGTGTAATTAAGAGGGGCCAGTAGGATGGTGTATTATAAAAATCAATTTTGTCCCCACCCATCGAAGTAATGATGTTATTTACGAGTCCATATTCATATTCAAAAATGTTATAAACCAAAACTTTCAAAATAACGAAGGATACGAAGTAAGGCATAAACATTAAAGTTTGCGAAGTCTTTTTAAACCACTTTACCGTTACCTGACTAACAAGAATCGCAAAGAAAATCTGCAATACGTTTCCTAAGAAAATAAATACAATGTTATAAAGAATCGTATTTCTTGTTAATTTAAATAAATCAGCTCCTGCTAAGAATTCAAAATTCTTCCATCCTACAAAAGGACTGGCCCACAGACCATCTCTGAAATTGAAGGAAGTAAAAGCATAATAAACACCAAGCGTTGGCAGATAACAGTTAATCATAAAGAAGATGAACGTAGGAAGCAGCATCAAAAACAACACCCAATTCTTTTGAAACTCCTTGATAAATCCATGCTCCCGGTACTTTTTTCTTTCGTCTGCTTCTTTTACTTTTACGACAATATAAAATACAATGGATAAAATCAGTAAAACTGGAACGATTGGAGATATATGATATCCTCCTCCAGGAACCTTTGCATTTGCAAAAATAACATATCCTATAGAAGCTCCTGTTAAGAAAAATTCAAAAATCATTGCCGTCTTAGCAGAAAGATACAGGCTGAGATTCCCATTTTTTCCTTTTCTTTTAAAAATGATTTTTCCAAGATAAACCACATGAAAATAAATAGAGGCAATCATTACAATTAAAAGAATCATTCCATATAGACCCAAAATGCCATGTCCGGAATCTTCTACATAACTTAAAATATGAAAAATGCTAAAGCTCTTTTGTACTTCATCAATTTTTATCCATTTAAAAAAAGGGAAAGACAAAATTAATGCTACAGCACTAAAATACACATCCCACTTTGTTAAAAACTTTATTTTATCTTTCATACATACCTCCATATAAGAAAAGTGCCGTATTTATCTACATAAAAACGTTTTTATTTTATACTTAAATGCTAGCATATGAACAAATTATTTGCAATATCCTATTTCATTTTCAGTGAATTTGAACAAAAAATAAGAGGTTATACCACGTATAACCTCTTAATAATAAAAACGTTTTTATATATTTTTACCAAAGATATTTTTTATGCCTGTTTTTTTTACTCAATACGGAATGCGTTAATTTCATGTTTCAATCCGTTCATATTGTTATCCAAAACAGATGCTGTCTGACTCAATTTCTCAACATTGTTCATCAGCTCTAAGGACATATCATGTACCAGGAAGGAACCTGCTGCTGTCTGTTCAATAATAGCAGAAATATTTTCAACGGCATCCAGTGTTTCACTTCTTTCCTTATCTGCTGATTCGGTACAGTTGCCAATTTCTTTCATGTGTTCGAAGAGCTCTTTCATCTGGCTGCTCATATTTTCGAATACCTGAATTACTTCTTTTACTGCAACTTCCTGTTCATCTACCATCTGCTCTGCTTCTTTTGCACTTTGAGCAGTAGACATTGTCTGAGCCATAATGTATTCAACCTTATGACGGATTTCGCCTGCTGCTGTACCGGAGTTATCTGCCAGATTACGAATTTCTTCTGCAACAACTGCAAATCCTCTTCCTGCTTCTCCTGCTCTTGCTGCCTCAATGGAAGCATTTAAGGAAAGCAGATTTGTCTGTTTGGAAATCTGATTAATGGTTGTAGCAAATCCATTGATAATTTCGGATTCCTGCTTTAAGGTTTCAACACTGTTGCCTACCTTCTCGGTAATTTCAGATGTCTTCTTTGCCTTATCGGAAAGAATCATAACAATCTGAGTACCCTGTGTAATCATCTCTTCTGTCTTATCTACAAGAGCGCTGACCTTTTCAACCATTTCGTTGATGTCTTTAATCTTGTCTGACAGTTCATTTGTTTTAATTACACATTCTTCTGCATGTTCTGCCTGCTTCTTCATTCCGGTACTGATTTCATCAATTGCACCGGTAATATCGGTAGAATAACGGTTAATATCATCGGATACTTCATGAACATCCTTAGAAGATCCTTCCAACTGTGTCGCTGTATCCGACAGACTCATAACCAGTTTCTTATTGTTATGAATCATATTGGTTGCTGTTTTGGCAAGTGACTGGAATTCGTCATGTCCCTTTACATCAACAGTAACCGTAAGATCGCCTTCTGCAACCTTATTCAATCTCTTTGAAATCCGGTTCATATTTCTTAAAATACCAAATGCAATATAAGAACCGATAATTACAGAAATAATTGCTGCGATAATAACGAGTGTAACAGTAATATTCTTAATCTTTTCTGCCTGTCCGGTTACTACAGAAAGCGGAACTATAGAGCAGAACATAACACCTGTGTTTTCACTCTTACTGTAAATATATATGTAATTCTTACCCTGGTATTTAATTTCTTCTGTTCCGTATAAACTGTCACCATCTTTGGAGTTCTGATAAAATTCCTGTCCGGCAAATATGCTTTCTTCCAGGTAAGATACATTACCTTCATCATCTCTCTGACATGCAACTTCTTTTCCGTTTGGAGATACAAATCCGATAATACTGTCTTTACCAAAATCAATTCCACCAATTAATTCTTTTACAGGTTCCGTAGCTACATCCATAACAATGTATGCAACTTTCTGGTTTGCCTGTAACTCATAAGACATAAAATAGCTTTCTGGTTTTACATCTAACTTCTCATCAATCAATGGATGGTTATCTGTCCAGCGTAATAATGATTTGCCGGTTGACTGTGATTCAACTTCTGCAACTAAATCCTTATAGAAACCATCTACTGTTTGTGTAGTACCGGTTGTAATTACCTGTACGCCCGGTAATGGGATAAAGTGAATATCACTGATAAATTTATTTGCAGATTTTGATGCCTTTAAGGTTAAACGGGTATTGTTAATAAAGCTTGCTTTTTCAATTTCATCATCGCCAAGCAGAGAAAGGAAAAATTTCTGTAAGTCGCCATCAAAAGCATACTGTAAAGCTTCTGCTTCAATATTGGAACAGCTTACATCCAGATATTCCACAGCCATATTTGCTGTCTGCTGCGTAGATTCCATATATTTATCACTCATACCATCTGCTGCATACTTGTAGGAAATGATACCGGTGATAATCATGAATGCAATAGGAATTAGGAAGCATAAATACATTTTATTCCGCAAACCAAAAATCATGCTTTTATCTGTTTTTGCTTCTGCAATCATTTCTTTAAATTTCATATTGCGGAATTTTGCAAAAAACTCTTTCATGTTCTTCGGTTTGGCAGTCTTTTCTGCTTTTTCCTTTTTCGCCGCGTCCTTTTCACTTTTAGGTTTTAATTTAAATATATTTTTAAATTTTTCCGCGTTAAATTTCCGCTGCTTTTTTTCTTTTGGTTCAGAAGGTATAGTCTGTTTATTATCCGGTTCGGAAGATGTCGCCTTCTTTTTCAGTAGTCCAGAGAATAAATTTTTCTTCATGTGTAATCCTCCTTTAAAGCATAACTATATACTTAAATACATTATATAAAAACAGCGTTATTTTGTCACGCAATATTCTTTATTTTTTTTATTTTTTTTGCTATTTTTCGTCAAATTTTAATGTTTTCTGGCTCTTTATCTTTGGAATAAAGATACTTTAATATAATTGGTGTAGAAATTGAAGAAACAATGATTAACAAAATCACGGAAGTAAAGTATACCGGCTCTAACAGTCCGGCTGATAACCCTTTCTGTGCCACAATCAATGCAACCTCACCACGTGTCATCATTCCAACGCCAATTTTTAAGGAATCATGCATATTAAATCTGCATGCTTTTGCCATTAAGCCACAGCCTACAATTTTTCCAACTAACCCTACAATCACAAATCCGAGTGAAAATAGAAGAATACTGCCGGTAATGTTATCAATATTTGTCTTTAATCCGATACTAGCAAAGAAAATCGGTCCAAAAAGCATATAGGAATTGATATCTACTTTACTTTCAATATAAGAAGAATCATCAATCGAGCAAAGAATAATACCGGCCACATATGCACCTGTGATATCCGCAATTCCAAAATACTTTTCAGCTACGTAAGACAAAATAAAGCAATATGCCAATCCGGCAATCGGAATACGTCTTGTATGTGGATAACGTTTATCAACCCATTTGAATACCTTATAAGAAATAAATCCTACGCCGATTGCAAGAATGAAAAATAATACGGTACTAATCAAAACAGAAGAAACACTTGATTCCGGATTTTTAAATCCAATCACAAAGGTCAGCACAATAATACCGATTACATC
Source organism: uncultured Lachnospiraceae bacterium (assembly GCA_934408585.1). GTDB lineage: Bacteria > Bacillota > Clostridia > Lachnospirales > Lachnospiraceae > Suilimivivens. The sequence goes on from CAKRVA010000002.1 coordinate 333,355, forward strand.
ATCTATAATTGCTGCACTTAAAATCGTAGTTCCGACTTTTCCTTTCAGTTTTCCCATATCTTTGAGTGCCTGAACCGTAATACTTACCGATGTAGCAGTCAAAATCGTACCTACAAATACTGCTTTATAAAATTCTTCAGAACCCCAGGGTGCAAATCCATAATAAATCATATAAAATACTGCACCACAGATTAACGGAATAAATACTCCGGCACATGCAATTAAAAATGCAACAGGACCTGTTTTTAACAATTCTTTTAAGTCCGTTTCAAGACCTGCAGAAAACATCAATAAAATAACACCGACTTCAGCCATCTGCATCAGAAAATCCGTCTGGTTCACAAATCCCAGAACACAGGGACCTATCAGCAGACCTGCAATAATCTGTCCTACTACCTGCGGAGCATGCAGTTTTCTTGCAATAATTCCACAAATTTTTGCGGCAATAATTACAATTGCCAAATCCTTTAATACCAAATATGTTTCCATTTTCACAATAGTCAGTAACTACTGACCTCCTCCTCTTTTTTAGGTGTCTACTCCAAATCCTTCTTCTTCTGCCCGAAGCTTACACCCATTTTTATAAGAACCAATCTGACAGATTTCCGGCTTCTTATTTTCCACACAAAATTTACAGGAAGGACACGGTTTCATTTCTCCGCCAAAATCCCTTGGTTCTGCTTCGTTATTCTCATTATGCCTGCAATCATAACACCAACAACTTCCACATTCAACAAATTGTGGCAAACTTTCTAAAAAATGTGTTTCTGAAAGTAAGTCAAGAAAATCAAGCTGGCCTTCTATCTGCTTTTTCAAATTGTACCCTCATTTCTTCCTCAAACGTATATTGTACATTATATTTTGTTTACAGATTCCACAAATATTTTCATTCAAATTCTATTGCACGAAACATTCCAATGAGCCTCCCAAAGCTAAAATCGTGTTCAGCAATGGCTTCCACGATTTTTGAGTCTCATTTTCATCGTGCAAAAAAGAATTTTCACAAAAATATTTGTGGAATCTGTAATATAAATATAATTATAAATATTTATGTGATAAATAGATACAAATTCATTCTGTATTGTGCTTTTCGAAAGCACTTAGCAGTTCTTACAATTTCATAAATAATTAGCAATTTTTGTGCATGGATGCACGAAAAAGGTGATACTGAGCCCGGATGGCGAATTATCACCGGTTGCGTTTTTACTTCATAAATTAAATTGAAATTGTTAGAACTCCTTAGTGCTGAAGAACCCACACAAACAAGAATGAATTTGTAGCATTTATCAAAAAATATTTTATAAATAAAATCCCTATCTCAAAAGACAGGGATTTTATTTACTTCCGAAACTCTACTCTTCCTCTGTTTCATCGTCTACAGGTAAAATTACTTCTTCGTCGGAATCATCTTCAGGTTCTTCGAGCTGTTCCAGTTCTTCATCACTGATTTCATCATTTCCATTGGATACTTTTTCACGAACCTTCGCAATTTGTGCTACTACAACACCATCATCGAGGTTAATGAGTTTTACACCGGAAGTGATTCTTCCAAGTATGGAAACATCGGACATTGGAATCTGAATAATGATTCCACCGGTTGTAATCAGCATAATCTCATGGTCATCATTTACTGCTTTTACACCAATGACATAACCTGTTTTATCCGTTACTTTATAACATTTGATTCCTTTACCACCACGTTTCTGAACGGTGAATTCATTGAGATAAGTACGTTTTCCTAATCCTTTTTCAGAAACAATCAACAAAGAATCTCCCTGATGATCCAGCTGCATACCTACGATTTCATCCTGGTCATTCAGATTCATACCAATAACACCCATAGATGTTCTGCCGGTTGCTCTTACATCTGTTTCCTTAAAGCGGATACACATACCAAACTTTGTAACAAGGAAAATTTCTGTATCTTTGTCTGTAACCTTTACTTCAATTAATTCATCATCTTCGCGGAGATTAATTGCAGCAAGTCCATTTTTACGAACATTGCTATATTCTACAATACTTGTCTTCTTTACAATTCCCTTACGTGTTACCATGAAGAGATTTTTATTTTCTTCATAATCCTTGATTGGAATAATAGCACTAACTTTTTCACCCGGATTTAATTGAAGCAGATTTACAATGGCAACTCCTCTGGAGGTACGTCCGCTTTCCGGAATTTCATATGTCTTCAATCGATAAACACGTCCATAATTTGTAAAGAACATAATATAATGATGCGTTGTTGTCATCAGAAGATCTGCAATAAAATCATCTTCGATGGTCTGCATTCCCTTGATACCCTTGCCACCACGATGCTGTGACTTAAAGTTATCTATGGTCATTCTCTTTACATATCCGAGATTTGACATGGCGATAATTGTATTTTCATTTGGAATCATATCTTCCATACTGATATCATACATGTCATATCCAATCTGGCTCTTACGGTCATCTCCGAATTTATCGGAAATTTCCTGGATTTCCGTACGAATTACACCAAGTAATACCTTTTCATTTGCTAAGATTTCTTTCAAACGTGCGATTTTTGCAAGTAATTCCTGATGTTCGTTTTCCAGTTTTTCTCTTTCCAAACCGGTCAACGCACGCAGACGCATATCTACGATTGCCTGAGCCTGTACATCCGTTAATGCAAAACGAGCCATTAAGCTTTCTTTTGCAATCTGGGTGGTCTGACTACCACGGATAATCTGAATTACTTCATCGATATTATCAAGAGCAATCAGCAAGCCCTGTAAAATATGGTCGCGTTCTTCTGCTTTATTTAATTCATATTTTGTTCTTCTTGTAACAACTTCTTCCTGATGCTTTAAATATTCCTGAAGCATCTGAAGGATATTCATAACCTTCGGCTCATTATTCACAAGAGCAAGCATAATGATTCCAAAAGTATCCTGCATCTGTGTATGCTTAAATAACTGATTTAAAATAATATTTGCATTTACATCACGACGCAGTTCAATTACGATACGCATACCTTCACGGTCAGATTCATCACGAAGGTCTGTAATTCCATCAATTTTCTTTAATTTTACAAGCTCGGCAATTTTCAAAATTAAATTTGCTTTGTTTACCATGTATGGAAGCTCTGTAACAATAATACGGGTTTTTCCATTGGACATGGTTTCAATATCCGTAACGGCACGTACTCTTACTTTACCACGACCGGTACGATATGCTTCTTCACAACCTTTTGTACCAAGAATGATACTTCCGGTTGGAAAATCCGGAGCTTTGATAATAGAAATAATTTCATCAATATCGGTTTCACGGTCTTCCAAAACACGATTATCAATAATCTTAACAATCGCTTTTACAACCTCTCTCAGATTATGAGGAGGAATATTAGTTGCCATACCTACGGCAATACCGGTAGTTCCATTTACCAGAAGGTTTGGATAACGGCTTGGAAGAACAGCAGGTTCTTTTTCCGTTTCATCAAAGTTTGGTACAAAATCAACGGTATCTTTGTCGATATCTGCAAGAAGCTTCATGGAAATTTTACTTAATCTTGCTTCTGTATAACGCATGGCTGCTGCGCCATCGCCATCCACAGAACCAAAATTTCCATGTCCGTCTACAAGCGGATAACGGAAAGACCAAGGCTGTGCCATATTTACCAAAGCACCATAAATGGAACTGTCACCATGAGGGTGATATTTACCCATGGTATCGCCGACGATACGTGCACTTTTACGATGAGGTTTATCCGGTCCGTTATTCAATTCAATCATAGAATAAAGAACTCTACGTTGTACCGGTTTCAAACCATCTCTTACATCAGGTAATGCACGGGACGCAATAACGCTCATGGCATAATCAATATAAGAGGTTTCCATGGTTTTTTGTAAATCCACATCATGAATTTTGTCAAAAATATTATCTTCCATGTCTATCTCCATTTCGAAGGATTATAAAAATTAAATATTAAATGTCAAGATTTTTAACAAATTTTGCATTTTCTTCAATAAACTCACGTCTTGGTTCTACTTTATCACCCATTAAAGTGGTAAATGTTAAATCAATTTCGGATTCTGCTTCTTCATTCATTGTAACACGAAGAAGAACTCTTCGTTCCGGGTCCATAGTAGTTTCCCAAAGTTGCTCCGGATCCATTTCTCCAAGACCTTTGTAACGCTGGATTTTATTATTCTGGTCACGGCCTACTTCTGATAAAATCTGGTTCAATTCTTCATCACTGTATGCATACCAGACATTTTTATTTTTTTCCAGCTTATAAAGCGGTGGCTGTGCAAGATAAACATATCCCTGCTTAATCAATTCCGGCATAAAACGGTAAATAAATGTCAAAAGCAGAGTTGCAATATGTGCTCCATCCACATCGGCATCGGTCATCAGAATAATTTTGTGATAACGTAATTTATTGATATCAAAATCATCATGAATTCCCGTACCAAACGCAGTAATCATTGCTTTAATTTCTGCATTTGCATAAATTTTATCGAGTCTTGCTTTTTCTACATTTAAGATTTTACCACGAAGTGGAAGAATTGCCTGTGTTGCACGACTTCTTGCCGTTTTTGCGCTACCACCTGCGGAATCTCCCTCTACGATGTAAATTTCACAATTCTTCGGATCTTTATCAGAACAATCTGCCAACTTACCGGGCAGAGAAGCTGTTTCAAGAGCAGTTTTTCTTCTTGTTAAATCTCTGGCTTTACGGGCAGCATCTCTGGCACGCTGTGCTAAAATAGATTTTTCACAAATCATTTTTGCAACCATCGGATTCTGTTCCAGGTAATAAGTTAATTGTTCACTTACAATACTGTCTACTGCAGTTCTTGCTTCCGAATTTCCAAGCTTCTGCTTAGTCTGTCCTTCAAACTGCGGGTCTTCAATTTTTACACTGACAATCGCAGTTAATCCTTCACGGATATCTTCTCCAGATAAATTAGGCTCATTTTCTTTTAATAACTTTGCTCCTTTTGCATAATCATTAAAGGTTTTCGTAAGAGCATTACGAAATCCAACTAAATGAGTACCACCTTCGGGAGTATTAATGTTATTTACAAAACTGAAGGAACTTTCGTTATAAGAATCGTTATGCTGCATAGCTACTTCAACATAAACATTGTTCTTTTTTCCTTCAAAATAAAGCACATTATCATAAAGAGCTGTTTTACTTCTGTTCAAATAAGTTACGAATTCTTTGATACCGCCTTCATAATGGAATTCACGTTCAATCGGTTTTTCTCCTTCTTCGACACGTAAATCACGTAAAATGATATGTAATCCTTTGGTAAGGAAAGCCATTTCACGAAGACGTTGTTTCAAAATATCAAATTCATAAACAGTTGTTTCGGTAAAAATAGTTGCATCCGGTTTAAAAGTAACCGTAGTACCTGATTTTTCTTTTTCACAGGTTCCGATTTCTTTTAGTGGATAACAGACATGTCCACGTTCATAACGCTGCTGATATATCTTACCATCTGTATAAACCTGTACTTCCAACCAATCAGAAAGAGCATTTACAACAGATGCACCTACACCATGAAGTCCACCGGATACCTTATATCCTCCACCGCCGAATTTTCCACCGGCATGAAGAATAGTAAATACAACTTCCACTGCGGGAAGTCCTGATTTATGGTTAATTCCAACCGGAATACCTCTACCATTATCCACAACAGTAATGGAATTATCTTTATTGATTGTAACAATTATGGTATCACAGAATCCTGCTAATGCTTCATCTACTGCATTATCTACGATTTCATAAACCAAATGATGTAATCCTCTGCTTGAAGTAGTACCAATATACATACCAGGTCTTTTACGAACAGCTTCAAGACCTTCCAAAATCTGAATCTGGTCTGCTCCATAATTATTCTGTTCCATTATTTGCCTCCACTTTACCGTTTTCTACTCTGAAAATTTTATTAATTTCAAAACGGTTATTAATAAATTCATCCAATCCTGTACAGGTAATGATTGTCTGTATATCACCAATACTATTCAAAAGATAATTTTGACGATTGCTGTCTAACTCAGACAAAACATCATCTAATAACAATACAGGAGTATCTTTTGTTATTTTTTTTACTAATTCAATCTCTGATAATTTTAAAGAAAGAGCTGCTGTCCTCTGTTGTCCCTGAGAACCATATTTACGAATATCAATTCCATTTACAATAAAAGAAAAGTCATCACGATGTGGTCCAACCGACGTCATTTTTGTACGAATATCTCTTTCCTGACTGTTTTTCATTTTTTCTTCAAAATCAGAAATCAGAACATCAGGCTCATATTGTATAATGATTTCTTCTTTTCCGCCGGAAAGTTTTAAATGAATTTCTTTTATAATTTCACTTAATTGTTCTGCAAAAATTTTTCTGCGCTCTATAATTTTACTTCCATAGGAAACAAGCTGTGAATCCCAGATATTCAAAGTTTCTTTTAATCCGGGATTAAACGGAATATCTTTTAAAAGTTTATTTCTCTGATTGATAATCTTATTATAATTGTTCAAATTATAAAGATAGAAATTATCAAGCTGGCAAAGCTCTAAATCTGCAAATCTTCTTCTTTCCACAGGTCCGTTTTTTATAATGGATAAATCTTCCGGAGAAAAGAAAACTACATTTAATAAACCCAGTAAATCTGCTGCCTTTTTTAATTTATTACCATCTACAGCAATTCCTTTTGATTTATTTTTTCGAAGATGCATATCCACACGCTGTTCAATTCCATCTTTCTGGATATAAGTACGTATATGTGCTTCTTCTTTTTCAAAATTTACAATTTCTTTATCTTTACTCCCTTTGTGGGATTTCGTAGTTGCAGATACATAAATTGCTTCGAGAATATTTGTTTTTCCCTGAGCATTATCACCATACAAAATATTAGTTCCTTCATCAAAACTAATATTCAAGGTTTCATAATTTCGGAAATCTGCAAGTTCTAATGATTTAATAATCATGAATTAATTTACTACCTTTATCTGTTTATTTTCAAATTCAATCACATCACCGGAATAAATTTTCTTTCCTCTTTGTGTTTCGATACTTCCATTTACTTTTACAAGACCATCCTGTATTACAAATTTTGCATCTACTCCACTTTCCACAAGACCGGCAAGCTTTAATACTTGTCCAAGTTTTATAAATTCATCCCTTATTTTTACAGATTCCATAATATTACACTTTCTAAATCATTTTCCATTAAGCAACTGTTGTAAAGTTTACCGGTAAAATCAGATAAATATATTTTTCTTCTGAATCCTTGATAAAGCATGGTGCTTTTGGATTAACAAGATAAATATCAATTTCTTCATCATCAATTACACGAAGTGCATCAATCATAAATTTTGGATTGAAACCGATTAATAAATCTTTTCCCTGTTTAGTAATAGAGATTTCTTCATTCATACTACCAACGGTAGAATTCATCTTTAATTCCATACTTCCATCAGTAATATTAATAATAATTGGTTTTTTATCTCCTTCTTTTACAAGAAGAGTTGCTCTGTCAATAGATTCTAATAATTCTTTTTTATTAATTCTGACTTTTGTTTCATAATCACTGGATAACATCTGATCAATCTTGAAATATTCACCTTCGATCAATCTGGAAACGACAACAGTTTCATCAAATTCAAATACAATATGTTTTCCAGTAAAGAAAATGTGAACATCTTTATCTGCATCACCAGGTAATATTTTGCTTACTTCACTTAATGTTTTTCCGGGTACAACAACCTTTTTAGCTGGATAACTGTCTTTTAAGTTAATTTTACGAATAGAAATACGATGTCCATCCAGGGATACCACCTTTAAAACATCACCATTGATTTCAAATAATTCACCTGTCATCAATTTATTATTGTCATTATCCGCAATTGAGAAGATTGTCTGTCTTACAACTTCTTTCAATGTAAACTGAGAAATCACAATGGAATCTATTCGTTCAATTGAAGGAAGATAAGTAAAATCTTCTCCTGATTTTCCAATAATCGTAAACTTTGCTTTTTCACATGTAATATTTGTTTTTAATGATTTATCCACTTCAATTGTAACATCACTGTCTGGAAGCTTACGAACAATATCGAGGAATATTTTCGCATCAAGAGCAACTTGTCCTTTTTCCTGAATCTCTCCATCAATTACTGTTTCAATTCCAAGTTCCATATCATTTGCAATTAATTTAATGACACCTTTTGAAGCATCAAGAAGAATACATTCCAAAATTGACATTGTTGTTTTATTAGGTACTGCTTTTGAAACAATCTGTACTCCATTTAATAAATTTGATTTGCTGCATACTAATTTCATAACGTAACGCGTTCCTTTCAAATAATTTATTAATATATTTATTTAGTAAGATAAGTAATATAAGATGTTGATATGTGTATAACTCTTTTATTATACTATTTTTCAATAAAAATTGAAATGATAAACGGGTGGATATCAAAAAAACATCTTGTGAATAAATGTGAACTAATGTGGATTAATCTTCTTCATAATAATATCAATGTTATTCTTTAGTTCTTTGTTATCCTCAATATCCCCAACAATCTTTTTAATTCCGTGGATAACTGTTGTATGATCCTTTTTATTAATGTATTTTCCTATATTCTGTAAGGATTCCTGGGTAAGCTTTGATGCGACATACATATAAACCTGTCTGGGAAGAACATATTCTGAATTTCTTCTTTGAGATTTCATATCATCCACAGTAATTCCATAATGTTCCGCAACGACTTCAATAATATAATCCGGAGTAACTTGTCTTACTGTATTTGGAGAAATAATATCTTTTAAAGTTTCTTCCACAATTTCAAGTGTAATATCAACTTTGTTTAATTTTGAATATGCAATTACTTTATTAAATGCACCTTCCAGCTCACGGATATTTGATTTAATATTTGTTGCAATGTAATCAAATATTTTTTCATCTATTTCTTTATTATAATTTTCAGCATTCTTTTTCAAAATTGCCATTCTTGTTTCGTAGTCAGGTGGTTGAATATCTGCAATCAATCCCCATTCGAAACGAGAACGGAAACGTTCTTCCAATGTTTCCATTTCTTTTGGTGGTTTATCAGAAGAAAGAATAATTTGTTTTCCTGCAGAGTGAAGTTCATTAAAAGTATGGAAAAATTCTTCCTGCGTACTTTCCTTTCCTATTATAAACTGTACATCGTCGATTAAAAGAACATCAACGGTCCGGTATTTTTCACGGAGCTTTGTCATTTTTGATGCATTACCACTACGAATTGATTCAATTACTTCATTTGTAAACTGTTCGGAAGTAACATACAAAACTTTCATATCAGGATTCTGGTCCAAAATAAAATGTCCAATGGAATGCATTAAGTGTGTTTTTCCAAGACCTGCTCCTCCATATAAATAAAGAGGGTTATAAGCAACACCCGGAGATTCTGCAACTGCTAAAGAAGCAGAATGTGCGAATTTATTATTTCCGCCCACAACAAAAGTATCAAAACGATATTTTGAATTCAGATTTGCATTTTCATAATTAATATTGTAAACATTACCGGGAGCAGACAACATTTCATCTTCCACATCTTTTTCCAGGATAAAAGAAATGTCGTAAGTATGATTCATCATTTCAGAAATGGTTACTTGAAAATAACTTTTATATTTATTAGAAATATATTTTAATGCATGAGCCTGATCAGAAGGAATCATAATGGTAACAATATCATCTTTTATATTATTGAAACTTAATGGTTTCACCCATGTATTATAAGAAATATCTGATAAATCATATTCATTTCTTACTGTTTCTTTAATTTGATTCCAATTTTCTTTTAAATAAGTTTTGTTATCCATTTTGATATCCTTTTATTTTTAAAATTACTCTACTATATCTTAATATAGATTTGATAAAATTTCAAATAGTATCTCCTTGAAAAATAGTTGAAAAAGAATAGAGTTGACATAAATTTAATGGCTTATTTTCGCGATTGTGAATAACCTTTCGAAAATAATCAACAATATGCACAACGTTTTTATCATAAAAAATTGCTTGATTTAAACGAAATTTGTCGATAAATAAAAAGTTATCCACAAGTTATGCACAATTTGTGGATATATTTATGTAAATTAAATTCTAAAAAATCTAGGAAAATAAAGGGTTTTTACTTGACGGAAAGGAATGAATCTTATATAATCGACTTGTTATTTTCCAAAAAGATGATTTGTTTACCTTATATAAAGAAACGTAAGGTTTAGTAAAGGAGGTGTATCCGAAATGAAAATGACTTTCCAGCCAAAGAATAGACAGAGATCTAAAGTTCATGGTTTCAGAGCCAGAATGAGCACTCCTGGTGGAAGAAAAGTTTTAGCAGCCAGAAGAGCAAAAGGAAGAAAAGTGTTATCAGCATAGGCCGCGTAATGTGGCCTTTTTTTCTACAATGGGCAAAATTATGAATATGAAATTTTCAGAGTCACTTAAAAAGAATAATGATTTTCAAAAAGTATATCGGAATGGCAAATCTTATGCCAACAAATATCTTGTTATGTATATTTTGGAAAATAATACCGATAGAAACAGATTAGGAATCAGTGCCAGTAAAAAAGTAGGAAATAGTGTTGTCAGACACAGAGTTACAAGATTAGTAAGAGAAAGTTACCGGCTACATGAAAATATATTTAATAGTGGTTTAGATATAGTAGTCGTAGTGCGAAACAGTGCATCTTCTATTTCATACTTCGAAATGGAAAGTGCATTATTACATCTTGCAAAGCTTCATCAAATCATTCAGACAGTCTGATGTTTGATGTAGAAATCAGAATCTAATATGAAAAAAATATTGATTTTATTAATTGAATTCTATAGAAAATATATTTCTCCGTTAAAAACTACCAAATGTCCTTATATACCATCCTGTTCGGAATATGGGTTGGAAGCAATTAAAAAATATGGTGCATTAAAAGGTGGTTTGCTTGCATTATGGAGAATTTTAAGGTGCAATCCTTTTTCAAAAGGAGGATATGATCCGGTACCTTAACAATTTATGGAATGAAATTTTGGAGGAAAAAAATTGACAGGTATTATTTTAACACAGTATGGCGGTAAAATAATTGGACCAATTGCAAAAATTCTTGGTTATTTAATGAATGCAATATTTGAATTTTTAAATTTAATTAAAATTCCAAATATTGGTTTAAGTATCATTATTTTTACAATTGTAATTTACTTATTGTTAATGCCTTTAACTATCAAACAGCAGAAATTTTCAAAGCTTTCTGCAAAAATGAATCCGGAACTTCAGGCAGTTCAGGCAAAATATAAAAATAAAAAAGATAATGAATCCATGATGGCAATGAATGCCGAAACAAAAGCAATTTATGCAAAATACGGTGTTTCACCAAGTGGTAGTTGTTTACAATTATTAATTCAGATGCCTATTTTGTTTGCACTTTATCGTGTAATTTATTCCATGCCTGCTTATGTATCCAGAATTAAAGAAGCATTTGGTATCATTGCGGATTCAATTATTTCATCAGGAAAAGTTGCTGAAATTCAGAACTTAAAGGCAGCAGCAGCATATGCAAGTAATTTTAGTATTAATGAACGTGATGCAATTATTGATGTTCTTTATGTTATGAATAATAAAGACTTAGCATCTTATGCAGTAGGACATGAAGATATTCTTGAAAAAATAAGCCATTATAATAACTTTTTAGGAATTAATATTGCAAACTCTCCATCTTTTATGATTAAAGATGCCTGGGGTGCAGAAGGTGGACCACAGATTTTATTAATTATTGCAGCATTACTGATTCCGATATTAGCAGCATTAACACAGTGGCTTAACGTAAAATTAATGCCTCAGCAGGCAACAAATGATAGCAATGTATCAGAACAACAGGCTTCTATGCAGCAGTCTATGAAGATGATGAACAATATTATGCCAATTATGTCTGCAGTATTTTGTTTTACTCTTCCTTCTGGTATGGGACTTTACTGGATTGTTGGTGCTGTTGTACGTTGTATCCAGCAGGTTCTTATTAATAAGCATATTGATAAGATGGATATTGATGAAGTAATTAAGAAGAATGAAGAAAAGCAAAAAGCAAAGTTGGCAAAAGCCGGTATTGATCCAAATACCGTAAACCGCAATGCTACTTTGAATACCAAAAATGTTGGCGCTTCTTCAAAATCTGCAATTGCATCAAAAGCTAATTTGAATAAAAATGCTCAGGATAATGAAGAGCAGGTAAAAAAATCTACAGAATATTATAACAAAAATACTGAAAAACCAGGCAGCCTTGCATCAAAAGCCAATATGGTAAAACAGTATAATGAGAAGAATAATAAATAGGAGGTTTTATTATGGATTACATTGAAGTATCAGCAAAAACAGTTGATGATGCTATAATTGAAGCTTGTCAGAAATTAGTAATCACCAGAGATAAATTGGAATATACAGTTATTGAAGAAGGCTCTACAGGTTTTCTTGGAATTGGTTCAAAACCGGCAATTATCAAAGCCAGAGTAAAATCTTCTGTTGACGGAATTGCTACAGATTTCTTAAAAGAAGTATTTGATGCTATGAATATGGCAGTTGTTATTAAAGCAACATACGATGAAGCAAATAACAATCTTGACATTGATTTAAGCGGAGAAGAAATGGGAGTTTTAATCGGTAAGAGAGGACAGACTCTTGATTCTTTACAGTATCTTGTATCTTTGGTAGTTAATAAAGGTTCAAACGATTATATCCGTGTAAAGGTTGACACAGAAGATTATCGTAGAAGAAGAAAAGAAACACTTGAAAATCTTGCAAAAAATATTGCTTATAAAGTAAAAAGAACAAAGAGAGCTGTTTCTTTGGAACCTATGAATCCTTATGAAAGAAGAATTATTCATTCTGCATTACAGAATGATAAATATGTTACAACTCATAGTGAAGGTGAAGAACCATTCAGAAGAGTAGTTGTTACATTAAAAAAATAGTGATAGAGTAAAGATGTTGGGGGAGTTCTCCTCCAACATTTTTAAATTAAAGAGGTATTTTTTATGGGAACAGATACAATTGCAGCGGTAGCTACCGCATTAAGTAATTCAGGAATTGGAATTATACGTGTAAGTGGCAATAATGCAGTTTCTATTGTAAATCGAATATTTGTTAATAAGAAAAAGCAGCCTATATTGAATCATATGGAAAGTCATACAATTCGGTATGGGTTTATTATAGATGATAAACGGGAAGTAATAGATGAAGTAATGGTATCTCTTATGAAAGCTCCAAAAAGTTTTACCATGGAGGATACCGTTGAAATTAATTGTCATGGTGGCATTTTAATTTTAAATAAGATTTTACAGATTTTAATCTTAAATGGAGCAAGGTTAGCAGAACCGGGTGAATTTACAAAAAGAGCTTTTCTAAATGGAAGAATTGATTTATCAGAAGCAGAAGCAGTTATGGATTTGATTTCTTCGGAAAATGAAATTGCTTTAAAAAATTCCATGCGGCAGCTTCAAGGAAGTATTTCTACAAAAATTAAGGAATTACGTGCACAAATTATATATGAAATTGCTTTTATCGAATCTGCTTTAGATGATCCGGAACATATTAGTCTTGATGGTTATCCTGAAAAACTGATGGTAAAAGTAAATTCTTTATCGGAAGCAATTTTTCATTTTATAGAATCAGCAGAAAATGGTAAAATGATAAAAGATGGAATCCGGACAGTAATTGTTGGAAAGCCAAATGCAGGAAAATCATCACTTCTTAATTTACTTGCCGGAGAAGAAAAAGCAATTGTTACAGAAATAGCCGGTACAACAAGAGATGTTTTGGAAGAACATATTCGTTTATCCGGTGTAAATCTTCATATGATTGATACTGCGGGAATTCGTTCTACAGAGGATGTTATTGAAAAAATTGGTGTTACAAAGGCAAAACAATACGCAAAAGATGCTGATTTGATTATTTATGTAGTAGATTCTTCGGTTCCACTCGATGAAAACGATAAAGAAATTATTGATATGATTCAAAATAAAAAGTGTATTGTTTTATATAATAAATCCGATTTAAAGCCAATTGTTTCTTATGAACAGTTATCTGAAAAAATCGGTAAAGAAAACATTCTGATAAAAACATCAACAAAAGAAAACATTGGTTTTGATGAATTTGAAAGTGCTATTCAGAATTTGTTTTTCCATGGTGAAATACAAATACAAAATGAAGTAATGATTACAAATACCAGACATAAAGAAGCATTATATGATGCATATCAAAGTTTGCAGGAAGTAAAGAAGAGTCTGGAAATGCAGATGCCGGAAGATTTTTATTCGATTGATTTAATGAATGCATATACATCTTTAGGAAAAATCATTGGTGAAGAAATAGAAGATGATCTGGTAAATGAAATTTTCTCAAAATTCTGTATGGGTAAATAGAAGGAAGAAAAAAATGAACGGTCAGGTGGAAACAAAAAATACGATACGTGAAAAAGTTGATGTCTGTGTGATTGGAGCCGGACATGCCGGATGTGAAGCTGCACTTGCATGTGCACGATTGGGATTGGAAACAGTTATTTTTACAATCAGTGTAGACAGTATTGCTTTAATGCCATGTAATCCGAATGTCGGTGGTTCTTCAAAGGGACATCTTGTTCGTGAATTAGATGCTCTTGGTGGTGAAATGGGCAAAAATATTGATAAGACATTTATTCAGTCTAAAATGTTAAATGTTTCAAAAGGACCTGCAGTTCATTCTTTGCGTGCACAGGCAGATAAAGCCGAATATAGTCGTGCAATGCGTAAAGTATTGGAAAATCAGGAACATCTTACGATTAAACAGGCAGAGGTTTGTCAGTTATTATGGGAAGAAATTCCTTCATCTGAAAATTCTACTTATAAAAAAAGAATAAAAGGTGTTCAGATTTTTACCGGAGCAATTTATGAATGTAAAGCTGTTGTTCTTTGTACCGGTACTTATTTAAAAGCAAGATGTTTGTGTGGAGAAGCAATTACATATACCGGTCCGAATGGATTACAGGCAGCAACACATTTAACAGATTCTTTATTAAATATGGGAATTAAAATGCGTCGGTTTAAAACAGGAACACCGGCAAGAATGGATAAGCGTTCTATTGATTTCAGTAAAATGGAAGAACAGTTTGGTGATGAACGTGTCGTTCCGTTTTCTTTTTCTACGAATCCCGAAGATGTACAGATTGATCAGGTGTCCTGTTATTTAACTTATACGAATGAAAAAACACATGAAATTATTCGTGCAAATCTTGACCGTTCGCCAATTTATGCCGGTGTCATTGAGGGTACAGGCCCGAGATATTGTCCTTCGATTGAAGATAAAGTTGTAAAATTTGCAGATAAAGAAAGACATCAGGTTTTTATTGAGCCTGAAGGTCTTCATACAAATGAAATGTATGTTGGTGGTATGTCTTCTTCTCTTCCGGAAGATGTTCAGTTATCTATGTACCGCACGGTACCCGGATTGGAACATTGCTGTATGGTCCGTAATGCATATGCAATTGAATATGATTGTATTAATCCAAATCAGCTTTTTGCCACTTTAGGATTTAAAACAGTAGAGGGATTGTACAGTGGCGGACAGTTTAATGGAAGCAGTGGTTATGAAGAAGCAGCCGTTCAGGGACTTCTTGCAGGTATAAATGCAGCACAATTTATTTTAAACAAAGAGCCATTAATTCTGGATCGTTCCGAAGCATATATTGGTGTTTTGATTGATGATCTTGTTACAAAAGAGAATTTTGAACCATATCGTATGATGACATCCCGTGCAGAATATCGTCTTTTGTTAAGACAGGATAATGCAGATTTAAGATTAAGGGAAAAAGGCTATCAGATAGGATTAATTTCTGAAGAACAGTATCAATTATTATTAAAGAAGAAATCTTTGATTGAAAAAGAAATAAAACGATTAAAAAATGTTGTCATTGGAGCATCATCCCGTAATCAGGAATTTTTAGAAAGACATCAAAGTGCTACATTAAAAACAGGAACTAATCTGGCGGAATTAATTTGTCGTCCGGAGCTTGATTATAAAATGTTAGCAGAAATTGATCCGGAAAGAGAAATTTTACCGGATGATGTGATTGAACAGGTAGAAATTGAAATTAAATATGAAGGTTATATTGAGCGTCAGCTTCGCCAGGTGGAACAATTTAAAAAGATGGAAAAGAAATTAATTCCTTCAGACATCAATTATGATGATATCGAAAGTCTTCGTATTGAAGCAAGACAGAAACTGAAAGCCTTAAAACCTCTTTCTGTTGGACAGGCATCCAGAATTTCAGGAGTATCTCCGGCCGATATTTCTGTTCTTGTTGTTTATCTCGAACAATTAAAATATAAAAATTCGAAGTAAAGGAATTTTAAATGAACAGTTGGAAAAATTTTGAGAATGATTTAAATGAAATGAATATTTCTATTTCAGAGCAGCAACTGAAACAATTTCAGATGTATTATGATTTGTTACTGGAATGGAATTCTTTTATGAATCTGACTGCAATTACAGAACTGGATGAAGTTATCAGAAAACATTTTCTTGATAGTGCTTCTTTGATACATGCCATTCCGGATTTGTCAGAAAAAAAATATTCCTTTATAGATGTTGGTACGGGGGCTGGCTTCCCTGGAATTCCACTTAAAATACTTTTTCCTGATTTATCAATTACATTATTAGATTCTTTAAATAAAAGAGTAAAGTTTTTAAATCATGTGATTGAAAATTTAGAGTTAACGAAGATAGAAGCAATTCATGGAAGGGCGGAGGATATTGCACAAAATCCATCATACCGAGAGCAATATGATTTTTGTGTATCACGTGCTGTTGCAAACCTTACAACTCTTTCCGAATATTGCCTTCCTTTTGTAAGAAAGAGAGGTTTCTTTATTTCTTATAAATCGGAAAAGATTACGGAAGAATATGAACAGGCAAAAAATGCTATCAAAATTCTTGGTGGCGCTTTTAAAAATCAAATAGAATTTTATTTACCGGATTCGGATATTTATCGAAATCTTTTTATGATTGAAAAAATACAGACAACTCCGAAAAAATATCCCAGAAAATCCGGTTTACCTTCAAAGGAACCTCTTTTTTAACTTTTTCTTTTCTAAATTTATTTTTTAGTATATGATAAATTTAGAGTGATATTTTTAAAAAATCGAGAGAATATACATATGGAAGAAACGAAAAAAAATTCGGTCATAGAAGATATATATTATTCTTTTTTAAAAGAAAAAAATAGTTTAAAACAGTTGATGGATAAAAATAAAGAAGAAATTTCAGAACTAGAACTTTTTTTAAAATCCTATCACGATACAGATATGGATATGAAATTTTTTTCGCCCAGAGATTTATCCGGTATGGATAAAGAAAAAATAGATGATGTATCTAATCGTCTTTCTATGCTTGTAAATGAAAATGATAATTATTCTCAACAAATAGAATTATTAGATATTAAAATAAAAGAATTAAATGATTTATTGCTTGACTCTTCTCATTCCTTTGATAGTATTGGTATTATGGATATTCAGGAAAAAGAGCGTCAAAGAATCGCAAGAGAATTACATGATACGACGGTCCAAAATTTAACACATTTAGTACATATGATGGAGTTATCTTCTCTTTACATTGATAAAGATGCTGACCGTGCAAAGTTAGAACTGCAATCATGTAATCAACATTTGAAAAAATGTATTGATGAAATTCGAAGTATTATTTTTAATCTTCGACCAATGTCTTTTGATGATTTAGGTTTTTCAAAATGTATTGAAGATTATATGCAGAATGTGATTCATGAAAATCCATCTATTTTCTTTGATTATCAGGCAGATGATTTTCTGGTGGATTTACCGGAGCAAAAACAATTAATTTTGTTTCGAATTATTCAGGAAGCAATTCAAAATGCAATTAAGCATTCAAATACAGATAAGATTTTGTTGTACATGAAACATATCGATAATGAAAGATACAAAATTGGTATTCAGGATTTTGGTGATGGTTTTAAAAAGGGAAATATAGATGATAATCATTTTGGAATATCGATTATGAAAGAAAGAGCTAAAGTGATTAATGCGAAACTTGAAATATCATCAGAATTAAATGTAGGAACAACAGTTGAAATTGTTTTTGATGTTTTATAGAGTTAAAACATATGGGAGGTACATATGAGTATAAATATTATGCTTGTTGATGATCATGCATTAATACGTGAAGGTATAAAGCAATTATTAGAATTTGATGGAAGTATGAAAGTTATTGAACAGGCATGTGATGGAGAGGACTGTCTAAAAAAATTGGAGCATGTAACTCCGGATATTCTTTTGTTAGATATAAATATGCCTAATCTTAATGGCATTGATGTATTGGAAGAAATTAAAAAGAAAAATTTACCTATAAAAGTATTAATGCTTACAGTTCACAGTGAAGTTGAATATTTGATAAAAGCTGTTGATATTGGAGCAGATGGATATATTTTAAAAGACTCCGGTTCTTTAGAATTAAAAAATGCAATTAATTGTATTATAGAAGGTGAGTCTTATATTCAACCAAGTCTGATACCTGCACTGAATTCTCGTTTAATTAACCGTGATGTTGATAAGGATAAGATTGATTCATTAACAAAGCGGGAATTAGAAATTCTTACTCAGATTGCAAGTGGTATGTTTAATAAAGAAATTGCAAATAATCTTGATATTAGTGAACGTACAGTTAAAAATCATATTTCTAATATTTTTAAAAAGATTGATGTTTCGGATCGTACACAAGCGGCTGTGTTTGCTATTCGGAATAATATTGTGAGATTGTACTGAGAGTTATTTTCCATAAGTGGCACACATATTTGTTTTAATCTTGTTGCACTTGTATTTCGATGAGCCTCATAATGCAAAATCGTGTTCAGCAATGGCTTCCACGATTTCAAGTCTCATCTTCATCGTGCAAAAGAGCTTAAAACAAATACGTTGTGCCATTCTTATGTCCGTAAAACTAAATATAGATGATTGATTCTTTCCTACCTTTATATGTTTCACGTGAAACATTGTGTTTGGTGGTACGGCGGGGGACACAATATAATGTTTCACGTGAAACATATATCCCCAAAATATTGTGGCAAAATCCGTGAAACATTCTACAGATAGATGCGTGAAACATTGATTTTATAAGTATTTGCAGAAAAGAAAGGTACAAGATATTGGGGTAAGAGAAATTGTAAATACAAGTTTATTTTTCCAGGAAAATAATATGGAATATCAAATTGAGAAGTGATATAATCAAGAAAGCACTTCTTTGAGAGGAAGCATTTTTTGTTACATAATGAAAGGAATACATAATGGGTAGAACGATTGCGATAGCAAACCAAAAAGGAGGAGTAGGTAAAACTACTACTTCTATTAATTTGTCTGCATCATTAGCAGCAAAAGGAAAATCAGTATTAGTTATTGACACAGATCCACAGGGAAATACAACAAGTGGTTATGGAATTGAAAAGAATGAATTAGAAAATACCATATATGAATTGATGTTAAGTGAATGTTCTATAAAAGAATGCATTATCAATGATGTAATTCCAGGAGTATCAATTATTCCATCTAATGTAAATCTGGCAGCTGCAGAAATTGAGTTAATCGGTGTAGATCGAAAAGAATTTATTTTAAAGAGAGAAGTGGAATGGGTAAAAGACAGTTACGATTATATTATTATTGATTGTCCTCCTTCTCTTAGTATGTTAACAATCAATGCAATGACAACAGCAGATTCTATTCTTGTCCCAATACAATGTGAGTATTATGCATTGGAAGGTTTAAGTCAGTTAATTCATACTGTAAATCTTGTAAAAGAAAGATTAAATCCGGATTTGGAAATGGAGGGAGTTGTATTTACCATGTATGATTCCAGAACAAATCTTTCTATGCAGGTTGTAGAAAATGTAAAAAATAACTTAAGTCAGAAAGTGTTTGATACATTAATTCCAAGAAATATTCGTTTGGCAGAAGCACCAAGTTTTGGAATGCCGATTAATATGTATGATTCTAAGTCAGCAGGTTCTGAAGCATATATGATGTTAGCTGAAGAAGTAATTCATGGAGGTAAATAATATGGCAGTAAAACGTGGATTGGGAAAAGGGTTAGATAGTTTAATTCCAAATAAGGTTGAAGAACAAACCGTATCAAAAAAAGTATCGGAAAAGAAAAATGTAGAAGAAAAAGATTCTTCCAAAGGATTAGAAACAATTGTAAATATTACAAAGGTTGAACCAAACAGAGAACAGCCTCGTAAAAATTTTGATGAAGATGCTCTGGAAGAATTAGCAGAATCCATTCGTCAGTTTGGTTTAATTCAGCCAATACTTGTACAGGATAGAAAAACATATTATGAAATTATCGCTGGAGAAAGAAGATGGCGTGCAGCTAAAAAAGCAGGTTTAAAGGAAGTACCTGTTATTATTCGTAATTATACGGAACAGGAAATTGTTGAAATTTCTTTGATTGAAAATATTCAGAGAGAAGACTTAAACCCAATTGAAGAGGCACAGGCATATAAACGTCTGCTAACAGAGTTTAATTTAAAACAGGATGAAGTTGCGGAAAGAGTTTCAAAGAGTAGAACTGCCGTAACAAATTCTATGCGTTTGTTGAAATTATGTGATGATGTTCAGCAAATGATTATTGATGATATGATTAGTACGGGACACGCAAGAGCATTAATCAGTATTGAAGATGCAGAACAGCAATATGCAATTGCTCAACAGATTTTTGATGAAAAATTGAGTGTTCGTGATGTAGAAAAATTAGTAAAAAATCTTAATAAACCGGCAAAGCCAAAAAAAGTATCACAGACAGATAAGAGTCTGGATGCCGTTTATCAGGATATTGAAGAAAATTTGAAACAAAAACTTTCAACAAAGGTTTCCATTACATCAAAAGGAAATGGTGCCGGAAAAATTGAAATTGAATTTTACAGTCATGATGATTTGGAGAAACTGATGGACTTGTTATCCAAATAAGACATACGGAAGAAAGGTTGTTACGAATGAGTACATTTTTTTCAAATATAGGTATTGGTGAAATAGATTTAGGTATAGTTATTACAGTTCTTGCCGCTGTTCTATTAGTATCCATTATCTTGAATATAATTAACTTATGTGCAATAAACAAAACAAAAAAAGTTTATAAGAAATTCATGAAAGGCAAAAATGCGAAAAGCCTTGAAAATGAAATCATGGGCTTGTTTGAAGATAACAAGTTTATAAAAACATCAATTGAAAAAAACAAAAAAGATATTCGGACCTTGTATCACAATATGGAATCTACTTTGCAAAAAGTGGGAATTATTAAATACGATGCATTTCAGCAGATGGGTGGAAGTTTAAGCTTTTGCTTATGTCTTTTAGATGAAAATAACAATGGATTTATTTTGAATTCTGTTCATAGCACCGAAGGTTGTTATTCCTATACAAAGGTTATTTTAGAAGGAAAATGTAAGATTGATTTAGGAAAAGAGGAAGAAGCAGCTTTAAAGATGGCAATGGGAGGCGAATAATTTGAAATTGCGTAAGGTTTGTGACTTAAAAGGTGGAGAGGTATTGGCAAAAGCAATTCTTACCACCGATTACAGAATCCTGTTATCAGAGGAAACAACATTACGTCCTGAATATATTGAAAAAATAAAAGACCTTGGTATTACAGAGGTTTACATCAAAGAGCAGGAACTGGTACTTGCTCAGGAAGTCCTATTATTAAAATCGGAACTGGAAGAGTCTTTCAAACAAAAAGTAAAGACGGTAATTGAAAAACACACATACAATAATAGTCAGGAACTCATGGAGCTTGCTAATACCGCAGACCATATTATTGATAATATTTTGGAAGAGAATGAAGTGGTTGAAAAAATATTTGATATCCGTGAAAGAAGCTCCGATATTTATGAACATTCCATAAGTTTGTGTTCACTTGCAACACTAACCGCTTTACGAATGAAGCTTTCCATGGAACGAGTACATGACATTGGTGTCGGTTCTTTGCTTCATGATTTAGGATTACGATATCTGACCATAAATTATGAAAATCAAAATCTGGATTCGTTATCAAAAGTAGAGCTTGCGGAATATATGAAGCATCCGGTATATGGCTATTGGGCAGTAAAGAATGAATCCTGGATTTCAAATATTGGAAAAAGCATCATATTATATCATCATGAAAGAATTGATGGTTCCGGGTATCCGCTTAAGGCAAAAGAAATTCCGGTCGAAGCAGCAATTGTTGGTGTTTGTGATGCATTTGACGAAATGATTTGTGGAATTGGATGTAAAAGAGTAAAAGTTTACGAAGCAGTTGAATATATGAAAACATATCGGGGAAGTAAATTTCCAAAGGATATTGTAGATACCTTTTTGGAATTTACAGCGGTATATCCGGTAGGTAGTAAGGTTTTGCTGACGGATAACCGGATTGGAAGTGTCATTCGCCAGAACAAAGAATTTCCAAACCGGCCGGTCGTTCAGTTAAATAACAAAGAAATTGTTGATTTAATTAAGATAAACAATGTATTTATTGAAAAAGTTTTGGAATAATTATTAGGAGGAAGATACCATGATAGACATTAAATTTTTAAGAGAAAATCCGGAGGTAGTAAAAGAAAACATCCGAAAGAAATTTCAGGATTCCAAGCTTGGCCTGGTAGATGAAGTAATTGCCCTGGATTTGGAAAGCCGCAAGACTCAGCAGGAAGCAGATGATCTTCGTGCAAATCGAAATAAGATTTCCAAGGAAATCGGCGGTCTTATGGCAAAAGGATTGAAGGAAGAAGCCGAGCAGAAAAAAGCAGAGGTTGCTGCCGGAGCAAAAAGATTGGTAGAACTGGAAGAAAAAGAAAAGGAATTGGAAGAAAAAATCACTAAAATTATGATGACCATTCCTAATATCATTGATCCAAGTGTACCAATTGGTAAGGATGATACGGAAAATGTTGAGGTAACAAGATATGGTGAACCGGTTGTTCCTGATTTTGAAGTACCTTATCATACCGATATTATGGAACGATTAAATGGAATTGATTTGGATAGTGCCAGAAAGGTTGCCGGAAATGGTTTTTACTATTTGATGGGTGACATTGCAAGATTACATTCTGCAGTTATTTCTTATGCACGTGATTTCATGATTGACCGTGGATTTACTTATTGTGTACCACCTTTCATGATTCGCAGCAATGTTGTTACAGGTGTTATGAGCTTTTCCGAAATGGATGCCATGATGTATAAGATTGAAGGAGAAGATTTGTATCTGATCGGAACTTCAGAACATTCCATGATTGGTAAGTTTATTGATACCATTATTCCGGAAGAAGAATTACCGAAAACACTTACCAGCTACTCTCCATGTTTCCGTAAGGAAAAAGGAGCACATGGTTTGGAAGAACGTGGTGTTTATCGTATTCATCAGTTTGAAAAACAGGAAATGATTGTTGTTTGTAAGCCGGAAGAATCTGCAATGTGGTTTGATAAATTATGGCAGAATACCGTAGACTTGTTCCGTTCCATGGATATCCCGGTTAGAACGATTGAATGTTGTTCCGGTGACTTGGCAGACTTAAAAGTAAAATCTTATGACGTAGAAGCTTGGTCTCCAAGACAGAAGAAATATTTTGAAGTAGGTAGCTGCTCCAACTTGGGAGATGCACAGGCAAGAAGATTAAAAATTCGTGTAAATGGCGAAAAAGGAAAATATTTTGCACATACCTTAAATAATACAGTAGTTGCACCTCCGAGAATGCTGATTGCATTTTTAGAGAATAATCTTCAGGCAGATGGTTCGATTCGTATTCCTGAGGTTCTTCGTCCATATATGGGTGGAAAATCTGAAATTCGTTAAGAAAGTAAAAATATAAAATAAAAGGAGGTGAATTCTTTGCATAAATATATGAGAGCTATCGGTTTCAGCAAAATGAAAAACCGAAAAGAATTACAAAGCCTTTTAACCGATGTCGTTGTTGAAGGTACTGAGCGCGCATATACATCAAATGGTGAAGAAACACTTTTGGCTTCCTTTAGCAAGGAATTCGCCCCTAATATTGGAATTACGGTTTGTGGAGAATTTGATTCTGATGACAAATTTGTGTATGAATATTATTTCCCATTTTTAAAGGGGAGTAATGTAACCACACAGGAGGATGTTTCTATTGAACGTCATGCGGCATTACAATCGTATGCCGGCGTCTGCGATGATGTCAGAATTGGTGTTTCCCTGATTTTTTACTTACAAAACATGATTCCGTACGTCAAAGCAAAAAACTCCGATATGTTACCAATCCGGGGTACAACTTTGACATTATCTGCACTTTCATTAAGTGGTACCATTATGATGCCATTGAAAAAAACAGAAAAGGATTTGATTAAGAATCAGCAGACGCTCCATAACAGAAGCCAGCTTCTTAATGCTGCCCGGAAGGGAGATGAAGAGGCAATCGAGAGCTTAACGCTTGATGATATGGATACTTATACTGCAATTTCCAAGAAAATTCATAAAGAAGATGTATTCAGCCTGGTTGATACGTACTTTATGCCATACGGCGTGGAGTGTGATCAGTATTCGGTACTTGGAGAAATTGTAGAGTTTTATTTTACAAAAAATTCACTCACAAATGAAGAAATATGTGTTATGATATTAAATTGTAATGATTTACAATTTGATGTATGTATCAATAAAGAAGATTTGTATGGAGAACCTGCGGTAGGTCGTCGTTTTAAAGGAACCATCTGGATGCAGGGCTTCATTAATTTTCCGATGTGATACCATTTGTTCTCATAGTTAAATGGATATAACAAGCGCCTCCTAAGCGCTAGTTGTGGGTTCGATTCCCGCTGGGAACATGCGCGAAAGCTACAAAGCTATGCAAAACAAAAGAAAGAGAAACTACTTTGTAAATAGGATTATCGTAGTTTCTCTTTCTTTTGTTTTATAATATGCTGTAGTTGAAATTAAAGCACAATATCTTTTAAATCAGAAAAAGTTGTGATAGGGTAATCAGTTTTTTCAAAAAGAGCAGCATCTCCGATTCCGGCAGCCTTCATTCCACCACTTTTTGCTGCTTCTATTCCGGCAACTGCATCCTCAACCACTAGACAATCCTGTGGTTGCAGAGCAATGTACTCTGCAGCTTTTAGGAATACCTCAGGATTTGGTTTTGATTTTGTAATGTTTGTTCCATCGGAAACCGCATCAAATACGTCATCCAGACCAACCTGCTTTAAGATATATTTTGTATTCTTACTAGAAGAACCAATAGCAATCTTAATGCCTGCAGCTTTTAATGTTGCTAAGGTATCACGAACCTCAGCGGTTACATCATTCGGTGTTAAACTCTTCAATTCATCTTTATAGTAGTTATTTTTTTCTTCTGCCAGCATTTCCTTTTCTTTTTGGGAAAGTGTCGCTCCATGGTAGTTTCTTAAAATAATCTCAAGGCTTTCCATTCTGTTTACGCCACGGAGTAGATTGTTAATTTCTTCATTAAAGAGAATGCCGCGCTCATCGGCTATTTTCTTCCATGCACGATAATGTAGCTTGTCCGTATGAACTAGTACCCCATCTAAATCAAATATAATTCCTTTAAATTTCATCTTTTCCCTCCAAATCCGCTATCCATTTTCCAGCTAATGCAATCCAATCTTGACAACGTTTCTGAAGACCGAAACCATTATTGGCAACTTGAGTCTCTTCATTGGCAAGAGATAGTCCATGCAGTCCCTCTGGGAAAATGTGAACTTCCACGGAAACCTGATTCTTTACCAGCTCTTCCATAAACATCAGTGTATTCTGAACTGGCACTGATTGGTCGGTTAAGGTGTGCCAAACAAATACCGGCGGCACATGTTTTCCAACTTGATGTTCCAGACTTAACAGATTTTCTAAGTCTTTACTTTTTTTCGTTCCCATCAGATTTTCAATACTGCCCCGATGTGCATATTTTCCGGAGGTAATAACAGGATAGGAAAGCAGTAATCCATTTGGTCGTATTTGCTCAGCGATAAGTCCTGTTTCTTTTGTAAGCCAATCTTTATTCCAAAAGACACCAAGACTTGTTGCAAGATGACCGCCAGCAGAAAATCCAGATACAATAATTTTATTCGAGTTAATATGGTATTCTTTTGCGTGCTCCCTTAAATATGCTACACTCCATGCCAGTTCACAGAGGGATTGCGGAAATTCAGTCGGAGCTACACTGTAGCGTAGGACGCAGGCATGAAATCCTCTGGCAATATATTGTACTGCGACTGCCTCTGCCTCACGGTCAGAGGTAAATTCATAGCCACCGCCCGGACAAATAATTATCAGTGGGCGGGTACGATTGCTGTCAATTTCTTCATAATTATCTAAAATGTATGTATACAATTTGGCATCGGTTGCCTTTGGTGTCTGAACCGAAATTACGTTATATTTCATAACTTCACCTTCTTTTTGTTTCTTCCTTAATCTTCTTGATAAGGTACCTCCACTTTCCCGTTAGATGTTTCTAACATATACTCTTTTTCATATAATACTACGGTAATGGCTGTACCATCTAACTGTTCAACACTGCAGGTTTCTTTATTTATGCTGATCTCTAAAAGGCTTCCATGATAACGAATGCGGAAATGATATCCCTGCCAGTTTTCTGGTAAAGTCGGTGCTAAAAAAAGCTTATCCTCTTCTGCTTGCACTCTCGCAAATCCATTGACAATTGCCATATAACTTCCACCCATATTTGCTGCATGAATTCCATCCTTGCTATTTTTGTGGGTATTTAAAAGATCCATTTTTGCAGAATCGCCAAAGTAATAATATGCCTTATCCTTTAAACCCAGGCGGGATGCCATAATACTGAATACGCAAGTAGAGAGGGAAGAGTCATGGGTTGTAATTTTTTCATAGTAGAGGAAAGATTTCTTTTCTGTCTCTTTGCTTTGATAATCTGAAAAGAGATAATGCGCCAGCACAGTATCTGCCTGCTTACATACTTGATAGCGATATAAATGTAATGGATGGTAATGTAGTAATAAAGGAAACTCTTCCTGTGGCGTATGCTCTAAATCCCAAATCGGTTTTTGTAAAAAAGAGTCGTCTTGCGGATTGATACCTAGTTTCTCATCATATGGAAGATACATTTTCTCTTCCGCATCTTTCATTGCTTGAAGTTCTTCTTCTGTCAGGTCATTTTCTTTCACAAACTTTTGGTAAGCATCCTTTTCCTCTGCCAATCGTTTGATGAATTTCAGACACCACTGCATGCTGTATTTTGCGCTGGCATTGGTATAGTAATTGTTATTAACCATGCAGGTATATTCGTCTGGTCCGGTAACACAGTTGATAATAAAATGGTCTTTATAGTAATTTCCTACATCCAACCATAGACGATTGGTTTCTAAAAGAATCTTTAACCCCATTTCTTTAATAAATTCCCAGTCTCCGCTGGTTTTATAGTAAAGAATTATGGCATATGCAATATCTCCATCAATATGATACTGTGCAGTTCCAGATGGAAAATAGCCGGAGCATTCCTTTCCGGTAATGGTTCGCCAGGGATACAGAGCACCTTTTTTATGTCCTAACAAAGTCGCATTCTCTTTGGCTTTTCCCAATGTCTTATAACGGTACTCTAAAAGTTTTCTTGCAATTGCCGGATTGGTCATGGCAAAATATGGAACCATAAACATTTCCGTATCCCAAAAATAATGTCCCTCATAGCCTTCACCACTTAAGCCTTTAGCTGCAATACTGGAATATTCGTCATAACCTGCTGACTGCAGAAGTTGATACATATTAAAGCAGAGTGATTCATTTAAATCTTTGTCTCCAATAATTTCCATGGAGGAATTGTTCCAGAACTCTTTTAAGTATTCTTGTTGCTTTTTATAATAAGTAGCGATTCCATGCTCTACTACTTTGGAAAGTTTTTCATCTGCTGTTTTTTTACAATCTTCTTCTCTGGTAGAATCTGTAAAAATGCTGTATTTTATAATTCTTACTTCGTCTCCCGGTTTTATATTAAAACAGTAGCTTACGTCTAGTGCATGCGCTACCTCGTCATAGGTCATTACTTGGGAAGGCTGGCGTTTTTGATTAATAGTTACCACATTTGCTACTGCACTTGCTACTTTAAGATGACTCTCAATCGTAGAACATACTAAACATGCTCCACATTCACATATGTGAACATCTTCTTTTTTCAAATGATTGTGACTCTCGCCAGCAAGTCTTGGATCTTTTGGATTAAAATAATTTTTAACCAATCCCATATGTTTTGAATGTATCTCTACGGTTCCTGCAAAATTGATAGATTGAAAACAGTAATCAATGGTAAAAAGAGAACGTTCTTCAAAAGAAGCCATTCTAGTAATATTAAAATGAAGCTGCTTGCCTTTTTTACTTGTCCAATCTACCTCACGCCTGGTAATTCCTTTTTCCATATCTAGTGTTCTTACATAACGACAGTTTGGGTCATCTATCATGGAAAATTTTTGTCCATCAAATACCACTTCAATGGTCTGGGTATCTGCGACATTTAACATGCTTTCTTTATCTTCTACGAGATTACACAATTTTTCTGCCTGTTTCATTGGCGCAATATCATAAAAACCGTTAATATACATGCCACGCATGGTATCATAGTCTGTAGGAACACCTTCTTCTAAGGTTCCACGTACCCCGATGTATCCGTTTGCATTATGGAAAATGGTTTCCTGCAGTTGTAGATTCTTCTCATTTGTCCCAATTCCTGTAATCTGATAAATTTTATTCATAAAAGTTCTCCTTTTAACCTTTTACAGCTCCTGCTGCAACACCTTTGATAATATGTTTTTGGCAAAGTAAATAGAAAATAATAACTGGAATGATCGTAAAGGTCAGTGCTGCCATTGCCATATTCCACTCAATGGTATATTGTCCAAAGAATAGAGACATTGCCAGTGGAATGGTTTTATTTTTAATACTGGTCAATGTTAGAGAGGGTAATAAGTAGTCGTTCCAAATCCAAATTACATCTAGAATAGTTACAGTTACAGTAATGGACTTTAAAATAGGAAATACAATTCTCCAGAATAATTGCCAGGTGTTACATCCATCGATAATTGCCGCTTCCTCTAGGGATACCGGAACAGAGGATTTAATAAATCCGTGAAATAAGAATACACCCATGCCGGCTCCAAAACCTACATACATAAAAATTAATCCACCTAAGGAATCTTTAAACGGAATACCAAACAATTTACCGAATCTGTTCATTTCTTGCATCAATGGCATCATAATAGTCTGGAACGGAATCAGCATTGTAAGAATCAGCAGATTATATAAAAATTTACTTAATTTATTATTGGAGCGAACAAACATCCACGCTGTCATTGCACTCAATAATACGATAATTCCTACTGCGATTACAGTTACGATGATTGAATTTTTAAAAGCCATCAGAAAGTCCATTTTCTTTAAGGCACCCTGAAAATATTGCAGGGTAAAATGCTTTGGAAATGCAAAAATATTTTCATATAACTCCGCACGGCTCTTAAAAGCATTTATAATTACCATATATACCGGAATCAGCCATATACAGCACAACAATATTACCAAAACATTTGCAACTACTTTTCCAACGGAATTTTTTTTCATTATGCTGACACCTCCTTATCTCCGGTAATTTTAACTTGAATTAGTGTAATCAATGCAATGATGACAAAGAATACAATTGCCTTTGCCTGTCCATATCCGAAATGGCTTTTGGTAAATATCTCATTAAAAATGTTCATAGATACCATTTCTGTTGAGTTGTTTGGTCCGCCACCTGTTAGTGAAACGTTTACATCATAAATTTTAAAGCAGTTGGATAATGTTAAGAACAGACATATTGTTACTGATGACATAATCAAGGGAAGTTTAATGTTGATTAAGGTCTTCCATAAACCGGCACCATCTACTTGTGCAGCTTCGATTATATCATCGGAAATTGATTCTAATCCTGCGATATATACAATCATCATATATCCGGCCATTTGCCATGTAGCTACTACAATCATAGCGCAGAAAGCCATTTTCTTATTTACAAGCCAATTAAAAAATATGTTTGTTAATTTAGTCATATCTCCGATGGTGCTCATGGCATCTCCCAAAACATATTGCCAGATATAACCTAAAATTAATCCACCAATCAAGTATGGTAAAAATAACATGGTTCTTGCCACATTGCGCACCTTTAGTTTAGTTGTTACCAATACTGCAAATGCCAGTGCCAGTATATTGACAATTATTACGGTAATCAATGTAAACGCTGTTGTTCTTACTAATGATGCTAGAAATTGTTTATCCGTAAAAATTTTTGCATAATTGGATAACCCCACAAACACCTTTTCACTTTTTGCTAGTCCATTCCAAGATACAAGGGAATAACCCATTCCCGTGAAAAACGGAATGATTACTATAATGCAAAACATAATCATCAATGGAGCGGTAAATAATGCATACCAACCTTTTTTAATCTTCATTTTTATCCCTCGTTTCTTGTTTAAAGTAAACAGGTGCTACCAAAGGCAGCACCTGCAATTAACGGTTATTCATTTGCTGCTGTTACGAATGAATCATTTAATGCTCTTAAAAATTCATCGACGGTCATATCCGAAGAGAAGTATTCCTCTGCATTCTGTACCAGGTAAGTGGTAATGATACCTGCTGGCCACTCTTCATTGAAAGTCCAAGGAATGATATTACCTTCTGCGACTGCATCAGACACTGCTTGTGATAAGGGGTCTAAATTATCAGCTTCCATACCGTCTACTACTGGAATAAATCCAAATTTATTGGTAAGATAATCGGCTCCTGTTTCACTTGCATATAACCAATTTAAGAAATCTTTTGCTAACTGTTTGTCGCTGTCGCTTGCATCCGTATTTACACACCATACAGAAGGAACACCTACTGCAATGGATTTATTGCCAGAAATTGGTAATGGAGCAATTCCCATGTCAAAGTCTATATCATAGGATGAGAATAAGGAGTAGCACCAATTACCCTGATGAATCATTTCAGTTTTACCAGTTGCAAAGTCACCACAGTTATCATCATAGGAAACTTCCAAAGGGTTCTTCTGGTTCTCTTTGATTGCTTCAAAAATCTTTCCAAGTTCCTGGAACTCTTTTACATCTGCAATGTTTACTTTTTCATCGTATACATCTTGGCAGAATTGTACCGGATCATCCTGTAATGCAAATGGAGTATTTAAAATCTGTCCGATTAAAAAGTAGGCTTCCTGTGAAAGACCAACTCCAGTCTGACCATTTGCTGCAGCATTTTTGATAACTTCAATCAATGCATCGGTTGAATTAATCTGGTCTTCGCTAACTAAATTCTTGTTGTAAACTAGTCCAAAGCCTTCTGCTGTCATGGGAACACCAACTGTCTTGCCATCACTCTTTGCAATAAGGTCATCATTAATTTTGTCTAAGAAACTTAAATCACTTAAGTCTTCAAGATAAGCTGACATTTCAGCAATTTCTGTACTGGATGAAAGAGAAAATACGGTAGGACCGGACTCACTTGACATGTAAGTTTTTAAATTCTGATAATAATCATCTCCGGAAATCTGCCATACTTCAACTTCAACGCCAGTCTCTTCTTCATAGGCTGCAGCCATTTCTTTTAATTGATCATAAATTTCAGTTTTTTGCTGGAAGAGTGTAATTTTTCCTTTGCTTTTTTCGCTAGTGTCACTTGTATCGCTAGTGTTACTTGTGTCACTTGTACTTGTTGTGTCTGCTGTATTATTAGATGCATCGGAGTTTCCTGCAGAACCGCATCCTCCTAATACCATAGAAGCACCTAATACAGTTGCTAATAACAATGATACGATTTTACTCTTTTTCATATTGTACCCTCCTTGTTACTTGTTATTTGATAACAATACTTTATATAAAATTTACTAATTCGTCAACTATGTTTGTTATATTTCTACTATTTATACTGATTTTACATAATAATATTGTATAAATCGACTATAACATACATAATTTTTAGTAAATTTAGTAAATATTTACATTATGTTTAGTGAATCTGGTAATGTTATTATAGTAAATTTAAAGTGAAGATGAAAAAGGACAAAATAAAAACCCTCTGGGCCAAATGTACATTCCCGGATATCTGACACTCTGGGAACATCTTTGGTTCAAAGGGTTCATGTATTTCATTTTATTTTTATATTTTATTTTTGCTGCCATGCATTCAGACTCTAGCGGGTGGTCTTTCTCCAATGTACCTTAGCTGCAATCTTAAAGGTATCAAAGCTACAACTTCCTGCAATATTCTGAAGCAGAAACTGGGCAGCAAGATAACCTCTTTCATAATCAGGAATATCCACGGTTGTAAGTCCCATTAATTCTGACATTTCAGTTCCGTCAAATCCGGTTACTGCAATATCATCCGGAATTTTAAGACCTTCCTGTCGCAATGCCTTCATGGCGCCGATTGCCATATTGTCATTGGCACAGACTAATACTTCCGGAATATTATCCGATAAAAGCATCAATCTTGCGGATTGATATCCACTCTTCTCATAATAGTCACCCAAAAAATAATTTTCCCGGTTGAATGTAATTCCATTTTTCTGTAACACATCTTTTAATGCCTGATAACGTTCCTGATTATCCAGGGTATCTATTCCAGCAATATATCCAAAGCGACGATAGCCTTTATCCACCAGTCCTTGTACCAGCTCTGCCATTGGTGCATAGTTGTTGACTACTACACTCTTAATATTTGGTACATCCATAATTCGGTCCAGCGCAACAATTGGATAACCCTCATTTGCTCTTTGGATTAAAGTGGAATTCTTACATTTCATGTCCAACATAATAGTTCCGCAAGTCAATGATGGGTCCATGAATTTTTCACAGGATTTGTTGGTACATATTATTAAATCATATCCTCTGGAATATACATAATCACTGATTCCATGAATGATTTTCAGATAAAAATTACGCTCATAATCGCTGAAATTAAAAAGAATGGTGTTTGTATCTTCTGCTACCTTCTTATGTTTTCCTTTATTAATATCATAGCCGTTTTCCTTGCAAATTTCTAAAATTCGTTGTCTTGTCTCTTCTCCCACATTATTTCGATGATTTAATACATTTGAAACGGTTGCCGGTGATACATTCGCTAGTTTTGCAATCTCTTTTACGGTCATACGCGTCCTCACTTTATTTTTTATTTTATAAATAAATAATTGCTCTTGTTTATTTATGTTTTATGTAAAACGTATCATAGATTTTATATAAATTCAATAAAATATTAGCTTTTTGCAATAATTGAACAATGAGACATTACTTGCAGCGCGGGTATGTTTATGATAGGATTTACATGGAATAAAAGGAATGGAGGAATACAATGTCAATAAAATGTCCGAACTGTAATCATGATATATTTGATGATTATAAATGCCCCTATTGTCAATACGTTATCAATCCCAAACCTAACAATTTTGAGAAAGAAATTTATGAATATTTAAAAGCAGATTATGTTAATACCAGAAATAAGGCAATTACGATAAAAAATGGTATGAGCAAATATAATAAAACAATGAAGGAAATAAAAGAAATTGTTGATTATATTGCAGATGAAATTTATGATTTAGAAAATTATAAGTCAAAAGAAGAAGTAAATGCGGAAAGTATTGTTGTAGCAAAATACAACAATAATAAAGTATCCACAAAAACCAAATTACTATTTGTGATATTAACATTGCTAAGTACAATCGGTTTAATTATATCTGCGACCAAATATAGCAATAAAACAATTACGGTAATTTTGGCAGTTGCGTTTGTTGCTTCACTTTCAATGCTTCTTTATAGCTTCAGACAGAAAGTGGTTAAAGCTGAAAATGCGTTTTATTATTCTTTTATACAATATTTTATTCATGATTTGATTTACAAAATTTTGTTATTGGGGATTTTAGGTTATCTGCCTGTTTATTTTGAAGAAACAGTTTTTCAAGAAAGCAATATTTTATTAATAGTGGCATGGTATTTGGCTGTTTTCTTGGTTTTGGTATATTTTTTATTTAAATGGGAGGAAACCATTTATTCATCTATTGCAATAAATTATGATAAAATAACGTTTAGCTTTCAAAAAAGAAATCCTTATTTGAGCGGAACAGCGAGAAAACGTTCTGGCGGTCTTAATTGGGCAAATTATATTGATTATGATATATATAGTATAACTAATGTAGTAGAAACATTTAATTCATTTATAATATATGGAGACATAACAAAAAGACAATTTTGTATGACCACCGGCGGAATAGCCAAACATTTTCCTTCTAAAAAATATAAAAAAATTGTTATAAGAAAATGCTTTAACAATAATAAGGAATTAATTAGGATTTTAAAAAATAAAATCAAATAATAATAAAGAAATAATATCAACATGACGATATATGTAAAGCAGGGAAGCACTGTATTTCAAAGGATTTGAGATACAGTGCATTTTTTACTTTATAAGAAATTCCGCTGGAATTTCCTATAAAGCAAAAAGCTCCGCACGGATGCGCAGCTCGCGGAGAAGAAATTAGTTGCTTTGCAACACCGCTCGCGCGCGAAGAGTACGCAGGCGTACTCTTTATTTTGAGGGCAAAGGTACTGCAGAAAGGAGATAGCTAAGAATGAATATCAGCGCAACGACATTTGGGGGTTATACTTATACCAACACAAAAACGAATTTATCAAAAAAGCAGAATGTTAATCAGGAAAATACTTTTGAGAAATTGACAAAGAAGGAGTATAAAAGTGCGATTAAGGAGTTTAAGCAAAGACATCCCGACGAAGCAGCTCATGTAGATAAACAAGTTCAGGCAGGGAAAAGGCATTTAAAAAATTGTGGTGCAGAAAATGTGTCCAGAAGTGATATGACCATGGATGAGTATAAAGCATTTTTTAAGAAATTGATGGATCGTGTTCCTTTTGACAGTTCCCAGATGAATAATACAGAAATTTGGTCAATAACAGAAGAAGGATGGGAACAGATGAAAAATGATCCTGACTATGAAGCATGGGTACTGGGCTATACGGTTGAAAACCGTTCCGTACATTTCCCATTTCAGGCATCGAATCTGTGTATAGAAAAGTTTGGAGCATCGATAGACGAACATCTCGGACAAAGTATTCCAAAAAATGCAGAAGGAACAAAAAAGACGGGAAAAGCAGAAGAATCATGGTGGTATAAACGCCATAAAAAGATACAGGAACTGCTCGAAGAGCAAGTAGTCGATGCACAGAAAAAAGCGATTGCAAAAAATATGTTTAGGTAATAAAAGTAGTTGTTACAATAAAAACCTCAAACCACCCGGAGTTAGTAGATATTTCTATGCTTCCGTGGTGGCGTGCAACAACTTCTTTGATGGATTTCATACCAAAACCATGATTTTCTTTATCGCTTTTGGATGTTTGAAGTGAATTTGAAACTTCTTCCTGGCAGGTATTTTTTATTTTGATAATAAAAAGACCCTTGGAAGAAGTTATTTTTAACATGATTTTTCGGTTTTGGGAAATTTTCAGGCATCCTTCAATGGCATTATCAAGTAAATTGCCAAATAGAGCACATTTGTCGGTTGGTGAGAGAGGGATATCCTGTTCTAAGGAGATTTCATAATCAAAGTCAATCTGATTCTGTTCCATAAAATCTGCTTTTGAAGATAAAACAGCATTTAAAACAGAATCTCTGGTGTAAACAATCGGATTCCGAATTGCTTTATCAACCAATAATTGCTGCACATAATCTTTGACCTCTTCTTCCGGTAAATTGGAAAGTACCTGCAAGTGATTTGTCATGTCATGTCTTAATTTTCGGATTTGTTGAATTTGGGAGTCCAGATGCTTATAGTATTGGTCGTTTGCTTCTAAGAGAAGTTTATTTTCTTCTAATATGGACGCCTTATAAAGTGCATAAATTGCATATAAAATTCCAAGAATAGATAAAATAACAATGAACAGAATACAAATAATAGTTCTGGTCATGGATGGATAAATGTATTCTGAATCCTCCGGAAGTAGAACGATAGAAAATAAAATCAATAATGGCGTACAGGCAATAAGAGATAATACATACCAGTATTTAACCGGCAAATCAAAAATGTTGGGAAATTTAAATCTTTTTACAACATACCAGAGCAAAAACCAAAATGCAATTTTTCCTATTTGATAAATAACACTTAAATGACCTAAATGGGGCATATCTAAAAAGGAATCTATTAGACAGTTTAAAGAAAAAGGGGCACTGGAAAAAGTAAGTGCAAGTGTGATTTTTTTCCATTTCGAACCTTCACAACACCAGAAAAGTGCTGCGATAAAGAGTAAAAAAGTAGGTGGCATGTTTGCCCAGTCTCCAATATAGATAATCATGCCATTTAACAAAAAGCAGGAAATGAAAAGAGCTGCCTTTTTGTATTTTGGCTGCCGGATTACCAAAAAGGAAGAAATAATCTGGTAAGTAAAAAAGGAGCAGATAAGCGGGGGCACATTAATAAAGATAATATTCATGAGAAGAACCATGCCTTTCTTGTAGGTTACAAATTTACGGCGGTAATAATCATTATTTATTGACCATGTATCTTGCCAAGGTCTGAATTGCCCCTTTTTTATGAGAGCGGCTAAATGGTAAGGTCTGGTGATACAAAATCAGGTAATCGGAAGCGACCTGTTCTACATATCTGCTGTTAATCAGATAACGATTATGAATTCTGATAAAAGAATGGTCGGAAAGCGTTTTTTCTATGGTATCAAGTTTTCCGTAAATCACATAATCCTGAGTAGGGGTTTTAATATGAACCTGTCTTTTCTCACTTTCAAAATAGAGGATATTCTTTTTGGATAACCGATAGGTTCCTTCTGTGTTTTTGAAACAAAAAAAGTCATCCTGGTCTCTGTCATGTATTTTCTTTCGTGTACGTTCTATCAGTTTTTGCAGCTGCTGCAGGGAGATGGGCTTTAAAAAGTAGCCCATAGCTTCTACTTCATACCCCTCATATACATAATCGACATAGCCTGTTACAAAAGCAAAAGAAATATTCTGGTCGTATTGGCGAATGCGTTTAGCGGTTTCCATGCCGTTTTGCTTTGGCATTTCGACGTCCAGAAAAAGCAAATCAATTTCGCCCGGGTGCTTTTGAATCCAATTCGAAGCTACCAGACCGTCGGAAAATTCATATACCACTTCTTCTGTTTTTGGGTCCAATATTTTTTCTAACTGAAATCGTAAAGAATCTCTTACATCACTTTCATCATCACAAATACCAATTCTCAGCATACATTTCCCCGTTATCTGTTTTTGATTATCGTTTTGTTTTCCTACACTTATTTTACAGGAAGACCATACAAAAGAAAAGGAGACGCATTACCAAAAGTAACGGTAAACCATACCAAAAATGACAAGGTGGATTTTGTGGATAAAAAACTATGTTATGGTGGACTTCAAGGAGAGAAATTTTCCAAGAAAAAGCAAATTACAGAAACGAGGATTAGCAATGTTAAAAGTAGAAAATTTAAAGAAAAGTTATGAAGTAGGAAAAGAAAAATATGAGGTACTAAAGGATATTTCCTTTGAAGTAAACAAGGGAGAGTTCGTATCAGTGATGGGGCCTTCCGGTTCGGGAAAGAGTACCTTACTAAATTGCATTTCCTGTTATATTAGTTATGATGCAGGCAAAATCACCTTGGAAAATCAACAAATTAGTGACAGGAATGAAATGGAATTATCAAAAGTAAGAAATCGTGAAATGGGTTTTGTTTTTCAGGATTTTATGCTACTGGATGGTCTTTGCGTAGAGGACAATATCATTCTGCCCAGAGTCATTAGTGAAGATAGGGAGTTCATTAAGACTGCAAGGAAAAAAGCTTCGTCTTTATGTGATTCCTTTGGTATTTCTCATATAAAAGCAAAATATCCGGCGGAAATATCCGGTGGCGAAAGGCAGCGTGTCGCAATCGCGAGGGCTTTGATAAATGATCCGCTTATTCTGTTGGCAGATGAACCAACCGGAAATCTTGATTCAAAGTCCGGAAGAGATGTAATTGATACATTTATTATGGCAAAAGAAACACTTTATACGACGATTTTTATGGTAACACATGACAGCTTTGCGGCGTCTTTCAGTGACAGGGTGATTTTGCTAAAGGATGGGTATATTTTTCAGGAAATCAAAAACCCCGGTAATCGTCAGAAATTTCAGGAGATGTTGTTAGAAGGGATTCGAGCTATGCAGTAGCAAGGAGAGAAGAAGTAAGTAAAAGAAAAGAGGATGGATATGAATCAAATATTGAAAAAACTCAGAAAACGAAATTTGAAAGAATATGTGTTATATATGTTTTGCACAATGTTTTCCGTTGCAATTGTATCCGCATATGCATTGCTGCTGTTTTCACCAACGGTATTGGAGGTGCTTCCGGTAGGAGGGGACAGTAGAAAACAGGCATTTGGTATTTTTGCAATTGTATGTATTGGCTGTCTGGCATTTTCTATGTATTCCTCTCTTTTGTTTTATAAGAAAAAGCAGAAGGAATTGGGCATTATGATTGCCCTGGGTGGAAACCGCAGAAAATTATATGCTGCGATTATAAAAGAATATATCCGATTAAATACAGTTTGCTTATTGCTTGGCGGAATATTGGCATTTCCGATAAATAAAGGAATCTGGGGAATTTTTCAGATTTTTATTGATAGTCCGGAAATGGTGTTGCGCTTGAATATATACGCTTTTCTCATTGCACTTTTCATGGCGGTTGTTGTTTTCATAGTAACGATATGTATTATTTATAAAGTTATTTTTAAAATGGATTTACTCGATGTGATGAAAGCAGAGCACAAAAATGAGATGGTCAGGGAATGGCCGGTGTTTACAGGAATATTGGGAATTCTTCTGATTATGATTGGAGGATGTATCAGTTATTTTGCACCGGGAGTTTATCGGAATACTTTTCAGGAGTATCCGCCGGCATGGCTTAATCTGTTATATTTATTTCCATTAGCAGGCGTTTATCTTATCATCTTGAATCGTGTAGCTGGCAGCCATAAAAGGAATAAAAACTATGAATCGAAAATGATTTCGAAAAGTATTATGAAATTTCAGGGAAAGCAGACCGTAAACTGTATGCTGGTGATAGCTCTTCTTATAGGAGGCGGGTGCTTTGCCGCATTTTATACACCGATTACGATGACTGCATTTAAAAGGAATCTGCAGGCAAAAGAATGGGATTATCAATATACGATTCCGCAAAACAGAAAAGCACTTCATGAAAATCAAATAGAGGAAATTGTGAAAAAGCATAGAGGAAGTATACAGGAAAGAAGAGATTTTCCCATACTTTTAGCAGCGAGGGACGGTATGCAGGAAATAGAGGAAGGCAGAAAGTTTTGGTACGAATATAGTCCCAGGATGTCAACCATTTCCCTGGTGAAGGAATCTGATTTTGAAGATTTTACAAATTCGTCAATTACCATGGAGGCAAATACCTACTTTGCCATTACAGATGAGGAAGAGAGTGTTTTTTATGATACAGAAGTTACCATTCTTACCAATATGGAAACCGGGCAGGAATATGAGGTAGCCTTTGGCGGGTGCTTGCATAGTGAGGATTTACTACTGGAAAACAGCAGGCTGTATGTGATTAGTGATGTGCTGTTTGAAAAAATGGATAGCAGCTTATCAAAAGAATGGAAACAGACTGCATTCTTTTTTAAGGTTTCACAGGATTCTTTTGAATTGGGTATGGATTTATACAATGCTTTTTATCAATGCTTTGAAAAGGAAGATATGATTTTTGCCGGATATGATAAAGTAAGTGCTATCTCTGCTTATGAAGCAGGAAAAGAATATTGGGCAGATGATCCTGCGTATTCTTTTTTTGCCACATTAGATAAAAATAGTCCGGAGTTTCAAAGAGAGTGGATTTATTTTCCGTTCTTTAAAATCATGGTGATTCAGAATACGCTGCGAAATTATGCAGTATTTTTTATGTTATTCATTTATGTAGTAATTGTAGCACTCACATCCTCCTGGTTGATTGCCTATACACGCTGCATCACCATGGGAATGCATAATAAATATGTATTTGAAACTTTGGAAAAGCTGGGAGCTTCCGAAGCTTTCCGCATGAAAGAACTAAAAAAGCAGATATCTGCAATATACAGGCTTCCTACGATAATAGGACTTGTAGTAGTATATTTCTTATTTGTATTGATTTTATATGGAAATGATGGAGGAAGATTCACTTCAAGCGAAATCGTAGGATTAATCATTTGCTTTGGAATTGAAGTGTTGGTGGGAATGATAACCTATTTGTGTTATCGGATTGCATTGCAGAAAGTAAAACGGATCATTTTTTAAAGATTTAGAGGTATTTCTAAGGAATTTACCTCTTGGTGAAATAAGGAACTTCATAATAGAACAATGCATATAAGTGGAAAGTTCCCTCCAACATCAAAAGTGAACATTGAAGCTATATTATTAAATAGCAATAAAATAATAAACTTCTTTTGAAGAAGTGAATATTTGAACTAAAGGGGCATTAGTGCCCCTCATTTTACTTAAAATACAATTGTTGTGGGGATTTATTCCTTTCTTTTCGTACTTCCTCTTACCATAAGATGTGGTTCGTATAAAATGAACTGATAATCATGATTATCAGTATTTATTAGTCGTAGCATTTCTTTTGCCATAGATTTACCAATTTCATCGGAATGTATATGTACAGAAGTCAAGGGAACTTCTAATACTTCATCAAAACTTACATCATCAAATCCAACAACTGATAAATCCTGTGGAATACGAATTCCAAAGATTCTAGCGCTTCTAAATAGGCCGAAAGCCATATTATCATTAAAAGAAAAAACAGCACTGACATTTTGACCTAACAAATAAGGAAGTGCAGCGCTACCACTTTCTATTTCATAGTCTCCCTCATAAATTAATTTGGGGTCAAATTCAATGGAAAATTCTTGTAAAGCACGTTTATAGCCATCTAACCGATATTCAGTAACTTTCATGTTCATGGGACCTGTAATACATCCAATTTTCGTATGTCCCAATTCTAATAAGTGCTTTGTTGCAAGATATGCGCCTTCTTCATAATTTACACTTACCGCACTTCCAATTTTGTTTTTGTAAAAATCAGAGTTATCTCTTCCTACAATTGGTAAATGAGACTCTGAAATTAAATTTTCTATTTTTGTCCAGTTTTCTCCCATACAATAAATTCCTGGATTGGAAAAAATAATGCCATCAATGCCACAGGCAATTAAGTCATGTAGGCGTTGTATATCAAAATAGTTATTGCTATTTGTAGTACAACAAATAAGAGAATATCCGGAATCGCGTAATTCCCTGTCAATTACGGTAAAAACACTAGCAACATGTGGATTTCGCATATCTGCCATAATAATTCCAATCATATTGCTACGTTTTGTTTTTAGGCTTACAGCCATCTGATTAGGAGAGTAATGTAATTCTTTTGCTATTCTTCTGACTTTTTCACGGGTTTTTTCAGAAACTCGGCTAGGTTTGTCAGATAAGGCAAGTGAAACTGTTGAGATAGAACAGCCACTAGCTTTTGCCACTTCTTTAATTGTTGTACGTTCCATAATGATTTTCGCCTTTCTGTATTTTAGTAATTTTATTTTTGAAGCATGAAGTTTAGTAAAGATGGTTCAGAATAAGCAGGAACCCAGGCATGATGTCCAGTTTCCGGATATATGGTAAGTTTAGCGTGCCCACCTGCCTGATTAATTGCTTTTATCATATTGATAGAAGCTTCAACTGGAACCACGTCGTCTAGTGCGCCATGAAAAGCCCAGATGGGAATATGAACTAGATTTTCTGCAGTCCAACTCATACCACCTCCGCATATAGGAACAAGACTACAGAAGCAATCAGGGTATAAAGAGGCTAGTTCCCATGCACCAAATGCCCCCATACTAATGCCTGTTAATGAAATCCTATTTTTGTCCGCACCATAATTGCTAGCCATAGAATCAATAAACTCCATTAAAAAGGGCATATAGTAATACCAATCTTTTTCAGAAGCGCATTGAGGTGATAGTACTATACAGCGTTCAGGTAAAGTTTTTTGGCATAACATAGGAAGGCTATGGCAAGTAATTAGATAAGGGTTGTTCCCTCTTTCTCCGCCACCATGAAGAAATACAATTAAAGGAAGCATTTCTTCAGAAGGATTAAAATCATCAGGGTAATAAATCAAATAGGGAATTTTTGGTAAAAAAATATTAGAAGGATGATAACAAAAACTTTTTTGCATAGTTATCCTTTCCGGAAACCATATATTGTGATTTCTCTAAATACATTTATAGTTGCTTTTATAATTGTAATAAAAATAAATAAATTATCTTTGTAAAAATATTATATGTTAAAACGATTGAATTTTCAATATATATTTATAAAATTGTTAATAGTGCATAAATTTAATCAATTTTCAAAAAATTTATTGAAAAAATAGTCTAAATAAAATATAATCAAATCAAATAAAGGGAAATGATATTCAAAAAAGATAAAACGTTTGAACAAATAAATTTTAAAATTATAGGAGAGGAAATTTTCAAATGGAAAATGAAAAAAATTTTTTAGAATTAAAAAATATAACCAAAAGGTTTCCAGGTGTTTTGGCGCTGGATCATGTCAATATGAGAATTGAAGCTGGTAAAGTACATGCATTACTAGGTGAAAATGGTGCAGGAAAATCAACGTTAATGAAAATACTATCCGGGATGTATACGGAATATGAGGGAAGTATTTTTTTTGAAGGGAGGGAAATAAAATTTAAATCTGAAAAAGATGCTTTGGAACATGGAATTGCGATTGTTCCACAAGAATTAAATCCGATTCCAGAACTTAGCATTGCTGAAAACATATATCTTGGTAGAGAACCAACTAATAAAATTGGATTTGTAAATTCCAAAAAGTGTTTAAAAGATACACAAGATTTTATGAAGCATCTGGGATTAAATTATGATGCAAGTGCTAAAATGTCCCAATTGAGTGTAGCACAGAAGCAGATGGTAGAAATTATTAAAGCAATTTCTAGAGAAGCCAAGTTGATTATTATGGATGAGCCTACTTCAGCATTGACTAGTTCAGAGACAGAATATCTTTTCCAGCAAATTGATTTATTGAAAAAGCAAGGAATAGCAATTATTTTTATTTCTCATAAATTGGATGAAGTATACCGCATTTGTGATACAGCAACTATTTTACGAGATGGTAAATGGATTGGCAGTTGTAAACTTTCAGAAGTGGATGAGGATAAATTGATTTCTATGATGGTGGGAAGGGAGGTAAAGGATATTTATCCATCTCTTCCAAAGCAAGGAAAAGCGTCCGTACTAAAGGTATCAGGGCTTTGTGGAAATGGTTTTCATGATATTAGCTTTGAGGTTCGAGAAGGTGAAATTTTAGGGTTTGCAGGAATGATGGGTTCCGGAAGAACAGAGATTGTAAAGAGTATTTTTGGAATGAACCATATCACAGCAGGTACAATAGAATTAGAAGGAAAGAAATTAACGATAAGAAATACGAATCAAGCAATTCAAAATGGAATTGTTATGGTAAGCGAAGATCGAGCAATTTATGGATTTGTAGGATTACGAAGTATAAAAGATAATATTGCACTCCCCAATGGTGACAGGTTTTGCAGAAATGGGTTTATACAGAGGAAGAAGGTAAATAGAGACAGTGAAGATATTTGTCAGAAAATACGAGTAAAAGCACCAAATTTGGATATAGGTGTCGGTACATTAAGCGGTGGAAATCAACAAAAAGTAGTATTGGCTAAGTGGTTAATCAGGGATATTAAAGTTTTAATTCTTGATGAGCCAACCAGAGGAATTGATGTGGGTGCGAAACAGGAAATTTACAAATTGGTTACAGAACTTGCACAAAGTGGACTCGCAATTATTATAATATCTTCCGAATTACCAGAAGTACTTGCCATGAGTCATCGAATTAAGGTGTTGGCAGATGGGAGATTTGTGGGAGAATTAACTCATGAGGAAGCTACACAGGATAAAGTGATGAAAGCAATTATAGAAGGAAGGAATAAACAATGAAACCAAAAATCAATATTACAAAAATATATAGAAAATACGGAATTTTATTAATTTTCCTAATATTATTTTGCATTTCTGCACTAATTAATAAAAATTTTTTAAAGTTACAAAACCTAATGAATATTCTAAAACAAATTAGTGTAGTTACAATTATTGCTTGCGGAGAGACTCTTTTAATCGTAAGCGGTTTAATTGATTTATCTGCGGGTTTAACTTGTACATTAGCAAGTTGTCTGGCAGCAGGAGTTCTAGTTTCCACAGGCAGTGTGGCATTAAGTGTTTTAACAGGTATTATGGTAGGTGTAGTGGTAGGATGGAGCAATGGGTTTATGATAACCCATTTTAAACTACAGGCATTTATTGCAACTTTAGCTATGACCAATATTGCAAAAGGTATTACCCAAGTTTATACAGGTGGCACGGCTATTAATGGTGTAGAAAAAATTAGATGGTTGGGACAAGGCTATATAGGAGTTGTGCCAGTGCCCGTTGTTTTAATGCTAATTTGTGTGGTAGTTGTATTTATCATTATGAAATACACGAAATTAGGAATATATATATATGCAATTGGTGGAAATGAAAAAGCAGCATCAGCATCAGGAATTAATGTTAATAGAATTAAACGTATCATTTTTTGTATCAGTGGGGTCATGGTAGGTCTGGCAGGTGTGTTACTAATGTCAAGAATGATGTCAGGCCAACCTTCAGTAGGAGATGGATATGAATTTGATGCTATTACAGCGGCCATTGTAGGAGGAACAAGCTTTACAGGTGGTATAGGAACTGTTAGTGGTACA
Source organism: uncultured Lachnospiraceae bacterium (assembly GCA_934408585.1). Classification (GTDB taxonomy): domain Bacteria; phylum Bacillota; class Clostridia; order Lachnospirales; family Lachnospiraceae; genus Suilimivivens. The sequence goes on from CAKRVA010000002.1 coordinate 378,277, forward strand.
TTAATTGGTAGCATTATTGTGGGAATGATTAACAATGTATTAAATCTTTTAAACGTGTCAACACAATATCAGTTGATAGTCAAAGGTGCGCTAATTGCAGGTGCAGTTATTTTAGATGTGAAAACCAAAGAAACTAAGGTAGAAGCATAAATATTATCAAAACATTTATACACATTAAAGGAGGAAAAAACATGAAAAGAAAAACACAAAGAAAATTGGCACTGTTATTAACAATGGTTATGATGACCCTACTTCTTATGGCATGTGGTTCTAAGGGAAATGAAAACACTACTGCAGAATCAAAAACACAAGGGGAAGAGGTACAAACAGAAACGACTAATAATGAAAAACCATATATAATTGGTTTTTCCAACATGAATGACATTTATCCATACTGCATTAAGTTTAGAGACTATCTAGTAGAGTTTGCTGAGGCGGAAGGCATGAAAGTTCTGATTGCAGATGGGGCAGGAGATGCTAATACTCAAAATGGCCAGATAGATAACTTTATTTTACAGGGAGCAGATATTGTAACTGCGATTACTATTGATTTAGATGCATCAGTACCTGCAGTAAATGCGGCAGAAAACGCGGGGCTTCCCTTCATTTCTTATTTAACGAACGTTCGAGATAATGCCGGCTATGATGGATATATTTATATTGGATCAGAAAATTATGAAGCAGGACTTTTGCAAGGACAGTATTTGGCAGAAGTACTTCCTGAAAATGCAAAAATTCTATACCAAACAGGAAATCCAAATGATTCACAATATAATGCGAGAAAGCAAGGATTATTAGATGGATTAAAAGATAGAACAGATGTAGAAATTGTGGCAGAAGTAGCTACTATGAATCAGAAAGATCAAGGTATTACCGTAATGGAAGATTGGATGCAGGTCTATGACAAGATTGATTGTGTTGTTGCACAGAATGATGATTCTATTCTTGGTGCTATTGAAGCAATGAAAGCAGCTAATAGATTAGAAGGTGTAATTACAGTAGGACTTGATGGATCAGATGATGCTTTGGCATCTATTAAGGCAGGTGAATTAACAATGTCTGTATTACAGGATGCTAAAGGACAGGCAGAAGCTGCAGTTGAAATTTTTAAAAAAATTAGAGATGGTGTAGATCCTGCAACAATTGAAGATGTAAATGTTCCATTTCAGACGATTACCATTGATAATGTAAATGATTTTGAGTGATAACATAGAAAGGTGGTTTTGGTATGAAATATAGAGATGCTTCGGCTCCTATTGAAGAAAGAGTAGAAGATCTTATGTCAAGAATGAGTCTAAAGCAGAAAATTGACCAGATTACATGTCTTTTTACTTCAGGCGAGGGAATGCCAGATTTTGAAAAACTAGTTCCCGAAGGGATAGGGAATGTAGGTGCTATGTCAGTGGCTGATAGAGTAGAAGACATTGCAGAATATAGTTATCGACTTCAGAAACACCTTGTGGAAAATACAGAATTCGGAATACCAGCACTTTTACATGTAGAAGCAATATCAGGCGGCCTATTTACTGGTGCTACAGCATTTCCTTCAGCAATTGGTCAGGCATCTACCTGGGATCCGGAAATTATTAGTCAAATGACGGATACCATTCGAAAACAAATGATGGCAGTTGGATTTCGGCATGCATTATCGCCAGTATTGGACATTTGTAGAGATTCTCGGTGGGGACGTTTGGGCGAAACGTATGGTGAAGATCCTACATTGGCAGCTGCTATGGGTAGTGCTTTTGTACAAGGTCTACAAGGTCATAATGATAAGGAGGCAATTATTGCTACCGGAAAACATTTTGTAGGGCATGGTGCCAGTGAAGGTGGTTTAAATATGGCACAACATTTGGCCTCTGAAAGAGCATTGAGAGAAATTCATTGCAAACCATTTCAGGCAGCCATTACAGAAGCGGGTTTGATGAGTGTTATGAATTCTTATGGTATGATTAATAATGAGCCAATTGCTTCGTCTAAATATATTCTCACAGATTTGCTGAGGGATGAAATGGGATTTGATGGTATTGTAGTATCAGATTATATTTCACTTGATAGACTAGTTGATCCATTTTGCACGGCAGCTACATATGAAGAAGCAGGGATACAAGGGTTGAAAGCAGGAATTGATGTCGAATATCCTAAACCAACATGTTACAATTATAAATTAATAGATGCTGTTCGGGAAGGGAAATTAACAGAAGAAGACATTAATAAAGCTGTCAGAAGAGTTTTAAGAATCAAGTTCCGCTTAGGTTTATTTGAAAACCCTTATCCAGATAGAGAGCAGATACCGCATATTTTTGGAAGAGGTGTTGGAAACGATGTTAGTATGAAAATGGCGCAAGAGGTTTTGACACTATTAAAGAATGACAAACAGACATTACCTTTGAGTAAGAAAATCAAAAAAATTGCAGTAATTGGTCCTCATGCCGATAGTATGCGTTCCTTTTTTGGTTCCTTCTCATATGCGGGAACGCTTGATATGATTTTGACAAGACAAGAAGAGGATCAGACAGATCCTAGTGACCCGAATTCTATTGTAAACAAAATCGAACAAAGGTATCCAGGTGATATTCGCGAAATTAGTCCGAGAGTAGAAAAAAGAATTCGGAAGACATACCCTGAGAACAAAACATTATATGAAGCAATTAGGGACTATCTTCCTGAAGCAGAAGTTAAGTGTGCGGTTGGTTGTAATTTTGCAGGTAACAATTTATCGGGTATGGATTATGCATTAGGTATTGCAGCAGAGGCTGATGTAGTTATTTTAACACTTGGTGGTAAATATGGCTGGGGAACAACAAGTACAGTGGGAGAAGGTATTGATTCCAGTGATATTGGCCTTCCGGGAAAACAAGAGGACTTTGCAAAGGCTGTGTATGAGTTGCATAAAAAGACAGTTGTAATTCATTTTGATGGAAGACCGCTTTCCAGCGAATACGTGGCAAGCCATTTTGATGCAATTTTAGAAGCGTGGCAACCGGGTCAGTTTGGTGGAGATGCAATTGCAACAGTATTATTTGGCGATTATACACCAGGTGGTCATTTGACGGTTACTGTAGCTAGAAATACAGGACAACTTCCATTGTATTATTCTTTTCCAAGAGGAAGTGGGTATGTTAGCGCAGGTCATCCCGGCATGATAGAGAATCCTTATGGATATATCAATGATACAGCTTTTCCTTTATATTGTTTTGGACATGGGTTATCTTATACACAGTTTTTATATGAAAAAACAGAATTAACGAAGCAACGAATAAAACCTGATGAAACAATAGAGTGTAATGTTTGGATAACAAATAACGGAGAATATGATGGTGATGAGGTTATACAGTTGTATGTTTCAAAGACAGTATCAACCATGGTTCGTCCTGAAAAGGAACTAGTAGCTTTTAAGAGAGTACATCTTGATTGTGGTAAAACAAAGAAAGTAGTATTTCGAATTCAGGCTAGTCAACTTGCATTTTTGGACAATAATATGAATTGGAAGGTAGAGCAAGGAGAATATCGTCTGTTGATTGCATCATCCAGCGAAGATGTTAGAAATGAAGTAAAGTTTGTTATTACAGATAATCTTTTGATTAATGAAAGAACAAGAAGTTTTTATGGAAAAGCAGAAGTACAGGAATTGGTATAATTTTAAATTATGGTGATACCTAAAACCCTTTTACAATGTGAAGGCTTTCTTCATATTTGTGAAAGGGTTTTTATATTTAAGACAGGCATCAAATTTGTGTATAGAAAAGTTTGGAGTATCGATAAACGAACATCTCGGACAAAGTATTCCAAAAAATACAGAAGGTACAAAAAAACAGGAAAAGCAGAAAAATCATTTAGTGAAAAAATAGTGAAAATTTAATGGAAAATGTAAAGATTCTTGGATATAATATTATTTGGGAGGACGTGCATAAAATGATTAAAGTTACACTATCAAATGAAATTTTAAAATATATATGTGTAATTGAGAAAAACAGATATCATGTATCTTCTATAAAATTATCTTCAAATGTAGCTAATAAACTACGGAAGAATTCCAAGAAAAAAAGTTCTTATGCTTCAAATAAAATAGAAGGTAATCCTTTGACCGAGAAGCAGGTTGATGAGGTAATAGAAAGTGATGAGAAAAGACACTTTCTTAAACCGGAACAGGAAATAAGAAACTATTTTCTAGCTTTAAACTATTTAGAAGAAAAAGTAAAACAAAAAGAATTATTTTCTAAGAAGCTCATTTTAGACGTACAGAAATTAGTAGAAAAAGGAGCTTCAAAGGAAAAAATTGGATTCAGAGGTGCTATGCCGCCAGGAGTGCTTTTTGCAGTATACGATTCTAAAACTGGCAATCCGGATTATATACCGCCTGAGTATTGTGATATTCCGGACTTAATTAATGAATTAGTTGAATACGTAAATACAACAGATGATCATCCTCTGATTATAGCAGCTATAGTTCATTATCAATTAGTTACCATACATCCATTTGAAGATGGAAATGGAAGAACTGCCAGATTGTTATCTGGTTATATCATGGATTTGAATGGGTATGGGTTTAATGGAATAGGTTCATTAGAAGAATATTTTGCATATGACATTGATGAATATTATGAATCCATTCAGATGGGATTGCCTGCTTTGTACTATTCGGGACGAGAAAACCCACCACATCCTGAAATCTGGATAAATTATTTCCTACGAATGGTATTGCTATATTCCAACAAAGCATGTGATTTGCAGCAAAGCTCAAATACAGAAGATATTAAAGGAAGTATCTCCTATTTAAAGGAAAAAGAAAAAGAGTTACTATTGTTTCTAATTAAAAAATATAAAAAAAAATTTACTCCTATAGAAGTAAGCAAAGAACTAAAAGTAACAAATAAAACAATCATTAACCGACTAGCTGTTTTGTCAAAGAATGGATTTGTTGTTCCTATATTAGCTAATCAGAGAATTAGGTTTTATGAATTAAGTGAATTTACAAAAAATCATGAGAAAGAAATAATCAAAGAAATTGTTTAATATTAAATTGTTTGCCTAAATGGTATTTAGAAAACAACAAAAGTGGACATTGAGGTTGTACAGAGGCATGGAAAGGGGAAATATCACTTTAAATAACGAGTAGTAGTCTTTTGAAAATGAGAGAGATAGGTACTTATGATATTTGTAGGAGATAACAAAGTATGAAAATCAATGACAAATATAAAGGAATTTTATATATTATCTTAGCGGCTTTTGGATTTGCATTTATGAATCTTTTTGTTAAGCTGGCAGGAGATTTACCGGCAATTGAGAAAAGCTTCTTTCGTAATCTTGTGGCAATCTTTTTTGCCTTTATTGTTATGAAAAAGGAGAAGATTTCATTTGTAATTCCCAAAGAGGCTGCAAAGTATATCTTTTTCCGCTCCTTTTTTGGAACGATAGGAATTTTTGCAAATTTTTATGCCATTGGAAAGCTTTATATTGCCGATGCGTCCATGCTTAATAAATTGTCGCCCTTTTTTGCGATTATCTTTTCCTACTTTTTATTAAAAGAAAAAATCAAACTCTATCAGTTGGTTTGTGTTGTGACCGCATTTATTGGAGCATTATTTATTCTGCGTCCCGGATTTGACAGTGTAGCAACATTTCCGGCATTTATCGGTTTGATAGGAGGTATGGGAGCCGGATTGGCATATACAAATGTACGTATGGCAACAAAACAGGGAGCACCCGGTCCACTTATCGTATTTTGCTTTTCGGTTTTTTCCTGCGTGTGTGCAATTCCTTTTATTATTTTCGAACACGAGCCACTTGCATGGTGGCAGCTGGCAGCTCTTTTAATGGCAGGACTTTCTGCAACACTTGGTCAATTTTCGATAACAGCAGCTTATACATGTGCATCCGCCAGCGAATTGTCGGTATATGATTATACACAGATTATATTTGCTGCTTTGCTGGGAATGATTTTCCTGGGAGAAGTGCCGGATATGATTAGTATTCTTGGATATGTGATTATTTGTGGTGCAGGAGTTGCAATGTTTTTGATTCGAAGAAAGAAGGAAAAAACGAATGTCTGAGGTTATTCCTTTTTGTAATTCATGTCGATTTTTATGTTGTTCATGCAGGTTTGCTCCAATTTGAGAAGAAATCATGTATAATTATTAGAACAGAGTATGAAATCACATATTTGATTTGTGGAGGACAGAAGAGATGGAAAATAAAGCAACAAGAATAGGAAAAAGAATCATGACAGTGATGCTGTCATTGGTGATGGTGGCAGGTGTATTTGCCGGAATGAAGCTGGATGTGAAGGCAGCGGATTATACCGTTGATGTAACGAAGCCAGAGGAAATAGCGAAAGCAAAGTCAATAACATATCAACCGGGTGATCTTTTTGAATTTAGTAACATTACCATTCCAGATGATAATAAGTATATCTTTGAACAACGTTATGATTTTTACGCTGGTCGTAAATATCTTGAAAGTCGACTTGATTATTTGAGTACATGTGAATTTGCGAAAGGTAAACCATATACTTATACTTTTTACTTTCCAGATGCAGACGCTTGGGGTTATTCAAATGTAAGTATTGAATATCAATTTGAGGGTACTAGCTTGCCAATTGAAGCATCCGGAGAAGCTAGAACGATAATTATCACTACGGTTTTTAAGGTCATTGTTCATGATAATGATATTCCAGTTTCTTCCGAAGACTTCTCTCTTTCAAAATCTGTAGGTGCACCATCCCACGAATGTAACTTCCAATGGGTAACAACCATAGACCCGACAACAGGAGCAGATGGTTTAGAGCAATACAAGTGCACTGGATGTGGTGTGGTAAAAGAATCCCATTCGATTCCGGCAAGTGTTGCAGTAATTAAAGATTTCTATGGAAATATTAAAGAAGCGCCAGAAAATGGAAGCATTACCTATGATTCCGGAAAGCTTTATACCATTAGTGATTATCTGTTAAAGAAGATGTCGGAGAGAAGCGATGTGTCTGTGACGGTTAATTTCGAATATCAGAATGCAAAGTATGAATTAACTTTCCCGGCAGGAACAGATTTTACTCCTGTTTTAACGGATGAAGAACTCATGTATGGATATTTCGGTGTAGCTGCGAAGCTTGGACTTACGGTTGTGGCAAAGTAGTTAGATTAGAAGTATATTGACGTTACATATTTGATTTATGGAGGACAGAAGAGATGGAAAATAAAGCAACAAGAATAGGAAAAAGAATCATGGCAGTGATGTTGTCATTGGTGATGGCAGCAGGAATATTTGCCGGAATGAAGCTGGATGTTAGGGCAGCAGAAACTAGGAAAATTAATTTATATGATTATTTGAAAGATAAGAGTGAAGCATGGATATATTATGATAATATTACATATGAAGATAAAATTATTTTTAAAAGTCCAACATATGAGGTACGTCTGGATGGCATTCGCCTACCTGATGGCACTTGCCAACCTGGTGGCATTATCCTACCTGATGGGATTCCTTGTATATTTACTGACATCCTGGAAAAGGGCAAGTTTTATAAATTAAGTGTTAAGATTACGGTAAATGAAAACCAAACCACTTATAAAGCTTATCTCTACTTTGATGAGAATAAACAGCAGGAAATAGCGAGTGCATCTGAGGAGAAGGCCGATATTTCACATACTTGTAATTTTGAATGGATAACAACCATAGACCCGACAACAGGAGCCGATGGTTTAGAGCAATATAAGTGTGCCGGCTGTGGTCTGATAAAAGAATCCCATCCGATTCCGGCAAGTGTTGCAGCAGTGAAAGATTTCTATGGAAATATCAAAGATGCACCTGAAAATGGAAGCATTACCTATGATTCCGGAAAGCTTTATACGATTAGTGATTATTTGTTAAAGAAGATGTCTGAAAGAAGCGATATATCAGTAACGGTCAATTTTGAATATCAGAATGCAAAGTATGAACTGACCTTCCCGGCAGGAACAGATTTTACTTCTGTTTTAACGGATGAAGATACCATGTATGGATATTTCGGTGTAGCTGCGAAGCTTGGACTTACGGTTGTGGCGAAATAACTATAAATTTTGAATTAGAATTTATAAAAAGAAATGGATAAGAAAGAAGCTGTATTTCTGTAGAGTAGACGGAAATGCAGCTTTTATTGTATGTAACCTGCTTCTATGCTTATGTTTACTTCTTTTTATCTGTTGCCATTATTAATTTCATAGGGAACAGCAATCTGTGTAATATAGTCGGAACTGTGATTACCACGGTTTGGAGGTCCTTCTAAATAAATGCTACGGAACAGTCCGGTAGTCTGAATGCTATTCTTCTGTACATACTCGCGTAATGCAAGAATGGCTTTTCCGATTTCTTCATAAGGTCCCCGGTGATAGACACATAACGCAGGTGTTTCAGAAAATTCGGTTCGTTCTTCGCCAATAAAATCATCTTTGACCGGAATACAACACATCAAATCCAATACATCAATAGATTCATTCATACGCATGGTAAACATCCTGGCAGTCATAGACAGAAATCCGGTTCGGGCTGCTGCAATATAAGTATCGCGTAATTTAATGGAAGCATCAATTGCATTTTCACATGGATACCTGCGGCAAAAACATGTTTGTTGTGGAAGGCGTACATGGTGGATACTAAAATCCCCCGGTTTGACGGCACGTACCTGAAGCATATGGATATTGCGGTCCAATGCAGCACGTAGTTCCATCAGACGTTCTAAATGATGGTCAAGATTCTTTGTATCATAATAGTAGTCTTTGATTTCTGTAAGAGAAAGTCCCAAAGCCTGTAAAGAGCGTATAGCACGAATCTGTGTCATATTGTCTGCCGTATAGTAGCGGTATCCACTATGCTCGTCTTTAAAAGCAGGTGTCAGCAATCCCATATCTTCATAAACCAGAAGTGTTTTTCGAGTTATTCCGAGAAGCTTTGTGATTTCACCAATTTTGAAAAAAGAATCTTCTTTTTTGCCCATACGTTTTCCTCTTTTGTTCTGTAAATTTCTGTTGAAATAAGGGGAATATTTCTTGACTCGTACCCTAGGGGATGATTTATTATAAATATATCAAAAGGTAGGAAAATCTGCAAGAAGAATTGCGATATAAAAGAGAAAAAATAACGCATTTGCAAACGCCTGATGAAAATTTAAGATAGTGAGGAGAACAAGCCATGAAAAGTAGAATGATTGCAAAAACAGGAAAAAGAATCATAACAATAATGTTGTCATTAATTATGGTTGTTGGAGTATTTGCCGGAGTAAAGCTGGATGTGAAGGCAGAAAGAAAGGATGTAACGAGTTTGAAGCCGGGAGATACATTACATGCAGGGGATGAAATATATCCACCAGAGGAGGGATATTTTGGTCCTGTATATTGTTATTTTAAGGGACAAGCTAATATAGCTACTACGAGAGGTGAAAGTTCACCTACGAAGGGACGGCCTTATACGATTCTAAAGTTTGAAGTAAAGAATTATCTTTATGATACATATGAAGTTATAAAAGTAGAAAACCAGAATGGTCTCTGGAGTTTGGATGTTTATCTGATTCCTAGGGAAACTCAGCCAGAAGAGACTCCGGAAGAGACTACAGGAGAAACTACAAGCAATAAATTACCAATAAATGAAGAGGTGCCTAACCATATTTGTAATTTCCAATGGGTAACAACCATAGACCCGACAACAGGAGCGGACGGTTTAGAAGAATACAAATGTGCGGGTTGCGGACTGGTAAAAGAATCCCATCCGATTCCGGCAAGTGTTGCAGCAGTGAAAGATTTCTATGGAAATATCAAAGATGCACCTAAAAATGGTAGTATTACTTATGATTCCGGAAAGCTTTATACCATCAGTGATTATTTGTTAAAGAAGATGTCCGAGAGAAGCGATATGGCAGTGACGGTTAAATTTGAGTATCAGAATGCAAAGTATGAACTGACCTTCCCGGCAGGAATAGATTTTACACCTGTTTTGACGGATGAAGATACCATGTATGGATATTTCGGTGTGGCTGCGAAGCTTGGACTTACGGTAACAGCCAAATAATGATTTCAAAATGAAGGTATAACTTATAAAAAGAAATTTATAAGAAAAATGAAAGCTGTGTTTCTGTAAAAACGGAAATGCAGCTTTTTGTAAAATTCAGTTGAGACTGAATAAATCGAACGATTTCGTTGCTAAAATCGTTCGATTTGTATATAATATAATTGAAATGAAATATTTTTTTAGGTGATAATTATTTATTCTTTAAGAAGGGAGAATGATGATATGTCTATTACCGCAACGGAATTAAAAGTTAATCTTGGCAAATATCTTATGCTTGCAGAAACAGAGGATATATATATCACTCGTAATGGAAAAGTTGTTGCAAAATTGTCTAATCCATATCAGGATAGGGTAGATGTTGCTAAATCGTTATTTGGTGTTCTTTCAACTGATAAGACTTTGGAGGAAACACGAGAAGAAAGGTTAAATAGCATATGAGAGTTTTGGTTGATACCTGTGTTATCATTGATGCATTACAATCTCGTGATCCATTTGCAGAAGCAGCTCAAAAGCTTTTTATATATTCTGCAAATAAGCAATTTGAGGGTTATATTACTGCAAAGTCTGTTACAGATATCTATTATCTGACACATCGTTTGACACATAGTGATGTAGAAACACGCAAGATTTTGAGTAAGCTTTTTATTTTGTTTCATTTGTTGGATACTACTTCTCTAGACTGTCGAAAAGCTATATCTTCTGAAATTGATGATTATGAAGATGCTATTATGGTGGAAACAGCAGTTCGCTCACAAATGGATTGTATTGTAACCAGAAATGAAAAAGATTATCTGAAATCTTCTATTAAGATATATGGACCTTCTGCTTTTTTGAAGTTATTAGAGGAAGAAAACAGAACGGAATAGTAAACCCATATCTTCTTTTTCATCCATAAAATTTCCTTTTTTATTCTGTAAAATTCTGTTGAAATAAAGGGAATATTTCTTGACTTGTCCCTTAAGGTACGATTTATGATATATATATCAAAAGGCAGGAAAATCTGCAAGGAAAATTGCGATATAAAAGAGAAAAAATAACGCATTTGCAAACGCCTGATGAAAATTTAAGATAGTAAGGAGAACGAGCGATGAGAACTAGAATGATTGCAAAAACAGGGAAAAAAATCATAACAATAATGTTGTCATTAATGATGGTTGCCGGAGTATTTGGCGGGACAAAGCTGGATGTGAAGGCGGCAAGTACAATTCGTTTTGAAGATTTGCAGGTAGGAACTATTGTTCATACGGGAGATACTATTACAATTTCTGCAGTGTCAAATGGAGGAAACAAATTGTCATTGGCATGTAATAAGCCAGATGGTGGTGAAACAGATTATCCCTTGGGATATGTGGACAATACAGATGGATCTGCATTGTCGGTTAAAGTTGGATTTGTAACGCATAATGGAAAGACATACACGGCATTTAAATTACATCATAAAGTAGATGAAACACACTTTGCTTTTTTTGAATTTACTGTCGAGAATGAAACAGATAATGATGTCGCTATAGGTAATACAAGCATGAAGAACGAGCATGTTTGTAATTTTGAATGGGTAACAACCATAGACCCAACAACAGGAGCGGACGGTTTAGAGGAATACAAGTGTGCCGGATGTGGTGTGGTAAAAGAATCCCATCCAATTCCAGCAAGCGTGGCAGCAGTAAAGGATTTCTATGGAAATATCAAAGAAGCACCAGAAAATGGCAGCATCACTTATGATTCCGGAAAGCTTTATACCATCAGTGATTATCTGCTAAAGAAGATGTCTGAAAGAAGTGATGTAACAGTAACTGTCAATTTTGAATATCAAAATGCAAAGTATGAATTGACCTTCCCGGCAGGAACAGACTTCACTCCTGTTTTAACGGACGAAGATACTATGTATGGATATTTCGGTGTAGCTGCAAAGCTTGGACTTAATGTAATAGTAAAGTAATAATAAAAGCTGTGTTTCTGTAAAAACGGAAATGCAGCTTTTCTTTTTTTTATGTTTTGAAGAAGAGTATTCTTGACAATACTTTTAGTAAAAATATAATAATGTTAAAGTCCGGGAAACAAAGGAAAATGCGAAGATGTCCCGTAGCAGAGAGGGATTATCTGCAGCAGGAGAATGGCATCAGCTGAAACAAATGTTTCCGGATCTTCATGGCAAAAGAGTACTTGATTTAGGTTGTGGAATAGAGGAATATGAGTATCCGGAAAATACATGGGATTGTGTCGTTTCGAATCTGGCATTGCACTATGTGGAAGATATATCCCGGATATTTCAAAAAGTACATAAAACATTAAAGCCGGAAGGAGTGTTTCTTTTTAATATTGAGCATCCAACGTTTACAGCAGGAGTTGAACAGGATTGGATTTATGCAGAAGATGGGACTCCAAAATATTGGCCGGTAGATAATTACCTTATACCGGGAGAACGAAACACCCACTTTCTGGGATGTGATGTAAAGAAGTATCACCATACGCTTACACAGATTATGATGGGACTATTGGTAAAAGCATCCATATAAAAGTTCACATCAAAAAATGTTCATTTCACAACATATATCTACCGTGGCATCTAAGGAACTCCGATAAAATAATATAAAAACGAAAAGTAAAGGAAGTGAAAGGGTGAATGATTTTTCAAATCGTCCACTGTATATAGCAATATGCGATGATGAAAAGGAAATCCGGAAAATGCTCAAGGAAAAAATCATGCAGATTTATCCAAAAGCGATTCTATGGTCCTATTCCACAGGTGAAGAACTGCTTTCCGAAGATGGTGAGTGGAATATTCTGTTGCTTGATATAAACATGGCAGGAAAAAATGGAATGGAAGTGGCAAGAGAGTTACGGAAAAAGCATAAAGATACAATACTGATATTTGTGACAGCGTTGGAAGAATATGTATTTGAAGCATTTGATGTTGGGGCTTTTCATTATCTGGTAAAACCATTTGAGGATGATAAATTTAAGGAAGTGCTGCAAAAAGCAGTAGAACAGTATTATAACAATAGCGAGTATTATCCGGAAGAATCGAAAAAGCAGTATATTATGGTATATGCCAAAGGGGTTCATACAAAAATTGCTTTGGATGATATTGTGTATGCGGAAGTTTTTAATCGAAAAATAATGATACATACCCAAAATGAGGAAATTGAGTATTATGGAAGACTGTCAGAACTGGAAAAACAGTTAGGGGAAGATTTTTTCCGTCCACACAGGGGATATCTGATTCATTTTAAATATGTGGAAAAGTATGACGCTTCTACGATTTATATGGGGAAAGGTCAGGCACTTATGGCAAAGCAGAATTATCCTGAGTTTGTAAGAAGGTACTTGAAATATAACAAAAGGAAAGGAAGTGTTTTGCTATAGTGGAAAATATGGAAAATTATTGGAGTTTGATGAACTATGTGGTAAGCATAGCAGGTATGGGAGTCACCGGTTTTCTTTTTTGCCGTCTTGTGACTCCTTTTTTACATAATCACAAGCTGGGAGGAATTGTGGGAATAAGTTATTTTGCAGTCATGCTTGTGCTATATTTTATTCCGTGGGAAATAGACAGTATGTTTGCATATGCAGTGGGTATTATGATATCAATCGCAGTTATGTGCTTTCTTGAACGAAGAAATGCAGAGCAGAAAATCTTTCTGGGCGAAGTCATGTATTTGCTTAATTGGATATCAAACAGTATTGCGGGAATTCCAAGAGTTATGGCATTTCATTATATAAATGCTTTGCCGTTTGCTTCGCGAAATCCGATGCGGCAGCTTGGCTGCTATATAATAGCGGAAGTCTGTTATCTTGTGTTGGACTTTTTGCTTATGGCATTTTTTATCTATTTTATAGACAAAATATATGTTTGCAAAAGTGAAAACATTAGCCGAAAGGAATTGGGGCTTATCATGGCAGCACCCGGCTCTCTTGTGTTGGGTTATGCAATGCTTCATGTTGTTTCAAATATTTATCTGGCAGATACCGGGAAATATATTCAGGATGTACATCCGGAATATGAGTGGATTCGGACGCTGTATCAAATGGTTTCTTACCTTGCAATTATTGCGGTGATTGCTTTTTACCAAAGCATTAAAGAGAGTCATTTGAAAGAAAAGGAAAATGTAGTATTGTCCGGACAGATTGAAAATATGAAAAGACATATTCATGAAATAGAGCTGTTATATCGTGACATTCGTGGTTTAAAGCATGATATGGGAAACCATATTACGGTGTTGGAACATCTTGTTGCAAAAAAGGAACAACAGGAAGCCGTCAGATATTTATCAGAATTAAAAGAACAGCTGCAGAAAGCGGATACCGAAATAAAAAGCGGTAATCCGGTAACGGATGTGATATTGACCGAAAAGAAAAGAGAAGCCGGAGAAAAGGGAATTGATTTTCTATGCGACTTTCATTATCCTCAGGAAACAAAAATCAATGCATTTGATGTGAGTATCATTCTGAATAATGCTGTTTCAAATGCAATAGAAGCAACACAGAACTGTGACAAACCTTATATATATATCAAATCCTATCGAGAGAAAAACGCGTATATGATAGAAATTACCAATCGTTTTTGTGGACGTCTTGTGTGGAATAAAGAAAACGGACTGCCGGAAAGCATCAAAAAAGAATCAGAGCACGGTTTTGGACTTATAAATATCCGCAAGGTAGCGCAGAAGTATTTTGGGGATATGGATATGGAACAAACCGGTGATGAAGTTCGGTTAAGTATTATGCTTATGACAGAGTAATTTCACAACAGAAATAAGGCAGTTCACAACAGAGTCGTTTATAGGTAGAAAGAGGTTTCCGATATTGCTTATAGAAGATCATAAAAGGGAGGGTAAGCAATGACAATTAGTGGAATCAATGGTGGAAACCTACAGGCAGGACAAAGTGGATCAGCACAGGCGATGGATTCTTACAGCCGGAATATTCAGAAGCAGATTATGAATGCACAGAAGCAGTTACAGGAGCTTTCTTCTAATGAAAAAATGTCATCGGAAGAAAAGATGAAGAAGCGTCAGGAGTTACAGCAGCAGATAAATGACTTGAATATGCAGTTAAAACAGCATCAAATGGAGCAACGTAGGGAAAAACAGCAGGAAAAACAGCAGAAAACGGGAAGTATGGAGGCAATGATTTCGGCAGATTCATCGATGAAGCAGTCAAAAGTGCAGGGTAGTGTAGCCACAAGGATGAAAGACAGAGCGGGTGTTCTGGAATCAGAAATCAAGCTGGATAGTATTGGGGGACAAGGTGCGTCAAAAAAGAAGGAAGAACTTGCTGATGTAGAGCAGAAGGCTATGCAGGCAACAGCTTCACAAATGAGCACTCTGGCAGATGCAAATCGGACATTAAAAGAAGCTGCCACGGCGGACAAAAAAGAAGAAAGAGCAGAAGAGGACGAGAAAACAGAAAGTAAGTCACAAGACAAAACACATGTTGATATTCGTTTGTAAGAAAAACGAGTTGTAATATCCAAAATCCGGTGGTATATTGAGGTTAGGAGCAACTAACAACGATATACGAAGGGGGTATGGGCAATGATGGAATACACCAATAAGTATTGGAATATGATAATTCCTCTGATGAAAAAGAGCCTTAAAAAACGGTATGGCAAAACATATACAAAGGAACTTCTTCGAAAATCGGATGAGGTGTATCGTGATTTGCTAAATCGTGCAGATGATATTGGTAAAGATAACCCAATGGCATCTAATGCATACGAGGCATTACTTTTCTTTGCTGTCTGGAAAGCGTCGGCAGGAAAAATTACGGTTGATGATTTGAGAGCAATTGCCGATGATGTTTTATCCACACCATTATTAAAGGTAATGGGGATTATGATTAATGCAAATAAACCATCCGGAATCAAACGGATTGGCGATATGATGAAAAGGGATGCCAAATGGATGGAGGAGCATCCTCAATACAAAGAGATTTCCTGGGATTTTAATTTTGACGAAAATAAGCATCAGGATGGATTTTATTATCATTTTACGCAGTGTCCGATTAATACATTTGCACGAAGAGAAGGTTTTTTGGAGGTATTACCGGTAATGTGTGATATTGATCATAAAACAGCAGCACTTATGCATGCAAAGTTACATAGAGAACAGACTCTGGCAACCGGAGGAAGCGTATGTGATTATTGGTTTGTAGGTGATAAGGTTAAAAATCCAAAATAGATAATGAAATCAGGAGGAAAAACGTATGAGTTTAAATGTTTTAAAACTAATGCTTGTGATGGGAATGATAGGCCATGCCATTAATATGTACTGTGACCGGATTTTGAGTATATTTCCAAATGGTACAATCAGTTTTCAAAATATAAAAGATATTGGAAAAGGCGATATGGCAGCAAAAATAATGGATGGAGTATCGGAAAAGGTTCCGATGCGTTCTGCGGTATGGGGAGCTTTTGCGTTGGTTCTTCAATTTTTTGGATATTCGGCACTTGCCATTTACACGTATGAAAAGGCACATGTTTATGGCATCATCATGCTGTTGTCCGTTATATTTTTCTGCATTGTAGGTGCGGCATACCATGTGAAATGTGCATTTTCAGAGTATATCTTTTTGAAGATGGGAAGAGATGAAAAAGCAAAAGAAATGATGCTTGCGCTTTTTAACGAGGCACCCATTCTAAGACTATGTATGGTGGCATTATTTGTATTTATTGTTACACTTATCATTGCCATTGTTACAGGAGTGATTGGATTCCCAATGTGGGCTGTTGTATTCACCATAGTTCCGATATTTATCATCATGCTTCCATTTAAGATTATTGGAACATTGCATATTGCAGCAATTGCATCCATGCTGGTATGGATGATCTTAATATAAAATTTTAACGGTTGAGGAGAGTGTAAAATATGAATATAATGGTAATTGTACTGTCCGCAGTTATATTTTGTGCGTTATTTACAGTAATAGTATTTTCTACAACGGGCAAAAATGTAACAACACAAATTCATAATTATCCACCGGAAATCCAGGAGGAGTATTTCAAAACACATGAAAGAATACCTACAGAGCCGTTAAGCTTAAAGGTAATTGCTACAAAATCAATTGGTATTCTTGTGTTTGTGGCGATTCTTCTCGGACTTTCCATTTTTGCCGGCGCGAGAATCTTTTTACAGGGCTTTGGCTTTGCATTTGGACTGATGGTAGTTGTTGGTGCGTACGATACCTTTTTCCTAGATTGGGTATTGTTTGCAAACATGAAGAGATTTCGTGTTGAGGGAACTGAGCATATGGATAAGGAATATCATCAGAAGTGGTTCCATGTAAAGGGAATGTTGTTCCCCGGCATTTTGATAGGACTTGTGGTAGCAGTATTGGTTGGAGCAATTCTTGCTTTCATCTTTTAGCTATAAATAAGGAGATAAGAGATAAATGATTCTTTGTATTGCAAATACTCCATGCAGAGTTTGAGGAGACTGTATGGAGGAATAGAGGAAACCTATTATCCTCAGGCTTTGCTTCTGAAAGAAAAGAAATAAATAAAAAGGAGCAAAGAAATGAATAAAAATTTTTATATTCTCTGGAGTACACAGAGTTTGTCACAGCTTGGAAGTAGTATCACAGGTTTTGCACTGACGTTATGGTTATATGAGAAGACAGGGTCTGCATTAAGCACGGCAGCACTTACGATTTGTACTTATGTGCCATATGTTTTAATGAGTATTTTTGCAGGGGCATTAACAGACCGGTTTGATAAGAAGAAAACGATGCTGTTATGTGATACATTGGCAGCAGTAAGCACTCTTACGGTATTTGTTCTTTATAAAACGGATACTTTAGCAGTGTGGCATCTTTATGTAATCAATGCATTTTCAGGACTTATGAACACCGTTCAACAGCCTGCATCAGAAGTAGCCATGACACTTATTGTAGGCAAAGAGGAATATCAGAAGACGAGTGGGCTTCAGTCATTATCAAGATCGTTGATATCAATTTTAAATCCGCTTCTTGCCACGGCTTTGTATGGTCTTGCAGGGCTTGATGTTGTTATTGGTGTGGACTTATGCAGCTTTGTAATTGCTTTTTTGGCGTTGGCGGTTTTTATCAAGATACCGGACGTAACAAAAGAAAAGACAGAGGGAGTTCTAAAGCTTGCAAAAGAAGGAATTTCTTTTCTAAAAGAAACTCCTATGATATTTACACTGATTCTGTTTATGGCAGGTGTAAATTTTGTTGCATCTGCATTTGATGCTGTTTTACCGGGACTTGTGATTCCAAGAAGTGGGGCAACCGTGCTTGGAATGGTTACGACATTTTCCGGAGTTGCTATGGCTGCCGGAAGTGTGCTGGTATCCATAATGCCAAAACCCAGGAACAGGGTAAAAGTAGTGTATATGACGATGCTGATATCTCTTGGAACAGAGAATTTTCTACTGGCATTTGCAAAATCCCCCATTCTCTGGTGTATGGGACAGATAATCGGATGGATATTGGTGCCTGTTATGAGTGCCAATATGGACGTTATTATGCGTAATACCATTCCCGTAGCATTGCAGGGGAGAGTATATGCCTGCAGAAATACATTTCAGTTTTTTACCATACCGATTGGCTTATTCTGGGGTGGCTTTATGGTGGATGAAATATGTGAACCATTTATGACAGGGCATATGGATTCACCATTTCTTACAACTCTGTTTGGAACCGGAAAGGGTTCAGGGGCAGCACTGATGATGTTTATTCTTGGTGTAATTGGTACGACACTGTGCTTCGTAACGGGAAGTAAACTGAAGAAATATAAATACAGTGACCACTAAATAGCGGAAGTAAGGTTACTTTATGGCAGCAATGATTCTGAAAATCATTGCTGCTTTTTTTATTCGGTGCTAAAATATGGTTAGAAATAACTAACACAAAACATGACAGAATGAAAAAATATAAATAACAAGGACAGGAGGAAAACGATGAGAATACTAATTTTTGGAGCCGGAGTGCTGGGCTGTAATATGGCACACAATTTTTATAAAGCCGGAAAAGATGTGACTTTGCTGGCACGTGGGAAGTGGGCTGAGAGCATTAAGGAAAAAGGACTTGTGATTAAAAATAAATTTTCCCTGAAACCTTCCTGTGACCATATTGCGGTAATTGAAGAATTAAAGAAAGAGGATGCGTATGATGTAATTTTTATTTGTCTGAGATATACACAATTGCCATCTATTATGGAAACGATAAAAAATAACGTATCAAAAAACATTGTATTTATTGGAAATAATATGAATGCCGAAAAGATAGCAAAAGAGCTGGAAGGAAAAAATGTTATGTTTGGATTTTCCTCTTCTGCAGGACATCGGGAAGCTAATCGTGTTATGTCGGTTGATTTGAAAAAAGTAACAATAGGAGATTTAAAAACAGGAAATTCTCATGAGGATTTTATAAAGGAAATTTTTCAGGGAACAAAATATCGGGTATTTTACGAATCAAATATGGGAGATTATTTGATTAGTCATGCTGCTTATGTTATTCCTATGGCTTTTGCATGCTATTATACCGATGGAGATTTAAAAAAGATAAAGAACGATAAATCTTTTACTTTGAAAGTTATCAATGCATGTGCGGAATGTTACGAAGCAGTTGAAAAATTGGGACATTGCCTGCTTCCGAAAGGGGAAGAAGAATATCGTACTCCAAAATACAGAAAGACCATGTATCGTTTCTGCAAGCTTATATTTTCTACAAATTTAGGAAAAATATGTGTTTCCGATCATGCTATGAATGCGACAGATGAAATGGGAGGACTTGCAGAGGAGCTTGTAAAAATGATTCAGGAAGCAGGCATAGAAGCCAATAATTTCTTTGAATTGTATACCTATCTGAAAAAGTAAAGGAGAAAAGAAAGACAATCGTTATGAAAGAAAATGAATTTAATGCAATTGGAATAGAAAGCCAGCTTGACTGGCCACGCATAAAAAAACTTTTAACAATCGGTCTGTTTGCAGGCTGTCTGGTGTTTGTAGGAGACTGGATGCTTGGTTATGGAATCAAGGATGCAGGTTTAAGTGGTTTGGAAGGAAAACTGTCGACATATGCAGGAAAAAAAGATAGTGTTTATATTTGGTCTGCAATATTAGGATTGCTGGGAATTGTTCTGGAGGGACTTAGCTATTTCGGAATCTATCGTCTTATGGCTGAAAAGTCACCGGAACATGCACATAAATTGAGAACGGGTATTATTGGATACATAGCGTTTGGAGCATGCGGAGTTCATATTCCCTGCGTCATGGTGTCATGGCTATATCATTTTCTCAAAAATACAGCTCCGGATATTGCATACGAATGCTGTCGTAAATTTATAGTTTATTTTATACTGCCGGCGACAATTCTTTTTGCTATTTTCTGTTTATATATGATAGCAGCTCAGATATCAGCATTTGTGAAAGAAAAGACACCCTATCCGAAATGGTGCTGGATATTTAATATTGGTTTTGGCATGGTTTTAACTATGATTATTGCGACACCGTTTCGAGGATATGCATGGGGAAATGCACTTGCAGCAGCATGGATTAGTGTAGGAAATATCTGGCAGTTTGCAGGCTTACTTTTTGTAATGAAGAAAATAAATAATTAGAGGTAATAAAAACATGACAATTCATGAATATGGTAAAAATAATGAAAAAATCGTGGTATTGGTACATCCGTCGGTGGTGATGTGGGACTTTTTTGAATATGTAGTTCCCTTACTGGAAAAGGAATATCATGTAATCATTCCGGCATTGCCCGGATATGATGAGGAAAATCCGGATGAAGATTTTACGAGTGTGGAAGATATTGCCGGAGAATTGGGGGAGTGGTTTATTAGAAATAAAATTACAGCAATAGATGTTCTTTATGGCTGTTCGATGGGAGGCAGTGTTGTTTTAAGAATGCTTGCGGATTCTAAAATAACCATTAAAAACACAATTTGCGATGGAGGAATAACACCCTACCAATTGCCATGGCTTCTTACAAGATTTATTGCAATTAAGGATTTCCTATTGATTTCAATGGGCAAAATAGGAGGCTTTGGGCTTCTTGAGAAGGCATTTGCAACAGATGAGTATAGCAAAGAAGATTTGAAATATATGGCAAAGGTTCTTCATTTTATAAGCTATAAAACGATTTGGAGAACGTTTGAATCCTGTAACAATTATACGATGCCAAAGAATCCGGTGAAATATCCGGGGAAATTTGAATATTGGTATGGTGATAAAGAGCGTAAAGAAAGAAAAGAAGATATGGACTATGTAAATAGTCATATTTCACATGTAGAATTTGTAGAAATGAAGGATATGGGGCATGCCAGTATGGCACCGTTGTACCCGGAAAAAATGGCAGAACGTATCAGAGCATTATTGGAGGAGAAAACCTTTGAATAGTGGGGGATTTACCAGTACCGAATTATATGGAACATCGATACATGAAAAAAAAGAGGATACTTCTATTTGCAATAGATATCATCTTGAAAATGAAAGTGGTTATGGAGATATAACTATATATTATGTATTTTCCGGTATCGAGTTGATTTATAATGATATGCATATGGCATATTGTAATAAAAATCAGAAACCGGCGTCCAATGTAATGGAAATCAATTATTGTAAAGAGGGGCGCTGCGAATGTTTATTCGGGAAAAATCAATATTGTTATATGTCTGCCGGTGATTTGTCCTTTTGTTCCTTACAGAATAACGCCCATCAGTCAGAATTTCCAACGGAGCATTATCATGGCATTACCATTACCATAGATTTTTCAATGATTACGGAAGAGATGAAGAAGCTAATGGGGCTATTACCTGTAAATTTAGAGAATATCAGGAACCTTTCTCAAAGGGATGAGTTTACGATAGTTCGGGCAAATCAGACCATAGAACATATTTTTTCTGAATTATATACTATTCCTGAGAAAATACGATACGGGTATATCCGGGTGAAAATTCTGGAAATGCTTCTTGTATTGACGGAATTGGATTTAATAAAAGAAAAGTCGGAGCATGCACATTTTTCAGAAGGACAGATTGAAAAAATCAAACGTATGCATGCATTTCTTATGGAACATTTTAATGAGCATTATACCATTGACGATTTATCCGAGCACTTTGAAATTTCACCAACAAATATGAAAAAGTGCTTTAGGGAAGTTTATGGGGACTCTATTTATGCATATATGAAATCATACCGTTTGCAGATGGCAGAAAAGCTTCTAAGAGAGAGTTCACTTACGGTTGGAGAGATTGCAACGCAGGTGGGATATCTTAATCCCAATAAGTTTACGACGGCATTTTGCACTGAATATGGGATATCTCCGACGTTATATCGAAAAAAAGTCTGAATGGATAGAAAAAAGCCTGATTAGTCATTGTAATTTCATAGAAATTCTTTTAATATGCGTTGTAGTTAGAGGCATCTAACCACAACGTTTTTTTATTTTAGAGGAGGATATATGATGAAAAAGAAGAAAAATTCTGAAATATCCAGGATGTTTCAATATGCGGGGAATCGACACTGGCTTACAATTATGGGCATGATTTTTGCAGGACTAAGTACCGTGTTGTCAATGATTCCTTTTGTTTGTATCTGGTTTGTTGTCAGAGATTTATTAAATGCACTGATGGCGGGAGATATTCATTCAGCATCTCATAGCAGTATATATGCATGGTGGGCAGCAGGATTTTCCGCTCTTAGTATTTTGCTGTATTTTGTTGCACTTTGCTGTGCACATATGGCGGCTTTCCGGACTGCGACTAATATGAAAAAAGCAGCGATGCATCATATCGTTACATTACCTCTTGGATTTTTTAATCAAAATGCCAGTGGACGTTTACGAAAAGTGATTGATGATAATGCCGGACTTACAGAGGATTTTTTGGCACATCAGCTTCCGGATCTTACCGGAGCGGTTATTATGCCAATAGCAGTCTTTGTTCTGATTTTTATTTTTGATTGGAGATTGGGACTTTGTTGTCTGGTTCCATTGGTTTTAAGTGTCTTTTTCTTAAAGCAGATGATGGGTGGCGATAATGCACATTTTATGGAAGGCTATATGACTGCACTGGAAACCATGAATAAAGAGGCAGTAGAGTACATTCGTGGAATTCCGGTCGTAAAGGTTTTCCAGCAAACGGTTTATTCTTTTAAAAATTTTCATGTAGCAATTGAAGAATATGAGAAGTATGCTTCAGGATATGCCTTAAAATGTCGTATTCCGTTGACCGGATTTCAGGTTGCATTAAACGGTACATTTATTTTATTAATTCCTGTAGCTTATATGATTTTTGCAGGTGTAAGTGGTCAGAGTGCTTATCAGGATGTTTTTTTGGATTTCCTTTTCTATAGTTTGTTTACTCCTGTTTGTACTACTATGATGAACCGGGTAATGTTTGCGAGTGAGCAGCTTATGGCAGCAAAAAGTGCAGTAAACCGTATCGAGGAAATATTGAAAGAACAGCCATTGCCAGAGACAAATCAGGAAAAGAAGCCTGAAAATGCATCGGTAACCTTTGAAGATGTGTCATTTTCTTATGATGGCACCGAAGAAAAGGCATTGAATCACATTAGTTTTGAGATTCCGGCAGGAAAAACAGTTGCACTTGTAGGAGCTTCCGGTAGTGGTAAATCTACAGCAGCTAAATTGATTCCGAGGTTTTATGATGTGAACGAAGGAAGTGTTCTTATTGGTGGTGTCAATGTTAAAGACATTGCGAAAAATACGCTTATGAATCAAATTGCCTTTGTATTTCAGAATACCAGACTATTTAAGGATACATTACTGGAGAATATCCGTGTGGCGAAACCGGGAGCGACCCGTGAAGAGGTTTTACGTGCAGCTGAGGCAGCACAATGTAAGGAAATTATAAATAGACTTCCGCATGGACTTGATACGATGGTGGGAAGTGGAGGCACGTATTTATCCGGAGGAGAAAATCAGAGAATTGCATTGGCAAGGGCAATTTTGAAAGATGCACCAATTGTCATTCTGGATGAAGCAACGGCATTTGCAGATGCTGAAAACGAACATCAGATTCAACTTGCTTTTGAAAAACTGACAGAAGGAAAAACTGTTTTGATGATTGCGCATCGTCTTTCTACCATTCAGAATGCGGACCTGATATTAGTATTTGATGAAGGAAAAATAATAGAGCGTGGAACACATGAAACGTTACTTCAGGAAAATGGTAAATATGCATCTATGTGGAAAGATTATCAAACATCTATTCAGTGGAAGGTCGGAAAGGAGGTTGAAGAAAGATGAAATTTCTTCAGAAAAAATATGCTTTAAGCAAACAGGGAGCCAGAGACCTCCTGAAAGGAATTCTTTATTCGGTTTTGGAATATATTAGTCTGATGCTTCCGGTTGCCTTGCTGGCATGTGTATTAAATGTTTTTCTTGAACCATTGCTTGGGGGAAGCCGGCAGGAAACAAATATAGTAAAATATATTTTGGTTGGAATTGTAGTTTTAGTGATTATTTTTGTGATGCATTATATTCAATATACCATAACGTATATGGGAACTTACCAGGAGAGTGAACGACGAAGAATTACGCTTGCAGAAAAATTAAGAACGATGCCCCTGCGATTTTTTAAGGAGCATGATGTTTCCGATTTAACAGGAACTATTATGGGTGACTGTGCAGGCTTTGAACATGCTTTTTCTCATACAGTTCCACAATTTTGGGGTTCTATTATATCGACGGCAATTGTTTGTATTGCGTTGTTGGTCTATGACTGGAGAATGGGACTTGCATTACTCTGGGTTGCACCGGTGGCTTTTGCAGTTGTTCTTTTATCCCGAAAATTGCAGACAAAACAGGGACAGAAACATATAGAGGCAAAATTGGCATTGGCAGATGGAATTCAGGAGTGTCTCGAAACAGTACCGGATATTAAGGCTTGTAACTTAGAAACAGAGTATTTAAAAAAGCTGGATAAAAAAATGGAAGCTGCGGAAAAGTCCCAGCTTTCTTCCGAAATGCTTACGGCAAGTCTGGTAACATGTGGTCAGATGTTTTTACGACTGGGACTTGCGACCGTAATTGTGGTAGGAAATGTGTTATTGTTACATGAAGAAACAACATTATTTTCTTATATCTTATTTTTGATTGCTGCTTCCAGATTGTATGACCCTCTTTCCGGGGCAATGACAAATATGGCAGAGTTATTTTCTGTTGACTTACAAGTAGAACGTTTGAAAGCAATTCAGAATTATCAGGAGGAAAATAAACAGAAGGAATATCATACAAACGGTTATGATATTACTTTTGAACACGTAAGTTTTGCATATGAACCAGGAAAACCTGTGTTGAAAGATGTTTCTTTTACAGCAAAACAGGGGCAGGTAACAGCACTTGTCGGTCCTTCCGGTGGAGGTAAGAGTACCGTGGCTAATCTCGCAGCCGGCTTTTATGATGTGAGTGGTGGCAGAATTACTCTGGGAGGAACGGATATTGCGCCAATTGATTCGGTTGCCATGATGAAGGATTTTTCAGTTGTATTTCAGGATGTAGTGCTGTTTAATAATACAGTTATGGAAAATATCCGGGTCGGACGTAAGGATGCAACGGATGAAGAGGTAATTGCCGCAGCGAAGACAGCACATTGTCATGAATTTATTGAAAAATTGTCCGATGGATATCAGACAGTTATTGGAGAAAATGGTTCGACACTTTCCGGTGGAGAATGTCAACGTTTGTCCATTGCACGGGCACTTTTGAAAAATGCACCTGTAATTTTGTTAGATGAAGCAACAGCTTCTCTTGATGTAGATAATGAAACGGAAATCCAGGAAGCAATCTCCGGTTTGATTAAAGGAAAGACCGTTTTGGTAATTGCTCATAGAATGCGGACCGTTGAAAATGCAGATCAGATTATTGTGCTTGATGGCGGCATTGTTGCAGAGAGCGGAACACATGAAGAGCTGATGCAGAAAAATGGACTTTATGCAAAACTTGTAAAGTTGCAAACAACATCTGCACAGTGGAAACTAAACGCACGATAAAGGATAAAGAAATTTTAATAAAAAGGTATGTTTTTCAGAATATAATCTGGGAAACATGCCTTTTTCTGTTAAAAAATATGCTATAATATGTTATGCATTTAAGTTGTCAAATGTATGAGGAAAAGAGGCTGATAAAATGTTAAAATATGGAATCATTGCAAAAGCAGTAGAACTCATGTGTTTTAAACCGGCATTGGAAAAACTGGCGACCATATATCCGGAAATGGATATGAACGTTTATCGGAAAAAGACAAAGCAGGAATATAAAGCAATGTTACAGAGAACTCCGGATATTGGAGGAAGCTCTTTGGAGATGAATCTTTATATTGCCGCATTTGTATTTTCTTTATACAAAGCAGAACCGACTAAGATTACACCGGCAATTATGGATGATATGGTAACGGCTGTATTTGATTCTCCATTTATTGTAAAAGTACATAAAAATAAAAAATGTACATTATTTACAGATAAAGTACAGGATAAAAAAGTCAGGGAAAGTAAGGCAAGTCAAACCTCCCATTATGAGCTTGATTGGAAATTTGAATACAAAAAGGGAGTTGATGAGTTTTATAATACATACACGGAATGTGGAATTTGTAAATTAGGAATTCGTGAGAATTGTTTTGAATTTGTACCCTGCCTTTGTAACATGGATGAGCGAAATTACAGAAATGAGGGAGGTCAGCTGCATCGTACCAAGACACTTGCAAATGGGGATGATTGTTGTGACTTTCACGTAACAAAAATATAATGGAGCAGAATTATGAAAGAGAAAGAGTTAAAATTTGACCATACATGTCATGTTCTTTATTCGAAGTCTTGTAAGAAGCAGATTCAGGATAAAATCATCTTACATTATCCTCCTGAACAAAAAGAGGAGATTTGGACTCGTATTCAATTACAATATGTAGAATTCCTGAAAGACTGGCGTACGGATTTGGGAGGAAAGAAAAATTTTCATAATGGTACGGGAGGAACTTATGACAGCATTGCACTGATGGCGTACTATGTTGTCTGCAAAAAGGTGACAAGCCTTGAAGAAATCGAGGAGATGGAGGGGAATTTATTTCTTCCGGCTTTTCGGAAACTGAAGTTTGTAAATGTAAATAAACCAATATTTAAAAGATTGATGCATTTTTCTTTTTCCATGGCAGAAAAGAAGTGTAAAAGATGGAATGACTATGAAATGGCGGTTGCACCATATCAAAAGGACAAACCCATTTATTATGAGTTTACAGAATGTCCTATTGCAGAGTTTGCAAAAAAGAATGATTTATTGGAAGTTATGCCCGCATTTTGCAATCCGGATTATACGGCAATGGAATTGATTCATGCACGGCTGATACGGAATACAACCTGTTCAAATGGTTGTAAATGTGATTACACCATTTGTGGGGATGAAGATCCTTATTGCAATCAGTATCCGGAATATCAGGACAAACAGGGATATCGAAGAAACTAAAAACTAATATTAGCCCTTGACTTAGAGTTAACTTTAAGTGTTATTCTCTATGAAAGCAGGAGGTAATAAGAATGAAAAAAATGTTAATTGTATATTATTCATGGTCAAATGGAAATACAGAACGAATTGCAAAAATGTTGCAACAGGAAGCCGGCGGTGACTTGATAAAAATTGATACCGTTGTTCCTTATACGGGAAGTTATGATGAAGTTGTAGACCAGGGGCAGAGGGAAGTAGAACGTGGATATGAACCGGAGATTATGCCATTGGATGTGGATATTGCAGATTATGATGTTATTGCAGTAGGAACGCCTACCTGGTGGTATACGATGGCACCGGCAGTAAGAACCTTTTTGCACAAACAGGATTTTACCGGAAAAACCGTTATCCCTTTTATGACAAATGGTGGATGGCCGGGACATGTCATTAAGGATATGAAAAATGCCTGCAAAGGGGCAGAGGTTGTTTGCGATATGCAGGTACAGTTTGACTCCACGGGAGGAAGCGAGTTAAAGACATCAGAAGCCCAGATACATCAATGGATACAAAAAGTAAAAAATTTTCTAGACAAAGAAAAAATGAATTAACTTAGGTCAAATTGCACTTTCGGCGATAATCGAGAGGCTTCATGCCATGAAACTGATAAAATACGTTGGCAAAACGACCTTGATTTACATAGCCGCAGGCTTTGGCGACATCAGAAACATTGAGTTTGGAGGTTGCCAGAAGTTCTGCGGCATATTTCATGCGTGTTTCATTCATATAGGAAGATACATTCGCTCCATATACCGAATGAAAATAACGTTTTAGACTGGTTTCACTGACCCCGAGAGTTTCAGCAATTGACTTCATGGAAAAATGATGGCTCAGGTCCTTTGTCATTAATTCCTGTGCCTTTTGAGCCAAAGTAACCTGTACCTTGGATAGATAAGGCAGAGTCGGAGTAGTTGTCAGTTTGTGATCCCATAAATATTTTAATAATTGCAGGGTGCTTAGGCGAAGCTGCCCAATATTATCCTTCAAAAGGTTATCGGATATGTTATTCCATAGCTTTAAAATAGTATCTGAAACATAAAAAATAGCGCCATCTTTATATAAATGAATTAATTCTGCTATATTAATATGAAACAAATCCAGAAAATCTCTGGTTTTGTCAGTAAACGTATCGGGAAGAATATATAATTCGCATCCTTTATAAAAGCAGGATGGATAGAAAAAGCGGTTCATTACCATTTTGGAAGAGAGATTCATCATGTAATGATCCAGATAGCTATAACCATCCTCCTTAATCTGAAATTCACATCTGCCTTCCATACAATAATTGATTACGAGCATATTTTGGGAAGAATGGCTCTGATATAGAGGTATCATTTGTGTATGGATATCATTTAATGCAAGAAATATTCCGGGAAGGATATAATAAACCGTCAAATCCATGAAACCATCGGAAGTATCTTGATGAATTACCATTTTATCCTGTGCTCCTGTCATAAAGTATTCTATTGTATTCATGAAATTATCTTTTTCCATAAAATCGGATACTCCTTTAAATATGTGGCTAAACAGGCCTTTTTGGTTGAATATGGCATAGATATATTTTTTCACAGATTGTAAAATAACACGAGTTAGACATAACGAACCAAGAACATTATATAATTTACAAAGGATAAAAACAAGATGAGGAGGAGAAACAGGTATGAAGTTGTCAGAAGCAAGTGCCGGATACCGGGGAACCATACGCTCTGTAAAAGGAAGCCATCATTTCATTTCACGATTGATTGGTATCGGAATTGTTGAGGGAAGTATGATTCAGGTAATTCAGAATCAGAAAGAACAACCGGTTTTGTTTTATTGCAGAGATTCCATTATTGCTTTAAGCAAACAGGATTGTGAAAAAATTGAAATTGGGGAGGCAACGCAGAATGAGTAAGACAATCGCATTGTTGGGACAGCCAAATTCAGGGAAATCTACGGTATTCAACGGACTTACCGGTGCGCATCAGCATGTTGGTAACTGGCCGGGAAAAACGGTAGAACGTAAAGAGGGAAGTTTTATTTATAAAGAAACAACATATCGTATTATTGATTTGCCGGGAAGCTATAGTTTGTCTGCAGGCTCCGAGGAGGAAAAAATCACAGCGAATTTTGTAAAATCCGGTGTGGCTGATTTGATTGCCATTTTGGTAGACAGTTCACAGTTGGAACGTTCTTTGTATATGTTTGCAGATTACATAGGAACGAACACGCCTGTAGTCTTAATTTTAAACCTGATGGACGTGGCAGAAAAAAAGGGGATTCATATAGATACAAAAAAATTCAGTGAACGGGTGGGAATACCTGTTATTGGGTTTGTTGCTTCAGAAACAAAAAGATACGGAGAACTTAAAGAGCAGCTTGCATCTGCAATAGATGCCGGCAAAATAGCAGATGCAACACCATTGATGGAATGTTACCGGAAGGATACAGGTATTTCTTTTAATGATATGGTTGAAAAGCAGAAGGAGAGCAGGCTGTTTACCAAAGAAAAGCTGGCAGTCTGCGAGCTTGAGAAATCGGATCAGGGACTTATGCTTTCTGGTAAATATAAATATGCATATATAGACCAGCTATTAAAGGGACTGGTAAATAAACCGGATAGAGAAGTGACACTTAGTAAATTCGATAAAAAAGCATTGGGTCGTCATTCTGGAAAGTGGATTGCAATTGGAATCATTGTAGCGGCACTTATATCTGCAATGATTGTAGCAGCTCCGATTATGAGTCTTGGCTTCCGGATATCCGGAGTACTCAGTGGACCTTTGGAACGTTTGATGACGCAGATGGATGTGTGGAAACCACTGGCAGAATTAGTATATGTAGTATTGCCGAATATTCTGGCATTTACCATTTCTATGGCAGGATTTATTCTTGGGGTTACTTTTGTATTCGCTATTCTTGAGGATGTGGGCTATATGGCCAGAATCTCTGTAGTTTTCGATTCTGCAATGGAGAAGTTAGGATTGCAGGGAAAAAGTATTTGTTCGTTACTGATGAGTATGGGATGTAACATGGCAGGGGTAGCAGGAAGCCGTGTCATCGATAGTTCGGGTCAGAGATTCCTTACGATGATTCTTGTCTGGAGTATTCCATGTGGTACAACACTTTCTTTAGGACCAATGCTTGCTACTGTGTTTTATGGTCCGGTAGGAGCAATTGCAATTGCATTGCTTATGTTGTGCGCGACAATAGGTTCCCTGTTTTTGGCTTCCAAAATATTCAAGGGCAAATTAATCCATGAGGAAGATAAGGGCGGAATTGTTATGGAACTTCCACCGTATCATAAACCAAAATGGGGACATATTATCCGTACAACGCTTATGAAAGCATGGGATATTTTTAGCCGGGCGATTAAAGTAATTACCCTGATTTCGATTATATTCTATTTGCTGTCATATAACTGGTTTGGCGGTGAGTATAGTATTCTTTCCAAAATCGGACAGGTAATTGAACCGGTAACCATTCACTTTGGTATGACCTGGCAGATGTTTATGGCATATATTTCTTCGATGATTACAAAAGAATCATTACTTGGTGCAATCAATGCTTTGTACAGTAATGCAGATGTGGTAAATGCAGCGTTTAATACGAAAGCCATGGGAACGTCAGCAGGAATGATGGAATTTTTACCTCAGGTTATTAGTAAACCGCAGGCATTGGGATTTATTATGGCAATTATCTTTAATGTGCCTTGTACGATGACGGTGGCAGCAACTTTCCGTGAAAATCATTCCAAAAAGTGGGTAGCACTTTCCATTCTATATTACCTGGTATTTTCACTTGCATTGTCATTTGTTTTTTACCATATTGGATTGTTGATCTGGCATTAATATCCGTTGAGCTTTAAAGTTGTTGCTTTTATAGAAATGTGATAAAATAGCATGGTTAGAACAAACTAACCATGCTATTTTTAGGAGAAAAATAATGAAACTGTTATTGATGATGGGAATGATAGGACATATTTTATGTGGAGTTTCAGATGTCTTGTTAACTTATACGCCAAATGGGAAAGTAAATCTGGCCGACTTTAAGGATTATGAAAAATCAAGGATATCGTTTCAGGGGATGTCTTTAAAAACACTTTCCTGTGCCATGCTTTTAGGAGTAATTGCAATGACCCTGGAGCTGTTTGGTTATATGCAGCTTTGTAATTATATGAAAGAGTATTCTTCCATATATTATTGGATAATGTATGCAGCTGCGTTAATTATGTTTATATCATTGCCCCTGCACCATATAATATGTTGTCTTTGTGAATGGTTTTTTGTTAAAATGGGGCTTACGAGAGAAGCATTACAAAGTGTGTGGGATTTTTTTAAATGTACGTCGTATACCATGTATATTGGGTATATAGCGATGTTTGCTTTTACTCTGGCATTTTTACTAGGGGTTATTACAGGAAAAACTGATTTGCCACAATGGGCAGCCGTATTTAATCTGATTCCACTGGCAGTAATTGTGCTACCGACAAAAATTCCTGCAAAGGCCAATGTAATAGGCACTATAATGTTTCTTGGAATGATATTTTTAATGTAAGGATGAAAGAAATGGAATTACAAAAAGGAAGACCTGCGGACACGACAGGCAGATTAGAAAAAGAAATTCGTACATATGATTTATTAGACCGTCTTGCGGTGGAATATGAGCGTGTTGATCACGCACCGGCAATGACCATGGAAGTCTGTCAGGCGATAGATGAAGTATTACAGGCAACCATTTGTAAAAATCTGTTTTTGTGTAATCGACAGGAAACAGCATTTTATCTTTTAATGATTCCGGACACAAAGGTATTTCATACGAAGGACCTGTCTGCACAAATTGGGTCTGCAAGGTTATCTTTTGCGAAACCGGAATATATGGAAAAGTTTCTGGACATTACTCCCGGCTCGGTAAGTGTCATGGGATTGATGAATGATAAAGAAAACCGGGTGCAGCTTTTGATTGATGAGGATGTACTTAAGGGTGAATATATTGGATGTCATCCGTGCATTAACACATCAAGCATTCGTTTCCGGACCAATGACTTAATCGAAAAAATTCTTCCGGCAATGGGACACTCTTTCATAAAAGTAAAATTATAAATTTTTTTGTATTTGTAATGATTTAACATGTACAGATATGGTATGTGAGGAAGAAAGTACGTAAGATAATACGCAAGTACAAAAGTTTAAAAGAGTCCGAATGTACAAAACTAAGTGCATTCCGTAAAACTGTTGACACTAAGCCTTTATAAGTAGTACACTCTTAACGTAAACAACAGTGGGAGAATTCTGCGTAGGAAGATTTCCTGCTGATAATATTATTGTTATTACTAAAAGGAGGTAAATTTTCATGGCAGAAGCATGGAGAGGATTTGTGAAAGACGGTCACTGGGATGTAGACGTGAATGTTCGTAACTTCATTCAGAGAAACTACACTCCATATGATGGTGATGAGAGCTTTTTGGAAGGACCTACCGAAGCTACCGATAAGCTTTGGGGAAGACTTCAGGAATTACAGAAAGAAGAACGTGAACACGATGGCGTTTTAGAGTGTGAGACAGAGGTAGTATCCAGTCTTACTTCTTATGGACCAGGTTACATTGATGAGTCTATGAAAGACCTTGAGCAGATTGTTGGTCTTCAGACAGATAAGCCATTAAAGAGAGCATTTATGCCTTATGGTGGTATTAAGATGGCAGAAGAAGCTGCAAGCACTTATGGTTATGAAGTTAATCCTAAGTTCCACAAAATCTTCAATGACTATCACAAGACACATAACCAGGCAGTATTTGATGCCTATACTGATGAGATGAAGGTTGCACGTCATACTCATATCGTAACAGGACTTCCTGATACTTATGGACGTGGACGTATCGTAGGTGACTACAGAAGAGTTGCTCTTTACGGTATTGACTTCTTGATTGAAAAGAAGAAAGAAGATAAGAAAAACTGCGGTAACGGAACAATGACAGAAGAAGTTATCCGCTTAAGAGAAGAAATTGCTGAGCAGATTAAGGCTCTGCAGGGAATGAAGGAAATGGCTAAGATTTATGGCTACGATATTTCCGGTCCTGCTACAAACGCTAAGGAAGCTGTTCAGTGGTTATACTTCGGATATCTTGCAGCAATCAAGACTCAGAATGGTGCAGCTATGTCCGTAGGACGTATCTCTACATTCCTTGATATTTATATTGAAAGAGACCTTAAAGAAGGTACATTAACTGAGAAGGAAGCTCAGGAATTAATCGACCATATGACCATGAAGTTCCGTATGGTTAAGTTCGCTCGTATTCCTTCTTACAACCAGTTATTCTCCGGTGACCCTGTATGGGCTACATTGGAAGTTGGTGGTATCGGAATGGATGGCCGTCATATGGTTACAAAGAACGACTATCGTTTCCTTCATACTCTTGAAAACATGGGACCGAGCCCAGAGCCGAACCTTACCGTTCTTTACTCAAGTGCTCTTCCTTCTAACTTCAAGAAGTATGCATCTAAGATTTCCGTAACTACATCTTCTATCCAGTATGAGAACGATGATGTTATGAAGCCAATCTGGGGCGATGACTATAGCATCTGCTGTTGTGTATCTGCTACTCAGACCGGTAAGGAAATCCAGTTCTTCGGTGCTCGTGCTAACTTAGCTAAGTGCTTACTTTACGCTATCAATGGTGGTAAGGATGAGAAGCATCTGGACAAGAACGGAAAGCATATGCAGTGCGGTCCTGAAATCGCACCAATTACTTCCGAATATCTTGATTTCGATGAAGTTATGCATAAATACGATATCATGCTTGACTGGTGTGCAGCTTTGTATGTTAACATCTTGAATTTAATTCATTATATGCATGATAAATATTACTATGAAGCAGCTGAGATGGCTTTGATTGATACTGATGTAAGAAGAACATTCGCAACTGGTATCGCAGGTCTTTCTCATGTAGCTGACTCTTTGTCCGCTATTAAGTATGCTAAGGTTAAAGTAATCCGTGATGAACAGGGTTGCGCAATCGACTT
The DNA here is from genome assembly GCA_934408585.1 of uncultured Lachnospiraceae bacterium. Lineage (GTDB taxonomy): Bacteria > Bacillota > Clostridia > Lachnospirales > Lachnospiraceae > Suilimivivens. Next base: position 412,791 of record CAKRVA010000002.1, read on the forward strand.
CAAGACAGAAGGCGAATTCCCTAAATATGGTAATGACGATCCTAGAGCAGATGAATTTGCAGTATGGCTTCTTAAGACCTTCATGGAGAAGATTAAGAAGAATAAGACATACAGAGATTCTGAGCCTACAACTTCTATCCTGACCATTACTTCTAACGTTGTATATGGTAAGGCTACCGGTGCTCTTCCTGATGGTAGAGAAGCTTACAAGCCTTTCGCTCCTGGTGCTTCACCATCCTATGGTGCAGAACAGAGTGGTCTGCTTGCATCTTTGAACTCTGTAGCTAAGTTGCCTTATGAGTATGCATTGGATGGTATTTCCAATACTCAGACAATGGCTCCTTCCGCTCTTGGTCATGACCTTGACGAGCAGAAGAACACTCTTGCAGGCGTTCTTGATGGATACTTTGATCGTGGTGCTCATCACCTTAACGTTAACGTATTCGGTACAGAGAAGTTGTTAGATGCACAGGCACATCCTGAGAAGCCTGAATATGCAAACTTCACCATCCGTGTATCTGGTTACGCTGTTAAGTTCATCAGCCTGACCAAGGAACAGCAGGATGATGTTATTGCAAGAACCTGTCATAAGAGCCTTTAATTTTAACAGGTTTCTAAGATAATGGATTTACAGGGGGTCGGGCAGTATTGTCCGACTCCTTTTTGGTAATACTAAAAAAGAAAGTAAAGAAGAATGGAGATTATCACTATGATTAAAGGTAGAATTCACTCCTTAGAATCTTTTGGTGCCGTAGATGGTCCCGGGATTCGTTATCTAATCTTCCTCAAAGGATGTAATATGCGTTGCCAGTATTGTCACAATGTAGACACCTGGAATCCGGACACCGATAATTTGCAGACGGCGGATGAGCTTTTGGATAAAGCGGAACGTTTTCGCAGTTATTGGGGCAAGGAAGGTGGAATTACGGTCAGTGGTGGAGAAGCCTTATTACAGATTGACTTTTTGATTGACCTTTTTAAAAAGGCTCACGAAAGAAATATCAATACCAATCTGGATACTTCTGCACAGCCTTTTACCAGAGAAGAGCCATTCTTCTCGAAATTCAATGAGTTATTGAAGTATACCGATTTGGTAATGTTAGATATTAAACATATTGATGATGAAATGCATAAGAAACTTACCGGCCATACCAATCAGAATATTTTGGATTGTGCGCGGTATCTTTCCGAGCAGGGGATTCCGATGTGGATTCGCCACGTATTGGTTCCCGGTATTACAGATGATGATGAATACCTGAAGAAAACAAGAGAATTTATAGATTCCCTGGATACGGTTAAAAAGGTAGAAGTGCTTCCTTATCATACCTTAGGAGCCTATAAATGGAAGGAACTTGGTATTCCTTACAAGCTTGAGGGTGTAGAACCTCCAACAAAAGAAAGAATTGAGAATGCAAAGAAAATTCTGGAATTTTCCAAATACTAAAAAGAGATAGAAGGCAATGACAAAAGAAACAGAAAAAAAAGAAATGGACATGCTGAATGGCGGTTTGGCAGGGAAACTGATTCTTTTTGCAATTCCGCTGGCATTTAGTAGTATTTTACAACAATTATTTAATTCCGCAGACGTGGCAGTAGTCGGACGATTTGCCGGAGATACCGCATTAGCAGCGGTTGGAAGCTGTGTAGCACTTGTTGGTATCTTTGTAAATCTTGTGGTGGGACTTTCGGTAGGTCCGAATGCAGCACTTGCAACGCTAATCGGGCAAAATAAGCGTGATAAAATCAGTGAGATGCTTCATACGATTATAACGTTTGGAGCAGTGCTTGGAATTGTTCTGATGATTTTGGGAATGCTTTCTGCCAGAATTGTACTGGAACTTTCCGGAACGCCCGAAAGTGTAATACAGGAGGCGCTGCTGTATATCCGGATTTATTTCATCAGTCTTCCGTTTATGACAATTTATAATTTTGGTTCTGCGGCACTGAGGAGTTTTGGTGATAGCCGCAGACCCATGTATTATTTATTTTTGTCGGGGATTGTGAATGTAATTTTGAATTTGTTCCTGGTCATTTGTTTTCATCTTGGAGTTGCAGGAGTTGCGATTGCAACCGTAATATCAAATGTTTTAAGCGCAGCGTTGGTTATTATAAATTTACATGCCAGACAGGATGAATTTCAGCTTCAGCTACATAAAATGAAAATCAATGGTAATGCTTTGAAAAAAGTGCTTGTCATAGGAGTTCCGGCGGGAATTCAGGGAGCTATTTTTTCCGTATCAAATGTATTTATTCAAAGTGGAATCAATTCCTTTGGAGAAAATGCAATTGCAGGCTCATCTTTAGCATTAAACTTTGAATACTTTACTTATGATATTGCATCTGCGTTTGCACAGGCAGCAGTAACTTTTACGAGTCAGAACTATGGAGCAGGAAATCTGAAGAGATGTAAAAAGATATTCTGGTTATGTATGTTGTTTGGTTTTATTTTCACAGAAATTCTCGCAGTTATTTTTATGGTCTGGGATGATTTCTTTGTAAGTATTTATACGACAAGCAGCGCCGTAGCAGTATATGGTTTAATCCGCATGCATCATGTATGCTCTTTGGAGGGAATAACTGCAACCTATGAGGTAGAAAGTGCAGCTTTACGAGGTATGGGAAAATCCGTGGAGCCTTCCATTATTACGATTATTGGAACAGTGATATTCCGGTTAATCTGGATGGTAACCATTTTCCGGCGGATTCCAACGTATGAGATGCTTATGAATGTATATGTTGCTTCGTGGATTTTTACGGGTATAGCGATTTTTATTGTATATTATCAACATATGAAAAAACAAGAAAGGAAAAAATAATATTTTTTCTTGTAATTTAACCCCGGTCCGTTATAATACTTATATATAGATACATGATTTAAGAAAAGAAAGGCGAGATATAGTTGAAATTTCTTCCATCAAACATTCGAGAAAAATTTAAAGAAACGATTAAAGCAGTATTTCCTATTATGGCCATTGTGCTGATTTTATGCTTTACGATTGCACCGATTTCTCCGAGCATTGTGTTAATGTTTCTTATTGGTGGCGTATTGCTGATTATAGGAATGCTGCTTTTTAATGTTGGTGTTGATATATCCATGACGCCAATGGGTGAGAGAGTCGGAACCACCATGACAAAATCAAAAAATATATTTGTTATGGTATTTCTGAGTTTTATTTTAGGAGCCATGATTACGATTTCTGAACCGGATTTGCAGGTATTAGCAGGGCAGGTTTCCTCGATTCCGAATATGGTGCTGATTCTTGCTGTGGCAGCAGGTGTAGGATGCTTTCTTGTATTTGCTTTGCTCAGAATGTTATTTGGAATTCCTTTGTCTTATATGCTGCTGGTTTTTTATGGAATCGTATTTCTTCTATCTTATTTTGTTCCGAAAGATTTTCTCGCAGTCGCATTTGATTCGGGCGGAGTTACAACCGGTCCGATGACCGTTCCGTTTATTATGGCACTTGGTGTTGGTATTTCTGCAATTCGAAGCGATAAACGTGCAGCGGACGATAGCTTTGGTCTTGTTGCATTATGCTCGATAGGTCCTATTTTAGCCGTGTTAATTCTCAGTATGATTTATCATCCGGATGGTTCATCTGTAGATGCATCATCTACAACGATTCAGATTATGGATGATACGGTTCAGATGTGGGATGCCTTTATGGTAGAGTTACCGCAATATATGAAGGAAATTGCAGTTTCTTTGCTTCCGATTATTATATTTTTCTTTTTATTTCAATTGGTTTCACGAGATATCCAGAAAAGACTTCTGATAAAAATTCTGGTTGGACTTGTATATACATATGTAGGTCTTGTTCTTTTTCTCACCGGCGTAAATGTCGGATTTATGCCTGCAGGAAATTACCTGGGACAGACCATAGCAGCACTCCCATACCGTTACATCATTATTCCAATTGGTATGGTAATCGGATATTTTATTGTTAAAGCCGAACCCGCAGTCTTTGTTTTGACAAAACAGGTAGAGCATATTACATCTGGTGCCATTAGTTCAAAATCAATGGGAATGAGCTTGTCCATAGGTGTATCTGTATCTATCGGAATTGCAATGCTTCGTGTATTAACCGGAATTTCGATTATGTGGTTTATCATTCCCGGATATGCGATTGCATTATTATTAACATTTTTTGTACCTAAAATTTTTACTGCCATTGCGTTTGACTCCGGTGGTGTTGCATCAGGACCGATGACAGCAACATTTTTACTTCCGTTTGCGATGGGAGCCTGTGAAGTTACCGGTGGTAATATTTTGACAGATGCATTTGGAGTTGTTGCAATGGTTGCAATGACACCATTGATTACCATTCAGATTCTGGGCGTTGTATTCCGGATTAAGGAACATCAGGCACACAGAAAGGCAGCAGTTGGTGTCGAATCTGTATTTACAGCAGCAGACGATATGGAAATTCTGGAATTATAATTTGGGAAAGGTACAGGTATGAGTGATATTTATTTAATGACCACCATTATGGATCGAAATAACAGCAAACGATATTTTGACCTTTATAAGCAGGAAGAATTGCATGTCATGTATGTCACAATGGGGCACGGAACTGCCAGAGGGGATATACTTGATTATCTGGGACTGGAGGCATCTGAGAAAACCGTTGCATTTAATTTTCTGGAATTGGAAAATTGGAAAAAGGTGAAGCGTGACTTACAAAAAAAGCTCCAAATTGATGCACCCGGAGAAGGAATTGCGTTCCTTGTTCCATTAAGTAGTATTGGCGGAAAGAGAACATTGCAATTTTTATTAGAGAAACAGGAATTGCCGGAAAGAGAGGAATCCACATTGAAAGATACAACGTATGAGTTAATTATAGCAATTGCAGACCAGGGAAATCTGGAGTTGGTTATGGATGCCGCAAGAGGGGCAGGAGCTTATGGTGGAACTGTCATTCACGCAAAGGGTACCGGCATGGAATATGCGGAAAAGTATCTGGGAGTTACCATTGCTGCTGAGAAAGAGATGATTTTCATTGTTACAAAGAAAGAACAGAAAAACAGCATTATGAAAGCAATTATGGAACAGGCAGGTATGGACAGTGCAGCTAAAACCGTTGTTTTTTCGTTACCTGTTACAGATACGGCGGGTTTACGGTTAGTTGATATTGAAGAATAAGTAAAAAGCCGGATTTATTCCGGCTTCAGACTGTAGACAAAGTCCTCGGCAAAAAGCCGAGGATTTTGCCGTATTAGAGAGGCAAAAAGTCAGTATTTTC
>CAKRVA010000003.1 GCA_934408585.1 uncultured Lachnospiraceae bacterium
AGCCTTGAGTGTGATTCTCATTACTTGACTTGCCATAAAAAAAGTCGCCTCCTTTTCGCACTTTTTAATAATAGGAACCGAAATTCCTTGAAGTACGACAAGCGGTGACTGTACACTCTTCCGTGCGTGTCCTACATTCTCATAAAACAAAGTGCGAAGTAATTCCTACCCGCACGCTTATGATGTACGCTTAACGCCGGCGTTTCTGCCCATTGGCAGACAAATTGTTTGTACAGTGACTTGCCGTCAGGTTCTTAGGTCTGCTTGCGCAGCCTCTTGACATTCGCTCCACGGAAAACCTGCAGTGTCTTTCGGCACTGCAGCAACCTCGCGCTTCATCGCTATCATGCCACAGCAATTGTTAGTATACATGATGTTTTGGAAATATGCAAGAATTTTTTTAAAAAACTTTTTTCTATCTTACAAGCTTCATATCTTCTACGACCCATCCCTCGTCTTCCATATGATATTCGCTTCCGCAATATGGACAATTTCGCTGGCGCACGGCATCAAAACTGCCACCACAACTATGACAGTTTACCGATGTTATCGAAAATCCGGGTGGCTCCTGTCTGGAAATATTTCTGCTGAATACGGTATCAATACAATCTCCCGTTTTTATCACTCTACCATCTTTTTCACTGTAATTAATCCACCATGTCCGCAAAACCAGATATAACATATTTCCCTTCTGGACGGTATTCTGCAGACACAGTCCTTTCGTATAGGTCATTTCTACAATATCTTCAAACCTTTTGTCACGCGGAAAGTTCCGACATGCCGTCATCGTTGCGGTATTCTCTGCGAAAACAGCCATCCGGATCAATGAGACCAGCTGTCCTTCAAATTTATCGTAAGAGAAGTTTTTGTCAAACCGCTTCATGATGTTTGTCAGTTTTCTTTTGGCACCCATGGCTTTAAACAATGGGACATGCTTCATTCCATCACGGTCTGCCAGACCTACCAGAAGGCGGATGTCTCCCACAATCCATCCGATAAATCCTCCCACAAATATTGCCATAAGATATGTGGTGAACAGAATCCGTGGAAGAGCACTCGTTCCCGCTATGCATTCCAAAACAAACGTTAAACCTCCGATAATAGCCATCATTGTTGAAATGGTTTTTGTAAATATCTTTTGGTTGGTATGAATAGAATTCGAACGGCAAAAATACAAATTGGTTACTCTCGGAAACAAATCCGATATTTTGAATCTGGTTCCACAATAACAGCAGCCCTCTGTAAGCTTGGAAACATGACTTACATTTCCACAATTCGGACAGGTAACCATCATTTGTTCACTCTGTTTCTCATCCGGAGAATGCACAATTGTTTCATACATAATCTGTTCCACTTTGCGCCCATATATTTTTTCTCCGTTTTTCAGGAACTCCAGCTGGCGGACAATATTACTATATGACATATCTACGGTATACCAGGGAGATTTTCTCCGAATAGTTGCTGTTCCGAAGCTTTCTCCCTTTGCCGGTCCAAAATCGTCCTTCATCATAAGATTCTTCTTTTTCAGCCGTTCTTCCTGCAGTTTTAAAAAGTAGGCAATATCTGCGTCACTGCTCTCCGGCATTTTCCCATTAATACGATACTCATTAAGCTCTTTTGCAAAGCGCTCATAGATTCCCGTCGATGCATTCCAGGTTGGAACGTAAGCTTTAAATGCCTTTTGCTGCCGCAGATATTTTTTAATTTTAAGAAATCCACATATACAAAAAATGACTCCGAGAAGCAGCAATACTTCTTTCATCACGAAAGCCATATTCACCGTTACAAAAGATGCTGCCAGCGTACCCACTGCCAAAAAGATGATTCCTTTTATAAGATCTGATACTTCCGGTTCCTTCACAACCGTATTGTGTTGTGCACTGCCATTATCCGACGTATGATGCATGATTAATGTCCTCTCCCATTCTGTTTCTTCCTATTTATATGCAGTTATATATAACTTGCAAATCCTTTTCCCACAATTTCACTGCTCTTGGTAACCATAACAAATGCACTCGGTTCTGTTTTCTTAATAAAGCGCTCCAGATAAATTGCCTGCTTTACATCCACTACCGTAAGGATAATGACCCTATCCTTATGCGAATAAGCCCCCTGGGCATGATATGTTGTGGCACTGTGATGCAGTTCCTTCGTGATATAATCACAAATCGGGTCCGGATTCGTAGAAACAATCGTAAAATATTTATTCAGCTTCATCCGTTCAATCACCTTGTCAATGACAAGGGATTTTGCCACAAGTCCCAAAATGGAACAAAGTCCTGTCAACGTGTCAAATACGAGAAATGCACAGATTACAACAACCATGTCTGTAAAAAGCAGAGCCGTAGATACATTCATCGTTGAGTACTTGCGGATAATCATTGCAATAATATCCGTTCCCCCACCTGAAGCATTTTCATAGAATAACATTGCCGATGCGATTGCCGGAAGTAAAATTGCAAAACAGAGCTCCAGCGTTATTTCATTTGTAAGCGGATGTGACATCGGGAAAAAGATTTCAAATACATTTAATAATATAGAAGAAACTACTGTCACATACGCGGTACGGATACCAAAATCTTTTCCCAAAACAACAAATCCCAGTATCAACAGTAAAATATTAATTACCAGATTGATCTGCGAGGGGGACAGTATCGTAAAATTCGAAATTACGACTGCCATACCCGAAACACCACCAAAAGAAAAATTGTTGGGAAATTTAAAAACGTAAATTCCAATATCCATCAGAATTACTGCCAGGGTAATCCATACATATTCCAGAACGATTCTCTTTTTTGTATTCTTCATTTGTTCTCCCCCAAGTCTGTTCACTGTCATCAAACAATATCTGCAAGCTTATAATTCAGTACCTTACCTACATCCTCTAGTTTTACCTCAACCTGGAATCCGATTTTACCACCGCTGAAAAAGATTTTTTCAAACCGGGCAGCACTTTCATGTATCACCGTCGGAAACTGCTTTTTCATGCCAATTGGTGAACATCCTCCATGAATGTATCCGGTAAGCGGTAAAAGCTCCTTTGCTTTAATCATTTCAATACTTTTCTCTCCAACACTGGAAGCTGCTTTCTTCAGATTAAGTTCCTGATCCACAGGGACAAGAAACACATAATGATTTCCCGTCTTTCCAATGGTGACGAGTGTTTTAAATACCATCTCCGGTGTCTCACCAAGTGCGGTTGCAACTTCCATTCCGCTTACTGCTCCGGAATCCAGATAATTATGACCTTCATACGGTATTTTGTGTTGTTCCAGCACACGCATGACATTTGTTTTCTCATTTTTTGCCATTTTTCTTCCTGCTCCTTATCTATTTCTACTAAAATGAAACTTCTTCTGCTTTGTTTCTGTTCATTGACACAAATCTTTTTCCATGCTTAAATTATATCATAAGCTGAAACACAATTACACTAGAAACAAAGGAGAGCTATCATGCCGAAAATAACACCATTTCAGGGCATTCGTCCCGCACCGGAATTAGCAGACCGGATTGCCGCTTTGCCCTACGACGTATACAACCGGAAAGAGGCCTGCACCGAAGTAAAGAAGGAGCCGCTTTCCTTTCTGAAAATTGACCGTGCCGAAACACAATTTGATGATACCGTAGATACATACGCAGACTGTGTTTATGATAAGGCCCGTGAAACTCTGGATGAAATGATTGCAGACGGTTCTTTTGTCATGGACGATACGCCCTGCTTTTACATTTACGAATTGACTATGGACGGACGTTCCCAGACCGGAATTGTTGCCTGTTCATCGATTGATGATTACATCAACGGAATCATCAAAAAACATGAAAATACCCGTGAGGAAAAAGAAATTGACCGTATTCGCCATGTTGATACTACAAATGCACATACCGGTCCGATTTTCCTCGTTTATCGTTCCCAAAAGCAATTAAACGACCTCGTAGAGCAGCAAAAGAAGCTTGCTCCTCTCTATGATTTTACTTCTCCTGACGGAATCAGCCACCGTGCATGGCGCATCTGCGATTCCCAGGTAATTGGTGAAATGGAAGAGCTTTTTGTTGCAATGCCCTGCACCTATATCGCAGATGGTCATCACCGCTGCGCTTCGGCTGTAAAAGTAGGTCTAAAGCGTCGTAAGGAAAACCCAAATTATACCGGCAAAGAAGAATTTAACCGCTTTTTATCCGTGCTTTTCCCAGATGACCAGCTTTATATCATGCCCTACAACCGTGTTGTAAAGGATCTGGCAGGTCTTAGCAAGGAAGATTATCTTGCTGCCATTGAAAAAGCGGGCTTTACGGTTTCCTGTGTTGGAAACGAACCATATGCCCCCGATGCCAAAGGCACTTTTGGTATGTATCTGGATAAGCAATGGTATAAGCTTACTGCTGCAAAGGAATTATTGGTAAAAGATCCGGTAGAGGGATTGGATGTATCAATTCTGCAGAACAATCTTCTTGGTCCGGTATTAAAGATTGCTGACCCAAGAACAGATAAGCGGATTGATTTCGTTGGTGGAATCCGTGGACTTAAAGAATTGGAGCGACGTGTTTCTGAAGATATGGAAGTAGCATTCTCCATGTATCCTACCTCGATTCAGGAATTGCTTGACGTTGCAGATGCCGGTTTACTTATGCCGCCGAAATCCACCTGGTTCGAACCCAAGCTTCGCAGCGGACTTTTTATTCATCGGCTGGATTCTTAAACGATAGATACATGTATGATATTTCTCGAAACAGAAAGGGTGATTGCGATTTGCAATCACCCTTTTTTATGTGTTGGGATTAATGATTTGTTCTACTGTAAACTTTCCATTATCAAAAGTAAGTTTCACAATTCCACAATTTCCAATAAAACTGTCAAGACAAACATCTGAATCCGGAACTCTCGTCAGGAAACGGCGAATTGCCATGCCATGAGAAACCAGCAAAATCGTATTTCCGGTCGCCTGACTTGCAATCTGAAAGATGGTAGTGTAAATACGATTGGTGAACGCATCCAGCCCTTCCCCACCAAACGGTACAAAGTAATCCCCATATGGATATTCCGGATTTTCGCTGTTTGGCGACGCCTCTTTTGTCCCAAGAAATATTTCCTTTAATCCTTTGCAACGGGTATATGTCCTTCCACCCGAAACAATTTCTGCTGTATCGCAGGCACGCTCCGCCGTGGAACTATATACCGCATCAAACTGAATTCCCTGTCCATCAAACCAGGCTTTTGCTTTCTGTGCCTGACAGATGCCATTTTCCGTCAATGGAGAATCACACTGTCCCTGATTCACATCCATTGTATTAAAAAGTGTTTCACCATGACGCATCAAATAAATTGTTTTCATAAAACACCTGCTTTCACTTAACATTCCAACAATTCCCTTTTGAATAGTTCGGCAAATTGGAAGTTATATTTTCCAACAAGTTTGATTCGCTCGACAAATCTTCATTTTATGGAATACGTATATCCGTATTATGCCTCATTATCCATCATTTTCTATATCCATTATTTTCTGCATGCCACATCCCAAAAACAAGAAAATTTTTTCTATATAAATATTTTCTTCTTTCATAATATCCAATTTTTTCTATATTGCAAAACATACTTGCTAAAATGTCCAAAATTTAACCCCATTTTGGACATTATGAGTTCTTATTTCTTCATATAGAAAATGCACCTGCGTTTGAAGGATATTTTTTAATAGCATTTTTCCATATAGAAAATCTCAACCAACAAGTCGGAATTTATTATTCAAAATCTGATGACAATAATTCTAAATCAATATTTTTACACTCATATCCAACAATTTTTATTCTGTTATATCCCTTTTTCAAAGATACTGTTTTCGCAACATACCCCTCCGCGCAATTATCCGAAGTACATTCGATTATTGTGGTAACATTTCCATTTTCATCTACATGAACAATTTTTGCGGTTCCTTCAGATAAACTTAGTTTTATTTCAATGTCAATATCTTCATTATCCTCAAGTGTTTTTGTCCATAAAGTTTGACGACCATCGAACTTTTTCACTTTTAATGAATAACTATTATCTATTGAATTAAAAACAGAACTTTCTTTTGCATATCTATCTTCTGTTTCTGCAATTTTACGTATGTCATGATATTCCTTTTTGGCAAACACATTACTGCATCCTGCCAATATAACAAATATAAGTCCTAATAATAAAAATGTTTTATATCTATTCATATGATGCTTCATACCTCCACAAATTTCGAGTTGAGCAAAAGCCCAAGGGACTTTAATGTCCCTTATGCTTTTCTCTTTTCTTTTGCTGTTTCAGTTCAAACATTCGCTGTTCTTCCGCCTCTTTTTCCTTGCGGCTTCTCTCTTTACGCTCCTGCTTGTTCTGTTCCTGCTGCATTTTCAACGCCTGTTGCGATTTTGTGCCAATGCCTGTTTCCAGCATCTGCTTTTTTGCTTCACGCTGCATGCGTTTTGGATTTCTTTTTATATCCTTTACAACAGTTTCAACAGCCGGACTGAATTTCAAACCAAAATAGTATTTTTGAATATATTCCTGCACTTCGTAATCTTTTGGTTCTGCACCAAATGTTACCTTTGTCACAGATAATTTACCATCTTCCATACGCTCAAATACGCCTACCCAAAATGGTTCTTCAAAATATACCGTCAGTTTTCCACTTACTTTGTCCATAAGAATCCCTCCTAAAATTAATTGAACAAAGAATGGACAACCCGGAGGGGCAGGTTACTTACCCTATTTTCATAGGACGGCCGGGCTACCTACCGGCTCTGGCACATCAAAGATGTACGTTGCGTTTTTATCTTTGCTTTTATAATCAAGCCATCTGGCACGATTAACTTAATTCGATAGTTTCCGATTTTCTATTTTGCCTTTTCGTTCCATTCCACACCTGCTTCATCTGTCCAGGTGCCTTTTCCGTCATAAATATAGATAGCATTTATACGATCCATGTAACGTCCATCTGCCAGTAAATAAACCGTTGTCTCGTCACCTCTTAGATTGACCAGTTCTGCAACATCCGGCCAGTTATCCTGATTCTCGAATTCTTCCGTTGATGAATCCGCATCTGTATTTTCGCTTTCTACTGCTGATTCCTCTGGAAGCTGCACCACCTCTGTAATTGCTTCAATCGTTTCAACCGGAGAATCACTCCAGGGATAGGCGGCATCCTCACAACCTGCCTGTTCAAGCAAATCCATGGCATCAGAACTTAATAATCTTTGGTATGCATCATATACCAGGGCAAATTTGTTTGAAAACTCAACCTGCTCTGAATTTCCCTTATCAGAAAGCCAGAATATGGTCTCCGCCTTAATCTCATCAATACCCATGGCTGTTCCAACACCCCAGTCCAATAAGTCAGCTGCAACTTTAACGGATATTAATCCATTTCCCGCTGTTCCCGGCTGAATATCTGTATTGATTTCATCTAACATATTTTGAAATTCTGTATATGACTGCTCCTTGGACTGCGATTCATTTTGCTCTCCGGACTCTGTCTGTTCTGTATTGTTTTCAATATTCGTCAATATTTCTGTTTCCTTTTTTTCACACGCACATAATAAACATGCCATCATAACTGCCATTAACAAAATAAATTTCTTTTTCATTTCTTTCACTCCTAAATCAACTGTATTATTCTTGCTATTTCCATAAGCCATCCATATGTAAATCACTTTTCTTTATCATTGAAATAGCACTCAGCTAACTTTAATGCCAACACAGTAAAAACTTGATTTATAATTCCTGTCCCTATTGCATTTTTTATCTCTTCCCATCTCATCTTGACAACTTCAGTCTTTTCACCCAACGCTCTTTCTGGCTCTGCTATTTGTTCAACATTTGTTGCCAGATACGTAAAAACCTTATTTGTTGCATTTGCTGCATTAGTATAAAAACTTCCTAATAATACTAAATCATCTTTTGAAAAGAATCCCGTTTCTTCTTTTAACTCTCTGGCTGCCGCATCACTTTCTTTCTCATTGTCATCAACTTTTCCTGCCGGAATAGCAACTGTGACTTCGTCAATTGCGTATCTGTATTCTCTAACAAAAATCACTTCATTTTCTGCCGTCACAGCAACAATATTAACCCAATTAGGAAATTCACAAACATAATATCCATCAATTTCTTCTTGCTCATCTGTAATGCAACTATCCTTTCGCAAATTGATAAAGGGAGAACGAACCACATACTCTTGGCTAATTGTTTTCCATTTCTTATTACTTTCCATCGCAAAGCACCTCTCTTTGTTATTTTATGCATTTTCATATACACATAAATTATAGCAAATATAAGTTTCTATTATTTATTTCTTTTCATCCAATAGCATAACTCCCTCTGCAGGATTGTGATCAATGGCCCCCACAATCCGGTGTGGCAAGTATGGCTCCTCCAGATAAGCGATATCTTCTTTCGTTAATTTTACCTCAAATGCTTTTGCCGCATCATCAAAGTGCGTCGCTTTTGTTGCTCCGATAATTGGAGATGCGACTCCTTTTTCCCATTGCCATGCCAAAGCAATCTGCTGCATTTTGACCCCATAGTGCTCCGCCAATTCATGTACACGACGGACAATCTGCATGTCCTGTTCTTCGGTGCGGTCGTATTTGCCCATGGCAACACGGTCTGTCTTGCTGCGAAGCGTATCAGCGTTCCATTCCGGTCTGGTCAGATGACCTGCTGCCAGCGGACTATATGGCATCAGCGACACTCCCATCTGTCTGCAAATAGGTATCAATTCTCTTTCGTCCTCGCGATAAAGCAGATTATAATGATTTTCCATTGCCTGAAATTGTGCAAAACCGTGCTCCTTTGCCACAAGCTGCATATTATAAAACTGGTAACCATACATGGCAGAAGCTCCCAGTGCCCTTACCTTTCCGGCTCTAACCAAATCATTCAGTGCCTCCATCGTTTCCTCTATCGGTGTTTGATAATCAAATCGATGAATGATATATAAATCAAGATAATCTGTTCCCAGCCGTTTAAGCGTACCATCAATCTCTCTATGAATTGCCTCTGCGGACAGTCTTCCCGGATTGAAATATACCTTTGACGCAATCACGACCTGATTCCGGGCCACATTCTTTTTCAATGCATGCCCCAGATATTCCTCACTTGTTCCCGCCGAGTAACCATTTGCTGTATCAAAAAAGTTGATTCCTAAGGAAAGTGCATGGCGAACTACTTTTTCAGTTTCTGCCTCATCCAACGTCCAGTCATGCATAGTTCCTGCTTTTCCAAAGCTCATGCATCCAACACATAGTTTGGAAATCTGAATCTCTGCATTTCCCAATTGTGTGTATTCCATTTCAAATCCTCCTCAACTTATCTTCTTTTAAATAATTATAAATTTGTCTGAATTTATTCGCAACATCGTATTCCGCCACAAGCAAAAAAGCACCAACTGATTTGTTATCATCACTTGATGCTTCCTATAATTTTCTACACTCCAGTTCAGTCCTTATCTGAAATCAACCCAGATAATATCATCAAAAATGCAACTACGATTCCTGCCGTAAAGCCAAAAACATGTGTCAAAAATGATTCTATATTATCATTCGCAAAAATAAAGAATATTACAACTGCTATGACATCCGGACGATACCACTTAAGCGCAAATCTCGTTGGAAATCTCAGATAGCAAACCATAAAAGTTGCTATAAGTGCAAATATGCCACCGGATGAGCCCCCGGCATAAACAGGTTGTGAATAATTTATCACCACAGAACAGGCAATTTCTGCCAGAATTCCACAAACAATAAACAACAATAGCGTTCTTCCCTTTCCAATGAATGGACTTATCAAAGAACCAATTGCCAGCAACGCCACAGAATTAAAGAAAATATGTTCAAAATTAAAATGTAAAAAAATACAGGTCAGCCATCGAAAATATTGGGCATGAAGATATTCCATGCTTGTAGAACCCCAATGTTCAAATGCTGTTCCTGTTACCTGTGAAATAATATATATGATACTAAAGCATAGCACCAGAATAATTGCTACTATGTTATTTTTCGCCCAATCAATAACTCTCCTCATTACTTCCCCTTTTAAGTAAGTATTTCATTTTCTTAATTTCTTAATACTTGCTTGGATGGATGATTCCTTTGGGTATATGCTCGCCTTTGCTTCCTTTATACCCTCCGATTGCAAGCTTGCTGGGTATATTAAAACATTTTCGTTCTCTATACCCTCCAGCCGCAAGCTTGCTGGGTATACTGGAGCATTTTGGCTTCCTATACCCTCGCGCCACAAATTCCCTGGGTGAAAATCATACTTTTCAGCTCTCTATACCCTCGTACCCTTACACTTGCTCTTCTTCCATCATGCTTTCCAAATAGCCACCATCCCACAACAAAATCTTCAGCTTCTTGGCCGCCTCGACGGCGGGTGTTGTAAAA
This sequence comes from uncultured Lachnospiraceae bacterium, assembly GCA_934408585.1. Taxonomy (GTDB): domain Bacteria; phylum Bacillota; class Clostridia; order Lachnospirales; family Lachnospiraceae; genus Suilimivivens. The sequence continues at coordinate 10,402 of CAKRVA010000003.1, forward strand.
TATTGATTGGTAAGTACTGCTCCAACCATGCGGTCATAGTAGTCACGTCCGGCATAGGCTTCCTGAATTGCCTTTACTCCAACAGGTCCTGCGTAACGCTTGCATTGAATGGCATATGTAACCCCTTCTTTTTCTGCAAGAATATCAATGCCATAATCTCCACTTCCTCGTGTTACTTCAACCTCTTCAAAGCCTCTTTTTCGTAACAGGTCTGCACAGAAAAACTCAAAGTCATGCCCATCCATTTCTTCAAACAGATAAATCCGACGTTTTCTTCGTTTGAAAAGAACTATGAAAATACTACTGACTGCTGCAATTATCAAAATTGCGGCTGCAATTCCCCAATACTGAGGTTCCATCCCGCAGACCTCCCGTCAATCTTCTATCATTTCCTATGCCTTAAAAAGCGTTCCGACTTCCTTGCCTTCCAAAATACGAATAATATTCACCGGGTCATCTCCATTTGCAATAACCATGTCACAGCCTGCCTTATTCGCGATTTCTGCTGCGGCAAGCTTGGTAGTCATACCACCGGTACCAAATGACGTTTCCGGTCCCTTTGCACAGGAAAGCAGATTTTCATCAATCTTTTCCACACAACTGATAAACTTTGCATCCGGATTATTTCTCGGATCATCCGTGTAAAGTCCATCAATATCGGATAATAAAATCAACAAATCTGCATCTATCATTTCTGCCACAAGAGCTGACAACGTATCGTTATCACCAAAATTGCCATCCTGAATCTGATCGGTTGAAACAACGTCGTTTTCATTTACAATCGGGATAACTCCAAATTCCAGAAGCTCCTTCATGGTTCCGACCGCATTGTTTCGGCTTATCTTATTTGTAATCACATTTTTCGTCATCAGAATCTGTGCAATCGTCTGATTGTATTCTGCAAAAAGCTTCTGATAAATCATCATCAAGCGTGCCTGTCCCACAGCGGCACATGCCTGCTTTACCGACAAATTTGCCGGCTTTCCTTTAATTCCGAGCGCCTTTCTTCCTGCACCGATTGCACCTGAAGAAACGACAATAATATCTTTATTCTGATTATGTATATCTGTGATAAGCCGTACAAACTTTTCCAGCTTTGCAAGATTTAAATTTCCCGTATCCGTATGGGTAATTGTGGATGTACCAATTTTGATTACCACGCGCTTTTTTTCACTTATGTATGACCTGTCCATGTTTCTTATCCTTCTTTACGTCATTTTTTTGATTCTATCGCTTGTTATCTTATCACACTTCCCTGTCAAATCAAAGAAAAATCCTTGCTTTTTTACCATTATTTCACTATCATGATAATTGCAGCAGAAAAACAGGCGTTTGCGCGTCTGCTGTCTGGCATATAGCCATCTGATACAAGGAGATTTTATGTGGATTGCAGATCATTGGAAAGATTATGAAGTAATAGATACCTCCTGTGGTGAAAAGCTGGAGCGTTGGGGAAAATACATCCTTCTTCGTCCTGACCCGCAGGTTCTTTGGAAAACAGAAAAAACCGTACCGCAATGGCATCAGCTAAACGGTCATTACCATCGCAGTTCCAAAGGTGGCGGTGAATGGGAATTCTTTAAATTGCCACAGGAATGGACGATTTCCTACCGTGAATTAACGTTTCATTTAAAGCCCTTTAGCTTTAAACATACCGGACTTTTTCCGGAGCAGGCAGTCAATTGGGACTGGTTCAGTGACATCATCCGTACCGCCAACCGCCCGGTGAAAGTTTTGAATCTGTTTGCTTATACGGGTGGTGCAACGTTAGCTGCTGCAAAAGCAGGTGCACACGTTACCCATGTAGATGCCTCCAAAGGCATGGTGACCTGGGCAAAGGAAAACGCGGTTTCTTCCGGTCTTGCAGACGCTCCGATACGCTGGCTCGTCGATGACTGTGTGAAATTTGTGGAGCGTGAAATCCGACGCGGTAATAAATATGATGGAATCATTATGGACCCTCCATCCTACGGTCGCGGTCCAAAAGGTGAAATTTGGAAAATCGAAGACAGCATTTATCCCTTTGTTGAGCTTGCAGCCAAGCTACTTAGTGATGATGCATTGTTTTTCTTAATTAACTCCTATACTACCGGACTTCAGCCAGCCGTTCTGAACTATATGTTAAGTACCGTTATCCAAAAGAAACGAGGCGGCCAGGTAACGTCCTCCGAAATCGGTCTTCCGGTTTCCTCCAATGGACTTGTCCTTCCCTGTGGTGCCTCCGGAAGATGGTTTGTATAACGCCTTTTGCAAGCCCCCATACTTCCCAATTTTCGGGAGATAGTGTATAATAGAACAAGTATTTTCAAGATAAAGGAGCATAAAAATGTCAAAAATTATTTTAACAGGTGACAGACCTACCGGAAAACTTCATGTCGGCCATTATGTTGGCTCATTAAGAAGACGTGTGGAATTACAGAATTCCGGTATGTACGATAAAATTTTTATTATGATTGCAGATGCACAGGCTCTTACCGATAACGCCGAGAATCCGGAAAAAGTGCGTCAGAATATTATTGAAGTTGCATTGGATTACTTATCCTGTGGTCTTGACCCGGAAAAATCCACTTTATTTATCCAATCACAGATTCCTGAATTATGTGAGTTATCTTTTTATTATATGAATCTGGTAACCGTATCACGTCTGCAAAGAAACCCTACCGTTAAGGCGGAAATTCAGATGCGTAACTTTGAAGCCAGCATTCCGGTTGGTTTCTTCACATATCCAATCAGTCAGGCTGCCGATATTACCGCATTTAAAGCAACAACCGTTCCGGTTGGAGAAGATCAGCTGCCTATGTTGGAACAGACAAAAGAAATTGTACGTAAATTCAATGCAGTTTATGGTGATACCCTGGTGGAACCGGAAATTCTTTTGCCGGAGAACAAAGCATGTCTTCGTCTGCCGGGCACCGATGGTAAGGCAAAAATGAGCAAATCCCTCGGAAACTGTATCTACTTGTCTGACACAGAAGAAGATGTACGTAAAAAGGTAATGTCCATGTATACTGACCCTACCCATTTACAGGTATCTGACCCCGGTCATCTCGAAGGAAATACCGTATTTACTTATCTGGATGCTTTCTGCCGCGAAGAACAGTTTGCAGAATATCTGCCGGATTATAAGAACCTGGACGAATTGAAAGAGCATTACCAGCGCGGTGGTTTGGGCGATGTAAAAGTAAAGAAATTCTTAAACAATGTTTTACAGGAAGAACTTGCTCCTATCCGTGCACGTCGTAAAGAATGGGAAAAGGATATTCCTGCCGTATATGAAATCTTACATAAGGGTTCCATCGAAGCTGAAAAGGTAGCTGCAAAGACCCTTGAAGATGTAAAGAATTCCATGAAAATTAATTATTTTGATGACCACGCATTAATTACCGAACAATCACAGAAATATATGGGTGAATAAGGAGATTTTGTGAAAGCCTTCAAAATTCTTGAAAACAAAAACTTCATGAGTCGTTTTTTGATGTCCGATGCTTTTGACGATTTTTTACTGGCAGAAGCTAACATTACTACTTACAATACGTTTGTAATCGACGGACATATCGTTTCTGATTTTTACAAAAATAATGAGTACGATGCGGAAACCACGCAGACTCCCTATGTTTTTTCCACGTGGAAAGATATGCGTGGAATCTGCTTCGAACTCATCAAAGGAAAACGTACTCCTGTCAGTTTCCGTTTTACCCTTCATCTGAAGCCGGAACTTATCGAAACTCTTTTATCTGAATCAGAAGCAGCATTATCATCAAAAAATCTTGCTGCTTATGTTTTAAATGTAAAATATCAGGATGGCGTCGTATCCCTTGTAAGCGCAGTTTCTTACCAAAGCTTTATTCTGGATAAAACGCTTGATATTTTATGGGACAACTATCTACAAACGTTTCTTGCATCTAAGGAAATTCACTTTGATGAAATCATCTAAAGAAATAACGAAAGGAACCCCGATATGAACAAAAAAATGATGAAAACCAGACTTTTTGCTCTACTTACCGCGGTAGGATTCTGCATAATAGCGGTACTTGTTTCTCCTTCCGTTGCCGTATCCGGTACGGAATCTTATGCTGATGGAGAAGTACATAGTGTATATACCAATGAATTGATTCCTGCTGCCCAGGCGTCCCAGCGTCCCATTGCAGTTATGATGCCAACGGATAAAGCATGCCAGCCATCGTATGGTATCAGCAATGCAAAAATTCTTTACGAGATTATGGAAGAAGGCGAAATTTCCAGACAGTTAGCAATTATCGACAACTGGCAGGGATTGGACCGGATTGGAAACATCCGGAGCTGTCGTGATTACTACATTTCCATAGCAACCGAATGGGACCCTATTCTGATTCATTTTGGCGGTGTATGTTATATGGCTGACCGTATCACAGCACCCGATATTAACAATTTATCCGGTACAAAAGAATATGGAACCGGTGGCGAGCGTCCCGGCGCAGGCAGCTTTTTCCGTACTACAGACCGCAAAGCTCCCCACAATGCCTATATCAGTGCAAATGGTATTACAAGTGCCTGTCAGGCTCTCGGATATTCTTTATCCACCCGACCCGATTACTATAATACCAGTCATTTTACCTTTGCAAATGGGGTAAATACTCTGGAGCAGTATGGAAATGCCATCCCCGGTAATGTAATTGATTTATCACAGATTTTTACTTATACCAAAAGCTACTTTACCTATGATGCCGCTTCCGGACAATATTTGAAAAACCTGCATGGCAAACCGCAGACAGACGGACTGAACGGACAGCAGCTGACGTTTTCCAATATTATTATCCAAAATACGAACTGGTCCAAACGAGATGCCAAAGGCTATCTTGCTTTCCAGACCATTGATTCTACAAGCGATGGTTACTATTTTACCAAAGGGCGCGGCATTCATATTACCTGGAAAAAGACATCCGATTATTCACCGACAAAATACTATGATGATAATGGAAATGAAATCCAGATAAATGAAGGAAAAACCTATATTGCAGTTGCACAAAAAGGTCGAAACATCCTTTATTCTTAATTATGAAATCACAAAGGGAAATAAGCCATCTTGCTTATTTCCCTTATTTTTAACGACCACCACCACGAAATTCTCCCATAATGGATAAATCAATTCCGGTTGCATCAATCAATGTCTGTTTTGCTTCTTTCTGCTCCGATTCTGTCGACGGAATTGTTCCGTTTATCTGCCCCAAAACGCTTTGGGCACGAAGTTCTATCACCTCATACAAAAGTTCTTTTGCACTTGTATATTCTTCTTCCGAATAAAATGCCGTTGGGTCTTCTGCAATTATTGTATCCGTCTGTTCATCCAGCCTTTGCCACAATTCCTGCAATTTTCCGCCCTGGACATATTCTTCGCAAAGCATTCGCAGATATTCATAATATTTTTCCCGATACTCCTCATTTTCCAACAATGCATCAAAGAATTGCGTTCCGTCAAAAGGCGTGTCGATAGCATCATTCACCATACTTGTCGCATCATTTTTCTGACCGTCGGCAGACATTCCTCCAAAAGAAAGATTATAATCCCACGGAAGCAGATTAAGCTTGCCGTCTGATTCATATAAATAATAATTATGTGCCATATTTCCGCTCAGGCTGTCTTCATTAACAACAAACTCATGCACTGCCATGTATTTCAAAATATTGTCTACATCCAGATACTTTTCTAAATCCGTTCCTTCATTGATGTTTCTGATTGCCGTTACCACACGTTCTTTCTCTTCGTCACTGCTCTTTTGCTTTTCTCCATCCCAGATGGTTTCATAGCTTTCCAGATTGTCGTCGGAATAATTCAAATCCGCTCCACCGTTACTTCTTCCGGGCATTCCATCTCCAAAGTCCTGTGGAAATTCTTTTCGCTCCTCTCCATCCGGTGCTTTTGGAAAATCTCCATGTTCCAAATTTCCGTCCGGCGGGCTTGGAAATTCTCCACGTTCCGTTTCTGCGTCCCGAGGGGTTGGAAGTTCTTCCCGCTCACTTTCTCCCTCCGGTGGCGTTGGAGGTTCTCCCCGCTCAGCTTCTCCGCCCGATGGCGACGGAAATTCCTGTTCGTTTCCCATTCCCATCGTTTCCGGTTTATAAAGATTACCATCCTGCGTGCCATAGTTTCTCAACAGAAAACTATCTTCAATTGCTTCCAATGCAAGATACGTTCCCCAATATTCGTCATTTACACTGATTTTGGCATAATTATATAAGGATGCATCCACATCCAGAAACTGGAACATATCATAGACAACTGCTTCTTTTCGGTTGGTAGCATCTGCATAGTTGTTATTCAATACAAGTTTATCCAGTCCAAAACAGGTCTGCCCCTCTACATATTCATCAAATTTCAGTTTGAAGCTATACCTGTCCGTTGTATCATCCATTGCTATACTGCTCAGACTCGTGTTTCCTTTTGTGCGGATACCGACATTCTGAAACAATACTCCATTAATTTCCACATCACAGGCATAATATCGTTCCTGTATGGCATTGTCCAATAGCTCCCGCCATTGTTCCGGCTCCATAATAATATTCACCGTCATAATCTGGCTTGTATCAAACAACTTATCCTCGTACTCCATGGTTACCGCACTGCTGGTGGAAGTTGCTACAGCATCCGGTACATGTGCAACTGCAAGCAGGCTGGCGATTACACATATTACCATCAATCCAACAATCACTTTTCCAATATGTTTATTTTCAATCATAGGCACTCTCCTAAGACATATAAACTCCGTTGTAGCTTACCAGCGTTGCATTTGTTACTCCCGGAATCTCATTTAACCGATTAATAAATGCCATCTTTTCATCCTTCAGCTTCATCTCGGTTGTGATTTCAATTCCCTGCGCATTTACGGTTTTTGACTTGATACGATATTTTCCTGTAATACCTTTTACCACATCTGCTGCCTTAGCTTCTGCCTCTTCGGTCTCACAATTCAGCACTAAAATATATGCATTTTCCACTTTTTTCCGGTTTGCAAAAAGAAACAGAATTAATCCGATAATTGCCGAACCGATGATTGCAAGCGGCAAAAGTCCGGCACCAATTACAATGCCTGCAACAATTGCCCAGAAAAGAAACACAATTTCCATCGGTTCCTTAATCGCGGTACGGAATCTCACAATTGAAAGTGCACCAACCATGCCAAGTGAAAGTACGACATTTGATGTAACTGCGATAATAACCAGTGTTGTTACCATTGTCAGACCAATTAAGGTTAATGCCATTCCGGAGGAGTACATCACCCCGGTAAATGTCTTTTTATAAATCCAAAAAATAAACAACCCAACAATTACCGAAAGAAGCATTGCCACCAATACTTCCCCTATGGAAAAACTGCTCACACTCTCTAAAAAACTCGATTTAAATACATCCTGAAAACTCATATGATTTCTCCTCTCTGCTATCCAAATTTTCTACACTCTCCGTATTTTGAAAAAGAACGTTGCCGGACATCCTCCATCTGAAGCAAAATACGAATTATTTCCGGAAGATACTCATCATACTTCACCTCCAGAATCATCCCGGAAGGCTGCTCCATAACGCTCAAATCCTTCCATTCCCTTTCAAAAAACTTTGCATGATTCATACTGGTACGAACACCCCAGTCAAATGTAACCCGTACGTTTCCAGGTGCATAAAGATAAGGTTCCCTTATGTAAGATACCTGTACTTTAGGTTTTAAAAGCTGTTGTGTACACTTCAGATAAAATTCCTGAAGCAATGGCTCCGTTCTCCTCCGTATTCCATGAAAGTCCCCATTCAAAATATCACAACATTCGTCATACGTAAGCGGTACACTCTCCTTCCGACACAAATAATGATCCTTTACTTTTTTCTCCAACATAAAAAAATCGGTATCGTCATTGTAATAACGAATGCGGAACTTTTCCCGTACTGCTACTCCTTCGCGTTTTTCGTACAACGCCTTATCTGCAACGTTGTCAAAGTAAATACTTCGAATCAGATACGTTCCGTCTGCCCGCACATGTGCATCCGGCTTCATTACGGCACGGATACGCTGCCGCAACGCCAGATAGTCCGAATAGGTAATATCATACTTAATTTCATGTCGGTAGTGCAATTCCCGTTCCATGTACCTCTCCTTTCGCTTTGTTTATCACCATGTGCAACAGAACTGTTGAAAATAAAAAGTGCCCGCTATTGCAATTGGTTTTGTAACCGTAGCATAGCAGACACTTGTGTTTAATTTGTGAAAAAGTCCTGAATTCACAATCTTTTCACATTTTCTATCATCATATAATACATTACCTATTCATTTTCTTTTGCTCTGGAATACATAATTACCGCATCACCTTCCTTGATGTAGGACAAACCGTTTGGAATAATCGTACGGTTTTTGCGGCGAATCATAACAATTAATTCCTGTCTTGAAATATCTAAGTCTTTAATCTGTTTTCCGACCCATTCATTTTCTGCCTTTACAATAATTTCCTTCAGGTTGATGTATTGATCTCCGCGATAATGCTTTGCCCCTATGACCAGCGTATCATTTTCGAGCATCACGGTATCCCCGTTTGGAACAATTGCTTCTCCTCCACGAATAATCATAACCAGAATAATCTGTGGTGGGAAGGCAACCTCTTTAACCTTTTTCCGAACCCAGGAATGTCCCTGTGGAATGATGGATGTAACAAATTTTATTTCATGTTCTTCCGAATGCAGTTCCATCATACGAAGCTTCGTGTACTGCTCAACGAAACCTGCGGAAATAATACCGGTAGGAATCGCGACCATACCAACTCCCAGGAACGATATGACAATCGCCATAATTTTTCCCATCGTCGTGACCGGATAAATATCGCCATAGCCCACCGTAAGAAGCGTGGATACCGACCACCAGATTCCTGAAAATGCATTGGCAAACTGCTCCGGCTGTGCTTCATGCTCCAGACTGTACATACACAGGGATGCTGCTATCATAAAAATCATAATCATACAGACGGATGAAATAATCTGATTCTTTTTGTCATTCAGAACGTTTACTATGACATTAAATGCATCATATTGCGCATTCACCCGGAATAGCCGGAAAATACGGATTACACGGAACATTCGGAATGCCACGGCTCCCATTGGAAAGACGATCGGAAGATAATATGGAAAGAATGTGAAAAAGTCAATCAGTCCATACATGGAAAAAACAAATGCCAACACTGCTTTTCCATGAGATTTGTTTGGAAACAGCAAATCTGCGGTCCATACTCTTAAACAATATTCCACTGTAAAAATAATAATCGTAACAAACTCAATTGCATCCAGAATCGGTTCGTAAGGTGCTGCTTCATCAAATGTCTGAAACAACGTTACAAACAAATTCAATACAATCACAACAACAATAAAAATATCAAAAAAGCTGCTCAGAAAATCTTTGCGGTTTCCTATCTGTATGATATCGAACACACGCTTTTTTATCTTATACATGACTGTTATTGCTCCTTCAATTCCTGTTCATAAATCAATTCTTTAATCTTATCTTCGTTCAGCTTTTCGCCAATTACAATCAATACTTCCTGACCGGTTTTTATGTGTTCCAGCTGCGTCTGGTCATGTGTCGCATTTAACTGCAGCCATTTTCCGTCCGCATCCTTCAAAAAACCTTTGATTCGAAAAACATTTCCACACTCCGGACAATCCATGATTTTGGAAACCACCCTACGAAGCCGTTCTTCAGTTATATCCAGATTCATGAAATATAATGATGTAAAATCTTTATCTTCCGACAAATCCATCTTTTGATAGGATTCCGTCACATATCCGCAGCTAAAAAGTCTGTCAAAGTCTTCTTTTGTAAGCTGTGGTGTACTTTTCTGCAGAATCTCCTTTTGAAGCTTTCGCTTACACTGTATGGCTTCCAAAGACTGATTCACATGTTGAATGGTGCTTTGAATTTCTTCCGGAGTTGCCTCATCTGCATGACTTAACAGAACTGCACCTGCATCCGCCACTTCAGATGCAAGCAGATACTCTGCCTCTTTTGACATTTCTTTTTCCAGCTTTGCATCAACGATTGCAATTACATTGCCGATTTCATACCACGCATCAAGAGGCTCGTCCATAAGTACATCGAAAAACTCATCCACCTCATAAATTCCCGACGGTTCCACCAGCACACGGTCATATCCGCTCATTCCCATGGCAATCAGCTTTGTTCGAAAACGCCGCCGGTGTGTCTCCCGGTCACAGCCGCCGGAAATCATCTCCAGACCACATTGTTCACCTTCTAATTCCTGTAAAAGCAGCATATCCACATTCACGGCTCCGAAATCATTTTCCAGAATTCCAATCCGAAGTCCTTTTTCCATCAGATATTCTGCATATCTTTTTATAAATGTTGTTTTGCCGGAACCCCAAAAACCGGTAATCAAATCAATCTTTACCATCTTATGCTCTCCCTGGCAATTATTGCTTAATTGCAATTACTCGTTTACAACCTCTATCTGACACACTTTCATGGCACCAAGTGCCTGCTTATGGCTTTCCGGTGTTACACCTGCACAGCAGGAAGCGTCGACCAGCACCGGCACTTCCGGTAACACTGCTTTTGCAATCATGGCATTGGAAATCACACATATATCGGTACAAAGTCCAATCAGGGTAATGCTTTCAATCCCTTCTGTCTGTGCAATGCTGCCCAGTTTTTCTCCAAGCACCATACTGCCAAAGGTAGGCTTGTCAATTGGCTCTTCAGTTATTAATTCTGCGATTTCCTTGCGAATCTCCCAGCCTTCTGTTCCTTTGATGCAGTGTTTTACAGGAAGTTTCTTTCCTTCCTGCGTTTCCAGATAATTATCAAAATGAGTATCTCTTGTAGCTAATATCCGACCATCAAACTCTTTGATTTTTTCTACGACCTTCGGAACAATCTGCACTGCTTCTTTTGTTCCAAGTGCACCATCAATAAAGTCATTCTGCATATCCACTACAATTAAAATATCCATTTTTCTTTCTCCTTTTCTCTTCCCCTTAAACGTTCTCTTCGAATATAGCATATTTTTCCAGCATTTTCCACTATCGGTTCAGCATCTTTCCTACCGGTTCCTTGATTTCCTTCCGGCAGGGATATTCATATTCTGAATCCATCTCCGGATGTTCCTTCACGGACAGATAAATGTGAATTTCACTTTCATCCGTTTCCGGAATCTGGACGCAGATATTACCGCATAAATGGTTGGTCTGTGCCGGAAGTTCTGCACAATCCAATTCTCCCCAGTGTACGGTTTCACCCGAACCAATCTGATAGGAAACCGAAATCGTAAGGTTGGAAAGTGCTTCCAATCCATCATTCAACAACCAGATTTCACCATTAAAGTTTTCACCAGTCTTCCATAAATGATGCTCTACCCGGATACTTGCCAGCCGCGTCCGAAGTGCTTTCTGTACGGCATAATAACCCGGTTTTGGAATATCCGGCCAGGATACCAGACTGTTATTTGCAAAAGTAGGCCATGGCTCATTAAAGCACCAGTTCAGTGCCATTGCACAATGCGGCCATTGCCGGCGCATCTCTTCAAAATAGGAACGATAACACATTGCCTGAATCTTCTGTGTCTTGTTACACAAATCATCCACATCCGAATATCCGCCATAATAATAATCTGCTTCAATCTCTCTAAGCCAGGATTCCGGCTCCCATGCCAGAAACGCATGATGTGCCACCCATTCGGGATTGGTACTTGTACAATCCTGAAAGCTTTCTTCCGAAGAGATATATTTTCGAATATATTCCGGAGAAGCTGCGCTTGGACTTCCGAATTCCGTATATGCCGTATTATGTGAATGAATCAGCATGGTCAGGAATTCCTGGTAAGTTCCGGTATCCAGATTATGATAATGTCCATGCGCCATACCATTCAAAGGTGAAGTCATAATAAACGGAGTGAAACGGTCTTCGTCATAACAGACTTTATCAAGTAAACGGAGCGCATGATGCTGTTCGGTCATTCCGGACCAGTTATTAAACAATTCGTTTCCTCCACACCAGAGAACTACACTTGGATGCGTACGCAGACGATGTACAATGCTTACTGCCTCCTGTTCCAAAACTCTAAGATAGTTCTCCTCATCCGGATATTCATTACAGGCAAGTGGAAATTCCTGCCAAATCATAATTCCCATTTCATCGCATAACTCAAAAAATTCTTCATGGTTTACAAATCCACCGCCCCAGATACGCAAAATATTCATATTGGCATCTTTCACCAGGGTCAGTAGCTTATGATAGTCTTCTTCTCTTAAAGCTCCCGGGAATACTCCTGCATTTACCCAGTTGGAGCCTTTTGCAAAAATTCGTCTGCCGTTTATCTCCAGGGTTGCCGGTGCATCGGAACGCGTTTTGGGGAAAGACTTTGGTTCTGACCAGCTTCCGTCATTCATTACAAGACGCACTCTGCGAAAACCAACACTTCTCGTTTTGGAGTCTGTGACGTGGCAATCTTCATCCAGAAGTTCTGCTACAACCGTATACGTATTCTGCTCTCCATAACCAACCGGATTCCAAAGCTTGGGATTGGAAATAAGAAGCGTCACCACCTGTTTCTTTGAAAGAAGTTTTTCCTTCTTTTCCGCAACTACCTGTTTTTCCTTATCAAGCACCTGCACACGGACGCAATCCCTTGCGGTCGCCTCCAGATGTATCTTCATCGTACATTCATCTAACGTGTCATTTAACTGATAAGACAATTCCATTGTCTGCAAATGTGTCTGATGACCAATCAACAGGTATGCATCATCCCAGATACCAACGGAAACCAGCCTTGGATGCCAATCCCATCCATAGCTTGCTGCCGGCTTACAGCTATGATTTGCCTGCGTTCTTGAATCAGAATCATCTTCCTTCGGAACCGGCGCAATCTTTACCCGTAGTGTATGCTCTGCCCCTGCATATTTCGTCACATCAAGTATCACCGGTGTAAACATTCCTTCGCCGGAAGTAAGTACATGCTCATCCAGCAATATCGTATATTGATAATCAATTCCCCGGAAAACAATCTGTGCTGCCTGCTCCGGTTCAAGCTCAAAACAGAATTTTGTTTCATAAATCCAAAACATATCTTCCATCCAATGATATTGCTGATAGTTTAATTCACTTCCAAAAAACTTCCAGTCATTGGCTTTTGCATAATCCAGCTGTGCAGCTCCCGGCACAGTAGCAGGAAACATCTTATCCGGCATTTCCGTCGATGTCTTTGCGTATCCTACCGTCCATGTAAAATGTTGTGTTTTCATATAAAACCCTCCTTATTCTGCTATTTATGTCATTGCCCCTCACATTTCATTCTTATCATACTCATCCAGAAAATGGTGCCGGACGCCCTGCTTCTTATACGCTATTACAGTGTCCACATGAACATTTTCCACACTCTTAAAAATGCACTTTTCAACATCCGGATTGTTTTCCTTTAATTTCCGGATCAGTTCCTTTGTTTCCTGACGTTTGGAATGGTTTTGTCCATCATTACATGTCGTACAGGTATCCGTAAACTTACAGGCACACTGGATAAAGTGCAATCCATTATAATCTCTCCACGCCTTTATATCATCCTCCCGGATAAAATAGAGCGGTCGAATCAGCTCCATACCTTCAAAATTTGTACTGTGGAGCTTCGGCATCATCGTCTGTATCTGTGCGCCATACAACATTCCCATCAGAATCGTTTCAATCACATCATCATAATGATGTCCCAGCGCAATCTTATTGCAGCCAAGCTCTTTGGCAAATGCATAAAGGTTTCCCCTTCGCATCCTTGCGCAAAGATAACAGGGCGATTTTTCCACATGATAAACCGATTCAAAAATGTCCGATTCAAAAATTGTAATCGGAATATTTAATGCTTTTGCATTCTGTTCGATAATCTGTCGATTCTGTGCATTATACCCGGGGTCCATTACCAGATATTTCACGTCAAAGTTGACCTTACTGTACCGTTTCAATTCCTGGAACAATTTTGCCATCAGCATGGAATCTTTTCCGCCCGACATACAGACAGCGACACAATCCCCCTCATTTACCAACCGATATTCTTTTAATGCCCGGATAAACGGACTCATTAGGGATACACGGAATTTTTTACGCAGACTCTGCTCTACTTTTTTACAAAGTTCGTCATCCTTCTGGTTCTGCATTGCCAATCGAAGCCATCCGTAATAACCATCCTTCAGACTGTATGCTTCGTAGCCATTTCTGCACAGTGCATCTGCGACGTCAATGCTGACAATTCCTCTTGCACAGTAAATAATTATCTTCCTGGACTTGTCCTGCGGTGGATTTTTCACCAATTCCTCTGCTGTAATTCCTATCGAATCCGGTATGAATCCATAATTCCGGTCCACTTCGCCGCGGATATCAAAAACAACGGCATCTTTTACACCTGAAAACTCTTCTATCGATATTTCCATCTATCAATCCTCAAAATTTCATTTTTATTTTCCTTTATTTTACCAAAAAAGGATTTCTCCCACAACATGAAAACACTTCCAAAACAAAAAACGCCAACCATTCGGCTGACGCTTTCTGCTCTTATTTTATTTTAAAATTCGTTGCCTGGAAACTGTGGAATTCCGGCAAATCCTTTGGCAAGATCTTCATCGGTTGGGATATAATCTGTCATTTCTCCATTGTTAAAACGTTCATACGCTACCATGTCAAAATAACCTGTTCCGGTAAGACCAAACAGAATCGTCTTCTCTTCTCCGGTTTCCTTGCACTTTAATGCTTCGTCAATTGCAACTTTGATTGCATGGGAGCTTTCCGGTGCCGGAAGAATTCCCTCGACTCTTGCAAACTGTTCTGCTGCACGGAATACGGAAGTCTGCTCCACACTGACTGCCTTCATATAGCCATCATGATACAACTGGGAAAGTACGGAGCTCATACCATGATAACGAAGACCACCTGCATGATTAGCTGCCGGTATGAATCCACTTCCTAATGTATACATCTTGGCAAGCGGACAAACCTTTCCGGTATCACAGAAATCATATGCAAAACGTCCTCTTGTGAAGCTTGGGCAGGATGCCGGTTCTACGGCAATAAATTCATAATCTGCTTCTCCACGAAGCTTTTCGCCCATAAATGGAGAAATCAGTCCGCCCAGATTGGAACCACCACCTGCACATCCGATAATCATATCCGGTTTGATTCCATACTTATCAAGGGCTGCCTTTGCTTCAAGACCAATTACCGATTGATGAAGCAGTACCTGATTTAAAACAGAACCAAGTACATAACGGTATCCTTCCTGAGTCGTTGCAGCTTCTACCGCTTCTGAAATGGCGCATCCAAGACTTCCTGTTGTTCCCGGGAACTCTTCAAGAATCTTGCGGCCAACCTGTGTCGTATTGGATGGAGAAGGCGTTACATTTGCTCCATACGTTCTCATTACTTCACGACGGAAAGGCTTCTGTTCATAAGAACATTTTACCATATAAACCTGACAGTCCAGTCCGAGATAAGCACATGCCATGGAAAGTGCGGTTCCCCATTGTCCTGCTCCGGTTTCTGTTGTAACACCCTTCAGTCCCTGCTTCTTTGCATAATAGGCCTGTGCAATTGCGGAATTCAGTTTATGGCTTCCACTGGTATTATTTCCCTCAAACTTGTAGTAAATCTTTGCCGGAGTCTGCAATTTTTTCTCCAGGCAGTAGGCACGTACCAATGGCGATGGACGATACATCTTATAAAAATCTTTAATTTCCTGTGGAATTTCAAAATATGCGGTTGTGTCATCCAGCTCCTGCTTGCACAACTCATCACAGAAAATACCACGCATCTCTTCAAACGTCAGTGGCTGCAGGGTTCCGGGATTTAACAATGGTGCAGGTTTGTTTTTCATATCTGCCCGGACATTATACCAGCTTGTTGGCATCTCGTTTTCTTCCAGGTAAATTTTGTAAGGGATTTTCTTTTCTTCGCTCATAGCTTCCTCCATTCTGTGCATATTTGCACGCTGCTTTATTGTTTCGGGAAAGAAGTATTTTGGCAATAAAAAAACTCCTGTCCCAATCTCTGCTGGGACAGGAGTAAAATCTCCTGCGGTGCCACCCTGCTTGATGTAGATACACTACACCCACTCATCGCATACCATCATATGCTTGATTTGTTAACGAAGTATCCTCTCCGGCTCATCTAGTACTACTATGGTAGTTTCGAATTGCCCTCCAAAGCCCATTCCATTAAGGTCCCTACACCGCATCTCACCACCTGCGGCTCTCTGTAATAAAGATTACTTAACGTACTCACTCTTTTTCATCGGTTTATGGTTACATATATATCACATTTGAAAACATGTGTCAACGCTAATTTTTATTCTACTACAAAATTAA
This sequence comes from uncultured Lachnospiraceae bacterium, assembly GCA_934408585.1. Taxonomy (GTDB): domain Bacteria; phylum Bacillota; class Clostridia; order Lachnospirales; family Lachnospiraceae; genus Suilimivivens. Next base: position 26,756 of record CAKRVA010000003.1, read on the forward strand.
TATCCTTTAGGACTCCCACAAATGCATCCACAATAGCTGGATCAAACTGCGTTCCCCGGTTCTTTAACAGTTCTTCCATAATTTGTTCTTTTGACAATCTGCTTCTGTAAACACGGTTACTGCTCATGGCATCATAAGAATCTGCAACACAAATCAGCCTTCCGATAAATGGTATCTCCTCTCCACTTTTTCCTGTCGGATACCCCTTTCCATCATAACGCTCATGATGGTACATTGCACCATCACTGATGTTCGGCAGAGATTTGAAATTTTCCAGCATCTTTGCCCCTTTTACCGTGTGCGTCTTAATAATTTCAAACTCTTCCTGCGTAAGCCGTGAGGGCTTTTTCAGAATTTCATCCGGCACATAGCACTTTCCAATATCATGAACAAGTGCAATAAAATATACGTTGTCACATTCTTCCTCCGACATTCCAAGTCTTCTTGCAATCAGCCGGGAATACTCTGCAACTCTTTTGGAATGTCCATTTGTATAGGGGTCCTTCGCATCTACAAAATTACTGAATACATCCAATGCTTCGGTAATCATTTCTTTATTATTCTGCAATCGTTTCCGAAAGTTATTCGTCATTATGGATATTGCAAGGAAAATCAGCATTGCCACAACCCACAACGGAAACAGCACCAGGAAAATCACTGCTTCCCTGCCGGAAAAATAGCTTTTCTGCATATGGTAATGCAATTCATATCGTGAAAGGTCTGCATTTCCTGTCCTGCTGTAAAAAATCATTCCAACGCTTGTATATCCGGCATAATTACTTCCCGATTTGATGGGCATTTCACTGGAATCTGCACCATCATAAGGATAATAGATGATGTAATCACCATTTGTGAGTGGAATCAGCAAATCCTGACCGGAAACATAATGAAGCAATGTAATGGTTTCCCGATCATATTCTCTTAAATCCAGTCTTTGAATCCGTTCCTCGCCCTTTACAAACTGATGTACCTCGATGGTTCCGTTCCATGCATTATTCAGATAGCAGTCCTCGGTCATATCCATCCGCAGATTCCAATCCTTTATGGTATTGGATGACTGGTTTGTCACCGTTGCTTCATATATTTTGGCTTTGAGAATCGTATTCGGAAATGCATTATCTTTTTCCCATGTATCCGTTGTCTGCCCACGCGGATGAATATCCACAGATACATCCGTCATCTCAGAAGAAGGATTAATCACACGCTCCACTTCATTGTATTTCTTTGTATAATGCATATGAATGCCAAAATTCAACAGGATAACCGCCAGAATTATAATGCTCGATATAACGACTACCCTTGTCTTCATTTTAAATTGTACAATTTTGTTCATGCAATTTCTCCCTCTTCTGTCATTATTTTTCTGTCATGATTGCATCAGCAAACAGTTATTCTACCATTATAACACCATTCTCTTTTACGGTAATGGTCATATCATCCTTTACATAGGAAAGAAATTCTTCCCCAAGACTATCTACAACTGGCATACTTACGGAATCCAGCCATACATCAGCAAGAATTGCACCTGCTGCCGCCAGAGAATCTATCGGCTCGGAAAACAGCATGCAGGCCGGCTGCCGGTTCATGGAACAGGCACAATAAAGCACCAGTCCACCTGTCGTGGAGCCAATCGTTGTCGGCAGGCACAATGCTTTTCCTGCCATCTGCTTTCCATATAAATCCGGATTGTTCTGATCTCCACAGATCGCTTTTTTATCTCCAAACTGGAGTGCCTTCTGGAAGGACGCCAATGTATTTAAACCACCGTGGGATACTAATGCCTTTGCTTCCACAGTTCCTGAAGCTACCACTCTGCCTTTAAATTCTTTCATTCTGACGCTCCCCCTTTCGTAATCTGCTCCAAAATTTCCGCATCGGTATAATATCTTGCACTGGTATAAGTTCTCAGCTTATTACTTGAGGTGATAACCGGCATTTTTTCACTTAGTGGATTGTTCATATACATTAACGGACAAATATACGAAGTGATTACTCCTGACTCTTTCAATATTACCGAATATGGTGTTTCTTCAAACTTCTTAAGTACCGCAGGTGCTGCAGTAAACACCGTCGGAATACAAACCTTGCTTCTGCCCTCTTTTTTAAGTCCCTCATCAATTTTCTGTGTCCAGTCAATCAGCTGATTCAGACTCATATGCGGGCATCCCATAAAGCAGAGCTTCGGCTTTGCATCCTTCTTTTTCCAGATAATCGGATAGCTCTTGTAAACACGTTCCAGCTCTGCATCATCGACCACGTAAACGTTTGCATCCTCTGCAATCAGGTTTTTACCATCCCTTACTGCTTCCGGCGTAATATTCTCTACATGATAAAGACCAACTGCTCCGTTAGATGCGGTTGCAGCTCCAAAATCCTTTAAATATGTCTTTGCTGCCTCGTCTAATTCTCCGCCGAGCCATTTATCCAATCCGACAATATAAGGAACATCTGCCATAACCTTCATGCCGATAGCAGAACCCAGAAGCTGTGCCTCCGGTTTTTTTGTTGTTTCAATCTTTACGATCCAGGTTGCTTTTCTTCCCTCATCGGTCAAAAGGCCAAATCTTGGCACGTAGCCGAGGACAGACCCCATCAAATCAATAATTCCGGAATTACGATTACATCTTGCTCCCAAAACGGAATTTGCATAAACAACTGCGGATGACTCTGACCAGGACAGTATCTCTCCCATTGCCGGAGTGTTTCCGACTTCATTCATATAACAGGTACAGGTATAAGCATCCTTATCCATAATTCCCAGTTCGGTCAGTTGTTTTTCATAATCCTCCTGCTTGGAATACATAAAATTTTTAAAAACAACATTTTGCAAAAAGGAGCTTGGCACATTGGGGTCCAGTGGCCGTGGATCTGCCGAAAATTTCTGTTTGGACACATTTCCTGATTCAATCAGACGATCCATCAGTTCATAAACCGGAGCCAGCGCTTTTAGTCCAAAAGAGGTTACTAAATGATTATAGGTACTTGTTACCGGAACCATGGCATCTGCTCCAAAAAGTTCTCCATAACGTACCAGTGTTTTCATAATTCTGGCAAGGATATCGCCATTTTTTCCATCTAAAATTTCCTGCTGTTCCTTTGTTAAATTCACGCTCACACCCCCCTTAAATCTTCATTGCTACTTCGTAGGCACGCCATACAACACTTCTCAGGTTGCCTACCTGCTTACAATCTCCAACAAGATAAACATTCTTTCCATCCGGCACAAGCGGATTGGAAATATATCCTGCGGAACTGATTACACTGTCACATGGAATCGTAATTTCTTTTCCATCCTTTGCCCGACAGGTAATGCTGTTCTCTTCAACTGCCTGCAAAGTCGTTTCCAGATAAACCGGTACCTGATGAAGTGCAAACCACTCGCGAAGATAAGAGCTGTTCGCCAGACAGACACCGGTCTGTGCAATCAAGTCGTCTTTCATTTCAACGATAACCGGCTTTTTGCCCTGAAGAGCAAGTTCATAAGCAATTTCACATCCGGTAAGTCCGCCGCCTACAACAGCTACATGTTCTCCTACCGGCGTTCCTGTCAGATATTCACATGCTTCCACCATTTTCTCATGACCCGGTACTTTCTTCAGCACCCGTGCCACCGAACCGGTTGCAACAACAACAGGACTTCCGGCAAACTGTTCTATATTTTCTACCTTTTCGTTCAGATGTACCTCTATCTGAAGGTCTGCCATCTGTTTTTTATACCATTTTAACAGGTCACGCAGTTTTCCTTTGTAGCTTTCTGCGCTGGCTGCAATAAATGTTCCACCTAATTCTTCCGACTGCTCGTGGATGATTGGCTCATGTCCACGAAGCTTTAATACTCTTGCTGCTTCCATGCCGCCAATACCACCACCAATAATATGTACGGTCTTCGGATGGCTTGTCTTTACAATTTTGTGTTTCTCCCACTGCATGGTTTCCGCATTTACCGCACACCGTGCAAGATGAAGGGAATCCGATAATTCCTGGTCATTTGGCACGCCCTTATAATGACACATGTTAAAGCAGCCATTATGACAAAGGATACAGGGACGAATGTCTTCCCCCTGACCATTCATCAATTTGGTTACCCACTCCTGGTCAGCAAGGAACTGACGGGCAAAGCCTGCTCCATCAATTCTTCCCTCTTTAATCGCATCTGCTGCCACCTCAGGGTCCATACGTCCTGCACAGACTACCGGAATATCGACAAACTTACGAATGTGTGCAACATCCTCCAGATTACAGTTCTCCGGCATATAAATTGGTGGATGTGCCCAATACCAGGCATCATATGTTCCATTATCACAATTCAGCATATCATAGCCTGCATCCTGAAGATATTTTGCCGCCTTTTCGGATTCTTCCATATCACGTCCTGCTTCGACATAATCTTCACCGGGTAATGCTCCCTCACGGAATCCCTTTGTTTTTGATTCTACACTATAACGAAGCGATACCGGGAAATCTTCTCCACATACCTTTTTGATTTCCTTTACAATCTCCACCGCAAAACGGTAACGGTTTTCAAAAGAACCGCCATATTCATCGGTTCGCTTATTTACATACTTTAACGTAAACTGGTCTAACAGATACCCCTCGTGTACAGCATGAATTTCCACACCATCTACACCGGCATCCTTTAACAGCTTTGCCGTCTTTCCAAATGCCGTAATAAATTCCTGAATTTCTTCCACCGTCATTTCTCTGGATGGAACCTTGTCCGACCAACGGTTAGGGGATGGACTTGGTGCAGCCGTAATCTTATCCAAATCCATAAATGGTTTGGACAATACCCGCAATGCCTTATTTGTATAAAGGGTTTCCATCATACTGCTGATAGTAAAAGAACGTCCGAATCCTGCCGTAAGCTGTACAAACAGCTTTGCCCCCGTCTTATGGAATTCCGGCATCCATTTTGCCAAATCACGGTACATCTTTTCATTCTTGTAAAGCCATTTTCCGAACATAGGATTATACACCGGCTGACATCCCGGAAGTACAAGTCCACAATTGTTCTTCGCCACTTCCATGATAAATTTTGCCCCATCTTTATCAAAGTGGTTTACCTCCATCCAGCCTAACAGGTTGGTTCCCCCCATCGAGGTCAGAACAATACGGTTTTTGATTTCACATTTGCCAATTTTCCATGGCGTAAATAATGGTTCCAGTCTTTGCTCCATAATCTCCTTCTCCTTTGTTTTTTGTTTTTGTAACGTCCCCATTTATATACGCTTATTATAACATACCCCCTTAAGAATCTCTATGAAATTCCGTTCAAATAAAAAAACTGCTTTCTAAGAAAACAGTTTTTTACAAAATTCGTTTTATAAGGTAATATTGATAACCGGTTGGGGCATCGGACTGTACCCTCCGATTGCCGAAGAAATATCCGCGGAGCCTCCAAAAGATGCACCACCCGTGCTTGCCGGCATTACTTCTCCATTCTTTGCTTTTTCCAAATGTTCAAATACTGCTTTTAAATACTCGGCATCCGCCTTGGCAATATCCTTCATTTCCTTGTTGCGATGCTTTATTTTCATAGCTTTAAGGTCCGCAGGGTCCATATCACCTTTTGCCGAAAGCAGGGAATCCGATAACTCCTCCAATCCCATTTCGCTAAGCATTTCCTTCATGCCTTCAGAAAGTTCATCCATCATTTCCGACGTAAGATCTTCCTCTTGCAACTGTGCATCTTGAAGTTCTTCCTCCTGAAGCATATCATCCGTAGATTCACCCCTGGAGGTTTCATCGGATACGTCTTTTTCTTCTTCTACCATATTTCCGGCACATGGTCCTCCGGTAGCTTTTGCCATTTCCTCTTCTTCCAGGTGTTTTACCTTTTTCTTTGCTACGCGTTCCATTGCTTTTGCATGTTCAATCGCTGCATCAATTTCTTCACTGTCATAGCTTCCACTCTGCTTTTCTCTTTTCAGCCTTAAGACTTCTCTTCTTGCCTGTCCAACCACCTGTCTGGCGGCGGCAGAGGTTTTACTGCGCAAAATTCTGGAAGAAATATTTTTGAACTGATATTTCAGTTTTTTCAGTTGCAGGGAAGTATCCTTTGCTGCCTGACGCTGTGTTCTCAGGGATTCTCCATAGCTCTGACTGCTGCTGAATATGGAATCACCTGATTGCTCCCACGAAGTTCTGGAAGTTGTTTCCGTTGCATTCGAAAACATCCGTTGAAAATCAGATGCCTTGCGTTTTGCTGAAAACATACTGTTTTGCTGCATATTTCCCATCTGATTGGCATAAGAATGGTTTGATGTCATATAAGGATTCCGCACAAATCCGCTAATCGTATTCATATCGCACCTCCTTATCAGCGACTCCTACGCCCAGAAGTCAATGTTCTGACCAATCTGCTTTTCTTTTTCTGTCTGAATACGATTACTTCTTTCATCAAAATTGTATTCTTCTATTTTTGCAATCAGTTCTTCTACGGAATTTGCACTAATGGTTACTGTATCTTCCTCTTCGGAATCAATTCTGTTATCTTTTCCTTTTCCGATATTCTTCCAGCGTTCTTCCTGTTCTTTCTGTGCTGCCTTTTTATCTGCAGCTTTTTTCTCTGCTTTTCGCTGCTCCGCTTTCTTTTCAATTCTTGCTTTCTGGTCAGCAGAACTCTTCTTTAATACTGCAAACAATGACATGGTGCCATTGTCATTTACCTGCATGCCATAACCCTTTACATTTGCTCCGGATTTTTCCATGCTGGCCTTAAGCTGCTGCAACTGAGCAGACGCTCCACTTAAAATCCCCTCATACTGCTTGCGGTATTTCTCATCAGTAGCCATTTTTTCAATTTTATCTTCGTCAATTAATACTACGGTCTTTAAATTATTTGCATATTTTGCTGCATTTGCTTTTGCATTCTCTTTTTCTTCTCTGCTGACAAGAATAAAGTCATAATTACCAAATTTCTTCTTTAACTGTTCATAATATTTTTGTGCCTTTTCAGACAGTTCCGGCTCACCTATGGTTTTTCCATAATTTGCACTTTTTGTCTGCTTTGTTTCTGTGGTGTTTTTTACATTTTCGGCACTATATGTACCTATTCCACCTTTTACTCCCATTTCTGTCATAGCAATCTCCTCCTTGAATATGAATCAGCAACTCCATTTGCTCTTACAGGGCGCCCGGATAAGCCGAACGCCCCATTTATAAAACAATGCGTAGTACACACACAGTTTTCAAATTTGATGAATTTTCCGGATTTGGGAATACTGTCAGAAAAGACATGATGGTAAATCAAAGAAACATAGTATTTCTACTATATCTTATACATCTCCGTCCTTGAGAAAAGTAAGCCGAAATCCGTTTCGCCTTTTGAATAGATTGATACACTACTACCAATCTATTTTATTCATCGACATTATGGTTGTAAAACTTTAGAGTTTTGGTAAAATAAATAGAAAGAATTTATCTACAAGGAGATATCTTATGACGATTGAAGAAACCATTCAGCGAATCAATGAACTCTACCATAAATCCCAGAACGAAGGGCTTTCGGAAGAAGAAAAACTGGAGCAGAAACAGTTACGCCAGGTCTATATTGACAGCGTAAAAAAGAACCTGCGGGGTCAGCTTGAAAACATGGAAATTGAACGTCCAGATGGCACCATTGAAAAAGTTACCAGAAAGGGTGATACCTCAAAATGAAATCAAGATACCAAAGAGCGCGCCGTGCATTAATTTTCTGGACACTATTTATCGGTCTAGGTGCCCTGGCAGGGGCAACCGGCATGTTGGTCGACCCGAGCGGCAAGGCAATGGGAATGGATGCCATGCTTCCTTATTTCCAGGTACTTCCCTTTGCTGACATTCTGTTTCAGAATTTCATTTTTTCTGGCATATCACTTCTGATTGTTAATGGAATTACCAATCTGACGGCGGCCGTATTACTGCTTCGAAAGAAACACCTTGGAATTGTCTGTGGTGGGATTTTCGGTGTAACGCTAATGCTATGGATTTGCATTCAGTTTTACATGTTCCCCCTAAACTTCATGTCCACCATCTATTTTATATTCGGACTTTGCCAGGCAATCACCGGATATGCCGCATGGGTATTTGAGAAGCAGGAAGCATTTACGGTAAATCCCGAAAATTATCCGAATGTTGGAACCAATCCTGCACAGCTGGTAGTGTTCTTTTCCCGTATGGGATATGTAAAAAAACAAGCCTATGAAGAAGCCAACCGTACCGGTGCTTCCATTTATGAAATAAAATCTACCGAACGGACAGAAGGTACTCTTGGCTTCTGGTGGTGTGGACGCTTCGGTATGCATCAATGGGCAATGCCGATTGAACCTGTCAACATTGACTTATCTCAATATGAACATGTTACGATATGCTCTCCCATCTGGGTATTTTCTCTGGCTGCACCGGTTCGCAGCTTTTGCAAAGAAAGTTCCGGGAAAATAAAAGAAGTCAGTTACATACTGGTACATCATACCAGAGGAAAATATTTAAATGCGGCAGACGAAATGGATCATCTTCTGGGAATTTCCCATAAAGACTTTCGCAGTATCCAGTGCAAAGAAGGAACCATGAAAAACATTGTTTAGAAATTCTATTTGCAAACAGAAAGCCCACCCGAATAATCGGATGGGCTTTTTCATTGATTAAATTATTTTGCCTGTTCAAGAGCAAGCGTTACAGTTGTGATATCACAAACTTCTGTTGGTCCATAGTACTGAATTGCACCAGGATATTTGAAGCAGGTATCTACCGCCCACTCTTCGCGATGAGCTTCGAAGAATTTGAATGGTGCGCCATCAAGTTCTACAAGAGCTTTCTTGATAACCGGCTTATCTTCACCATGTCTTCTTTCGATGTTCATCATCTTGGTAATTGGCATACCGCCTGCAACCCATTCACTTGCCGGAGCAGAAAGGTTGGAAACCTTGGATAAGTAACCGGTATAACCATACTGAATCAGCATAAATGCGTTGTATCCTAAAGAGTAGCAGTAATCAGAGTCAAAGTTGGATGGGAATGCACATCTTCCTTCATATCCTAAGAAATGATGAAGTGCATTGAATTTTCCATTGTAAGTTCCTGCTGCTTTTCTTGCTGCTAATTTGTCTTTTACAAGTGCGGAGAACAGCTTCTCAGATTCAATCAGAGAAACCTGTACGTTTCCGTGAGGATCTCTTTCAAGGAATAACTGCTGCTGAATTGCCTGTGGAAGAATTGCAAATACTTCCATGGATTCTTTTGTTAAACCTTTTTCAATGAATGCATACTTGTCTGCCCAGGTAGGAAGTTCATTAAATGCATCTGCTTTGCTTCCTGCAAGAAGTTCGTTGATTTCCTGAATCAAAACGGAGAACTCAGGAACAAATTCAACAACACCTTCCGGAATAATTGCAACACCAAAGTTCATGCCTTTTGCAGCTCTTGCTGCTACAGAATCTGCAATGTAATCTGCGATTGCAGAAAGAGACATTTTCTTAGCTGCTACTTCTTCGGAAATCAGACAGATGTTTGGCTGTGTTTCAAGAGCACACTCTAAGGCAACATGAGAAGCACTACGTCCCATAACCTTAACAAAATGCCAATACTTCTTTGCAGAGTTTGCATCTCTTTCAATATTTCCGATGATTTCACTGTAAGTCTTTGTTGCAGTATCGAAACCAAAGGAACATTCGATATCTTCATTCTTTAAGTCACCGTCAATGGTCTTAGGACATCCGATTACCTGAACACCGGTGTTGTTTGCTGCAAAATATTCTGCAAGAACAGCAGCGTTTGTGTTGGAATCGTCACCACCGATGATAACAATAGCGGTGATACCATGCTTTTTACAAACTTCAGCAGCAATTGCGAACTGCTCGTTTGTTTCAAGCTTTGTTCTACCGGAACCGATAATATCAAAACCACCGGTATTTCTGAACTGGTTGATATATTCGTCTGTCATAATGATGTAATCGTCTTCAATCAGTCCACTTGGGCCACCCTTGAATCCGTAAAGTTCATTTTCCTTATTTGTTGCTTTTAAGGCATCATATAAACCACAAACAACATTGTGTCCACCAGGAGCCTGTCCACCGGAAAGGATAACACCTACAATCTGCTTCTTAGCAGCTGCTGTATTCTGTCCTTTCTGGAAGGTAATTTCCTTCTTACCGTAAGTATTCGGGAAAAGTGCTTTGATTTTTTCCTGATCTGCTACACTCTGTGTTTCTTCGCCTTCTTTTACGCAGATATCTGCAATGCCATGTCTAAGCATACCCGGAAGTTTTGGAGCATACTCATATCTGGCTTTCTGTAATGGTGAAATACTCATGTCTATCTCTCCTTTTATGATATTTGTACATACAGTATGATTTTAATATATTTTTTTCATAAAGTAAACCACTATTCCATAATACGCAGAAATTCATTGATATCCATACCAATTTTTTCTTCAAATAAATTATATATTTCCAATACCTTTTTCCATTTTTCAAAAGTATTGCTTTTCACTCCATACTTAAAAGCATTTGTAACAAATTTTTGTTCCGGCAAAACATACCCTTTATCCGTAGAAATACTGTCACAGAGTTGAATTAATTGGTCATAGATATCGTATTGACACTGTTGCAGCAAGACTTGAAATTTTTCCTGCTCTTCCTTTGAAACATCCATCTTACCTACATATGTATAAATATCCTGTAACGGAAAAGAATGTGTAAGACATATCCTTGCAATATCTGTGTACCCAAGCGCCATCATACATTCGTACCCCATGGTAATATGACGGAACTGCCCATCGGTCAGGCTTCTCCCTATATCATGGAGAAGTCCCATCGCATATGCTTTTTCACAATCCAGGTGAAGCTTTTTTGCAATTGCGTATGCTGCTTTTGCTACATATAACGAATGACTACACCATTTTCCATCCGAAATGCTTCTTCTCTGATTAAAAATTTCATTTGCTTCTTCTATATTTAATGCCTTCACTTTTTACCTCTCTGCTTTCCCACTACCTGATTCAGAATAATCAGTGCTGACGTGGTAAATATCACACATACTACTGCCATTGCCATTCCCACCGAAACACTTCCCTGCTCAAATTCACGCACAATAAACGTGGATACGGTAAGTATATTGGGGGGAGAGATTAAACTTGATGCTACCAATTCCCGGAATGCAATGATAAATATCATCATCCAGCCGCTCAATATTCCCTTTATAATCAAAGGAAATGTGATTTTTCGAAACACATACCATTTTCCGGCACCACATACAGCACCTGCCGACTGCAGATTTTCTCCCAACTGCATGACTGCCGAGGACACATATTGAATGGAATAGGGCAGAAACATTACGACATATACGAGTACCATAAATCCCAACGTATTATACAGGGGAATCATTTTATAAATCTTATTCCAAAAAAGCATTAATCCGATTACCAATACAATATTGGGAATCATTTCCGGAAGAAGACTTTCTCCTTCGATTATTTTTTTCGACCTTTTTGCTTTTTGAATCAGTACCACGATGGTTGTTCCGAGTATACTTGCAACTGTTGCTGATATACTAGCCAGTCCAAAGCTTGTCATGATTGCTCTTATCCCCTTGGAACCCTTCTGAAATATTTCCCCATAATGTGCCAAAGTGTAGTTTCCTGCTGCCATTCCATATCCCCGGAGTTTAATTAAGGATGAAATAATAATAGAGAAATATGGAATTCCGATTGTCAGTATTATGATAAGGAAAATATAGATAAAGCTTATCCCATGGACACTTTTGCTTTTGCAATACTGCCTGCCTCTTCGCCCTTTTCCTCCAACTAATGAATATGTATGTTTATTGGTAATATAATTTTGCAGTATCCACATTAACATACATAAGGTAACCAGCACACTTGACAGGCTGGATGCCTTACCAAAATCTATCGGTGCTGTTGTTGCATACCGATGTATATCCGTTGTAAATACATAAAAACCAATCCGTTTGCCTAACGTTGCCGGAGTACCATATTCGGAAAGTGTTTTTACCATAACCAGCAACATTGCAATCGCATAATTCCCTGTCAAAAGCGGTAACGTTACTTTTCTGAGCCGATAAATCATTCCACCGCCACAAACCGCTGCACTCTCTTCCAAATTAGGATTCAGATTTAACAGTGCATTTTTCAGCATCGTTGTCATAAACGGAAAGACATGAAAACTCATTACAAGCGTCAATCCGGCAAGAGAAAAAAACTTCTCCGATAATGCTCCTGTCTGTGGAAACATCTGCTGAAACAGCCCCCGCTTTTGCATAAAAAGAATCCATCCCATCGAAGAAATGTAGGGTGGTGTCATAAACGGAATCATCAGCACAATATCAAGCCATTTTTTATCTGCGTATCTGGTTTTCACCAGAATAAAAGCAAGTGGTGTCGCAATTATAGTAGATACGATTACAACAAGCACTGCTAATAACAAAGAATTTATAATTGTAGTAATATTTTCCGCCTTAAAGATTATTTGCACCATATTTGAAAAATCAAGGCGGCCATCTACTATGACCGCCTCAACAAATACCGTAATTATTGGCAAAACAATCAAAAAAGCTAAAAACATCGCGAGCATTACATAAATACTTTTTTTGCCAAGTTTATTCATATTGTCATACCTATTTCTAACGACATAATTCATTTAATTTTGCAGCAATTTCACTGGCATGTTCCATCATCCATGACCAATCTGTTTTTAATGTAGGAATTTCACTTACATTCGTACGATTGTCACAGGAAATATCACTCCGTCCCGGTAATAAATATGCGTCTGCTACAAGCTTCTGTGCATCATCACTCATTAAATAATCCACAAACTTCTTTGCATTTTCAACGTTACTACTGGTATTTAAAATCATTGCTGGTCTTGGGTTAATTACCGTTCCTGATTCCGGATAGTAAATTGCCAACGGTTCACCCTTATTGATATTGGAATATGCGTTATAGTCAACACCTGCAACCAGGATTGCCTTTTCACCGGTTGTGACTGCTTCTAACGCAGCTTTATTCGCACCGGGTACTGTCATACCATTGGAAGCCATTCCTTCAAATGCTGACCAATCTTCATTTGTTGCATACATATATCCTGCTAAAAAGTCTTTACAAGCACCCGATTTTTCCGGGTCTGCAATTACCAGCATATCCTTGTACTCTTCTGAAGCCAATTCTGTCCAATCTGCATTCAGATTATCAATTAATGTAGTGTTATAAATCACACCTACCGCGGAAGCACTTGTTCCGAATAACATATTGTCTGCATCTTTCCAATCAGCATACAGCTTATCTGCATTCTCTGCTTCCGGATAGCTTAATAATACCCCTGTGTCTTTAAGAGCCAATCCGTCAGACCATGATGCCAATACCACAACATCTGCCACCGGATTTTCCTTTTCAGCTTCTAATCTGGCTAAAATTTCTCCGGTTGTTCCTTCAAACAGTTCAACCTGAATGCCTGTCTTTTCCTGAAAATCTGCAATATATTTTTCATTTAATCCGGATGGACTAGGCATATATACAACTACCTTTCCACTGTTTTCGCTCTCTGCACTCTCTGTAACTGCTACATCTTCCGTCTGTTTCTCTTCTGTTGCTTCGTTATTCTCTGAAGAAATACTTTCCTCATTTGACGTGGAATTCTCCTGCTGAACATCTCCATTGCTTCCACATCCCATCATGCTGATTACACAGCACAACACCAACATTACACTTAAAATCTTTTTTTTCATCATTTTCTCCTCCATTAAGCAATACTTTCTTTTGAAAATACCTTAATTTTCTTATTATTTATGTAAACTGCAAGTTTTTTTGCAGACTGCATTTCCGGTGTTTGAATCATCCAGTGATTTCCGTTCATGTCCAATTGTATTTCATACATATTTCCAAGAAATTGCTGCTGTACCACGGTCGTTTCATACTTTGTCGCCTCCGGAATTGGTTCTAAGGATGCAGCTTCGGGACGAAACATTACGTTTTCTTCAATCCAGTTTGACTTTCCAATAAATCTGGCAACAAATTTACTTTCAGGGTGATTGTATATTTCTTCCGGAGTTCCGTATTGTTCAATTTCTCCCTGGTTAAGTACATATACGCCATCGCTTAAACTCATTGCCTCAACCTGATCATGTGTTACAAAAATGGCAGTTTTTCCAAGTTCCTGCGTTATCTTTTTTATCTCTCCGCGCATTTCTTCCCGTAGGATTGCATCCAATGCAGACAACGGTTCATCAAATAAAATACAGTCAATATTCCCTGCGATTGCCCTTGCAAATGCGACTCTCTGCTGCTGCCCTCCTGATAATTGCGAGGGATATCTGTCCGCATATTGTTCCAGCTTAACCACCTTCAACGCATTTCTGACAGCTTCCCGGATGTTTCCGCTTCTTCTTGCCTTCAATGGAAACGCAACATTTTCATACACGGTCATGTGCGGCCATAAAGCAAAATCCTGAAAAACGTATCCCAGGTTTCTTTTTTCCGGTAAAAGATTAATCTTCTTTTCCGAGGAAAAAACACATTTGTCGTCAAACCAGATTTCTCCTTTATCCGGCGTTTCCAATCCCGATATCATACGCAATATTGTTGTTTTTCCACATCCGGACGGTCCTAAAAATGTGGTAAATTTCTTTGACTCTATCGTCATATTAAGATGTTCTATATTAAAGTCATTTCCAAAGTGTTTACAAATCTCTTTTAATTCTATTTTCAAGAATCTTCTATCTCCTTTATTTCTAAATTGTTTTTTGTACATTACCAATTATATTTTTTATTCCTTTCATCCTCTATCATACTTTAGAAAATTTTTAGTAAAATATTTGTAAATCATATCTCTATGACAAAATTAGAAACACCGGATGATATGATATAAAAAACCCCCGGTCTTAACTTAAGACCGAGGGTTTTAGAGTTCTTATGCCCCTGCTGAAAATGTCGGCATCTGATCGAATACATCCTGCAAAGGACTCCAGTTTTTCAAATCCATTTCTTCTTTGTCTTTGTTTTCCCTGGAAAACGCATTTTCATTGTTACCATTTTTCTTTTTCTCTGTTTCTTCCATGGTATTGGGAAGTTTTGCATACCCACCTGACTTACGAAATTCTGACGAAATCCGATTAACTGCTGCCACTATGAATTCTCTTGCCGGATCATTTTTTGACAATCCCAATAGGGTAGATGAAACAATCCGGTCCGCTTCTTCTTTACTATTTGCATGCTTCAGCTGTTCTTCTACCGCTTCTGCCATATGCTGGACTCTTAATGCCTGTGCATACATCATCGAATTTGTTCTTCTCAAATAATTCAATTCCTCCGGAGTAAGTTTTTTCCCGGCTTTCAGCTTTGCCATAATCCGGGCATCCATTTCCGCCTTCTGTTCCTGTTTCATGTCTCCGCTCTCATTTACCTTATTGAGAATATACTCTGTCAGCTCCTGCGTAGTAGTTATTTTCGCATTCTCTTCCATTGGTTTCAAAAAAATATTCATCCTTTTCCCCCTTAATAAAAAAGCACATTCTTCAAATATCAATCCTTTGAAAAATGTGCTCTCCTTAACTTAACTCTGTGATATAGTTATCGGATGTCTGGTGGGGTTTATTTATGATTTTTTATATAAAACCGTATGGAATTCTATTTTAAGCTATACTTGTTTACTGCTTCATCTTTATCATATGCGAAATGTACGATTTGACTTTCGCTATATTCCTGAAGCATGTTCTGATATTCCTGCTCTGTTGATTCACTTTCGCTTCCATCTATCATGCTACGATAGCTTACATTTCCATCTTCATCAAATTGCTCGTATATACCTTTCTGTAAATAAAAAGTTCCGTCTTCTGAAATTGCGTATTTTTCTACCTTATGCCCGGAAGCTCCATATATTCCATCCTTCGTAAAGGTTATCGGGTATGCAGTCCCATCACTCATGACAGTTCCCAGCATCTTTGCTTCATTTCCTATGTAATAGTAAACATCACAACAAATAGATGCCTGGCTTTCCGTTCCTTCGTCGTATACTAAATCTGATGTAAGTAAAACGTTATCATCATAATCCATATCTAAAAGAGCATATGCATAACTATCCCCTAATTGAGCAATCGTGTCCTCATACAGACTCTCTTCTTTTTGATATTTCTTTGTGAAATTCGTCCAAATAAAACCTCCAATAACCACACCAGCTAAAATAATCAATATGGTGTTACCCCAAATAATCTTTTTACGGCATGTCCGTTCTTCATTTTTTATCATTACGTTCTCCATCTCTTTGAAATTTGTTTAATGCCTGTTTCATTTTTTTATTTTCTTCTTTCTCTTTCAGATTGCTGATTGTAATACTGATGACAGTATAAATCAAAAATGAAACAAAAAATCCAATCCATGTCCTCACTTCGTTAATGGGAAACCAGCCAAAGACAATTTATCTGTTAATAAAACCATCCGAAATATCATAATAATAGTTATTACAACTCTCGTGACTATTCCACCTCACTATTCAATAACCTTATATATGCTTCCTTATTCATTATTCTTTTTAGAACAGACATCGCCAAATTATATTCGTTTTCTGCATCGCAAAATATATCCTTTTTGCAAATATTAAAGCCAAAATCATTATATAATTTTATCGCTTTATATGACCAAGGTTGCGTATGTAAATATATTGGATATTTTTCTTTTGCTTCAAACCTTTCCATAACTTGCGTAATAATCATTCTCGCAATGCCTTTTCCAGCATACTCATCCGAAACAGCAAGCCAATGCAATACAGGTATAATCGAATTCTCCCATTCTTCTTCCCATGCAATACAAGTTCCGATGTGTTTTCCAGTATCCATTTCTTTTAGAAAAATGCACCTATCATAAAGTGCTACTCTATCAAATCTATTCAAGAAATATGACCTCACCTCTTCATCTGTTTCATGCACAAATTCTCCTGCAGCCTTTTGAATATCTACCCATACTGTTTCCATACCATTTTTGTAGCTTTCCATACAATAATTCTTATGCAAATCAACATATGCAGATTTATTAATAGTATCACATCTCATAATAATGTTTCTATATTCTATTGTTCTATTTACCATATGTTTTTCCCCAATCTTCAATTATTATGCTAATTGAAGCAAACATTAATACTCATATTTTATCCACCTTTCAATCTCTAATAATCTCTATTACCTCGATATCTCCATCCACCAATACCTCTACTACTGGATTATTGCTTATATCCACATTGGCGTCTTTTTGCCAATATTCTTCCGCCAGTTTCATATTATATTTTTTATCTATATGTCCATCAAAGCAACGGTTTGCATTTCCTTCAAACACTCGTCCTTTTACGCTAACCTTTACAATTTGAAATGTCGGTCTGCCAATTTCAGTAAAAAAATCAAACCACTTATTTGCCTCTTCTAAAGTTCTTGAAACATACAAGCTACTCATTCTCGAAGGATAATCAGGATAATTTTTAAATCTAATTTCTTCCATTGCGAGTTCTCTAAGGGCAACTTTTGTATGATGTTCCAATTTATCGTCATTATAGTTTTGAGGATTGGCATATATTTTATTAACCATTTCAACTCTATCCATCACTCTTGTATAAACTCCGCTATGATGCGTGTCATCAAAAAGAATATGTTGTCCAATATACATAGGTTTTTCTGTTACTACGTGATAATATTCCATTAGTCTTCATATCTCCTTGTTTCAATTCATATATAAAAATTGCATATTCTTTATACCATATATTTTACTATACCATACTTCTTCAACGTAAAAAAGGCTTCCCGTGAAATCTCAGAAAGCCTTAAATTTACTGGATATTTACATTATTAACAGGTAATTACTCAATAATAGTAGCAACATAACTGTTAATATCACAACTTGTTTTGCTTTGAATAATTATAGTGATGTTGCATTATATATAATGGTACATTTTGTGATTGATATATCTATTCAAAAGTTTTTAAAATTCCAAATAAATCCATGGATTTTTTAACTCCAATTCATATGAAAGAACTGATAACAATGAAATTGATACA
This sequence comes from uncultured Lachnospiraceae bacterium, assembly GCA_934408585.1. Taxonomy (GTDB): domain Bacteria; phylum Bacillota; class Clostridia; order Lachnospirales; family Lachnospiraceae; genus Suilimivivens. The sequence continues at coordinate 44,780 of CAKRVA010000003.1, forward strand.
CGCAAGATATAACCCTAAGTACAACAGCGTCGACATTAACCTCTATAACGGCTACATCCTCCAGATTGACTGCAATCAGGCAGAATCCGGGATACGAACCACTCCTAATTCCCAACGGTGCCTGAATGCTCTGGTGATTGATAATCCGCTGGAATATGCCCGGCTTGCTTTGGATGACGAGATGCAGGCATGGGTGGATGCGGAAGATAGTTTTGAGCCTTTTTAAAGAATCAATCCCCTCTCAATTGGCGAGAGGGGATTATCAATTTTCTACTTGCTCTACACTTCTATTTCAATTTCAGTTGCAACTTGTTGCTCAATTATTGTTTGAATCGGTGTATAGAAATCTATACTCTCCTCGGGCGTCGAAATAGAAACTACTAACGAGTACCTCATTGTATCGTCATATCTACCAAGATGATGTCTTTCTCTCCACCATCCAATAACCGGAAAGACTGCTATATAATTGCAATCTGCCAAATCAACTGCAGGTCCAGTCCAAATATCTGAATGTATAGAACCAACATCCCTGTTTTCCTTTCCAAGAAACCATCTACTTGAACCAGTCGAACCTTCTCCTTTATCTTTTTTATCTTCGCCTCTTATTTCTGCATTGACACGTTTAAGAAAATCCTCTTTGTTTTGATCTTTATTTATAACTTCAAAACGCAATGCATTAGATGCATATCTATATTTATTATTCCAACCCTTTTGATCCGGTGCCGGTTCTATATAATATGACAACGTTACTTTCATACTTACTATAGTATTATCAAGTGATTGCAGTAACTCTGTGGGCCATGGCAATTTATGAAGATGCATATCCTTCATTTTGTAATCACTATTCTGTTTGCAATATGGCTGTAATTCTGCCTGTATTATCATATTAACAGAATTGTCCATACTACTTTTAGCTCTCTCCAAATCTGCAATGCCATAACCACAACATCGAAGCAGACTTCGTATACCGCCACTCTTCTTTTTATCAACACAGAACTGTGCCTTCATCTGTTCTGTCCATTGTGCTGAATGCACCATAAGTGCACGTATACTTTCCTCCCACAAACTTGGATATGCACTCAATAATTCAGCCGCCATATAAGCTGCTTGTGCGGTTGCTGCACTAGTCGCATTAGTAGTTGTAAATGGTCTGCCTATCACATCCCTATTCGTTGTTAATACGGATACATCATCGCAAATATCAATATTAGTCCCATCAGTTATCGCATTTCCACCGTCCATTAATATTTCTGGTTTAATCGGCCATTTATTATCCCATGTTATTGATGTTGAACTAAATGGACACAACTCCCCAACATCAGCAATTGGATTCCATCCTTTAAAAACCTTGTCATCTAATTGAATTCTATTCGAATATGCGCCAACTGTTATCGCATTCCATGATTGTCCAGGATCCTCTATCGGATGGTTAATATTTGCTGACGGATATTGAGCACTTTTTAGTTCATCAAACTGAACATTTCCCGCTGATACAACATATAACTTTTTTATTCCATCAATAACACCAGCAATAATACTATCTAATTCTGCTGACCAAGAAGATGGTGCTCCGTCCTTTGTTACATATTTATCCGCAGTTACTGCCATACAAAATACACGTTTTGCTTGTGGATTAGCAATTTCTGCCATGCTTGATGCGTTTGCTGTAATAGCACCATACAGTTCAGGCGAATTATCAGTACCTGCACTTGGCAAGATCTTTACAGATTCTAATCTATGATTTATCTCAACACTTTCTCGCCCTGACAGAATAACCCCTAAATCAAAGTATTCGCACAGTCCTGCCATCTCTGTTCCATGCCCATCCTTATCATCTGTCCCCCACTCAATCTCCACAGTCTGAGCATGTTCACTTGCTAATATATCTTTAAGTAATGGATGCGAGTAATTCACACCTGTATCCAATACACATACACAAACACCTGATTGACCAAGAACTAGTCTGTCTTTTAAATCCAATATCCATTCATTCGCTTCTCGGCCATACATTCTTGTATAGAAACTAGCGACTTCCGGTGCCCTTCTAATTTCTGCAATAGCATTACATTCATTTAATAACCCCTGAATTTTAGCATTATTAGTTTTGGCCAGCACGATAACTTTCTCTGGAAACACAATGCAAGTATCCTTATGCTGTATTTCCATCTTATCACACAATTTATAGAACTGCGTTGCTACCTCTTTTTCTTCCAGCACCTCTGTTCTAAGCCAATATTCACACCATTCGGATGTTTCCATTGGTATATATTTTACGTCTCCTATCCAAAATGAAGAAACAACAGCCAGCTTAATTGTTTCAATACTTTCAACCAAAGGTTTATTTTTAGCATTTCCAGCAGACGTATCTTGTTCAAGATATTCTTGAATTTTCTTATTGAAATAGTTTTCCTTCCCTACAGGAACAAATACTGTAGCCGCCTGAACTACCACTCCATCATCGGATATTTCATTTCTAAAATTAAGCAATGTTATTCCTTGTATTGCATTTTCAAGGCTTTTAGATACTAAATCACAATTCTCAGCACCTCTAAACTCTATATATGTACCCTGTCGTTCTTTTATTGCGGCAAACATAGCTCTTTGTTGTTCATTACTTTGCCATACAGAATCAAGCTGTTTTAATAAACGTCGTCCATGACTTTCTCTGTCTCTTGGCTTAAAAACCTGCCTTCCACGAGTACCATCCGCCGTATATTGGTGAACTTCATATGTATTTTCTAATATAAAGTTTTTCTTCGGATTATTCAAATATTATGCCTCCTTGCTTACATACGCATCCAAACGTTCCTTTAAACATTTTTCTAACATCCGTGTTGTTAACTTAGTATCCTCTAAAATTATCGACTTAATGCAGTCTTCGCACACTTTTGTAATTTCAGCATGACTTAGTCCAAATGCCATTTCTCTTACCTTTTTTGTTACAACCTTACTATTGTAAAATTCACCCAACTTAATTTTAAATAATTCTTGTATCTGTAAATCATCCGGTAAGCCGTAATGCAATACATCATCAAACCTTCTAAATAAGGCTTGGTCTAACATCTTATGATTATTTGTAGCGGCAATAATAATACTATCAGAATCATCATTTTCCAAAAATTGCAGAAATGTATTTAGCACTCTTCTCATCTCTCCAACTTCATTATCAAGACTTCTATCTGCCCCAATTGCATCAAACTCATCAAATAAAAAGACTGCGCTATTCTCTGCTATTGCATCAAATATTTGACGCAATTTTACACTGGTTTCACCCATAAATTTGGTTATAAGTTTATCCATTTGAACAATATATAGAGGAAGATTTAATTCACTTGCCAATATACTTGCTGTTAATGTTTTTCCTGTACCTGGTACGCCTTCAACCAAAATCTTGCTTCTGTTTTTCATACCAAAACTACGAAGTCGTTCTCTCTGCCTATATTCAGTTAATATTCTTTCAATTCTTATCCTTATTTCTTCTGAAACGACCAATTCCATTTCTTTGTGTTCAATCATTGAACAATGAAAAAGTTGGTTATCATTTTTCATCTTAATAATTCTATTTTTAGAATTACTTTTTTCGATTATTTCTTTGATTTCTCTGGCCAATAATGCATGACCCGACCTAGCTTCACTCGCTGCGATTTGCAGTGCAACAGTTTTAAAGCGTGCATCGTCACTGTTATAATATGCATTTAAGAGTGCTTTTATCTGTTCTCCATTCGCCATACTTATTGCCCTCCTTTTTCTTTAATGATAACAACTTTTCAGTCCAATAAACCGTTCACTATCCCTTTAGCTCGCCATCAACAAATTAACTTTAATTATAACATACCTTTTAGATGTGTATACAATTTTTTCATAACTTTCAAATCTTTTAAACATCGTAATCCCAAGCATAAACTATCAATATTTGTCAATATTTAATCCGTATTTCTCTTTCATGTACATATGCCTTTTTTTATGTTATCTATATCCACTTTGTTGCTCAGATACTTATATATTTCCATACAGGACAAAAACATATCAAAAATCTTATCATACCATTTTTCCAATTCCTCTTTATCCATTGTCAAAAAGGTAGCACACGCAATACTATCCTTTTCCACATTGTGTCGCACACCTGACTTATTAAACAACAACTTGGTATCGTCATATAAATTTTTATATGTTGTGCCTTTAAAGGTCTCTGCACATGATTCCAATTTCTTATAAAGTGAACATAGTATCTCTTCTTTTCTTTTCAAATCACCTCTATTATCAATCTGTAAATATTCCATAATACTATCTTTAACATCATGATGTTCCTTTGATATTACTGACGCCATCGTATTATTATAGATAACAAATATTTCATGGTTCTTTTTCTCAAATATTGTTGTACAATTTAATTTTCTAATAAGACTCTCAATGTTTTCACGCAACATTGTCTCTATTGTATCATCTGAAAAAAGAGAATGTGGCACCTTTTTCATTGATTGCTTTGCCCTATTCAAGCAATTTATTGCATATTGTAAAAAATCCAGAACTTGATTCTCATTAATATTTTCGGGTGTTATAGTTCCACTTTCTATACCAAGATTTATTCGCATCTCAGCTATGGAAGTAAAAGTTCCTCGTAAATTCCAATCATTAAAGCAAATGTATTCTATATATTCTTCTAATGTAAAATAATCGTGAATAAATTTTCCAAACTTATTATATACACCCAATATTTTCTTTTCAGATATAAGCACCTCTATTTTATAATATTCCGTATATAAATCAAAATTAGGAAAAAAATTTTGTTCTGATATCCTTTTTCGCATTTCGACAACTCCTTATCAACACAAATCATTAAAATGCCATGTTGTATTACTGACAAAATCATTGTTCTGTCAAGATATATATTCCAGTCTCAATATAGTTAGTGAACAATTTCTCCTTAATATTATTCAAATCATTTAATCCAAATTTGACATTTGAGTCTATTTTTCTGTATCAAAGAACTTATTATCTACCCTTTTTCCAAAAACGCTATACTTCTTTGAAGAGTAATCAACCACTCTATCCAATGCATAGAATGTAGCAACACTCATATAAATACTAGTAGTTGTAAGATTTGTATCTACATTTAAAACCTTAAAAGAATTTGCCAATACTACCAAAATCAAATTTATTATGTGAATAATGCCCTTTACAGGAATTTCGTTTATGTATGTTATTACTTTATTAATCATATCGGTTCCTGCTTCCTGCATTTCTTTTTGTTCCATTTTCTTATACAAATCTCTTTTTACTATCTTTAATATAAAGTACATCGCAGGTTGAAAAGTCACCAAAATAATCGATAAAGCTATATACTCTGAAAATTCAGGGCTTTTGCTAACAAGCATGCACAGTTTTAAAAACATATTATATAACAATGTATAAAAATAAATTAACAGAAATCCCATACTAACAACCATTAATATATGAGCCCCCCATTAATGCTTTATACAATTTTACAACATACTCTCTATTTTTTCTTTTCTCAATTTTTACCTTGATCATTACAATTATTACACAAACACTAAGACATCCAAATAAACCTGACATGATAAAACTAATTAACATACACCCCACCTTTCAACAAATTCTTTACAATACTCTGAAATAGTTCCGGTTGCTCTATCTGCAAATTGTGCCTTGCTCTATTTAACACACAATACGTCGCATTCGGATATTTCTCCAACAGTTTGAATTGATCTTTGTATTCTACCGTATCCTGCTTTCCTTACACTCATGCCCCTATTATATCATCTGCAAAACACGACTACAACTAACTAAAAGAAGTCCTATGCAGTATTTTCCCTGCTTAGGACGCCTTTTTTATTCCGCTGTCTTAATCGGATGTCTTATGATTGTTTTCCACTTATCTGCCGGAACCTTTCTTGCATCAGACAAATAAATTTCATGGTGAAGCCTCTCTTCATTGATATCATTCACATAACCATTTGCTTCAAGAAATTCATCCATGATGGCAACGCTCTTTGACTCTTCATCAAACGGACCAACATGCATTATTTGGACGCATAACCCTTCCTCTATGGTTATAAACTCGGTAGCGGTACAATCTGTTTTTTTCTTATTTGTTGCCATTTTCACTGCCTAGTCAAAATCCTTTTTGGATATAAAATCAGGAACCCTAATGACCGAAATCCAATGAAATGCAGACTTATCGCTATAATCCACACCGGAAACATTTTCCTGCCACCAAAACCCTTCCAGCGGTGAAACCACATATTCATAAAAGCCTTCTATTTTATAATCCGTTTTATAGCTCATTTTCAAGGTGTAGGCTACTGCATACAAGACACTGTTTGCCTGTTGATACGCCCCGCCTTCTTCATTAGAATCCCCTCTCCCCCTGACTGCAATATATTTTGCCTTGGGTACATTTACAATTTCAGGTTTATTCTTTGGCCTATAAAACTCTCTTGAATCCTTTTTGAAATCATACGACATTTCTTTTATCTTCCATTGCTTTATTTATTAAAAAATTCATCTAATGCAATCTGTTTCCCGACAGCTTTATCCTCAAATTCATGCATATAAGAAAAAAGCTTGTTGTTGTCACAAATTATACCGCTCCGCGCACACTCATCCTTAACTAGTTTCATCAATTCTCTATTCTTAGGCGATGGAACCTCATAAGCATTCCCAAAGGTTCTGATATACTTCTCTTTCATCTCCGGAAAATGTTTATCCAATTGCTGATAAAAATATTCCCTGTCACCTTCCCGCAAGGTAACTCCGATACCAAACAAAAGAATTCCATATACTTTCGCCTCTTTGCAATACTCCAAAAGCCCGCGAATATTTTCTTCCGTATCATTTATAAACGGCAATATAGGCGTCATCCAGCATATCGTCGGAATACCTTCATCCCGCATAATCTTCAATATTTCAAATCTTTTCTTGGTAGTACATACCCCAGGTTCCAGAATCGTGCATAGTTCTTCATCATACGTAGTCATGGTTATTTGCACTACACATTTTGTTTTTCTGTTAATACTCTTTAACAAGTCCAAATCACGAAGTATTAAATCTGATTTTGTTTGAATCGCAAGTCCAAACTCATATTCATCGATAAGCTCCAAACATTTCCTGGTCAGCTTAAGTTCCTTTTCAATCGGCAGATACGGATCACTCATAGCCCCAGTTCCAATCATACAATGCTTTCTTTTTCTGCGCAGTGTCTCTTCCAAAAGCTTAGGTGCATTCACCTTAACTGCAATATCCTCAAATGCATGATCCATCTGATAACATGTGCTCCTTGCATCACAGTAGATGCATCCATGAAGACATCCCCTGTAAAGATTCATTCCGTTTTGTGGACTCAGTATTGACTTTGCAACTATTTCATGTATGGTATTTCATCATCCTTCTATTTCTTTCCCAACAAACATTTAATCATCTTACAAGCTTCAACACGCGCTCCAGGCGGATTATCCCCATGCTCTGTATCATCAGAATAATCAGTCAGTAATTGACACGGGAAATCAGTACACTCTCCGCAAAAGGATAGCCCCTTTTGCATCACACATGCCGCAACCGGACACGGCTTTTCCTCTGCGTGAAAAGGCACTCCTTTTGTAGCCACGCAACCATTACAATTGCAAGGTTCTTTATACTCACAATTTGTACAATCCAAGCCACAATATGTCGTCAGTAAGATTTCTTGTTGACGCTTTTTGCTAAAGCTATGAAGCACCAATGCATAGGATTTATCCAGCATTTCCATTAACAAATCATCCGGCACCACGCCATCAGGCTTAACAGAATTCCAATGCACTTTATTCATATAATATCCTGGAATTATATCTTCATATTGCTGTCTGAGAAAATCTCCATCCAAGGGTTCCAATTTCAAAGTGATATAATAAGGTTTATTCTCGTTTGCCCCATCCAGACATATGGCAGCAAACATTTTTCCGCCTATCATATAGCGAATCCAATTCCACTCTTCTTTCAGGTCTTTGGTTACACCTGTCTTATTCATCAGATATTCATCCATCCATGCATACTTCATTTTGACGTATCTCCTTTATTTGTATTGTTCTAAAGTCTTCTGTAACTCGTCACACAACTCCCTGCGTATCTCCTCAGGCTCTAATAAAACCACTTTATTTCTAAAGGTAAGTAACCAAGTAATCAGATTTTCCTTGTCCGTGTACTCTGCCTGAAATAACAGTTTCCCATCCTCCTGCTCTTCAAAGTAGCGTGTTCCAAATTCTTCCACCAAACGCCATTTGCAGTCCGCCTCAAAAAGCGCTTTCACATGAATTTCCCCCGGGAAAACTTTCTCAACCTCTGTAAAATCCGGAGCAACGGCTGGACGCTTTTCAAAAATGTGTTCCGTCACTGCAAGCTCGTCCAAACGATTTAGTTTAAAAAGTCTGTAATCCCTTCGGGTATCACACCAGCCCCACACATACCAGTTAGACCACCGAAATACCAGATAATATGGCTCTATGGTTCTCTGAGCTTCTCCCGATGGTCCGTAATAGTAAAATGTAATTTTGCGACATCCCTTAATGGCACTGCGGATAATCTGAATTTTTGGTGCCAGTGATTCCTTATACCATGAAGAAAGATCAATCAATACCGACTGTTCTCCCACTAGAAAATCCGAAGAACCGGATTCCAGTTTTTCCATCAGCTGTTTGTATTGATTTGTTCCATTTACACTGTCAAGGCTGCGGATTCCTGCAAGAATATCCTGCATCTCAGCATTTGTAATCAAAGTCTTGCTGATTTTATAGTTATCCATAATATAAATTCCGCCGCCTGTTCCCTGCCTGGTTGCAATCGGAATCCCTGCTTTACACAAATCTTCAATATCCCTGTTTATGGTTCTTCTGGATACTTCAAAATGCTCCGCAAGAAAAGGTGCTGTAACCATATCCTTTTGTAACAATATAGATAGAATCCCTATCAGCCTTTCAATCTTCATTTCGCTTATTCTCTTTTCTTTATCATAATTTACCGCCTTAAACATGTCATCTGTATGTCATGTTTGAAAAATTATAGCAAAAAATGAACAAAATTACATTTGAACCATCTATACAAAACCACCCCAAGCAGCATATCTACCACTTGGGGTATCCCCTACCGGCTCATCCCGGCAACCTTCTTGTGTACCCATTCCTTCACTTCGCCAATCCGTTCTCGGAACACACCTAGCATGTTCCTACCATTAACTACAAATTGTTTCATGAATTCATAGGCTTTTTCCAGCTTATCCTAAATCCGTGTTCTCTGTATCCGTTGATAACCTATAGTACAAATCCAAGGCAATCTCCTTTTTACGGATCGCTTCATCCAATTCCTCCGTCACTCTGGATAGTTCCCCTTGTGCCTGCTCCACTTCTTTCTTTTTATCCGTCAGAAGCTCATCTGCCTTTAGATATTCCAACTTGGAATACTCCGCTTTTTCCTCCCATTCTGCCGCATCGTTTTTTCTAATTTCGATTAAAGCATCTGTACATTCCAGCTTCATATTCATAGAGGATAATTCCTCATCTAGCTTCTTTATAGTCTTCTCTGACAGGGTTTGAATGTGCTGCAGAGCATTTTCTTGCCTTTCTTTTTCACGTTCCGCTTCCAATGCTTTCTCTGCCGCACGCTCCCTTCGATAATCAGAAAGAAGTAAATCGCCACGCTCGTTTTTACCCTTGAATAAGCGTTTCCAACCGATACTTTTTCCCATTTCCTCTGCAATCCAGTTTTTCTGTTCCTCTAAGGAAACTTTTCCAATCAGTGAGAACGCACCGGGAAGGGTTATGAAATATCAGAAGGAACAGTTCAAGCAACTCATCCGACTCTTTGGCGAGGACCTTCGATAGTAAAGGTAAACAATATGCCAGTCTACAAAGACGAAGAACGAGGAACCTGGTATGTCAGATGTTATTATGAAGATTTTACCGGAAAGAAAAAACAGATAAAGGAACGAGGCTTTAAGCTTCAGCGTGAAGCAAAGGAATGGGAAGCAGATTGCCTTAGAAAACAGAAAGGCAGCACGGATATGAGTTTCCGTTCTATGTATGAGATTTATATAGTGGATATGGTTCATCGATGTCACCAGAGCACCATCGACGGAAAGAAGCATGTATTTGAGAAGCTGATTCTCTCTTATTTCGAGAATAAGCCCATCAATAAGATTACTCCCAAGGACATCCGAGCTTGGCAGAATGAAATGATTACAAAGAATTACTCCAATTCCTACCTTGATAGGATGCAGAATATGATTACCGCACTTTTCAATTATGCAGTGGACTACTTCAACTTAGTTGAGAATCCCTGCCACAAAGCGGGCAGAATGGGTAAGCGTGAGGTTGTGGTTAACTTCTGGACAAAGGAAGAATTTGATTGGATACTAACAGCCATGGAAGATGATCCCACAGCACATGTTTCGTTTTCACTACTGTACTACTCCGGTATCCGTTTTGGAGAATTCCTCGCCTTGACACCAAAGGACTTCGATTTTGAGAAGAACACCCTCGATATCAACAAAAGTCTCCAGCGTGTGAAAAAGCAGGATGTGGCCACCCCACCAAAAACACCAAAGAGCATCCGGAAGTGATGGATATGATACAGAAACAGCACCAGAAAGACATGGCAACATCCGATGTAACAGCCCCAGCAAAAGCATTAGAAATACCAATATCACAAGACAAAAGCTTCAAAGTCGTAAGTCCAAAGGATAAAATAAGCCCACAACAAGTCCACGAAAATGACATATGCCCGTGCGCCGTCTTCATCAAACACACAAAAAAAACTCAACCCCTTGTAAACAAAGGGCTGAGCCTTTTAAGTCAATGAATACTCAAATAGTATTTAATTACTCAATAATAGTAGCAACACGGCCTGATTGAGTTTTACCCTTCTTGTACCATTATGTATTACTCATCATTCAGCCTTATTTATCAGGTTTTCAGTCATGCATTACTCCATCTTTCTATGTACTGTTAATCCCTGATTCGTTGCAAATCTGTTGCAGAATTGCTATTTTGTTGCAAAGTATACGAATCCTCTTTCCGGACTCTTTCTCAGAAAACTTTCAAATTTCTTGATAGATTTTCCATTGACTCTTTTTTCTTTGCTTCTGTAACTTCAGCATAGATATCCATTGTTGTATTGATATCTGCATGTCCCATTACTGCCTGTATAACTTTTACGTTTGTTTCATTCTCACAAAACCGAGTACAAAAAGTATGCCGAAAGGTATGGCATGAGAAGTATGGTAACATGATCGGCTCCCTGTGTTCCTTCTTTGCCTTTACTTCTTCCTCTGCATTATGGTTATCCACAATTCTTCTGATCGAATGGTCGATTGCATTATGTTTATAAAGATTTCCCATCTTATTGATGAATATAAATCCTGTAGCTCCATCCACTACGAGCTTGCTAAAACCATTAGCCTTTTGCTCTTCGTACATCTCTTGGAAAACTTCATACACGCTATCCAACATTGGAATTTTCCTGATCCCTGCTTTTGTTTTAGGTGGTTCAAACCGAAATTCAAACGTATATGGCGGCTCTGTCCCTCTCCGGAAATATGTCATGCTATGGTTTATATCAATTACTCTTTTTTCCATATCAATGTCTTGCCAACGCAATCCACATATTTCCCCGATCCGGCATCCTGTCCCTAATAAAACTGTAAATAACGGACGCCAGACATCATATAAAGGATGATCTGTCACATAACTTAGCAGCTCTCTTTGCTGTTCAACTGTCAAAGCTCTTTGCACTTTCTGTTTACATCCCTGCCGTTTCTTAACCTCAGACATCACTCCATCACTGGGATTTTTTCGAATTATTTCATCTCGTACTGCCAGATTAAATGCTGGGTGTAATACACAGTGCAATGATTCTATTGTTTTTACCTTTATTCCATTCTCAACCAATCCCAAATAGTAGTGTAATATGTCCGAATACTTTATCTCTGCAACCTTTCGTTTTCCTATTGTATCCCCACAAAAACGATCATACATATAACGGTAATTTGCATAGGTTGAAGAGGCTAAATTACTCTTTGTTGCAAGATAGCGATTGACTACAAAGTTTAGATCTGCCTTCCCGGCAACATATAAATCCAATCCATCCAGCTGATCCCTCACCAACTTTTCTTCCTTCGCCCTTAATTCCTGCAGGGATGTTGCATATACATATCCTCTTTTTCCAGATGGGGTTGTATAGGTATAAATGTACCTATTGTCTTGAGTTCTTTGGCTTTCTCCTTTCCGCAGGCTTCTTCCCTGCCGGTCTTTTCTGCTTTTTACCACGATTGCTTCTCCTTTCCAAGTATTCTGGAAAGAAATCATGCATCCTGCTTCGTGCCCTGAAATAAGTTTTCTAAAGCCATTTGTACAATTTGTGTTATAGTCAGCCCATGTTCCGTAGCATACTGCATTAGTTGGTTGTAATTTCCCTCCGATAATCGAACACCAATGATATTACGCTTTGTTTCTTCCTTTCTCGGACGCCCAATTTTAGCCATCTGCTAACCTCTCATTTGCTTTTATGAGTCTATTGTATTTTTCGTTTAACAAATTGTCAAGTACGTCTTTTCCGCAGATTTCTTTCCCGTTTTATTCAGATTTTAAAGGACTCCAAATAGCGATCCAGTTCCTCACAATTCACCAATACCATTTTCCCGACTTTGTATATAGCTCCGGCATCATGTGCTAATTCCTGAAATTTACGCAAACTCATACTATAGATCTCTGCTCCTTCCGCATATCGTATATACTTTTTTCGTTTTTCCATGAGTTTTATTCCTCCCTATGTTTTTCAAAACCAATACATTTACAATTAATATATTCCTTGTCTGCAGTAAGTACTTTCAGCATTGCGCCACATTGTATGGCAACTTCATAGTAATAGGCCTCACATGATTTTACATTTCCCATAAATACAGCTGCTGCACCTCTTGGAAGGTATATCCTCAATTTCACTGGCCGATCTATTTCATGTCCCTTCACTAAAGAAGTGGAGAGGAATCCTTTTTCCAGCAGATCAATTCCTTTCTTTCCCTTCGCATTAACTTTCATTTTTTCAAATGTAGTTTCATCCACACCACGATACAGTACAATATCTTTTCTGATGGCATAATTGTTTATTCGTTCAGCAATCTGTAGATCAATTCTCTCTGCCGTATCATTTCTCATACGCTCGTTTATCGCCTCTGCACTACATGCAAGCAGATACTCCCGTGAGAACTGTGTCGTGTTTCCTATATATTTAGAAGGTTCTTTATTCAGATATTTTACTGCATATGCAACAGCCTCCTGCTCTGTAGGAGTCATTACATCCCATTTTCCCCCCAGCTTTAATATCTTTTCAAGGTTCTGGTATACAAGCATAGGTTTCATCTTTTCTTTTTCCTTTCATTTTCAAAGTAATATGTTTTTTGCGCCTTTATGTACTTTCCCTGATAATAGATCATGACTGCATCTTCGTTTGGCAAATTTCCAAATTCTTCAGGCTCAATGATTCTCTCTCTTTCTTCTGCCACTGATCTTCCGTATGATCCATTTTCCGATATTTGTTCCGATGTACTTACCTTTAGAACTTTACGAGTGCCTATCAATTTGGAAGCCCATTCCCGGGTATCCGGATCCATGGCAGACAGAAAGCAATTCACCTTTACGCAATCCATTAACAGCTTTCTACCGGCAAGACCATAACGTTGCTCCAACATGGCCAACGATTGGCACGCAAACATCAGTGAACAGTTATACGCTCTCATCAATGCTGCGGACTGTGAAATAATTGGCATTGCTGGAAGCTGTCCAAACTCGTCCATGACAAAGGCAATCGGAGGATTCTGGTTTTGCTTTCGATAAAGCATCTTGCTCATAAATGCCTGATAGATCATTGCAATAAGTGGCCCGAGTAAGGTGATCTGGTTTGGATCGATCTGGATATAGATATCAATGCCCTTCTCCAGATCCTCCGGTGAAATTGCATCTGGATCATTCACAAGCAATGTTTTCATAATACTGTTGCTAAAAAGTCGCACGCATGATACAAGTTTCGAGTAAGTACCACCTACATTTTTTTCATTTTCACCGTAGAAGTGATTCGTGTAAGCCTGTGCTGCCAGATCATCAGACTCCTTTATCTTCAATACCCAGTCCGCAAAATTGCCTACCACAATCTGCTCGATAATTTCCGGGAAGGAAATCGATGGATCTTTGTTCAGAAGATATAAGGCTATGCCTGTGTAAAAGTCACGAGCACCATCAATAAAGTATTTTCCTTCGGGATTTCCTTCTTCCGGAATCAACGTAATTGCCATATTTTCCAAAAAGACTGCTCTCTCATTTGGCTGCATTTCCCTGGCATCAACCAACGGATCATAGTGTGCCGAATCATGCCAATTAATCACTGAAAATCTCTTTATTTTCCGAAATGCTTTATTTGCTTCGTAAATATCACCTTTAAGATCTGTCACCATCACGGAGCCGCACTGCCGCATCTGTCCATTTGGATTCCTTCTCATTCCGAACTGACGGCAGGATGGAATGATAATACTTGTGGTCTTGCCGTCACCGGGCGCACCCCAAATCATCGATGCTATTCCATTTCCATTCGGTTCATACGATATCAATTTGCCATTCAATTTCCCAAAGACAAGACCTCCCGAATCCGTCCACTGTTTATCCGGTAATGTATTGATATCCAGACACATATGATCTGCATTCTTATAATAGTCCAGCAATTCCCTATAACTCCGGCCATAACGCTCAATGTCATAACGATAATTACGCCCTGTCCAGTAGCTATATAATCGCTTCCGCATCCCTGGAATGAAAAATGAACACCACACAGTAATCACAACCAGCGTAGCTACGACTCCATATGCTTTGAAAAACAGGCTATCCGTAGTGGCAACTCTGGTCATTTTACACAGAAGCATTACCAAGTATCTTCTCATTGCCAGCAATAGAACTGCCAGCAACAGATACCATACGATATGGAAATATCGAATTATGTATTTTATTTTCTTTCGCATATTAGCTCCTTTCCTTTTCGATTTCATAATTTCTTTCCTGATTTCCCCAGGCTAATTCCTTTCCCCATGCTTTGTTTTGCCTCCAGCTGCTTTTAGCATCTTCCATAATTTCAATCTGCGAAAGATTCCTATTCTCTGTATATTCCCGCATCTTATCAAGTTCCTTCTGATACTGCTCGCACCTTGCCTGTAATTGCTTGTTTTGCTCTATCGTATGCATAAGTTCCTCCTCATGTAATAGAGAACTCTCAACCAGCGACTGGATCTGTTGATCCTTTTTATAAATGATCCGATCCTTTATCTGCATCTGCCTATGTAAATCTGTAAGCTCGTTTTCCTTTTGCTGCATCTGGCGTAACAATTGAATTAGATTCCGGTCTTTCGTCGCAATTATTTTATGCAACTGATCACGGTTTAACTGCAGCTCTTTCAGTTCTTCGATCGATAACCCCGTTACGGTTTTCAGCTCCTTCATTGATTTTACCGATATATTTTTCCCAGCTGTTTTCCCATTACACACATAGTCAGCTCCCGGAATTTGATTCTTTTTAAGATATTCTGCCAGGTCACTATGGAAATGTTGGAGTTCTGCTTTATTTAGAACATCTGCACCCGAAATTTTTGATTCAAAGGAATCGCTTATCTTTGCATAGTTACGAAGCGGAATCTTCTCACCATTTTCTAATTTGTAGCGATATCTAAATTCATATCTGCCAGATTCCGTTTTAAATGCATCATGAGTTTTTATGGTCTTATAATGAACTAAATCGTGATCCAGTTTGGTCAATGGTATAAAATATACATGTATATGAGCTTGGCCAGCCTCGTCGTAGTGAACTCGATTGTAGAATACAGTTCCATATCTCTTTGCAATAAATCGATTTACCCCTTCAAAAAAAGCTCTCTCAGCTTCAGGATTTAGAATCTTAATCTCATCCTTTCCTACGGTGGAATAATCGCTAACCGATTTAGGTAGTGTGACAACCCAACTACAGCATGTAATGGCTTTAGATTCTCTTTGGGTTCCCCTTCCATACAGATAAGATTTGTCTTTAATTTGCTTATATCGTTCTTTCGGGGGACAAGTAATCCCTATGGAATAATTTAGGCTGCTTTTCAACTGAACAATATCTTTATTTGCGTCATTTTTAAGCTGACGATCAACATGTTTAAGCAACATCATTACGCTATCGTCAGTATATTTTTCTAATTCTGCCACAGCTAATCACCCTTTCCTTTTGATAAGGTTGCCGTTAAAGGCAACATACTTGTTATAGAAGCTGCCTCTCATTCAATGCAAAAGTTTGTCGTTATTTCTGTATAACCGCAGACTGTTTATTTGTCACGAACGTTCCAAATAATCATCCACTTTACGTCGAAATAGCGACAAGCTTTTGCATCTCAGATAATCATCTTCTATAAGCAAGATATATAAGATGCTCGACAAGCTATCTTATAACGCCCCTTTCAGGGCTCATCTTTGATGAGGTCCTTCGGCCGCTTATCTTGGTCTATTAAGGGCACTGCGTTCCCTTAGCGACGCTCAAACCCTTGCTTGCAAGGACATCCTGTCCTTGCGAAGGAACGCCGAGAAATGTGAGTTGGGTTCACATTTCATGTGCGTTCCTTCTATCCCGGCAGCTCTCCGAGCTGCGTGGGGCACATCCCCACTCACTTTCCCCCAAATGGTAAACCATTTTGAGGAAAGCTCCCCTTGTTCATACGGTACACGACATTAAATAAAATGCACATAAATAACCAGTTCCAAACTAATCAATGCCATTCCTAAATGTACAAATCGCACTAAACCTCAATGTATATCTCAGATTCATTCGGTTGATCCAGATGACCAAAGTAAACTATTTTACCTCTTTTTCGTATGTCCTTGCACCTAATCAGGAATATGGATTGTTTTCCTACACTATCTATATCTTCTCCCCAATCCCTGGATTCGTTACTTACATAAAACAGCTGATAATATTGTCCTTTATCTGTCAGCACCAAATATACAAAGCATCCATTTTCCTCAATTTGCGCTATGATCTTTCTTTCTTTTTCATTCTGTTGTCTCATCTTCTCTTTTTCTAACGTGTACACATCTACCTGTCCCGTTTTTTCAAATTTTTCTACAAGTCCTTTCGAAAGTTCTTCTGCCTCCAACAGCTTTAATCTGCGTAAGGCTTCTTTTTTTTGATCTTCTCTTAATTCTGTCATTTAAATTCTCTCCTTTGCATATCTTTTCTATTCTCAATAGGCTTTCTAAGCCTTCACTGAGCCTTTTAACAGCAGAAAGTTACCATCTGCTTTCTTTTTATATACATGAAATCAGCCTCCTGAATATGAAACTGTCCATAATTGGCACAGGTAGACTCTCCACCCAAAGTGCAAATTTCTACCCGTTTGTATGTTATTTCGTTAGTGTCATTGGATAAATTGTCAAAGTTGACATATTGATCGCGTATTAACGTTATTCTGATATTCTTATAAAACTTGCAAATCTAATACTGATGTGATAAGATAAAAGACGCCAATCAGATAGCTAATCACATATATCTATTTACAAGGTGATAAGGTTATCAGCAGTATCTGCCAATGATCTCATTGGCAGTTCTGTTTTTTATTCGATAAAACGCATGATGTAAGTTACCTCAATTTCTTGGAGCAATTTTACCAGCTGCAGTATTTCAAAGGTCTGGCTCGCTTCCACATTCTCAATATAAGCAGCCAAGAATAGGTAAGTAGCTTCCTCATTCCAATATAAATCCCAGCTTTGTAATATATCTTGCACAATCTCTCCAGAGGTTAAATCTGCCAGCTTCTTCTGTAAAACAGGGTGCATCTGTGCGGTAAATATTTCTTTGGCTTTATTCAGTGCGTCATTAACAGTAATACTAGCCAAGTCATAGTTTTTAAAAATCTTCTCGAGTACCGTACATTTGTCTATGGGATGTGTTGACAGCCAGCATATTCCATTTTTCAAAGCATTATAAATTTCCTTTCTTCTCAGCTCGTCTTGTCCTATCGTATCTATCCTACGAGTGCTGTCCCATTCATCAGCTAGACCAGCCTCCAAATCCAATAAGTGTAGAGCATCATGTCGTAATGGTGTAAATAAGGGTATGGTAGCGTCTACCACTCCCTTGGATATCCATCCGGAGACATTTTCATCACGTGCCCGTAGATCTGCAAGAATAACCTCTGCCCGAGGGCTACTACTAAAAAGTCTTTTAGCCATTTTTAATATCTCCTTTCTTTTCTGCTATGCCGCACCTTGGTTATATACCGTGGTATATACTCTGCATGGCATTATATTACTATATATACTTATGCATGTCAATAGCTTTGTATAAAAATTTATGTATAAAAGCTATTTTTTTAATTATTTGTTCTTTTTACATGTCATATAGATTATATTATGCATTATTTTCTTTGCCAACCCCTTTCTTTACTCCTTTATGTATATGCTATATATGCTTTACTAGTATATACCGTTTGTTTCTTTTCTAAACATAACAATGTACTATCATGCATATGTCAAGACATAAGTAAAATAAACGAGAAGCATTCATTTTCTGATACCAATGCCTCCCGTTTATTTTTCTTTTAACACCTATAAATAAAACTCCAGAAATTCTGTTGGTGTCATAATCTCCGGCTTTTCTATATCAATATCCTTGAAATCCTTGTCTCCGGTAATTAAAATATCCACATCCTCAATAATTGCTGTGTAAAGTACCGGATAGTCCTTGATATCCCGAATATCAAATAAGCCTTCCTCCAGATCATTGGGTGTGTATACATACTCATAACTCATCGCCACCAACAATTTGTTAATTACGTGTTCCTTATTGGGAAATTTTCTCTTTACAACGTTCTTAAGCTCCTCTACTACATAAGATGACAATACCAGTTGATGCCTTGTAAAAATACAATTCATTAAGGTATCCATTTTACTGCCGGGAAAAAGTAGTGCCGATATCAACACATTCGTATCCAGCATAATCCGCATCTACTTCACCACGCTTTCTTCCCTAATCTCTTTGAGCATTTCCATTACATCATTGTCATCACGAAGCCCAAGTCTTTCTGCCTCTCCTGTAAATGCTCTCTGTGCTTCACGTAATGCATCCATGGAAGAATTCAACATATAAATTTTTCCGGCCTCTTCCACAAATAGAATTTTATCTCCATTCTTAATACCAAGTTTTTTACGGATTTCTATAGGTATTGTCACTTGTCCTTTGGATGTTACTTTTGCTAATTCCATATATAATCCTCCTTTCAAAAGCAATGCATTCCTTACTTTCCTTACATCAATAGTATATTCAATTTTCATAAAATTATCAACTAATATTATGGATACCGTTTGTTCTACCGGTTGTTTTATATTTCATTCCCAATAAAAACACTAATGCTTTTATGTATCAATGTCTTTTCATTTATTTTGTACTAGGCTTTATAATATTTCTCGTATCTGCTCTATCCAATTAACAGCCTTTTCATAATCTTCTCTTTTATTCTCAATTTGATTCATTTCCTTTTCTGCATCTTCCTTACATAGAAATGCAGAATATGAACGATACATAGGATATGTTTCAGAATCTTTAAAATATACCGTATTATTACCGTCTTGTTTCTTCTCAATCTTACATATTTCCGCTCCAAAGAAACAATTCACAGTAAAAATGTCTTTTTTTACACCAAAAAATTCCATCTTCTCAAGTTGACAGTATGCTGCAAATAGTTTCTGACCAATATTTATATTTTCTACCTCTGCCAATTCAATGTGGTTCAGCTTGTCGTTCTGCCTTATTATGGAATGCTTAACTAGCAGCAAATAGAATTTTTCAATAAAACCACCCTCATCCTCCTCTTCAACAATCTGTTTAGGCGTCAAATGAATACCCAGAATAGTACCTAATTCTTCCCATCTGCTATATGACTTTATGGCTTGCTCAAAATATTTTTTTATATCATCTACCCTTTGTTCAGAAGTACTCGGCAAAAAAAGAACCTCTAATAATGCCAAAAACTTTTTATATTCCCTAATTAATTCTTGCATAGTATTGGCTTTATCTGGATGTGAAAAATATGTAAAATTTACTCTATTTCCATCTTTCATAAAATCCATTTTCACTTCAACAATCTCACTATTCTTTGATACAAAATGCTCGCCATCATGCGTTTTAGTTTTTATCAAAGAATACACATCATCCTCATTTCCAGCAATTTTAATAGGGATGTTAATAACATCATGTTTTGGATATATCATCATTTGTACAATATTTTCAACACTATTAACTGGGTATTCATAATCACCTTTCTTTTTTGTCATTTCTATAGATGCTGAAAGCGGTATTACTTGTGGCATACCAGTATTCTCAAATTGATTCATTGCATTGTTAAAGTTTTTCTGGTCAGTTGGATTACAAAATTTTACTGTTAGATTTAAGCCTTTATCATTTTTATTTAACATCTCTCTTAATCTATTGCCCATGTTCAGAAATCCTTCCTTATATTTTCCATAACAAGAATTTTACTTATCAATAAATACTTTTCCTGTTTCTCGTCATCGGAATTTATATTTAAATTTACTATATAATCTATAAGTTTCTTGCGAGCTGCATTATCAGGTACAATTAGGTATCTAATATCTTGATATTCATAATTTAACCATAAATCCTCTCTATATTCATCACCTGAGAGTCTATTACTCGTTTGATTAGACAGTTTTAGAAGTTCGTCATCAAAGATCACTGATGTAATACGACATTTTTCTAAGGATTCCTCCGGCGGAACATAACGCCATTCACATTCATCACAAAAATTTTTCAAAATACGAATCTTCTTATTATTAATGGTTCGTGTCATTTCTCCATACAACGGTTTATAATATGCCAATCGTGAAATAACATCTGAAACTACCAGATTATCAATATCATCCCGGCTTAGAATAAATTCAAAATTCTTTTTAAATTGGTCACGATAAGTTGATTCTTCGCTAATATAGTGAACAGGTTGTATATTCTTTTTCTTCGCCCATGTTTTTGAGAATGCGATGCCATATTCTCCATAAAAATCTGTATGTGTACTTCCTGCATTCAATTTCTTTACTATTTCTTCATCTAGGCCACTTGTATCATCTATAACTTTAAGAGGGAATCTTTTTCCAATACAATGCAGGGGAATATCACAGAAGCACTTTTGCAATACTGACATTATATTAATCGCCTCTTGTGATACATCTCTCAAGCCTAAATAACCAACTTTTTCTTCACAATATCTAGGACATAACCCCTTATTCAATATGGCTTTTTCTAAATAATCTGCTTCCTTCATAAAATGAAAGATTGCATTAGAACTATGTATATATTCCGGCTCAATATTTTTTATTTCAACCTTATCCATCATTTTCCCCTTTTATTATGATAATTCTATTTTTAAAACTCTACTATATTTAGTTCCTTTCCAAATCAATTGTATTATTCTTTTTTAAATTAATCAACTTTCTTATGATTGCTATTGACTGTATTCTATGTCTCTGTTCAGTTTGAATACCATTCCAAACCCTGCCTCTGGCATTGACCTCCCCATCTCCTGCGATCATTGGCATAGTATTCTTCCGTTGAAAATCACAAAATACTATGCCATGCAGGGAGCATTACATCCCCTCACCTGCCTCTCCCCGAAGGAGAGGAACTACCATAAGGAAAAAATCCTTTCGAATTTTATGAAAATCTGCACTCCAAAAAAGAGGCTCACCAATCAGCATCGGCTTTAATGATTCATTCTCCTGTCATTCCTCTCCTCTGCTTATCATAGATCTCCGTTTCTCTTTACCCATACTGCAGATTGGATTTTGACAAGGCGCTTTCCATTACTTACTCTGCCCTTTCTTTGCGATCCTGCTTTTCCTGCCACAACTCCATCCGGTATCTGCCATTCTTTCGATTGCCAGAGCCTCAATGTTCTGTCCTCTTCTACTCTATTTCTTCTGTCATTTCTCCATTTTAAAATTGCCTTACGCTCTCTGCTTTTGTGCATCATATTACGGTCGGCATTGTTAATTGCAAGGGCAAGCGTTTGTGCCACTGGCACCCTTGCAATCCATTTCTCCCTTCATAGATTGAAGCACAAGCAGGACGAGCTGCAAAACAATCATTCAAAAATGGAGGAAAAAGACATGACAGTAGAAATCACAAGCGTAGAAATCGGAGCAGAAAAAATTACCATTGAGGCACTGGCAATCGAAAATATTCTGATGGCAGATGACCTTTTCGAAGATGTTGAGGTACCTACCGTAAAATACCAGTTCGATCGCAAAGTAAAACACGGGGCAGAGTTAAAGTATCTCTGGAAAGTTTGCCAGAGCCAAAAGTGTTGCCAATCTGCAAAAAGCATGGGTGAAAAGCTCGAGAAACTCTGCGGAGTCATCACACAGCTCAGCGAGTCATTCCGGGTAAAGGATGAATAATCCCTCCTCCGCAGGCTCCCTTCGGGGAGCCTCTTTTTTGTGCAGATGAATAATGTGTTCCTGCGTCACACAGGGCGCTGCTTCGCAGCAAATCCATAAAAAGAGCAAACAAGAACAGGCAGAATACGATTTATCTGTACTTCTGACCGCTGCTAAACTCTCCTCTGCTGTCCGACTGCTTTTTGCAACACTACCCATTTATCCGGAATTCTGAAAGGACAAGCGTTGTCCTTTTCAGGATCCTTGCATAATTCCGTCTATCCGGTTTTTCGTTTTGCAAAGCAATCGTTAAACAGCAAAGAGGAGGTGCTTACCATGATACCTGTCAGAAGTCCCGATTAATTGAATAAGAGAAAACCTCATAATTGACTTCGTCAAACCCAAACAGAAAAGGAGCATGAATAACATGGAAAAAATGAATTTTGAAAGTTTCACTCAGTTAATTGCAAAGCACATCATACATTGGTTACCGGAAAACTTTTTGGAATCCGAGGTAATACTTCAGAAGATTACTAAGGAAAATGATATCCGTCTTACCGGTCTGACAATCAGACCTAAGGAAGGCAGTAATGTAGTTCCTACGATATATCTGGATTCCTTTTATCAGGAATATCTGGATGGAAAAGATATCAATGCGATCCTTCAGGAAATTGCTGACTTACGCTTAGAGCATGAAGTAACAGAACCTCTGGATACTACATGGATTGCATCATTTGCTGAATGCAGTTCCAAGATTTTTCCGAAATTGGTCGGATATGAAAAGAATAAGACTCTTTTAAACCAGAGACCTCATGTGCTTATTGAAGATTTGGCTATTCTCTTTATCATCGATCTGGGGATGCATAATAATGGATTCACCAGTATTCCCATTGATAATCAGATGATAAATGTATGGGAAGTGAGTACAGAAGAATTGTATGAAGTAGCGATGCACAATCTGACATCCGCTAATAACAACATATTTGTTCCTATGAAAACCGTCATGGCAGAATTATTACTTCCCGATCTGCTTAATGATTGTGATGGAAATGAAGCTCTTGCCGAGCATATGCTCTCTCTCCTGGTACCGGATAACATTGATCTATTTGTTTTATCCAATAAAGAGAAAATAAACGGTGCTTCGGTTATTCTGGATGATAAATGCATGCAACAGGTTATTGACGAAATGGGAACTGACTTCTATATTTTGCCTTCCAGTATTAATGAATGGCTCGTTGTGCCTGCCTGGGTACAGGATCCTGGTGTATTGCGCTCCATTGTACAGGAAATCAATGGATCAACCGTTGATGAGGCAGATCAGCTATCTGATTCTGTTTACACCTATTCATCAGAAGCTGGTTTAAGGCGCATTGCCTAAAGTATTACATTATCAATCATTACTATATATCAGAAAGGATTTACTATTATGAAAAATAAAGAGATTATTGCAGAAGTTGCTATCAAAGAAGGAATTTTAACAGAGAAAGAGGTCAATGCACTCGTTTCCGCCGGAAAGGATATTCCTCTGCATACATTACAGGGATGGAAAAAGAGAGGAAATTTCAGAATAAGGAAAGGGGAGCACGGCATCGAAACGAAACTCTGGAAATTGAAGCCCAGTGATTCCAAGGACGCTGCAGCTCCCAAGGAATTTTACTTAGCCAAAGCATTCCTTTTCCGTCAGGAACAGGTTGAGGAGTACGCAAAATGCTAACTGAATACTCTATAGAACTTTCAGAAGAAAATCTTCCCATTATGGTAAAAGAAAGAACCCATGATTTTTCTGCAGGCTCACTAACGGAGCCTGCAGATATGGAAAAGATCTTTAAACAATGTTTCCGGTTAGATCGGAAAGCAGAAGAAATTGTCGCTATGGTTTCCTTGAATGCCAAGCTCCAACCCATCTGTTTGTTTGAAGTATCGCATGGCATCATTGATGCCTCTCTGTTATCTCCCAGAGAGGTTTTTCAACGTGCCCTGCTGTCAGGAGCACATAGTATTGTGCTTGCACACAATCATCCAAGTGGGAATTGTGCACCATCTGAAAATGACAAGCTGATAGCAGAAAAGCTTTTACAAGCTGCAGCTCTCTTTCAGCTGCAACTGGTTGATTTTCTGATTATTGCAAAGAATGATTACTATAGTTTCCGGGAAAGTGAGGTTGGATTTTCCGCCGATAGCGGAAAAAAGCGGATTTTATGAATGATAATTGTCTTATCGAAAAATTCAACTGTAACTGCAAGTACATACTGGATCTGATCGATCAATCCTATCCTGTTCCGTTACACTCTCGTTTTTACTATTTGGATTTTCATACCAGAAAGAAGAAACGTTTCTATCCTGATACCAATACGGAATCTCACGATTTTCTGAATTATTACTGGATGGAATTTTCCTATCGGCACAAAGCGTATAAGCTATCTATGTTTTACAAAGATATGGATCACCGTACCGGTAATCTTCATGTACTTCCCGGAGCTATACAGCTTTGGGAAGCTGGTACATGTAGTCATTTTATAGATGACAGAAGCCTGTCTCTATACGAATACTACTGTTCTCCTTTTGAGGAATATCATTGGCGTCCAATTTTTAAACGCCCATTGTTCTGGAATTTGAATCAGATATCAGATGTAACAGAATATATTCATAATCTTATATTGAACGATAGAATGACAGAATATCCGCATATACAAAATTATTGCAGTAAGGATTTCTATTCTGAAATTAATCCCTTCTTTGAAAAGTTACATCATGACAAGCTGCATCTACTTATGCAGCAGAATAAAGGGCACAGTTATAGAACCGGACAAGGTGTATCCAGTAAATATTATTTATACCGATGGATTGATGTTGATTTTTACAAATCCTGTGACAATCCATTCTATACTATGTATCGCACGGAAAATTATAATAATCTTGGTGTTTTCACCAAGTTTGGAGAGTGGTATTACCATCATGGTGCACCGAACCGGTTCTGTAATATCACTAAGAAATGGCTTATTCATTTAGATGAGGAACCTCCGCCAAAATCACTCGCAAAACATTCTTAATAAATAACATGATTTTGAACTAAATACTTCTATTTTTCTTCTAATGTTTATCTTCTTCTGGCTATAAATATTCCCGAGCCCATTTTTCAATATATCATCTTTTGTCACACAAATAATATATCTATTTTATTAAGTCCTTTATAATAAATAAAAAGGTTGAGAATAGGCGTCCCAACCTTTCTACTAGGTTTTTGTTTACTCTAACATGCTGCAAGGTTCCACACGTTCGCAGAATGCACTTTTTTTATCGTGGTTATGCTCCACTATTGCTTCACCTCGATACCACTCTTTAGTGTACCTATTATCGTTTCTTACACATGCGCTTCACTTCGGCAGTCCCTTAACTGCTGGGGTTGCATCTGCAGTATTTACAGGCACGGTGAAAATACCGGCTTCGAAGGCCCTTCATACTTGAGTACACTACAAGTCAATATTGCCTGCAAATCTTTTAAGATTTTTTTCAACGGCAACACCTCCCTACCCATGTTTTGAACTATAATTCAATATTATTTTAACATAATTCGATTTTGTTGCATATATCAACTTTAATCTAATCAGCTATTCTTATTATTTGTTACCAGTACCCCCAATAATACAAGTTGTAGTATTGGCATTAATATGTAGTTACACTTTGGATCAATAATCGTCGGTATCAATGTGGATATATACCCTAATATGCAACCCAATATTGCAAAGAACAATATCCCTACGATCCTTTGGCTAACTTTATCCATTTTAATGAATAAACACAATACTCCCACTAGCCAGGACAAAATAGCACCTGTAAGAAATTTATATCTGCTTACTTTGAATGTATTGTTAGTAATGAATACACTTCCTAAACTGCCTTCTTTTTGCTTGCTTATTTCTTCCAGAATGTTTTCATATTCAGCCTTCAAAATAGGATTGTTCTCAATTTTTTCCGTTTCAATATCTGATACTGCCTTCAGAATATCAATTCTTTTTTCCACTCTATTATAATAAAAGAAATTGGCATCAATATACGGAAACAAAAGTAAAATCACAACGATAATTGTAAGTAATGCAATATACAACTTAGGATTTTTTAAATTATCTTTTATTATATCAAATACCTTTTCTACCATTTTACCCCTTCCGCAAGAAAAGTCATTCGTATATCTCCTAACTCTTCCTCTAAAAAGTATAATTTTTCTCTACTATTTATTTTTAATTATATCATACTTTTAAAATGTAAAAAATACTCTCCAGAAGTATATTATTTTGTGCAAAAAGGTACTTACAACAAATTCCACCAACTATTATATATGTACAATTATAAAACCAGACAAGATGTATCCAGTAAATAACTTATATCGATGGATTGATATTAATTTTTACAAATCCTATGTCAATCCATTCTATACTATGTATCATACGGAAAATTATAATGATCTTGGTATTTATACCAAGTTTAGAGAGTGGTATTACCATCATGGTGCACCGAACCGATTCTGTAATATCACTAAGAAATGGTTTATTCATTTAGATGAGAAACCGCCGCCGAAACCGTTGACAGAAACTAAATTCCATCTTGTGCCTAAAGATACTTCTACAGAACCACAAATATGATGTTTAATTTTATCTGTTACATTGCCTTCTTCATCTTTAATCTCTTCTTCCCAGTCTTTTGCATCTTTTGCTGCTAAATCTACCCAAGAAAGAGTATTGCCATCTTTATCTTTAATACGTCCATTAGCATCTACAGAAAAACCATTTTCAGCAAGCCAAGCATTTGTTTGATCTGCTGTCATATTATTCAATTTCATCATTGATTCATAAAATGAGCTTGTATCTATATTATAATTTTTTGTTCGGTTTACAGCGTCATTTCCACGGTATACATTTCCATGACTATCACGAACAACAAATTCTACCATATCACCGCCATTTGCATTTTTAGATACTTCATACCAACCTGTATAATGATTATTTCCTCCACCTTTCCAAGAACCTTCATCATGTTCATTTAAACTTGTTCCATCACTTATTGTCGTATCAGATGTTGATTCCTTTGTTGCTTGCTTAGTACCAGTTTCTATAGCAGCAAAAACATCTAAATTAAAAATTGTAAAACAAATACAAAAACTTAAAATTAACAATGGTACTTTAAGAAAAAATTTATTAGTTTTCTTATGTAAATCCACTTATAATTCCTCCTTTTAAATAAAATTTTTATTTATATTATTATATTTAATCATGTCGAAATTAAAAATAAACAAGATTTAATATTTTAAAAAATTTCCCCTAAGGAAAATATTATAATTAACCTTAGGGGAATATAATAATTAGAGAATAAAATTACTGTTCAGGAAATGTTTTAATTAATACCTTATTAACATCTACATCAGATTCGTTACCAGTATTAATCATATTACCATTTTCATCAAATGTAGCATAAAGTCGAGAATCTTCTCCATTTACAATAAGAGGCATTTTATAAACAGCATTCATTGTTCCATTAACAATAAAAATAGGAGTATCTAATTTAATGAAATCTCCAGCTTCAATTGTTTCTGCCTGATTTAAATAATTTGCTACAGCGATAAAGCTCCACATTAAATCTTCATCAGAATTTTCTGAATAATTAAAATTATATTTATTAATAATTTCGTCATTTGTCTGAGAAGGAATATATTCACTCATAGGAATTACTTCATTAATAATTCCATTTGTATAATCATAGTACATATTTCCCATAGCAGCTAATGCTACATATCCAATACCATTGGAATTTTCATCATAAACAGGAACTCCATCAGAAGTTGTCAAATCAAGATAATACTTATAAGCTCCACCACACTCGATACTATCAATCATATTCCATGTTTCTTCGTCTTCAGTTTCAACAAGCTTACGATAACAATCAACGGCACGTTCTACTTTCTTCATAGCAACATCCTGGTTGAATTCTTCCGTATTTGCATCGGAAGTATCTTCTGTATCATCAAGGCTTTCTTTTACATAGCCTAGGGTTGTTTCTTCATCAGAAGAATCTTCTGCTACTTCTTCAGTGGGTTCTTCTTCAGTTTTTTCAACTGTCACTTCCTCTTCAACAGGTGCTTCTGTTGTTGTTTCCTTACTGCCGCATCCTGCAAGAATTGTTACCATCATAACTCCTCCAATTAATAAACTTAAAAATCTCTTTTTCATAACTTGTTTTCTCCTTTTAATTTTAATTTTTGTTTATTTAAATTTTTTAAATTTAAATCATAATAAAGTTATTTTTCACTTTCTAATTTATATGTGTCAATGTTTATGAAATCTTTTTCAATATCTATGTTCGTCAGCAGATAAAACGAGCATTTTCTTTCTCTATCTATGTAATTTTCAATGTACAATCAAGCCTGCTAAAATTCCCTATCTATACGTATTTCAAATCACTATATAAGTGTTTGTTACTAGTGATAATAGTATACCACTATGCACTCCGTATTGCAATTTAATTGATATTGCACAATTGCAATTTGTATATACATTTATTTTAATTGCATTTATGTAATCTATATGATGTTGCATCAAAAGTAGTAAATTTGAGATAAAATCGTATTTAATAGGAGGGATATTAATGCCATTTCAAATCAGATCAGAGAAAAAGGAGTCAGAGACTAAATCCATACGATTTCCTCTACCACTTATTAATCGAATTGATGATGCAATTCAGGGGCATGACATCTCGTTTACCAGTTTTGTTGTGCAGGCTTGTGAGTATGCATTAGACAATATGGAAACTCCTAAACAGGACAAATTATAGAAGGCTGCCATTGCAGCCTTTTATAATTCACTTTTGGCCAACTTGACCAAAAGCTATTGACTAATCCAGTCCATACAGATCGTGGTTCACCTCTGCCATATAATAATGACTGATCGTACTTGGTGCATTATATAGTGCCGTTATCAGATAGGCTTTTATGTTATTAATTTTCACCGTATTCTTTTTCACACATCCAATGACATACTGCAAATGCTCCGCATTTAATGTCAAAAACTTCCCCTTGACTAAGCCATATGGATAATTTTCTCCTGCAATTTTGATGGTTTTACGAGGTACACATACCACCTCACATATGAGCTGGTACAGCTCTTCAAACATCTCCCGTTCTTCCAGATCACTATTTTGCATGGCAATATCATAGTCAATGTTGTTTCTTATCAGCTCCATATAAGCATCCGCATCAATCTCATCGATCTTTCTCTCCGATTGATCGATAGAATTATCACTTTCTTTATTAGTTATTCTATTATTTATCTTATTCGAGGGTAATTTTTCCCCCGGTACCCCGGCACTTATTCCCCTAGTTTCAGGCCAAATATTACACGGGTTTATTTTTTCTACCGGTGCATTTTTTACACTGGTAGAATTTATACACCGGTCTATATTTTCTACCGGTGTCGTTTTTTCACCGGTGTCGTTTTTACCACCATTGTCCTCTACCGTATCGTTTGATCCCATATCGGAGATAAAGTTTTTTACATAAATAACATTAGCACAGCCTGACTGCTGAATCATTTCAATTAGTCCAGAATGGCAAAGTTCCTTTAATAACGCTGCTGCTGTTTTACGGCTTATATTAAGATCTTCCTCAATGTTATTTAAGGAATATTTTATATATACTCTGTTATTTTCGTCGATCCACCCTCTGCGCTTTGAATACTCCATTCTGGAATGCATTAAGCCATATAGTAATTTTGCATTGTTAGATATGTCCTTGTAACGCTCATCGGTAATCAGCGCTTTGGGTAGTTTATAAAATGTAAATTGCTCTGCTTCTCGTCCATAGTAAAATTCCAAGTTCAGCTTCTCCACTATAAACTCCCTCCATTCTCTTTCCATTCATTGAGTAACTTAAGAATAACCTTTTCAATGTTTTCACTTGGAATCTCCGAAGGAAAGAATGCATCCAGCTTCTTTCTGCTAAGTACTACTTTAGTTGCCAATGGGCGGTCACTCATTAGCAGATCTCTCAGCCATAATTCATCAAATATCCCTGTCTTGATAGCAGCCTTGATTTCTGCAGACTGCTTCATAGTTGCTATGACACCAAGTTCACGCATTACATTTACAATGATTTCCTGTTGTTGAAGTGATGCCACAGAAAAATCAACTCCTTGCGTAATTCCTAACTTATTGCCATCTATAAGAGCAAGCAATTCATCTGACAAGTAAGATAAACTTATTAATCGCTGTATTGTTTTCCGGCTTTCTCCAGATGCCTTGCTCATTTCCTCCAAAGACGTTCCCCCTATTGTTCCCTGATGTTTCATTGCATCATATTTCATCCGATATGCTTTAGCCTTTTCACTAATTGCAATGTTCTCTCTCTGGATATTACTATCTACCATGATAATCGTAGCTTCATCATCTGTATAATTCCGGACAAACATTGGCATAGTAGCTATTCCTAATAATTCACAGCCATGTTTCCTACGGTGGCCGGCAATGATTTCATATCCCCCTTCTGCCCTCGGCCTTGCAATCCCGGGAATCAATATCCCTCGCTCACGAATGCTTTCAATCGTTTCCTGCATCTTCTCATCATCCAATACCTTAAAAGGGTGATTCTTAAAGCTATGAAGGTCTGATAAAGCTAATTCTTGCACTTGCTCAAATCCTGCTTTATTCTCGCTTAATCCAAGTAAATCATCGAAACTGTTCAATTTTATCTTTGCTGCACTATTCATTGTCGAGAACCTCCTCTGTCAAAGAATGATATGCATCAGCTACTTTTCCATTTGGCTCATGCTTATAAATACTGATTCCTTCCGCTGATATTTCTGCAGCTCGCACTGACATAGGGATACTATTCTTAAAGATTTTTACTCTATTTCCATAATTTTCAATAAGCAGATTGCTGATGTCTCGTGCAAAGTTCGTCCGGCTATCAACCATAGTCAAAAGGATTCCTTCTATCTCCAGCTTGGGATTAATTTGTCGTTTTACTTTTCCGATCGTTTTAATAAGCTGCTCCAAGCCCTTTACTGGCAAATATGCTGCCTGCACCGGTATTAGAATACTATCTGCGGCAGCAAGTGCATTAATCGTAATCATCCCAAGGGATGGCATACAATCAATTAAAATATAATCGTATTTCTCCCTTTCCTGCTCTATGTAATTACATAAAATCCTTTCTCTGCTCATTACATTTACAAGAGACACTTCCAGTCCTGATAATTCAATGTTTCCGGGCATAAGATCAATTTCCTCATCATGCTTTAAAATTCCATACTCCGGCTCCATCTCCACTTCGTTAATGAGATTCGCCATTATGGTTGCAAGAGAAATATTTATTTTGTCCGGCTCACTAAACCCAAGACTTGCTGTAAGACTTCCCTGCGCATCCGCATCAATAAGCAAAACCCTTTTTCCTTGGTTCGCCAGGCCGATTCCCAAATTGCTTGTTGTTGTAGTCTTTCCGACTCCACCTTTTTGATTTGCAACTGCAATAACTTTACACATAATCCGTTCTCCTATTCCTTTTCATCCATTTTTGCACTTTGTACTTCAACATAAACTCTGTAATACCGGTTGGATCCTTTAATGCTATATAGTTCTGATATTTCCAATACTTTCATCTGACGATTATCTTGTATCATTTTCAGAAACCACTTAATATCCTGTTTTGTACCCATTAATCTTATTTTCAGCATTAGTCCCTTCCCCCAAGTCTTTCATACAGACCTCGATTATATACTGCATACTCCGGGTATCGGATCTGTACTGCCTGCCAGAAATATGGTGCATACACACTACAAAACAGCTCCTCAACCGTATACTCTCCACATTCGTCTAACTGTTCCTCTATTTCAGCATCTTCGTCAACGCTGGGTGTACCATTGCAATACAGATTGAACGCCATACGCACAACTCTAAGGCTCCCACTTGTCTGCCATCCTTCTTGTAAACATTCCGGCTTTACACAACCGCTTTTAAAGTCGTAAATACTGTCTATATTCCTTCGAGTATCATCATTAATTCCAAGACAATAACATAGAGCTTTGTGATATACATCCGGATAACGTATCTGCTTTAATTTTTCATAATAGAACTTCTCATGTGCTTCACTGATAAAATAGATTTTTTCTGTTTCTGCTCCTAACGCTGTGTTTTGATACATTTTCTTTCCTCCAAGTTCATAATTTTTGACTACAACACAAAAAGGACACTTCCCTAGTTTTCACTAAGAAAGTGTCCTTGAATGCATAATTTTATGAAATTGGATTCGTATTCATAATACTATTTGTGCATCATACCGCATGAAATAGCATTACGCTTCACAAATCTGTTGCAATTCTGTTGCAAAATCCATATTTCAAAGACTTGAAATCCTTGATTTTACTGGATTACTCAATGATTGTAGCAACACGGCCTGATCCAACAGTACGTCCACCTTCACGAATAGCGAATGTAAGACCCTGCTCCATAGCGATTGGATGAATCAGTTCGATAGTCATTTCTACGTTATCACCAGGCATGCACATTTCTGTACCTGCAGGAAGGTTACAAACACCTGTTACGTCAGTTGTTCTGAAGTAGAACTGAGGACGATAGTTGTTGAAGAAAGGAGTATGACGTCCACCTTCATCTTTTGTTAATACGTAAACCTGAGCTGTGAATTTTCTATGGCAAGTTACAGTACCAGGTTTTGCAAGAACCTGACCTCTTTCGATTTCAGTTCTCTGAATACCACGAAGAAGAGCACCGATGTTATCACCAGCCTGAGCTTCGTCAAGAAGCTTACGGAACATTTCGATACCAGTAACAACGGTCTTCTTTGTTTCTTCCTTGATACCAACGATTTCAACTTCTTCATTAAGATGAAGAGTACCACGCTCTACTCTACCAGTTGCAACAGTACCACGTCCGGTAATTGTAAATACGTCTTCTACAGGCATAAGGAAAGGCTTATCTGTTGCTCTTTCAGGATCAGGAATGTACTCATCAACAGTATCCATAAGTTCCATGATCTTGTCGCCCCATTCTCCGTTAGGATCTTCAAGAGCCTTAAGAGCGGATCCCTTAATGATAGGGCATCCTTCGAAACCATATTCTTCAAGCTGTTCAGTGATTTCCATTTCTACTAATTCAAGAAGTTCTGGATCATCAACCATATCACACTTGTTCATGAATACAACGATATAAGGAACACCTACCTGACGGGAAAGAAGGATGTGCTCTTTTGTCTGAGCCATAACACCGTCAGTAGCAGCTACAACAAGGATAGCGCCGTCCATCTGAGCAGCACCAGTAATCATGTTCTTAACGTAGTCAGCATGTCCTGGGCAGTCAACGTGAGCGTAATGTCTCTTGTTTGTTGTGTACTCAACGTGAGCAGTAGAGATTGTAATACCTCTTTCTCTTTCTTCTGGAGCCTTATCGATGTTTTCGAAATCTGTTGCTTCGTTACCAGCAACTCTTGCAGCAAGTACCTTTGTGATTGCTGCTGTTAAAGTTGTTTTACCATGGTCAACGTGACCGATGGTACCAATATTACAATGTGGTTTGGTTCTGTCAAAATGCGCTTTAGCCATTTCTAAAGTCCTCCTTTTAATAAATAAAATAAATTAGTTTCTTAATTTAATCGGCTATCTTTGATTATATTAAATAATAGCCTATATTTCAAGCATTTATTTTGCTTTTGCGGCAAGTACCTTTTCCTGTACCTGCTTCGGAACTGGTTCATATTTTTCGAAGAACATGGAGTAGTTACCACGTCCCTGAGTCTTGGAACGAAGGTCTGTAGAATAACCAAACATTTCGGAAAGTGGAACGAATGCACGAACCAGCTTACCTCCACCAATGTCATCCATACCTTCTACACGTCCACGACGGGAGTTCAAGTCACCAATAACATCACCCATGTATTCTTCTGGCATTGTTACCTCTACCTTCATGATAGGCTCAAGAAGTACAGGTGCTGCTTTTGCCATAGCATCCTTAAATGCCATAGATCCGGCAATGTGGAATGCCATTTCAGAAGAGTCGACTTCATGGTAAGAACCATCGTATACAGTAGCATGAACACCAAGTACCGGGAATCCTCCAAGGATACCAGCCTGTGCTGCTTCCTGAATACCTTCACCTACTGCTGGGATGTATTCCTTAGGAATTGCACCACCAACTACGGTAGATTCAAATAACAATGTAGGCGGATCATTGATTAAGATGTTTGCCTTAGGATCAAAGTCGAATTTCTCGCAGTTTGCTTCCAATGGCTCGAACTTAACTTTACAATGACCGTACTGACCACGTCCACCGGACTGCTTAGCGTACTTGGAATCTACTTCAACAGGCTTGGTAAATGCTTCCTTGTATGCAACCTGAGGTGCACCAACGTTTGCTTCTACCTTAAATTCACGAAGAAGTCTGTCTACGATAATTTCCAAATGGAGCTCGCCCATACCGGCAATAATGGTCTGACCTGTTTCCTGATTTGTATGAGCACGGAAAGTAGGATCTTCTTCTGCAAGTTTTGCAAGAGCTTCACCCATCTTACCCTGTCCTGCCTTAGTCTTAGGCTCAATAGCAAGCTCGATAACCGGTTCAGGGAATTCCATGGATTCCAGAATAACTGGATGCTGTTCATCACAAATGGTATCACCAGTAGCAGTAAACTTAAATCCTACTGCAGCAGCGATATCTCCGGAATAAACCTTATCAAGCTCTGCTCTCTTATTAGCATGCATCTGTAAGATACGTCCAACACGTTCCTTCTTATCCTTTGTTGCATTTAATACATAAGAACCGGAGTTCATTGTACCAGAGTAAACTCTGAAGAATGCAAGCTTTCCTACGAATGGGTCAGCCATAATCTTGAATGCAAGTGCGGAGAAAGGTTCTTCGTCAGAAGAATGTCTTACAACTTCATTACCGTCTAAATCAACACCCTTAATTGGAGGAATGTCGGTAGGTGCAGGCATATATTCTACAACTGCATCCAGAAGTTTCTGTACACCCTTGTTACGGTAAGCAGAACCGCAGCATACAGGAATTGCTGTACATTCACAGGTTGCCTTTCTCAAAACTTTCTTCATTTCTTCTACAGAAGGTTCTTCACCTTCCAGATACATCATCATTAAATCATCATCTAATTCACAGATTTTTTCAATCAATTCAGAACGATACAGTTCTGCATCATCCTTCATATCTCCGAGGTCATCTGTAACTGTGATGTTATCACCCTTATCATCATTATAGATGTAGGCTTTCATTTCAAAAAGGTCAATGATTCCCTTGAATTCATCTTCCTTACCGATAGGCAACTGAAGAACGATTGCGTTCTTGCCTAAACGGGTCTTAATCTGCTCTACGGCACCATAGAAGTTTGCACCCAGGATGTCCATCTTATTGATGAAAGCCATACGAGGTACATTGTAGGTGTCAGCCTGACGCCATACGTTTTCTGACTGTGGCTCAACACCACCCTTTGCACAGAATACACCAACAGCACCATCAAGTACACGCAGGGAACGTTCTACTTCAACAGTGAAGTCAACGTGTCCAGGAGTATCAATAATGTTGATACGATGCTCTAATGCACCGGGCATAGGCTTGGTTTCTTTTTCAAGAGTCCAGTGACATGTGGTAGCTGCAGATGTGATGGTAATACCTCTTTCCTGTTCCTGCTCCATCCAGTCCATGGTTGCAGTTCCTTCATGAGTATCACCAATCTTATAGTTAACACCGGTATAGTAAAGAATACGCTCGGTCAATGTGGTCTTACCAGCATCAATATGAGCCATAATACCGATATTTCTGGTTCTCTCCAATGGATATTCTCTTCCAGCCAAAGGTTTTTCCTCCTTATATTAATCTAGCCAAAAGCATTACGCGGCTTTCTCCAGAATCTGATTAGAATCTGTAATGTGAGAATGCCTTGTTTGCTTCTGCCATTTTGTGCATATCTTCTTTTCTCTTAACTGCTGCACCAGTATTGTTTGCAGCATCAAGAATTTCATTCGCAAGTCTCTCCTGCATGGTCTTTTCGCCTCTCTTACGAGAAAACATTGTCAACCAGCGAAGTCCTAATGCCTGACGTCTATCAGGTCTAACTTCGATAGGTACCTGATAGGTAGCACCACCGATACGTCTTGCTTTTACTTCCAAAACAGGCATGATGTTGTTCATAGCCTCTTCGAAAACTTCAAGAGCCGGCTTACCTGCTTTTTCTTCAACTGTAGCAAATGCTCCATATACAATCTTCTGTGCAACACCTCTCTTACCATCTAACATAATGTTATTGATAAGCTTGGTAACCACTTTGTTATTGTATAAAGGATCTGCTAATACGTCTCTTTTTTGAATATGTCCTTTACGTGGCACGGTTCTTCCCTCCTTAATTAATCTTAGATCATCGGTACTCACAGTGTGTCGTTCTAATTTCACAATTGTGTACGTGCGGGTAGTCCTTATTACAATGAACTGACGAGCAATTCTATATTGTAACAGAATTCCAACACTAAATTAGTTCTGTTCGTGGGTCCAATTTGTTCCAAACTATTTTGCTGCTTTTGGTCTCTTAGCACCATATTTGGAACGGGCCTGTTTTCTGTTGGCAACTCCCGCAGTATCAAGTGTACCACGAATAATGTGATATCTGGTACCAGGTAAGTCCTTTACTCTACCACCTCTGATCAGAACAACGCTGTGTTCCTGAAGGTTATGTCCTTCACCTGGAATGTAGCTTGTTACTTCGATTCCGTTAGAAAGACGAACTCTGGCGATTTTACGCAGAGCGGAGTTAGGCTTCTTAGGGGTTGCAGTCTTAACAGCTGTACAAACACCTCTTTTCTGAGGAGCAGAAGTATCTGTAGCCTTCTTGTGAAGAGAGTTCCATCCCTTCTGCAAAGCAGGTGCAGTAGACTTCTTAACTGTTGTCTGACGACCTTTTCTAACTAACTGGTTAAATGTTGGCATTCTGTTTCACCTCCTACTTATAAAATGTATTGTTTTACACTCTGTTGGTGTTGTGCAAAAGCACAATACGCCTAAGAATGCACACTAAAATAGTATAAATGCTTGAATTTTTATTGTCAATATGATTTTCGTGATTTTTTACGAAATTTTTGGTTTGTTTTTGGATATTTCGATTGAAAAAGGGATTCGGTCTTTCCGAATCCCTAAATCACTCATTTCCTATTTCAACATTCTATATTTCATGTTCTTTTCTTCTTTTCATTTGCAAAACCGCAAATGCTGCTGTTACTGCGGAAGCACCAAATGCCATAACCCATGCTGCAAGCATAGCATTATCGCCGGTCTGTGGTCTTCTTCTTTTTCCTAAAACTGCCTGATCCACACCACGTCTTGCTCCAAGTACTGCCTGATCTGCATTCGGATTTGCCGGAAGTCTTCTTGCACCGAGTACCGCCTGATCTGCATTCGGCGCTGCTGCAAGTGCTACTGCACCGTCTTCAATGGTTACCGTAAGGACTTCTCCATCACCAGAACCGCCTCCCTGTGGTCCAGTGGTAGGTGTTGGATTCACATCCGGATTGCTCAATACATAATCCCACATTACACCATCAAGATGATATCCATCTTTTTCTCTTTTGAAAGAATATCCTACAAAATATCTTCCGGTTGACAAATCATCAATAGAGTCAAAATATTCTCCGGTCAGTTTTCCGTTTTCATCTACTACCCAGTAAATCACATCCATATTATCGCCGGTTGATGTTCCCTTACCGCTGTTAATCTGGTCTGCCTGATACTTTTCATACATTGCCTGCACATAATCACGATAGATTGCATAAGGAACTTTTACGGAATCCGTTCCGGGTGATACGCATACAAAATCTTCCGGTGATCTGGTAATCACTTCATCATTCTTCAAATCATAATCTCTTAAATTTTCAGTTAACGGAGTCTTATTTCCATTTGCATCTTTGGTAGCCTGTGCATATGCTCTTGTATAATGGTCTTTCACTAACTGATCTGCCCAGTTTGCATAATTCTGTGCTGCATTTTTCTGTATTTCTGCCTTTTTGAGTTCATCCTCAGCAGCCTTTACTGCTGCCTGTGCAGCCTCGATTTTTTCCTGTAATGCTTTTAATGTCACAGAATCAAATGTCTTATTCTTTACACTGTCCTTTAATTCATTCAATCTTTCTTCGGCTGCATCATAGGTATCTTTTGCTTTATCCAGCTCATCTGATGCATTTTCCACAAAATCTTTTGCATTCGAAATCGTCGTATTTACTGCATCCATTTTCTTTACTTCGTCTTCTACTGCCTTCTTTGCAGCTTCCGTATCCATTGCTGCCCAGTTTGCTTCTGCAGTAGCAAGCTTTTCATAATAATCTTCGATGCTTTCACGGTAAGCTTTTCTTGCTTCCTCCATGACTTTTTCCGCACTGGATGTGTCCACTGCCCACTGTGTAATACCAAGGGTATTAAATAAGCTTTCCAGGGTACTGTCCACATATTTATTGTTCATCTCATTACGAATAACACCTTTATCAATAAGATGCCAGGTATTAAATGTATCGTTTGCCCATGCATTTAAATCTTCATCATAATCAATCTGATTGATTTCTCCGGAGTAATCACTGAGGATTTTTTGAATTTCTTTTACAAACTCGTTTCTTGCCTGATCCTGCGCATTCTGATTTGCTTCCTGCATATAAGCATCTCTTGTTGCTGTTTCCGCTGCCAATACTCCAGCCTGCGCTTCATACTGTTCATTTAACTGGGTCAATTCCTTATTTGCAGTTTCAATGCTTGAAGCTGCTGCTGATACAGCCGCATCATTGTTAATATAATCCTTAACTACTTCATCTTTTTTAGTCTGTGTATTGTAATCATCATAGGCTGTTTTTGCATTGTCGTATTTTCTCTTTAAGCTGCCTTTGGAAATCACTTTCCAATCCGGACAAGCTTCATATTCTTCCCTTGCTTTGTCCATTGCTGCCTTCTTATCGGCAAGTTCACTGTTATATGCAGCTTCGCCATTTGGTTTTGCATCTGCCTTTGCATTTTCTAACGCTGTATTAAGTTCAGAAATCTGATTCTTCTTTTCATCAATCGCTTTATTTGTTGCATCTACGGCTTCCTGGGCAGGAGTGACATAGTAATTATTTACTGCATCCGCTGCCGCATCTGCTGTTGCATCTGCATCCGCTACTGCTTTGCTGGCTTCTGCCGCTGCGTCTGCCGCATCTTTAGCTGAATTTTCTGCCGTTGTAAGGGCATCCTGTGCTTCACCTAATGCTTTTACTGCCGCATCCACATTTGCTTTTTCATCCGCAAGTGTAGTGTTATTAATATCTTCAATTTCTTTTTCTAATCTATCCTTTTCACCAGCCTGATAAACCATGCCGGCTGCCTCTACGGCTGCCTTTGCATCCTCAACAGTATAAGTAACGGTTGTTTCGCCATATAATGGCAAGCCATAGCTCATTGCATATAAGTTGTATTCTTCAATAATCTTATTTGCCTCTGCTTCTGCTGCATCTCTTGCATCTTTTGCAGCATCTGCGGCTTCCGCAGCGTCTTTTGCTGCTTCTTTTGCTTCTTCTACCGCATCTCTTACTTCCTGATTCACTTCATTTGTATCGACATCCAAAGCTTTTTCAAGTGCTGCCTTTGCTGCGTCTGCTGCATCTTTTGCCTTATCTGCTTCATTAGCAGCCGTTGTTGCTGCGTCTTCTGCATTTTTTACAGCTGTATCTGCATTAGCATTGTTATCAATATCATTCTGATCGGCTGCAGCCTGTTTATTATAATCGTCTATGCCGTCTGCCGTCTTTTTATCATCAAGATTTTTCACTTTCTCAGCCGCATCATTTGCTGCTTTTGTTGCATCCTTTTCTGCCTTATCCGCGTCATTAGCTGCCGTTGTTGCTGCTGTTGCCGCATCCTCAGCATCCTTCATTGCTTTTTCTGCATCTGCTACTGCTGCATCTGCTTTTGTAACTGCTTCCTGTGCCTTATTGACCTGCTCGTTCATCGCCTTTACAGAGTCTGAATTCTGAGCAACCTTTTGGGCCTCGTCATTATGATATTTCTCCTTATTACTATCCACATATTCTTCACTTAATCCCAAGTCATCCACGTAGTTGTTAATTTCCTTTTCTCCTGCGTAGGCTGTCAATGTAGCCATGTTGCTCATCACTCCGGATAAAGACATCATCGCTATCATTGCCCATGTAATGGCTTTCTTTACGATTTTGCTTCCAAGGTTTTCCTTTTTCATTTCTTTTCCTTTCCCCTTTTCCCTTTTTATTATTTATTGCACAAAAAAATCGAGTCTTATACACAAAAACACTTTACCGAATAGCAGAATGTCTTTGTAATAAGGCTCGATGAAGCGGGCGTTCCTTTTTTACTTATTTTCTATATGCTTTATATGCTAAATTATTGTTATCATACATCAATATGTTGTTATATGCAATACTTTTTTGGTACTTTTGACCTATATTTTCTCTTTTCTATATATTTGTGCAAAAATATATTCTACTCCTAAAATATTTTGGCATTATTCACAAAAAGAACTTTACTGCGTAAAAAAGCAGCTCTGCTTACACAGAACTGCTTTCTCTTTTGTTACCATTCTTTATTCTTCTACAGAAACGGTTTCTTCACTGATTTCCATTTCTTCCGTAGTTTCCGGATTTTCATCCATATCTACCATTACTTCCTCTTCGGATTCTGCTTTCGGTTCTTCTTTGATGAAATCGGTATTCAGGAATGTATTACGATAGCGCTTCATACCGGTACCGGCAGGAATCAGCTTACCAATAATAACATTTTCCTTAAGACCAATCAACGGATCAACCTTGCCCTTAATTGCAGCTTCCGTCAATACCTTTGTAGTTTCCTGGAAGGATGCTGCTGATAAGAAGGAGTTTGTTGCCAAAGCAGCCTTGGTAATTCCAAGCATTACCTGCTTGCCTTCTGCGGGTTCTTTGCCTTCTGCAATCAGCTGTGCATTCATATCTTCATAGTCAAGTACATCTACAAGAGTACCCGGTAAGAATTCTGTATCTCCATTATTTTCAATACGTACCTTCTTCAACATCTGACGTACAATGACTTCAATATGCTTATCTGCAATATCAACACCCTGTAAACGGTATACACGCTGAACTTCACGAATCATGTAATCCTGTACGGCACGAATACCTTTGATCTTTAATAAGTCATGAGGATTTACACTACCTTCTGTCAGTTCATCACCGGCTTCCAGAACAGAACCATCCATAATCTTAATTCTGGAACCATAAGGAATCAGATAAGTCTTTGATTCACCACTTTCAGGATCGGTAATCACGATTTCACGTTTCTTCTTCGTATCTTTAATAGTAGCAACTCCGCCAAATTCTGCAATAATTGCAAGTCCCTTTGGCTTTCTTGCTTCAAAAAGTTCTTCTACACGAGGAAGACCCTGTGTGATATCATCACCGGCAACGCCACCGGTATGGAAAGTACGCATGGTCAACTGTGTACCAGGTTCACCGATGGACTGTGCAGCAATAATACCAACTGCTTCACCAACCTGTACGGCTTCACCGGTTGCCATGTTGGCACCGTAACACTTTGCACAGATTCCATTGTGGGAACGGCAGGTAAGAATCGTACGAATCTTTACCTTTTCAATTGGATCTCCCAATTCATCCACACCTACGGAAAGAATCTTCGCTGCACGGCTTGGGGTAATCATATGATTACGCTTTACAATTACATTACCGTCTTTATCTTTGATTTCCTCACAGGAATATCTTCCTGTAATTCTGTCCTTCAATCCTTCAATGGTTTCCTTACCATCCATGAATGCCTTTACTTCCATTCCAGGAATCGTATCAGCACCTTCCATACAGTCTGTTTCACGGATAATCAATTCCTGTGAAACGTCAACCATACGTCTTGTAAGGTAACCGGAGTCAGCGGTACGAAGAGCGGTATCGGACAAACCTTTACGAGCTCCATGCGCAGACATGAAGTATTCCAAAACGTCAAGACCTTCACGGAAGTTTGACTTAATAGGAAGTTCGATGGTTCTACCGGTTGTATCTGCCATCAAACCACGCATACCTGCCAGCTGTTTAATCTGCTGATTGGAACCACGGGCACCAGAGTCAGCCATCATAAAGATGTTATTGTACTTATCAAGTCCTGCAAGCAGAACCTCGGTCAACTCTTTATCGGTTTCATTCCATGTTTCTACAACGGCACGATATCTTTCTTCTTCCGTAATAAGACCACGACGGAAGTTCTGTGAAATCTTATCTACGGTAGCCTGTGCTGCATCAAGCATTTCCTGCTTCTTTGCAGGCACGGTCATATCAGAAATAGATACGGTCATTGCTGCTCTTGTGGAATATTTATATCCGGTAGACTTAATCAAGTCTAATACTTCTGCAGTAACAGAAGCACCGTGTGTGTTAATTACTTTTTCAAGGATTTGTTTTAACTGCTTCTTTCCAACATGGAAATCCACTTCCGGAAGCAGGAAGTTTTCTTCCTTGCTACGGTCAACATATCCCAAATCCTGCGGAAGAATCTCGTTGAACAGGAAACGACCAAGAGTAGATTCTACTGTACCGGTGATTTCCTGACCTGCACCATTCTTCTTAGTTACACGTACTTTGATTCTGGAATGCAAAGTACATGCACCATTTTCATAAGCAAGAATTGCCTCGTTAACACTCTTAAAGCACTTTCCTTCTCCAATTGCTCCCGGGCGTTCCTGAGTCAGATAATAAATACCAAGTACCATATCCTGTGAAGGAACGGCAACCGGACCACCATCAGACGGCTTTAACAGGTTGTTTGGAGAGAGCAGAAGGAAACGACATTCTGCCTGTGCCTCTACGCTAAGCGGAAGATGCACAGCCATCTGGTCACCATCGAAGTCCGCATTAAATGCAGTACATACAAGCGGATGAAGCTTAATTGCTTTACCTTCTACCAGAAT
This sequence comes from uncultured Lachnospiraceae bacterium, assembly GCA_934408585.1. Taxonomy (GTDB): domain Bacteria; phylum Bacillota; class Clostridia; order Lachnospirales; family Lachnospiraceae; genus Suilimivivens. Next base: position 88,262 of record CAKRVA010000003.1, read on the forward strand.
CGGCTCAAATGCCTGAATACCAAGTCTGTGCAATGTAGGAGCACGGTTCAACATAACCGGATGCTCTTTGATAACATCTTCAAGCACATCCCAAACCTGTGCATCCAGACGTTCTACTAATTTCTTTGCATTCTTAATATTCTGGGAAGTTCCTCTTGCTACAAGTTCTTTCATAACAAAAGGCTTAAATAATTCAATTGCCATCTCTTTCGGAAGACCACACTGATAAATCTTCAGTTCCGGTCCTACGACGATAACGGAACGTCCTGAGTAGTCAACACGCTTACCAAGAAGGTTCTGACGGAAACGTCCTGATTTACCCTTCAACATATCAGAAAGAGATTTTAATGCACGGTTACCAGGTCCGGTTACCGGTCTTCCTCTTCTGCCGTTATCAATCAACGCATCAACTGCTTCCTGAAGCATTCTCTTTTCATTACGAACAATGATATCCGGTGCTCCCAATTCCAAAAGTCTCTTCAGACGGTTGTTACGGTTAATAATTCTACGATACAAATCGTTCAAATCAGATGTTGCAAAACGACCACCATCCAGCTGAACCATAGGACGTAAATCCGGAGGAATTACCGGAATTGCATCCATAATCATCCAGGAAGGATCATTTCCGGATTCGCGGAATGCTTCTACCACTTCAAGTCTCTTAATAATTCTTGCACGCTTCTGTCCGGTAGAATCTTTTAATCCTGCCTTCAGTTCTTCAGCGTCCTTTTCCAGATCAATTGCCTGCAAAAGTTCTTTGATGGATTCTGCACCCATACCAACACGGAACTTATTGCCCCATGTTTCTCTTGCATCCTGATATTCTTTTTCAGATAAAACCTGTTTGTATTCCAAATCAGTTTCACCTGCATCAAGTACAATATAAGATGCAAAATACAATACTTTTTCAAGTACTCTTGGAGACAAATCAAGGATTAATCCCATACGGCTGGGAATTCCCTTAAAATACCAGATATGAGATACCGGAGCTGCAAGCTCGATGTGTCCCATACGCTCTCTACGAACACTTGCCTTGGTAACCTCTACACCACAACGATCGCAGACAACGCCTTTATATCTGATCTTCTTATATTTACCACAATGACATTCCCAGTCCTTGCTGGGTCCAAAGATTCTTTCACAGAACAAACCATCTTTTTCAGGCTTTAAGGTTCTGTAATTAATCGTCTCTGGCTTTAACACTTCACCTCTGGACCATTCCCTGATTTTTTCAGGAGATGCTAATCCAATTCTGATGGCATCAAATGTCATCGGCTGATACACTTCTTGCTTTGTTTCTGACATTTTTGGTACTCCTTCCGGTTTTATTCATCATATGAGTCTGAATCTATGTCCATTGCAAAATCTTCTTCAAAATCTGCATCCATATCTTCATCCTCATCGGCACTTACAAGTTCACCGCTGTCCTCATCAAATTCCTGTTTCTGATATCCCATGGAGGAAAGAGAATCATTTTCGTAATTATAATTACGGTTCTCGCCTTCCATTTCTGCACGGTAATCAGTATCACCGTAATCAATGCTCTCCATGATTTCTACTTCGGTATTATCTTCACGAAGAACCTTTACATCAAGTCCGAGAGACTGTAATTCTTTCAGTAATACCTTGAAGGATTCCGGAATACCAGGCTCAGGGATATTATCACCTTTGATGATTGCTTCGTAAGTCTTCACACGTCCAACAACATCATCAGACTTCACTGTCAGAATTTCCTGCAGGGTATAAGAAGCACCATATGCTTCCAATGCCCAAACTTCCATTTCTCCGAAACGCTGTCCACCGAACTGTGCTTTACCACCCAATGGCTGCTGTGTTACTAAGGAGTAAGGACCGGTAGAACGTGCATGAATCTTATCGTCTACCAAGTGATGCAGTTTCAAATAATGCATGTGACCGATTGTTACCGGACTGTCAAAATACTCTCCGGTACGTCCATCACGAAGTCGTACCTTACCATCTCTGGAAATCGGAACTCCCTTCCATAATTCTCTATGGTCACGATTATCGGACAAATACTGCATTACTTCTGGAAGAAGCTCTTTCTTATGTTTCTTTTCAAACTCTTCCCAGCTTAAGTTAACATAGTCATTTGCCAGGTCAAGAGTATCCATAATATCTACTTCGTTTGCACCATCGAATACCGGTGTTGCCACATTAAATCCAAGTGCTTTTGCAGCTAAGGATAAGTGGATTTCCAATACCTGTCCGATATTCATACGGGAAGGTACGCCCAAAGGATTCAACACGATATCAAGTGGACGGCCGTTTGGCAGATATGGCATATCTTCTACCGGAAGAACACGGGAAACAACACCCTTGTTACCATGACGACCAGCCATCTTATCACCAACGGAAATCTTTCTCTTCTGTGCAATATAAATACGAACTGCCTGATTTACACCAGGAGATAATTCGTCTCCATTTTCTCTTGTGAACACTTTAGCATCTACAACAATACCATATTCACCATGAGGAACCTTCAAAGAGGTATCTCTTACTTCTCTTGCCTTTTCACCGAAAATAGCACGAAGAAGTCTTTCCTCTGCGGTAAGCTCTGTTTCACCCTTCGGAGTAACTTTACCAACAAGAATATCTCCGGCACGAACTTCTGCACCGATACGGATAATTCCGCGGTCATCCAAATCTTTCAGAGCATCATCACCGACACCCGGAACATCTCTTGTGATTTCTTCCGGTCCGAGCTTTGTATCTCTTGCTTCTGCTTCATATTCTTCAATGTGTACGGAAGTATAAACATCTTCCTGTACAAGACGCTCACTTAACAGTACTGCATCTTCGTAGTTATAACCTTCCCAGGTCATAAATCCAATCAGAGGGTTCTTACCAAGTGCAAGTTCTCCCTGTGAAGTAGATGGTCCGTCCGCAATTACCTGACCGGCTTCTACGCGCTCACCCTTTACAACGATTGGTCTCTGGTTATAACAGTTGCTCTGGTTACTTCTTGCGAATTTGGTCAAATGATACTCAACCTTTTCACCATCATCACAAGTCATCATAATCTTATTGGAAGAAACATGTGTAATTTCACCAGCCTTCTTCGCTACCACACATACTCCTGAGTCAACAGCTGCCTTAGGCTCCATACCGGTACCTACTACAGGTGCTTCGGTTGTCAGAAGCGGAACCGCCTGACGCTGCATGTTAGATCCCATCAACGCACGGTTTGCATCGTCGTTTTCCAGGAACGGAATCAATGCTGTTGCAACAGAGAATACCATCTTAGGAGAAACGTCCATGTAATCAAACATTGCCTTCGGATATTCGGATGTTTCATCTTTAAATCTACCGGATACGGTATTACGGATAAAATGTCCCTTCTCATCCAGTGCTTCATTTGCCTGTGCTACATGGTAGTTGTCTTCTTCATCAGCTGTCATGTAAACAACTTCATCTGTTACACGCGGGTTCTGTGGATCTGTCTTATCAATCTTACGATAAGGAGCTTCTACAAAACCATATTCGTTAATTCTTGCATAAGATGCAAGTGAGTTAATCAAACCAATGTTAGGACCTTCTGGTGTTTCAATCGGGCACATTCTTCCGTAGTGGGAGTAATGTACGTCACGAACCTCGAATCCGGCACGATCTCTGGAAAGACCACCAGGACCCAGGGCAGATAAACGTCTCTTATGTGTCAGCTCACCAAGAGGGTTGTTCTGATCCATAAACTGGGACAACTGGGAAGAACCAAAGAATTCCTTAACTGCAGCCTGTACCGGTTTAATATTAATCAGAACCTGTGGAGAAATTTCATCACTGTCATGTGTTGTCATTCTCTCACGAACTACTCTTTCCAATCTGGAAAGACCAATACGATACTGATTCTGTAATAATTCACCAACTGCACGGATACGTCTGTTTCCTAAATGGTCAATATCGTCATCATTACCAATACCATATTCCAAATGGATATTATAGTTAATGGAAGCAATGATATCTTCCTTGGTAATATGCTTCGGAATCAGTTCATGTACATTTTTATGAATTGCTTCTGCAAGTTCTTCCGGATTTTCTCCATATTCTTCAATAATCTGGGCAAGTACCGGATAGTAAACAAGCTCTGTAATTCCAAGTGCCTTTGCATCGCACTCTACAAAGTTGTTGATGTCTACCATCATATTGGAAAGAACTTTGACATTCTTTTCTTCTGTCTGGATGTATACATAAGGAACTGCTGCATTCTGAATCTGGTCTGCCAATTCTGCAGTCACTTTTGTACCAGCTGTTGCCAGAACTTCTCCGGTCAGAGTATCTACAACATCTTCTGCAAGAATATGATGTCTGATTCTGTTACGGAATGCCAGTTTCTTATTAAATTTATATCTACCGACTTTTGCTAAATCATATCTTCTGGGGTCAAAGAACATTGCATTGATTAAGCTCTCTGCACTTTCTACGCTCAAAGGCTCACCCGGACGAATCTTTTTGTATAACTCTAAAAGACCTTCCTGATAATTGGTAGAAACGTCTTTTCCAAAGCTTGCTTCAATTTTAGGTTCATCACCAAACAGTTCCCTGATTTCCTCATTGGTTCCTACACCAAGTGCACGAATCAAAACCGTAATCGGAACTTTTCTGGTTCTGTCCACACGTACGTAAAAAATGTCATTCGAATCTGTCTCGTATTCCAGCCATGCACCACGATTCGGAATTACGGTAGAAGAAAACAATCTCTTACCGATTTTATCGTGATCGATTGCATAGTAAATACCAGGAGAACGAACCAGCTGACTTACGATAACACGTTCAGCACCATTAATTACAAAAGTACCCGTCTCCGTCATAATCGGAAGGTCACCCATGAAAATTTCATGTTCGCTGATTTCTTCCTTTTCTTTATTATAAAGACGTACCTTAACTTTTAAGGGAGCTGCATATGTTGCATCTCTCTCCTTACATTTTTCAATAGAATATTTCACATCGTCTTCGCACAGCTCGAAGTCTACAAATTCAAGGCTCAAATGACCGCTGTAGTCTGCAATTGGAGAAATATCATCGAAAACCTCTTTCAGTCCTTCTTCCAGAAACCATTTGTAGGAATCCTTCTGAACTTCAATAAGGTTAGGCATCTCCAGAACCTCTTTTTGTCGCGAATAACTCATACGCATATTCTTGCCTGCGGCAATGGGACGTATTCTGTTCTTTTCCATTGACTATTCACCCCGTTCTTTATGATTTAGTGTCGTAAAAAAGCATACCACACCACAATAGTGCACTATCCATTCTACTACAAGTCCAAAAGGGCGTCAAGAAATTTTTTGGGTTTTTTACAGATTTTGGTTATAAGAATTTGAGAAAATATAGAAGCACGCATGCATCCGCATGCGTGCTCATTAGTCATTAAGAAATTTCTTACTTAAGAGTTACCTTAGCTCCAACTTCTTCTAATTTCTTCTTGATTTCTTCAGCTTCTTCCTTAGCTGCGCCTTCCTTAATCATCTTAGGTGCAGAATCAACTAAGTCTTTTGCTTCCTTAAGTCCAAGTCCTGTTGCTTCACGAACAACCTTAATAACTTTAACCTTTTCTGCTCCAACTTCTGTTAATTCAACATCAAATTCTGTCTTCTCTTCTGCTGCTGCTCCAGCATCACCAGCTGCTGCTGCAACTACAACGCCTGCTGCTGCAGATACGCCGAATTCTTCTTCACAAGCTTTTACAAGATCATTTAATTCTAATACGGTCAACTCTTTGATAGCGTCGATTAATTCCTGTGTGGATAATTTTGCCATTTTTATTTCCTCCATTTAATTTGTTTCATTCTTTGTTTTGTTAATTTTTAGTTACTATTATTCTGCAGCAGGTGCTTCCTCTGCAGGTGCAGCTTCTTCTACAGGAGCTGCTGCTTCTTCAGCTGCGGGTGCTTCACATTCAGAAGCTCCACCTTTTTCAGCAAGCTGGTTCATAACACGAGCGAAGTTTGTAATCGGAGACTGAATGCTGCCAAGCAACTTGGAAAGCAATTCTTCTCTGGAAGGAATCTTTGCGATTTCTGCAATTCCTGCTGCATCATATGCAACACCTTCTACTACACCAGCCTTGATTTCAAGCTTCGGAGCCTCCTTAGCAAATTTGCTGAGTACTCTGGCAGGAGCAGTTGCGTCTGAATCAGAAATAGCGATTGCGCTTGGTCCTTCAAGATAAGGAGTAAGGCTTTCGAAATCCGTTCCCTTAAATGCAAAATTCATCATCGTATTCTTGTAAACCTTGTAAGTAACGCCTGCCTCACGAAGCTGTTTACGAAGATTTGTGTCCTGCTCTACTGTAAGTCCACGATGGTCTACCAATACAACAGACTGTGCGTCTTTAATTTTAGCAGAAATTTCGTCTACGATTGGTGTTTTCAGTTCAACTTTTGCCACTTTTCTTACCTCCTATTAGATTTTGGTGCCGAAATGAGCTTATTGAACATCCGCCTTTTCAGGCATTCGCATTATAAAAGCCCTTCCGAAAACGAAAGGGCAGAAAATACATTTCATGTAAACTCTTTCCTCGGCAGGTGGCTTACGCGCTTACGCCTTGTGGCGCCTGCTGTCTTCGGCATGGTCTTAAAAAGACCTTTATTAGACTAGCACAGATACTGTATTTTTGTCAACCTCTTTTTTTATTTTTCAACGAGTTATCATTCCATCCATATCAATCTGAACTCCCGGAGAAAGATTTCGCAAATCGGACAATATTCTTTCACGCTCTTCACCATACACCATGTTTACGCGGCAGTCTGATTGAATTGCAGGTATAAACTGCATGCTCTTTATTCCATCTCTGCTCAGTGACACACGAATCATTCCAGTATCTACCGTCTTCGAATTAAACCAGAAATTCCCCAGGCTGTAAATCACAGGAGTATTCTCGCAATACGTAATTCCCTGTAAACAATGCGGATGGTCGCCAATGATTAAATCTGCACCGGCCTTTGCCAGTTTTGGTGCCTGGTCCAATTGTGCCCAGTCCGGCTCACTTTCATTTTCTGTGCCCCAATGAATGCAGACGATTACAAAATCACTGTTTTCTTTTGCCTGTGCAACCACTTCACATAATTTTTCAGGATTCCAGCACCGAAACACGCCTGCACTGTTTTCCGTAGCACCTTTCGTGTCCGGATTGTCTAACCGTTCAATCTGTGTCGCCGCAATGACTGCAATCTTCATATCATTCACAATAAAATATACAGGTGCCGACGCCTCTTCAAGATTTCGTCCCGCACCGATTCTGCAGACACCAGCCCCATCCAGCGTATCAAGCGTATCCAAAAGTCCCTGTTCTCCAAAATCATACACATGATTATTCGCAATAATTGCAACATCTGCTCCCATGTCCTTTAAGTAAGATACCGTATCCGGTTCTGCACGAAATGTATATGTTTTCCCTTCGGTAGGGACTCCACGCTTTGTATACGGAAATTCATTATTTACAACAAGAATATCCGCTCCCTGCATCTGTTCCAGCAAATCCGTCGAAATTCCATCCGTAATTGCTCCACCACGATTTTTCAGATTTGCCATAATTGCATATTCATCATCAAACAAAACATCTCCGGTAAAACACAAGGTCACTTCATCTTCCTTTGCTGCATGCCAAGGATAAATTCTGTTTGCCCACATAAACTCTTCATCCGACAAAATATCTGCATATCTGGAGTTTTCTGCAAGCACCTCGTCGTCCACATGAAACTCCTCTTTTTCCCGTTCCGGAATTTTCTCCCAAAGCGCGTCATCCTTTGCCATCGTTGACTCATTATTGCTTTCTTTTTCAGCGCGTATTACGGGCATCACAGTAATTACTGCAATTCCTACAGCTCCCAGAAGTAATACACTCCCCAGTGTTATCAAAAAAACCGCAACAGGTCCCGGGGCACTTTTTTTCCTGTGCGTCATTCTCTTTTTCTTCATACTAATAAGATATCACATTCCACATAAAAAAAGAAGTACACCCTTTCGAGTGTACTTCTTCATTATTTCTAATTCGGTAATTAGTATTTTGCAACGCTTACCTTTACACCAGGTCCCATAGTAGATGCAAGAGTAATGCTCTTTAAATACTGACCTTTAAGTGCTGAAGGTTTTGCCTTAACAATTGCTTCCATTAAAGCATTGAAGTTTTCAGCAAGCTTTTCTTCGGTAAAGGATGCTTTTCCAACCGGTACGTGAATAATGTTGGACTTATCCAATCTATATTCAATCTTACCTGCTTTGATATCGGAAATTGCTTTTGTTACATCCATGGTAACTGTTCCAGCCTTCGGGTTAGGCATTAAACCTTTCGGTCCCAAAACCTTACCAAGACGACCAACAACACCCATCATATCAGGAGTAGCAACAACAACGTCAAAATCAAGCCATCCATCATTCTGAATCTTAGGAATTAATTCCTCGCCACCAACATGATCTGCTCCAGCAGCTTCTGCTTCTGCTACCTTATCACCTTTTGCGAATACAAGTACGCGAACGGTCTTACCAGTTCCGTTTGGCAGTACAACTGCACCACGAATCTGCTGTTCTGCATGACGTCCATCACATCCAGTACGAATATGAGCTTCAATTGTTTCATCAAATTTAGCAGTTGCGGTTTTCTTTACAAGAGCTACTGCCTCAGCAGGCTCATATGCAACAGCACGGTCAATCTGCTTTGCAGATTCTACATATTTCTTTCCATGTTTCATTTCATTATCCTCCTATGGCACTAGTCTTCTACAGTAATGCCCATACTTCTTGCTGTTCCGGCAATCATGCTCATAGCAGCCTCAAGGCTTGCAGCGTTCAAGTCTGGCATTTTCAATTCAGCAATTTCCTGAAGCTTTGCTTTGGAAATGGTAGCAACCTTTGTCTTGTTAGGCACTGCTGAACCTGACTTAATGTTGCATGCTTTCTTAAGAAGTACTGCTGCAGGTGGAGTCTTTGTAATGAAACTAAAACTTCTGTCTGCGTATACAGTAATAACAACAGGGATGATTACATCACCTTTGTCTGCTGTCTTTGCGTTGAACTGTTTTGTAAATTCAACGATGTTTACCCCATGCTGTCCAAGTGCAGGACCAACTGGGGGTGCTGGTGTAGCTTTACCAGCAGGGATTTGTAACTTGATGTATCCTTCTACTTTCTTTGCCATTTTGGCACCTCCTATATTTACAAGCACATTCCACATCAAAGAATGTCTTGCATTGTGGTATGGCGCAGAATCACTTCCGCTCCCACGGTTCATATAATGAACCTATTTAAAATGTTTCCTGAAATCCGTTGCTGCAAATACAGCTCCTGATTCCATTAAGACATACGTCTTACTTCTGCAAAACTGATTTCTACAGGTGTTTCTCTTCCAAACAATTCTACATTGATGGTTGCAGTCTGTTTTCCATAGTCCATTCTCTGAACCACGCCAACGGTATCTTTCCAAACGCCGGCAACAACTGCAATGGTATCGCCCTCTTCGAAATCCACAGAAATGTTTTCGGTTTTGATTCCCAAAGGTTTCATTTCTGCTTCGGAAAGTGGAACCGGTTTACTTCCGGGTCCTACAAATCCTGTGACACCTCTTGTATTACGAACTACATACCAGGTATCATCATTCATAACCATATTAATAAGAACATAACCAGGGAACATCTTTTTCTGAACGGTCTTCTTCGCACCGTTCTTCAGTTCCACAACGTCCTGCATCGGAACGCGAACTTCTAAGATTTCTTCCTCTAAATGTCTGTTCTCGATTGTTTTCTCAATATTAGCTTTAACTTTATTTTCATACCCTGAGTAGGTATGTACCACATACCAATTTGCTTCTGCCATACGTTCACCTCATCCTACAGACTTGTTATGAAATTAACGCCATACTGCATTGCAACATCAAGTAATGCGATAATTGCAGCTACTACTACAGAAATACAAACAACTGCCACAGACTGCTTTATAAGAGAATCCTTATCAGGCCAGGAAATCTTCTTATATTCGGACTTAACTCCTTTGAAAAAACTGCCTTTTGATGTTTTTTCGTTTTTGGTAGTTTCTGACATGATTAACTCCTTTCAAAAACAACTGTGAAATTATTTGGTTTCTTTGTGTAAAGTATGAGTCTTACAAAATCTACAATATTTCTTTGTTTCCATTCTGTCCGGATGAGTCTTCTTATCCTTAGTTGTATTGTAGTTACGCTGTTTGCACTCTGTACAAGCTAATGTAATCTTCGTACGCATCTTCTATTCCTCCCATCTACTATCTACCGAATTTTAAGCACAAAAAAAAGACCTAAATTGCATCTCGTTTGATAACTATAGCACAATCCAACTGTCCCGTCAATAAAAATGTATTCTTTTTCCAATAAATTTTCCAATAAAATTCATGTTCTTTCCTATTTATATATGCAAAAATAATATTGCACAATACCATAATCCATGATAAACTTATTGTATAAAAGTAGGCTACTATGCCCACGTGCGTCAAGGAAAACAGACATAAGCACGAATTCATGGATGAAAGGAGGGGCTGATATGGCATACAATTCTGTGATGAATACTGTCTATAATCATTATCTTACTACTTATGCGCCTAAGAAAACAACCACGCAGTATGACACGCATAAGAAAAGCGAACTTCGCAGTATTTATAATTCCATATTAAAATTAAATAAAGATGCTCCTCTGTATATTCTCGATAACAGTCGTGAATCCCGTGAATTTGCTGTCGGCTTAAAAGAGAATGCACGCCTTTTGCGTAATACCATTGCTTCACTCGGTGGCGTCGACGAAAAAGAAATGTTCCAAAAGAAATCGGCCTATTCCAGCAATGAAGATATGGTAGAAGCCACTTTCATTGGTGAACTGGATGAAAACGGAGAAGCTCCATCCTTTACGATTGAGGTAAACACCTTAGCCTCCAATCAGGAAAACTTAGGAAAAGTGCTTCCATCCAATGATGGCGTAAAGCTTCCTCCAGATACTTATTCTTTTGATATTACCATAAACGATTTAAGTTATGAATTCCAATATAACATTAACGAAGGCGAAACAAACCGCGATATTCAGGAACGTCTTTCACGTCTGATTTCAAAAGCTGATATCGGTGTGCAGGCTGATATCCTGGAAGACGGCAAAGGAAACTCCTCGTTGCGGATGACCTCTGCCTCCGAAGGATTAAAAGGAAATAAGGATTACATTTTCCACATTTCCGACAATCACACAAGTAAGCGTACGGGTACCGTAGATTATCTGGGACTTGATTTTATATCAAAGGCTCCATCCAATGCAGAATTTTTACTGAACGGAGAATTGCGCCAGGCTTCCTCCAATCATTTTACCGTTGATAACGCTTATGAATTAACCTTAAAGCAGGCACATTCCAAGGCGGGTGACCTGGCAGAAATCGGATTAAAAACAGACCTCGAATCTCTGACCGAGAACGTTGGAAATTTGATTGGTGGTTACAACACCTTCATCCGGGCTGCCATTCAATATCAGGACTTACATCTGAAGAGTAGCCAGCTTTTAGGTGAAATGAACCGCATGAGCCATTATTATGAATCCGGTTTGAATCAGCTTGGTCTTTCCTTTGAACCAAGCGGCGAATTATCCATGAATGAAAATGCTTTTCGCCAAAGTGTTCTGAAAGAGGATGGTTACTCTAACCTCTCTTCCATTAAGGATTTTGCCAACTCCATCCTGCGAAAGACAAACCAGATTTCCCTGAACCCTATGGAATATGTAGACAAAACCATTGTTGCCTACAAGAATCCGGGACACAACTTTACCGCTCCTTATGTTACCAGCAATTACAGCGGTATGCTCTTCAATAGTTATTGTTAAAAAAGCAAGACCAGATTTCACATCCGTCTTGCTTTTTTCATTTCTATTTTTCACATTCTGCATCACACATCTGCCATGCAGCTTCAATTACTTTATCCATGTCATAATACTTATACTGACCCAGGCGTCCGCCAAACAGTACATTCTTTTCCTTTTCGGCAAGTTCTTTGTACTTATTATACAAGGAATTATTGCACTCATTGTTAATCGGATAATATGGTTCGTCACCCGGATGCCAGTCTGCCGGATACTCCCGCGTAATAATGGTGCCGTCCCCTTTTCCAAACTCAAAATGCTTATGCTCAATAATTCGTGTGTATGGAATGTCACGCTCCGTGTAATTGATTACTGCATTTCCCTGGAAATTATCGCACTGTGCCATATCCTCCTGTTCAAAGTGCAGGGAACGGTACTCCAGATTACCTAATGCATAATCAAAGTATTCATCAATCATTCCCGTATAAAGCACTTTATCATAAGCCACTTCCGGATGATTCTTCTGAAACTCCCGAAATTCAGTATTTAAAAGCACCTCTGTCCCTTCCAGCAGTTTTTCAACCAGTGCCGTATATCCACCAATCGGAATCCCCTGATACGGATCAGAAAAATAATTGTTGTCATACGTAAATCGCAGTGGAAGACGCTTTATAATAAATGCAGGAAGTTCCTTGCAGTCTCTTCCCCATTGCTTTTCGGTATATCCTTTTACCAGCTTTTCATAAACATCTTTTCCTGCCAGCTTCAGTGCCTGTTCCTCCAGATTCTGTGGTTCCCCGATGGAAAGCTCTGCAATTTGCTGTTCTATCTTCTCCCTTGCTTCCGCCGGTGTTTTAATCCCCCAAAGCTTACTGAATGTGTTCATATTAAATGGGAGATTATAAATTTCATCCTTATAGATAGCCATAGGCGAATTTACAAAGTGATTGAACGCAGCAAATTGGTTTACATAATCCCACACCTTCTTATTTGAAGTATGGAAAATATGCGCACCATATTCATGCACCTGAATACCGCGTACTTCTCTGGTATAAATATTTCCTGCCAAATGGGTTCTCTTATCAATTACCAGACAGGTCTTTCCCTTTTTCTTCATTTCGTAAGAAAAGACCGAGCCAAACAGCCCGGCCCCTACGACCAAATAATCGTAATGTTTTTCCATTAGTCCTCCCTATATTTGTCCAATTGAACGTAGTCTTCCATCATCTCAAGGATTTTCTTACGTCCTTTCTTATTAAGACGAACATAATATTGCATTACACGGTTTTCCAAAAGCTTCTCTCCAAGCACGTCCCCATTTTCAAGAGGTGAAAAATCAACCGGATTAAGGCTCAGCTTATCACAAATACGGATAACTGTTCCATATGCCATTCCTTCAATTCCTCGATCCAATGCAGTTACTAATGTACTATATGGAATCTCCATATCAATCGCAAACTGTCTCACGCTTTTGTACTGCTTCAAAATTTCTTCTTTTAAGATTTCTGCCTTCGTCATCTTTTCCTCCATTTTACACAAGTGCATCTGTTCCCTTTTCTTTTGCAGATACCAAAATAATTAAAGATAGTATATCACAGGAATTATTTCATGTCTATCGGGATTGCTTGGGCTTCCTGCAATTCTTCCAGCGTATATTTTTGCAGAATTTTCTCCTTTGGAATCCCCAGTTCCATCATATTCCGGACTGCCATTCCCCTTAGGAATTTACATTTCTAACACACGTGCAATAAATTCTTTTTCTGACGTCAGGAATGTATATGGTTTATATTCACCATACATTTCTGTATCTGAAACCGTTAAAATTTCTATTCCTTTATTCAAAGTTTTCAGACCAAGATACGAAACCAGATTTGCCAAGGCTTTACCACCCTCTGTCTGTATTGCTATGCTTCCAAATTCGGATTTCTTCTTAGCTACTAAATAGCACATATTTTTCGCATCTCCTTTCTAAAATCTTCCTCGGATTTTATTATTCCATTATCATATAACTCTCTTAAACGCACTCCAATTGTATTATCTGATATATATTTATACAAAAATATATGTATCCATTCATTAAACTGCCTATCCCTTGAAGTCACAAACTGAATTTCTATCGGATAGTGATAATGGTCTTTCTGATAGTATATATGGATTCCACGATATCCATCATCTTTTGCTTTCCCATTTCTCATATCTGCAATTTCAACACTATCTGGAACAATCAAATTATCAACAATCGAATAATCATCTACCACCATACGTATTCCCAGAATATCATTAAACACCTTCTCTGTTTCTACGTTAGGATAGTTCCTTTCATATTTCAAATAACAAGACTGCAGTGATTTTACCCTATGTTCATGAGAAATTTCCTTATCATGCTCAACAAGATAAAAAATCAAATCATTAATTTCTTCAAACAATTCTTCTTTATTGAATTTTCTCAATGTGTTTTTTAGGTTTTTCCCTAATTGAGAGCGATAACTTATATTGCTCAACATGTTCCAATCAATCGTTAATGTCATTAATTCGCTTTTCTCCTTATCTTAAAAACTATTCAGAGAAAGCCTGACTGATTTTCACAGTATTATTATAGCATACGCAAAGATTTATGCAATGTTCCATGCTATCAGGCTTTCCGTGTTTTCTTTTATGTATTCTTTTGTAATTGTGGTATTTTGAATATAAATATGTTTTAATGAAATTAGAATTTTTGAAATGTATTCCAAAGAGAGGTTTTCCTAAATGAAGCTACTGTTCTACCGCTATGGAAATATATGTGAACCGGATATTATTGACGCCTTTCAGTCCCTTGACATCCAGGTAATTGAAGAATGTACTGAAATTCATAACAAAACACTGTCCCCCGGAGAACGTGTTGCTTTGCTGCAGGAACAAATTCAACATTGTGCAGAAAGGGAGCCTTTTCTCTTTATCTTTAGCGTGAACTATTTTCCAGCTATTGCAGAATTCTGCCATATTATAAAGCTTCCTTATGTATGTTGGACTGTGGATTGCCCGGTATTGGAACTTTTTTCGCGTTCCATTGCGTATGATACCAACTACATTTTTCTGTTTGATTATGCTCAATACGAATACTATCACCCACAAAATCCGGAGCATATTTTTTATCTCCCTCTTGCCACCAATGTTGGTCGCTGGGATAAAGTACGTTCTGATTCTGCAAACGCTTCCAAAAACGGACAATATGCAGAAACCATTTCATTTGTAGGATCGCTTTATTCTGAAAAATGTAAATATAATGCGATAAAAGACCAATTGCCCGCTCATACTCAGGGATTTATTACGGGATTACTAAATGCACAGATGCGGTTATATGGATGTAACATCCTAGAGAAATCCTTGAATGAAAAAGTAGTTCAGGACCTGAAAGCTGCTGCCAGCAACTTCTACCAGGCGGAAGACTCCTTTACAAATACGGATGCTTTTGTTGCTGCCAATGATTATCTTGGCTACAAACTTGCGGAACAGGAGCGTATACAGACATTAAATGCTCTTGGCAAACACTTTCCTGTAACCATTTACACCCGCAGTAACACCGAATGCCTTCAAAAAGTAACTGTGAAATCCGGTGTTAAAACATTAACCGAAATGCCATTCGTTTTTGCAAACAGCAAAATCAATCTGAACATTACCATGCGTCCCATCCAGACTGGTCTCTCGCTTCGCGTTTATGATATTATGGGATGTTGCGGATTTCTGATGACTAATTATCAGGCAGAATTACCCGAATATTTCGAAATTGGAAAAGACCTGGAAGCTTACGGAAGTATGGAAGAACTTCTGGATAAATGCCAATACTATTTGAACCATGAAGAGCAGCGTACTGCCATCGCCCGAAGCGGCTATGAAAAAGTACGTCAGTTTCACACTTACGAAAAACGTATTCAGTCCATGATTATGGAAATCGGGAAACGGCTATAGTTTTCCGCTTTCCTTCTGACATTCTTCATATATCTCCCGAATCTTCTCCTCCGGCAGACTATTAGACAATGCGATAAGTACTGGTTCCAGCGTTACCCCATTTTTATAAAATAACTTTACTGATTCTATAGCATGCTCGCGAACTGCTTCCTCACGCTCTTTTTCTACAATTGCTCTTACAATATCACACATCTGCTTCTCTCCTTCCTGGTTTTCTTTGAACCAGCGCTTTCGTGCTGACACTTTTGGAACCTTCGTGTCATTATACCAAACTACACCGTCTCATCATCACCCAGAAATCCCCTGCTATTCAATTGTTTTAACGGATTTATAAAAGCATAGATTTTCTAAGTGAAATGTTCATTAGAATAATGAATCAAAAGAATAAAAGAAACTGTATGCTTTGATATTATACTAACATATCATCTACTGTGTTTCAATAGATTTTTCATTTAAAAATATATTGGCACTATGTATTTCAAACTTCACTTATCGTAAACAACAAAAGCTGCCTGTCATACAAGCAGCTCCTTTCTCCAATATTTTCCAATCTTTGCAATAAACTGAAGTGCTTCAAACTTCATTTCTTCCGGAAATGCTTTTAATACCTGTGCAGTTTCAAAGTTTAACACTCCATCAAATTTAATCGCTTTCAATCCCCGAATCAAACCTTCCCAATTTACAGATGTTGTATTTTCGCCTGTTCTTGCAAAGGTGTATGGTATTTGGTGCAAGTCGGTCCGACCATCATTATCATGAAGATGGAGTACCTTAAGTCTCGAGCCCAGCGTAGTCAAAAACTCTTCAAAATCAATCCCAACCAAATTGGCATGACCCGCATCAAAGCAGAACCCCAGGACCTCTGCACCATATCTCTCGTTAAAATCATCTATCCGCTGTACTGCTTTCACCACATCGCAGCCAGGTCCCTCTTCCATATGACCCGATACAGATTCATATAAATTCTCCATACAAACCGTAATTCCATATTCTTTTGCCATAGGCAAAATGGTTTCTAAAAAACTTGCCGTTTCCTGCCATTCCAGTTCTTCCGAACCTAAATATCTTGCCAGTTTAAAGCCATGAACCACAATATAACGGCAACCCAGGAAATAACAAATTTGCATACTCTTAACCGCAACCTGTTTCCGTAGATACTCATTCATTTCAGCGGGCGTCTTCGGAGAAAAAATCGGATATGGCATATGCATCTGATGAATCGTCACGCCCTCTATTCTGGCAGACTCTTTATGCCTGGAGAAAAAGCTTTCCAGTTCTTTTTCTGAACAGTTGAAAAGGGGATTTACTTTTCCCTTATAGATATCCGTATTTTTTAAATACCCATTTAAGCTAAAATCACAACAGTCAAAACCCGCTTCTTTCAGCATATGAAAGCCTTCCTGCGGATTCTCATCACATACCACATTCCGTGTCTGTACTCCGATTCCTATCACGTTATTTTCTCTACTCTCTTTCCATGAAATTCCTTTTCTTTCATCCGACTCCACTTACATTTGTCTATATTCATCCAACAATTCTGTCTTTAAATAATTATATATATTCTGTCCAATAGTTCCTTCCCGGTTAACAAAGGCTCGTTTGATGTCCTCCATACGCTTTTCATAGAGCGGATCTTCTCCACGTAATATCATATCTATATATATTGAAAATTGTGGTTCTTCTCCTACTCTTGCCTTGTAATAATTGTTTGTGTAATCCACCGGGGAATTTTTCCTGTTTTCCTCGTTCAATCGATTCTCATAAATATATACAGGCTTACCAGAAAGCATATATTCCGGAATCATTGAACTATATGTAGAAATTAATGCGTCAGAAATACGAAATGCCATATCATAGGAGCCATTCTTATCAATTACCGCATTGTCAGATTCATAAATTCTTTGTTCACATTCTTCTACCAACGCAAGGGTTTCGTTAAGATTTCTACTTTTTAACGTTGCTTTCATCAATGGATGCGGTCGCCAAATCAATGCACACCCCTCACGATTTAATAACATATCAAGAAATGTTCTATGATACCATGCGGTATAATCCATCCGCTCCGGAAACTTTTTCTTATACAAATATCCTTTGATAAAATAAGATAAATGTGTGTTTAACAGAAAAACCTTTCTTCCTTCCAATCGTTCTTTCCAGCCCTCAGGGTATACGATAGGCTCATCCAATGACTTTACAACTGCATCTACCTTGGGCGATCCAAGTGCTAGCAATCGATTTTCTTCAACACCATAGTCCATATAAATCTGTTTTACTTTTTCAGACTGTACAATTATTTTGTCAGCAATGCTGACTGCACTTGTACAACACATCATTGCTCCAATATCCGGATTATAATAACCCATTAATCCGTACGGACTAAATACCAATTTATCCGTATACTTTTTTAAATTATACGAATAATATTGTTCCGGCAATCTGGTCACATTATTTCCCCCATCATATGGGTTATGTATATATATTATATCCGGATGTTCCTTGGCAAGATCATATTGCATATATGGAACAATCGGAATATCTGCCGGAAATAATTCCGCTTCATAAACCAGTTCCGTCGGTTTCTGCTCAATATCTAAATTATAATAAGGAAGAACGACTACAGTTGCCTCACAGTCGAGATCTTTTTGAGCCGCCTCCCATATCGTAGCCAGACTTGTCCACATAGAAGCTTTATAAGGCATAAATACCATCTTTAAAGGCGCCTTAATCTCATTTTCGACTGCTTTTGTTATCTGCTGCAACTGTGAATTCAACTCTTTTTGCAGCTTTTCTGTACCATCGTGTTCTTCCGTTGTTAATCCTGTGTGCATCCGGAAGAGCAATTCACAATAATTCTCCAGTTTCAAAACAATTTCCACTGCATCTGGTTCAGACTGTTCCACTGTATTTCCAATCAGAACCGCGCAATCCTGACAGTCTGCCAAAGTTCCCTTTGCCTGTGCCACGTCACCCTTTTGCAAGCAAACAGCTATTTCATTATGTGCTTCCTGTAACGTCTGTAACAACTGCAAAATCTGTTCTTTTACTGCCTTCCGCATAGAATCCTCCATTACCACTCATTCATAATCTGATACTCTCTGCTACATACATAATAGTAAGAACGAATGTATTCCTCAAAAGTAAGCCTTTTAGTTCCATTATAAAAGGTGACCTCATAAGTTGTTTCTTTTCTGTACCATTCCAAGCCCATATGCTTTGCCACACTTGGGTATACCGGAACCTCCGTACAATGATGGCAATATTCCTTCCATTCCTGGCTTTCCTGCACTTTTGATAAAACTTCTTCATTATCTTTTACATTTAATATCTGTAATATGCCCTGTACCATCCGCCATAACAGCATCGGCTTCATATGTATGTCTTTGTAAAGCATGCTTTTCTGATAGTTTTCACGAATATAAGGCAGCAATTTGATATCACAAAATGTCTCTTCCTCTTCTATCTGCCGGAAAATATCATTAATATGTTTCTCTACCTCTTGCTTCGTGTAAAAATCCTCTGCACTTACTCTTTCAAGAACTTCTTCGAGTGTTTTTCCTTCCTTTATCATTTTATTTATATTTAAATCACCGCAATCAAATGGTCCATGTCTCTTTTCCCCTCTTTTCCTTATGAGGAATTCATTTTTCGGTCTATTATTTTCTGTCTCCAGCTGTGGCCAGTATAATTCCCTCGTTCCACAAGGTATGGTGATTATCTTACATTTCCTGGGTAATTCTTCCTTTTCAAAATAAGCACGATGATTCTTGTCGTGATATGTACATATATAAAAATCGCACAAATTTATCATATAGCTCAGGTTCATGTATGCCCATCGATTGTCGAAGCTATTTGTAGGAAAATGAAACAAGAAATATTTTTCTCTTACCTCTTCGATTTGAGATAATAACTGATATATCACTGTCATATGGCAATTTCCAGATAATATTACCACTTTCTTTTGTTCCAATACGACATATGCCAAATTATAAACCACAAAATTCTCAATATTACATAAGCCATAGGACTGCAATTGGTTAACAATAGGAGCAAAAGGAAATGCAAATATAACAATATAGTCATTTTCCGTGTAAGTATAATCACTCCACTTTATGATGGGAACACATTTTTTCTCCATATCATAATACTCTGGATGCTCATCACTCCCTGCTATACATGCTTTACAATGCAACTCATCTCCGTATTTCTCATAAAAATATCTTGTCTGTTCCGTTCTCCCCCATAAAATAATATTATGGCTTTTTAGTTTTTCTAATACTTTCTTTTTCAGTTCCATACGATACGCCGCCCTTCATTGCACCAGCTTACTATATAAGATTTTACCAGCTTCATTTCTTGGAATACTCTCTACATATTGTACCTGAAATGCACTGGAGTTTATGTTTGTCTTATTTGAAATATATTTTTTTATTTCAGTAACATGATCGCTGGAAGTCACAAAAATCTTCATACACTTGTCATCCCCTGTGCAGGCACATTCTACTTCAAAAGCTGACTTGATTAGATTTTCACATTCATCCAAACCAACGCGGTAACCCCACAGCTTCAAAAATCTTTTTTTGCGCCCCACAATGTAAAAGCAACCATCTTCATCCATCTTTGCCATATCTCCGGTATGCAATACACTATGTCTTTCATCACCAAGGAGCAAATCTTCTCTCGACTGAGCATATCCCAAGGTGACATTAGGTCCCTCATATACCATCTCACCTATCACATTTGGTTTGTCTAAGTTATTTCCTTCCTCATCAATAAGATATAAACGTCCATTCGGAATGGCATGCCCTATGCTACCGCACTTCTTGCTGGAAAGTTCTGCCGGCAGATAAGCCATTCGTGCACTTCCTTCCGTCTGTCCATATGTAGGTATAAATTTCTTGCCGTTTTTAACGGCAAATTCTGCATATTCCTTATATAGTTCATCGCTCAAGCGCCCCCCACCCTGAGATATTACTTTTATAAATGGGAGATTCATCTGAAAAAAGCGAAGTTTTTTCAAAATTTCATAATAATATGGTACATTAGTCAATATGGTTGCTTCATTTTCTTTTAGAAAAGTCCAATACTCTTTTTTTAAAGGATTTAGTGAAGTTAATAATACTAAAGCTCCGGCATATAAATGACTATTTAAAACAGACAAACCCATTGTATAATTAATAGGCAAATCAACCATAGCTCTTTCTGTACCATTCATTTCAAAAAAAGCTGCAATATTTTTTGCCTGTTCCTCCAGGTTCTTATAGGAATGTCTTACCAGTTTTGGACTCCCCGTAGAGCCAGATGTTGTCAATAACAATGATAAATCCTTATGTAGCATTGGTGATTCATAGCCTGTTAAAAGCAAACCATATTCAAACGCCTCAAACACAACCTTCTCGTCATCTTTAATCATTTCTTTCGGCTGCCATAGATATTTAGGATGATATGTTTCAATAAGTCCACTTAGTAATTCTGAATCCATGCTTGCAGGTATAATAAGCGGCACCACACGATTAATCATAACCCCAAGATATCCGATTGCTGCTCCGGCAGAATTATTATTCAGAATAAATATCAACGCACGTTCCGAGACAAATTCTTTAAGTAAGGAGCTAAACGTAACAATGTCTCCATAGGATACATGTGTTCCTTCACTATCAATTAATGCTATTTTTTCTTTATCTTTTTTGTCAAGTTCAAGAAACATCTGCTTTTTCTCCATATCTACATTTTAAAAATTTTTATAAGACAATGCCTCCCCCGACAGCAAGAATTTGACCTGTTGTGTACTTTGAATGATCCGCTGCAAAGTACATACATGCATCTGCCACTTCCTCAGGAGTTCCCAAACGTCCCATTCCTATGAACGGTATATTATTCTTATATTTCTGTTCTATTGTGTCCTTCAGCCTTGCCGTTCCAATCATTCCAGGTGCAACTGCATTTACGCGAATATTATGTTCTACCAACTCCTTTGACATAGACTTCGTCATGGCAATAACAGCACCCTTACTCGCAGAATATGCCACCTGACCTTTGCAGCCTTCA
This sequence comes from uncultured Lachnospiraceae bacterium, assembly GCA_934408585.1. Classification (GTDB taxonomy): domain Bacteria; phylum Bacillota; class Clostridia; order Lachnospirales; family Lachnospiraceae; genus Suilimivivens. Next base: position 110,062 of record CAKRVA010000003.1, read on the forward strand.
CTTCCAACCATCGACGCAATATTAATGATACTTCCACTATTTTGCCTAATCATAAATCGAGATACGATATACTGTGTTAAATCTAAAAGTCCAAACACATTAACCTCAAACATATTTCTCATTTTTTCTCGAGATATCATTCCCAAGCGCTCGTTTGTAACCATTCCGGCATTATTAACTAACACATCAACCCTCGGTTCCTTTTTCAAACATTGGATTGCTTTTTTGACTTCATTTTCCTTTGTTAAATCAAAATATATTGGAATGATTTTTCCACCTGCTTTGTGATTAATGCCGTCCATCCATTCTAAATCATTCGTTTCTTCCCGAATATTGGCATACACAACTGCACCTTCCATTACAAAACGCTCCGCAATCGCTCTTCCAATACCACGCCGGGCTCCTGTTACCAAGCATATTTTTCCTTCTAATACTCCCTCTAAACGACTACCTTCCATACTCTCTCCTAAAATTGAATATTATATTTTTGAAGTAATTGAACTCCCTGATTGTATGACGTAAATTCTAAGATATCATCCATATCAAACATGATATCAAATGCATCTTCCAATGCAGTTATTAATTCCATATGCCCCACAGAATCCCAATCACTTATTTCTTGTTGATTAACTTTGTCTGGTTCAAAATTTTCCTTTAAAGAAAGCACCTCTTTAAACACTGCATTGTATTTTTCTAAATTATTCATTTATTCTGGTCTCCTTTTCCATATTTTATATTAATACCCATTCATCTGAATATTTGTCCGTAATTTCATATCCTATTTCCCTATGATATTTCAATGATTTTTCATTATTGCATGCCACCCATCCGAAATAATTAGGGATATCATGTTCAATTGCATACATAAAGGAATGATATGCCATTGCATATCCAATTCCATAACGTATTTTATATTGCTCCTTTACTGCGAGCCAATTTCCCTGAACCGCATAGTTTTCTACTGAAAACTGTTGTGCCGCACATATCTCTCCATTCATATTGAAGGCACATCTATAATATCCACGTTCAACATTTTCTTTTATTTCATCCTCTGTTTCATAAAGAAAATGATAATCCTTCAGTGCCTCTTCTTCCTTTTTCAAAGACATAATTTCTGGAATATTATGAGCACATGCATAATCCAAATAAATTCCTGCTCTTTTCAAAAAAAGCTGTGCTTTTTCAAGCTTACGCGTAACCTCTTGTTTCATCTCCAAAGGCTTCGCACATATCTGCACAATTTTGTCATACAATTCAAATTGCTGTTCCCTCAGCATTTTCTCAAGTAATAGTATCAAATCCAATTTATCATCTTTTTTATAAATTGTCCTAATTAAAATTGGTTTGTCCATTTTTTTGATATGCAATTTTGTTTCCTGATTCATATAAACATATGCACGATAATATTTTTCTTCATCCGTATAAATCATAAAATAATTTTCGGCTGTATCAAAATAGATTCTATTAAGGGAAATATATCTTTTTATAGCCTCAAAACTTAAATAATTATTACTATAGCCATTTCTACATATTTTTCTGTATTTTGATAGCATTTCTTTATATTGTGCCAGAGTTTCCAATTTTTCCATTGATATATTCTTCCTTTAATTTCTTTCGATCAATCTTCCCATTGGCATTCAGTGGAAATCCCCGTAATTTTGTAATCACATTAGGCTGCATATATTCCGGAAGTTTTGTATTAAGCAGACTTGCCACTTCCTGCTCTGCTGCTTCTCCTTTATAGAGAAGCACAATCTTTTTATGTACATCATCATAAATACATGCACAAATGTCTATTTGCTCCATTCCACCCGCAGCGACTTCAATTTCTCCTAATTCAATTCGATTCCCCTGATGTTTTATTTGAAAATCCATTCTTCCATGATACATCAGCTCACCAAATTCATTTATACTAACTAAATCACCCGTCTTGTATATCATTTCGGGATAATATGGATTCAATGGGTTTTGAATAAAAGCTTCTTTTGTCTTTTCTGAATTATTATAATATCCCAAAGATAAAAAACTTCCCCGAATACAAAGTTCTCCCTTTTCCCCTTCTTTTACCTCTTTACCATCCTCATTTAAAATAAGGAAATCTACATTATCACAAGCGACTCCGATTGGCAGCGCTTCATCATCACGAAATTCTCTGTTTACCACGTAGAAAATTCCAATATCGGTGATTTCCGTGGGACCGAACAAATTAGCATACAATGCGTTTGGTAAATACTTTCTCCAGACATTCAGTTGTTTGGTAGGCATAGGTTCTCCTGCAAATAAAACTTTCTTTAAATACGGTAATTCCACCTTTTTTAATGCTCTTAGATTTGCCACAACACATAAAGCGGTCGGAACCCAATAAATTGTATTTATCCTGTATTCATTTAAATGTTCCAAAAGTCTTATTGGAAATGTAAATAACCCTTGTGATATAATGTTTAACTCTGCACCACTACGTATTGTGGCATAAATATCTAACACTGACATACTAAAATAAAACTGAGTTTGATTTCCAAAAACAGTGTTTTCATCAAAGTTAAATGTTTCTATCAACCATTCTGCATAATCAATTACGGAACGATGACAACAAATGACTCCCTTTGGAATTCCTGTTGACCCGGAAGTAAACAAAGCGTAAACCGGATCTGTGTCAATAGACTTCTTTCGTATTTGCATCAATAACTCCGAATCTACTACTGTTTTTAATAAGATGCCATAAGAAAATACATTTTCTTCCACAAATGCACGTATTCTACTATCATTCTCTGCATCAGTTACAACTGCACATGGCTGCAGGGTATCAAATATTTTTTTAATACGTTCATCCGGCATTTTTGTATCAATGGGAACATAAAATTTTCCGCCATATACCGTTCCCATAAATGCCACTAAAGCTTCTTTGCTTTTATTCATCACTATGGCAACTGCACGGCTATTTGATTTCACGCCTGCCAGGAAAGTCCCAATTGCCCGTGCCTGACTCACAACATCCTGATATGTAATGACCCCATTATCATCTGAAAATGCTCTTCTATTTGGGAATTTTCTACCGGACTCTTCCAGCATTTGCAGAATATTTTTAAACATTCTTTTCCCGCCTCTCTGTTTTTATTTTATCCATTCATCCGCATACTTATTTGTCAATTGATATCCCATACTAGTATGATACCGCAATGATGTTTCATTTGTTGTTAATGCCCACGCCTTTATACTTTTAACATGGTTCTCAAATAGCCACTTTGCCCTATAATATCCTAAAACAGGTGCCAGTCCTTTAAGCTTATATTTATCCTCTATTGCGATTCCAATTCCATATGCTGTACCATCTTTAATAGTTGCTGCACTTACCGCACAAAGTTCATCATCGGGTGATACCAAATAAATATAGGCGCCTTCTTGATAATTCTGAGCTTCCAGATAGTCAATATGGTACTCTTTAATAATCCCTGAATTGACTAAAAATTCCTGTAATTTCCCACACATTTCTACAGGTGCTACTTTACAACAATATCCTTTCCTTTCCATTGCCATCACAAACCGTTCCTGACATTTGCATTTTTCAAAAATGTCATGAACGTTTCCACGAAGCTGAACTGTAGTCCCCGTATGCTGAAACTCTAAAGCTATTAACTGTTTTTCCACCTGCTTTATCATCTCATCCTTTTGGTTCTTTCGATAAATGTTTCTTATTACCGCTCTTTTATTCAAATCAGGTATCTCAAATGAAGCTCCCGGTAATATATACAGACAAACCCTATAATACCTCTCTTCATCATATATAAGAACCAGTCCAGACTCTGACTCTTCGTAATACATTCTGGATAAGTCAATATACTGTTTGACTTCGTCCAGCATGTAATAATTATTTGAAAACATTACGCCATGGTTCACTCTGGTTGCATTCATCAACTCCTGATACTGCAAAAATGTTTCTATTCTTTTCATGGAATTTTTCTCCATCTAGTTACCGGTAATCTGTTCAATTAATTGGGTAATACAGCTAAGCGTCTGAAAATTTTCCGGAACAATCAATTCCGGATCTATTTCTATCTCGAATGTATCTTCCAATGCCATAACAATATTAACAATTTCGAATGAATCAATATAGCCTTCCTTTAACAAATCCGCATCAACATTATCCTTAATTCTGGGATTTGACTCACATAAAATTGCCAAAACTTCTTCTTGGATATTCATCTATTATTCCTCCATTCACCCTTATTCCTAAGAAAGCTCTCTTACCAAATTTGCAATGCTGTTTACCGTTCTGAAATTTTCTGCCGTTACCATTTCCACACCTATCACAACGCCAAATTTTTCTTCTAACTGCATTACCAATTTAATAATTTCAAATGAATCTATAATCTCTGCATCAAACAAATCCGTGTCTGCATCTCCATCAAAATCTTCATTTACATTCTTTAACATTTCAATTATTTCTTCACACATTACATAAGTCTCCTTTTCATTCTTTATTGTTCACAGTTCCATTTATAGGTTTCATAGGAATCTCTAACTAATCTTAATTCGTCATTCTCCAGTAAAAATATCTTTGGAAGCTTTCTGCTTAAAAATAAGTAAATACCCTCTGTGACAGAATAAGCTCCGATTTGTTCAAATAGCAACATGTCACCTTCCCTGACATCTTTTATAGGGACTTCACCCACAAGTACATCTGCGGTTGTACATAAAGAACCACAAATACATGCCGGATTTTTAAATGATTTTTTATCCCCTAATTTTACTTCCGTATAATCTTTGTCCATTTTTTTGAAGTAACGAACCGGTGGAATTCTTACCCCCATTACCTGTCCATAATAATTCACATGATGAATGCCACCATCCACAATTACATATTCTTTTTCATTCGTGTACTTCACATCTACTACTTTTGTAAGATAATTGCCACATTCGGCTGTTAAGTATCGTCCCAGTTCTATCGTAATTTCTATCTTTTCATCTATTAAAGCCAAGGATTTTGTGCAAGTCTCTAATATTTCATCCCCTTGCACACCTTTTCCAAAATAATCAACCGGAAGTCCCGGTCCGTACTCCAAGTTCTCTAATTCAACCTCATACGTTGTTTCTAACTCCTTATAAATCTTATTAAGGTTCTCCAATTCCTGCACAATCCGCTCTGCTTTTTTCTGAGTTCCGGAATAATAATGAATTCCACTTATTTTTAAATTAGGAAATTCATCACGTTTTTCTATCATCTCCTTTACCATTGCAAGATCAACTCCGAATTGATTTCCACTACTTAGTCGAATCAATACTTTTACATTTCGATTTTCCTCTGCTGCGCATTGTTGTATTATACTCAGATGTTTTTGCGATTCTGCAGTATAAACCTGCACTCCATAACGCATAGCTTCCTTTACATCCGGGTATTCTTTGTTGACGCCGGATAATACTATCTTTTCTGCCGGAACCTGCACCGATTTACAAATTGACATTTCTCCCGGAGAACATACTTCTACCTTGTCCACATATGGTATTGCTATTCGCACTAAAAACGGATTGGCTTTCATGGCGTAGCACAATTTTGCATTTGAATTTCTATCTAATTGCTCCCTGACTTCACTTATTCTTTTCTTAAATTTTCCCGTATCAAAAATATATGCAGGTGTGTTCATTATACTTAATTGTTCTAATAACTTCATTTGCATACACTTATACCCCCAGATAATCCTTCTTTAATTTTTTCCTGTCTATTTTCCCATTATCCGTCAATGGCATCTGATCAATCTGGATAAATTTACCCGGAATCATATATTTAAATATACACTGTTTTAACTCTTTTTTTATTACCGCTTTATCCACATTTCCCTGGTAAAAGGCTATTATCTCCTTTTCCTTTTCATCATACAGGCAACAAACTCTTTCAATTCCTGAGATTTTACCGATATGTGCATCTATTTCCAATAATTCTATTCTGTGACCCATATGCTTTATCTGAAAATCTCTTCTTCCTATGTAAATCAGATTTCCATCTTCCTGATATTTTCCCAAGTCACCCGTGCAGTATATCAATTCATGGTATTTATTATTTACTGGATTCTGTTTAAATACTTTATCCGTCTTTTCCTTGTCTCCATAATATCCCAGTGCCAACGTAGAACCGGCTACACAGATTTCGCCTTCCAAATCCGTAGTACAAATTTCTTTCTGTTCTTCATTTAGCAAAAATACTTTTTCGTTTGGAAATGCCTTCCCGATTGGAAGTATATCTTTGCCATTCCATTCCTTGGGAACTATATAGTAAGTACAATTGCATGTTACCTCTGTTGGTCCGTATAAATTTACAAACATAGCGTCCGGTAAGGCTTTTCTCCATTCATTCAAATGCATTGGCGGCATTACTTCCCCACTAAACAGCACCTTATTCACGGACGTCGGAATTTTGTACAAAAATCCTCTCAATGCTGTAATCTGGCATAACGCCGATACTGCCCATATTAATGTTGTTATTTTTTCCCTTTCAATAATATCCAGCAACTTCTGTGGAAAGGAAAAAGCTTCTCTTGGTATGATATATAAAGTCGCACCTGTCATCAGCATAGAATAAATATCTTTTACTGATACATCAAAATCAAATGGTGCCTGGTTTCCAATAATATCGTCACATGTCAAATGAAAAATTGTCACAAAATAGTGGATAAACTCTATCACCGAAGCATGACCAACTGCCACACCTTTAGGTGTTCCGGTCGACCCCGAGGTAAAATTCACATACAATGGCTCTGTATCTACCATCCTGCACCGTATGTCAGCTAATCTGCTTTGATGAATATCACTATTCAGAAGTTCCTCTGCAAGAAGGATTTCTCCCTTATACTCCATCCCCTGTATTTTATCAAAATGTGCCCTATCTGTAATTACAACCGGTGAATCCAACATATCCATAATAGTTTCCAAGCGCCTTACCGGTTGCAGAGGATTTAACAGGCTATATGCTCCCCCCGCATATACAATTCCCAAAAAAACTTCTAATGTCAGTATTCCCTTTTCCATATAAACAGGAATTACTTTGTTTTGGATTTCATATTTGCTCAGTCCACTTCCTATCCTCTGTGAGAAATGTTTCAAATCTATAAATGAACACTCCCCTTGTATATCCCTTACAGCTATCTTATCACGATATTGTTCTGCGGCTGCTTCCAGAAATTCTAAAACATTTTTTTCCATGGCACATACTCCATTTCTATATATCGACTTACTGTCGTATCCATTCATCCGTATATTTGTTTACCAATTCGTACCCCAAACCATGATGGTACCTCAATGATGCGCGGTTATTCGTTTCTATCCAGCCAATACTTTGTTCTATACCACACTCTATTAATCGTTTCAGACCATAATAGGATAGCATCGGTGCTAATCCCTGCAGCCGATACTTCTCTTCAATCATGATACCTTCCCCATATGCCGTTAACCCTGATAAGGTACTCATACTTACTGCACATAAATTTTTCTCTTTATCTAATATTCCACCAAATATTCTCTTTTTGCCATCTGCCTCTACATGATTAATTTGATAATCTGTTATGATATTTGTTGACAATAGCATTTTTTTTACCTGAGTCTGATAAGTACCGTCTAGAACAGCATACGAAAATCCTTCCCCTTCTAGTCTTTTAATAAAGTCTTCGGATTTTTTACAATTTTCATATACTTCTTCTGTATGTCCGCATATTTGAACAAGCGTGCCTTTCTTACTAAACCGCTGGCTTTTCAATCCATTCTCAACAGTTACCGGACATTCCTCTGATTTTTCCTTACGAAAAACATATTCAAAAACTACCTTTTTATCCAAATTGGGAACGCTAAACTCCATATATGGGTCAATATTTACACACAATTTGTAATATGTTTGTTCATCAATTATTAAAAGAAGTCCACTTTCCTGTATTTCAAAATATGCACGCTTTTGCCCAATACAGTTTTCCAAATCCCTGGGCATAAAGTAAATATTAGAAAATGTTTTTTTATGCTTCTTTCGTTCTTCCCGTACAATGGTTTTGTACTGTTCTATATCCGTTAGTTTTTCCATTTCCATCTCCAACACATATGATATAGCATTCTATTTTTCTACAATTCTTGCTATCATTTCAACTATTTTGTTTGCTGTCTGGAAGTTTTCGGGAGTCACTTCATCTACGTCAATCATAATATCAAATGCATCCTCAAATTCCACTACCAGTTTAACAATATCAAATGAGTCCAGGATATCTGTAGCCAATAAATCGCGGTTCATATCTTCCACTAATTCCTCATTAAATTCTCTCATTATTTCAATAATTTTCTCTCTCATTTTTTCTCTCCTTTGTTTCATTATACTTCATAATACTTTCTTTCAAAGCTTCATCGCATCCCATGTGCTCTACTAAATCAATTGCTGCCAGACAATATTCAGCCAGGAAGGTAAGATACTCTCTTTCTTTCAAATATCTCACTTTGTAATAGGTAGTCACCCGATACTTCTTGTTTTTCAGTTGTTCTCTTAATTGCAACGCAACCTGCACACTTGGATAAATGAGAAATTCACTTCCCGTTTCCTGTTCTATTATTTTTTGCCTATCCTCAATAGGAATTCTCAACTCGGGCAGCTGGAGTTGTTTTAGTATCTCCTCTGCGACATAAGAGACTACAGGTTCATTCCACTCATTCAAATTTCTGCAAAGACATCTATGACTATTTTTTTTAATAAAATCACCCAATTTAATGCTATCCGATTTTTCTAATTCTATAAAACGCTGAATTTCGTTGTCAAAATTCTCCAAAACAAAATCCCTGGAAAAATAGTCTTCCCTTAAGAGATTATCTACCATATCCACTATCTTCTGTTTTCGAAAACACTTTGCTTCCAATTCCTGTTCTTTTCTTCCAAAGGCAAGCGTTTCGTAATTTAGTTGAACTCTTTCTTTTTCTCTAAGCAGGAGCTCGCTATAAATGTCTCTATCCCTTTCATACTGTGGAAAATATCCAGCAAATCCATAATCCGCTATTGATATAATCTTACAATTAGAGTTTAAGGTCCTTTTTCCTCTTACTTTTAAATTAAATTTTTCCTTTTCACATGATGAACGTATATATACATCACATTTTCTGCACAAATGGATGTATTCCTGAAGTCGGTTCATATATGGTTCTGAAATGGAATCTTCTGGGAAATACACAATATGATACTTTTTCAAAAGCTCCACATTCTTTTCAAGCAGCAGCAATGTCTGACGTATCAGCTGAGTTCCCATACAAACCATTAATCTCTTCCCATATAACAGTCCCTCTACCAGTTCTCTGCTTATATAATGAATATATTCCTTTCTTCCCAAGTGTCGCAGACGTTTTGCATCCCCATCAAAACCTACACTATCACATATTACAATCAATTCATCTGAAAAGAGCACATCATTCATAAAAACTGTCTCAATTCCATAGTCCTTATATTGTTGCAGGACGACTTCACTTTTATGATCTGTAACTACTTTTTTTATGCGTAGCTTGCTGTTATATAATTTTATAAACTCTTCCGTTTCTGATGCATCACCATATATAAATATGTCTCTTAAATGTATGTCTCCCTGCACTTCATCTAAATTCATCTTCTTACCCTACCACATCATTTTGATTTTCATTGCTTTTCTTGTATATTCAATATAATGCTCCATATACTCTCTAAATGTCATATATTGTATGCCACTGCCCGTTATTACACCATACTGGTATGACTCATTCGCGAATTCAAGATTCAGGCTTTTTGCTACACTTGGGTATATTGGTACATCTCCCCCTTCATGAATATGCATTGGTGATTGTTGTTCTAATGTCAACACTTCCTCTTCGGATACCTCTAGTTTAGCTAGCAATCTTCTGACATATTCCCATATGATAAACTTTGTAGCATGCACAGAATTTTGAAAAAGCATTTTCTTTGCATAATTTTCTTTTATATAATCGCCTATCGTAACATCAATTTGTCTCTCTGCAATATCCACAGAACGCAACGCTAAACGCACATTTCTAATTGCTTCCTTCTCACTATAAAAATTATCATCAGATAACACTTCTATAATCTTTCCAGTAGTGTCACCATTAAGAACCATTTTGTTAATGTTTAGATCCGCCCGTCGATATAACGTATGATAAAAGTCTAAATCTCTGGGGGTGTTATATGGATGCAAATACCATTCATTATAAATGGTGCTATCCATTTCAACCTCTGGCCAATATAATGATACTACAACATTAGATATTGAAATAACCTTACATTCATCGTTTAAATCATCTTCCCCTAACGAATATATACTATCTCGATCCAGAACTTTGGGTGTGTAAACATATAAATCACAGATATCTTTCATATGATACAGTAAGCGATTAATGACTACCGACTGCCCTTTGTTCGTTTGTGTAAAAACAGAACTATATTCTTCTGTGAATGCAGGAACCTGAACAATGCATTTATAGATATCCCGCAAAACACACTGCCCATAAAACAATGCTATTTTTTTACCTGAAAACACAGCCGTCGCAATGTTGGATTCCACAAAATTCTCATACATCATCCATCCATCCGCATATAACTGCAGCTCTATCGTCCGAAATGCAAACGGACCGCATACTACCATATAATCTCCTTCTTCAATATCCTCCTTTCTATATTTACAAACATCCAACTCTCCAAGAAAAGCTTGTTTTCCCCATTCGGATTCAATATTACTTACGCAATGAGTAATATTCATTTTGTCCTTGTGTTCCAGATAAAACTCTTCCGCAACTGTACCTGCTCCAAAAAGTACTATCCTTTTTGTGGATAATTGATTTCTTACGATATCCTTTATCTGCTCTTTTGTCATAAAGCATTACGCTCCTATTCGTTTACCCTTTATATAGAGTCTACTTTAGTCATTTTCCCATACTCACCACATTTTTTATGTAATAGCTCATGATACTTTATCATTTTAGGTGAGGTAGCAAATGTATAAGCCTTTTTACCTTCTAATGCTAATTGTTCAAGCATATAATTACTCAACATCATATATGCATTCGTATTTCGGAATGTTTCATGAACAATTGTCCCACCCACCACAGCAATTCCATCTGCCTCTGCATATGTGGCGGTATGGGCAATAATAATTCCATTCTCTCTTATAATATAACTGCGACCGGTATGCGTACGGATTCTCTCTTCCAATTGTTCGGCAAGTACCTGTGTTGTATAATGTCCGCCAATTTCCTTATCCTGACAAATAAGCTCTGCAATTTCTTTTGTATCATCAGGTATTGCTTCTTCTATGATTTTGTCAGGAATGACTTTCCGATGCCTGTCCATCAAAAATATCTCCCCATAGGTTGAATGGTATTCCGGGCACCGTATTGCAAGTTGTTCTATGATATTTCGCTCTCCAGAAATCATTGCAACCGGATATTGATTAAGAACTGAAACAATTGAATCCATATTACAAGTTTCGGGTAAACAATATAGCTGCATACTGTCATAGTACTTCATCAGAACCAGCGAAATATCAGAATTCGTCTCTTCGATCCATACTTTTATATTATCCGTGGAAATTCCATAGTTTGCAATGTCAATATACAAATAGATACAATTATGTATGTCCTTTTGAAGAAACTTGAGGATTCTCTCCTGTTCTCTGTCTTCTGCTAATCTCATTCCATCCCCCTTATTGTTTCCATTGCCTGAAGTAATTCCTCATAATCATCCCAGCACAAATTTCCTAAATGGCCTACTCTGAGCAGAATATCCTCATATGCTCCCCCGCTTGGCGTTACTACAAAACCATACTCCTCTTTCAGATGCTGATACATTTCTTTGGCATCAGAAGCAAACAAAACCGGTGTCAAAGCATTTGATAATGTATAGGAAGGTATCGAAAATCCTCTCTTTTTCAGTTCTTCCCGAAATCGAAGTGCTGTCTCCCGCATTTCATTCTGCAAATTAACCATTCCATACTTCTGTATGCTTTCCAATCTTTGATGAAGTTCCAGTAACGTTCCAATGGCCGGTGTAAACGGTGTTTGTCCCCGCTCCAAATTACAAATGTGGCTCTTAAAGTCCAAATACATTGTTTTTGTTGGAATCGTTTGTACCCGGTCCCGATAGATTCTCTCACTAATTTCAACAATAGCTATTCCCGGTGACAACGCCAATGCTTTATGCGAGCTGGTAATCAGCAAATCAATTGCCTGATGTTCAAAATGCAGCTGCTCCGCACCATATGCACTTATTGCATCCACGACAAGATACAAATCATTCCTCTGACAATAATCTTTCAACAAATTAATATCATACAACTGCCCTGTTGACGTTTCATGAAGATTTACTAAAAGGGCCTGATAGCACCTTCCATCGAACTTCTCCAGCATTTCTGCCGTAAGTTCCTCTCCGAACGGGATCTGCACTTCATCATACGGAATTTTATGGATATCACAGATTTGTGAGAAACGTTTTCCAAAACTTCCGCCATTGATAACCAGTAAGCGGTCCTCTCGTGTAAAACAATTTATTACTGTTGCCTCCATTGCACCTGTTCCGGATGCAGTAAGAAATACTGTTTTTGCAGATAGCGGTGCATGAACACTATCTTTAAACATTTTTTCATTTTCCAACATTATTTTTGAAAATTCTCCGGTTCGAAAATATGGCAACTGTCTGGAAGCCACTTCTAATGTCTCCGGAAACATTTCCACCGGACCTACTGTAAATAATTTCATATATTCTCTGCCTTCTGTGCTTCAATATGATTTAAAATTCTTTCATAGTCATCAAAGTAATCAATTTCAGACCAGAACAATCCATTTACGTCCTTTGTATGTATCTGATGCTCATCCTTATCCGTAAAAGAATATAATACATCCTCCCACCATTTATCATGCATGGAAGCTGTAATTAATTCTTCTAGTCTGTTTTTGAAATGCGGAATAAATTCCTCGGAAACCTTCGAAATTCCAACATATTCGCAGCTACGGTATTGAAGCGGTAAATCTTTTCCATACTTTCTAATACAACCATTGTCTGTTGTAGAAAAGAAATAATCTCCGGTCAGTCGCCTTGTTTTGTCAACCAGCATAACTACCTGCCTTTTATCTTCCAGTAACATTTCTAATATCTCATCTGATAAAAATACATCTGCATTTAAAATCAGGCATTCCCGATCCAGTTCCTGCCTTGCAAACCATAGACTTGCGATACTATTTGTAACATTATAAAAGGGATTAAAGTAGTACGTCACGTCAAAGCCTTTCAATGCTTTCCGCACTGCTTCCTGCTGATATCCCACACACACAATGGTTTCAATTCCATATCTTTGCAACATTTCAACTGTGATTGCAATTAAAGGTACCCCATTAATTGGCAATGTTGATTTTGGTATTTCCTTTACCATTCTTGAAATTCGCGTACCTCTTCCAGCTGCGAGTAAGATTGCCTTCATACACATCCCCCATTTTAACATAAAAAAACTTCTATACTTCATGCTGCCTTGGATTTTTTCCAACTCTTCTGAATCATAGAAGTTCATTTACAGCATCCGTGCAAAACTATATAAATTACTCTAAATTTATATCGGTATAATTGCATAAATACTTTATAATTATTCGAAAGTATTTCCTCTCCTTACATGCAAAAAAATATCGTTTTGTCAGGCAAGTGTGATATAATCATTTTATGAAAATCTTATTTTTGGAATGGAAAAGTTTTGGAACAGAAGATATCATTGCTGCTTTTGAAGAATTAGGTCATGCCGTATACAGAATTCCTTTTTCCAATCAGGAAGTACATCATGACGATTTGATTGAGCAACGTCTTATTAAGAGCATAGAATCCTATGCTCCTGATTTTGTATTTTCTTTTAATTACTTTCCCATCGTTTCACTCGCATGTAAAGCTGTTCAGACAAAATACGTTTCCTGGGTATACGATTGTCCATATGTACTGCTTTACTCCTATACGGTGATTAATCCCTGTAACCTTATTTTTTTATTTGACAAAACCTTATGTCTGGAATTTCAGCAGGCTGGGATATCCACTGTTCATTATCTTCCACTTGCTGCCAATACCGAACGTCTGCAGCATCTGCAAGATTTTCACTCTTTTCAATGCTCCAAATGGAAAAACGAAACCGATATTGCGTTTGTTGGTTCCCTATACACTGAAAAACATAATTTCTACAATCGTCTGAACGAGCATGGAGGCATCTCCCCATATACGAAAGGCTATTTGGAAGGCATCATGTCCGCCCAGAAGCAGATATATGGATACAATTTTATTCAGGATTTATTATCAGCGGATATTATTGCAGATATGTACCATGTTCTTCCTCTGGAACCTGATAAACGCACAATCGCATCCAGAGAATACCTCTTTGCACAATATGTAATCAATCGTCATCTCACTGCCACTGAACGTATAGAGTTTCTCAACAGAATTGGAAACGTATATGACTACGACTTATATACTCCGGATAGTTCTGTTTGCCTTCCCGGTTGCCACAATCATGGTGTAGTTGATTATTATGAGATGGCACCTTATATTTACAAATCAGCAAAAATTAATTTAAACATTACCCTAAGAAGTATCAAGAGTGGTATTCCTCTCCGTGCCTTTGATATCCTTGGTTCCGGAGGATTTTTACTTACAAATTATCAGGCAGATTTTGATGACTGTTATATAAACGGTGAGGATTATGTGTCCTACGAAAACCCAGACGATATGATGACAAAAATTTCCTATTTTTTGGAACACGAAACCGAGCGCAAAGAAATTGCCCTTAATGGTTTTCAAAAAACATCCGAAAAACATACATATATAAATCGTGCGAATGTCATTATTCAAAACATATCCAGCCTTTAGGCAATTACTGTGGAGGAAAAATGAAAATACAATACTTAAACGGCGGCCTTGCCAATCAGGTATTTCAATATATTTTTTATCGGTATGGACAGCTATCCAATCCCAACGACACGTGGTACATTGACGATTCTTTCTTCTATATAAAAAACGTTCATAATGGCTATGAATTGGAAAAAGTATTTGGTCTTAAACCCAATCTTTTAAGTAATGCCTTTGATCCGGATGTCTGGGATGTCTTCATTTCAAATAAAAAAAACGGAATCAGCGTTCCACAGACATTTAAAAATCTTGGATTTGATATAAAAATGATTACAGAGTTTGATAATTATAAAGTTCATAATCCTTTTGATGGCGTCATCTATCATGTACCGGGAAATGAATATATTCCTGAAATCGTAACTGTTTCCGACGAATATATATATTATCACGGCTACTGGCTACATCCGGATTGGTTTCATAAATATCAGGACATTTTTTTACAGGAACTTGCTTTTCCTCCTATTGAAGATTCCTATAATCAATCCATCTCCAATGCCATCAAACAGTCGCATTCTGTTGCAATTCACATTCGACGTGGTGATTATGTTACTTTAGGATGGACTTCTCTGCCGGAATATTATTTATCCAAAACAACCCAGTTATCCAAGAAGTATTCGGATATTACATTTTTTGTTTTTTCGGATGATATTCCCTGGTGCAAAGAAAATGCACATTCACTGGGGTTAGATTTAGCAAAAGAAACCTTCTTTGTAGAAGGTAATCTTCATGGCAACAATTTTCGTGATCTCCAGCTTATGAGCACCTGCCAGATTTTATTAGCCGGAAAGAGTGCCTTTAGCTATTTATCTACGTTACTGAATCCCAGACTGCAAATGATTATTTCAGACAATACCTCTCGTTAGTGCACAAAAATTCGAAGAAAGGAATCCTATGGCTCTCATCAGCATTATCATCCCTTGTTATAATGTCAGTCTTTTTCTGAACCGATGTCTTACTTCGATTGAAAATCAGACGATTGGTATGGAAGCTTTGGAAATCATCTGTATTGATGATGCATCCACTGACAATACCCTGTCCATATTAGAAGCATGGGAACAGAAATATCCATACAATTTCATTCTGATTCCGTTCCAGCAGAATGCACGGCAGGGAACTGCAAGAAACGTCGGTCTGCAATATGCCTCAGCCCCCTGGATTAGTTATGTCGATTCGGATGACTGGCTGGAACCGGATTTTTTTGAAAAGTTATACAACCACACAAACGATTCCGATGTCGAAATGGTGATGTGCCGGCATGAACGTGATTTCCATAAAGACCTTACTCTTTTTGAATATCACGAGTCCACCACCCCCAGCCATTATTTATATATTGATACCCCTTCGAAGCGCAGAAATTATATTCGTGCAACCGGCATGGAACCAGCAGTGTGGGGAAAATTAATTCGTCGGAGCTTCCTCGATAAGCATAATTTATGTTTTCCGGAAGGTCTCGCCTATGAAGACAATTATTGGACCACGTTGATGCATTGCTATCTGAATTGTGCCTATGTTATTGAAGAACCGCTTTATCATTATTTTGTAAATGACCATTCTACCATTCTGCAGGTGAACGCTCCCTATCATACCGATTATCTGAGTGTTTACGAAAGAACCTGGGAGGAGTTGAAACAGCGAGGAATCTGGGAAAACTATTATTATGAATTTATGTTTGACGCATTGCATACCTGCTATCTTGGATTTTTAAAAATTGTATGCCTGCGTTACTCTCCTCCATCCCATGAATTGTTTTTACAATTAAAAGATATCATTCACAAATACTTTCCTGATTACGACAGCTGTCCTTATCTGTCCCAGGGATTTAATGAATTTCAGAAACTACTGCTTCAAATGCTTTCACTCCCCATTGATTCTGCCCAGTTTTCAGAAGTAGCATCAACGGTCGCACAATTAGGAATTTAAGGAGGACTCCATGTTTCCCATCTCTATTTGTATTATTGGTAAAAACGAAGAAAAACACCTGCCCCAGTTTCTGGAGAGCATAAAAAGAGCAATTGCAAGTGCTCCGGTTGAAATTGTTTATGTTGATACCGGCTCCACGGATAAAAGCCTTGAAATTGCCCGGAAATACACCTCTGCCATTTATCATTTTGACTGGATTGGGGATTTTAGTGCCGCACGTAACTTTTCCCTATCTTGTGCTACAAATGACTGGGTGCTTGTTCTCGATTGTGATGAATACGTTCTAAACCTCGACCTGAATTCTTTCTATGAAATGGCAGAACAATATCCTGCCGGTGTAGGCATGTTGACCCGAAAAAATCATTTTGCAATGAACGAGACCGATAGCATTTATACCGATGAAGTAGAGCGTTTTTTCAACCGGAAATTGTTCCATTATGAAGCCATTATTCATGAGCAGGTATGTTCCCTGAACGGAACACCCTTTGACCGTGTTGCTATAGAACTAATCGTAGACCATTGCGGATATAACGGCACCAAAGAAGAAATGGAACGCAAAGTACAACGGAACAACGAGCTGCTTTTAAAAATGTTGGAAGAACATCCGAATGATCCCTATCTCTATTTTCAAATTGGTCAATCGTACAACTCCATTCACGATGATGCAATGGCAGCTTCTTACTATAGTAAGGGTCTGGAATTTGATTTAGACCCCAATCTGGAATATGTGCAAATGATGGTTATTGCTTACGGATATAACTTACTGCATCTGGAGCGTTATCAGGAGGCGTTACAGTACCAGAATATTTACACGGAATTTGCAACCAGTGCTGACTTTGTCTGCCTTATGGGACTTATCTACCTCAGAAATGGTATGGTAGTTCAGGCAATGAAGGAATTTCTTTATGCCACCACTTTTCATACTTCCAAAACAGAAGGTGCCAACTCGTTTATTCCCACCTACAACATGGGGTGCATTAACGAAGTTCTCGGAGAAACTGAAACTGCTATATCCTTATATAAAAAATGCGGCAATTTTCAACCTGCATTAAATCGTCTGAAAGAACTTTGTCCATAAAAAATGTTGGAGATGTCAAAGCATCTCCAACATTCTTTTTATCATCTCCATAAGTTCAAATCTCTCCCGAACCGCCTTTCTTCCATTTGCAGCAATTATTCTGCGTTCCTCGCCATGTGCTAAGTAGTACTCCACCTTATCCCTGCAATCCTTTTGGTCTGTATACATGACAAGCTCTTTTCCATCCTCAAATGCTTCTGCTATTTCCGGTTGATAATTTGTTATCAAAAATCCTCCGCATGCTAATACATCAAGTACACGAAGTGGAATACCTGATGTAATTGTTCTTGATGATATATTCAGATTTATCTTACTTCCTGCATACACCAAAGGAAGCTCAGTTTCATTATTCACGGTTCCCTTCAGATACAGTTTGGCTTTTCCTTGAAAACCATCCGGTATCGGCGAAGCTGTATACACGTATGTTTCGTACTTATCTGCAATATGGGCAATTAGCATTTCCCGTTCACGTGCTGTAATTTCCATACTGATGCAATCTGCCACAAGCTGCTTTTCATCCCATTCAAAATATTCTCCCAGCTTTAATTTTCCCGCCAGCTGAATTTCCTCCACAATCTCTTCCGGTAGTATTTGCGGAATAAAATGATAGCCATATACCTGTAACTGCGCACGAATAATTCCCTCTGCATAACCCCTTGTATAATCACTCAGCACTAGACTCCGGAAACGATTTTTTTCTTCATTATAAAGACTTCCAACAAAAGATACATCACCTCGAAAACCTTCTTTTTGGTTTTCTGTGGCTGTCTGTATCAATTGCATTCTTCTATTTACATCTACTCCCAATGGAAGATGGTACACATTTGCTGCACCTCTTTCCAGGAGTTCTTCCGTTCCTACTGCATCAAAGCAAAAAATATAATTGGTATTATATCGAATTGTCGGTGAGTACAGTGTATAAAGCGGCCAATCATAAATCCATGCCAGATAGGGCATATGATTCATATTGCACAAAGAAGCCACCAACGGAAAATAATCATAACTAAACACATAATCCGGCTTTTCTTTATGTACCACTTTCAGAAATTCCTGTGCAAAGCGGGCATCCGCATGATAATCGGTCAGCCTCTGTTCAAAGGTAATCACCCGAAACCCAAGCTTTTGAACGCAGTCTATAAATTCCTGTTCACTATTTGAATTCCAACGGTAAATCAATATTTTTTCCACTTCACACCTCAGTTTCTATTTTGCCTTGTTCACTTTTATGTTAAACTATTTCTATACAACAGACAAGGTAGATTTCTAAGATACAGGAGGCTTTCCATGAACCCTATTTCCGTTTGTATTATTGCCAAAAATGAAGAAATGCGCATTGAACGGCTTTTAAAATCACTTCAACCGTTTCCTTTTGAAATTGTGCTTGTGGACACAGGCTCCTGTGACAGAACCAAGGAAATTGCTTCCAATTACGCAAACTCCATCTACGATTATTCCTGGAATAATAATTTTAGCGACGCACGAAATTTTTCCTTGCAAAAAGCAAAACACGATTGGATTTTCATGATGGATAGCGATGAATGGATTGAAACGCTCGATCTTTCCGAATTATATTATTTCCAGAAAAATCTATCCTCCTCCGTAGGAAGTG
This sequence comes from uncultured Lachnospiraceae bacterium, assembly GCA_934408585.1. Classification (GTDB taxonomy): domain Bacteria; phylum Bacillota; class Clostridia; order Lachnospirales; family Lachnospiraceae; genus Suilimivivens. The sequence goes on from CAKRVA010000003.1 coordinate 129,586, forward strand.
TGACCCGAAACAATATAACCGGCACCCCCGAGCATCCGGGTGCCACCATTGATTATACCGAGCGTTTTTTCAACCGAAAACTTTATCACTACACCGGAAGAATTCACGAGCAGCTTACTCCAAAATCAGGAACCTCTTTTGAAACGCTGTTACTAAACACCTCAATCGGACACGACGGATACCTCATGACCGAAGAACAACGTCTTCAAAAAGCAAACCGAAATATCAGTTTATTGCTGGAGGAGTTAAAGGAATCTCCTGATCACCCTTACCTTCTATACCAGTTGGGAAAGGGGTATGAAATGATTTCTGACTCTAAAACCGCCTGTCAATACTATCATGACGCATTAACACATGAACTTGATGTTTCGCTCGCTTATGTACAATCTTTAGTCTTGTCCTATGGTGAGCTTTTAGCAAAAACAGATTCCAATTCTGCTCTTAGTTTTTTGCAAAAATACAGCGAAGCATTATCTGATAATGCAGATTATCTTTATCTACTCGGCTGTATTTGTTACCAAAGCAAAAATTATGAAAAAGCTCTCGCATTACAGGAAAAAGCACTAACATGTCCATCAGGGAAAAAGGCCGGCACCAACAGTTTTCTCCCCCGCTATGAAATTGGTAAAATTTTATGCTTAATTTCAGAATGGCAATTGGCGAGACAATATTTTAAGCAGTGTGGGAATTATCCTCCTGCCTTGCAGGCATTACAGGTACTCGACGAAGAATCTGTTTAAACCGTCATATTACATAAAAAGGGATTGGCAAATTGCCAATCCCTTTTTGGTAGTTTTTCTAGTATGCAATTTCTCTTACTGAAATTAGCCGAGTAAAGATAATACACCCTGATTGCTCTGGTTAGCCTGAGCCAACATTGCCTGACCTGCCTGGGTAAGGATGTTGTTGTTGGAGTACTTAACCATTTCAGTAGCCATATCTGTATCACGGATAGCAGATTCAGCACTTGTGGTGTTCTCAACAACGTTATCCAGGTTCTTGATGGTATGTTCAAGACGGTTCTGAACAGCACCAAGATCAGATCTCTGTTTGGATACAGTCTGTAAGGATGCCTTACAGAATGCGTTCAAGCTTGCAAAATCAATTGAAGTAGCAACGGTTGTTCCGCTTGTCTCACCATTGAAGTTCGTCTGGAACTTATCTACAACCTTCTGAGCCATAGCTTCATCCATATCCTGCTTTGTAGCGTCATCATTGTTGGTCTTGTAAGTAATGTTTGCATCTGTAGACTTCTTAACAAGATTGCTCATGCTCATAGAAGTAATAGAGATGTCAATGTGCTGTCCGGATTCTGCACCAACCTGAAGTCCCTTACCTGTAAAGGTACCATCTAACAAGTTCTGCTCGTTAAATGTTGTTGTGGAAGCAACACGGTCGATTTCATCCATCAACTGCTTAACTTCGGACTGGATGTAAGAACGATCAACAGATGATAAAGTTCCTGTTTCACCTTTAACTGCAAGTTCGTTCATACGCTGAAGCATATCATGAACTTCGTTCAAAGCACCTTCTGCTGTCTGTACACAAGAGATTCCGTCTTCTGCGTTAGCAGATGCCTGTGTTAAACCTCTGATCTGACGTCTCATCTTTTCGGAAATAGATAATCCTGCTGCATCATCTGCTGCACGGTTAATCTTATAACCAGATGATAACTTCTCAGTTGACTTTGCCTGTGTTGACTGTGTAAGTCCTAACATTCTGTTAGAGTTCATTGCTGTTAAGTTGTGTTGTACTACCATAATTCATTCCTCCTTGAATTGAATTCATCGCATCCATGCGATGGTTGTTTAGTTGTGTTGTGATTATTCTTTCGGATTCGTACGCATCCAAAAGAGATAATCACAGGTGATAAAACAAGTTGTTTGTTTTATTTGTAATATATATCGGACGTTTTTTCTGATACTTTATACCTATATAAAAATATTTTTACTTTTTTGCAAAAATCAAAAAGGACCGGAGTATTCCGGTCCTTCCAACTTTCTTAAGCTTAGCCAAGTAAGGATAATACACCCTGATTACTCTGGTTTGCCTGAGCAAGCATTGCCTGACCAGCCTGAGTAAGAATGTTATTATTCGAATACTTAACCATTTCAGTAGCCATATCGGTATCACGAATCTGGCTTTCTGCACTTGTTGTGTTCTCAACAACGTTATCCAGGTTCTTAATCGTATGCTCTAAACGGTTCTGAACAGCACCAAGATCGGATCTCTGTTTGGAAACGGTCTGTAAAGCTGCCTTACAGAATGCATTCAAGCTTGCAAAATCGTGAGATTTTGCAACGGTTTCTCCTGCAGTTGCGCCTTCAAAATTCTTCTGGAATTTATTAATAACCTGTTCTGCAACGGTTGCATCCATTGCCTTTGGTGTATCATCATTTTTAAGCTTATATGTAACAGCAGCATCATCTGTCTTTTGACCAAGTACTTTCATATTCATAGCCACGATGGAAATATCAATGTGCTGTCCGGCTTCCGCACCAACCTGAAGTCCCTTACCTGTAAAGGTACCATCTAACAGATTCTGCTCATTAAATGTTGTTGTAGAAGCAACACGGTCGATTTCATCCATCAACTGCTTAACTTCGGACTGGATATAAGAACGGTCAACTGTTGACAAAGTTCCTGTTTCACCTTTAACTGCAAGTTCATTCATACGCTGAAGCATATCATGAACTTCATTCAAAGCACCTTCTGCTGTCTGCACACAGGAAATACCATCAGATGCATTTGCAGACGCCTGTGTTAAACCTCTGATCTGACGTCTCATCTTTTCGGAAATAGATAATCCTGCTGCATCATCTGCTGCACGGTTAATCTTATAACCAGATGACAGTTTCTCAGTTGATTTTGCCTGTGATGTTGTTGTAAGTCCTAACATTCTGTTAGAGTTCATTGCGGTTAAGTTATGTTGTACTACCATAATTGGTTCCTCCTTGAAATAAATCTTCCTACTTTTTTGTTTTTTATTATGCCACTGCTCTACAAGTCATAAATATTAATGATATGCATATACAGACAATTCCTTTTGCCTTAACTGTAATATATATCGGCGATTTTTTTATCCACTTTACCCCTTTTTCTATTTTTTTCAAAAAAAATTAGAACTTCATATATTCATGAAGTTCTAATTATTCCATTTCTACTGTTTCTGATCCATATACTTAGAAAGATTCCCGTCAATATTGCTCATGTTTTTGTAATAGTTTTGCGCCACACTTACAGAACGTTTTCCTTTCTGCAACTCTCTTCTGCTTTGCAGAATAGCCTGTTCCATTGCCTTACGGTTTCGTTCTTCAAGTGTCTGTATTGACACACTTTTTTCTGTGATACTGCTAATAAGCTGTTTCATCTGAAGTATTTCCTGAGCATACACCTCTCTGTTTTCCTTCAGTTCATCGCCAACACGCTGATATAGTATTTCAAATCCTTCGTCCAGTTTGTTCAGATTTTCAATGCATACATCCTTATCATTTACATAATTATCAAATTTTTCATAATCAAGAGGTGTCACCTCCAATAATTCTTTCTGATAATTACTGATTCGAAGGATTTCATCCAAAATCTTATCTTTTTTCTGAAGACTGTCCCGCAATGTTGAAATATATTGTTTGTTCATACGATATCTTTCCTCCGATTAGTGTGCAAGCCGCATAACTTCTTTCCACGTATCACGCATTGCACGGAGATGTGTATTAACCTCTTCAAGTATTGCCTGGTCCTTACTCATATTAGCCTCTACAAGTCTTCTTGCCAAATAGCTGTACACTCTTTCGAAATCCTCCGCAACTTTATACTTCATATCAAGAGTCATTCTAAGATAATCAATGATTTTTTCTGTTTTTACAATATTATGATGTGCCTTTTCAACATCCTTATTTTCAATTGCACTAATTGCGATATTGCAAAACTTGATAGCACCCTCATAAAGCATCAGTGTCAGCTCTGCCGGTGACGCTGTCATAATTTTATTGTTCTGATATTGTGCATATGCTCCTGGTAATGCCATAATGATATCCTTCCTTTTTTATTAATTTCCCAGCAATCCTGATATTGCACTGGCATTTGACTGCATCTTTGCCATTGCCGTTTCCATCTTGGCAAATTTGGAATACCACTTATCCTCGTAGTCCTGTAAATCCTGTTCCATTTCCTTAATCTTTTTCTCGTAGTTACTATATTCTGACTTCATCTTCAGGTCTTCATAGATAACGCCATAAGATTTTGTATCCTTAACGCTTGCCATAAATTCCGAAGTTTTAGCATACAAATTCTTGGAGAGCTGACTAAAGAACTTCATTACCTTATCCGGATCACTTGCAATCATAGCCTGCAAGGTGTTTGCTTCACTGGCATATGCCTCATCATCCGCATCACCCTTAATATGGTATGCATTCTTTTCATTATCAGCAGCATCGAAATATCCCTGTGTCTCAATTCCAAAGTCAAACAGGTACATCATTTTTCCATCAACTTCCACACCACCTGCCATAATCTGTTTGAATGCAGAAGAAATGGTACTTAATGTAGAATCCTTGCGCAAAATTGCATCTTTAATTTTATTTTCGTATTTTTCAGCCTCTGTTTCAGATAATTTATCCTTTTCTTCATCGGTTAAGGGTTCATATCCTTTTGCTGATTCTGCATTGTATAATTTGTCCATCTGGTTAATCAATTCACTATATTCATTAATGAATTTCTTAACCATATCATAAATACCGCTGGTATCTGTCTGAGTCGTCAATGCAATTTCTCTGTCACCGGTTTCTGCATTACATGTAATTGTAAGTCCATTTACCTCAAAAGTGTTTTGATTGGATTCAAACTTAGCATTGTTGAGCCAGATAATTGCATCCTGACCGTCCACCTTAGTTGCATTGGGTCCTGCAAGTCCTAACTTTTCTAATGCATTATTGCCTGCATCATCAGACGCACTAAAGGAAAAGTCTGAAGCCGCACCACTATCCATTGCGCCAATGAAAAACCGCTGTGTAGAAGAATCAAAATTCACTTTTACTCCGGAAGACGCCAACTTTTCTGTCAGCTTTCCAATCGTCATATTTTCATCAACTGTAATTGTGGTTGTTTTATTTCCAACCTTAATGTCAAATGTACTTCCAGCTTCAATTCCAAGTTCTGTAAGCAATGTGCCCGAAGTATACTTTTTTCCATCCTCAGCATTAGCATTGATTTCTGCACCTGTCAGATAACCGGATTTTGCCAATTGTTCTACCCGAAGTGTCTGTACCGTATTCATGGCATTATCACTTGTAATAACCTCTGCCACGCTGCTGTCAGATACTTTTGTTGTCTTTTTTTGAAAAGAAGATTCAAATCTCAGGTTGGCAAGTGTTCCATTATACAGTTTCTTAACTTTATCATTTAATTCTTTCCATGCATCCTGCTTCCACTGCAGCTTTGTCTGTTCCTTTTTCTTGTCATCAACCTTGGTCTGACGTACTTCCACAAGCTGCTGGATAATGCTTTCTGTATCCATACCGGACATCATACCGGTTACTCTCATTGCCATAGTCGTTTACCTCCTATCGTTTCTCATCTACAAGGATACCGGCCAGTTCCCATGCTTTAGCAATCATATCAAGGGTTTTTTCAGGTGGAAGTTCCTTAATCACTTCCTTAGTGTCCTTATCCACGATTTTAATGGTTACGCGGTTAGTTCCCTCATGAATACCAAAGACAGCCTCTGAATGAGACATATTTTTATTCAGCTGTTCTACTGCTTTCTTAATCTGTTCATTATTTGTTTTCTGCTGTTCATTAAAGCTCTGGCTTCCGGAATCGGACCCCTGACTGTCTTTTCCTTCTACTTCTTTAATTTTTGCAGTTGTAGGATCAAACGTTGTTGTCTGTTCTACGGTTGCAGCAACATCCATGTTCTCTGCAGTTTTCTGTACAGGCTTTGCCTGCTGTGTGTTCTGTGCCTGATACGTCATAGCACTACTTAATGGCTCAATCGTCATTCTACTCACCTCCGTGTGTTCTAAAAACAATCTGTATTATGTAAAAATATCGAGTCTAAACGTTTTCTTTTAGTTTATATCGGTCAAAGTTTTAAAAACTTAACCCCGTTCTCATATTTTTCTGTAAAGATTCTGATGCCAAAGATGCAACACACCTATACGGTATCATTGCAGAGGATTTTTTCTGAATTGTGCCTATGCGAAGGCATTTAGAAGTGCTTATCATTTCATAGTTTTCAGCAATTTTCGTACACGGATGTACGAAAAAGGTGATATTGAGCCTGGACGGCGAATTATCACCGGTTGCGTTCCCATATACTACCACATATCATTGAAATGATTAGCACTTCTTGATGCCATAGAATCCGCACATTCAGGAAAAATCCTCCGCTATATACCGTTTAAGGTTGTGCATCTTTGCCATCAAAATCTGCAAAAAATATGGAGGCTGTTTTCACAACCTCCATGTCGCTTCACATTATCCGAGCAAATTCTTCAAAGCTTCCATACCATCAATATTGGTTGCTTCTTTATTTGCTTCCTGAATCTGTACATATACTTCTTTCCGATAAACAGGAACTTCCTTCGGTGCACTAATGCCAAGCTTTACCTGCTCACCTTTGATTTCAAGAATGGTTACTTCGATGTTATTGTTAATTACAAGGGCTTCGCCTTTTTTTCTCGATAAAGCTAACATTTATTCACCTGCTTTCTTTTTATTATCTAAAATTTCATAAATCGGGAAGCGAACCTGATACTCTTCACCCTCCACAATTACCTGACATGCTTTCTTGGTTGCCGCATTAATTACAATTGGTCCACACAGATTCACACTCATTTGTTTTATATCTTTCGGAACGGTAACTGTTACAAGTACAAGCAATTCCTCCGGAATGATTTCACCAATAGATTTTAACAGTTCGTCATCTACCATTGGGTTGTAATCTTCCTTTACCAGCAACGGGTCCATAACCGGCATTGCAAAAGCAGCTTCCTGCATAGATTGCAGCCAGTGAATTCCACCAACCCCTTTTTCTTCGTCATGAATCAAAGCAAAATCAGTCAGCTCCGGAAATCCGATAATGCCCGCCGGGAAATGGATAACCTTGTCATCTGCAATTGTGATTTCTCCGAAATTCTTCGTTGTAATGTTCATAGCCTCTCCCATCTGCGCCATGCGCGTTTTATTTTATATATAGTTCATTAATGATGTCTGCATAATCTTACCTGTTGCCATCAGTGCAGCATTATAGGTAAGTTCTGTACTGGTCAGTTTTACTGCCACATCTGCAATATCCGCATCCTCATTTGTGGATTGTAACGTTTTGAAGGTAGTCTGCTGGTCCATCAGACGATTACTAATCAAATCCAGTCTGGAAAGTCTTGTTCCATTGTCTGTAATTGCCACATTGGTATCATCCAGATAGCCCTGCGTGGATGAAATGGTGCTTTCAAATAATCCATGCATTTTCTGGCGAATGTAATTATATGCCTTATCTGCCGCCTCATATTTCAGTTGAACCTCATTGTATTCCGGCGTTCCTTCTTCCATATTCTTGCGAAGATTATCCAAATCGCTACGCGTTGCCTCAATCGCAGTCAATTCTTTTAAGGCATTTTCCAAATCGTCCACATCTCTGGTAAGACGGTGACTGAACACTTCGTCTGCTGTTGTGTTTACCTGAATCTTCTGATTGTAACCCACATCATATTCAATGACCTGCTGTTCTTTCTTGTTTTGCAGATATTCCTGATTGTATTCGATTTTCTTTGGCGTTCCATCCTGCATGGTTGTTCCCTCACATGCAAAGTAATGTTCAGGTCTCAAATCACCAACCTGCCAGTTCTTCTTTGTATAGGAAACACGGATTTCCGTATCGCTGCCATCAATACCGCTTGTCTGATTATTCAGGTCCTCATACGCTGCATCTGAAAAAAGCAGTTCACCTGTTTCCGGAACAAAAATCACTTTGTTTTCCTTAGGATCACTCAGATTGGCATCCTGAATCATCTTATACGGATCCGGATCGTGGGAGGAAGAAACCGTAGTTGCTGTAATTTGGGAATCCTCTGTGGTTTTATCCTTCTGCATCACCTGAATCGTAACCCCTGCCGTTGTATCAAGGTCGTCATAAGCAAGACGCATTCTGTGAATATCCCCATTGACCACTTCCTGTTCGGTAACATTTTTGGTGTCATAGTTGCTGGCATTCATTCCTTCCAGCTCATCAATATAAGTATAATTCAGCTTATCGAAGTCTGCCATGGTGTTCTGTTCTGTAATCACATATTCCGGTTTGGTTTCTTCGATTTCTGCTTTTGTAAATGACATTGTCGTATTGGTACGATATCCGGTAAATACATATCGTCCTGCATAATCCAGATTTCCGGTCGAATAAAACTCATCACGCAGAGATTTCATCTGCTCTACAATAATTGCCAGGTCATCTGCTGTTAAGTCTTTATTTGCTGCCTTATTTGCCTGTTTGGACATATCGGTAAGAACTTCCGTAACCGTATTTAAGCCTTTTCCGGTTACTTCCAGCCAGCTTTCGGCATCCGGTGCGTTCTTTTCATAGTACTGTGTCAGTTCGGATACGTTGCTGCGAAGACGTAATGCACGAATTGCAATTACCGGATCATCCGATGGTCTGGTAAGTTTTTTCTGCGTAGACATCTGTGTACTTAATTTATCCTGTAATACTTTGTTGTTGTTAATATTATACAGAGAATTGTTCTGCATAATTTTATTCGTCATTCGCATATTTCTTACTCCTTTCTTTATACTCCAGTGTTAAGAATGAGCTGGTCGTATATTTCGGTTAATGTCTGCACCATTTTCGATGCTAACGTAAACGAATTCTGATATTTTACAAGGCTGACGGCTTCTTCATCCTCATCAACACCGGATACGGATGTTCTTTGGTTGTCGATTGCTGTACGAAGTCCATTATAAGTATCATAAAAAGTATTTGCATTGCTGGCATTTAATGCCACATCTGAAAGCACAAGCTCCAGCATCTGATTTGCAGAAGAGTTTCGGAAACTAAATTTTTCCTTACTTGTCAGCAATTCAATCACTTCTTTAATCTGTCCGCACTCTTCCACGCCAACCTTTTCACTTGTTCTTGTTCCAAGTAAATCCGGGTCACCGCCCATTTCATTAAGCAGTGTTGCATTGATGGTAAAGTTTCCTGCGGTAAGATTATAATATCTTCCAAATGTTGTACCGCCTGCAACGTTCTTGGGATTGATTAAATCCTCACGGGAATATTGCCTTCCGTTATGGTCCGTTCCGGTAAAGAGAATGTTTCCGGCATTGGCATCCCCTGCCTGATCATAGGCGTTTGTTCCGGCATGGAAAATTTCATTAACTTTATCTGCAAAGCCACGAATCCAGGTATTCATCTGCTGCATATAATATGGAATTCCCTGATATGCAACTTCATCCGCTGTTTTAACTTCTTTTCCGACCTTTCCGGCATCAATTTTCGGAGAACGTTTTGGGTCATTTTTTAATACGAAAGTATACTCGTCCGGTTCTTTATAACTCCAGCTGTCATACAAATATACAGTATTTCCAATCGTAATTTCACCACCGCTGTCTGACAGCATACATTCGGTCATATTTTTCAGCTTATCATCCGTAACCTTTACGGTAATGGTATCATTGTCAACATCAACGCCTGTAACCTTTCCGTTGAAGTTTGCTTTATCATTTCCGTAGCAAAGTTCATACAATCCCTTTAATTTTCCATCAAGAGAGGCATTGGCAAGGCTGAATTCATTTCCGTTTTCCCACTGGATATTATACAAACCGTCTACATCAGTCTGGTTAATCTTTTCATCACTTTTTCTTGCCACATATGACAGAGAATTGTAGTCACTTGCATCGACCAATGTCTGTCCGCCTGCAATCTGAACAATATATCTCGTTCCACCGGTTTCTCTGGTTGGGTCATTTGTATCGGTAATTTTATGTTCGATTGTTTTAACATCTACGATTTCAGAAAGTTCATCAATCAATAACTCTCTCTGGTCACGCAGGTCATTTGCACGCGAACCGGATAATTCAATAACATTAATCTGCTTATTTAAAGTGGCAATTTTCTCTGCAATGGAATTAATCTGGTCTACGTTCTGTTTGATTTCAAGATTTACATCCTTCTGCAGCTCCTGCAGGTTTCCATACATATTATTGAAATAATCGGTAAGTGATTTTGCTGCTGCAATAAACTGTGCCTTGGAGGAAGTACTGCTGGAATTTGTCGTAACGGACTGGAGTGCTGCACTCATCTTGTCAAATACTGTTTTGAATCCGCTCTTTCCATCATCCTTAAAGTAATCTTCTATCGTGCGCATATAATATTGTTTCATGGAATAATTTCCATATTTGGAATTGTTACTCCAATACTTTTCATCATAAAAGCTGTCACGAACACGTTCAATCGCAATCGTGTCCACACCGGCACCTGCACATCCATAAGTGGTAAAGGTGCGAAGTGCATTGCTTGCCTGCTGACTGACCTGCTGACGGCTATAACCTTGTGTCTGTGCATTTGAGATATTGTTTGCAGTTGTATTCAACGCTGCATTGGAAGCACGTAATCCGGAACCTGCAATTGTTAATCCAAAAAACTGTGAAGGCATCTGCACTCACTCCTTTCTATTCATTATCTTCCTAAAGTAGAAATAATATGATCCAATAATTCGCTGATAACATTGATATAACGGCTGGATGCATTAAATGCATTCTGGAACATAATCATGTTGCTCATTTCTTCATCCGAAGAAACTCCCAAAATCTGTTCTCTTGCGGCATATGTATTATCTACGGTAATCTGCTGGTTTTCACTGATTCCTTTCAATACGGAACCGGTATTTGCCACCTGGGAAACCAGATTGTTATAATAGTTCACGAAATTTGTTTTTGTTTTTACGTTCGGATTCAACGTATAATTTTCTTTGGTAAAAATCTTTTTTAAGGCATCAGCCGTTTCCTGGTCTACCTTTTTGTCATCTTTGATAAATCCTAACAACGATGGCGATTGTTTAATGGTATCGTCAATCATCAGATTACTGATTGTAAAGTCCGTTCCTGATTTTGTTCTGAAAATCTGAATTGGTGCACTATACGGAGGAGTACTGTTGGGGTCCATCATATAATGCGTTCCCGGTGCATCTGCCTGTGCCTTTGCGGCTGCATCTGCCAGGACCTTGTTAATTTGTGTTGCCACTTTATTAATCAACTGGTCAAATTCTGCCTGAATATTCATTACTACAGAAGGCGAAACCTCATTGTTGTACTTTGTTTCATCCTGCAAATCTGCATAAGTTGCTCTGCGGTCACCTCTTGCGAGCAAGATTGCTTTCAGTCCGCCAATATCGGTATTCATGTCCGTAGAAACTTCTATGGACAAATCAAATACTTTCGCTCTGGAAATATCCAGTTTTCCATCGGCGCCCTCTTTTGCAAACTGTTTCCAATATGGTGTATAGAATCCGGTTGTTTCATCCAGGTCGACTTCCATCAGATTCACACTATCTGCTTTTACGAAGTCGGTTCCTTCCACCTGAATCAAAAAGTTTCCATTTATGTCTTCCTTAAGACTGATGTTTGCCATTTTGGACAATTCATCGGTCAATTGATTTCGTTCGTCTCTTAAATCGTTTGCCTTTTCAAAACCGGCACATTCGATTTTTAGTATTTCTTCATTTAATTCTTTAATACGCTGTCCGTATTTGTTCATCTGGTCCACTTGCTGTTTCACTTTGTAATTCATGTTATCCTGATATTCACAAAGTCCATCATAAACAGCGCCTGCACGTGTAACAAATTCACTACAACGTTGTATAAATACGCCCTGATTTACGGAATTGGACGGGTCTTTGGCAAGCTCCTGTACGGAAGACCATACGTTTTCGATTGCTTCTGCAAAAGCTTCCCCTTCCAGTTCCTGAAAAAGGTCCTCTATTTCACCGATTGCATCGTAGGTTGCATCATAAAATGCACTACGTCCTGACTCCCGGCGGTATGTTTTATCCAGGAAATAATCTCTGACCTGTTTTACCTGAGAATAGTTGACACCTAAGCCTATCTGCTGATAAGCGTTGGCAGAGTTCGTCTTTGAAATGGTATTATAAAAACGGGTACCCTGCTGCACCTGCTGCCTGGTGTACCCTGTTGTATCAATATTGGACATATTATGGGCCGTTGTATTTAACGCATTCTGTCCAGTCTGTAAACCACTGGCACCTACATATAAGCTTCCCATCAAAGACATAATATCACCTACTTCATCAACAAGTTTTCCTACTGCTTGGCATCAAATCCGCCGCTTTCTACACCGATACTGCTTCCTACGTTATACGCACCCCGGTTGTAGTTGGCTGTTTCCGGCGCTGCTTTCATGCTTTGCAGCATGTTCAAATCAAATTCCACCATCTCAAGTGAACTCTGGATTAATTCCCGATTTTGTTCGTTCACTCTTTTTACGGCATGTACCACCGTACGTAACTGATCGTGTACCTTCGCCAGCTTCTGCTGCTCTTCGGGTCTTTGCTCCAGAATCCGAATCAAATCTGTGAGCAATAAAGTTTTAACATCCTTGTTAATGACATTGGCGATATCGGCAAACACCTCTTGTCTTTTTGATTCCAGACGGGTAATTCTGCTGACAACGTCCTGTTCTTCATCCGTGATTTTTGCTAATTCATCCAAATCGCCGGAAATAATGACCGGCGTCTTTCTGGTCGATAATCCGAGCAAGTTTTCATATTCCTGACTTTCGTTATTCAGTACCTCAATCAAGTTTTCCATTAAACTTGCCACTCGGATTACCTCATTTCTTCATATTTTGAAAATAATTTATCTGCAAAGCTTTCATTGCTTACTTCATAAGTGCCATCCTGTATTTTGGCTTTGATTGGAGCAATGAGGTCTTCCCGGATATCGCTGCTTCCTGCAACTGCTGCTTTTGCGGTCTGAATATCCTTACCTATGCTGGATATCTGCAGCTGATCTTTGAAGCTTGTTTTTCCGGTTGACTGGGTCTTCGCAGTCTTGCTTGTTTTGTAAATCTGCTGTACCTGCGTGTATGCTTCAATACGCATAAATACGCCTCCTTCCGTCACTGATTATTCTTTTTGACAATATTATTATCGGAGTTTTTCTGTGATACTTTAGGGGAAATCCGAAATTTCACAAAAAAGCTCCGGATTCCATTCAGAGTCCGGAGCTTATCTTAAATAATCACTCTATCAATTTCATTTATAAATTAGTTTTCTTCTTTTTTGTTTTTTGAAGAAAGAATCTCATTTGTAACAATACCGAGAATCAATGCACATGCAACCTCTGTAATGGTTACAGAACCAAAACTTACTGCAAGTCCGCCGATACCGGAAATCAAAATTACAGATACGGTAAAGAGGTTTGCATTGTCATTTAAATCTACATCCTGAATCATTTTCAGACCGGATACTGCAATGAATCCGTAAAGAGCTACACAAACACCACCCATTACACAGTTTGGAATGGTTGCAAGGAAAGTTACAAACGGTGCTACGAAAGAAGCAACGATTGCAAGAATTGCAGTTGTTAAAATAGTTACTACGGAAGCATTTCCGGAAATTGCAACACATCCAACAGATTCACCATATGTTGTGTTCGGGCATCCACCAAAGAATGCACCAATCATGGAACCAACACCATCACCAAGAAGTGTTCTGTGAAGTCCTGGCTCTACAAGTAAGTCTCTTTCAATAATGGAGGAAAGGTTTTTGTGGTCTGCAATGTGTTCTGCAAATACAACGAATGCAACCGGTACATAAGCAACTGCGATAGTTCCGATATAAGCACCCATTGTAGCCACATCACCAAACTCATAAGGAGCTCCGAAGGCGGTAATAAATGTAAAGTTCGGATACCACTGCATGTTCTGGAATGCAGAAAAATCAATAATCTTTAATGCATCAATTCCATTTGCATTTCCAATGATGGTCATGATAGCTGCTACTGCATATCCGGAAACAATACCGATGATAAATGGAATCATCTTGAGCATTTTCTTTCCGTATACAGAGCAAAGCATGGTAACAAATAAAGTAACAAGTCCACAAATCAGACATGCATAAACAGATGCACTCTGAACCATTACAGTCTCGCCAGCTTCATTTAAAACAGGGTTTCCGGCTTCATCTAACAAAGCTTTCAGTACCTTACCGGTTGTTAAGTCTCCAACTGCATTTCCTGCAAGGGAAAGTCCGATAATGGCAACAGTAGGTCCAATAACAACAGCAGGCATTAATTTATTAATCCAGTCAACTCCGGCTACTTTTACAACGATAGCAAGCACTACATAAACAAGTCCGGCAAAAGCGGCACCAATAATCAATCCCAGGTAGCCAAGTGACATGGACACGCCACCTGCGAATGCAGAAAACATAGAACCAATAAATGCAAAGGAAGAACCTAAGAATACAGGGCTCTTAAATTTGGTAAACAAAAGATACACAATTGTTCCCACGCCTGCTCCGAACAATGCTGCGGAAGCAGACATATTATTTCCGATAATTGCAGGAACTGCAATGGTTGCTGCCAAAATGGCAAGTAACTGCTGTAGTGCGAAGACAAGCGTCTGAGCAAAACGTGGTTTGTCTTCTACGTTGTAAATCATTTTCATTTTTTCCTCCATCTCCCGTACTCACTGGTACGGCTTTGTATTTTATTTATTAAAACAGGTGATTCACCTGCATTAATCATATAGTTCTACACAAACTTTTTCATCGAAAGGTGGGATATTTACTTCAATATGTTCACTTCTTGAGGTTGGAACATTTTTTCCAATGTAATCCCCTCGGATGGGAAGTTCCCGATGTCCTCTGTCCACCAGCACCGCAAGCTGTACTCTTGCCGGACGACCATGTTCCATCAATGCCTCCATCGCTGCCCGTACGGTTCTTCCGGTATAAAGGACATCATCGACAAGCACTACGGTTTTTCCGGTAATTTCAAAGGGAATCTGTGTTTCATGAAGAACGGGCTCCTCACTCTTTTTTGCAAGGTCATCCCGGTAATAGGTGATATCCAGCGTTCCCAACGGAACCTCTTTTCCTTCAATTGCCAGAATATTCTCTGCAATTTTTGCTGCAATAGAAATGCCTCTGCGCTTAATTCCAATCAGGCATACCTCATCACAGCCATTATTCCGTTCCAGGATTTCATGAGATATTCTTTTTAATGCTCTCCCAACTGCCGCCTCATCCAGAATGGTCGCTTTATAATTGGACATTTCCACCCAACCTCCTGTTTTACCGGTATCAGGACATAAATAAAACCCGCCATGACGCACGGCGAGTTCACATACTTTTGGACATAATTCTTCCAAATTCCTTATGTAATACCTTGCCGGCATCTCTGTACCGAACTTAAAGGTTTTTTCAACCTAAAATATTATCACACCAACGCGAAAAAAAGTAAAGATGTTTCTATAAATTTTTTCAAAAAATACGATACAAAAATACTATTGTATGATAAAATAGGAACAGCATAAGAGAAAGGAAAGGTATTTCATATGGAACAAATGGAAAATGTATTTATACTGAATCATCCATTAATTCAGCATAAAATCTCCCGTTTACGTGATGTAAACACCGGAACAAACGAATTTCGTAAATTGATTGAAGAAATCGCAATGCTTATGGGCTATGAAGCACTTCGCGATTTACCTATGGAGGATATTGAAATTACAACTCCAATCGAAAAATGCATGACTCCTGTCATTGCAGGAAAGAAAATGGCAATCGTTCCGATTCTCCGTGCAGGTTTAGGTATGGTTGGCGGTATTTTGGCGCTTGTACCTTCTGCAAAGGTTGGACATATCGGTTTATATCGTGACCCCGAAACTCATGAGCCTCATGAATATTATTGCAAGTTACCTGAACCCATTGATCAGAGAACCATCGTTGTTCTTGATCCAATGCTTGCAACCGGCGGTTCCGGTTCTGAAGCAGTTGACTTCATCAAGCAGCATGGCGGTAAGAACATTAAATTCATGTGTATCATTGCAGCACCAGAAGGACTTGAACGTTTACGCAAGGATCATCCGGACATCCAGATTTATGTTGGACATTTGGACAGATGTTTAAATGACCACGCATACATATGTCCGGGACTTGGAGATGCGGGAGACCGTATTTTCGGTACAAAATAAAGTTATCTGGCTGCTAATGATTTAGCAGCCATTTTTTGTCAAAGGAGTTTTTACTTATGAATTCAAAAGCATTACTTGTTACAAAAGCAGCAATCATTGCTGCACTCTATGTTGTTTTAACCTTTGTATCTGCAAGCATGGGACTTTCAAGCGGCGTCATTCAATTGCGTTTATCCGAAATGTTATGTATTCTTCCGGCATTTACTCCTGCTGCCATACCGGGTCTGTTTGTCGGCTGTATTGTAAGCAATCTGCTCACGGGTTGTATGCCGCTTGATGTTATTTTCGGAAGTCTTGCTACCCTGATTGGTGCATTGGGCACTTATTTCCTCAAAAAAAGGAAGTGGCTGACACCACTCCCTCCAATTGTTTCAAATACGATTATTGTTCCTTTTGTTCTTTCCTACGTCTATGGCTTTGAAGGTTCTATTCCATTCTTTATGCTTACCGTAGGAATTGGAGAATTTCTCTCCTGTGGCGTTTTGGGAATGTTGCTTTACTTTATTCTCCACAAATACGCCAAACATCTTTTTTAGCCTCTCTCGGCCATGATGTGATACTTTCTTTTGTCTTCACACATGGCCTCATCTGCGGCTTTGAAGATTTCTTTCTGGAACTCTTCTCCCGGACGCCAGTTCATCTGTGCATATCCCTTTGCCACCGATAATTTATAACGATGAAATCTGTTATACATAGAAATATTCTTGTTCAATCTTTCCATCAAAATATCTGCCCGTTCACTGCTGTTTAAAAGAAGTGCTGCAAATTCATCTCCTCCCAGACGGAAACAGACATTTCGGTCTCCAAACGTTCTTTCCATACATTCACTAAGTCCCCGGATCACTTCATCCCCGGCACGGTATCCAAGAGAATCATTTGTTTTTTTCAGGTAATTCAGGTCCATAACAATTAACGTTACGATTGTTTTATTGGAAGCCACATCCTTCATATTTGCAAACTGCAGTTCAAATGCCTCACGATTTCCAAGTCCTGTCGCAATATCGTTATAGGCGAGCCGCTTATAAATATCCAGAAACTGTTTTTCTTCAATCAGACGCATTTCGCGGTAAACAATCAGGCCAAACAGGGTAAAGCTGAAAATCAAAGCCCCGCCGCCAAATGCCATTGCATCACACCCGCTTGTCGGTGATACGTAAAAGCAAATAAGTCCAATGGCTGAAGCAACAAGCAGCAGTATGATACTTCCAGCAAGAATCTTGGAGTCGGTACTGTGTTTCCATTCCTTTAATGCCAGCCATAAAGAAACCGCCATAACTACAACAATATAGAGGTGGGTCAATATCAAAATTTGTGGCGGATCGCTGATTCCGGTCAAAAAACAGATGGTAATGAGGAGTGCCAGAAACCATCCTGCCATCTCCAGATTATAAAGCAGCTCCCTTCCTCTGGTTAATACCTGCCTGCAATATCCCATAAACGGGATTCCCAGAAGCGTCAGGGTAAGGAATGAAACAAAGCTTACTGCCTCATTCGCACTTGTAAAGAACTGTGGAATATCCGAGCTGCAGACAAGCCATACAATAATCAGCAGAACCATAATTCCAAAATAGAGAAACATTTTGCTATTCTGGAACATGGAATTTCTCCATTGAAAAACAGCCAGTCCCAATGCAAGGATTGCTACTGTCAAAAGAATCGTACAAACCACGATTCTCCACATATTGGTCTTTAAAACACTCATTTCGAGGTCTGCTGAAAATCCGAATTTTATTTCCGGAATCTCCATTCGCAGATTGTAATACGGAACCATTTTTACTACAATTTCTTTGCCCGACATATCAGGAGAAATCGGGATACATACCCGAATATTTCCGACCATATTACCAACCGGTAATGGCTGCCTCGTTCCATAAGAGCCAATCAGGCGTTCCTCAACGTATACTTCACATTTACTGTAAACAGACTGAAAACAAATCTCATAATAATCCGGAATTTTTTCAGGAAGAATACTTGATATTACCAATGCCTGTCCCCGCTCGCCCTGAACAGTATAAGGCAGTTCAACCACGCCGGTTCCCTCGAGTACCCATCCCTGCAATTCATACACCGATGCAGTTCCACGAAGCTTCGTATTTTCATTATTACCTGCTGCAAAACAATAGTATGCTGTCAAAAACAGAATGCAGCCTGTAACAACTGCAAGAATCAGCAAAAAGTTTTTCTTTGTCATTTGTCACCCCTTAACCAATATTTGGTTACACCTTTTCCTTATTATACCATTGTTTCGCCTATTCGTGAAGTAAATTAGTTGTAAAGCCGCTCTGGTCGTGGGTTGTAACAATCTTTAACAACCGTTCATTCCCCACTGTAATTTTCCCATCCAGAGCTTTTGTCACGGTAAACTCTGCCAGACCGCCTGTTTTACACGCTTCCTGCTCCTGTGCAGAAATCAGATTTCCAAGCGAATAGTACACGAGCATTTCATGTCCCTGTTCGTCGGTCAGCCTCTCATATGGCTGTAATACATGCGGATGTGTTCCGATTACCACATCAACGCCATGCTCTAAAAACAATTCTGTAAAATATCGCTGCTGTTCATCGATTTCACTGCTGTATTCTGTTCCCCAATGAGCAAATACCATGACTACATCGGCACGTTCTCTTGCCGCATCTAATTGCTGTACTACCCGTTCTTCGTCTGTCAGTCGTTCGACAAGATGCGGTGTTTCTTCCGGATTCGGAATTCCATTCGTTCCATATGTATAATTGAGCATTGCAAAGCGAATGTTATTCTTTTTTAAAATCGTTATCTCTTCTTTGTTCCCGCTTTGTTCCTCCCATGCAGGATGTACTCCCAGATACGTGATTCCCTTTTCCCGGTAAAAATCAGTTGTCACATCAATACCATACGTTCCTTTATCAAGTACATGATTATTCGCAAGTGTCACGACATCAAATCCAGCCTCTGCAATGGCTTCTCCTACCCCCAATGGGGTTCCGAATTCAGGGAAATCGCTAACCAGACCCTGGTCTTTTACAAAAATCGTTTCCTGATTCAATGTTGCAATATCTGCCTTCTGGACTTCTTCACGGATATTTTCATAAAAGCCGCTATATCCGTCTTCATTTCCATAAAGCATTGGAACATGAATCAGATTATCACCTGCACACAAAAAAGTTACCTGTTCCTCTTTGATATCTCCGGCAAATTTCATCCCGAAATCCTGCCACTGCCATCGTGTACTTTTTCCCTGTACATCTGTGATTACAAGTCTCCCTTTTTGATCCATAAGCATGGAGGATACCTGCATATCCAATGCAGAAGACATCCACAATGCTCGAAGCTTTGTTTCCCGCGTTTCTTCCCACTGATAAATAAAAATGTGCTGTTCCAGGCGGATATCATTTCTTTTTTCCCAAAATGGAAGATGCGTTCCATAGCTTCCATGCTTCCAGACAAGCAGTATCAGTTCCTCTTTTCCATCCCGGTTGATATCTCCGCATAATACATCCTGTACAGACCAGTCCCATGGTGTACACCACAATTTTTTTCGTCCTGTTCTGTCCATAGACAAGTCATTTCCTTCCCGGTTGCAAAGTTTCAATTTCCGGTTATGAAGTTTTACCTGTGCCTCTCCATAGACAAAGCTCTTCTCTTCCCACTGTACCCATGATGGTAAAAAGCAACCACGCCACCATAAGAAGAAGATAGCAGTGACGGTAATCGCCACTGCTAAGATTCCTTTTATAACTTTATTCATAAATCCACTCGCTCCGATAGCTCTGTGTCCATTCCGGCTGTTCGATACTGTCATCCGGCTGATATTCCATGTCATCGGTCAATTCCATACCAATTTTCTTTCTCCATTCCGAATCGGTCAAACGCTCTGATATCGGCTGTTCAAACTGGTAATAGGTAAATACACCACCTTTTGCAATTCGAAGTTTTCCATCAATTGGAACAATGACATAAATATCGGAAACGCCTCCGATTGCCTCCTCAAGTACTGATCCGTTAGGGTCGGTTGCCACATCTACAACGAGTGCGGCAGGAAATTCCTGACTGGAAATGGATTCTGCATCATCTGCCTGGCTTCTGATTGCAGCTTCCCAGAAATGCTCAATATTTCCACCATAAGTACGAATCAATTCATAATCGTCATCGGTAACCTCCTGTCCAGTAAGTTCCTTAATGGAAATATCCATCAGACGGTCTGCAAGCTCACTCAGTTTTGCGAGATTTTCGATGTCATCATCACTGATGATACCGTACTGTTCCAATCCCTGTGACGTTTTCTTTGCCAATGCACTCAAACGATAGTACAATTCCGGCTGCGGTTCCACGTAACCACGATCATCAATTTCTTCATCGCCACCACCCATCTCAGCCATAAACTGCTTGGAATAGAGAACTGTATCATGCTTCAGTTCTGTCCAGCTTCCCAAAAAGCCCTCGAGATTCTTCTTATTCCATTCTGTATTCTGCATGAAAGAGGGATATCCTTCTCCCTTCTCCTCCAAAAGCGGCTGTAACGTATAGAGCCAATCCGAATAAAGGCTTGCACTCCAAAAAGCGGCAGGTGCCTTCTGAATCTGTTCCCTGACTGCATCCATATTCTGTTCATAGCCTTCAAAATAGAAGTTTCCGTCATCTTCCAGAATCTGCAATGCCGTATCCGAACCCATTGCTGCCGGTACGTCAAGTGCATCCGGAAGCATACGCTGAGAGCCATCCGGTGCAGCCTCTACCTTACTGTAGCAAAGCTGGGTAAATACAGCAGCATCCAAAGAATAACGCTGTCCCATAAACCGGTATCCCTTTGCCTCTTCGGTCTTATCTGTTTTTCCTTCATCATCCGGAAATACAACAGAATTGATTGCAGGCGGGTCTAGTTCGGCAGTAAGCTGCTGATACTTTTCAAATGGTGTAACATTTCCGATTAAATCAATCAAATCTACATCTTCGCCATAAGCCTCGCGAATCAACGGAGCATATTCTTCATATCCGGCGTCATCACTTGCGCCTGCAAAAAATGAGGTAATTGAGTATACGGCTTCCCAGCTTTTTTTTGCGTCTCCTTCAAGCGCCATGGTCATCAACAGTGCTGCCCGATTGGTGGTTTCGGTATTTTGCGCAAAGTTACATCTTCCATACCACATCATCGTACGGAAATATTTTTCCAACAGTTCGTTTCCTTCATAATAGCCACGTGGTTTATACTGGGAATAATCTTCCATACCACCCATAAGCGGAGAAATTTCAACGCCTTGGGCATCATAGATAAGCTGAATTTCTTCCTGTGCTTTTTCCTGCAATTCTGCAGGAACTCCGGTCACTTCCTCACCCATAAGAGAGGCTCCTACCGTGAAAAACACAACATTCATAGCTGCCGCATCTTCCCACTCTGTTCCAATGAGCTGTTCATGCTGGACAAGCGCTTCATCTACCATCTGCATGCTCAACGTGTCCACCAGTGCTGCCAGATATTCAAGCTCTGTATTTTTCTGTAACATGGAAAAATACAAATGATAGGTATGCATCATAGAATCGGTTGTAATAAAGCTTGGGCATTGCAAATACCGGTTTGATTCGTACAAATCAAAAAATTCACTCCAGCTACCGTTTTCAACTAAAAATAAATTTTCCCCCAGCTTTTCTTTCATATGATCCTGGAAATAAAACCGGTCCATATTTTCTACGTTTGAGAAATCTTCCTCCACCGTATAAGAAGGAACTGATGGTATGTACTCCGGCATTCCGTCAATGACCTCTGCCGGTTCTTCTTCCGGTACTTCCGTTTCCGGTTCCTCCGCTTGCGGAGTCGGCTCCACTACCGGTTCTTCCACCGGCTGTTCCGTCTCTTCCAGCGTTCCGTTTACAATTTGATTTTTTGCCATTTCTGCAATTTTTCCTACGGAAGAGCATCCTGCAAGTCCGGTGATTACCATGGAACAAATTAGTGCAACCGCAACATTACGTTTCTGTTTGTAATTCATATTTTTTCCCCTTTCCAGATAATTCCGTTTAGGAAATTTTCATACCCAATTAAAAATGAAATGGAAATCTTTTCTTCTTCTCGTATTCTTCCTGTTCCATTGACAACACTTTATATCCGGTTTCTTCAATTGCTTTCTTTAACTGTTCTTCGTCAATTTCTTCTTCGGTCAAAATCACACATTCTCCTGTTTTATGTGAGGAAGTTACTTTTGACACCTTGAAATTCTTACGCACTTCATCATTTACATGTGATTCACACATGCCACACATCATTCCGTCAATTTTTACTGTAATTTTTTTCATTGTTTTTTCCTCCTGTTATCATTATTTGTTTCTGTATGTTTTTATATTCTCTTTTATGCAAATTGGAAAATACAATATCCCACATATAACAAAAGCAGCAAAATTCCCTGCACACGATAAAGCTTTCCTTTTACCAGCGGTGGTATTGTCATAATCAGCATCACAAGGAACATTAGTGGAAGGTCTACTACAAAGGATGCGTTCATTCCGCCAATGGTCTTTTCGGCTGGCACCTGGAATGGTGCTAATGTCACAGATACACCACTCACCAGAACAAGGTTAAAAAGGTTCGCACCAATAATATTTCCAAGGGAAAGTGCGCCATGTCCTTTTGCAAGGGAGGTGATTGCCGTTACAAGTTCCGGCAGCGATGTGCCGAGTGCCACCAGCGTAAGAGCAATTACAGATTCCGGCACTCCCAGTTCCGTTGCAAGAATCGTTCCATTATCTACGAGGAGATTCGCTCCAACCGTAATTAATGCGGCTCCTACAATCAGCAGGATAATATCTTTTACCAGTGAGTTATTTTCTTCTGTGGAAGCCTGCTCCATCTGTGCTGCCTGCAATGTATTTTCTTCTTCAACAACTGCTGTTCCCTGCTTGTTTCCCTTTACGGCAAGTGCCTGCTTTACCTGTATAATCATGTAAGCCACAAAACCTGCAAGCAACAGAATACCGGTTACTCTGGAAAAATAGCCTGTCGTATACGCCGTTATTGCATAGAACAATGCTGCTGCAAAGAAAAATGCTACCGGCATACGCAGGGATTTCTTTTCCACCGGAGCCGGCTTAATAGCAATCGTCAAAGCTGCAATCAAAGAAGTATTGCAGATTACAGAGCCAATTGCATTTCCATATGCCATTGCTCCCTGCCCACCAACTGCGGATGTGGCGGATACCATAACCTCCGGCAATGTCGTTCCAATCGAAACCACGGTTGCTCCAATCAGCAGGTCCGGAACATGGAAACGATGTGCAATTCCCGTAGCTCCATCAACAAACCAGTCGCCACCTTTTATTAATAAAATCAAACCAACAATAAACAATAAAATTGGAATAAGCATTGTCCTTACCTCTTTCTTTCGTATTTCGACGAAATTATATCACAAAAAAACGGATTTGAACAACCATTTATGCATCGGATCTGGCATATGCATTTTTCATCTGATTGCTCAGTTCATAAAGCACTTTATCCAGTGTATCCGCCGCTGCCTTTTTTAGCATTTGCGAAATTTTATCATTTGCCTGATGCCTCAATTCCAATCGTTTTGACGCGTCTGTTTCCTTTTCCATCATGGCATCATATTGGTTCAGATACGCATGTCCCTTTGCCATAACATTTTCCTGATACCGTTCGACATGGAACAGCGATTTTCCATAAGATGCATCTGCCAATGCCGCTATCATACGGCTGACCCAGTAAAAATTCTCCGTAGATACTTCTTTTGTTGTATTTGAAAGATATTCCGGTGTCCGCTCAATGTCTGCATAAAACGGAACGAGTGTATTTAATGCATTGGATGCAAACGCGACCCATTCAATCACGCGGAAATCCTCTCCCCGATCCGGTCTCATCTGAATGACGGAAACAAAATCATTCCGGTTCACGCCAATAGAGCGGTATGCCCCTTTCCATGATTTATCTCCATAAGTGGCATAGGGGTCATACGGTGTTCCCTGATAGTGCGAAGACAGCACATATTTGATATCTTCTACGGTTATTTTCTTTTCCGGTACCATGCACCATGGCAGGTCATCCGAGGCTGGCGTGTAATCTGCCTGCGGGCCATCCCATATTTTTGTATGTGGGTTAAAGTAACGCAGCATATACCAGGCGCGCGGGGTATTGTAAACATGGTCGGCATCGTCATGACTTCCAAATGAATCCCGCGGATTCCACGTTTTCGTCATCGACAGGTTCAAATGATATTTCTGGAGAAACTCCCGCAAATCCCCGGAGCATATATTTTCACGCTGCTCGGAAAAAGCATCTTCCAGGTCAAATTCGTCCATACCAAATTGATTGGGCATGACCACATAACTGTCATCGGGCACTTTTCGTGCAATAAAATGATGACCTCCTATGGTTTCCAGCCACCAAATTTCATTTACATCCTGAAATGCAATTCCATTCATTTCATAGGTTCCGTATTTTTCCAGCAATTCTCCCAATCGAAGTACTCCCTCACGCGCACTTCGAATATAAGGCAACACCAGATAAACAATATCCTCTTCTCCAATTCCTCCCGGAATCTCTTCACTTTCCTCCGTTGCCGGCTGATATTCCACCAATGGATCTGCTCCAAGCACACGTGGATTGGAAGTAATCGTTTCTGTTGCAGTCATGGCAACGTTTGCTTCATTCACGCCACTCGCTGCCCAGATGCCTTCTCCTTTCAGGGCATTTGGCATGGATGTATATCGCATGGGATTCTCTGGCAGTTCTACTTTTACGTGGGAGAGAACTGATTGATATGTTTTTTGCTGTTCTTCGGGTGGAACGACCACAAATTTTTTCGGTGTAAAATGACCTGATCCCGAATCGTCATTTCTTGCAATCATGGTAGAGCCATCGTAGGATGCATGTTTTCCTACTAAAATAGTTGTACAAGGCATATATGTTTTCTCCTTACAATTTCTGATATAGATAGACATTTGCGAAGCTCAAATAATATGGGAATATGCAGGCAATATTTCTGCGAAAAGACTTCATATGCTACGGAGATGAGACTCATAAAAACGTGGAAGCCTTTGCTGAACACGTTTTTAATCTCTGAGGCTCATTGAAGTGCCTGGCATATGGGACTTGAGAATAAATATTGCCTGCATATTCCAAAGGCGTTTCAGTTTCGCAAATGTCTATCTGATGTATACAATAATAACCGAACGTAATGTCCGGTTATTATTATATGCAATCTTTTTTAAATCATCTATTAAATTCTGGAATATCCATATCCATTTGCAAAAGCATCAATGTGTTTGCCTTCCTTGCAGAGCGTACAGCCTTCCGGACTGTATGCTTTGTAATCAGGAATATCCGAAATGTGGAACAGAGATTTTATCGGAACTCCGCCCATGCTGTTAATTGCGCTGAAAATTGCGCCGATTCCACTTATTTTTGCACCATAATAAGTAAGTGCCTGCGTTGCCTTTACGATAGTCTGTCCTGTTGTTGCCGAAGCCATAAGAAGCAACACATTTTTGTCCCGAAGCATTGGAATAAAGTTTTCACGGAACAAAAGCTGTCCGGAATTAATGTATTCGGGTGTAATGATGTAAATGGTCTTATGTGCATTCATGGATAATACGCCGGCACGTGTCAGTTCCTGTGCCAGATATGCACCGATGATTTCGCAGCCATCAATACAAACAATCGTATCCACTACGGTATCGGTGGATATCTGCTTTGCCAGTTCTTCCGCTGCCGCAGATGCTTCACTTAATCTGGACTTCAACGTTGTCATATCCAGGAAATAGTTTACATGTGAATTCGGTGTTACAAAATGTCCCGGAATTGCTTTCAAAACCACATTTGGATTTGCTTTTGACAATATCTTAACTACTTTCTCCATATGCGCCCTCCTTATGTCTAACCCCATTAAATTGTGTGACAAAAACTCTATTTATATCTTAATTCATTGTACAATTTAATGCAATATTTTTTATTGTAAAATTTTTCAGAGGTCTTTCTTTTGGAGAAAATGCATCTTATCTTACGAAATTAGTGAATACTGCATCCATTCATATTTCAGGTGGCTGCCTTCACAAATTTCTGCCGGAAGCAGTGCTCTTGCCACCAGCTTTAAATCCTCAGATTCTATATCTGTACGTTTCAGATTTGCATAATCGCCATCAATGCGAACCACTTCATAATACCATGTTTCCATTGTCGTTCAGTATCTCCTCTATGTTTTCATTCAAAAACAAATCCAGTTCTTTATCTACTACTTCTTTTCTTTTCGGATTTGGATTTTTGATTTCTTTTCCTCTGCAAATCACCCGCTCAACAGTTCGAAGATTTGTCAGGCTCTCCAATGGATTTCCTTTTGTTACAATCATATCGGCACATTTTCCCTCTGCAATAGAACCGGTGATATGGTCGATTCCCATTAGTTTTGCATTCTGAAGCGTCGCCGTATATAATGCAAACTGATTTGTAACTCCGCAATATTTATGGAAGTAAAACAGTTCTCTCCAAAAATCATACTGTGTAATATATGGACATCCCACATCATTGCCAAGTCCAACCGGAATATCATTTTCGAGTGCTGTCTTCGCTGATTCTATAATTCCTTTAAATACAATCATTCCATTATACTGGTCTTTCTCCGATGCACCGGACACAGCCGGATCAAACAACGCATAGGGAAGTGCCGGTGAAATTGTTGTACAAAGAAATGCATTCTTTTCCCGGTACAGCTGGATTGTCTGCTCATCCATCACAGCACCGTGTTCAATCGAATCCACACCGTTTTCCAATGCCACCTTAACACCTTCCGGAGATTCGGTATGTGCTGCTACACGATATCCTAATTTGTGAGCTTCTTCACAGACCGCCCTTACCATAGCCGGTGACATTTTGAGTTCTCCCGGTGTTCCTTTTTCCTTGGCGTCCATAACGCCTCCGGTAATCATAAGCTTAATCCAGTCTACTTTCTGCTCTTTTGCTTTATGAACCTGTGCCAAAGCCATCTCCACATTTTCTGCCGCGATTGCAACAGAACCTGCCATATGACCTCCCGGTACTGAAATTCCCTCATTTGACGCTAAAATTCTTGGACCTTCCAGTTTATTTCTGGCAATGTCATCTCTGCAACGTGTGTCAAAACTGCCAAGACCTCCCACTGTCCGAATCGTAGTCACACCACCCAGAAGCTCCAGCTTGGCATATTTTGAAACGAGCTTATACGCAATTGCCCTGCTGATGCCATTGCTCATAATTTTCCTAACCATAGCAGCATTATCTCTTGGTTTTGTACTTGGCTGTCCATTTCCTGCAAGGTGTACATGAAGGTTAATCAAACCGGGCATAATATACTGCCCTTCCAAATCCACCTTCTGATATGCTTCATAGTTACTGTCTTCATCAACAATTCCCGTAATTGTTTCCCCATCAACCAGAATTACTTTATGCGTAACCGGTTCCATATCCTTTGTTCCATCCAGAATAACTCCATTGACATATGCTTTCTTCATTTGTAACCTCCCGCATCTGCTTGTTCGTTATTTTTTCTCTATTTTATCATCAATGTTTCTGTTTTTAAAGTCACGCTGGAATGTTTTGCATGGAAATCTTCAACTTAATAGTGATACTGCTTTTTCTTCACAAGGAGGAAAAACATCGTTACAAACAACGCCATGACTTCTGCTGCCACAATGGAAAACCAGATACCGTCTACGCCCCAAAGTATCGGCAAAACTAAAATTACAATAATCTGAAAGACCAATGTCCGCAGAAACGAGATAATTGCAGACACCATACCATTATTTAATGCCGTAAAGAAAGAGGAACCCCAAACGTTAATGCCCATTATTAAAAATGCAATGCTGTAAATCCGGAACCCTCTCACCGTAAGTTCCATAAGTTCTGCATCATAGCTGGTAAAAATTGCAGAAAGCGATCTGGACAAAACCTCTGATGAAATCAGCAAAAACACTCCTGAAATTACAAGAAATGTCATACTCTTCCGATAAAGGTTGTGCAGTTCGTCATGATTTCCCGCACCATAGTGGTAGCTGACAATAGGTGCACTACCAATTGAATATCCCAGGAAAATTGCCATAAACACAATGTTAATATACATAATAACGCCGTATGCTGCGATTCCGTTTTCCCCAGCCAGCTTCATCAACTGGAAATTATACAGTACATTGACAACTGATGCTGAAAGATTGGTTACCATTTCAGAAGAACCATTCACACATACTTTTCCCAAAACTGCAAAATCCATATGAAACCTTGTGATTCGCAAAAGACTGTTGTTCTTTTTCATAAAATAAATGGCAGGTGCCAGTCCCCCAATAATCTGTCCGACTGCCGTTGCAATTGCTGCCCCTGCAAGTCCCAAAGGAAAAACGGCTATCAGCAGGTAGTCTAAAATTCCATTGGCAACTCCTGCCACAATATTAATTACCAGGCTAAGCCCGGGCTTTTCTGCCGCAACAAAAAAGCTTTGAAATGCAAATTGTAAAATAAAAAACGGCATCGCCACAAAACAAATTCTTGCATATAAGACACAATCTGCAAGCAGTGCATCCGTTGCTCCCAGAACAATGGCAATTGGTCTTGCAAATATAAATCCAAGTGCTGATACCATTGCACCTACCACCAACGCCACTACAATCAACATCGAGAAGTACTCATTCGCCAGCTCTTTCTTTCCTTCTCCCATGGTCTTCGATACAATGGCACTTCCACCTGTTCCAATCATAAATCCCAGTGTAGCAACCGCCATCAGAATCGGCATAATCAGATTCACCGCTGCAAATGGCGTTTTCCCAACATAATTAGATACAAAAAATCCATCTACAATACTGTAAACTGACGTACATAGTATCATCAGAATGGACGGTAGTACGAATCTTAATAACCTTTTATAAGTAAAATGATCTGATAATTGTATTTTCATAATATTTCCTCTTTTTCTATTTTAATTTTCTATTTTCCTGGTTTTGGCTTGTTGTATGCCTGTTATGCCCTCGCACGTCAGATTGATTGGGTATAAGAAGCATTTTTTACTTGTTATACCCTCGCTCGGTGGGGTGGCTGGGTATGGGAGGGCATTTCTTGCCTGTTATACCCTCGCTTGCCAGTTTGATTGGGTATAGGAATGTATTTTTCACTCGCCATACCCCCGTACAGCAATTTCACTGGGTATTAAGCGCAATTTCCTACTTCTATACCCAACGTGTCCGGCTGCTGAGGGTATAATCCACCAATTTCTATAATTCCTTAACTTTATCCCAAAGCAGGCTGGTTGTTTTTCGCATTAATTGCAAATACTCGGTGCTTTCAGGTTTTGATAATTCATCAAAAACACTGTTTTCTGCCTCCATTACAGGATATATTTTTTCTTCCAGCATTTCTTTACCTTTCTCCGTAATGGAAATATGCATATCTCTGCGCTTCCCTTTTGTAAGCTGCAAAATGCCTTTTTCTTGCAACTTTTGTATGGAAGAATTGATGGTCTGCCGACTAAACAGATAAATATCCGCAATATCTTTCTGCAAACAGCCATCCCCCAATTCCGCAATTGCATACAGAATCATAAAAGCACTGTCCGAAAGTCCAACCTTCATACTGATTTCGTGGTAAATTCGGTCAATTTCCCGATAAAGATAATTTAACTCTTTCATCTCTTTTCGCAATTCAACCATAGATATCCTCCATTAAGTATTCTTGCTGTTACTCATGCTCTTTTTAAATCCGAAATCGGATTCATAGAAACGAATTATAATCCGATTTCGGATTATTGTCAACTTTATTATTTTCTACACGATTATTTTTATAAACCTCCTACTATCCTTTACTTCTCTTATTATGACTTACAAGCTATCATAACTTACAAACTACCATGACTTGCAACCATCATGTTTTCCAAACCACCATGACGTACCGTCATAAATCCCCTAAGCAAAGTTTCAAATCCAAATGTTGACATTTCAACATTTATGTTTTAAAATGCAAGAAGTTGAGTTGTCAACTTTTCTCGGGAGGTATTCGTTATGATTGAACGGTTTGAAAAATTTTCACTTGCTATTTCTGAAATTTCACATTACTGGCACAGCATTGCTAACGAGGAACTTCAGCCCTATGGTTTAAAAAGCTCGCATGCCATTTATCTGACCACCATGTACCGATATCCGGACGGTGTTACCGCCCCGATGCTTGCTGATTTATGTGCAAGAGATAAAGCAGATGTTTCCCGCATGATGTCCATTATGGAGAAAAAGGGATTGATTATCAAAGAAGGGAATGGGCCCAAGTTGTACCGTGGTATTTTAAAACTTACCGATGAAGGAAGAGTTCTCGCCGGCAAAATCAATCAGCGTGCTGAGCTTGCCGTCCAACAGGCGAGTCAGGGCTTATCCGATGAAAAGCGCCTGATTTTTTATGAGGCACTTGATACCATTACGACCAATCTGCAAAGAATTGCAAAAGAGGGATTATAGACAAAAATTTAAGAGGAGAATTTTTTATGATTAAAATTATTACAGATTCTACTGCTGATTTAGCAGAAAATATCAGAAATGACGTTCATGTTGTTCCACTAACCGTGTGCTTCGGTTCACAGGAATATTTAGATGGTGTTACGATTACACACAAAGAATTTTATGAAAAACTGGTAGAATGTGACACGCTTCCTACTACAAGCCAGGCGGTTCCATCCTCTTTTATGAGAGTCTTTGATGAAGTACTGACGCCTGAAGACAGTGCCATTGTAATCACACTGTCCTCCAAGCTATCAGGAACTTATCAAAGTGCTGTAATTGCTGCTGCCGAATATCCCAATGTTTATGTTATTGACAGTTGTTCTGTTGCCATTGGTGCAGGTATCCTAATTGAGTATGCTCTGCAATGCATCACCTCCGGAATGTCTGCCAGACAAATCACAGAAATTCTGGAGAAGAAGAAAAATGACATCTGCCTGATTGCAATGCTTGATACCCTTGAATATCTCAAAAAAGGTGGTCGCATTTCTTCTACAACCGCTTTTGCCGGTGGGCTTCTTAACATCAAGCCTGTCGTAAATATTGAGAATGGAGAAATCCACATTCTCGGGAAAGCACGTGGTTCAAAACAGGGCAATAATCTTTTAATTCAGGAAATCCAAAAATGCGGTGGCATCAACTTTGATATGCCTATTCTCCTTGGCCACACCGGACTTACAGACGCCCTCCTTCTGAAATATATCGAAGACAGCAAAGCCATTTGGGAAAACGGCGTTGAAAATCTGCGTTATACCTCTATTGGCAGCGTGGTTGGTACACACACCGGACCTGGCGTCATTGCAGCTGCGTTTTTTCGGAAATAGTATCTTTGATTAAAATATAACCACCAGCAACATCTTGAACTGCTCCTGGCCAAATACTGCATGGGGATGTTTTGCAGGCATTACTATCGATTGTCCCTCCCGCAATTCATAATCTGTACCATCTATTGTTATTTTTCCGACTCCATCGAGGCAGGTAACGAAAGCGTCACCACCGGATTCATGTGTACTGATTTCTTCGCCCTTGTCAAAAGCAAACAAAGTTACACTTACATGCTCATTCTGTGCCAAAGTTTTGCTGACTACCTGTCCTTCCTGATATGCTACCTGGTCTTTTAATACCAGAACTTCTGCTTTACTGATATTTTTCATTCCACTCATATTGTTTCCTCCTGATTTTTATAAACTGGTTTTTGGTGTAATGTATCTTCTGATACTCAAGATATTATTATATCCAATTATAGTCTCCCCCAGTAATTGCAAGGGATAAAAGTCCATCCATTTTTTCCACTTCCTCTTCTCCCTCAATAACCTGCACAAGCTTTGCTGTTTCCGCAGCCTGCACCATTTCCTCATCCGGACCGATTTCCATATCGGGTTCCTCACCACAGTCTGGGCAAACCATCTGCGGTCCGATTTGTAATGACAGAAATCTGCTTCCACATTCTTTACACTCATAATATCCACACCTTTTTGTGCCATCCGGTACATAATACATGATATCACCTCCTGGTATTTTTTAATTATTCTTCCCCAGCTCCCAAAAAGCCACTGCGCTTGCGGCGGCAACATTCAGGGAATCTACGCCATGCGTCATCGGAATCTGTACGGTATAATCGCAATCTGCGATGGTATCATAAGAAAGACCGTCCCCCTCTGTTCCGAGGACGATTGCTAATTTTTTCTCTGCAAGAATTTCAGGGTCGTCCAGCTTCCGGCTATTCTCCTTTAATGCCATTGCAACTGTTTTAAATCCTTGACGATGGAGATATTCCATTACATGTTCGGGCCAGCTTTCTTCCTCCAGAATCATCCATGGCACCTGGAAAACCGTTCCCATGCTCACTCTTGCTGCCCGGCGATATAATGGGTTGCTACATCCTTTCGTCAATAGAACGCCATCCATACCAAGTGCGGCGGCAGAGCGAAAAATAGCACCCACATTCGTTGGATTTACCACATTTTCAAGAATAGCAATGCGACGGGCGCCCGTACAAATCTCTTCCAATGTTGGCAGAGTTTTTCGCCTCATGGCACATAACATTCCCCTTGCCAGAGAAAAACCAATGATTTGTGATAAAAGCTCCGGTGCCGCAGTGTATACCGGGACATTCCCACAGCATTCCATAATTGATTTTTCTTTTTCCGTTATTGCTTTTTTATCGACAAGAAAAGAGAGCGGCTGGTATCCCGCATCCAATGCACGTAGAATAACATTTGGACTTTCCGCAATCAGTATACCCAGTTCCGGTTCATAATAATGCAAAAGCTGTGCTTCCTTTTTATCTATATACATTTCCAGTTCCGGCGTATGTAAATCGGTTATTTCAATCATTTGTTATTCCTGCATTTTCATATATTTTTAGAACCTTGTCCACCAGACGGTTTCCTTGATATACCAGCTTCAACGTAAAAAATCGTCTTTCATTCTGTAAAAGGAGCTTCAAAAACTCCTGGTCACCTTCCCAGGCAGGAAGTTCCAGCACTTTTTCCTTGGGAATCCATGCAAGTTCCCCTTCACTGCAGGGAATGGGCGTTCCTTCAAAACCATCTGCCGTAAAAAGGCACATCATCTCCGGCTCCTGCTCGTCACTCAAAAACGAAATCAGTGCCCGGAACTGATATTTTGTCAGTGTATATCCGGTTTCCTCCAAAACCTCACGGACAAGACAATCCTCCGGACTTTCTCCCGCCTCCAGATGTCCTCCTACACCAATCCATTTTCCCTCATTCGGGTCCTGTTTCTTTTTCGTCCGATGCAGCATCAGATATTTTTCTTCTTTTTCCATATAACATAGCGTCGTTATTTTCATTATGCTTTTTCTTCCCGTCTTCTTTTTCGCCTTACACGGTTAATATGCCGTTCATAATCTCCGCTCCGAAGCAGCTCCGACAATACATACTGCTCAAACAGAGGCACCGTGCAGGAATAAAATCCAAGCTTCTCGTTAAAGCCCTCTACCATTCCGGGCGGCAGTATCATATAACCAATACGTACGGAAGGGGCAATCGTTTTTGAAAATGTATTCATATAAATCACATCAACATCTTCTGCCATGGAAAACAACGAGCTCTCCGGTTTACTTGACACGGTCAGTTCCGAGTCATAATTATCTTCCACAATAACCGCTTTTCTCTTTTTTGCCCAATTTAAATATTCCCGCTTTTGCGAAATTCCTATTGTGATTCCACTCGGATAACTGTTAAACGGGGTAACATGCAGCACGGTTGCCTGCGTTCTTGCAAGCTCTGAAGGCAAAATTCCGTCAGTAGAAAGCGTCAGCATGTCACAAGTTATACCCATTGCTTCGTAAACCTTACGGATTTTTTCATAAGACGGTTTTTCCAGTCCAAAGGTACACCCTGTTCCAAATAGCTGTGCTACCAATCCATATAAATATTCTGCACCGGAACCAATAATTACCTGACTCGGATTTATCTGAATTCCTCTGCTTCTTCCAAGATAAGAACAGATTTCCATTCGCAATTCCTTGCAGCCATGATTGGGCGATTTGATTAAAATTTCCTCCCCATAATCCAAAAGTACCTTCCGCATAGTTTTTGCAAGAACGCTATAAGGGAATTCACTTACATGATGCACCTGTGGATGTGGTGTGCGCCATTCCATCTGATTCGGCTCCGGAATCACCTGAAAATCCGCCTCACGGTAAATCACAAAGCATCCGCTTCTCTGCTTTGTTTCAATATATCCTTCATCACTCAGCAAATTCATCGTATGTTCTACCGTAATGACACTGACACCTGTTTCTTCCGCAATAATACGTTTGGATGGAAGCCGTGTATTTAACGGATAAATTCCGGATACAATATCCTGTACAAAATAATTATAAAGTTGAATATAAGCAGGTATATTGCTCTTTTGATCGATTAAATAGTTCATCTGGTTATACTAAAAACTCCTGTTTTGGTCATTTTGATATTACCAATTTGATTGTATGCTGAATCCAATCATTTGTAAAGGAGTAATAAAAACATGAACAAAAATCAGACAAAAATCACAACCATACGACTCACCACCGCTGCCGTACTCATGGCAATGACCATTGCTCTCAGTTCTTTTGGAATTCCGGTGCCCGGCGGACATTTATACTTATGTGATGTTATTATCTGCCTTGCTGCCATTTTGCTTAATCCCTTTGAAGCATTTCTCGTTGGCGGCGTTGGCTCTTTCCTTGGAGATTTGCTTTTTTACCCGGCACCCATGTTTGTTTCTCTTGTAACCCACGGATTACAGGCTGTTGTAATCTCCCTCATATCCCATAAGGTTTTGAAAAACCACCCAAAGATTGCGTCGGGAATCGGTGTTACTGTTGGAGCGGTAATTATGGTCGTTGGGTATACGTTAGGCAAAATTTATGTTTACAGTACGCTTGAATATGCTATTATAAAACTGCCCTATGAAATTGCCCAGGGCGCTGTAGGTGCTATTTTCGGTATGTTTTTAT
Organism: uncultured Lachnospiraceae bacterium; assembly: GCA_934408585.1. Classification (GTDB taxonomy): domain Bacteria; phylum Bacillota; class Clostridia; order Lachnospirales; family Lachnospiraceae; genus Suilimivivens. The sequence continues at coordinate 164,737 of CAKRVA010000003.1, forward strand.
GCTGGAAATGCGGCATCCATAAATTATTTCAAAATATGATTGCCAATAAAGAAGCAAAATAATGGAGTGAATTTTATGTATGAAGAAGTAAAAACACAGGCGTATGAGGTTACTTGTGAATTATGTGAAAAAGCCAAACTAAGAAAAGGACAGATTCTGGTCGTCGGATGCTCCTCCTCGGAAGTATGCGGTGACAAAATCGGAAGCAACTCCAATCTCGAGGTTGCCGAATCTGTTTTTGCCGGAATCTATCAGGCTGTACAGGAACAGGGCATTTATTTGGCTGCACAGTGTTGTGAGCATCTGAATCGTGCCATTATCATCGAACAGGATGCCCTTCCAAACGCAGATATCGTCAATGTTGTTCCGCAGCCAAAAGCAGGTGGTTCTTTTGCGACTACGGCTTACAAAACATTTCATCATCCCATTGCGGTAGAAGAAATCCGTGCAGATGCAGGAATTGACATTGGTGATACTTTTATCGGAATGCATCTGAAAAAGGTAGCTGTACCGGTCCGTCTTACTCATCATGAAATCGGACAGGCACATATTACTGCTGCACGGGTGCGTCCCAAATTTATCGGCGGCGAACGTGCTCATTATAATGAAGAGCTGGAGTAAAATTACTCCAGCTCTTTTTCTACAGGCACCTGAATTTCTGTCAGCCATTCTGCCGGTGTATCTTTATTCCAAACACCATCAATATAGCTTTCCCGAATATTTCCACAGATATGATATCCATTTTCTTCAATGTATCTGATCACTGCGGCATAAGACATTGGCAGACTATCGTAAGACCCTTTGTGATAAATACATGCTGCCGTTATCTCCGGCATCGTTTTAAACTTTAACCATTCCGTTTCTGCTCTCTGTTCCGTCACTGCCTCACAGGTTTCAATCAAAATCTGTTTTTCTTTATACATAGGTTCCAAATAGTTGGTAAAGCAATATTCCGGTTTTGCACATTGACAGCCCACTTTTTCCATCTCGCTCCCCATCAGAGGCATCAGATGAAACAATTCATCATAAGAATCAATTCTTTTTTGTACATAGGCAATAATCACTTTGGGCACTGTTTTAACCAATATCGGTGCCGATAAAACATTTTCCTCTGCACACAGATATGTATCGATAATTGCAATTTTATTTGTCAGTTCTGCAATTTGTGATAATAACTGTGATTTCTTTTTCTGCAAAAGCAGTTTTTCATCCTGCCCCCGATTAATCTTCTTAATGTCCTCTAAAGTAAATCCTGCACACTTCAATGCTGTAATCTGATGGACAACTGCCATTTGATTTAACGTATAATACCGGTATCCGCTTTCATCATCTACATGGGCAGGAAAGAGTAAGCCCTGTTCTTCATAAAACCGCAATGCTTTTACGGTAACATGATTCATTTGTGCAAACATTCCGATTTTATAAAGATATGGTTTCGTTTGTTTTTCGCACTTCTCGTGCTGCTCCGTCATTCTCATTTTTTCCTTTTCCTATTCCCACTGAAATGTTTTTGTTGCAACGCAAGTGCATACAACTGCAATCAGAAATAATCCTAACAGTTCCGGTATCCTGTCACTCATGGAATTTCCCATACTCGCCGCTTTCATTGTCCGGATTCCGATACTGAGTGGCATCCATTTTGCTACCATCTGCATTCCCTTGGGAAATAATTCAAATGGAATCGTGGCACCACTAAACAGAAGCATTGGAAAATATAAAACACTCGTAACTACATTTAAAATTCTTGCATTTTTGCATAAACCTGCTGCCAGAAGTCCAATTGCAAACATCGAAATCATCGTTAAAAACCATGTTCCTATAAAGATAAAAACATTTCCCTGCATGCGATACCCAAGCACCAGCCATGCAACAATACTCACACAAATTGCAGACAATGACGCCATCACACCACTACACATCACATCTGCCATCAGAAGTCTAAACGGACTGCAGGGACTACAATATAACCTTTTTAAGATTTTTTTGTCCCGATAATCCACAACAACGATTGGAATACTCATGAATGCACTACAGCAGATTCCGACTGCACATATGGCAGCATAGGAACTTTGCAGATACGTCATGTTAGTATCACCTGCCATTTTTCCGCCTGCAATGATTCCTATTAAAAATAATGTTACCACAGGCATACACAGATTGAAAATAAACACATCTGTATTCCTGAAAAATAATTTTTGTTCCATTCGATATAATGTAAAAAATCGTTTCATCTTTAACATGCTACCTCCTCACCCATGTACCACAGATAAGCCTCTTCCAGATTATCATATGGCGAACTTTCAATAATCTCCGAAACCGTTCCTTCTATCAACTTTTTCCCGTTTTTTATCAATGCAATCCTATCGCATAACGCCTGTGCTTCCTCCATGTAATGTGTGGTAAGAAAAAGTGTCATCCCTTTTTCCTTCAGATGATTTAACGTCCTCCATACTTCACGTCTTGCAGCAACATCCAATCCCGTTGTAAGCTCATCCAAAAACAATATTTCGGGTGCACCTATCAGTGAAAGCACCACCGAAAGTTTCTGTCGCTCTCCGCCGGATAACTTCATAACCGATACATTTTCTAATCCATTTAATCCAAAACTCTTTAACAACACTTTATAATCCATCGGCTTTCGATATAAGGAGGCATACTCCTCGCATATCTCCTCCATGCGCAATCCCTCCTGATAGGAAGAAGATTGCAACTGTACTCCGACTTTTTCAAACACTTTTTTCCGATTCTCTGCCACATTCATACCCAGAATCTGTGCAGTTCCTTCCTCCGGCTTTTTTAATCCCAAAATCATTTCAATCGTTGTACTTTTTCCTGCACCATTGTGTCCAAGCAACCCAAACGTTTCTCCCCTTTTGACTTCCAATGATAAATTGTCTACCACTCTCCTTCCCTGAAAGGACTTACTTACATTCTTTACTTCAATGCATAATTTACACATAAAAAATCCTCCTTGCTTTTTCTGCAAGAAGGATTATATATGCTCCCCCTAAGGGGAGAGTCAAGTTCTTTTTTACATGCTTACTGACGGTTAAAATAATCAATTCCATCTGACGGATAAAAATAAGTACGAATGTATCCATCCGTAGATACAATAACGAATTCATTGGTTTTTTCCAGATAATACACATCATCCCCGTCTTCTTCCTCTAGCTTATGAAAGGAATCGGCATTGAGGACAACTGCAGCTGCTGCCTGTTCATATTCCTCCGGCGTGGAAAATCCCATTTCTATTCCGTGCTTTTCATAATGTTCTTCACACGACTTTCTGCTTCGGAAGGTAATGGCAGTCTGTGTATCATTCTCCTGTGGTCTGTAATTATCCATGAATTTTGGCAGAATCAACAGCACAATTGCTGCCGCTACCAAAAAGCTGCGCACCTTGTAATTTGTATTGTTTGAATTTTTCATTGTCTTCTCCCCCTTGACGAATTAAAACTATCTTTATAAAATAAAATTACCATATTAACGAAAAGAAGTAAATCTAATGAACAAAAAAGAACTAACCAAAAGATACCTTTTATTTATTATCAGTCTGTTTTTCTCCGCCTTAGGCGTTGCCTTTACCAAACATGGTGAGCTTGGAGTTTCCCCTACTTCCTCCATTGCAAATGTAATAAGCTGTAAATATACCTTCTGGTCGCTTGGTACATTACTTATTATATGGAATTGTATTCTGATTCTTGGTCAGATTCTGATTCTGCGGAAAAATTTCCAGCTCATTCAGCTTTTGCAGATTCCACTTTCCTTTTTGTTTGGCTGGTTTACCGATTTTGGCATGTGGATTGTTTCTTATATTCCGGTAAATTCTTACGCCATGCGGCTTCTTATGGTAGTGATTGGCGTCATTATCCTTGGGTTTGGCATTGCTCTTTCTGTCATTGCAGATGTCATCTTAAATTCCGGTGAGGCATTCGTCAAGGCCATTTCGGATACTGCAGATAAAAATTTCGGCAACGTTAAAATTGCTTTTGATATTACCTGCGTAGTCCTCGCCATATTGTTGTCGCTTATCTTTTTCGATTATAAAATTGTGGGAACACGTGAAGGGACCATTATCTCTGCGCTCTGCACCGGTATGGTAGTAAAAGCATTTACCCAAAGACTGAGTACACCGCTTAATCAGCTTCTGACCCGGAACTGATTTCCTTTGATAACCACTTTTTATAAGTCCCGTCGATAGCAAATGCTCCCAACGGTGCGGTCAATACAATCGCCAGAACCGCTACCGTTAAAACGGTGTCGCCACATGCAAAACCGAGTGCAAGTGGGATTCCTCCGATTGCTGCCTGTACTGTAGCTTTGGGAGTATAAGCCAGCATGGTAAATAGTTTCTCTTTTCCGCTAAGCTTTGTTCCAAGCAGACACACGTACACTCCTAGCATCCGGAACAACAGTGCTCCAACAATTACAAGGAGTGCCTTGATACCAACCTTTCCAAGATATCCGATATTTACGGTTGCGCCAACCAGTGCAAACAGGAACACCTCAGCGGCAACCCAGAGTTTCGCATATTTTGCGGCCAATCTTTTTGCCACATTCTCCCGTTTTCTTTGCAAACCGATACCGATAAACATAATTGCAATCAGTGCAGAAAAGGTAATTGGTGTTGTCAATGCATCTTCAACAACTACAAGCAAAAATGAAATACTGAGTATAATCAGAACCTTCGCCGTATCCCGGATATGTATTTTTTTGAAAAACAATGCCAGTAAAACTCCCAGGACAATTCCTATCGTGATTCCAAGTAAGATGGAGATTGGTATGTTCACAAAACGAATGACTGATGCACCTTTCCCCTGCATCATTCCGATAAACGTGGAAAACAATACAATCACGTAAACATCATCCACCGAAGCTCCGGCAATAATCAGTTGCGGAATTCCCTCTTTGACACCATATCCCTCGTCCATCAGTTTAATCATCCGTGGCACTACAACAGCCGGCGAAACTGCCGCCAAAACTGCCCCAAGAATTGCTGCTTCCAGCACACTCATTCCCATAAGTCCAGGTGCCAGTAAAATCATTCCAATTAATTCAAAAGATGCCGGAAGAAAGCACATCATAATTGCCGGTCTTCCTATTTTCTTTAGGCCGGATATATCCAGTCCCAATCCAGCCCTTGTCAAAATAATAATAAGCGCTATCTGCCGCAATTCAGCTGATATTCCCAATATGCTCCCATCAATCAGATTCAGCGCATACGGTCCAAGTACCATTCCCGTAATCAGCATTCCAAGCAATCCCGGAAGCTTTACCTTTTGGCATAGCCACCCCATAAACATTCCAACCATCAGAATTAGTGCAATACTTAATAACATCATTGTCCTCCTTTAAACGCAGAAAAAGCTGAAATCATAACACAATGTTTATCTCCCTGCAAGGTAAAAAGTCACATCTTGAATTTTCCACCCGGATAATATATAATAACCATTGGTTACTTTATGATATGATGTATTTACTTAGGGAGCCAATGGGGCGTTTTTATCAACTGCCGGACATCATCGGAAGGGAGTTGATGCCAATGATTACATATTCGGATTTTATTCAATTTGTAATTATGCTTTGTGCCATTATAACTGTTATTGTTAATCTTGTGCATAAAAAATAGTGCCCTCGCTCTGACAAAGTAAGGCACTATTTTTTGACTTTGTTTTGCCGGCAGCTAGATATTCTCTAGCCATTGGCTCTCTTGTTAAATACATTATAATACCACCTTTTATTGCAGGTCAAGTCTGCTTTTCATAATGTATTTGCCTGGGGAGCCAATGGGGCGATTATGCCAGCTGTCGGACATTTGTCATGGAAGGGAGCTGGTGTCTATGATTACATATTCGGATTTTATTCAATTTGTAATTATGCTTTGTGCCATCATAACTGTTATTGTTAATCTTGCGCATAAAAAATAGTGCCCTCGTCCCAGCAAGATGAAGCACTATTTTTAACATTTATCTTGCCGACGGCTAGGTGTTCTCTAGCCATTGGCTCTCTTGTTAAGTACATTATAATACCACCTTTTATTGCAGGTCAAGTCTGCTTTATATTATTTTAAGGAGGCATTCCATGAATTTTATTCCAGAACGGTTAATTGCCCTGCGTAATTCTCTTAATATCAATAAAGCGGAAGCAGCCCGCAGATTAAACATGTCTGCCATGGGATATGGGCGATATGAATCCGGTGAACGTGAGCCATCTTATCAGACGGTCTGTTTCATTGCACATACCTTTCATAGTACCCCCGATTATTTATATGGACTATCAGACACCCCCGCCTCCAAAACCATAACGCTTTTGGAATCTGAGGACCCCGAATTATTTTCACTGGTTCAATCGCTTCAAAGTAACCACAATCTTATCGGGCGATTATCTGCTTATGTCAAGCACCTGCAACAATTATAGTATTGAGTTCTCTCCCTGCCCATTTTCGTCATTACAACCCGAGGTATCTCATCAGTGTTTCCAATCCTCCCATTGGCACACAGAAGCTTGCATCATGTATTTTACATGCCTCATATACTTCTGCTAAGTCAAACCATTGCACACCATCCAGTTCTTCCTTCTGGATTACAAGACTCTCTATATCCACCGGTTCTTTATAGCAATATACAAATGCCACTTCCCGGTCCCGAAACATTTTTCCATGAAATTCTTTATCAAATTTAACCGGGAATGTTCCTGCAAAAAACAATTGCGAAGCATCTGCCTGAATTCCAAGTTCCTCCGAAAACTCACGAAGTGCCGATTCTACTGGTTCATCTCCTGCCTGGATGTGTCCGGCAGAGGAGGTGTCAAATTGCCCTGGAAAAGAATCTTTATTTGCTGACCTTTTTTGTAACAAAACCTGATATTTCCCATTTATTTTTCTAACAATCCAGATGTGGGCTGCCCGATGACAAATTCCTTCTGTATGTGCATGACTCCGCTCTACCAGGCCGCCGGTAGGCTGTCCATTGCCATCACAGACATCAAATATTTCCTTATCCCATACTGTTCCCTCTTCCAGTTCATTCTCTTTCAGCCACTCCTCAAAAACAGAGAGTTCTCTGGAATTTCCCTTTTCATCCACTAACTTTACAATACATTTTTGTTTTTCATCCGGCTGTCTTTCTTCGCAACCGTATTCTCCATCAAATATTTGCTGTATTTTCCACATATATTTTTAAAAAACCTCTTCCCGTTTTTTCAATTCCATTACAATACTATAATTGCAATGGATTTCCTTTTCCGTCAAAAATCCATAATTTTCAAAGTATTTTTTCTTATCACATGCAAAGAACTCCCGAAATGATTTGCAGCCAAGAGTTTCCAATAGGTACAATGGTGCATATTTTACCTTTGGGCTAATCTTCTTTGGGTTCTCCCACTCAAGAACGATTAACCTGCCATCCGGTTTCAAAACACGATAAGCCTCTTTTAATAAATCCGCACGTAACTGTGGCGAGCACTCATGAAGCACCAATCCAAGAATCACATACTCAAAGCTTTCCTGTGGAAGTTTAGTATCTGTCGCATCTGCATTTCGCAAATAAACATTTTTCATAGATGATTTTACTACTTTCCGTTTTGCCTCCCCCAGCATCTCTTTTGATAAATCAATTCCCATGATTTTATTGTTTGCATTCTTCTTCGCAATGGAAAATCCATTTGTAAATGTTCCACAACACAAATCGAGAATTCTGCATTTTTTATTTGGAATAAGACTCTGTATTACATCACGTGGATTCTTTCCTTTTTCGGAAAACCATATAACATCCAACAAATCATATGCTGTTGAAATAAATTGATAAATGCTCATAAATGCTCCTTCCCTACTACTTCAGTTTGTTTTTTATAATATCACATTTTTCCATCACTTTCCATTGACTATATAGAACATATGTTCTATATTTGATTTATGGAGGTGATTTTGTGAAACAATCCTGGTTTCTCTGCATTGATTTGAAAAGTTTTTATGCATCTGTGGAATGTGCGGAACGTAATCTTGACCCTTTTAAAACAAATCTGGTTGTTGCAGACCCGGAGCGTAGTCGTGGAACCATCTGCCTTGCCATTACTCCTGCCATGAAACAGCTTGGTGTTAAAAACCGATGCCGGATTTTTCAAATACCAAAACAGATAAAATATATTGTTGCTCCTCCAAGAATGCAGCTATACATTGACTACTCTGCCCGGATTTACTCCATCTATCTTCACTATGTAGCCAAAGAAGATATTCATGTTTATTCCATTGATGAAGTATTTTTGGATATTACCGACTATCTGCCACTTTATCATATGACTCCCAGGGAGCTTGGAAAACAGATTATGGATGAAATCTTTCACGAAACAGACATTCGTGCAACGTGCGGCATTGGGACGAATCTATACCTTGCCAAGGTTGCCCTTGATATTACTGCAAAGCACACATCCGATTTTATTGGAGAGCTTACTGAAGAAACTTTTTGCCAAAAGCTATGGCATCACAAGCCCTTGACTGACTTCTGGCGAATCGGTCCCGGTATTGCAAATCGTCTTGCCACCTACGGCATGTTTTGCATGGAAGATATCGCACATGGAAATGAAGATTTGCTATACAAGGTCTTTGGCGTGGATGCAGAGCTTCTCATTGACCATGCATGGGGACGGGAAACAACCACAATGGAAGACATCAAAAATTATCATTCCGACAATCACTGTCTTTCCAGCGGACAGGTGCTGCCCCGTGACTATTCTTTTGAAGAAACACGCCTGATCATAAAGGAGATGACCGACTTGCTCTGTCTTGATCTTGTAGATAAAGGGCTCATCACGAATAGCATTACGCTATACCTCGGTTACTCCCGCCTGTCGCAGACTACTTCTGCAAACGGAACTATCCAGCTCCCCACAGATACCAATTCCGACCGTTTAATGATTCCGGCAGTTCTTGAACTGTATGACCGTATTGCAGATCCTGTATGTTCCATTCGTCGAATTAATCTGAACTGTAACCAGGTGCATCCGGAGGAATACCATCAATATGATTTCTTTCTGGACAACGAACTTCTGATAAAAGACCGCAAAATACAGGAAGCTTCCTTAGAAATCAAGAAACGTTACGGCAAAAATGCAATTTTAAAAGGAATGAATTTAGAAAAAGGTGGAACTACCATAGAACGTAACCGCCAGATTGGAGGACACAAAAGTGGCATCGAACAGACCTAAAATGGATCGTGCTCAACGTGCAAAGCAATTTATGCCATTTGCTGCACTAAAAGGATATGAAGAAGCATTGCGTCAAAAAGAAAAAATAACCATTCCCCCAATAGAACTTTCTGAAGACGTTCTCGCTCTTCTGGATGAACAGGCGAAACAACTCACCCCAGGAAGCATGGTCACGGTAACCTATTATGCCAATGGTGAATATATACAAAAAACCGGACTCCTTTCCCGTATGGATATGGAGTGCCGGTTTCTGCAAATTGTAGATATCAAAATTCCATTTGATAATATTATTTCGCTTTCAGGAAATTAAAGGAATAACCTTATTCCTCCGTTTTCTGTGTCTGCAATTTCTGTGCCAGCTCTTTGATTTGTAGAACCATCTTTTCTACTTCCTCGATACCAGCACTGTTTTCCTGTGTTGCTGCTGCCACATGCTCAATTGCTTCATGATTGCTCTGCGTATTGTTGTTTACCTGTTCCATGCTTCCTGCAACTTCTGTGCTTTGCAGCCGAACATTTTCGGTGGTTTTTTCCATTTCCTGAATCTGGTTTGCCATCTCCTGATTGGAGGTTGTAATAATGGTAGCTGAATTACCGGCATCCTGTATGCTCTTTCTTCCATCCTGTGTCAGCTGTGCGCTCTGTTCCATCGCCTGAACAGCTTTTTCGGTATTTTCAACTACTTCATTTACGATGTTTCCAATATTCTCTACTGCGGACTTTGTCTGCTCGGAAAGCTTCTGAATCTGGCTGGCTACTACAGCAAATCCTTTTCCATGCTCACCGGCTCTTGCTGCTTCAATGGACGCATTCAATGCCAGAATATTGGTCTGGCTGGAAATGCCTGTAATTACCTGGATAATTCCAAGAATTTCCTGGGATTCCTCGCCCAGATGCTGAATAATATCTTTGCATTCTGCGGTACTTTCATTAATATGTTCCATACTTTGAATCGCAGAATCCATTTTGCTCTGATTCTCTTTGGTCAGCTCATTAACCTGCTCGGCTAATTTTGCAATCTGGTCATTTCTGTTTCCTAATGCAATCAATTGTGCATTAATATCCTGCGTTTTTTCATTAACACTTGTAATTTCTTCGGTATTATCGCTGAAGCTGCGCAAAACGCCTTCCGTGTCCTGCACAATTTGTTCGTTTGCTACCATGGAAGCTTTCGCAATCACAGATAACTCTTTTACCATAGTAAGCAATGCTTCTGCCGTCTGGTTTGATTTTTCCTGCATTGCCTTCATATCTGCAACTAATTTTTCCTGCTCTTCCGCACCAAGTAAATTCGATAACATACCGGCTGTTCTTTCGCATAACATGGTAAAAATTGCAGCAATGGCAACTAGAATCAACGCTCTTGGTACAATTCCAAATATGAACAGCTTGTATAGCGTAGGAAAGTTTTTATCCGGCAGCGTTTGTAATGCAAATCCAATCCATTGCCCAATGGAAACGCCAACTACCGACAATATGGTTATCAGAATGTTCAACTTCTTTGAAAAATAAAGGCTTGCAATCGCAATGGCATAAATATAAATCAATACCACATGATAGCTTAGTGTAATAGATGCCATCGTCACAAACACGACTGCTGAAATCGTCAATAGATATTTTACCCACGGTTGTTCCTTTTTCCCGACGTTTACTACAAATGTCGGCAACCATAAAATTATGGAACCTACCACAAAGGTAAAGGTCATAATTTTCATATCAACAATAAAAATCCCCACGACATTTAAAATATACACCAGAGTAAAAATAAAAAATGTAATCCGCATTACCTTGGCTACTGCGCGGTTTGCCTGTTTTTCATTCTGGTTCAATACATTGCTTCGTTCCTCCATATTGACTGCCCCCATTCTTATGTAAGATTGCGATATAATTGCTTCTTACTTTTACTTTACTTGAGCACTGGCGGATTGTCAATTTTCAATTCTTTATAGGTCATACAAATTAGTACTACCGCAATCAGGAATGTTAAAATATCGGATACCGGCATCGAATACAATACACCATCCAGCCCCCAGAATACCGGAAGGAGCAGTGCAAATCCGACCCCGAAAACAATCTCACGAACCATAGACAGCATCGTGGATGCCACTGCCTTACCCATTGCCTGTAAAAAGATAAACGAAGCTTTATTAATACATGCCAATACAAGCATGCAAAGATAAATACGAAATGCCCGAATCGCAAAGTTCGTGTAATAGATGCTTTCATTTGCTGCTCCGAAAATTCCGATAAGCTGCACTGGAAAAAGTTCTACAATCAACAATGCAACAACTCCAACGCTTCCTTCTGCCACTAAAAGTCTGGTAAACAGTTCACGGACCCTGCTTTTAAATCCTGCTCCCATATTAAATCCAACAATAGGAATACAACCGGCTGCCATACCTACTACAATGGAGATTACAATTTGGAAAAACTTCATTACAATTCCCACAACTGCCATTGGAATCTGCGCATATTCTGTCTGTCCAAACACTTCATCCAAAGCACCATATTTACGTATCATATTATTGATTGCTGCCATAGCTGCAACAAGTGAAATTTGGGATAAAAAGCTACACGCTCCAAGCATCAGCGTTTTTCCAAGAATTTCTCTTTCAAATTTGAAATCTGTTTTGGAAAGTCTGATTACCTTAGTATGGCAAAGATACCAGATGGCAAGCAACGCTGTTACAATCTGCCCGATTACCGTTGCGACTGCTGCCCCCATCATTCCCCACCGGAAAACATATATAAATATCGGGTCCAGAATCACGTTTAAAATTGCTCCTGCCAACGTAGAAGCCATTGCAAATTTAGGACTTCCATCTGCCCGGATAACCGGATTCATTGCCTGACCAAACATATAAAAAGGGATTCCAACTGATATCCAGAAAAAATACTCCTGCGAGCATTGGAATGTTTCCGCATTGACGGTTCCTCCAAACATTGCAATGATTGCATCACCAAATACCAGATAAATTATGGTCAGCAGAATACTGATGATTATCGTCAGCAAAATGGCATTTCCCATACTTTTACTTGCGTCCCCTGCCTTTTCTTTTCCAAGGCTCAAGCTCACAAATGCACAGCATCCGTCCCCAATCATTACTGCAAGTGCGAGTGCTATTACCGTGAGAGGAAAAACCACCGTATTCGCAGCGTTTCCATAAGAACCGAGATAATCGGCATTTGCAATAAATATCTGGTCCACAATATTGTAAAGTGCCCCGACCAAAAGTGAAATAATGCATGGAATCGCATATTTTCCCATAAGCTTTCCAATTTTTTCTTCTCCAAGGTATGATTGATTTCTTTGTTCCATTTTTTGCCTCCTGTCAAATATAAATCATGCGCACACAAAAAAGGTGCAAGTCACAAAGCTGGACTTACACCTTTTGGTTACACACTATTGTTATCATACTCTGAAATGTTTTTTGATTCAAAGGACATTTTTAACAAAAATTTTCACGATACTTCAAATATTCAACGAATTTTGCTGTTTGAACCGATATTTCGGGAAAAAAGATGAATCCTTGTGGAATATGTGCTATGATATAGCATAGTATTGGCACATGATATTCCAATCGAAAAGAGGTATATTCTATGGATTCAACATTAAAGCGTACATGGGCTGAAATTGATTTGGATGCCCTTACTCATAATTATCATGTTCTTCGTGAACGAATTGGAAAAGATGTAAAATTTCTAGGTGTGGTAAAAGCAGATGCCTATGGACATGGTTCTGTACAGGTCAGCCGCCTTTTGCAGGAGCTGGGTGCTGATTATCTTGCAGTCAGCAGCATTGATGAAGCCATTGAACTTCGTCATAACAATATTACCATGCCGATTCTGATTCTGGGACATACTCCCAAGGAACAGGTCAGCCAGTTAATCAAATATCATATCACGCAGGCAGTTACCTGCAAGGCAAAGGCTCTGGAATACAGTGAAGAAGCCGTACGCTGCAATGGTACTCTGAAAATACATATCAAAGTGGACACCGGAATGTCACGTCTTGGTTACTTATGCGATGGGGACTATTTCGAAAACGGTGTAGAGGGTATCTGCGAGGGATGTTCCCTTCCCGGTCTGGATACAGAAGGCATTTTTACTCATTTTGCAGTCTCCGATGAACCCGGGGAGCAATGTTGTGCCTATACCAAACACCAATTTGAATTATTTATGGATGTCATCCAGCAGGTAGAAAAAAGACTTGGCAGAAAATTTAAGATTCGCCATTGTGCCAACACCGGTGCCGTTGCACGATATCCCGAAACCTATCTTGATATGGTTCGTCCGGGACTCCTGCTCTACGGATATGGCGAATTTGCAGAGGAATTAGGATTAAAACCCGTCATGAGCCTTAAAACAACGGTCAGCACCATTAAAACTTATCCGGCAGGCACTGCCATCAGCTATGGCGGTATTTATGTTACAACACAGAAAACACGGATGGGCGTTATCCCTTATGGTTATGCGGATGGATTTTTCCGCTCGTTGTCTAATAAGTGTCATCTGATGACCGCAGAAGGTCCTGTCCCACAGCGCGGTAAAATCTGCATGGACATGTGTATGATTGACCTTACCGATAAAATGAGCGTGGATGTCGGAAGTGAAATTGAAATTTTGGGAAAGCAAAATTCCATTAACACACTCGCAGAGCTCGCAGGCACGATTCCTTATGAACTTACCTGCGCCGTCAGCAAGCGTGTCCCCCGTTTTTATTATCAGAACGGAACGGTAATCGAAAAAGAGCTGTTACTGCGGGGCTGATTTTCGTTTTCAGGACAACCGGAATTCCAATTCCTGCAAGCAGGTAAATCCATTTACCTGCTTCTGTTGCTCCAACGAGATATACATACCCGATATCATGAAAGAACATATCGGTATCAAACTCTGCACAGAGCGGCGTAAAAAGACTGCACAGATAAAAAATGCCATTTAACACCAGAAAAACTGCTATGTGATGCATCATCACCGAATAGGTGCTTCGTCCAATCTGTATCATTTTGTCTGAAACATAAGGAATTCCTGCAAGGATTTTTGCAATGCGCAGCCAGAATGCAATACCGGTAATTACCGTAAGATATGGTACTACCGGACCATTTGCAAAGCTTCCCACCCAGACTGCACTGAATGCAAGTCCTGCACCGAAAACAGAAATCAAAATCTGAATACCGATTACTATCAGGAAATATGGTCCATCTGCCAACGCATCATGACGTTCCAGTTTTTCCCGATAAATTCTTCCCATCTGAAATCCCGGCATCATAAAAAGAAGTCTGCCCGGGAATTTATAATATCCCCAAACATGTCCTCCAATTGCCAGCTGAACGGTTATGATTCCCAAAATCAAACAAATGGCAAAAATCAGCCATTCTTTTTTCAGTCGAAGCAACCCCAGCACTTTTCGCATAAGAACATTTATTACTTCAATCAAAAACAGCGCCGGTACAAACCATGCCGGAAAATTGTATAAAAACTGATGTCCATCCAAAAACGGAGATACGAAAAGTGTTTTAAACGACAGTTTTTCACCCATTGAAAAACCGACCATATGTAATATCTGTGCCATGATTCCATAAAACAGGTTCCAAAGAAAATATGGAATAAGCAATATCTTACCTTTTCTCAATAGGTATCTGCAGATATGCTCTTCTGCCTCTTCCCTGTAAAAATAACCCGATACAAATAAGAAGATAAACACATGAAAAGAATAGTATGGAAATAGTCCTCCTAAATCAAATACACCATATCCTAAATGTCCCGCAACAACAAGAATAATTCCGATTGCTGATAAAATTCGAAATTGTCTGTTTTCTTTTTCCATTTGTTTTCCCTCTCTTTGACCGGTCTTAATATTTTAGATATCCTGCGTCAGCAGTTCATACGTGACGCCATATTTTTCTGCAATGTCCTGTGCATAAGACATTCCTTCGGGCGCTGCGATTTCCAGATGGAAGGAACGCTTTCCATTCTCAGACCTCATCACAAGGGAAACTGCTTTTACATCCCCGGAAGTTTCATTCATTTCCTCAATGTCAAATGCCAGCTTATGCATATGTGTATTATAAATGGTCCGGACTCCCTTGGCGAGAATCGCTTTTACCGCATCTTTTGCAATAAAGTATCCCTCTTCAAAAGACGTGGTTGAAAATGTTTCGTTTAATAGCAGCAGACTGTTTTGTGTACACGAAGAATACAATTCGCGGAATCTCTTACACTCCTCTCCAAGTCTTCCAAGGTCCATCGTTTTATCCTCGTCTGCCGGAAAATGCGTCAAAATAGCATCGACCGGATGAAAAGCAAAGGCTTCTCCCGGCACAAAGATACCACCTTGCGCCAAAACAAACAAAATACCGATTGCCTGCGTAATTGTCGTTTTTCCTCCCCGGTTTGCGCCGGTCAGAATATACACCAGATGCTCCTTGTCAAAACTGAGGTCATTGGTAACGATGGTTTCCTTATTTTCCATCACAACCGATGCCAACTTCAAATTGTAAATTCCTTTTGCATGCATAATACGCTCTTTTGCATCGCCCTCTGCTATTTCCGCCTTACAGAAAGAAATTCCATACCCTGTGAGCTTCTCAATGTATTCTGCCCATCGGATATAATAAATAAACTCCGGAATAAGCTTCGTGATGTCTGTAATCGTAATACATACGTATTTGTTTAACACTTCCCGAAGCTTCTTTACCACCTGGGAAAGCATCTTCTCCGTAACACGGTCCATGTACTTCGTAATTTCACTCATTGCGTCATCTTCCGGAACAGAAGCAATCCCCCCTGCCATAACAGGATGTGCCATCGCCGTATTCAGTCTTCCCAAATGCTCGATGGTCCCTATCAGTTTATCGCCTTTTTCGCCAAAAGGATGATATTTGTATTTCTCATCCCAATCTGCTTCGGAATGAATGGAGTCCTTTGTTGAAATAGCATCACAGAAATTACCAATAATATTGGATTTTGTAAACGACTTACTGTTTACGGAAATAAGTCCGATTCCTTCTGCCTCAAAGCGTTCATTCAGATTAATTCCAACCGTCACACTTTTTATATTGGATGTGGTTGCTTTCAGGTTTTTGATATCCTTTTTCAGTTCTTCAAAACCCTGTTCCCCATATAAACTCTCCACGTATGCTTTTAATTCGTTCAGTCCCCGGGATTGAATCTCTGCACCGGATAAGCAATCATGGAACGCCTCCACACATTGGATATATTCGTTAATTTCATCCAGACGGTGCATCAAGTCCCAAACCGTGGAGCTTTCTTCATAATCGCGTTTGAAGCTTCCGAAGTCCTGCAAAAATTTGATTTTATCTAGTATTTCCATCAATCGTTGACGCATTTTGGGATTTTTGTAAATATCCATAAAAACATCACAACGATACTGCGTTACAAATGCATCATCCGTCATTTTGGACAGTACATTCAGAATTAATTTCTGCTCCGGCTCCTTCTGCGTAACCTTCTTCACAATAAAATCCAGTCCCAAATCATGCATTGTAATTTCAGATAAATCGTGAAATTCCGTTTCACGTTTCGGATAGAGCAAACTAAAAAATGTAGGATTCATATTATGCCTCCTTGGTGTATATAATTTCATAGTCAGTCTGGTCTATATTTTTTCAACGAATATTGTTCCACAATTTCATCCCCTAAAAGGGTAATTGCTTTTTGTGGACATTCGCTGATACATCGATAGCACATCGTACAGCGTTCTCCTGCTACTGCTTTTCCTCCGCTAATCCCAATATTCTTCATTGGACAGACTCTTTCACACTTCCCGCATCCGATGCAATTACTCTGAATCTTTAACTTATCTGTGTATCTCCTGGTTTTATTATAGAACCATAACCGCTGTCCAAACAAACCACATAAATGCGAAAAAAATGAAATTCCTTCCTGCGGATAATTTCCACTCTGAATTTCTATTCCGACTCTTTGAATTTTTTCATCTGCCCGAGCTATGATTTCTAAATTTTGGTCATCTGACTTTTTTAACAATTTACTGTCACAGACGGAGTCCGGCATGCGAATATGCAAGCCCCCTAAAATGGTAGCACCATACTTTCTCAGCAATCTTGCTGCACATCCTGCACCATCACCCGAAAAGGCTCCCATTGTTGCCACACAAAAAATCTGTTTCCCCTGCCATAAATCTTTATTTTCGATAATAAAATCTCTCAACATAAATGGAATATTTGAAAATTGTACCGGATAACCAATATAAATTGTCGTATGTGCTTTTATTTTTTGTATGATTCCATCATCTTCTAAAGCAACACATTCTGCTTCTTTATCCGTTTGAAATATCAATTTCTTCATACAGTATCTTGTATTTCCTGTACCACTTAAATAGATTCCTAACATATTTCTCCAACATCCCTTCCGATTATTTCAGACACTCATTAACAATCTCTTCCCATGAGATAGACGTTTGCACAGAATCCATGCATGCGATTGAGGCAAAGCCCTGCACAATTGCCCATGTTTTCAACAATTCTATTTCCTGCATTTCTTCATCCAGATCGATTTGATTTTCTGCAATATACCTCTTAAAAAGTCTCCGCAAAATCAAAAACGGCAGGTAATCCCCAGCATCTTCTTTTTCCATAGAGGTATGAACACGTAACTTTTGCTTATGAAATAAAAAGTAAAAATAATCCGGATGATTGCGGAAAAACAAAATGTATCTCTTCCCCATCTCGTGGACTGCATTTTCTGCTGTACCATTTCCAGCCGCTGCAATTGCCTCTTCCAATTCATGAATAAACTGTAACGTAACTGTTTCTTTGATTGCTTCCAACAGACTTTCCTTATCCTTAAAATGTGCATAGGGCGCCGCATGGGATACTCCACATGCCGCTGCAACTTTTCGCAGGGATAATGCTTCTTCCCCATACTCATTAATCATTCGGATTCCAGCTTCAATAAGCGCCTGACGCAAATTACCATGATGATAACTATCTTTCATCCTGTGTTCTCTCCTTAATCTCACTCATTATCCAAAAGCTGTCTGAGGCATTCTCCCATAGCGGACTATGGGCTGCATTCTTTATAAGATAAAAATCCTTCTCCGGTGCCTCCAGTTTTTCACAATACTCCCGGACCAGAGGCCATGGGCAGTTATAATCATATTCCCCACTCAAGAAAAATGCAGGAATTTCTAATCTGGTAATGGAATCTCTGTAATCAAAATTCTCGATTTCTTTATAAAACGTCGTCTTTCGATACATTTTCATTCCCCGGATATAATTAAATTTTTCAGAAATAGTATAGCAATGCGACATCATAATTGGTATATCAATTCCCCAGAATTCTGTTTCATTGTATGTCGTTCCACCACCCGCTTTATGCAAAAGATAAACATACGAATACCAATCTTTACACGTTATCTGCCCATCCACGGAAACAGAGACCAATTTATCCAGCTTTTTCAGAAGAGAGTGCTGCTTTCGCTCCTCAAACCTGGATTTCATAAACTCGTACATCTGTGTATCTCTTTCTGAGGAATCCGTAACCACCTGCGCCATGCCAATATAGGCATAATAGTCTTCAGGGTTCTCCTGTACTGCTCTGATGGCAATGTTTGTGCCACCGGAAAAACCCATGATATAGATTTTATCCTGTTTAAAACGGGTTTTAAGATACTCCGTGACCTTCTTAGCATCTTCTACCAAAACTTTTGTGGTAATTTCTTCCGGATTGATTTCAGAATCATATGCAATCCCCATTCCCCGATAGTCCCAATAGACGATTGTAAAAATATCATCCAGATGCATATCCCTATATTTTTCATTAAAAAAATAGTCATCTGTTCCGGGACCACTTGAAACGAATAGCAGAACCGGGTTTGATAAATCTCTGCTATTAATAAAAAAGCCGTTGTTCACACCATTAATCTCAACAAGGCTTTTCTCCGATAAGCTATTCGGAATTTCATTCCCGGTTTCATCAAGGTATTCCTTTATTCTTCCGGTACTGATACTACTCCAGAATATGTATAGTATGATTATCAATAATACGGATAGAACCAATATATTTTTCGCTGTTGCTATCATTTTTCTTTGCTTCTTAATCTGACTTCACCCATCTATCTTTACAGTGTCAATATTGGTATTGTATCATCGCATGTTGACACTGTCAAGTTCTTGGGCACCTTTCTCTCTCCGGCCTGTCATCAGCCTTAATATATCTTGCATGGAATTCCATATTGATATCCCTGAGTTCTTTCTTTCCATCAATATAATCCTGATACATTTCAGCCAGTCCTGCCATACATCCATCACAATTTGCTTCTGTGTTTCCTAACGATTCTGCAACAATTTTCTCACGTTCTTCTTTTGTAGTTTCACTTATTAAATATTTCATTTTATCTACTCCTCCATATTCCATTCAAGAATCCTCTCTTTTATCTCAACTTCATTGGCGTCAATCCATTTTTCATAGTAATACTTGTCTGATCGTTCAAATTCTAACAGTTCAGCTGTCGATGCGTCGTTTGTTCCCAATAACACCCCTCTATCATCCAATTTTAAAACATCGAATTCTCTTCCATCAATAACTACATAATTTTCAACCCTATATATTGCGTCCAAATCAGCTTTTGTAACCTTTTTTTGATATATTCCTCTTTTATTAGGGCCATCAAAAGAATCATCTATTAAAACCTTATCCTTTGTGGAAATATAAATCGCCCCATTAATATCAACTGAATAGTTAAATGTATGTCCTCTGTATTCACAATAATTTCCTATTCTCATTTATTCACCTCAAAAAAATGTCCATCTTCAAAAATCGTTACTGTAGTATCTGTGTTTCCGCCATCTGGATATGGTCTTGTTCCATCACCTATGTATTCATTATATCGAAGGGTAACACATTTGTCACTGCACCCCAGGGGAATCCGGACATTTATTTTTGATTTCTGCCTCTATCTATGATACATTTAGCATAGCATGATGAATCACAGATAAAGGCAGGTATTTTCTATGAAAAGTGTAGTCGTAACCGGTGCCAATGGTGGCATGGGAAAAACAATTTGTTCTCTTTTAACCCGAAAGGGTTATCAGGTCTATGGTCTGGACTGCAAACAATCAGCTGGCCTTCCCTGTCATTTTATTCTATGCGATCTTACAGATTCTTCCTCGGTCAGTCAGGCCTTCAAAGAAGTTCAGGCAAAAACCGACTCTTTGGATGCCATTATACATACTGCCGGCATTTACGATTTGGATTCTCTCGTTGAAATAGATGAAGAACGTTTCCGCCGTATTTTTGAAATCAACCTGTTTGGCGCATATCGGATTAACAAAACATTTCTTCCTCTTTTGAAAAAGGGCAGTCGAATCATCCTGACAACAAGCGAACTTGCACCTCTTGATCCACTTCCCTTTACCGGAATTTATGCCATCACAAAAGCTGCTTTGGAAAAGTATGCCTTTTCCCTGCGTATGGAAGTAAATCTTTTAGGCATTTCTGTGTCTGTCATCCGTCCTGGTGCCGTGAAAACCGGACTTCTTGGCAATTCCACCCGTGCACTTGATTCCTTTGTACAGCATACGCAGCTTTATCCCTGCAATGCCGCACGCTTCAAATCCATTGTAGACAGCGTAGAATCCAAAAGCATTGCTCCGGATGTAATTGCCCAAACGGTATGGAAAGCTTTAACCGCCCGCCATCCAAAATTTGTCTATAATAAAAACCGTAACATACTGTTACGGCTTTTACATGTTCTTCCTGATGCTGTGCAGGTGTGGATTATTCGGGGGATATTGCTTGGGTAATTAGTTTTGATTTTGATAAATTTCCCTTTTGCTAGTATTTCTCCAATATACTGTTCCCCCCATTATTCTCATCCCCACTCCTTCAGCACTTCCCCTCTCTCCTTCAAAATCTTCTGCACACAATCTCGTTTTAAACTGCTGTCGAAAGCATGGAAGGTGCCCTTGACTTGTCTATGAATCACATGGACTCCCTGTTCTGCCAGTTTTCTGGCATATAAATCCCCCTCGTCCCGCAGTGGACAAAATTCCTCGGTTTCAATATAGGCAGGTGGCAGCCCGGAACAATCGGCAACCTGATATGGGGCAAAATATTCCGGTTTTTCCGGCAAACCATTTTTCAGAGCCTCTTTAAGAAAAACAGTACACCAGCCACTGTTCATGCCGGGGGTGTTGGTGAAATGCTTTCTGGAGCAGGTGTCGGCGGTGACACCCATAGTCATGGGATAAACCAGCATCTGGAAACGTATGGCAGGACCTTTCCTATCCCTTGCCATAATGCACATGATGGTGGCAAGAGTGGCTCCGGCACTGTCTCCCATAACGGTGATGTGTTCTCTGTCGATGTCCAGTTTTTCACTATTATTCCACACATATTGCAGAGCATAATAGCAGTCCTCGATGGTAGCAGTGTAACAAGGGGCATTTGCCAGGCGGTAGTTGACAAAGAGAACCTTGCAATTTGCATAACGTGCATAAGTCATTGCCAGGGTGTGCATATAGGGATAGGCTCCTACGACAAAACCACCACCAGGATAGTAAACCAGGCAGGGAGCGTGGTCGGAAACGGCTTTGGGAGTGTAAAGGATGGCATCCACAATTTTGCCATCATAGCTGGGAATATGGAGCGATTTCCGGGTAAAATCTGCCGGAACTTTCACCATGTGACGGGACAAATGTGCCAGTTTTGCGCAGAAATGAATGACACCTGGAGTCATCTGGAATTTACTGGTGTCCCCGGCGGCATCTTTGGCCAGTTCAGGGAGTACGGGATAAAGCGTTTTCATGGAAATTACCTGCCTTTCAAAAAACAATCTTTGAACTTTGATTGCATTTTACAAAAAATGGCAGGAGATTACTTTCATCGAAATGACCTTTTACAGAAAATCGACATGGTTGATATATTGTTTGAGCTGTTGTCCGGTGAAACCAAACCATTTATGAAGGGCATAAGCAAAGTGGGCAGAACTGGAAAAGCCTGCATCTATGCAGGCAGTAGTGAGATTTTCACCTTGCAGAATCAGAGAAAAAGCCCTGGAAAGTTTTAACAATAGAAGGTAGCTTTTCAACGTGACACCAGTTTCTTCATGAAAAAGCCGTGAGAGTCGTCCTTCGGAAAGATGCACAACTGCAGCAAGGGCAGACAGGCTGTAACATCCCGGTTCATGGGAGTCGAGAAAGTGCAGCAAATCCTCAATCCGGGAATCCAGGTTAAGAGGTTCCTGGGTGGGAATTTCCAGGCGGGAAAAAATTTCTGTCAGCAAATCTTTCCGGGAAGTGGCAGATGCCCAGTATTCCTGCACATCCCTTACCCTGGATTCCGGAAAAGTGGCATAAGAATGTTCTGAAAAGAGCAGGCGGTTCATACTTTTTCCAATAGGGGAGAGTTCGGGAACGGAAATCAGCAGGACGGATGCCCGGGAATGAATAGCGTGCAAGGCATCAGACTGAATGGCAAATCCAAAACCTTCCAGTTTTTCTCCATCCACAGTACATTGAATCCTGTCTTCCAGACTTAACAGAATGTGTTTCATGTAATGGGAATGAGGCTCCTTTTCCATGCGGGAAACTTCCGTCATTCCATAGATATTCTGTTCCGGGTCAAGAAAAACGCGTTTCGTATCCATTGTTGTCCCATCCTTTTCCTCATTCACTATTTAACCAAATTATAACACGAATTTTCGATAAATTTTCTTACCCCTTGACCTGAACCCAACTCCAATTTGTCTATAATAAAAACCGTAACATACTGTTACGGCTTTTACATGTTCTTCCTGATGCTGTGCAGGTACGGATTATTCGGGGGATATTGTGCTTTGGTAACACTCACTAAATGCAGGTCTCATATATTCTATCTGACCGCGAGAAAGACCATGTTCTTCTGCCAAACGTTCCCAATTATCCGTAATATTTGAAATCATTCTCTCTGCTATCTTTTTAGCTTCTACCTCTAAAATGCCAAATCGTGGTGCTGTACGAATTGCCAGTTCTATCGAAATGCGGTTATCCTCATCATCCACAAGTAATGATAACTCGTCTCCATATGGAACCGGGTTCACATCATATAAAGGTGACAATATCCAACCATTTTGTGAAAGTATAAATGCATGGTTTCTAAGATGGTCATCTGTATTCGAAACTGCCATATTAAATACTATTCTTTTCCATAATTCTAATAGGTCTGACTTTGGATTAGCTCCGTATGCCTTTATAAATCCAGCAATATCAAGATAGCTTGTCTCATCTGCTGCCGAAGCACCATCTGTTTTTCCAAGAAGCGTCATTGCAGAAGCAAAATGAATTCTTCGTTCTCCATTCCTGTCAAAACGTTTAACCAGAAAGGTGCTTCCAAGTTTTGAAAACTTTTCCAATTTAGACTCCGGTACATCTAATCCACACATTCCCGCCAAATCATGAACCACTTTTTCCCATGCTCCGGTATCACTTTCATCGTTCTTTGAGGGAAACTTTGCTATCCAAAGTTGTCCCTTTGTATCTACAACAGTAGCCTTGGGTCTGGCTCCCCCTAACGAAGAACCCAGTTTAATTAACTCATTAAGCCACTTTTCCGTAATTCCTTTTTCATCACTCTCAAAGTTTCTTGAAGCCTCTTCCAAAGCTCTTAGAGACGCCCACGGGGGTGCAGCAGTCTCTTTATCATCTGAAAGAAACGAACCATCCTGGTCCAGCTTAAATCGTATTCCCCCCATTCGTGTCTCATCATAAACACCAAGGAGGTAATCACTATTATATAACTTTCTTGGCTTTCTGCGTTCTTTTTCTGCCAAAAAGCGTTCCCGCTTATTCATAAGTACACGTCCCCACCTATCAGGTGAAGCGTCTGCAAATAAACCAAAGATTTCTTTTCCAGATGGAAATTGTCGTCCCGCAAATGATTGCAACTCAGGGTCCAGGCTAATTGATAATTTGCTCTTTTTTAACCACTCTATATCATATTCAAATGAATATGTTTCGCCTCCCTTTATTGCTCCGACATACAATTTTCCAAGCAAAACAGGCACGCCATTCGTAAAATGGTCATAAACATATATAATTTTTTTCTCTCCCGCCATTAATCTCTCCTTCTGGTTGCACGTTTTCTGGTCATAAGGCTAAGATCCTGCATTTGTCTTCCCATGGCATCGTCCTTTGCAATGAGGAGAATATCTTTATCCATACCACCTAATGCATGTAACACAGCTGCATAAATTCCAATGGCTACTGCCGGATTTCCCGATTCCACCTTCCATAAAGATGAGCGGCTGATTCCCGCACGTTCTGCCACTAATTCTACGGGCAAATTACGCCTTAACCTCGCCAGCTTAATTTGTTCTCCCATTGTTTTTAATATATCTTCAGTTGTCGGTACTATATTATAAGCCGCTTTTTTCATTTCTATACTCCCTCTCTTGTTTATGTTTACTATTATAATCATTAAGTGCTGTTAGGTCAATAATAGAAAACATAATATGGTCGAGATCAGTGGATTTTCATTTGGTTGCCTGCAAGGAAACTTTATAATCATTATGCATATTTTGAAGATGAAACCTTTGTTGTGATTCGCGATTATAAATTATCAAAGAAGGTGTACGTTAGAAATGACAGCCCAGCGAAACCGGTTTTGCTCTTTCTTACAGATACTATTCTACGGCGCTCTATGGATTTTTTTAAATCAAAAAACATGGACTGCTTGTCGATGTAGCATCGACTTTGAACAAAAAGAAAGACCGCCATTAGATTTGTTCTCTAATAACGGTCAATTTCTATAAATCCATCAACTCCGGGTTTAATAAGAAATCATACACATTCATCATTAAAATTCCTTCATCTGTATAACATGGCTTTGGAGTATCAGAAGTAATGACAATCTTTTTAAATGAGTCATTTATCTTAAGGAATGGTCTGATTTCCTGTGCTAATTTTTCCTCTGTGCCAAGCTGGTATGCTGACTGAATGTAATACTTCTTAGAACCTTTATTGCATATAAAGTCTACTTCTAACTGCTTCTTTACAGCCTTGCCATCTTTGCCATTCTCTACTATGGTAAGATTTCCTACATCAACACTGAATCCTCTCTTTCTAAGCTCATTATAAATGACATTCTCCATAGAATGAGTTATCTCTATTTGTCTATAGTGGATACGTGCATTTCTAAGTCCCATATCCATAAAGTAATATTTCAAAGGCGTACCAATATAAGACTTGCCCTTTATGTCATACCTCACGGCTTCCTCAATTAAAAATGCATCCTCTAAATACTCAATGTATTTCGTGATGGTCGTAGCCGTAATCTTTGAACGATTCACACTCTTAAAAGTCTTTTGAAGCTTATTCGGATTGGTCAATGCACCAATTGCAGACGAAAGGATATCCAATAGTGCTTCCATTTCTCCTACGTTTCTGATTTTGTTTCTCTTTACGATATCACTAATATACGTTTCCTTAAATAGATTGTCCAGAATAGCCATTTTCTGCTCTTCCGTCTCAGCTAAAACAACAAGTGGAATGCCACCATAGGTAATGTATTCATTCCATCCGTCATATCGGTTTCCACCATACACAGACATAAATTCAGAAAAGTTTAAGGGATACATATGCACTTCATCCCCTCTGCCTCCAAACTCCGTAGCTATATCTCTCGACAAAAACTTTGCATTACTTCCAGTAACAAACACATCACAGTTTTTCTTATCTGCAAGCCCATTTAATACGCTTACAAATTCATCAAGCATCTGCACTTCATCTAAAAGGAAATAATATGTGCCATCATCCTTTATTTGTTCCTTCGCCCATGGATAAAACACCTTCGGCTCCTTATACTCTATGTTATCATATAAATCAAATGCCATCTCAATAATATGCCCCTCATCCACTCCGCTTTCGATGAGATGGTTCTTAAATATGGTACGTAGCAGATAAGATTTTCCACATCTCCTGATACCGGTCACAATTTTTATCAGTCCGTTATTTTTTCTTTTTATCAATTGGTCCAGATAATAGTCTCTTTTTATCTCTTTTTCCATAACGCCATTACTCCTAAAAGATATTTTGGTTAGTTTTTGCTAAAATTTCTTCTATTATACATTATCCAATAGCTATCTTCAAGTTTGCTAAAAGAAATTTTGGCATATTATTACCGAAATATCTTTTAAAGTGCATTTATCCTATTCACATTTACAGACTTGCTTCCCCTTCATCTATAAGCGACCTATAGATGATTCTTGAATACTATCACTTTCATACTTAAAAACCTTAATAGTATTATCCTCACACCTCATACATGTAAAACTAAAAATTTGTGATGCCACATGCGAAAGATAATATCTATTCTTAATTAATTGTTTCTCAATCTTTTCCAAAGACACTTCCTGACTTTTTAATTCCACATTTATAATCTCATTATCTATACCAATCTTTAATAAATCAAACTCCTTTCCGATTTGTGGAATTGAAAAAGAATAAAACCAATCTTCATAACTATATTTTTGCGCTTTGTAAAATATCAAATTGTCTACAATTACTTTTATTAATTCTATTTCTTCTTTACGTGTTTTAGGTATATCTACCCTGTCCGATAAAGCCCTTTCATATAAAGGACGTAACACATCATCTATTTCTCTCGATATTGTATATAAATTTATCGCACGCATTTTTCTGAATCCCCTTCAATTTTTCCTACTTCATTACATATCTGCAAATGCATACTTATTATAATCCAAAATCACCTCGCAAAAATAAGGAGGATAGAAGTTTCCTTCCATCCTCCTCATACCTTCTGTCATATGTCTTCTGAGCATGTTCTCTTTATAAATTTCGGTCGCAAATCGGTCGCAACTTTTGACTTCCAATCTCTCACCCCCTATAAATAAAGGCTTTACTTATCCAAGCTCTTCATGGTCGGGAACAACAACACATCCCTGATTGCCGGGCTGTCTGTCAGCAGCATTACCATACGGTCAATTCCGTATCCGATACCGCCTGTTGGAGGCATACCGATTTCCAATGCATTCAGGAAATCTTCGTCAGTGTGGTTTGCTTCTTCATCACCGGCTGCGAACTGCTCTTCCTGTGCCTTGAAACGTTCTCTCTGATCAATTGGATCATTCAGCTCGGAATAAGCATTTGCCATTTCCCATCCGTTCATAAAGAACTCGAAACGTTCTACGTAATCTGGGTTGTCCGGTTTTCTCTTCGTAAGCGGAGAAATTTCTACCGGATGATCCATTAAGAACGTAGGTTGAATCAAATGCTCTTCTACAAACTCTTCGAAGAAAAGATTCAGGATATCGCCCTTCTTATGACGCTCCTCGAATTCCACATGTTTTTCTTTTGCGATTGCTCTTGCTTCTTCCAATGTCTTAATTTCATTGAAATCAACGCCTGCATATTTCTTAACTGCATCTACCATCGTAATACGTTCAAACGGCTTGCCTAAATCCATTTCAATGCCCTTGTACGTGATGGTTGTGGTGCCAAGAACTTCTTTTGCCACATAACGGTAAAGATTCTCGGTCAAATCCATCATTCCGTTGTAATCGGTATATGCCTGATATAATTCCATCAATGTAAATTCCGGATTATGTCTGGTATCAAGACCTTCATTACGAAAAACTCGTCCAATTTCATAAACACGTTCCAGACCACCAACAATCAATCTCTTCAGATAGAGTTCCAAAGAAATACGAAGCTTCAGGTCCTCATCCAACGCATTGAAGTGTGTCTCGAATGGTCTTGCTGCTGCACCACCTGCATTTGATACAAGCATAGGGGTTTCAACTTCCATGAATCCCTGTGTATCCAGATAACGGCGGATAGCGGAAATAATTTGGGAACGTTTGATAAATGTTTCCTTAACATCTTCGTTCATAATCAGGTCTGTATATCTTTGGCGATAGCGAATGTCGGTATTGGTCAGACCATGATACTTTTCCGGAAGAATCTGTAAGCTCTTGCTTAACAGAGTTACACTCTGTGCATGAATCGAAATTTCACCGGTCTTTGTTGTAAACACTTCACCGGTAATTCCTACAATATCACCCACATCATATTTTTTGAAATCTGCATAGGACTCTTCTCCAATGCTGTCTCTTGCAACATAGGATTGGATAGTTCCCTTTAAATCCTGTACATTACAGAAAGACGCTTTTCCCATGACACGTTTTGACATGATACGTCCTGCAATGGTAACACTTTTTCCTTCTAATTCTGCATAATTATCCTTCACATCCTTGCTGTGATGGGTAACATCAAATTTCATAATCTGGAAAGGATCTTTTCCTGCTTCCTGCAATGCAGCAAGCTTTTCTCTACGAACTTTAAGAAGCTGATTGATATCCTGCTCCTGCTGGTTCTTCTGATTGTTTTGCGGTTGGTTATTCTGTTCTGCCACGATAACACTCCTTCTTAATTATTGGAACGCTGAATTTCCAATACTTTGTATTTTAAAATACCTGCCTGAGTTTCTACGTCAACTACATCATTTACTTTTCTGCCAATCAAAGCTTTTCCTACCGGGGATTCGTTGGAAATCTTACCTTTCAGGCTGTTTGCCTCTGTGGAACCTACGATTTTGTAATCGAGTTCTTCATTGTATTCCATGTCAAGAATCTTTACACGGCATCCAATGCTGATTTTATCAAGATCAACTTCATCCTCTACAACTACTTCTGCGTTTTTCAGAATCTTTTCCAATTCTTCGATTCTTGCTTCGATATCACGCTGCTCATCTTTTGCTGCATCATATTCTGCATTTTCGGATAAGTCGCCCTGTTCTCTGGCTTCCTTTATTTTCTGTGCAACTTCTTTTCTCTTAATTACCTTAAGTTCATGAAGTTCATCTTCGTATTTGCGGAGACCTTCGTAAGTAAGTATATTTTTCTTTTCTTCCATCGCTAATCGCCCTTTCGTTTCTTTCTTAATTAACTAATGTATTATACCCATTTTTTACCGTAGCGTCAAGGAATTTCCACGTTTCTGCCCTGGTGACGCATACTCCATCCCGTGGAACACGTTCTGCATAAAACATGACCATTCCATATTCCTCGTACAAAAAGTCCGCCATGCTCTCTGCAAGCCGGTGCTCTTTATCCACAAAATACACGTGTTTGAGTCGTGGAAGGTATGGAATCAGCAGCTCTGTCATCTGCTCCATTTCATACATGCCATCCTCTTGTCCAAAAGAGATATAGACGGTATCAAATGGACGTTTCTGGTACAGGCATGCTGCCAGAAGGCACGATGGCAATTCATTGTTTTCCATTTTCCAATCCGGGGAAAGCACCACTTCCCAGCATTGAAGTTCCTGCACGGACTGTTGAATCAGTTCCTGCATAATCCGAAAAAGCTTTTCCTGTTTCCAGGGTTTTAAGTTTTTTCTCCAAAAGCTCTTTCCTCCGTATTCCGGCAAAAAAGCAAAATATATCTGTACCGCTCCACCCGGAATCGGAAGCTTACGTTTCAATCGGAGAATCGGCACCGGATGCTCATATGCTTTCCCTTTATCCATTCCAAGATAAAATACATGATATAATCGTTTTTCCATGTTTAAGCATATGTAGCTTTTCCATTCCCTATTCCTCAAAAATGCTCCGTACGGTCTCTTCCAGTTGGGAAAACTCTTCGATTTCGTTTACCCTTCTGCGAAGTGCCGCAGAATGCGGATATCCAATGGTATACCATGCGATGTGTTTACGCATTTCTCTTACAGCAGTGTATTCTCCCTTTTGCAAAAGTTCCATCCGGGCATGACGCAAAATAGTATCACATACTTCTTTTCCGGATGGCTTTTCCATAGTTTCGCCGGTTTCAAGGTAGTGAAGAATCTCCCGGAATATCCATGGATTACCGCGAACCGCACGACCTATCATAATTCCATCGCAACCGGTTTCGGTAAGCAGTCGTCTGGCAGATTCGCCATCCGTCACATCACCATTTCCAATTACCGGGATAGAAACCGCATCCTTTACCTGTGCAATGATTTCCCAGTCTGCTTTTCCTGCATAGTATTGTTCCCTGGTCCGCCCATGAACTGCCACTGCAGATACACCGCTCTGTTCT
The DNA here is from genome assembly GCA_934408585.1 of uncultured Lachnospiraceae bacterium. Classification (GTDB taxonomy): domain Bacteria; phylum Bacillota; class Clostridia; order Lachnospirales; family Lachnospiraceae; genus Suilimivivens. Next base: position 194,997 of record CAKRVA010000003.1, read on the forward strand.
GCAATTTTTGCAATTTCGACTGCATTTATATGTTCCTCGTCAAATCCCTTCCGGAATTTTACGGTAACCGGCTTTTGAATGGCTTTCACGGTTTTTGAAATAATTTCTCCGACCAGCTTGGGATTTTTCATCAAAGCGGAGCCTTCTCCATTGTTTACTACCTTGGGAACCGGGCATCCCATATTGATATCCAGAATATCAAATGGCTTTTCTTCAATTCTTTTTGCCATTTCACTGATAATCCCCGGGTCCGAACCAAAAAGCTGTAAGGAAACCGGATGTTCATCGGGATGAATTTCCATCAGTTCTTCGGTATTTTTATTGTTGTAATAAATTGCTTTGGCACTCACCATTTCCATACATACAAGTCCTGCTCCCTGCTCCGCACAAAGCAAGCGAAATGGCAGGTCTGTTACTCCTGCCATTGGTGCCAAAATACAATTATTTTGAAGTGTTATGTTTCCGATCTGCATTTTTTTCATAAATAATTCGAAGTCCCTCTAAGGTTAATCCACTGTCATATATCTGAATTTCATCGGTTTCGTCTGCAATAATTCTTCCAAGTCCGCCGGTTGCCACTACCTTCAGGTTTTCATAGCCGGACTCTTCACGTACCCGGTTAATAATATATTCGGTCTGTCCAATCTGTCCATAAACAAGTCCTGCCTGCATACTGCTGATGGTTTCCTGTGCAAGGATGGATTTCGGTTTTTTAATTTCAATCTCAGGAAGTCTTGCGGTATCTTCCCAAAGTGCTTTGGCTGATATCCGGATACCCGGAGCAGTAATACCTGCTGCAAAGCAGCCATCCTCCGTCACCAGATCATAGGTCGTCGCAGTTCCAAAGTCCAGAACCAGCACCGGACCGCCATATTTTTCATAGGCAGCTACTGCATCCACAATTCGGTCTGCTCCGATTTCCCTTGGATTTTCCGTAACAATCTTAATACCGGTTTTTACACCCGGTCCGACAATCATTGGTTTCTTGCCTATATATTTGATAATTCCTGCTGTCAGGGAGTGCATTACATTTGGAACAACGCTTGCGATAATAATTCCCTCAATTTCTTCCTTTTTAATATCATTTGTATGAAGAAGTTCCCGCAGACTGATTCCATATTCATCCGATGTTCTGGGCTGCTTGCTCATCATTCGAAACGTTGTCTTTAATTTTTCACCCTGATAAACGCCACAGGTAATGTTGGTATTTCCTACATCAATTACAAAAAGCATTGCGATTTCCTTTCTACTCTTCCTGCTCCTCTTCCTCGGCAAGCAGCTCACTCATATCTTCATGAAGTATTACCGCCTTATAGTACAGGCTCAGTGATTCAAAAAGCTCCTGACGTTTGCGACGGACTTCACTGATTAAAAGACCGCTTCCAATATCATCATACAGGTAATCTTCCGGTGCATATTCCGTACGCATGGTAACGTTGCCCTCGGGTTCAAATTCGATTGTAAAAATACCACCGATTTCTTCTGTAAAAAGAACACAGATAATATGCAGTTCTTCCTTTATTGACTCCGGGATTCCCTGAAATTTTTCATTAAAATAATATTTTTTATCGTATGCATTAGCACCGCATAATACAACATTTTCTGATGTTGATTTTTGTTCTTCAGACATATTCGTATAATCCTCTCACGGATACCTCTCCTGCATAAACAGGAATCACCGTATCCTCCTTTGTTTTTACCAAAAGCTGGCCCTGGTTGTCAATACCCAATGCCACACCCTGAAACTCTCCCTTCGGATCAAGAACACGCACCTGCTGGTTCTTATTAAGCAGATATTTTTCGTAATCCTCTTTCAAAAAACCGAGATTCTGATGCTGTAAAAAAAGTTCGTAGTGTTCTACAAAGCATTTCAATATTTCATCCCGCAGCAAATCAATGTCCGTCTTTTCTTTGACTTCCATCCAGAGGGAGGTTGCCTTATCCTCCAATTCCGCCGGAAAATACTGTTCACTTACATTGATTCCCACACCACAGACAAGTGCGTACGCACCATCGTCCAACAGGGAAACCTCGGTCAGAATTCCGACAAGCTTTTTCTTATGATAAACAAGGTCATTGGGCCACTTAATTCCACAGGTCAATCCTGTCACCTTGTGAATTCCTTCCACGCAGGAAAGTGCCATAATCAGTGTCATCATAGAGGATGTTTCCAATGGTATCTGTGGGCGGAGCAGTAAGCTCATATACAAATTAGAACCGGCAGGAGAATTCCAGGCTCTTCCTCTTCTTCCCCTGCCGCTTATCTGGCTTTCTGCCTGCACCAGTGTTCCCTCCGGCGCATTATTTTTTATTCTTCGAATTACTTCCAAATTGGTTGAATCAATTTCTCCAAATTTGTGAATCTGAATTTCCATTCATCTCATCCATTCTTTTTGCAGTTACATTACTCTAAAGTGTTGCTGCCATAACTGCTTTGATTGTATGCATTCTGTTTTCTGCTTCGTCAAAAACTACTGACTGTGCCGATTCGAATACTTCATCCGTAACTTCCATTTCCTTAAGACCAAATTTCTCGCCGATTTCTTTTCCGGTGGTGGTCTTCAAATCATGGAATGCCGGTAAGCAATGCATGAAAATTGCCTGTGAACCCGCGTTTTCCATTACTGCACGATTTACCTGATAAGGACTCAAAGAACGGATTCTTTCATCCCATACACTATAAGGTTCACCCATGGACACCCAGACATCCGTATAAATGACATCTGCACCTTTGGTTCCCTCTGTAACATCTTCCGTAAGGGTAATGGTTGCTCCTGTCTTAGATGCAATTTCACGACAGGTTGCTACCAAATCTGCATCCGGGAAATAACTCTTTGTGGTGCATGCTGTAAAGTGCATTCCAAGCTTAGCACAAACTACCATCAGGGAATTTCCCATATTGTAACGGGCATCACCCATATAGGTCAGTTTCACTCCCTTAATTCTTCCAAGCTTTTCTTTGATTGTCAGAACATCTGCGAGCATCTGCGTTGGATGGAATTCATTCGTCAATCCGTTCCATACCGGTACTCCCGAATATTTTGCAAGGTCCTCCACGATTTCCTGCTCATATCCACGGTATTCAATTCCATCGAACATTCTTCCAAGAACTCTTGCAGTATCTGCAATACTTTCTTTCTTTCCAATCTGAGAGCCTGACGGGTCAAGATAAGTAACTTCCATTCCCAGATCATGGGCAGCTACTTCAAACGAACATCTGGTACGGGTACTTGTTTTTTCAAAAATCAAAACAACATTCTTTCCCTGATGCATTTCCTTCGTAAGAATTCCTTTTTTCTTTTTTTCCTTTAATTCTGCTGCCAAATCCACCAGATAAAGAATTTCTTCCGGTGTATAATCAAGCAGTTTTAAAAAGCTTCTGCCCTTTAAATCCATGTCACACTCTCCCTGCTCATTCGTAATTCCTTTTTATTTTGTCTGGTCTGTTGCAACTTCCTTTATGGAACTTACCAAACCTGCAATCCCCTGAATTTCAGAAGGTATAATAATTTTGGTTGCCTGACCGTCTGCCGCCTTTTCAAAGGCTTCCAGACTCTTAATCCGAAGTACCGCCTCATCGGCTCCTGCTTCACGAATCATACGGATTCCGTCTGCCTTTGCCTGCTGCACTTTCAGAATTGCTTCTGCTTCACCTTCGGCTTCACGAATCATTTTTTCTTTTTCTGCTTCTGCACGAAGAATCGCTGCCTGCTTATCTGCTTCTGCTTCAAGAATTGCCGCCTCGCGCTTTCCTTCTGCAATGGTAATGCTTGCTTTCTTTTCACCTTCAGCTCTGGTAACGGCTTCTCTTCGTTCACGCTCTGCCTTCATCTGGCGTTCCATAGCATTCTGAATTTCTGCCGGCGGAATAATGTTCTTTAATTCCACACGGTTTACTTTAATTCCCCATGGGTCCGTTGCTTCATCCAGACAAGCTCTCATCTTTGTATTGATGGTCTCTCTGGAGGTAAGCGTCTGATCCAACTCCAATTCACCAATAATATTTCTCAATGTAGTTGCTGTGAGGTTTTCGATTGCCATAATTGGATTTTCTACCCCATAAGCAAACAGCTTTGGATCGGTAATCTGGAAAAATACAACCGTATCAATCCGCATTGTAACATTATCTTTTGTAATTACCGGCTGTGGTGCAAAATCAACCACCTGCTCCTTCAGGTTGATTTTTTTCGCAATTTTATCAAATACCGGCAGCTTGATATGAAAACCAACTGACCATGTTGCCTGATAGGCTCCCAGACGTTCTACAATAAACGCATAAGCCTGTGGTACAATCTTAATACTGGACGCAACCAGCATTAACACGAGGATTAATATAATCACAAAAACAAGTCCTAATACTCCACCCATCTTTTTCTCCTTCTCACTACATCTGTTTTTCTTCTACAATCAGCTTTACGCCACTGACGCTTCGGACAATTACAACACTGCCGACCGGAAGTGTAACATCATCCTGAACACATCTTGCACTCCATTCCTGACCGCCTACCGTCACCTGCCCGATTCCCTGCAGGTTATTGATTTCACTGATTGCAATTGCCTGCTTTCCAATCAGACTCTCGACATTTGTTTTTACACGGTCTTTATTAAAATATTTAACTGCAATAGGGCGCGTAAAAAACAACAGAACACAGGACACCACAAGAAATACCACAATCTGAAGCCAGGTTGCACCTCCAAGTGCTGCTACAATTGCTGCTACCAATGCCCCACCGGCAAACCAGATTGTTGTCAGTCCCAATGTAAAAATTTCAATTGCAACTAATAATACTAATACAATTAACCAGATTGTTGTCGTCATCTTTTTCCCTCTCGCTTCTTTGCGAAAGAAGCTTTACACAATTACCAGAATACATGGTCACCGATTACATAACCATCATGTCTTCCGGCTCTACGGAAATACGTTGCTCCACCTACGGATGTTTCTCCGTTAATTGCCGCCTGCGCTGCCTGCAGACACGCGTCCGGAATGTTTCCTTCATAAACACGTGCTACTTTTCCGGACATGGCAGGTGTAAACTGACCGGAGGAATAAATTACACCATGAATGGTCGCCGGATAAGCTGGATTCTTAACACGGTTCATAACAACTGCACCAACTCCCAGCATACCTTCGTATGGCTGATTTCCTGCTTCACAATAAATCAAAGCACCCAACAGGCGGACTTCATCCGCATCTGCCGGAACTGCACCACGGTTTGCCGTGCGCTTCGACTCGGCAATTGCCCGTTCTCTGGCACGAACCACCTCAATGGTTTCTCCTTCATCAATATGAAAATTGATGTTAATATATTCCGTTCTTACATAGCCAATATCTCCGCCATAGTCGATACTGACCCAATCATCATCCACGATGTCTATAAAATCCACGGCATCATCTTTTGCAAGATAGCAGATGGTTTCTGCTTCATCATTCGGTTCCACTCTAACACGTACTGCTTCCGAATCCAATGTGACAATCCAATTTCCTACATCCTGTGCCATTGCTTCCGCTTCTTCGCCAAAAACAAGGTACTCATCCTTCGCCCAGCCAATAACATTTCCGGATTTGATTTTCGTCCATCCGTTTTCCTGTTCCAAAATAGTTCCTCCACAGTCCTTGTAGAGAAATCCTACCTTTTCGGAATTTTCATTCGCCTGGGAGCGAATGTTTAAGGCATTCTTTACATTTGCCATGGCAAGCTCTTTTGCCATACGTTTCTGTTCCGCCTCAAACTTCTGATAAATATTCAATTCTTCCTGTTCTTTTACGGGCTCTTCTACGGTAAAGTCACTTGGGTCTAAAACAGCAGCCACTCCGGAACTCAAGAAGTTATGACCTTCTTTTTCTCCGGCTTGAACGGTTATTTCCTCTGTCAGTAAAATGCCAATGCATCCACATATCCCTGCAAGGCAAACCAACAGCCTATTTCTCCGGTTCATTATGGTTCCTCCAAAGATTTTAAAATGTTACAAGTTTATTACACAAATATGTGGATAATATTAACAAATGGTCTAATTTTTGTCAAGTTTTCGTGATTTTTCCACGCATGCCTCTACTGCATTCATAACACTGCTGCGGAATCCCATGTCCTCTAAGACCTGTACCGCATCAATGGTTGTACCTCCCGGAGAGCATACCATATCCTTCAATTCTCCCGGATGTTTTCCGGTTTCCAGTGCAAGTGCCGCACTGCCCATGACCGACTGTGCCGCAAACCGGTATGCCTGTGCTCTTGGCATTCCAGCCTTTACGGCTCCGTCTGCCAATGCCTCCAAAAACAAAAATACATATGCCGGGGAGCTTCCGCTGACACCTACTACTGCATCCATCAGTTTTTCCGGAACCTCTTCCGCCAATCCAAAGCTTCCAAGAAGTGTCAGGCATTGCTCCATTTCTGTCTTCGTAACTGCCTCATTGCAGCATACGCCGGTACATCCCATTCCTACGAGTGCCGGTGTATTCGGCATGCAACGCACAATTTTCTTTTTCCCGCCAAACAGCTTTTCCAGTTTTTCAATGGATACTCCGGCTGCAATACTGACAATAACGGTATGTTCTTTTACGGCATCTTTTATTTCTGCAACCACTTCGGGAAGAATCTGTGGCTTAACGGCAAGAATCAAAACGTCTGCATAAGCTGCCACCTGTTTATTATCCTCTGCTAAGAGAATCCCCCATTTTTCCTTTGCATATTCTCTGGAAGCGGAACTTTTTGCACTTCCCATAATTTCATCCGGTGTTGCAGCTCCTTTTGCCAGAATTCCACCAATCATGGCCTTTGCCATATTTCCAAGTCCGATAAATCCAAGCTTCATCTCATTCATCCTTTCTGCATATCTGCTTCATACATTAACAGTGCTGCTGCCACTGCCGCATTTAACGATTCCAGTTTTCCCTGCATCGGAATCTTAATGTAGCGGTCCGCCAACGCTGCTGTTTCCTCACGGAGTCCATTTCCTTCATTTCCAATCAAAAATGCGCTTCCGGTCTGATAGGATATCTCCCGGTAATTCTGTTCACCCTTCAGATGTGCCGCATATACAGACACTCCGGATTGCTTCAATAGTGCAATTGCTTCAGGAAGATGCTCTATGTACATAAACGGCACCCGGTAAAGAGAGCCCATCGTCGCACGAATGGTCTTCGGATTGTAAATGTCAACCGTTCCTTTGCTCATCAATACTGCCGTTGCGCCGGCTCCCTCTGCGGTACGAATCATCGTTCCCAGATTCCCCGGGTCCTGAATATCCTCAAGCACCAGAAAAAGCGGTGCTTTCTCGCTTTTCTTCGCAAGCAGTTCCGGCAGGGAATATTTCATTTCTTCCATAATAAAGAAAATCCCCTGTGGCGTCTGGGTATCCGAAAGCTTTCGGAAAACCTCCTGAGAAACCTGTTCCACAGAAATTCCTTCCTGCATGCACTCCTGTATCTTCTGAAAAAGTTGTCCAAATTTGTCAAAAGGAGCCTTATCAAAAGACTCCTCCATCTGCTGCCAGATATCCTCACGGCAATATATCTCTTTTATCATCTGCAACGGAGCTTCTTCAAACATTTTAAATCCTTCTGCCACAAACAAACCCTCCTGATTCCGAAGGCTGCGCTTCTCTCGTAGCTGTATGGCATGCTTGATTCGTCCGTTCGTCAAACTCGTAATCATACACGAACCTTTCTGTCCCTAATCGTAAACCATATCTTGAATATCAACTGTATATACCAGATTTCTATATGTCCGGAAGTCCAAATTCATCCTGTTATTGTGACAGCAATCTGCTGACCTCATACTGATACTCCGGAATCTCCTTCTGCATACTCAAAGCTTCCTCAATATCAAAATCCATAAACTCTCCATGCTTATAACCAACGACACGGTTCGTCTTTCCCTGGCAAAGGATGTCTGCCGCATATGCGCCCATGATGGATGCATAAAAACGGTCCTTACAGGTCGGGGAACCACCACGCTGCATGTAACCAAGAATTGTTGCTCTTGTTTCCATACCGGTAGCTGCTTCAATACGACGTGCCATGGAAGTTGAATGTCCAATTCCTTCTGCATTAATAATAATATGGTGCTTCTTACCACGCTTACGGCTGTTAATAATATTATTTACAAGTGCCTGCTCATTGTAATCGTATTTTTCGGGCAGCAAAATGTCTTCTGCTCCATTGGCAACACCACACCAAAGTGCAATATATCCGGCATTTCTTCCCATTACTTCGATAATACTGCATCTTTCATGAGAGGAGGAAGTATCACGTACCTTATCAATCGCCTGCATGGCGGTATTGATTGCAGTATCAAAGCCAATGGTATAATCGGTACACGCAATATCCAAATCGATGGTTCCAGGAATCCCTACAGTATTGATTCCATGTCTGGAAAGAGCCTGCGCGCCTCGATAGGAACCGTCACCGCCGATAACTACCAATCCGTCAATTTCATGCTTACGGCAGATTTCTGCTGCTTCTGCCTGCACTTCTTCTTGTTTGAACTCCAGACATCTTGCAGTACCGAGAATTGTTCCTCCACGCTGTATCGTATCGGATACATCCTTTTTCTCCATCTCTGCGATTTCTTCGTTCAACAAGCCCTGATATCCTTTATAAATTCCCTTTACACGCACTCCATTTCCAATTGCCTTACGAACAACTGCACGAATGGCAGCATTCATTCCGGGTGCATCCCCGCCGCTGGTAAGTACGCCAATGGTCTTAATTTGTTTTGCCATTTCTTCTGTTATCCTTTCTAAAAAGCTGCTCTCATTTTACCCTCTTTTATAGCGGTTTTCAATCCTTTTTCACATCCCACACAATTTTTACATTGTCTTTACCGTATTTTGAAGATAATTTTTCCTGCAAATCCTCATCTGCATTAACGCTGAAATTCGGTGGAAGCTTTTTGATTGCCTTTTCATTTTCAATGTAAACTACCACGCTGTCTCTGCCATCAGAGGTTTTCAACAACTCAAGGAACTCCCCGGAAGCCTGTGCATAACTTTCCTTGTCCGGGAACTTCACCCATAACTTCCTTGGAATTTCATCAAATGCCGTGACTTTCTCACAAATCAGCTTTCCGTCACGGTCCTCTTCTAAAGAAACTCTTCCTTTAATAAATACCTTATTATCTTCCTGGAGCTTGGCGCTGTTTCTTTCATAATCTTTTGGAAAAACAATTACTTCCACACTGCCCACCAAATCTTCCAGCTGCAAAAATGCCATGACCTTATCATTCTTTGTATATTTAATTTTTTTATCCGCAATCAATCCACCGATGGTTACGGATTCATTGTCCCGCACTCTGGCATATCCACTTTCTTCATCCAGTGCAAAATCGGCAGTTGTGTTCGTAATTCCTTTTTTCCACAGTTCTTCCTGCTCCTGCAGAGGATGTCCGCTGACATAAATTCCAAGCACTTCTTTTTCAAATGCAAGAAGCATATCCTTCGAATATTCTCCGACATCCGGCATATGGATATCATAGTCCTTCTTATTTTCTTCGTCCACAATATCAAAAAGGCTCATCTGGCCCGCCATACTGTTCTTGCGGTCATGAAGAATACGATCCAGAATCTGCATATAGACGCTCATATATTGCTTTCTGGTTCCTCCAAAGCTGTCAAAAGCACCGGCTTTGATAAAGTTTTCAATTGCCTTGCGGTTCATGTCCTTATCTGCCATACGCGTCATGAAGTCCTGAAGACTCTTAAACTCTCCGAACTCCTCACGCTCCTTCACAACTCCCTCAATAACCGGTCTTCCTACACTTTTAATCGCATTCAGGGAATAACGGATTGCATTTCCATCCACGGAAAATCCAATCTCTCCATGATTGATGTCCGGCGGAAGTATTGGAATTCCCATATTCCGGCAGGTCATAATGTATTCCGCTACTTTTCCGGAATTATCAATGACCGACGTCATAAGCGCTGCCATAAATTCTACCGGATAGTAGTATTTCAAAAATGCCGTCTGGTAGGCCACCACTGCATAGCATGCTGCATGCGACTTATTAAACGCATACTTGGCAAAATCCATCATTTCATCATAAATCTGCGATGCCACCTGTTCCGGAATTCCCTTCGATACACAGCCGGGAACACCTTCTTCCTCGTTTCCATAAATAAAGTTTGCCCGTTCCTTTTCCATAACAGACTGTTTCTTTTTACTCATGGCACGACGTACCAGGTCACTTCTGCCAAGCGTATAACCACCGAGGTCACGCACAATCTGCATAACCTGTTCCTGATAAACAATACATCCATAGGTGGAAGAAAGAATCGGTTCCAGCTGTGGGCAGGAATACGTTACATTTGCGAAATTGCTTTTTCCTTTAATGTATTTTGGGATAAAATCCATAGGACCCGGACGATACAGGGAAATTCCCGCAATAATATCTTCCAGATTCTGTGGTTTCAGTTCCTTCATAAAGTTGCGCATTCCACCACTTTCCAACTGGAATACACCATCCGTTTTTCCGGTACCGATGGATGCCAGCACCTTTTTATCATCAAAATCTATATGGTCTAAATCAATCTCAATTCCTTTACTTTGTTTTACCAGCTTTACAGCATGCTGCAATACCGTAAGTGTACGAAGTCCCAGGAAATCCATCTTCAAAAGTCCAAGTTCTTCAATGGTTGTCATTGTGAACTGGGTGGTTATGGAACCATCTGCCCCCCTTGACAACGGAACCAGTTCCTCCGCGGGTCTGGAACAGATTACAACACCTGCGGCATGCATGGATGTATGTCTTGGAAGTCCTTCCAGACGTTTGCTCATATCCAGAAGCTCACGCACCTGTTCATCCGTTTCGTAAGCCTTTCGCAGGTCAGGATTCATCTGCAGTGCTTTTTCTATCGTAATATTCAACTCATTCGGAATCATTTTGGCGAGAGAATCCACGTAAGCATACGGCAAATCCATGACTCTTCCCACATCACGGATTACTCCCTTGGCAGCCAGCGTTCCAAATGTTACAATCTGCACTACCTTTTCTGCCCCGTATTTACGCCCTACATAGTCAATGACCTCCTGACGTCGTTCGAAACAGAAGTCAATATCAATATCCGGCATGGACACACGTTCCGGATTTAAAAAACGTTCAAACAGGAGGTTATAGCGGAGTGGGTCAATATTCGTAATCTTAAGACAGTAAGAAACGATACTTCCTGCTGCCGAACCTCTTCCCGGTCCTACCATAATATCATTTTGCTTTGCATAATTGATAAAGTCCCAGACAATCAGGAAGTAATCCACATATCCCATTGTCTTAATTACATTGAGCTCATAGTCCAATCGCTCTTTCAGCGTCTGGCCGCTTTCTCCTGCAGGTGCATTGAAATCTTCCCCGTAGCGCTCCTTCAGGCCATCATAGCAAAGCTTATTTAAATAACTCCAGGAGTCATATCCTTCCGGCACATCAAATTTAGGGAGCTTTGTTACTCCAAATTCAATTTCCACATGGCAGCGGTCTGCAATCCGCTGTGTATTTTCTACTGCCTCCCATGCATAAGGAAACAGCGCTTTCATCTCTTCTTCACTCTTCACATAATATTGACCGCCTTCATAACGCATACGGTCCTCATCCGAAAGCTTTTTTCCGGTCTGCAGGCAAAGCAGGATATCATGAGGCTTCACATCATCTGCATACGTGTAATGCACATCATTCGTAACAACAAGCGGAATGTTCAATTCCTTGCTCATTTGCAAAAGCGTGGTGTTTACCAGCTTCTGTTCCGGTATCCCATGGTCCTGAAGCTCCAGGAAATAATTTCCTTCTCCAAAGCAGTCCAGATATTTTAATGCCGTCTTTTTGGCTTCATCCACAAGTCCCTTCTGGATATAACGCTGTACTTCACCGGCAAGACATGCAGATAGGGCAATCAGACCTTCATGATTTTCCCGTAACAGCTCCATATCAACACGTGGCTTATAATAATAGCCTTCGGTAAAACCGCGGCTTACAATTTTCATCAGATTATCATATCCGGTATTATTTTCTGCCAGCAGCACAAGATGATAATAACGGTCCTCACCGCCGGTCAGTTCTTTATCAAACCGGGAATTCGGAGCCACATATACCTCACACCCGATAATCGGGTTAATGCCCTGTGCCTTACATTCTTTGTAAAAATCAATCACACCATACATTACTCCATGGTCCGTAATGGCAGCACTGTTCATACCAAGCTCTTTGACACGCTTTACATATTCTTTTATTTTATTTGAACCATCCAAAAGGCTGTATTCGGTATGGACATGCAAATGAGTAAATGCCATGGTGTTCCTCCCTGTCTGTTGTTTCACTTTTCAACTCATATACAACTGTTTCTATTTTACCTCTTTATGACTGTGCTGCGCAACATGAAAAACAGAACAAAAAGGCTGCCGGTTTTCCGACAGCCTTTACAACTTCTCTCGTTTTGTTTACAGATATTTCTTAAGTACATCTACCTTGTCAAGCTTCTCCCAAGGCAAATCAAGATCATTACGTCCAAAATGTCCGTAAGCAGCAGTCTGCTTGTAAATCGGACGACGTAAGTCAAGCATTTTAATAATTCCTGCAGGACGAAGGTCAAAGTTCTCACGAATCGCAACAAGAAGCTTCTCGTCACTTACTTTTCCGGTTCCAAAGGTATCTACCATGATGGAAGTCGGCTGAGCAACACCGATTGCATAAGATAACTGAATTTCACACTTATCTGCAAGTCCTGCTGCAACAATGTTCTTTGCGACGTAACGTGCTGCATAAGCTGCAGAACGGTCTACCTTGGTGCAATCCTTTCCGGAAAAAGCACCGCCGCCGTGACGTGCATATCCACCATAAGTATCTACGATAATTTTACGTCCGGTAAGACCAGCATCTCCGTGAGGTCCACCAATTACGAAACGACCGGTCGGGTTGATAAAATACTTTGTATTTTCATCCAGCAATTCCTTCGGAAGAATCGGGTCAAATACATACTTCTTAATATCTTCATGAATCTGTTCCTGTGTTACATCTTCGTCATGCTGGGTAGAAAGAACAACTGCTTCCAGACGGATTGGCTTTCCGTTTTCATCATATTCTACGGAAACCTGGCTCTTTCCATCCGGTCTTAAATACTTCAATGTACCATCCTTACGAACCTTGGTAAGCTGAAGTGCAAGCTTATGAGCAAGTGCGATAGGATAAGGCATATATTCTTCTGTTTCATTGGTTGCATAACCAAACATCATACCCTGGTCACCGGCTCCGGTATCCAAATCATCCTTGATGGTACCTTCCTTTGCTTCAAGTGCCTTATCAACACCCATTGCAATATCGGAAGACTGTTCATCAATTGCTACTAATACGGCACATGTGTTTCCATCAAATCCATATTCGCTCTTGGTGTAACCGATTTCTTTTACCGTATCACGTACGACCTTCTGAATATCTACATATGCGTTTGTTGTAATTTCTCCGGTTACTAATGCAAAACCGGTACATACTGCGGTTTCACAAGCAACACGGCTCATAGGGTCTTTTTCCATGCATGCGTCAAGAATCGCATCGGAAATTGCGTCACAGACTTTGTCAGGATGTCCTTCTGTTACGGACTCGGAAGTAAATAATCTTTTTTCCATTTGTTTTCTCTCCTTTTGTTCGTTGGTTATTTGGTTATTAAGTTATTAATAAATAGCTTAACTAAGCAGACTCGAAATGCTCTGCATTTCTCGTTCGCGTTGCTCGTCGTATCAATACAAATGTCTTCGCTCGTGCAAGCGCGGCTCACACAATTGTATTCATCCGACTCTGCTTAGTCGCGCAAAAAAATCCGCTTATAAATAAGCGGACCTGACACTCGATAATCAAATCCTCTTATTGTTCGATTCGCCGATAGGCTTTTTGCTCGCTCAGGTAGGCACCTTCCTCACTAGGGGTTGCCGTGGCTTCACAGGTCCTATGTACCTCCACCACTCTGAATAAGAGATTCTCTACAATATTGAATTTTCATATCTAGACATAGGCTACACCATACAAACCACTTTGTCAATCCTTTTCTACAAGATGTGGTGAATTGACCTTTTTTCGCATTTCCATTATAATATTTGTATAGTTTTTTGTCTTTGTTTTTCAGGAGGCATTATGAAACGAATACCAACTTCTGAGCTGACTCCCGGCATGATTACTGCCGAGGACGTTTATAATTATCAATACCAGCTTATCTTGCCAAAAGGTATTGTATTAAATGATAAGACAATTACGAAGCTTGCCTTTTATTCCATTATCTCTGTCCGTGTAGAAGATCAGTCTCTTCAGACAGAGCCGGACAGCGACAGTTATTGTCTTTCTTATGCTGAGCGAATTCGCAAAAGTCCCGAATTTATCAAATTTAAAAAGGAATTTGAGAGCGATGTAGATGACTTTCGTTCTACGATTAATGACGTCGTCCAAAAAGGCTCCCCTTTAAATGTGGAAAAGCTGATGAATCATACCATTGACGTGATGAATCTCGCTTCAACCACTCCGAATCTTTTTGACATGCTCCACAGTATGCGTATTTATGATGATGCCACCTATGTTCATAGCATGAATGTAGCACTTATATGCAATATCTTTGCCCGATGGTTACGTCTGGATGAGGACGAGATAAAAAAGGCAACCGTCAGTGGTCTTCTGCATGATATCGGCAAGTTGAAAATGCCTGAGGAGATTTTAAAGAAACCGGACAAGCTTACCAAGCAGGAGTACAGCATTATCAAACGGCACCCACAGGAGGGATATCGTATTTTACAGAATTCCACTCTGGATACCGATATACTCAATGCGGTTTTGATGCACCATGAACGTTGCGACGGTAGCGGATATCCTTTCGGACTTTCCTTAAACCAGATTACCCCTTATGCCAAAATGGTTGCCATCGCGGATGTATATGACGCGACTACTTCTGCCAGAGTTTACCGTGATGCTCTCTGTCCTTTCAAATCCATCTCCATCTTTGAACAGGAAGGACTGCAGAAATATGACCCGAAATACATTATGACATTCCTGGAAAACGTCGTGAATACTTACCTGCTGAATGATGTTCTTCTCAGCAACGGATTAAGAGGTACGATTGTTTATATCAACAAGGAAAAATTATCCGCTCCAACGATTAAAACGGAGCATGGTTTCATTGACTTGTATTTACATCCCGATATACAAATAGAAGCACTGATATAATAACTATCAGTGCTTCCTTTTTCTTTTCTTCTTAATTATCAGCCTGTTTTTAAGCGGAATTTCTGTAAATCTCTTTCCGTACTGATTTTATCAA
Organism: uncultured Lachnospiraceae bacterium; assembly: GCA_934408585.1. Taxonomy (GTDB): domain Bacteria; phylum Bacillota; class Clostridia; order Lachnospirales; family Lachnospiraceae; genus Suilimivivens. The sequence goes on from CAKRVA010000003.1 coordinate 210,276, forward strand.
TCTGTGCTCCCAGACTGCTCAGCTTAATATGAAAATCCTCATATCCACGCTCGATAAATTTAATATCATCTACGGTGCTGATGCCATCTGCTGCCAATGCTGCAATCACAAGTGCTGCTCCGGCACGCAGGTCAGGTGCGGTAATACTTGCTCCTGTATATTTGGGAACTCCATCAATGATTGCTGTATTTCCCTCTACCTTAATATTCGCACCCATCCGGGTCAATTCATCCACATATTTGAAACGGTTTTCAAAAATACTCTCGGTCACAATACTTGTTCCCTTGGACAGTCCAAGCGTAACGGTAATTTGCGGCTGCATATCCGTAGGAAATCCCGGATATGGCAACGTCTTTACATGTGTATGTGATAACTGTTTGGACGCTACCACACGTACAGCATCATCCGATTCTTCTACTTCACAGCCTATCTCCAAAAGCTTTGCACTAATGGATTCCAAATGCTTCGGAATTACATTTTTTACCGTAACATCGCCCTTTGTAACTGCCGCTGCAAACATAAAGGTTCCGGCTTCTATCTGATCGGGAATAACCGTATATTCGGTTCCATGAAGCTTCTGTACTCCCTTGATACGGATTACATCAGTTCCAGCCCCTTTAATATTGGCACCCATACTGTTTAGGAAGTTTGCCACATCAACCACATGTGGTTCCTTGGCTGCATTTTCAATAATGGTCTGTCCTTCTGCCATTACAGCTGCCATCATTACATTGATGGTTGCACCAACTGTAACAACATCCATATAAATATGGCTTCCTGCAAGCTTTTCTGCCTCTGCAAAAATCAGTCCATACTCAATCCGGACCTCTGCTCCTAACGCGCGAAAACCTTTAATATGCTGGTCTATTGGACGCAACCCAATGTTACATCCGCCAGGTAAGGATACCTGGGCTTTTTTATATTTTCCAAGTAATGCACCTAACAAATAATAGGATGCACGAATTTTTTTGATATAATCCCCTTCGATTACTAAATCCTTAATGTTCTTTCCGGATATTTTTGCCGTATGACGGTCAATACGTTCTACCGTTCCTCCGATGCTTTCAATTGCCTGCATCATCACATTGGTATCCCGAACGTCAGGGATGTTCTCTATTAATACGGTTTCATCCGTCATTACTGCTGCTGCCAGAATTGCCAGTGAGGCGTTCTTGGCTCCACCAATCTCGACCTCGCCAACTAACGGATTGCCACCTTTAATTGCATACTGTTCCATGGCATACCTCTATCATGCTATTGATATATTCATCCAGTATTTCTCTCAAGTCTTTTTTATGCAAAATGCGTTCGCATACATTATACCACAATAACTTTCTCTGTAAACACGAACATATATTCATGCATCGTAACCCCTTGTAATATCTGCCTAATTCAGATACTTCAGCGGATTTACCTGTGAGCCGCCAATCAGTATTTCAAAATGCAGATGTGGTCCTGTACTTACGCCGGTATTACCACTCAATGCAATTCGCTGTCCCTGGGAAACTGTCTGTCCCGCAGATACAAGCACCTTACTCAGGTGACCATACCTGGTCTGTCTTCCGTCCGGGTGATTGATATAAACCACATAACCATATCCGCTTCCCCATCCGGCTTTCGCTACCGTACCACCACAGGATGCGTAAACGGCAGATCCACTTGGAATTGCCCAGTCAACACCCTTATGATAAGAGCTTGCACCTCTTGTCGGTCTGTTTCTACGTCCAAAGTTAGAAGATAATCTGCCTCCCGAAATTGGTTTGATATAAGTTGGCGGTATCTTTGTTCCGCGTTCTACAATCTTCGGAACTGCTTCGTAAGTAACCTCTTCCTTGATAATTTCCTCGGAAACTTTTTTATTGTTTTCAAAAGACACTACTGCAACTACTTTACGATGTCCTGCGGACGGTTGCTGCAAAACCTTAGTTTCCGTTGTATACCAGTCGTCATTATCAATGTATATGACATCTGCTTCGTAGTCCTCTTCATAATACATCTCTTCCTGACGAAGCACGGCAAGCTTTGGCTTTGCCACTGTAATAATCAGTTCATCATCCGGACGAATCATGGAATTTTCATTTTCCAAAGACTCATTCATTTCTACAAGCTGATCCACCGGGATATTGGTCTTCATCGCAATTCCCGACAATGTGTCACCGGAAACCACCTTGTAAACCTCGTTTTTCTGTTCCTCGCTTGTCACATCATTGATTGCCACACTGATGTCCGTCAATTCACGTTCATCCAAATAAGCTTCTACTACCTCAATATCATCCCCAAAGCCCATGGAAATTATACCGAGTTCATAATCTCCAAAGTCTTTTTCCACATCCGGTTCAATCGCATTAAAAAGCGACGTCATATCCGCCTGAAAACCTGCTTCTAGATTTACTGCCTCTGCCGCTTCTTCCTGCTTTTTCACTTCCTCCTTCGTGGAAACCGATGCTGCCAGCACCGGAAGCTCTCTCGTTGCATCAAGCTGCAATTCTACCTGATACTGCTTGTCCGCATCATACCGGTTCACTGCTGCCTGCAAAAGTCCAACGACCTCATTCAGATTTGCAAGATTTATAATGTTATCATCAATTTTAATGATATAAGACTTATGCAGAGATTCCTTCATATCATTTGCATAAACCTTTTCCATTTTGGAAATCACAGACTGGTCAGAATCAATCTTTCCCCATAACACTTCCCTGCCTTCTGTTTCCATGTCACTTTCGACCAGAACAAGCTCATTACTTCGCAGCGCAACATTCCTTCTTGCCTCTACGGCACAGTTCTTTGCCTGCTCCAGGGAATCTACAATTCCTACTTCCTGACCGTTTAAATAAACCGTAAAAATATTATCTCCCGTTTTTTCAAATTTCACAAAAACGGGTATAAAAAAAAGACTGATTACTGCAGATAATAATGCAATTTTCAGATAACGCATCTTTAAATGTTTATAATGAGATGAAAAATGTTTCATAGTCGTTTCCTTTAATTTGTAACAAATTCGTAACAGATTTATTCTATCAGTTATGATTTTACTTGTAAAGAGTATGTTCTTTGGTACAATAAATTCAGATGGAAATATCACAAACTGAAATTGTCACTCGCATGGAAATCACAAATGAATTCTAGGGTGCTTTTTTGTAGGCACTTAGCAGTTCTTATAATTTTATCATTTTCCAGAAATTTCCGTACAAGGATGTACGGAAAAGGCGATACTGAGTCCGGATGACGAATTATCGCCGGTTTCGTTCCGGCGCCTCAGTATAAAATAAAATTGTTAGAACTGCTTAGTGTTGAAAAACCGCACCCAGAATTCATTTGTGATTCCATGTGATTCGCAACATCCTTTTAGATATTGACATCTGGATGATTTTTCCAAAAGGAGGCGCCGCATATGGGTTCACGTATCATTTTTCATATTGATGTAAATTCCGCCTATTTAAGCTGGAGTGCCCTCCGGCGCCTGCAATCCGGTGATACCCTGGATTTGCGTACGGTTCCTTCGATCATTGGTGGCGACCAGGAAAAACGGCACGGTATTGTCCTTGCAAAATCCATTCCTGCGAAAAAATACGGCATTCAGACTGCCGAGCCGATTGTAAATGCATTGCGAAAATGTCCAACACTCTTAATCGAGCGTCCGGACCATAGTTATTATGAAGAGTGCAGTCATCGTCTGATGGAGCTCCTTCGCTCCATTTGCCCTGAAATCGAGCAATTAAGTATCGATGAATGTTTTATGGATTTTACACCGATACAGCATCTCTATTCCAGTCCGATAGACGCTGCCAATGAAATCAAACAACGTATTTATGACTCCTTCGGATTTACTGTGAATATTGGCATTTCTAATTGTAAGGTGCTTGCCAAAATGGCATCCGATTTTGAAAAACCGGACAGAGTCCACACTCTTTTCCCTGAGGAACTTTCAAAAAAGATGTGGCCGCTTCCCGTTTCTTCCTTATATATGTGCGGTCATTCCAGCGTACAGGTATTACATAATTTAGGAATCAATACCATCGGCGAGCTTGCCGCCACAGATTCGTCCATTCTTTCCATGCACTTAAAAAGCCACGGACTGCTTTTATGGCAATATGCTAACGGCATCGATGACTCGCCGGTTATTTCTACCCCCACCGCTGCCAAAGGAATCGGCAACTCCACAACTTTAGCCGAAGATATTACAGACGTACAGCTTGCCTACAGCACCTTATTATCCCTTGCAGAAAGTGTAGGCTCCCGTTTGCGCAAATCCGGTCAAAACACTTCCACGCTTAGCGTCGAAATAAAATATAGCGACTTTCAGAGTGTTTCGCGCCAAACTAGTCTAAACACACCAACTTCTACCACACAGATTATTTATGAAACTTCCTGCAAACTGTTTGACGAGCTTTGGAACGGCAGTCCTATCCGTCTTTTAGGCATTCGGTCTGCGAAATTGACGTCCCATGATGAACCCGTACAACTCAGTCTTTTCGACCAGCTCGCAGAACCGACTGCCAAAGGTGAACCGGGCAAGTCACATCCTTCCACTGAAAAGCTGAAGGCACTTGATTCTACTTTAGATGCCATCCGCGAAAAATACGGAAAGGATGCCATTGTCCGTGGTAGCTTTCTAGGCCGTCCCACACAGGTTGATTCACATAAAGAAAAACGGTAGTACCTGGTTTTCTCCATTACTACCGTTTTTTTACACTATATCCAAATTTTCCCAATTCTTTTCCCAAAGAATAATATCTGCCATGTGAATATGCAATCGGGTCTGCCCAGTCCAGATGAAACCGTCCTTTGTCATCCATGTATTGTTCATCCGCATGTACTGCCAGCACCTCTGCCAAAAACATATCATGCGTACCAAGTTGTAATGTCTGGGTTACCCGGCATTCTATGTTTACAGGACTCTCTACCAGGAGCGGTGCCTTTACATGTTCTGCCTTTTCGACATGCAGTTTTAGTTTTTGGAACTTATTCTCCTCACGTCCACTCACTACTCCACAATAATCCGTTGCATAAGTCAGTTTTTTCGTCGTCAGGTTAATCACAAACTCCCCGGTTTCTTTAATCATATGGTGTGAAAACCGTTCCGGTCTTACTGATATCGAAACCATCGCCGGAGAACTGCAAACCGTCCCTGTCCATGCTACTGTAAATATATTATAATTTTCTTCTTTGTCTGCTACTGTGACAAGAACCGCCGGCAACGGATAAAGCATATTGCCCGGCTTCCAGATTTGCTTTTCCATAGCTCCTCCAACTAAAAAAGTCCAAAGATACGAATCAGCGTAACCGCAAGACTCATAATCGAAAAAATCATCGTAATTAGTGAAAAGGCAAATACTGCACCAATCTTCCTTGATGCCTTTTTATAAGATGCCTTAATATCTTCGGTGCGTTTATCCAGTTCTTCTACCATGGATGCCTGCACATTACGATATACTTTCACATTATCTGTATGCAGAAATTCTTCCAAATTCTTAATAATGGCATTAATTTCTTCAGTATTATTTGCGGTTTCCTTTATCTCTGCAATTTTAGCCAGGCTTTCATCAAGCGTCTTATTAATGCTGGAAACGGATGCTGCCTGCACTTCTTCGGCTGCCTGACCAAGTTTTTCTCCCGCCTTATCTGCCATCTGCTGAACATCCTGTGCAGATTCTATATTTTTCAAATTCAGCTGTCTCATTTCCTGAAGACAGTCATCATATTTTGCCATCTGATCCTTAAACAGGGTAAGCTGTTTTTCAAGCGAATCTATCTCTGCTGCCTCTGCTGCGGCATTTGCACGAATCATATCCTGTGGTGTAAACTTCTGTACAATTTCATCCATAAAGTTATCCATGTTGATGTCCATATCCTTTCCGTATTGTGCCTCTTTTTCATCATACGATTCATAAGTATCTTACCATTTTTGATGTTTTTTTACAACAAGTTCCTATTCTCGCATGCTTTGTGCATTTTGCATAATTTTCTCATTTATTCTTTTATGTCATTGTAAATTTTAACATGTTTTTCATATCCTGTTCATAATTTGTTCATATTTATATTGTACTATATGTATATAGCAAAGGAAACATGTAATGTTTATCATTACACACATAGATAAATTTTTTCATAATAGCCCAGGTGCAGAAATGTACCTGGGCACTCCTCATTTATAGGACCATCATGCAGTCCGAATGAAATTCTCCACATAATAAAAAGCAGTATCTCGAAAGACACCGCTTTTCAAGCAATCCTATTCTGTTTATTCCATTTCCAAATGATTAATACTTAATACCTCTTCATTCAGAGAAAGCATCTTCTCGTCCAATGCCGTTACCATCTCGGCACATTCAATCAGTTCTTCCTTAATATACTCCGGTGCATTTCCTTCAAATTTATAATGAATCTTATGTTCCAGGCTTGCCCAAAAGTCCATGGCAACCGTTCGAATCTGAATCTCAACCTTCGTATCTACAATCCGATCAGACAGATAAACCGGTACGGTAACCAGCATATGATAACTGCGATATCCACTTGCTTTAGGATTCTTCAGATAATCTTTCACGGAAATCACTTTTATATCGCTCTGATTGCTAATCATATCGGCAATGCGGTAAATATCAGAAACAAAGGAACAAATTACCCGAATTCCTGCAATATCATTTACGTAATCCACCATATTCTGGATGGTTGATTCATATCCGTAGCGTTTTAACTTCTTTACAATGCTTTCAGATGTTTTCATACGTGATTTGATATGTTCAATTGGATTATAACTATGTACATGCTGAAACTCATCATTTAGAATTTCCAGTTTCGTACTTATCTGCTTCAATGCGGAATTGTAAATCAGGGTAACCTCTTTCCAATTATCAACATCATTGCTCAGTCCAGCTTTCAGCTCCATAAGCTTCCCTTTCTTTTCCAAGTCGTATTCAAGAAACCATATCATAAGGATTCCTACTATATCTTACCATACTTTCATCGATTATTGTATTCGTTTTCCTAAGAATTTATACTTTTTTCATAATTTATATGATAAGATAAGAATAATTTCTGAATAAAATAATGGAGGAATCAAATCATGTTTCGTTTATGGGCAAAAGTTTTCAAGGATAATCGTATGTTAAAGGATACTGTTATCTGTAACGCTTCTGAAGATACGCGCACCCATAAAGTGTTTCAGGCACTGGATGAAGTCTGTTATGAATTTGACCTTGGAAAGCCAATCTGGCTGGATGCAACGATTCAGGATTTCAAGCGTCATGCAAAAGCACGCTTTACCCAGGATAATTTTATAGAGCCTATTGATTTCGACTATCTGGAAATCCATGTTATCGAAGAAGATTAACAATTTTTTTATTTTCGTATTTTTTGCATATTATGTTTGACATTGTATATCTTATGTAGTAGTATTTAATTGTTCTTGATGTAGTTTTTAAAACTACATGTTGAGTTAGGAGGTACTATTATGCAGATTACAATTCGTGAACCGGGTAGTGCAATTACACATTTTATTGGATTGGTCATGGCAACATTTGCTGCAACACCGCTGTTAGTAAAAGCAGCACGGTTTGCAAGCGAAGAATCCATTGTTGCACTCAGTATTTTTTGTATCAGTATGGTGCTCCTTTATGGTGCAAGTACCATATACCACTCCTTGAATCTTGAAGGGCGGGCATTGCGTATTTTCCGTAAGCTGGATCATATGATGATTTTTGTTTTGATTGCAGGCTCTTATACACCGATTTGCCTGTGCGTCCTGGGTGGAAAGCTCGGATACACCTTGTTGGCAGTTATCTGGGGAATCGCCCTTTTCGGTATGACCTTAAAGGCCATCTGGGTTACCTGTCCAAAGTGGTTTTCTTCCGTTATTTATATCGCAATGGGCTGGGTATGTGTTGCTGTATTTGGTCCGCTTTTGCAGGCACTTCCTGCCGCCGCATTTTTCTGGCTTCTTGCAGGAGGAATTATTTATACGGTAGGCGGCGTCATTTATGCATTGAAGCTTCCGCTGTTTAATGCAAGACATGAATTCTTTGGTTCCCATGAAATTTTCCATTTGTTTGTCATGGGCGGAAGTATTTGCCACTTTATATTTATGTATTACTATGTTGCATAACAACGATAAAAAATGACCGGGTCTTTCATCACTAAGACCTGGTCATTTCTATTTGCTCTTAAAATTCTATTTGTTATTCTGCATAGCCATTTGGATTATTGCTCTGCCATCTCCAGGAGTCCTCACACATTTCCCGAATACCATACTCTGCTTCCCATCCAAGCTCTCTTTTTGCTTTATCTGCATTGGAATAGCAGGTTGCAATATCACCCGGACGTCTTGCCTTAATTTCATAAGGAATTTTTACGCCGGTTGCTTCTTCAAAGTTCTTCACAATGTCAAGTACGCTATAGCCTTTACCGGTTCCGAGATTGTAAATGCCAAGACCAATCTTTTCATCCAGCTTTTTAATTGCTTTTACATGACCTCTTGCCAAATCTACCACATGAATATAATCACGCACTCCTGTTCCATCCGGAGTATCATAATCGTTTCCAAACACACCGAGTTTTTCCAGCTTTCCAACCGCAACCTGTGTCACATATGGCATCAGGTTATTCGGAATTCCATTTGGATTTTCTCCAATCAGGCCACTCTTATGAGCACCAATCGGATTAAAGTAACGAAGCAGAATTACATTCCATTCCGGGTCTGCCTTCTGAATATCCATAAGAATCTGTTCCAGCATGGATTTTGTCCATCCATAGGGGTTCGTACACTGTCCCTTGGGGCACTCCTCCGTAATCGGGATGATCGCCGGATCTCCATAAACAGTTGCCGACGAAGAGAAAATAATGTTCTTAACGCCATGTTTACGCATCACATCAACCAGCACAAGTGTACCCGCAATATTATTTTCATAGTATTCCCACGGTTTTGCTACCGATTCTCCAACTGCCTTTAAGCCTGCAAAATGAATACAGGAATCAATTTTTTCTTTTTCAAAAATGGCATTTAATGCCTCACGGTCAAGAATATCTGCTTCATAAAAAGTGACCGGCTTTCCCGTAATCTTTTCAACACGTTTAAGGCTCTCCTTACAGGAATTGCATAAATTATCAACTACAACAACCTCATAGCCTGCATTCTGAAGCTCTACTACGGTGTGACTGCCGATAAATCCGGCACCACCTGTTACTAAAATTGCCATTGTTTTTCCTCCTGTCGCTTATCTGTTGTTTATAATTCAATTCCGTTCTTTTTGCATAGCTCTCTTGCACTGTCAACAGAATCTACGCCGGTTGCATTCTTGACCGGAGCAAACTCTTTCTCGCGTTCCACTTCAAACGGAACACAGTTCTCCATTTCATATACCATGTCAAGAACGAGGCTTTCATATTTATAGCCGTTTGGTTTTTCCGGCTTTATCATCTGCCCTTCGTCATTCATATAGGGAATCTTCTTTTCTACCACGTGAAGCGGTAATTCCTTCTCACGAATACGTTCCAGCTCAGATACACGGAAAAGATAATTTAAAATAACGCCAAAATTATATGCCGGTTCACCAGCCTCGTCTTTTGCATCCATAAGTTCCTGCGTCAATTCATAATATTCAATAATCGATGGATGACCATCATCCAGACACATCACACCAACCTTTTCATCCGGTGAGCACTTCTTAACCACCTTGGAACCGGATACAAAGTTCTCTTCAATGACTGCCCCTACAAATACCGGATCTGCGATTCGTTGAAGAACATTATCCACAGAGAATACGTTTAGCCATTCTACACCGGCTTCTATTGCCTTTTGTGCGATTCCCCATTTATACATGGAAATATACCAGCCACCGTTTCCATTCGGAGAAGTGGACATTTTGTACGTTTCTTCCAGATATACCTTTCCATTATAATCTGTTGCCGGAGCCATGTCCTGCATAAAAAATGTAATGTAATTACTGTCATAGCCAAAATAATGGTGTTCTTTCAAAAATCGGACCGTCGCCTCGTGATTTTTATCACTTGTCATAACATATAACGGCACATAAGCCCCCGCTTCCTTTACGACTTCCATAAGATTTTCGATTAATCTCTGGAAAATATAAACTTCTTTTGTAATTCCAATGTTAAACATTCCTTTTGGGTTATCCGAACCAAGACGGGTTCCCATTCCACCGGCAAGAAGAACTGCTCCTACTTTTCCCTCCCGGATTGCCTGAAGTCCGGTAGCACGGAATTTTTCTTCTTTTTGATGAATTTCTTTCAACTGCATGGCAGCAAGCGGTGTAATCTTTCCGCGCTTTGAATTCTGTCCGCCGTTCTTTCCTGCCTCCAATACAGAAAAGTCCGTTTCATCAATCTGCTTCAACAAGAGTACCTTTTCGTCTTCCGTAAGTGAGTCATAATATTTTAATACATGTTCCTGTCCAAACTTCGATAATTTTGCATATGCTTCGTTATAATTCATGGTGATTCCTCCAATTCAGCGAATTTTCCAATCCTCATCATTTTTGCCTTATTTCTTCTTATTATACGTTTTTTCTATTATTTACGCAACGTTTATGCCATAATTCTCCAATACCTTGAAATCACTTGTTTTCATCCGGTAATACCATGGAAAAATAGCGTATCCAGTTTTCCCCTATTACTGCTCTGACCGTTTTTTCATCCATACCGCGTTGCAAAAGTGCTGCCGTCACCTGTGGAATTTCCGCATGACTGTAAAGACAATCCTCACGTTCTCCCGGCTTCCTTCCATGCAGGATGGCATTTGCCTCATCATACGAATCGCACAAATCAAAGCCATAGCCCACATGTGCCATTCCCATGCATTCCACTTCATACTCAACATGGCTGCAAAGCATTTCCAGATGATTTCCTTCCCTCGAACCGGCAATTCCACGATACCCATTTAATCCTGCTACACCATGTTGTCTTGCCAGAATACGCATCTGCCGGTCCGTCAGATTTCGATAATTATTACAAATTGTTTTGCTGTTCGAATGTGTTGCCGTAAATGGTCTTCGTGCGATTTGGCATACACCCTCAAATCCGTCATCATTTAAATGGCTGACATCCAGAAACATCGAATGCTGCTCCAGGCATTTGACTGCTTCTTTTCCTTTTTCGGTAAGTCCTCCGGGTATCTGACGGTATTCCGCCGCCTTACAGCATCCGGTTGCAAGTGCATTCTGCCGGCTCCAGGTAAGAGAAGCTCCCCGTACTCCCATTTGATATAACAAATCAATTTTACTCAGGTCTTCCCCAATGCCATCCAGTCCTTCCATATAAAGCAAAATTCCTGTTTTCCTGATATTTCCTTCCGGGCGCAGCAGCTCGGAAAGCTCCTGTTTGGAGGTAATAAAGCACACCTTCCTATCATTCATCAGCTCCCGATTATTTTGCAGCTCGGAAACCTCCTGCTTTATGACATCAATTTGTGCCAATGTATTTTCCCATGCATAGTCCAATTCACTATTGGGAATATAAATGGATGAAACAGCAAGATTCAGCCCGGCACATTCAAATTCCGGTAAATAGCGGTCAAGAAGAACCCTCTTCTCCCCCATCTGATGACGCAGCAAAATCTCTCCCGCCAAATCAAGATGGGCATTTACGACCGGTGCTTTTTCATGCAATTCTTTTGCTTTTTCAAGATATTCCTTCTGTAAAACAAGATCCATATGCTTCTCCCAGTAAAAAAGGTACACTGGATTTCCAATGTACCTTTTCTTTCTATTTTATACAGTTTATCATTTTATGTTACTTTTGCCAACCTCATAAACCACCCATGTATTCTTTACTCCGATTTGCTCTTCTTCGGTATCAAGTCCGCACGAACTTTCCAATCGGTCAAGGCATTCCTCTGCATTTTTTTCATCTGCAACATAAACCACCAGTTTTTCTGCTTCCATCAACTGGTTATCTGAAAACTCTTCTTCGTTTTCCTGCGATACCATATATACTTCTTTATAGCAGCTTAATTCGTCCAGAAGCCACCACATATGGTCCGCCGAAGCTTCATCATAAATCACAACCGCCTTTGTATCCGTATGGCTATTAACATATTCTGCAAGCTCTTTTTCCTCTGAATACAGGAAAAGTACCTTTTCATTGGCAAATCCCAATATCGTTGATATCAGAATCAGGACTGCCAGAAAACCTGCCGGAAGATATTGCCATCTGCGTTCGGAACGTAGTGGCACCATTTCATACCACGGCTCATAAACCATATCCACAAGGAGAAATACAAACAGTCCATAAATAGGAAGCTCATAACGGTTTGAAGTGTCCCCTAAAAGCAGCGCTGTTTTTGCAACCGTAAAAAAGTATCCAAACGCTGCAAGTAATATCAGTTTTATCGGTGTACTCAGCAACGGAGAAAATACTCTTCCACGCTTCTTAAAGCTGTACCGTGTAACCGTCAACAGGCAGATTGCCAACACCCATATGGCAATGAATCCACCCATAACATACTCATTAAACAATTCTCCAAAAAACTGTATCCTGTCCCAGGTATTTGTAATGTCCGAAAAAGCCCCGATTGCTTCATTTCCACGATACCCCCGGAAAATATGGGAAAGTGCCGATGGATAGTAAAGAAGCGTGGCACCAAAGGAAACCATGCAGACTCCCGCATAAGCAGCCAGACGTTTCCAATTCTTTTTCCAAATCAGATAGATGCAAAATCCTGCTCCCAGAAAAACATGAAAAATCATGTAATAATATTGTGTAAGGAATCCGAGAAATACCGTAATTCCAAGAGGGATATAGAATCCTGCCACCGAATATTTTTCCTTACGCATCGCCCGTATATGAATTGCCAGACATAGCAAGACAAAAACGGTAAGCCATTGGTACATTCGAATAAACATCACACCGGAAATCGTTGCACCGCTGAATCCCCAGCAAAGACATGTCAGAAAGGATACCCATTCCGACATTCCACTTCTGTATCGTTCACTCATCGACACGGTTGTATACGACACATATGCAAGCAACAGATACGAAAGCACAAACCCTGCGATGTTTACCGCAATTCCCTGCCACTTACTAAACACTCCCGGTGTCAGAGAGCAGACGGTATGTAGCAGATAATAATAAAACGGGGGATGGACATCCCAGGATTGCATTTGTTTTACAACCCAATAACGAAACTGTTCGCCGGGAAGAACCATCAACTCATCCTTCAGGGACTCTCCCGTTACCCATTCGCCATCTTTTACAAACAATCCCGCTGTTTTATTCGAAGAATAGTAAGAATAAAGCTCATCTTCGTGAAATCCCACTTTCTGACTGCCATAAACAAAAAGCACTGCAATCTGTGCCAGCAGCAGTAGCGTCATTGCGATAAGATATATTTTTTTACTCTTTGTCTTTTCCACAGGACGTTTCCTCCTGAATTTGTTTCTTTTTTAACATATAGTGAATCTTCCGCACCAGCTTCGGTGCGGTTCCCATTAACAGCAGATATCTTTTATTTTTTGCCGTAAGATACGGATTTTTTCTTACATCCCTGCGATGCTTATGAAGATACCGCTTCACTTCCATGTAAAATTCATTCTGTGCATTCATCATAGGAATCGGGATATGCAGCATATAATCCAGCCGCTGATATAGTCCAAACCTCATAGCCTCCTGCAGCAGTGATGGATATTTCTGTTCCACAATTTTCTGTACCCGGTCCGCATTGATTACGATATCGGTAAACACCGGCGGAAAATAGTTTTCATCCCTTGTTCTGGAGTTGCTCCCATACCGGTAAAAAACATGATAATCCTGTTGCGGAAGAATTGCGATTGCCGGAATTTTGGTCAACAACCGGATTAACAGATTAAAGTCCTCATTCAGTTCTCCCTCCGGGAAACGCTCTTCTTTCAGCAAAGAAGCATGTGTCAGCTTTGTACAGAAGGAACAGTCTCCACGATGCATCAACAGCTCTTTCATAAAATATTCGCTGTCTACAATTTCTGCTTCCGCCGGTGGTTCGCAAACATTCTGCATAAGATTTCCGTTTTCGTCAATTTCATCCCTGGAGCATTGAACCATAAGCAGATTTTCCTGCAACGCTGCCGCAAGCAGTCGCTCATACATCTGTGGTTCCACATAATCATCACTGTCTACAAAACCGATGTATTCTCCCTTTGCCATGGAAATTCCCAAATTTCTTGCAGAAGAAGAACCTCCGTTTTCTTTATGGAATACACGGATTCTGGTATCTTCCAGTGCCATTTTTTCAGCCAGTGCCCCGGTACGGTCTGTAGAACCATCATCCACCAGAATAATATCCAGATAGGGATAACTTTGCTTCCGTATGGAATTTACGCACCGTTCAAGATATTCAAATATATTATAAACCGGTACAATTACACTAATCAGAATCGGTTTTTCACTGTCCATGCAATATCCTCTCTTTATTCAATCTATCCTGCTATTTTTTTTAACCGTAAGACAGGTGCCACACTTAAAGGTCCCTCTTTTGCCGGTTCAAAGCTTCCATTTTCACGAGCTTCTTCAATGCAACGCAGCAATTCATTTACTGCATGCTCTGCATTCCAGCTGCTTTGTATCGTATCATATGCTTTTTGTGCCATTCTGCCAAGCTGTTCCGGATTCCGGAACAATTCTTCCGTCTGCTCCAGCAAATGCTCATAACTTCCATGATAAATAAGACCATTTTCCCCGGAATCAATCAGATACGGAACTGCCCCTGCCTCACTGTTCGCCACAACAACGCAGCCGCTGTTCATTGCCTCGTTAACTACGGCTCCCCAGCCTTCCAGCCGGTTACTAGGGAAAATATGAATATGGCACTGCTCCATTAAATCACGGACCTTTTCCGGTGACTGAAAACCGTAAAACACAACCAGGTCCTCTACCCGTAGGGTCTTAGCAAGATGATGAAGCTGTTCCTCCAATTCCCCGCTTCCTGCCATATGTATTTTAAATGGCTGTTTGGGGAAATCCTTTTTCAAGTCTGCCGCAAGGCGAATCATATATTCGGGATGCTTCAGAGGCAGAAACCTTCCCGCAAAAATAATATCGATTTGTTCGCTACTCTTCTTTTCCCAAAGCTGTGTGCCCTCATAGGTCCTCATTTCCGGGAAATACCCAAAACGGTACATCTTATGCGGATACGCATGAATCAGATGAAAATCAGATGCGACATATGCGCCTGCGCAAAGCAGATATACCGGTTTCTTCCGGTACCGGATATGTTCCTGATATTTGTGTACCAGGCCTCTCGGTGAAATTGCCTTCCACTGTCCTTCCCGGTAAATCCGTTCACTAATTCGAAATGTCAGTTTTCCGGCATTCAAACGCTGCTGAACCAGTTCCTCCTGGTCACTCCACCCCGCCAGAACGCAATCGCTTTCCATTATCAGGTTCTTACAATATTCTTCCTCTTCATACAGACAATGGACATAGGGCAGTGTATCTTCCTTCGATTCCCAGCCCATATTTCTACGTTCCTCTTCCATTGGCTGTGTCTGTATAAATACATAATCCTTTCCAAGCCTTCGATACATTTCATTGGAAAAAGGAATCTGATGATGATTGATGTAATTCGAAAGAAAGGTAACCTTCATTTCCAACTCCTACTGTGACAAAATCGATATATATATTTCCATTAAACGGTCATAGTTTTTATTACTGTCATGAACAAAGCTTGCGCGCACCCGCTCATGTGCTGACAATTCCCGTGCCATCTCCGGATTCTCCCAGATGGATGCAATCGCATCTGCCAATTCCTCCGAACTGTGGTTTTTAAAAAGCAGACCGGTATTTCCATTCTCAACCATACTCGGAATTCCACCTGCCTCCGAAGCAACTACCGGTACGCCCAAAAGCATTGCCTCCCCAATCGTATTTGGTGAATTTTCCACAACAGAAGGACACACAAATACACTGCATTTCATAAACTGTTCTTTCATTTCCTGTGCAGATAACCTTCCTGCAATATGAACATGATTCTCCAGTCCATACTTTTTTATCAGCTTTAACAGGTACTCACCATATGCCGGAAGCTTTAGCCGGTCCTTTGCGGTTTCCTGCCGGATAATGCTGTTTCCTGCCACATACAACTGCAAATCAGGATATTTCTGTTTCAGAATTCCCATTGCCTTCAGTAGAAAATGCGTTCCTTTTAACGGATAATCCCCTTGTCCGAGGAAAATACGATATTGCTCTGACTGTTCCGGCTCCCACTTTCCATCGTAAAACTCTGTCCGCATAGTCTCATTCATCGCATAATAACGGGCAGCCGGATTTATCTTTTCCGTCTTTTCTTTATCAAATGCAGTTCTTCCTGTAATATTTCCGGTTTTCTGTATGGCTTCTATCTCATTTTGTCCACGCTTCTGAAATTTTATCTGCTGCTGACGCATGGAATCTTTTCGAAGCACATCACGAAAGGAAGCTTTATTCCATACTTTTTCCGGCAATCCGGCACGATAGCACTTTGCTATTTCACTGCAAAGTCCCTGAATTCCAATCAGAGTATGCTGTGAATCATCAAATACTTTTACAGCAGCCAGCGTATGTGGAAATTCCGTTCCAAAAACATGAATCATATCCGGATTAAAATCCGCAAAGATTTCCTTGAAACAGCATTCCAGCTCTGCATCATAAATCTCCGGGGTCTTCAATTTTTCCCGGAATGCATAACAGGTAACGTTTTGTAACTCCAGTTTTTCAAACGCAGCACCCGGCTTTTTTGAAACTTTAGCAAAGTCCCCGTGGTCAACCGGAAAACAGATTCCCAGTTCAAACGGGAATTCTTCCTTAGATGCTTTCTCATAAATTCCGGAGAGCCATCCCTCACGGTTGGAATACTCCATATGAAGCTCTTTGGCAATCGCCGGAAGCATAATATTACAAATCCACAATACTTTCTTTTTTTGCTCTTCCATACGCTATTCCTTTTTTGTTTTCCTTCGGTAAATAAGTTGTTTACACCAATTATAGCATTTTGCCGTTTTTTCATTCCGGGCAATCCACGTGCGTAGTCCGGCAAACGTCAGCCACAAAATCAGACGATATTTTAAAATCTGACCTTTCGTCATATATTTTTCTACAATCCGGCGATGCTCCCGATTCGAAAGCTTTCGGTTTTCTTTTGTTTCGGAAAATCCACCGCCCTCATAATCTGCAATCAGGATATCCACATACTGCGGATTTGCCTTTCCAGTGAAATAGCACCACAAAAACTGTTCATAATCTGCCCGGACTTTATATTCCAGCAAAAACGGATGTTCCAATAAAAGCTCTTTTGCATAAAAGCATGCCTGATGACACGGCACATTCCGGTAACATCCAAAATCATCGAGCTTGGGATTGGATGCGACTTTTTGGGAAGTCAGCCTTTCCCAAATATCTCCGTAAAAAATTTTGTGCTCGGGTACTTCCTGCTGTATCGAAGAAATTTCCTGACGCATTTTTTCCAGAACCATGTCATCATAAAACCGGTCTCCACAATTAAGAAAAAGAACATATTGGCCCTTTGCCTCCCGGATTGCCTGATTCATTGCATCATAAATTCCTTTATCTGCTTTTCGGACAATTCGAATCTGATTATCCTGCCTTTTGGCAAGTTCATCGACTGCACCATCCGTAGATATTCCATCCTTTACCAGGATTTCGTAGTCCTGTTCTGTTTGTAATTTTATACTTTTTACCGTGTCTGCCAGTTTTTCTCCCGGATTCAGGCACACCACGATAATCGAATAAAAAGGTGCCATCCCCTTCTCCTCTTTCTAAATCATCATGTCACATCCGACAGAATCGGAACCATTTCATGAAACAGGAATGTCTGATACGGAAGGATTCTCAAACCATTCTCTCCCGCTTTCATCATAATAAATACGCCAAAATACAGAATTCCTGCTGCAACAATGCCCACCGTACACAAACGGCGAAGCTTTTTATTTTCTATTCCCGACACCAGTGCCGGAAGGAAAAAGATATGTGTAATCGTTAAATAGTATCCAATTCTGGATATAATCGGTAAAAAGGAACAGCATACATACATAACAAGTGCTCCCAGATTGCAATAAAAATAAAACCGGTTTCTGACATTTTCTTTTACCGTTTTTTTATAGCACAAAAGGGAAAACGCCAAAACTAACGCACAACGCAGGATATTGATTACACTCGTTCCGCCGCCAAGATACTCCGTATCTTCGTAGGTTGGATACAGGAAAACTACCACCTTCAGATAAAAGTCCTGCAAAAAGAAAAACGTCGTACAGAAAAGTCCTGCCAATAACAACTGCCATTTTTTCCAGCATCTCGATGCCAGAAAGTAGAGTGGAATCACTACCAGCAATGATTTGTGCATTGTCGCTCCCAAAAGAATCAATAGCAGGAACTTTGCCCATTCTTTTCGGAGCACATAGGGAATCGCATACAACGCAATCGCAAGTGCCAGATAATATCTGACCGTATTAAATGTCTGAAAATAATATCCGAATGCCATGAACAGGAAAAAGCTGAACCCAAAAGAATCCGCCTGATCATAAATTGCCTTCATAAAAAGTAAAATCGTAAAGAACGCAAATACTCCAAATACCAGGAGATAATTTTCAAATCCACTTATCCAATACAAAAACTTAACCACCAGGTTAAAACCAAATTCTGTCGGAACCATCGCATCACACCGAATCAGATGCATAAATTCCACATATTTCGCATAGTCATTTCCGACATTCAGCCGAAGTGCAGAAACAGCAAATAAAAGCAGAAAAACAGATACCAGACATAGCCTGTTCAGTATCTGCTGCCGTGTATATATAATACCTCGTTTTTCATAATGGTTATCTACCAGAAGGCACAGCCCCACCGAAATAACCGCTACTGCAATATATAAAATCATGACGTTCCTTTCCTATCTCGACGCCTCGCGAATCCCCTGTT
The DNA here is from genome assembly GCA_934408585.1 of uncultured Lachnospiraceae bacterium. Classification (GTDB taxonomy): domain Bacteria; phylum Bacillota; class Clostridia; order Lachnospirales; family Lachnospiraceae; genus Suilimivivens. Next base: position 229,170 of record CAKRVA010000003.1, read on the forward strand.
TCATCATCCGGTAAGCTTCTGCAAACGGAATCTCTTTCAGCATTTCCCTACGGTTGGCATACAAAAAACGTATGGAAAAAAGTCTTGCCAACCCACCATACAGGTAATGGTAAAGCACTCCACGGTCTACAAAAAATTTTTCATGATACCCGGAAAACCACGTCGACTCCCGGTATATCTCTTCTCCGAGAACTGCTGTATTCGCATACAGGCGAAGCTTTTTCTTCAGGCAGTCATGAAGAAAAAGACTGTCCTCTCCATTGCTGTATTTTGCACCGCCACCAAATAGCAGCGAATAGCTGATGTTGGCTTTTCGAACGGATTCTACCCGTACTGCGATTGCATATGCCGGATATCTTCCATAGTTATACCAATGGATTCTGCGGTTTTTCTCATTAAAGTACGTCCTTCTCCGCTCATCCACTTTGATATTAAATGTAATCACATCTGCATCGGGATATTGTTCAAAAGCCTGCAATACCTTCTCCTCATATCCCGGAAGGTACACGATATCCTCATCCGAAAAAAGAGCTATCTCTGCATCCGCACGCATCAATGCCGTATTACGGCTGAGTCCTACCCCTCGTTCCTGCAAAGAATAGCAACAGATTTTGTGGCTGTTTTGCATAAACTCGTCATAGGAAAAGGAATCGCACTGATTCACAATAATTGCGTCACTTTGCAGATTCATCTGCTCTGCTAATGTATTTACTTGCTGATTAACGGCTGATACCAGCACCTGCATTTTCAACTGCATCTCTCCATCCGGCTTTTAGGAATAATATCGGTTCAGATATTCCTCGTCTGCCTCTGTAATAATCATTCCATAAATATTACAATCCTGATTGTTCAATAATGTAAGTATCCGTTCTGTTTTACGATTAACATTATTTCCAAACGGAATCAGTACAATAACACCACCGGCTTCACGAATCTGTCTGCACTGTTCCTGTCCCATATCGCTTTCATTCAAAACGGTAATATTCCATTCCCGTTCATTTTGGAATTCGTCCTCATCATCGTCGTCATCCTGCTCTTCTTTGACATGCCAGACAAGTTCTCCGCCTAAATCCTTATCGCCACCAAGCGTTCCGCCCTCTTCCCAGTTGAGAAGTTTATCAAGGTCTGCTGCCTGAAGCTCTGCATGATTGTCCATATCAAGTAAAATCAGATTCCGGACCTCCCCAAGGCAATAATAAATGTTTGCCTTAAGCTCTCTAACATATGGCTGGAGCCCCTTCTGATTACGTGTCATGACTCCAAGCGCTTTATAGGGATAATGTTTTTCCACATCCAACTGTACATAAATCGCATCATTTAAAACATAGGCAAACGAAAACGCCAATAAGGAAACGATGCCAAACAACACCGCTCCGCCTAAAAAGGCTTTGGTTGTATAATCATTCCAATATACCCGTTCCGGCATATCGGAGCGAATCGGAACAATTTTGCGTAATTCCGGACTCTGTTGGGCATAATCAGAAAGTCCTTTTTCCACTGCTGCCTGAATCTCGCGGACTGATTTTTCATTATCACCTTTTACCGTAATTGTCAAAAGACGGATATCAGAAAGAATTTCTGCGGATGTTGCATCCTTTACTTCTGTTTCCTCATATCCGGTAAGATGATTCATAATGGCAATCAGAATTGGGTCTGTATCGAGAAGCTCATTCCAGGTATAACCGTTATAATACTGATAAACATCGCCATTTTCATCCCGGTTAAACGTGATATAGAGCTTGGAAACACTCTGATATTCCACCGGCATTTTCATGGAGCGCACCATTTGATAAATCATGGCTCCAAGTCCGCCACCTATTGCAACAAGCAACAAAATAATCCATATTTTCTTTTGAAAGTACAGGGTCAGACGTTTCAAATCCAGCCCCCGGTTCTTATAATCTTCTTTCATTTTGCCCTCGTTTCCACCTATCGTTTCTTCTTCATTGCGGTTGTCTGATTGCTGTCTACACCTTCAGTACTCTCTGGCTTAATCAGTATTTTCAATGTCAGAAGCATCAGTCGTAAGTCGAGCCAGATGGAATAATTTTCAATATAAGATAAATCCAATTTTAATTTATCATACGGGGTAGTGTTATATTTTCCATAAACCTGTGCATAACCAGCAAGCCCCGCCTTCACTTTCATACGAAATACAAATTCCGGCATATCTTCCACATACTGTGCAATAATCTCCGGACGTTCCGGTCTTGGTCCGATAAAGGACATATCTCCCTGCAAAATATTAAACAACTGCGGAAGCTCATCAATTCGTACCGCACGGATGAATTTTCCAATCGGAGTAATCCGGCTGTCGTTTTTAGATGCAAGACGTGCGACACCATCTTTTTCAGCATCCACACGCATACTGCGGAACTTCATAATCTTGAATTCTTTTCCGCCGCAGGTACAACGAATCTGTTTATATAATACCGGTCCTCCGTCATAACACTTGATACAGATTGCTGTAATCAGCATAATTGGCGATGCAATCACAAGCAAAATGATGGAAAGCACTAAATCCATCAATCGTTTTGCCATTCTCTGTTCCACCGTCAGCGCATATTCCCTGGTCAGGAAAATCGGGGTGTCAAACAGATGGAGCTGATCTGCCCCTGCCACAAGAACATCTGTAATCTTTGGCATCATATATACACGTATGGAACGGCTGTAACAATATTTCAACAGCTTGTTACGGTCTGCCGTTGAGATATCCCACAGAACAACTGCACGGAAATTCTGTTCAATCTCTTCCTGGATTTTCCAAATTCCCTCACTGATGCTCATGCATTTTGTAATGTGATACTTGTCCTTGCGTGATTCAAACTTACGAAGAATATCTTCAATTCCGCGATGTCCATGAACCAACAGCATTTCTCTTGGTGGAAATACTCTTCGGTATACCCAGTTACAAAATACGGTCCACAATGCTGCAAATACTAATTGCACCAGCATTGCCATCAGGAAATATTCCGGAGTCACCAATCCGTTGCTCATCAAAGAGATTTGGAAATACGTAATAATATTTACAATCAGCAGAGAGAACAACTGCGACAAAAAAACGTCTCCCGGTTTTAAATATCCGATTTTTAATCCACCATACGTACTGCTGAAAAAGAATAGTAATACAAAATAGATTCCTATAATCAGCAGATGTCCACGGAAATAAAATTTCAATCCACGGTTAAAACGGTTTACCAGCGGATAATAACATTCAAACCAAATATATGCATATACGGCTGTTTCCAGCAACAAACCTGCAAAGCTCAGCCATAGCACAACGACTCTTTTTAAAGACTCAAACTTTCTCACTTAGCACCTCTCTATATCCTTCGTAAGGTTGCACGCGCCGCCCAGAATACTAATTGATATAAACTGTATATGACAGATAGTTTCTCCTGTTTCCGGTATAAATACCAGATACGCCTGATTGCTTTCAATTTATTGGAAGACAAAGATTTCGGAGGTCTGCGATAAATTGCAAGCACCTCATCCAGTCCATAGGCAGGAAAGCCCTGCTTCATAATCTTCCACCAGGTTGCCGTATCTTCACTTTTCACATTCGGCATCTGGATTAACTCTTTTCCGGTTTTCGATGTATCAAGAAGTACCGTTGTTGTAAAAACAACCGTCCTCGAAAGCGCCTTCTGATAAGTAAGCTTCTGTGGTACATGTACCACTTTTCCGGTTCCTCGCGCCTGCTCGTCACCAAATTCATAGGCACAACATACAAACGCCGCATCCATTTTTTTCATGAATGCAAGTTCTTTGGATAACTTTTCCGGAAACCAGATATCATCCGCATCCAGAAATGCTATATATCGTCCTCTGGCATGTTCGATTCCGCGGTTTCTGGCACAAGCTGCGCCTTCGTTTACCGTGCCTTCCAAAAGAACAAACTTTCCTTCCAGTTCCGGGTTCTTCAAGGTTTCCCGGCTAATTGCCTTTTTGATTACTTCTACACTGCCATCGGTGGAACAATCATCCACCAAAAGCAGTTCCCAGTTGGAATAATCCTGTTTCACAACCATTTTCATGGTCTGCTCAATATAGGAAGCAGCATTATATACCGGAACAATAATGCTGACCAAATCATCTACCTGCATTTAAATATCCTCTTTAATTAAATAAATTGGTCTTCTCTTTACTTCCAGATATGTTTTTGATAAATACTGTCCAATAATTCCCATGCAGAAAAGCTGTACACCACTGACCAGCAAAATGATACATACTAAGGATGGCCAGCCGGATGTTTTATCCCCAAAGACTGCTGCGCGGACAATGGTAAAAATAATAAACGCAAATGCAAGAATACAAAAAAATACTCCGATAAACGCTGCAAATGCAAGTGGTGCTGTCGAAAAAGAAGTAATTCCCTCAATCGAATATACGAACAGCTTCCAGAAAGACCATTTTGTTTCTCCCTTTTTACGTTCGATATTATCGTATTCCAGCCATTTTGTCTGATATCCTACCCAGCCATAAATTCCTTTCGTAAAACGATTATATTCGGGCATGGCAAGAATGGCGTCTACGACCTGCCTTGTCATCAGGCGGTAATCTCTGGCACCATCCACAATTTCTGTTTTTGATATTTTCCGCATAAGCCGGTAAAAGCATCTTGCAAAGAAGGAACGAATCAGTGGCTCACCTTTTCGTGTCACTCTTCTCGTTGCTACTGAATCATATCCCTCTTCCAGGTACTTGAACATTTCCGGAAGAAGGGATGGCGGGTCCTGCAGGTCTGCATCCAAAAAGACTGCATAATCTCCACGGCACTTTTCAAGACCGGCATAAATGGCTGCTTCTTTTCCAAAATTTCTGGAAAAAGACAACAGATGCACCCGTTCATCCTTTTCAATTAATTTTTTTATTTCTGCGACAGTATGGTCTCTCGAACCATCATCTACATAAATCAGTTCAAACTCAATATCTTTGCTTTGAAAAAAAGGTTCGTTTTTAATAAATTCCTCATAAAAATCAAAGATATTTTCCTCTTCATTGTAACAAGGTACAATTGCACTTAACAGTTTCATGGCTTGTCCCCGCTTCTCGTTGCATATGAATGCTATATTACCCCTTATTGTATCACACTTGTTAAAATATCACAATGTACTCTAAAAGGAATGGCTTCCGCCTCCACCAGAGGAACCTCCTCCGCCTGAAGAGCCGCCGCCACCGCCGCCACCTCCACCGGAGCTGCTGGAGCAGTATTCTTTCGTGGTACGTACATAAACAGCCTGTGGATGATTCACTGTAAATCTGTGATACATATCATTTAACAATGCCTTGTCCTCCGGTTTTCTTTTCCCGGAAATTATTTTTACGACAAAGAAATTCAAAATCAATGCCATCAAAATCGCAAGGCAGGCATTACTGATGTATTTCATCGGTTGGGCAATTTTTTCTCCCTTCAAAAGGGATTCGATTTGTCCAAGTGCTTTTATGGCACACATTGCATATTCTTCGTTGGATGCATAGCGGTACACATTGTCTGTAATGGTATCCGCTTTACTGTCCGTTATGGTTTTATACACATTTCCATCACTGAAAATTGCAATTTTTCTACAATCCATATCAATAACAAAAACAGTTCCACTCTGCATACCGAAATTTCCATGGTAATAGTCCGCTGCCCAGCGTTCCACATTATTGCGGTCATTTTCCAGAATGGTTACCACTGCCACATTTCCGTATTTGGAAACAGGCTCCATTGCATCATAAATTAACGTGCATTCTTCCTCAGAAAAGAGATTTGCATGATCTTCAAGCACAAGCGCATATCCACTCTCCTCGTTCCATGCATAAACCTCACCCATTCCGAAAGAGTCCGGCAAAAACAGGGACAATACTAAAATAATCAACGTAAAAATACCATTTTTTATTTTTCTATGCACGGTCATCGCCCCCTTTCTTTGCAAACTGAGGAAGTCTTCTGGTCGCCACAATATTATAACAACGTATAACATAGAGGAATGCACCTGCAATTCCCAAAGCTCCCAGGATTACACCTCCATAGTAAAACCAGTCACTCACCGGTGCCACAATCTGTATTACCAGTCCAATCAATTCTGCTGCCCCCAGGAAGAAAAATCCCACCGAGTTCTGAAATGTCTTGTTCTCTATGGAAGGAGTACGCTTTTTTCCTCTCGGACGGCTGCCTGCCACTTTCTTCTCCTCCTGTAAACGCTTTGCAATATTTCCAAGTTCCACGCCGTAAATAATTGCCGTTATCACGCCAAGCGCCATTGCCCACCACAGCACCACAGATGGTTTCATGGTTGCAAATATGTTCAATATCAAAAACAAAACGGCTGCCACGATACCGGTTGCTGCCAGATATCGTTCCGGTGCAATGGGTAAATCTGCAACCACTTTACCCGTCTGCCCATTCACCGCTGCATATGCCACACGGTCCTTATTCCGATAAGACATAAACCACACCGGAAACATAACCGCATCAACGTTTCTTGTTTCGGTACAAAGCGTACTGATATCTTTTTTTCTCTTAATTGTGTACGATTGGAATTCCGGCACATTTTCCACCATCTTAGCGGAAGTGTCATATGCGAACCTTTGGGCATCTTTTTCATATACCCGGCTTTTCACATCCGGGGTATCCGCATAAAATCCACTCAGAAATCCCGGAGTAAATTCCTTCTTTTCCCTGACGTTATATGGCTGCAGGCATTCACTGATACTGTCTGCAAAGGTCGATGATGCATCGTGTGTAATTCCATGATAAAAAGCATCAATTTCTCCGGTCAGATTGTAATGATTATGTATGATATAGTTTCCTTCACGATGCGACTGCTCTGCTTTTAATGAAATTTCGCCCTGTTGCTTGATATTGTAAGACCAGTAGGGCATGTATATTCCACGAAAGCTTTCAATGCAGTTTTTGTCTTTAAACTGTTTCGGCAAAAAGAATGCCCGGTTTACTTTTTTCATGTACTCCCGCTTACAGTCTTCTTTTGTCTTTTTAAACGGGATAATATAATCCGGTCGGTTTTCTTTTTCAATCCGGCTGTACAAAATCGTAGATGCACCGCAAAAACTGCAAAATGCGGCGGCGGCATTGTCCGTACTGTACAACTCGCCGCCACACTGCGGACAGACAAAAACCGTTACCTCATAAAGTTCCTGTTCTTCCGCATCCTTTTGCTTTCCATCAAAATCGTACGGGTCAAACATCGAATCGCAATAATCACAATGCATTTTCTGCGATGCAATATCAAATTTTAAATTTCCACCACAACCCGGGCATTCAATCATGTGTATTCTCCTTTGTAGTTGTCTCTTTTTCTATATCTGATTTACCAGTTCTTTTCCTTCTTCAAAAGCTTTTATATTTTCATACGTAGTCTGTGCAATGTTCTGAAGTGCTTCGCTTGTCAGGAATGCCTGATGGGATGTTACCAGAACATTTGGCATCGAAACGAGAAGTGCCAGTACATCATCCTCGATAATTTCATTGGAACAGTCCTCGTAAAAATATTCTGCTTCTTCCTCATATACATCAAGTCCGGCTGCACCAATCTTTTTTTCCTTTAAGCCCATAAGCAGTGCTTCCTTCTTTGCCAATGCACCTCTCGATGTGTTAATCAGAATCACGCCCTCTTTCATCTTCTGGATACTTTCTTCATTGATGAAATGATGGGTCTGATCCGTCAATGGACAATGCAGGGATATAATATCACTCCGGCGCAGCAATTCTTCCTTTTCTACATATTCCACATTGAGTGCTTTGTCCGGATATACATCATATGCAAGAACATTCATGCCGAATCCCTTACAGATACGAATAAATACTTTTCCGATTTTTCCTGTTCCCACAACACCAACCGTCTTCCCATTGAGGTCAAGTCCGGTCAGTCCATTCAAAGTAAAATTTCCTTCTCTTGTACGATTATATGCCTTGTGCAGCTTACGATTCAGACACAATAACAGTGCCATTGCATGCTCTGCAACTGCATATGGGGAATACGCCGGCACACGCACGACCGGAAGTTTTCCTTTCGCCGCTTCCCGGTCCACATTATTAAAGCCTGCACAACGCAATGCCAAAAGCTTTACGCCATAGCTGCACAATTTATCAATCGTTGGAGCGTCAATCACATCATTCACAAATGCACACACCACCTCGCAGCCTTCTGCCAATGCCGCGGTTTTTTCCTTCAGCTTTGTCTCATAATAAAAGATTTCATAGCCTTCCGGCTTCATTTTTTCAAACCATTCCTTATCGTACGGTTTTGTATCATACATTGCAATTTTCATTGCACGCCCTCCCATTCCATTTCCTCTATTATCTTAGCATATCCGTACTATAATAAAATATACCATTTTTTGTTTTATATTTCCTCTAAAAAAGACGGCTGGTTTTACCCAACCGTCTTTTTACAGAGATAGAATCGTATCCCGCTCGTCCTCTTTATAATAGAATAATAACAGTAAAATAAGCGCAATTACAGACAACGTAACATAGCAGTCTGCCACATTGAACTTCGGAAAATCAATTGGTACAAAATAAATGAAATCTACCACATAACGATTTTTCACACGGTCAATGAGGTTTCCAACCGCACCGCTTATCAGAAAGATTCCAACAAGCCGAATCGGCAAATACCTACGATTCTGTGGAAGCCGATACAATTTCCAAAGCAGCACTCCGATAATAACCAGCGTAACCAGAATTAATGGTATCTGCATCCCCTGGAAGGAGCCAAACGCCGCACCTGCATTTTCCAGATAAGAAAATTCCAATACGCCTTTGATCAGCACGAAGCTTTCTTTTCCTTTCAGATGTGCAACCGCCTGATATTTGGTTATCTGGTCAGCAATGACTGCCAAAAGAATGATTCCCAATCCCATGATGGTGTTTTTAATTTTCATATTCTGTCACTCCCGGTAAACCTTGTCCTGCATTCGTTGTTTTATTCTAACACCACCATGTTTCTATGTCAAAAAGCGTTTTTCTCAGGGACAGGTTCTGTACCAAATATATTCGTATAACGATACACCGAAAGCACAAGACCTATCATGACTGCATTTGCAATCGTATTATTTAACCCATACGAAAGCAACGGCATATCAACGGCACTTCCCGGAAGAAGTCCAAAGTTTGCTCCTACATAGCACAAACTTTTTAATACCAGAATACTGCACGTTGCAATCCCAAGAAGAAAGCCAAGCTGATTTTTCTGGCGCACACTGATACGAAATACGCGCAGCAAAAACAGTGTCAAGACAGCCAGCAGCAACAGCACAACCCCAATACCAAAATAGGACAATGCACAATTAATGATATAATCACTATATGCGCCACTTCTCGTTTGAAATATACCAAGACTTCCCGTTCCCGTAAAGGATGCACTCGCCACGGTGCTTCTCGCCTGTATGGTCGGATACGCATAAGAATCTCCATACTTCTCCGGTTGCAGCATTGCCCGTAACCGCTCTATCTGATACATTGCCAGTCCAATCTGATTATTTTGCAAGCATACCATCGTTCCAAAAAATGTTACGGGTGCAGCCAGAAGCAGCGTCACACCAATTCCCACCTGCAAACGCTTTCTTCCGCCAAAAATTCCTTTGGCACATGCACCAATTAAAACCAGCATACAGGTTCCCTGTACCATAAACCACATTGCTGTAGAGTATGTTTCAAGCATCATCATAAAAATATTGGTAAGCACAATAATTCCAAGGCTTTTCAGAATTCCTTTTCCTTTTTGTCCCCGGAACCGATAAACCATCACTGCAAAAACCGGCACAAACATCATCCAGCAGAAGTTTCCTGCCTGAAATGCCGCAGCGTATCCACCGTTCACGGAAATCCATGTTCCTGCGTAAATTCCCATTTGTCCAATATGAACAATAATGAAAGTACAAATCAGGTATAGTCCATAGCATAACCATGGCCGCTTTCCCAATATCCGGTAATCCAGAAAAAGCAATGCAATCATTATGCCAAGCCCTGTCAAATTGTACCAGATGGTTTTATTTCCATATGTTGTCGCAATATTGGCATTATCCATATAAGGAAAAATCAGACGCTGTATCACAATTCCGAAAACAGACAGTCCAATAATCATTGCAAGTAACACCCAATCCATTCCCGGTTTATGCACTTTATCAAGCTTTTTCCCGGTTTCTACCGGATCCCCCATCTGCTGTATCGCAAGTCTTTGTGCTTCATCCTCGCTTACCCCCTGCGCCAGGTAACTATCGCGCTGATCCTCCATATGTGCCTGCAGTTCTTTTTCCAGCATCGGAACTGCCTTTTTGCATCGAATCTGCCGAGAAACCTCATTCAGATAATCCCGACAGAAGATTTCTTCTTTTTGTTCCTTTTCCTGTTTCATCCGCTATCCCTCCAGACACATTACTTTCACAACTGCATCAGCATATGTTGTCCACTCTTCCTGCCTGCTTTTCAGTTCCCTGCGCCCTTTTCCGGTAATGGAATAATATTTCCTCACCTTTCCGGAAACTTCACTTTCATACGATTTCAGGAATTCTTTTTCTTCCATCTGATGCAATAACGGATACATCGTTCCTGCTTTCAGTTCAAATACATTTTCCGAGCGCTTCTGCAGGTTTTCAATCATTTCGTACCCATACATGTCCTTTTCTGACAATAGCTTCAATAACAGCATTGCCGTGCTTCCAGATAACAAACTCTTATCCACTGCCATTTTCTTATCCTCCTGTTCTATTATGAATTGTTAAAATAAATTTTTATCCTTTCGTGCGAAGCAGATTGGTTTTCTATATGTGCGGAAATTGCTGAAATACATCCCAATCCTTTTGCATGAAGCTTCTTGATTTTCTATATGTACAAAAATTGCTGAAATACATCCCACACGCTCCACACCGCGGGGTATTGGCTTTCTATATAGTGAAAAAGCCGCGAATAATATCCCATTTTAAAAGACCTCTTTTCTATAGGACAAAAAAATGTTCAAAAACACCCAATCGTCGCCTCAAATTTTTCTATATAGAAAAATACAGATTAAAAATATCCCCAACTTTTCTATATAGCAAAATTGCTTCTTCCTATACCCAAAAAAGCAAGTCAAAATGGGTATTTTTGCTTATTTTCTGCATATATGGAAAAACAAGCTTTTAAGCCAATACTTCAGTGATGTTCCAGCGATACTTCAACAGTGTTTCGGCGATATCCCAACCAATTCGCATATGATACGCCACATATATCGAACATCTATATACATTATATGTAGATGTTCGATATATGTCAACACAAAACTTTCACATTTACAAGCAAGTCTTTCCTGTAGTATTCTATTTTCAGGATTACCAACAAGGTAATTTTCTTAACGCATCAGCAAATATTCTATTCATATACAGGAGGAGAATATGTATTATCAGATTTCTCAGGAATTAACAGAATGTACGCTAGAGGTATGTCAAGGCGGAGAACTCCCATATGTGATTGTAGTTACGCCAGCAGAATGGCACGCTATGAAAACAAAGTTTCCGATAGAGCTTGACATGGAGCTTGACCACAATCCTCATCCAATTATAAAAGCTGAGGTGAATTATAATTCTCTGACCGGAAGTCTTTCCCTGCCTGATAAGAAATTATCTGATAAAAAAGTAATTGATGGGAAGCGTCATTTTTCTACTTACATTATTACGGAAAATGGAATTATTTTTATTGACCACGATGGATTTGTCGGTTCCATTGTTAAGCAGATAAAAGAAACACGAAAATGGAAATTTCCAAGTCTGGAGCGATTTCTTTATGACTTTTTTGTAATGATTCTTCAAGATGATTTAACGATTCTCGAAGGATTTGAGGAACAGATGGATGATATCGAAGCACGGATTTTATCCAATGCAGATTCTGTTGATTCACAGGAAATCTATCAGATTCGCAGCTATCTGCTCGATTTCCGCACTTATTATGAACAGTTCCTTACCTTTATGGATGAATTGGAAGATAACGAAAGCAATGTTTTTGCGGAAGAAAATCTGCATTACTTTCATCTGCTTGGCAACCGGATTTCCAGACTTCAGGGTGTATTGCAAAGCTTACGTGATTATTCCCTGCAGCTTATGGACCTCCAGAAAACACAATTGGATGTGAAGCATAACCGCATCACATCCATTCTTACTACTGTTACTACCATATTCTTTCCGCTTACGCTCATTACCGGCTGGTATGGAATGAATTTCAAATACATGCCGGAGCTTGAACTTCCTATGGCATATCCGATTGCCATCATTGTTTCTGCCTGTATTGTTGTGGGCAGCATCATTTATATCAAAGTTAAAAAGTGGTTCTAAAAAACACTTAACTGTCTGACGAGAAACAGGATGTCAGCCAGCAACAGGCTGACAAATCCTGCTAGATAAGCTTTTGTTTTTACCTGAAATCCATACTCATATCCCGCATACAATCCAAGTATGACCGTAAGTGTTCCGATTAAAATTAACATTACATATTGCACCACCACTCCGGTATTGCAAAGAGAAACTGCAAGTCCTGCGAGAAATGTTCTTACTGCAATCACAGAAGTATCTCTTAAGAGGGGCAAAAATTTAATTTCATCCTGCCGATGTTCTTCCACAACTTCTTTTCCCATCGCAAGTAGAAGCATTCGGATTGCAAGTGCGAAAAAAATTGCCAGTGCAATTAACTTTAAAAGTCCATCTGCAGAGGATGATAATCTTGTAACTTCCAGAACCCATGCCACATAGAAGCCCAGGGAGATGGAAATAATCTCCCATATCCCAAAGGCTGCCACAAAAAGCAATAATTTTTTTCTTCCAATATTGGAAAAAGAAGTTCCTTTGCACGCCACCCATGCAAAAATATCCATTGATAATCCCACGGCAATAAATGCCATTTCTAATGTCGTCATACCTGCCCCCGTATCTGTCGTTCCAACATTTCTTATTTTACGGCATCTGTTTTATATATAAATTTCACACTACTATCCATTTCAGAAGAAGCTTCAGAATAAATCTGATAATTCTTTCCCGCATTGCAGACTGCCTGCAATTCATCCAGAACATCCTGTACATTATCCCCAAACAAATCAGTGAGTTTACGAATTCCTTCCTCATCAAAGCGAAGCATTCCATCCATTAATTCCTGTGAACCATCCATAAGCTTTACAGCACCATCATTGAGTTCAGCAGTTCCTGTTACAAATTGGCCGGTACCATCCTTGAGTGTTGTCGTTCCGTCCAACAGCGTTGTTGTTCCATCTTTTAAGGATTGAGTTCCGTCTTTTAAGGTCTGTGCGCCACTGCTCAACTGGCTGGTGCCATCCTTTAACTGGGAAGCTCCATCTGCAAGCTGTTTTGCACCGTTTACTGCTGAGTCGGTTCCCTGTGCAAGTTTGGATGCTCCTGCTTTTAGCGCTACGAATCCGCCTTGTCCGTCTTCTCCATGTTGTAATAAGTTTATTCCTGCATCCAGATTTGCAATGCCCTGTTCTACGTCTTTCATGCCCTGCTGTAATGCTGCAATTTTCTGGGATGATTCAGAATTGCCACCTCCACCAAGACCACTCAGACTACTTCCCATTTCCTGTGTCTTGGCAAGCGCATCTCCATAAGCCTCTGCTTTACCCATATTTCCATAATAGTTCTGCGCATTGGATGCAAAATTGTTTACATCACTTTGATATCCTGAAACTGCACTAGAGTATGACTCTACATTTGACACATATTCATTTACTGCAGAGATATATGCTGCAACCTCTTCAGCATTATAGGAACCATCTTCTCCTGCTTCCGGTGCTGATCCGTCAAACGACGGTACTCCGGTATCCAATGTAGGGGCGCCATCCACACTGCTTGCACCTGCTGCCTGACTGGCGGCTGCTGCCTGCCCGCCAAAGTAAGTTGCCAGATTCGTTACTGCACCGGTTACCTGTCCTGTTACGTTTCCGGTTGCCGCACCAACACTGGCAATGAGTTCATCTACCCCTGCTTTAATTTGCTGATAACCCATAATCAGTCCCGGATTGTCTGCATCCGTTCTCTCAAGACCCACTTTCAGGGCATCAACTCCGGATGCTGCTGTTTCAATACCACTCTTCAGTTGTCCGGCTCCGTCATTTAAATCACTTGCACCGCTTACGAGTGCCTCTGTACCATCCTTAAGACTCTGGGCACCACTATTTGCCTGATCAATTCCATTTTTCAGCTCTAATGCCCCATTATTCAAAGCTTCTGCTCCGCTATTTAATTCTGTGGCTCCCTGTTGCAAGTCACCGGCACCCTTATCCAGGTCTTTTGATTTATCTGCTAAGGTCTGTGCGCCTTCCTGCAATGTTTTCGTGCCATCATGGAGCTCTGTCGTTCCATCTATCAGCTGATTACTTGCATCCTTCAATTCGTCCATGGAATCTGTAATTTTGCTCAAATCAATATCAAATGTATCTCCCAGATTCATATCGGAAAGGACATCCGAAAGTGCCATTGTCATTGTCTGATTCATTTGAAAATCGGTTGCATATGCGGTGATTTCAACAGATTCCGGAATTTCTACTTCATCCAGTTTTTCCTTAGCTTCCTCATCCACCGCTTTTTCCTTCAGGCTATCGATGTTGATGCTCTCCTTCAGACCCGGAAAAGCCATACCTACAACTACATTCGTATTTCCTTCGGATAATACTTTTCCATTGGTAACTTCGATATTGCTGAAATGTTCTCCCGGAAGAACTGCCCCGGAAACCATTGCAAACGGAACATAGACTTCCTTTTCTTTTCCATTTACTTCCACCGTTGTTTTTTCATGATTGGTGTAGGTAAAACGAATGGTTACATTTCCGCTTTTTCCAACAAGCTCTTCTGGTGTAATCTCTTCTCCATCCAGTTCATATGTGATTGCCACATCTACCGGAAGCTCCTTATCGGTAGTTCCCTGATAATAAATATCGTTTCCATCCGCATTCCAAACCATATTTCCATCCGCGTCTACCGTATATGTCTCATTTCCTTTTACATTTTCGATGTCCGTAAGGTTGGACGCATCCTTGATTACTTCCTCGCCTTTTGTATTTTTCAGGCAGTCACTGACAATGATTTTCTGTGTATTGCCCATGGCATCTGCCATTACATAAACGACTTCATCTTTCTTTGGCTCTTTGTCCGTAGAACCGGTTTTCTCTGCAATCTGCTGCATCACACCGGACAGCATCTGTGCATCATCACTTTCTGTTTCCGCCTGTGTCGCAGCAACCTCTTCCACAGTGGCACTTTCTGTTGCTGTCTTTCCGCATGCCGTAACACCGCCCATAATCATGGCTGTACTTGTCAGAACTGCTACCACCTTAAATCCAAGTTTTTTATTCAACTCCAAGTTTTTCATATTTACCACCCTTTCGATTTTTACGTCTTTGTTTTCTTGCTTCCTGTTTTGCTGCACTTTCCGGTGTGAAACCAATACCGGTATGGCAAATCACTTTATCAAAAATCATAAACATGGAAGGCAGCATAAAGATTACCGTAAACATACTGATAATTGCTCCTCTTGCCATGAGATTACATAAAGAACTGATCATATCAATATCCGAATAAAGTCCGACACCAAACGTTGCTGCAAAAAAGCTCAAGGCACTGACAATAATGGATTGTATTGAGCTTCCATGTGCAATTGTAACGGCTTCCTTCTTACTTTTTCCGGAACTTCTCTCCAGTTTATATCTTGTTGTCATTAAAATCGCATAATCCACGGTAGAACCAAGCTGAATGGTTCCAATTACGATAGATGCAATAAATGGCAGTGTCGTATGTGTATAATAGGGAAGACCCATATTTATATAAATCGCAAATTCTATGACTCCGACCAGAATCACCGGCAGGCTTATCGACTTAAATACGAAGAATATAATTGCAAAAATAATACCAATCGATACCGAATTAACAACATTGAAGTCTGTATTCGTAATTTCAATCAAATCCTTCGTGCAGGGTGCCTCACCAATCAGCATGCCTTTGCTGTCATATTTTTTCAAAATCTGATTTAAAGTATCACATTGTTCATTTACTTCATCCGAAGCCACCGGATATTCGGAGGTGATGAGCACAAGTTCATACTCATTGCTTTCCACATCCGCAAGCAGTTCTTTCGGAATCATTTCCTGTGGAATGGCACCGTCAATGACTTTTTCCAATCCCAGCACTGCCTTAACGCCCTTTACTTCTTCCATTTCATTCATCATGGCGTTTTTATCTTTTGCCGACAGGTTCACATCCATCAGCACCATATGGGTAGCACCCATATCAAAGTCTTCGGACAACTTCGTATTCGCCTGTACACCTGCAAGGTCCGTTGGAAGGCTGGAATCCAGATTATAATAAACATCTGTATGGTTGTATCCCCAAATTGCCGGAATCCAGATAAGTACAAATAAAATGGCAAAAAGCACATAATGCTTTGTCATAAATTCAGAAGTTTTGCTGAAATTAGGCATCAGTGGACGATGCTTTGTTTTTTCAATTCCTTTATCAAAAATTAAAATCATCGAGGGTAATACGGTAACACAACAAATTACACCAAACACAACGCCTTTTGCCATAACCAGTCCAAGGTCAAGTCCCAGCGTAAAACTCATAAAGCATAATGCGAGGAATCCGGCAACGGTTGTTGTGGAGCTTCCGATTACAGAAACAAAGGTGTTGGAAATTGCTTCTGCCATGGCATCCTCTTTGTTATCGAAGTAATTTTGCTGCTCCTGATAGCTGTGCCACAGGAAAATGGAATAGTCCATGGTAACACCAAGCTGCAATACCGCCGTAAGAGCCTGTGTAATATAAGAAATTTCTCCCATAAAAATATTGGTTCCCAGATTATACACAATGGAAAAGCCAATACTTAACAGGAAAAACAACGGAATCAAAAAACTGTCCATCGTCAGTGAAAGCACGATTGTCGATAACAGAACTGCAATGCAGACATAAATTGGTGTTTCTGCATTGGATAAATCTCTGGTATCCGTTACAATTGCGGACATTCCGCTTAAAAAACATTGTTCATTGGAAAGCTTACGGATTTCGCTGACTGCATCCATCGTTTCATCTGCGGACATTCCTGTATCATACAAAATAAACATCATCGTGCTGTCCGTTGATGCGTTATTAAATGCATCGTAAATTTCTTCCGGAAGCATTTCCATCGGGATGCTCAAATCCATAAAGGAGTCATACCACAGAACCTGGTCCACATGGTCCACTTTTTCGATTTTTTCCTTCAGGGACGCCACATCCTTCGGACTCATTCCTTCCACCATGTACATGGAAAAGCTTCCCACACCAAACTGGTCCAGAAGAATATCCTGTCCTACCATGGTTTCAATGTCCTTAGGCAGATAAGTCAATACATCATAATTGATTCTTGTCTTAAAATAACCCACGGCTGAAGGAATCAGTAATGCAATTGCCACAAGCAGGATGATTATTCTGCTTTTTACAATTCCTTTTGATAATTTTTTCATACTTCCTCCTTTTCCAAGGCTCCCGCCCTGCTTCATTCTTGTTTCTATGATGTATCATATGAGCGGAAAAGAAAGAATCACAGATTCAATTTCGAGGATTTGTTTTTGAAGAAAATACATTTTAATGGGATTCGTCGCTTTCATTTAGACATATCCGGATAAATTGTTTGAGAAAAATATACATTTTGAACTTTTTGTATAAAAAGATAGATTTGCTTTCTGTATGCACTGCATAAAAACAGACACCCATATGCATTGATACGGGTGTCTGCACCTTTTATCAGTTTTTCATTTTTTGTAGGATTTCTCCCATGGAATTATTCAGAATATAATTATATAATGTTGCAAGTTCTTCTGCCGGCAAGGACAAATCCGATTCCAGCCATCGAACCACGACATAACTCATAGACTGTGCATAATATTCGGCCAGGTATTCCGTGGTCATCCAATTATGCAGCTTTGCTCTTTCCCCGACCTGTGAATCCATAAACCCCTGCAAAATATCCTTGATACACTGAAATGTAATCGTAGAAAAAGAATTCTGTCCTTCCAGACGGCATGCTTTTTTATAAAACTCCTTGTCTTTTTCAACATTCTGAAATGCAAGTGTAAACCCTTCCTTCATAAAGCCACCTTGAAACAACGGCAATATTGGCTCCAGAATTTCGGTACGGATAATCCACTCGAGCAGCTCGTATTTGTCCTGAAAATGATTATAAAAAGTTGGACGAATCACTCCTGCTTTGTCGGTAATTTCCTTAATGGTAATTTTTTCGATAGGTATTGTAGCCACTAATTCCTTAAAGCTCTCTGCCAGCAGCTTATCCACTGTTGCCTTCTGTGGCATAACATCGCCTCCTAAAAATATTCCTGCTTAATAACTGATTACGCCAAACTGTACTAACGTAAAGAATACCAATATAATCACCAGAAGTACCGGTGCAATATACTTGATGGTAACACGGTAAAGCTTTTCACGGCCAAGCTTTTCGTTGTTTTTGGTAAGCTCGGCAATAATCGTATCTGCACCAAGCACCCAGCCAATCATAATACTTGTTGCAAGTGCTACAATCGGCATTAATACATTATTACTTATAAAGTCAAAAAATGTCAGGAAATCCATTCCCAAAATTGTAATATTAGACCAGACACCATTTCCCAATGAGGAAGGTACTCCAAGAAGTACGCTTAATACCAGGCAAATCAGGCATGCCGGTATTCTTCCTACCTTAAAACGGTCCATAATTGAAGATACCACAGCCTCCATCAGAGAAATGGAACTTGTTAATGCTGCCAGGAACACCAGAATAAAGAACAGTGCTCCGATAAACATTCCGCCTTTCATCTGTTCAAAAACCTTAGGCAGTGTAATAAACATCAGTCCGGCTCCGCTTGCCTTGGTTCCCGCTTCTCCACTAAAGATATATACTGCCGGAACTACCATCAATCCGGCAAGTAATGCAACTGCCGTATCAAAAATTTCAATCTGGTTTACGGATTTTGTCAAGCTGGTATCATCTCTTGCATAAGAACCATAAGTAATCATAATTCCCATTGCGATACTCAGGGAATAAAACATCTGTCCCATTGCCGCACAGACGGTCTTCAAAGAGAATTTTGAAAAATCAGGAAGAAGATAATACTTGAGTCCTGCTCCCGCTCCCGGCAAAGTCATAATATAAATTGAAATCACAACAGAAATAATTAACAGTACGGGCATTAAAAACTTACTCATGTTTTCAATTCCTTTTTCCACGCCCAATAAAATAATAATTGCTGTAATTCCAAGGTAAATTGCAAAGTATATCAATGGTGATGTGGAACCACCTACAAAGCTTCCAAAATAATTATCTCCGGCAGCAACTTTTCCATTTCCTGTCAGGAAGGTAATCATATATTTTACTACCCAGCCACCGATAACACAGTAATATGGCAAGATAATCATCGGTACAATCGTTGAAAGCCATCCGATAAATCCAAACTTCGGATGTAACTTTTTGTATGCCATACTTGGACTCATCTTAGTTTTACGACCAATTCCAATTTCTGTTGCCAAAAGTGTAAAACCGAATGTCAATGCCAGAACAATATATACTAAAATAAAAATTCCGCCACCATACTGTGCGGCAAGATACGGAAATCTCCATAAATTACCAAGACCTACTGCACTTCCTGCTGCCGCCAAAACAAAACCAATACCACCTGTAAAACTACTTCTCTTTTTCTCCACTGTTCTTTCCCCTCATTACATTTTTTGTATTTCAAATTATCGAATTACCTTCGACCAGTCACTAATTCCAATATACTGCTTTGCCCAATCCATATAAGCAGCTTCCTCTGGTGTTCCAAAGCTTTCAAATGCTGCCCATCCACGTTCAGACAATCTCGAATCGACGCCATCTCCCAGATTATTCAGATAAATAACCTGTGTAATATACGGGTTGCTCTCAAACGAATAGAATGCTGCACAAAGTGCCGCTACCTGAACATCTTCTCCCTGGGTCGCACTGACACCAAACTCATTTACAATAATGTCACGCACCTGACCTGACCGGTTCAGATAGGCAGGCTGACACATAAAGTTTGTGATTACCGATACATTCTGGAACGTAACCATATTGTTGTTTGCCACCTGGGAACGGCAATACTCCGGTGTTTCCACCGTTACGCCGGACATATCCCAGAATTTTGCATAAGTCAGCGGAACTGTATATGGATGCACTGCAAGGCACCAGTCAATGTTTCCACTACTGCTGATGTTCTGGTTAAACTTTATTAAAAAGTCCTTCACATCAATATAAGAATAATATTCCGGATGGCTCTTTGGGCGATTACGATCCCAGCACTGATCCAGACTCACATAAACATTTGCCTGCGCATTAACGCTCTTTATTGCGGTATAGCATACACGGAATGCCTGTGTGTATTCTCTGACAAAGCTATCCCAATCTGTCCATGACATATAATTCCATTTACGCTCATTTACTTCATTTCCAATAATAAAATCCTGTGCCCTGGAATTTGCTGCATAATTTTGGAGGTCTTTTACTAATCCTTCGATTCCTGCGTCATCAGCTGCATTCATCATATAATAAGTATGGTCCCATGGATGCGGGTCATTTGCCTCATTTGCTGCGCTCGGATGTGTTACTACCGTCCCCGGTCCAACCAGAATCTGTGCGGAACGATTTACATGCGTAACAGGTACATTACCGGTTCCACTTCCGTTAATGATAATGTTGGTCATTTCAGTCCCCTGCGTGGATTTTGCCGGACGCTCTACCCTATGGGACTTCGTTGCCATCATCTCAGGATTGCTGATATACTGCGGATTACCGATAATAACCGGTTTTCCGTTCTGTAAAACTGCCAATGCAAACTTTGCGTACAGTCTTCCATTGGAAGCCGTAGAATCCAACGGAAAATGAATGACCGGGTCCGCTGTTTTTTCACAGCTTGCGACCGGCAACGCGCCATCTGCAATCGCATATTCATATGTTTTCATTTGATAAAGATAAAGCATATTATCATCGCTGGATGGCAGAGATGATAAATGTGCAAAATACTCAATGGTCTGCTTGTTAATCAGCTGGCACGCTTCGGAGGATACTGCTCCTACTTTCGCTGCCTGTGCATTCATCCCCATATCCGGCGACAGAAATAACAACAATCCCATACATAACGCAAGACTCCAGCCAATAACTCGTTGTACATTTTTTCTTATGGTATGTTTTCTCTGTAAGTACATTTTTTGCTCCCTTTCCCCAATCTAAAATAAAGTAGCTTTTCTTAATATACCATAATCAAAGGCGTTTGTATAGAAAAAAGGGAATCCGTTTAAGGATTCCCCTTTCCTGTGTCGTTATTAAATCATACCATCTTTAATTACCTGATGGTCGCGCAAAAGTTTTTCAATGACCGTTCCTTTTACAAACCGGAGCAATGGCTTTCTCAATGCCATAACCGGTGCCGGTAAATCCATTTCCAGCGGTGATTTGCCGTCCATCAGTTTTACGCTACTGTCAAGAAGCTCCCGAATATCGTAAACGCTTCCCCAGACTTCCGGAACACCACGATCCACACCGAGCAGACCATACACTGCTTCCATGGCTGTTCTTACGGAATATTCTGTTGTAAATACGGTATCTCGTGGAGTTTCTGTAAACTGTCCCAGGAATGCAAAGTTTACGCATCCATCCGGAATGACATCCGGGCGGTCGCCTTTTGCTCTCGGCATAAAGAATGCCGTAATATATGGCATCATTGTCGGAACCGATACGGCACTGTTTTCTGCAAGTTCCGGAATTTCTTCTACCGGAACGCCCAGATGATACAACCATTCTTCGGTAATTTCTTTACCGGTACATTCTTTCATAGGCTTTTTCACATAATTGCCCACTGCATCGGTAAACAAACCATATACCCATACACAAACCTTATCCTTATCCTGCTCCTTAAACTGTCCCTGACGGTTAATGGTCCAGCTCAGCAGCCAGTTGGAATCCATACAGCTTACAATACCACCGGTTACTACCCTTCCGCTCTTAGGATCTCTCTTACAGATTTTTGTAATATAAGGAAGAATTTTGTCATCCAATGTTGTAATGGTTGCTGATTCCCAATTTGTCTTTGCGATATCGGAACAGAACTTTTCGGGATGTCCAAATGCAGGGTCCTGTTTTGCAATGTTTTTCCATAATGCCCAGCAGCCACTGTTACGTACTTCCGCATCTCCATTGGGTGCATGGTTCTGGTCACCATAAATGGTTCCCTCGGTACAGCTTCCGTTTGTCACAAATACAAGGTCGTTCTCCGTAAGGACAATTCCCTTTTCAACGCCTTTGACCTTACATTCAATTGCTTTTGCAACCTTCTTTTCCTTGGAGATTTCAAATATTACATTTGTAACCTCCGTGTTAAACTGGAAATCGACTCCTGCTGCCTCAAGGTATTTCTGCATTGGAAGAATCAGCGATTCATACTGGTTATACTTTGTAAATTTCAATGCGCTGAAATCCGGAAGGCCAGCAATATGATGAATAAATCTCTGGAAATACAGTTTCATTTCCAAAGCACTGTGCCAGTTTTCAAATGCAAACATGGTTCTCCAATAGAGCCAGAATGTAGAATCAAATACTTCCTCATCAAAAACATCTTCAATTGTCTTATCATAAAGGTCTTCATCCTTTGTCATAAAAAGCTTCATAATTTCCATGCAGCCTTTCTGACTCAGATTAAACTTTCCATCTGTATGAGCGTCTTTTCCTCTTTCGACCGTGGCACGGCAGAGCGAATAGTTCGGGTCCTCTTTATTTAGCCAATAATATTCATCCAGTACTGAAGCTCCGGGAACTTCCAGAGATGGAATACTACGGAACAAATCCCATAAGCATTCAAAATGGTTTTCCATCTCACGTCCGCCACGCATAATATATCCTCTTGTCGGATCAAAAATACCATCGCACGCGCCGCCGGCAATGTCCATTGCTTCCAAAATGTGAATATGGGAACCTTTCATCTGACCGTCTCTTACAAGGAAACATGCCGTTGCCAAAGCTGCCAGACCGCTTCCTACAATATATGCATGCTTATCATCTACACCCTCCGGTTTTTTCGGACGTGCAAATGCTTCATAGTTTCCATTGCTATAGTAAATTCCTTTGCTGTTTTTTTCATATTTTCCCCGCTCTGTATTGCGGTAGTTTTTCACTTCCTGTGCTCTTTTTGCCTTGGTGGCACTCTTTTTCCTTTGTGCTGCAACTGCTGCCACCCCTGCACCTGCTGCCAATGCTGTAACAATTCCTGCGTTTACGCCTTTCTTTGCCATAATTCATGACCACCTTTCTTTGCATTCTTTTTCAAGATTTTTTCTTCTCTTGATTAGTATGGACAAATCATAGCGCTTCTAACAAAGGATTTCTATTTACAAAAAAAGCGAAATGATAAGTTTTTTATCATTCCGCCTGATTTGTAAAAAAATATTATGTTATTTATGCTCCGCCCAGTTTTGTATAGAGCGGGTTACCGTTCCATGCAGCGTTGTACTGAGGTTATCCACAATCTGCTGATAATCCTCCTGCATTCCCTTTTGTACCCATTCCAGCATAATTCCAACAAAGCCATACATGTAAAAACCTGCAATGAGACTCTTTTCCTCTGCTGTAACAGGACTTCCGGCACTTTTTTCTTCCACAACTCCTTCTACCAGATCATAAGTCAGTTTATACAGATAGCTCTCTATCTTCTCCTTATTCACCGCACGGTAAACATTCATGATAAACGGCTTATTTTCAAGTACCGCCTCAAAAATCTGCGAAAGTCCTTCCTGCCAGGAATCATATGTTTTCTTATCCTGAAGAGCCCTCTTCCCGTCTTCTACGCATACCCACTCAACCAGATCATAAATATCTTTGAAGTGATAGTAAAACGCCATCCGGCTGATTCCACAATCTGTGGTTAAATCCTGTATCGTAATTTTGTCCACTGGTTTTTGACGAAGCAATTTCTTTAAAGATGCCTCCAGGGCAAGCTTTGTGGTGTTCGACATAACTGCCTCCCCTATTTACCAAAGCACTCTGCCACCAGCTTCAAATTCTGGATAATCGGCAGATGCTGCGGGCATGCACGCTCACACTGTCCACAGGCAATACAGTCACTCGCCTTACCAAACTCTGTCGTCAGGCGCTCGTAATATTCTGACTGCGGTGTCCATCCCTTTCCTTCACACTCCTGCTTTTCCAGATTGTAAAGGGAAAAATATTTCGGAATCGCAATCTTTTTCGGACATCCGTCCGTACAATAAGAACATCCGGTACATGGAATTGCAATTGCACCATGTAAAATATCGATAGCTCTCTGAATAATTTCCTGCTCCTGCTCATTTAATGGTTTAAAATCTGCCATATATCCGGTATTATCCAGAAGCTGTTCCATATTACTCATACCGCTTAAAACCATCATGACATTATCAAGGCTTGCCACAAAACGGATTGCCCATGATGGAATGGACATCTCCGGTGCATATTCCTTAAACATGGTTTCGATTGCTTCCGGCACCTTTGCCAAAGTACCACCCTTCACCGGCTCCATAACAATTACTTTCTTTCCATGCTTTTTCGCTACTTCATAGCACTTTCTGGATTGAACGCCTTCACTGTCCCAATCCAGATAATTAATCTGAAGCTGTACAAATTCCATTTCCGGGTGTTCGGTCAAAACCTTATCCAGGAAATCAGCCTTGTCATGGAAGGAAAATCCCATGTGCTTTACAAGTCCCTGTTTTTTCTTTTCTGCAAGCCACGTAAAGCAGTCCAGCTCTTCATATACCTTATAGTGGTCCACGCCCACATCATGAATCAGATAATAATCAAAATAGTCCACTCCCGTTTTTCTTCTCTGCTCTTCAAAAATACGGTCACGGTCTTCCTTTGTTTTTAAAAACATTGCGTGAAGCTTTGTTGCCAGCGTGTAACTGTCTCTTGGATGACGTTTTACCAGGGCTTCCCGAATCGCGTTCTCACTCTCAAAGCCGCAATACATCCATGCGGTATCAAAATACGTAAAGCCTCTTTCCAGAAATGTATCGACCATTTTCTTTGTCTGTTCCAAATCGATACTCTTGTCATCATTCGGATTTAAAAGTGGCAATCTCATCAGGCCAAAACCAAGTTTCTTTGTCTTTTCATTCATTTCCATCGGCGTAACCTCCTACCAAAATCATGTTATATGTCTATTATATCAAGTTGTCGATGGAACGACTAGTTCTAAAACAATTTTTCTCGTTTTATTACCTCTTCTAATGATGGTATAGACGGTATGCCACCACGTTTTTCAACACATAAACTTGCCATTGCATTTCCAAAATGTGCACACCTTATTCCTTCTTGGAGTGTAATATCCTTTGGAGATTTATTTTGCTTTATAAATTGATACAAAAAACCACCCCAAAAACAATCTCCTGCTCCTGTTGTATCAATTGCATTACTCATATATCCAGGAACTTTTTCGCCTCCTTCTTTTGTACAGACATATGCACCTTCCTTCCCCAATGTTACCGCCACCACGGATATCCCCGCTTCCAAAAGTGACATTGCTGCCCGGAACGGATTCCGGATTCCTGTTAAAAGTTCCGTCTCTTCATCTGACAGCTTTATAAGATTCACATAGGGAAGCACTGATTTCATTTCTCTAATGGCATCCTGCACAGTATTCCAAAGTGATGCCCGATAATTAGGATCATAGGATATCACACATCCAAATTCTACTGCTTTCTTTAGTGCAAACCATGTTGCATCCCTTGATGGCTCATCTGTCAGTGACAGCGAGCCGATGTGAAAAATTCTACTACTTTTTATAATATCTTCTGAAATTTCTGAAGCCTGAAGCATTGTATCGGCTCCCGGTTTTCTTGCAAATGAAAAGTTTCTTTCGCCTTTTTCACCTATTTCAACAAATGCCAGCGTAGTGAACACAGAGTCATCCATAACTAGCCCATCTGTACAGATATGATATTTTTCCAAGGTTTCTTTTAAAAAGCTTCCATGTAAATCATTTCCGATTTTTCCCAGCATCGCCGTAGATAAACCACACTTACTTAATGCTGTCAATACATTTCCGGGAGCACCGCCTGGATTTTGTTCAAAAAGGCGCATTCCTGTTTCTGATTTTTTGCCGGAAGTAAAATCAATTAACAATTCTCCCAATGCGGTTACATCAAACATATTTTCTCCTATCACATTTTTAAGGTAAATGTCATTCTCCTGAATACTGCCATTTTATAAGATTTGGCAAAATTCTATTTCTTCCCCTGTAGGACTTTTTATTTTAAAATATTTAATTCCATTTTCCCAGAATGTCGGAATCACCTGAATTCCATCGGTACATAGGTCATATCCGTTTTTTTCGCACTCCGCATAATCATGTTCGATATTCTCCGATTCGAACGCAATATGATCCACTTTACCTTCTAATTCTTTTGAAATTGCTACTGTTGGCTGAAATAGTTCATAGACTATACCATTCCCCTCCAGAAAATGTACTTCCTCGCCATCGGGTGTAAAAAAAGTTCCCATATTTTCAAACCCAAGCATCCTTATATACCATTCCGCATCAGCTCTTACATTATTTGTAGCAATCCCAATATGTGCTAATTTTCGTTCTGCTATCATGCGCTTTTCCTAATCTTTCTGAACTTTAAACCGTTGCCTTTTAATATTAAGTCCACTACAACTGCAATAATAAGAACAGCTCCTTCTACAATAAACTGATATACTGTTCCGATTCCAAGAAGATTCATTCCGTTGGACAGATTACCTAATATTAATACACCTATTAAAGTTCCTCCCAAAGAACCCTGTCCACCCAAAAGGCTTGTTCCTCCTAGAATAATTGCTACAATAATTTCAAATTCAATTCCGGAGGTACTTAAGTTCGGATCACCCGAGCTGATTCTGGATGACATTAAAACACCAGCAATAGAAGACATTAATCCTGTTAAAATATATAGTACACACTGGATCTTTTTAACATTTACCCCTGAGAGTCTTGCAGTCTCAGCATTTCCGCCGATTGCATATGCATACTTACCCAACAGCGTTTTATTTAATACAATAAAGAAGATGGTAAATATGACGGCTGCAATAATTACAATTAATGGAAAAGGTCCCACATATGCAGAAACCCATCCAAAATTCTTTGGAAGTCCCTGTACAATTGCATAACTATTACTTAATGCATACGCCAACCCCTTCGTAATATACCAAGTGCCCAACGTGGCTATCATTGCAGGTACTTTTGCAATTACAGTCAAAAATCCGCTAAATGCTCCGGCTAAAACTCCAATCAAAAGTGAACCTGCAATTGCCACGGGAAGACTGACTCCTGCTACACACAGCTTTGCCAGTACAACACTCGTAAGTGCAATAACACCCGCTGGTGACAAATCCATTCCACCTGAAATCATTAAAATTGTAGCCGCGCTGGCTATGATAATCAGTGTTGACTCCTGCCTTACAATATTCATTAAGTTTCTAACGTTTAAATATTTGTCACTTACACATGAAAGCACCACCATGATAATCAGCAAAATAAATAATGTTGCCATTCTCTGAATTGTGCTTGTACTTAATTTAACATGCTTCATCAGTTTTTACCCCCATTGCATATAACATTACTCGGTCTTCTGTAATTTCTTCTCCAACAAGCTCACCGCTTATAGTTCCTTCTTTCATAACTATAATTCTATTACATAAATTTATAATTTCTACAAGATCTGAGGATACAACAATAACGCCAATCCCCTCTTTTGCAAGTTGATTAATGAGCTGGTATATCTCTGCCTTAGCTCCAACGTCAATTCCCTGGGTAGGTTCATCCAGCAGCAAAATCGATGGTGATATACTCATCCATTTTGCCACTACTACCTTTTGGGCATTTCCGCCACTTAAATTTCCAACTATCTGCGTACTGCCTGTTGTTTTAATATTTAACCGTTCAATATATTTTTTAGTTATGGCATCTTCGTCCTTTTTTTGCAGGAATCCCCATTTTGCTTTAAGCTGGGAATAAATTAACGTCAAATTTTCTTTTACGCTCAGGCATCGAACAATTCCCTGAGTTTTTCTATCTTCCGGAACCAGACCAATACCATTTCTGATGGCATCCTTCGGTGAGTTGATAACTATTTTTTTACCTTTCAGAAATATTTCACCCGTTATCGTAGGGTCCGCTCCAAAAATTGCCCTTAAAATTTCACTTCTTCCAGAACCTACCAATCCTGCCAGTCCCAATACTTCTCCTTTCTTTAGTGAAAAGGAAATTCCTGACACATATTGATTACAAAGATTTTTCACTTCCAATATCGTTTCCCGTGTTTCGTGGCATTTCTCCGGATATACTTCCTTCAATTCCCTTCCAACCATTTTTACAATTAACTCTTCCATGGAAAGATCATCTTTGTTAAAGGTTCCTACATATGTTCCATCTTTCAAAACACTAATCCGATCTCCAATCTCATAGATTTCTTCCATCCGGTGTGAGATATAGATAATTGTGATTCCATCCTGCTTAAGACTTTTTATGATTTTAAACAAAATCTGCACTTCTTTGTCATTAAGCATTGCTGTCGGTTCGTCCAGCACAATAATCTTGGACTGACGCGACAAGGCTCTTGCCAGCATAACCATCTGTTTTTGTGCAATGCTCAGATTTTCCATAGGTGTATGTGGATTTACATCAAGCCCAACTCTTTTCAGATACGGTACAACAAATTCTGTGTTTTCTTTGACCAGATTAAAGCCCCATTTAGCTCTCTCCGTACCTAAAACAATATTATCCTGAACGGAAATCTTATCAACCGTATTCATTTCCTGATATACTACCGTTATTCCTAATGCTGATGCCTCTGCCGGATTATGTATCTGAACCTCTTTACCATCCACATAAATTGTCCCGCTAGTGATGTCGTATGCACCGGATAATATTTTCATTAAGGTAGACTTTCCTGCGCCGTTTTCTCCTACCAGGCAATGAACTTCCCCTCTTCGTATTTCAAAATTAATATCATCTAACGCTTTAACCGTTCCAAATCTTTTTTTTATGTGTTCAAATTTTAAAACAACATCATCGGACATATTTTAATTGAGGGCTTTCATATACTATGAAAGCCCTCCTCCTCCTTCTGCTTAATCTATTCAAAATTCTCCTGAACCCATTGATCTGCCATATCTGTTGTAACACTGACAATCTTCATATATTCAGAATATCCTTCATTTGCTGGCAATTCTCCATCGATTACCTTTTTCAGCAAATCCCATGCCGTTTCAGCCATAATTCTCGGTGAATTTCCTGCCACTGCTTTTAATGCACTATTTTCATCCTTCAGTTCTGCACAGTCTGTTTCGGTTCCATCAACACAAGCTACTAAAGAATCTGCTGCACTTCCGCGTCCATCTTCCTTTAATGCATCTAATGCACCAAGCCCTGAATCCGCATTGATTCCAAAAATAACATTAATCTCTGGATTTGCCTGTAACATATCTTCTGTAGCAGATAATGATGTAGAACGAGAACCTCCTCCATCAACCGTCTGTGCTAATTCAAAATCTGGATAAATCGTCTGGAATCCCTCTACAAACCCCTGCACACGTAATGCACAAACAGGTGCTGAATATAAGTCTACCGCTCCACCAATCGGTGTTGTATCGGAATGATTTTTCTGCCAATATTCTGCTGCTGCAACGCCTGCCACACGTCCAAATTCCGTCTGATCGGACACTACCATCGGACATATTTCTTCATCAGGCTGAATATTATAGGTAACAACCGGAATTCCTGCTGCCTGAATTCTTTGAACCTGTGTTGTTAAGGTCGAAGATTCCAGACCGCATGTAATTACCCCGTCAGGATTCATCGCAATAATATCATCTACAATGTTATTGAACGTAGTAACATCACTATTAATATCCATAACCGTCAGTTCAAAATTGTTCTCTTCTGCCAGACGCTCCAAAGTATGCTGCACATTTAACCAAAAGTTAATCTGCTGAGATTGAACCGTTGCCACAATCTGAAGCTTCTCCCCGTCAGCCGTTTCTTCCTGTCCTGCTTCCTCCACATTTTTGTTCTCTGTTACTTCTTCATTTCCATTGCTTTCCTGATTGGTATTGCTATTTCCACACGCAATCAGAGAAAAACTTATTGTCATCGCCAATAAAACACTCAATATTTTTTTTGCCATTTCTAATTACCTCCCATAATAACAATTGATTCTATAAGTATTTTTCCAATAATCCCGGATTATCTTTTAATGGATTTTCATATTCCGGGTAATAACTAATCTCCGGAACCGGAACCGGATCAATAATTGCTCCATGTTCTACCAATTTACTCTGAATTGTTTTTACATCAAGTTTTCTAACAGATATTCCGCTCTGAACACTAATTGCGCACGCTGTACCAGCTGCTTCACCCATAGCCATGCATATGCCCGAACACAAAACTCCACTAGTAGCATCCTCTTCGGCTGACACACATTTTCCTGCAACCAGCAAATTATCGATCTCGGTCTTCGGAACCATGACCTCATAAGGAACACCATAATATTCTCCCGGATTTAAGTAATAAAGAATATTCTGTCCACCCACTTCAGGACTATGTAAGTCTATCCCATATGCCGTAATCGCAATGCGATCCTCCATAACCTCTTTATTTAAAATAATTTCCTTTGACATAGACTTTTTCCCAACAAGATGTGGCTGACAGATGGTTCCTACCACCGGTGCCGAATCAATCATATAAGCATCTTCAAAACCTGTCCATTTTTCTTTCAGATACTTTAATACCTGCTGGCACTGCTTTCTGCATTCTATGGTTGCCTGCGTAAAGTCCTCTGCACTTGTTTCACTGCCGATATAGCGTGTCATTTCCACCCGGAATTCCCCTTCTCTCGGAAGCGGGAAGAAATTTACTGCTCCGTAAGGAATTTCTTTCACATTCGGTTTATAGGATGGTGTCACATTTTTCACGTTACCAACCCTGAACATTAGTGTCATAGAGCCTTTTTGTCCAACACCTCTGCATTCTACTCCAGCGGCTCTCGCGACTACCAGGCTTCCACTGCAGTCAATAATTTGCTTCGCCAGAATAACTTGTCTTCCGGAACGATTTTCAATTACAACACCTATTATTTTTTGGTTCTCCATTATTACATCCGTTACCATCGTATAATAGAATGTTTTTACGCCATATTCCTCCATGAGTTCATCTGCCGACAGTTTAAACGCCTCCGGGTCCCATGGAGTAATCTGCAGGTCGTTCTCGCATCTTGATTTATCAAATGGATAGTACTTATTAGACTTTATCAACTCATAACCTCTAATAGCTCCGCCCTTTTCAACCATCCGATCTACCAGCTTTTCAAAAACGCCTTTGATTAGTATCTTGTTACCAGAAACCGCCACCGCTGCCTCACAGTTGGTAATGAATCCGTTGGTCAACAGTCCTCCCAATGCACCATATGCATCCACGATTGCCGTATTCGCACCATTCTGTGCTGCTCCAACAGCAGCTCCTATGCCCCCAGCGCCACCGCCAACTACCAATACATCTACTTCAGCCACGACATCACATTCCTGGCTTGGAAGTACAACCTTTCTGTTCATTGCTACGCTCCTTTCTGTTATTTGATAACTACATTTTACAGAACCACAATAGCCGTCACAATGAGAGCATCTACAGAAAAATTGCAATATTTCTATATTTAAAAACAATCAATTCTCAACCAGTTCTTTTAGGGGGAATTCTGTTATTTTTCCTTTCCTCCAAAACAAAAATCTATCTGCCAGCATATAATTTTGCTCAATATTTTGTACCAAAAGCAGGACAGCCGTTCCATTCTCAGCAAGTTCCCATAATTGTTCCTTTATCATTTCATATGTAAGCACATCGGCATAGCGCCTTGGGTCCATACAAATAATCATCTGAGGTTTACTCAGTTTAATACGGTACAGTAAAATTGCCATTTTATCCTTTTCACTTAAATGTGTACAATCTTTACATTTTTCAAGTGCTTCATTCGGATAATGTTCTAAAAAATCTCTTTTTATAAAGTCCATACTTTTTTTGTTATAAAATCCTGCACGAGAAATTTTATGATAGTTTCCAAGGCATAAATTATCTGCCAGGGACATCTGTTCGATAATCTTATTGTTCAAATTAAAATCTACAAATAATATGCCACTATTTTTTATCGCATAATCCTTTTCTCTAACTGGATGTCCATTAAAGCCAAAACTTCCTTTTTGCAAACTATTTGGGTTTAATAAGCATTCTAGCAGATTTAAATTATTAATATTTTCAAAATCTACTAATGTCAAAATTTCACCTTTATAAAGCTCAAAGGAAATGTCTGTAAGTTTTTCGGTGCATATATCCTCTGCTATAAATATTGGCTCTTTTTCGTTTTTCCTATCACTTTCCTTTCGACTGACCGAAGAGGGAAATATTTGGAAAATTATATTTTCATTTATTTGATTACGATTCTTATTTGGAATACTCTTCACTGCTGTTCCATTCACAAGAAAAACGATTCTCTCTGCACACATCTGCATATTTTGTAATTGATATCCTGCTATAATAAAGGAGATTCCCTTATTTTTTAATTGATTTAACAGTTGATTTAATTGAAGTATTTCCTGTGTACTGTATTTATCTGTAAAATCATCCAATATAATAACTTTTGCACCTATTATGCAGCTCTTTATAATTTCCAGCATATAGCTTTCAATTCCTGTCAAATTACATACCAATGTATCCGGTGCAATATTTAGTCCAAGTGCTTCCAATTCATTCTGTGTTCTTTCCCTAAATTTTCTGTCATGTACCCAGAACTGATGATGATAATGCTTTCTAATGTGAAAAATATTATCCACAACCGACATATTCTTTTGTAATCCGGATTCTTTTCCCAAAACTGCAATCTGATTTCTAAGAGATACTTTTTTTCCGTATAATCTGTTTTCATCGAAAAAAAGAGTTCCCTGATCGAACTCTTCTTCCCCATTTAAAATATGAAATAACAATGATTTTCCACTTCCCTTAAGTCCCATAATTCCCAGGATTTCACTTTCATAAAGATTCATGGAAAAATCGTTTAGTATCTCTTTGTTCCCTATTTTCTTATATAAGTGCGAAATTCGTAAAATTTCTTTTTGCATAGATATCCCTTCATTATTCTTAAATGCCACATCGCAGAGGTATATTTATCTCAAAATCTGTTCCTAAATTTTCAACACTGGAAACATTTAATCCGTATTCTTCCCCAAAATACAACTGTAATCTCCGATTTACATTATATAGTGCAATTCCATTATGTGTAGAAGAGGATTCCCCTGGAAATTCATTTGCGTATATTCTATCCTTAAGCTCCTTAAGCTTTTGAAAACTCATCCCACATCCATTATCCGATATTTTGATATTTACATGTTTTTTTGTACAAACAATGGTAATCTGAATTTCATTATCCTCACTCTTTTGTGCAAATCCATGTTCAATCGAATTTTCAACTATTGGTTGCAAACTTAATTTTGGAATCATTCCCGACAATGCTTCTTCTGCCTGTTTTTCCATATTTATATCCAGCGATATTCTGTTTTTGAAACGAAATTGTTGAATTTTAATATAGTTTTTTACGTTTTCCAATTCTTCCCGAATGGTAACAATATTACTTTTCGTATTTATGCTATATCTGAAAAATTTCGATAGAGCTTCTGTCGTATCTGCAATTTCCGGGACTCCGTATAGCATGGCTTGTCCTCGAATACATTCCAAAACATTATATAGAAAATGCGGATTCATTTGCCCTTGTAACGCTGCAACATTAATTTGCTTATTCAGAAGCTCTCTTTCAAAATCATCCTTTTTTTCTTTTTCATGCTCCCTTATCTTTTGCTCTAATAACTTATTCAATTGTGCTTGCGTCATCACAACTATTTTTTTCAAGTGTAATCCCCATTCCTCTAACCATATATTTTTCTATACTCAGAAGGTTTAATTCCAACACTTTTCTTAAAAAGTTTACTAAAATACCGATTATCCAAATAGCCTGTTTTTTCTGCGATTTCATTTATTGAATCATTTGTATTTCTCAATAATTCCTTGGCGACTTCCATTCTATAGTTCGTTAAATAATCTGTAAAATTCTCCCCTGTTTCCTTTTTAAAGACATTAGAAAAATACACCGGATTCAAGTCAACCTGCAATGCCACATCTTCCAGACGAATCTGTTTCGAATAATTTTCTTCAACATAGGCAAATGCCATGCGTATTGGTTTTTTATTTTGTTGTTCTACCAGCTGTACTAAATTCTCCATTGCTTCACTAACAGGCTTTACTATCGCCTTTTGTAGTGCCAACAGACTTACCGCTCCGCGTACCCCATAAAAAAATTGTTTCCGGATATAATCTTCATTTATCTGTCCTGGAAAAAGGCTCTTTTCCGTTTGCAAAAACAGTTCCAATACCTCGGCAAGAAAATCCATTAGAGGCAAAAAGCTAAACTGATTATGAACCTCATGAAAAAACATTTTCATTTGTTCTTTAAAGCTATCAATTTCTAATAATTCGAAAGACTTCTTTAAATTTCTGATATACTCTCTTTTTTGATCCTCATCTAAAATCTTTTCGGATTGTTTCACATTTTTCCAATAGATGATTCTATCGCATCCCATTACCATTCTACTGCCAATAGACGCATAAGCTTCTTCTTCCGACTTTTTGAGATATGCTACATTTGTATAAGAATTTCCTACTCCTATTGTTAATTGATAGTCTTTAAATAAATCCGCAAAATTCCGAATGCGTTCAAAATAATTCTTTAATCTATCCTCTACTTCGTTATCCATATTAACGGGATAATTGATTGCAATTTTCAACGTTTCAAAATTCCAATCCGTCAAAATGCAAGAACAGATATCACAAAACATATCTTCAAATGTTACACATATTTTATTTTGTATGGAGGAAGAATTCTCTGCATAGTCCTCCATCTGTTCCTCATAATCAGATTTTACATAAACAATTCTAAACAATCCCTCTTTAAAGGAAATACCATACTCTGATTCAATATCACTAATAGTCAGATGCTGTTCTTCGATTTTTTGTATACCATTATTCAGAAAAAAACGTCGTAATAATTTTTTATTATCACTTATTAAAGGTTTTAGTTCCCGATTATTCTCTTCTTCAGAAATTTTGTCCGATAATTTTTTTAGTGCATCATTCAATTCCTTTGCATCTACAGGTTTTAAAATATAATCTTCCACATCATATTTTAAAGCATTATGAGCATATTCAAACTGCCTGTAACCACTAACTATTACGAAATGACAGGGAATCCCTTCCTTTCTTATTTTTCCTATAAGTGCAATTCCATCCATTTGTGGCATGGAAATATCCGTCACAACTATATCAGGATGCCTATCGAGAATCGCCTGATACAACTCCTGTCCATTATACGCTACCCCAATCAATTCCAAGCCAAGTCCATTCCAGTCAATTACTGATTTTAACAACTCACAAATTAATTGTTCATCATCTGCAATTATTACTGTTCTTTTTCCACTATCATTGCTCATACCAAACCCCGTTCTATATACTTCATATTACAAAAAGGTGATATTAAGCCCGGATGGCAAATTATCACCGATTGCGTTTTTGTAATTAATCCCACAAATAAAATAGTCCTGCGGTTATTATACCACAAGACTATTTGCTCTGTCTAAACCTTTGGCAGTTCCTGCAAGCTTTGCTGCAGCACCTCTTCAAAGCCACTATCCATATGTTTTTTCTGAGGTGGCTGCTGTCTTCCCTGATATGTGCCCTGCCCATAATTCACAAACACCGGACCAACAAATGTAACTTTATAAATCTCCTGTCCTAAGTAGCCTGCTTTTTTACCCTCCTTGGTTTTATTTGCTTCCTTATATTATATATCGGCATTTATCTATAGTACTTTAGTCCTATTTCAATTCCTCTGCCTTATATATTGTGTAACCTTCATAGTAATAACTATGATCAATTCCCTTCATATACATTTCGCGGCTGTTTACCTCATCGCTTAAGGCTTCCCGCAAAATATGTTTAATCTCAATATCCCTTATGGGACTCCTCTCCATAGCAAGCAGATAATCCTCCTTATCTACTTTACTCCAATCAATTACTTTCTCCATCTCACATTTAAATATATGGTCAAGCCAGATTCTGGTACTCCGTCCATTTCCTTCACGAAACGGATGTGCAATATTCATTTCTACATATTTTTCAACAATTTCATCAAAAGTTTTCTGGGGCATTTCGTCAATATGCTCCAGTGCGGATTGTAAATACATAAGTGGTGCAAACCGGAAATTTCCTTTCGCAACATTCACATTACGAATTTTGCCGGCAAATTCATAGATATCTTCAAAAAGGTATTTATGAATTATCTGCAACGTAGAAAATTTCCCTGCTGGAAGATCATTCAATATTCCACGTTCAAACAGTTCAACCGCTTTCTTTTTGCTGATTCGTTCTTCTTCACGGGCAAGCTCTGCCGATGTTGTAATTCCCAATTTATTCTCAAGTACCATGTCTTTCTACCCCATTTTATAAGCCACATTCCTTACTTATGTGTTATATAAATTATACCATATTACTATATTTCTTGCGATAGCTCCCTTTATGACTTCTCATCCTCCGGCAGTTTTCCAAAGAACTTTATCGTAAAAGGAATACAGATAAAGAAAGACAAAATATCTGCCACTGCCTGTGCAATCTGGACTCCCATAATTCCCATCAAAACCTGGAGAATCAAAATCACCGGGATAAAGCAGAGTCCATTTCGAAGTGTCGATAAAAATGTTGCATTCCATTTATATCCGATGCTTTGGAACATCATATTGTTACAAACACTAAACGGTACAAAGAACAAAGCAATACATTGCGATTTCATTGCCAGAATACCGATATCAATAACCTCCTGGTCATCGCGGAACCATGAAATTACATTGGGTGCCCCGAAGAAGCCAACCAGTGCAAATGTTCCTAACATAACCGTTCCGAATATCCAGGTAAAGAAAAATCCCTTTCTTACACGGGAATACTTTCCGGCTCCAAAATTGAAGCCCGCCACCGGCTGAAATCCCTGTCCGATGCCAAGTCCCACACTGAAAATAAACATACTCACACGATTTACAATGCTCA
The DNA here is from genome assembly GCA_934408585.1 of uncultured Lachnospiraceae bacterium. Classification (GTDB taxonomy): domain Bacteria; phylum Bacillota; class Clostridia; order Lachnospirales; family Lachnospiraceae; genus Suilimivivens. Next base: position 266,384 of record CAKRVA010000003.1, read on the forward strand.
TTGCTGCAATTGCTGCATCGCCATAAACACCCGCGGTATGATTTAGCACCATTGTAGAAACACTTCCCAATCCCTGACGTGCAAGGCTAGGCAATCCCGTTGTAACAATTTCCCCGAGTGTCCGCGCATTGAACTGGATATATTTAAGCTGGAAGGTAGTCTGTGTCTTTTTTCGTAAAAACATACTAAGCAAAATAGAAAATGAGATATACTGACTGATTGCCGTTGCGATTCCTGCCCCTGCAATTCCCATTCCACGTCCTCGAATCAGGTACGCATCCAGAAAAATATTGATAAATCCACCACTTGTCAGACCAATCATGGCAAAAAATGCACGTCCTTCATAACGCAGAATATTATTCATGACGCAGCTTGTCACCATGGCAGGTGCTGCCAGCAGAATATAAAACGCATAATCTCTTGCAAAAGGAAGAATTGTATCTGTACTTCCCAGCAACCGCATCAGCGGAGTTATAAAAATCAATCCCAGAATCAATACCAATACTCCGGAAAGCAATGCAGAATAAAAGCTTGTCGCAGAATATTTTTTTGCCTCTTCCAAATCCCTTGCGCCAAGCCTGCGGCTGATAATACTTCCCGCACCATGTCCAAACATAAATCCTAATGCCTGCAAAATTGCCATCAGACCAAACACAACACCGGTAGCACCGCTTGCTGATGTTCCCAATGTACCAACAAAATACGTATCTGCCATATTATATAAATTTGTAACAAGCATACTGATGGTGGTCGGCAGCCCAAGCTGCATAATCAGCTTCCATACCGGCTGTTTCGTCATCATGTCATATTGTGATTGCTTTTCTCTGCTCATCATGACTCCTCCCTGTTTTTCCACTTACCTTTTACATATTACGGCACGCAACATCTTTTAATACCCCGAAAAATTCACGAAACATATTATTCGGCAAAAATGCCGGATGCGAAGGTGCCGAAACTCCACATACATTTTTAAATCCGGCATGCCTTGCCAGCTTAACCCCTCGGAATATATGAAAATTATTTGTCACAATCCCTATACTTACGTCCTTATCGCCTATGATATCAGCACTGTAAATAATATTTTCCACTGTTGATGTCGACTTTGCTTCCTTTATAATACGCTCTTCTTCAATTCCATGCTCCACCAGATATTCCTGCATTCCCTGTGCCTCTGAACAGGATTCATTTTTTCCCTGCCCACCGGATACGATGCAAATAGTCTGTGGATTTTCTTTCAAATAAGCACAGGCGGTATCCAGCCGGTACTTCAATACAATACTTGGACCATTCTGCCGCATCTGCGCACCCAGAACAATCAGATAATCCAAATCAGGTTCTCCTTTTGCCGAAAACCCACTGATAATACAACCTTCCACAGTTACAAAAAGCAGAACCATTCCCGCCAGCAGCACTAACAGTACTTTTTGAAGTATTTTGGGAAATCTGCGCCACATCTGCAGCCGAATCATACCTGCTAATAGCACAAATCCGATTGCTGCTGCCAGCCAGATCAGATAAAACTTTCCTCCGGACCGTGCGCCTCCGACAACTAGCCCATATCCCATGCAGCATACTGCCAATGCCAGGCATATATAAATCCATACTTTTTGTGACTTCTTCATCCCCGGTTAAAATCCTTCCTTTTTTCGTTGCAGACGAACTTCACGCCGTCTTTTGCCTGCTTCCCATTCTGCCTTTTCCGATTCCGTTTCAATAATAAGTTCCGGCACAGAAGTCGGCTTTTCATTTTCGTCCACTGCAACCTCGGTCAGATATGCACGGTTAATTGGATGACGCATTCCATCCAGCGTTTCTACATACGTATCCACCCGCACTTCCATGGACGTCTTTCCAACATAAGTCAGTCTGCCCTCCAGCACCAGTATATCCTTCTGATAAGCTCCTCGCATAAAGCGGAGGTTGTCCACTGCCACCGTAATTACATCCGTATTGCTATGTCTTATTGCAACAAGACCTGCTATTTCATCAATCCATGACATCAACTGTCCGCCAAACAGCCGCCCTGCACCATTTAAATGCTCTGGTCTAACCTGATAAACCATCTCTATTTTTGAATCTGCAACACATTTTGCCACTATAATCTCCTCCTGCAGAAATACTTTTTCGCTATTTATTTATCTTACGTTTCCTTTTTTACAATGTCAACTTTTAGAACTTCTTTGTGCCGGAGAGCCGTGCTGTCTGCCCATTTTCCTTACTTCACACATGAGAGTCCTTTCCCGCAACCTGCCCGAAGCCCAATTACCACCCGCAAAAGAAACATTATCTATTGAGAAAACTCCCAAAATCTCCTATAATCATACTGGTACATAAAATCTAGCACGAGGTAACCCCAATGATTATCGAAGAAATTCATACCATGGACGAGCTGCTCCATTTTGTAAGCAGCCTGAATCAAAAACACGGTCAGCGACTCTGGTATCGTGGTGAAGAGAATTCGGAGCTTTCCCTGATTCCTTCCATCCAGCGAAGCCAGAAGCGAATTGACGTTGAGCGTTATATTACAAACGATTTTTATATCCGTGCAAAGCAAATCATGAAAAACCCACCGGAAAAGCACAACTATGCTGCCTGGGTTTCGATTATGCAGCATTATGGACTTCCAACCAGAATGCTGGACTGGAGCCAGTCTCCTTTGATTGCCTCCTTCTTTGCAACTGAAACATATAAAGAACAGCCAAATCTTGATGCCTGTGTCTGGGTGCTTGTTCCTGCTATTTTAAATGAGCAGATGGGCTTTGGACACTGCATTTATCCGATTGATGCAGATACTACGCAGGAAATGTTGCTCCCTGCTTTCAAGCACAATCATCATAACCCGGATTTACGCGACAAAATGCTGGCATGCAGTTCCACTGACAACAACCTGCGAATGTATGCACAGCAGTCTAATTTTACCGTGCACAATTCTCTTCGCCGTCTGGAAGATATCTGTGACGAAGATACCTTATATAAAATTATCATTCCACGTGACCGCAAAAAATATTTCATCGAAAGTCTTCGGGTTTTTGGAATCACGGAAGGCTCCATTTATCCGGATCTTGACCACATTTCCAGCGACCTGCGGGATTCTTATGGAATATAAAAGAAAGCGAGGCTTCTTATGAAAATAGTTTTAGAGCACTTAACCAAAAAATTTCCCAATCGAAACAAAAAAGCCGGTGGTGATGTCATTGCCGTAAATGATTTCTCTTTTGAAATCCCGGACGGTAAGCTGATTGGACTTCTTGGTCCTTCCGGATGTGGCAAGAGTACCGCATTAAATCTTATTTGTGGTTTACTGAAGCCAACCAGCGGCAGCATATATTTTGGCGAGGATGATGTTACCAATCTTCCCCCTGAAAACAGAGGCGTTGGTCTTGTTTTCCAGAATTACGCCTTGTATCCTCATCTGACCGTCCGTCAGAACATTCAATTCCCTTTGGAAAATTTGAAGGGTGCTGACAAGCTTTCGAAAGAAGAAATGGCAAAACGTGTTCTGGAAGCCGCAAAGCTTGTCCAGATTGAAACGCTTATGGACCGGAAACCCAGCGAATTATCCGGTGGACAACAGCAGCGTGTTGCCATTGCACGTGCTTTAGTAAAAATGCCCCGCGTACTGCTCCTGGACGAACCCCTTTCCAACCTGGATGCACGTCTTCGTCTGCAGACAAGAGAAGAGCTTCGCCGTATTCAATGTGAAACAAAGATTACCACTATTTTTGTTACCCATGACCAGGAAGAAGCAATGAGCATTTCCGATATGATTATTGTTATGAAGGATGGTGTTGTTCACCAGATTGGAAAACCGCAGGATGTTTATGACAGCCCAAAGAATTTATTTGTTGCAAAATTCCTCGGAACCCCTCCGATTAATGTATTCCGTGGAAATGTAAAGGCGGAAAAGCTTTATATTGGTGACGAAGCTGTTTTGACGGTAAAAAATGTTCCCGACCAGGAAGTTTACGTCGGAATCCGTCCGGAAGGCTTTTTACTTGACAACAATGGTGCTTTTACCTGTGATTTAAACCGTCTTGAAGTAATGGGACGGGATGTCAGTGTCGTTTCCACGCATAAATGTTCCGAAAATGTTACCATCCGTTCTATCATTAATGCGGAAAACGCTGTAGATACCAACGCTTCTACGGTCCGCTTCCAGCTTAAGCCCAACAAGGTATTCCTTTTCCGGAAGGATAACGAAGAACGCATTTACTTTGATGAAACGAGTCGTTAAAGGAGAACACGGTTTATGGAAACAAAAAGTTTAAAAGGATGGTTATACCTTCTGCCCGCATTTCTTTTTCTGGGCGCATTTATGATTTATCCTTTGATTGATGTATTTATCTATTCCTTTGAAGAGGGCTACAATTCCGCTTCACAGACGTTTTTTGGCGTAGGTACTTATAATTACTCCTACGTCCTTCATGACCCATACTTTTTACAGGCGGTCAAAAACACCTTTATTCTGGTTATTATTACAGTACCCGTTTCAACATTGCTTGCTTTGTTCATCTCTATGGGATTAAGTTCCATCAAACCACTTCGGGAACTGTTTCAGACCATATATTTTCTGCCCTATGTAACGAATACACTGGCAGTTGGTCTTGTATTTATGATTTTATTTAAGAAAACCGCTTATACGGATGGAATGATTAACCTGCTGATTACCTCTTTCGGTGGAAAATCCGTGGACTTTATCGGCGGACCTTATTGGGCAAAGATGTTTGTCCTGTGTTTTTATACCATCTGGGTGGTTCTTCCCTTCAAAATTCTTATTCTGACGAGTGCATTGTCCTCGGTAAATCAGGATTATTATAATGCTGCCCGCGTAGACGGAACCTCTCCGGGAAGAATTTTCCGAAAAATTACGATTCCTATGATCTCCCCTATGATTTTCTATCTTGTCATTACCGGATTCATTGGTGCGTTTAAGGCATACAGCGATGCCGTTGCACTTTTCGGAACCGACCTGAATGCTGCTGAAATGAATACCATCGTTGGATATATTTACGACATGCTCTATGGAAACAGCGGCGGTTATCCGTCCTATGCTTCTGCTGCGGCAATTATTTTATTCGTCATTGTTTTGACCATTACCTGTATTAATCTGTTAATTAGTAAAAAACACGTACACTACTAAGCGAGGGTTTTCACATGGATTATGATAAAATTCAACGTTCCGCGAAGACGAGAACGACAATACGAAACATTGTGATTTATACATTTCTTACGCTATGGGCAGTTATGGTTCTTTTCCCATTTTACTGGATGATTCTTACCTCGGTAAAAAGCTATAGCTCCTATAACGCAGAATATGTTCCATCCTTTTTTACCTTGTCTCCGACAATGCAAAATTATAAAGATGCTTTTACAACGGTATCTTTGGGCAGATATCTGGCAAATACCTTATTTTTCACATTAGTAACTACCGCTATAATGGTAGTTGTCATTACTTTGGCGGCATTTGCTTTTGCAAGACTTAACTTCAAGGGAAAAGACCTTGCGTTTACGCTATTTCTTGCCTTGATGATGATTCCCAATGAGCTGGTTGTCATTACGAATTTCACAACCATCACAAATATGGGACTTCGTAATACGTTTACCGGTCTGATTCTTCCATCGGTAACCTCAGTCTTCTATATCTATCTGCTGAAAGAAAACTTTGCCCAGATTCCGGACAACCTCTACTATGCAGCAAAAGTAGACGGAACCTCTGATTTACGGTATCTTCGAAAGGTCATGATTCCAATTTGCAGACCGACTCTGATAACCATTATTATCCTGAAGGTCATTGAATGCTGGAATTCCTATGTGTGGCCCCGCTTAATTACCGATGATGAACGTTACTTCCTTGTTTCCAACGGAATCCAGGAAATTCGTGAAAACGGATTTGGACGTGAAAATATCCCCGCCATGATGGCTGCGGTTGTTGTTATTTCGCTTCCTTTAATTATTTTGTTCCTGATTTTCCGGGACAAGATTATGGAAGGTGTATCGAGAGGAGGAACCAAAGGATGAAACCACATCATTACCGTTTGAAATTTCTTCTTATCCTGGTAACCTGCATCCTCAGCATAACCGGATGTCATGGTTCTAAAGAATCAAAAGCATTTACGGTTCCGGAAGAATTTGATACTTCAAAGAATTATGAGATTACCTTTTGGGCAAAAAATGATACCAATAAAACCCAGACGGAAATCTATAAAAAAGCAATTGAAGATTTTCAGGCTCTTTACCCCAACATTACGGTAAATCTCCGCCTTTATACAGACTATGGCAAAATATATAACGATGTTATTACCAACATTGCAACGAATACCACACCAAACGTCTGCATTACGTATCCGGACCATATCGCGACCTATCTGACCGGAAACAACACTGTCGTTCCTTTAGATGATTTGTTCTCCGATGAAAAGTACGGTCTTGGTGGAAGTGCTTTGAATTTTTCTTCTCCTACGCAGGACGAAATTATTCCGCAGTTTTTGGAGGAATGTTCTTTTAACGGACACTACTATGCCATTCCTTACATGCGTTCCACAGAAGCATGCTACGTGAACAAAACATATGTGGAAGCACTCGGCTATACCCTGCCTGATGTTCTTACCTGGGATTTTGTCTGGGAAGTTTCCGAAGCTGCGACAGCCAAGAATCCTGATGGAACCTTTGCTGTAAACGGACAGAAGGTTATGATTCCTTTCATCTATAAATCTACTGATAATATGATGATTCAGATGTTAAAACAGAAGGATGCGGGCTATTCCACATCTGCCGGCGATATCCTGATTTTTAACGATACGACTACCGACCTGCTCTATACGATTGCGGAGCACACCAAAAGTGGTGCCTTCTCCACATTCAAAATATCCAGTTATCCGGCAAACTTTTTAAATGCCGGCCAATGTATTTTTGCGATTGATTCTACTGCTGGTGCTACCTGGATGGGTACAAATGCACCTCTTTGTGATATCAGCAAAGATTCTCTGGTGGATTTCGAAACAGAAGTCATGATGATTCCACAGTTTGACCCGGAGCATCCACAAATGATCTCTCAGGGACCTTCGGTATGTATTTTTAATAAAGATGATTCCCAGGAAGTCCTGGCATCCTGGCTGTTTGCACAGTTTTTGCTGACAAATGATGTCCAGACTGCTTATTCGGAGACAGAAGGATATGTTCCGGTTACCTCTGTTGCACAGAATTCCGCTGAATATCAGGACTACCTTTCCCGTGCAGGTGAAGATAACAATCTCCATTATGATGTTAAAATCAAGGCTTCCAAAATGTTATTATCCCATACGGAAGATACTTTTGTGACACCTGTTTTTAACGGTTCTGCTTCCTTGCGTGACGCTGCCGGTCAGATGATTGAAAACGTCACAAAATCCATCCGGCGAAAACAGACCGTCGATGATGCTTATATGGAAAAGCTTTTTGCGGATGTTACCTCTCTTTATCGTTTAGACCAGCGAAATGCGGTCGCTTCAGGGAAAACAGACCTCGGTCCGCTTCCTTTGACTTCCGTTCTTCTGCTGTCTGCATTGGGAATTACCTGGCTTGGAATTCTGCTTTATGTTATTACTGATTTATGGAAGAAAAAGAAACAAAATCACAATAAAGATTGATTTCTTGAGAAATTAAGGTATAATATGTGTAACTATTCAGAACAGTTTTTGTTCTGTTTAGCAAATATATTCAAAAAAGAGGAGATTATTATGAAAAAAACATTAGTTGCAACACTTGTACTTTCTCTTGTTGTTGTTTTTGCAGGATGTTCCAAAGCAGAAACCACAACTGAGGCACCGGCAGATACTACTGTCGTTGAAGATGAAGCTACGGCTGATGAACCCGTTGCTGAAGCTCCAGAAGAAGATGCAGCTGCAGATGAAGAAACTGCAGAAGCTACCGGAGTTATGACTTATGCAGATTATGTTGCTGCAGACATTGACACTGAAGTTTGTGTAGAAACCTACGTTCAGGCAAAGCAGTCCTGGTGGGAAGATAACGGCGTTGGACAGGCTACTTTCTATACCCAGAATGAAGATGGTGCTTTCTTCATCTACAACATGCCTTGTAGCGAAGAAGAATATGCACAGCTTGTTCCCGGAACAAAGATTAAAGTTACCGGTTTCAAGTCTGAGTGGTCTGGCGAAGTAGAAATCACAGATGCTACTTTTGAAATTGAAGAAGGTGACACCTTTATCGCAACTGCAAAGGATGTTACTGATTTACTTGGTAAGGATGAATTAATTGATTCCCAGAATCAGTTCGTTTCTTTCAAGGGTATGACAGTTGAAGCTGCTAACGATAATGGTGATGCTTACCTTTACAAGTGGGATGGTTCCGGTACAGAAGGAGATGACTTATACTTCAACGTATCTCTTGATGGAAACACCTACAGCTTTACCGTTGAATCTTATCTTTGCGATAAGGACAGCGATGTATACAAAGCAGTAAAGGAACTTAAGGTTGGCGATGTTGTTGATATGGAAGGTTTCTTATACTGGTATGAAGGAGTTAATCCTCACATTACATCTGTAACTGTTCAGTAATTTGAACCGTTATACGAATCAAAGACATACATAAAAAGACCATAGTTCACGATTGTGAGCTATGGTCCTTTTTTTACTGGTTTAATTCAGAAGTACAATGAGGACATCTCGTTGCTTCAATTGCAATCTGCTCTTTGCAGTAAGGACATTCCTTTGTGGTTGCCGCTGCAGGTTCCTCTTTCTTTTTACGGGAAACCTTATTGATTGCTTTAATAATCAGAAAAATCACAAGTGCAATCAGCAGGAAGTTAATGATTGCCGAAATAAATGATCCGTAATTGATGGTAGCAGCTCCCTCACCTTCTCCCAATGCAATGTGAAGTGCTGAAAAATCAAATCCTCCTGTCAGCAATGACAAAAGCGGCATCAGCATATCATTTACCAGTGAATTCACAATTGCTGTGAATGCACCACCAATAATCACACCAACTGCCATGTCCATGACATTTCCTCTTGAGATAAACTCCTTAAATTCCTTCATAAATGCTTTCATTTGTATTCCTCCATCTTAAATTAATCCATGCTGTATACAATAATGATAAATTCCATCCTCCGAAACGTCTCCGCAGACATCATTTGCTATCTCTTTTAACTCTTTGGAAGAATTTCCCATTGCAACACTTGTTCCAACTTCCTGAAACATTTCAATATCATTATTTCCATCACCAAAAGCCATTGCCTGGGATTTATCCAGATGATAATATTCCAGCATCTTTTTTACACCGATTCCTTTTCCGCCGGTTGCCGGAATAATATCTACGGCTCTGTCCCACCACGCGGTAATCTTGGCATTATGGACATCCTTCATAAGCTGCGGATAATCCTCTACATGACATCCGAGCATAATCTGATATACTTCCTCATTCGCCACCTGTTCAAAGTCATCGGTAACCTCAACCTCCAGCTTTGCAAAAGAGTAATATTTTACCAGATCATCATCCCGTCCGTTTGCTGAAAGTCTGTCCTTTGTTGCAATAGACACCGGCCGGTTTATTTCCGTCGCATTCCGGATAATCGTATGAACATCCTGCTTTTCGAGTGCACTGCTGAAAATGGTTTCACTCTGATTATAACAGTAGGAACCGTTAAATGTTAAAAATGCATCAAATTCGATTCCCTCAAAATGTGGAATTGTAACAGGCGTTCGTCCGGTAGCGATACAAATAATCACGCCATTTTTCTTCAGTCTTCTTAACATATCCAGCGTTTTTTCTGTCATATGTTTTTTCTTCATATCAATCAATGTACCGTCAATGTCAAAAAATACAATTTTAATATCGCTCATTCATTTTCCTCATCTTGACTTTTTTCATTATGGTTCTATTTTAGCAGAAAAAATATACTCCGGCAACGAACATTAAAAAGAACCGCTGCTTCTATCCCGGAAACAGCGGTTCTTCATTAGGAGAGAGTTTAAACTTTTCGATAGGCCTCGAAAAGATGTTTTCGTATGGTATCATCTACCATGACCTTAGGTGAATTCTCATCACATGTGTCATCGGCTTCTACAATTAATACTTTACCGTCACGTGAAAGGGTGTGCGTATGATAAGTTCCTTTTTTTACATTATAAATCTTCAGTGGTTCCATCTTGATTCCATGAATGGTCGAAATCGTTTCATCTTCTGCCAGGAATAACGTGCAATCTCCCTGTAAAAGGACAAAAACTTCATCCGTTTCCATATGCTTCTGAAAATTTGAAATATTCTCCATCAAAAGTTCCGGATGATAATTTAAAACAGCTACCCGAAATCCACGGTCATTTAAAACAGGTGCATATCCGATTTCATGATACTCCAATATTTCCACTAAGCGATGTTCCACTCTTTGTTCCATTCTGTTGCTCCCTTTCTGATTTAAAGTATACGTTCTTCTCTCCTTAATTTGAATGGCCCATTTTTTAGTTTCGGTATTCTTTTTTTAGTTTTCCGCTTCCTGTTCTGCTGTAAAATATGCCCGGTCTTTATTCATCAGGTTATACGTGGAACTGTCTACAAGATATACTTCCTTGTCATCATTTACATTCACGTAATATCCGCCGACCATAAAGTTATAATCTCCCAGTCGGAAAACATACATATCATTTTCAAGCTGCAACGTAATTACCGTAGATGCATCACTGATTCCATAATCCTCCATGGCTGCTTCGACATCAATTTTCTGGTCCGCATTAAGTTCACACAGATTATCCAAAAATGTAGTAACTTTAGCTTCATCAACCGTTTCCTGCGAACCCTCCTCGAAACTCCAGCCATCTTTTTCTCTTATTAGCGTAATGGTATCATCACTCTGAATGATTTCAATTTCTGTAATCTCATCTTCCGGAATCTGCGTTGCCGCAACCTCTTCCTGCTGCTCCTCATTGTCCTGCATAAAACCTGCATGCTCATTCTTTTTCAGAAAAAGCAGGACTCCTGCCAGAAGAAGCAGCACGACAAGTAATAAAACCAGGTTTCTTATTTTCTTTTTGTTCATACCACTTCCTCCTAACGTTTTCTCCTCTTAAACCAGACAACAAAGCCTGAAATCAGGAATCCGAATGGCAAAATCAAAACCGTAACAAGTGCAATTACTGAAATCCAGATTTGTGGAATAATCAGGTAGTCTACCTGATATGGTTTTACCGGAATGACCATATTGGATTCTTCTCCGTTCTGGAATTCCTGCAAAACTCCGGCAAACAGCTGCTGGTTCGTTCCTGCCACAATATCATCCGCATCTTTTGTGAAAAGATTTTCACAGGAAAAAATAAATCCCGTCGAAGAATTATCACCTGTCTGTATGATACAGGAAACGCCGATATAAAATGGTCCGTCGATATCTCCGTCCTGTTTTTCATAAGTATCATTCTGTTTGATTTCCTGACGGATATAGCTCTTTGCCGAGGATGACAGCAACGGTGTTACGGAAACATCTTCCCGTTCTTCTACCTGCAAGCCCTGGCTGTAAGGTGCAAAGATATAAGAATTTGCAGATGCGGCACCTTGTGTAATTTCATTTTCTTCTATCTGTGGTAACAGATAAAATGGGTCCTGATAATAACCATTTTGCTGCTGCTCAATAATCAGTCCTGTGGTAAGCTGAACTCCATAAAAATCAAGAATCCGGCTGAAATTTTCCTGTTCCGTGCCTGTATAAGCAGCATTTATAAATGCTTTTCCACCCTGCTTCAAATAATTTAAAACTTTATCCGCATCATCCTTGGAATAGTCACTTGTCGGAGCGTTTATGATTACTCCCGAAGCATCCTCAGGAATTGCATCGTAATTCATCAGATTTATCGTTTCTGTTTCTATATTTGCCTTTTCGATGACTGCCTGGAAGGTTGCATCCATTTCCAGTTCACCATGGCCGGTAATGGCATAAAGCTTCGGCATATCTTCCGACAAAACGTAAGAAATGGCACTTGTAATCTGACCCTCTCCATCATACCCCGTCACCGTGCTGGAATAATTCGAATAGTCCATCTGGGATTCATAGATATTGCCATAATTGATGACACGACTTCTTTTTCCACTTTCAACAATCACACTGTTGGTACTGATGGAATCATTCGTATATTGAGTATAAAACTTTGGATTTACTGCCGGGTCCACATAGCTTACCTTAATATGGGAGTTTAATCCTTCATAACTTTGTAAAGTATGTGCCAGATTAGAATCTGCCTGACTCTCCTTTACAAGCACATAAATATTCACATCCTCACTGATGTCCTTAACGAGGTCTTTGGTTTCATCAGTAAGAGAATACAGCTTGTTTGCCGTAAGGTCAAACGACGTGTATCTGCCCGGTAATTGTGCCACAATCACATTCAGAACCACAGCAATTGCAATACTTCCAACAATCACACCCGTATTATAAACTCCAAGGCTCAGATTCTTTTTGGAAACACGATAACGCCGCTTCTGTATCGACTGCTCGGTAAACAGCAAAAACAACACAATAATACTAATAAAATAAACACAGCTTTTTAGCTCAAGGCTGCCGCTCATCAGGTCATCAAAACGTCCTACCATATCAAATACTGATAATATCTTCGTTATGATATTTCCCGTGCTTGATATCATATTACAAATACCGGTAATGACATATCCCCAAAACAGGATTCCGAATGTAATGGCTGCTGCGATTACCTGGCTTTCTGTCGTGGAAGAAACAAATTCTCCAATTGCAATGCAGGCAAGTCCATACAGGAAAAATGCTCCGATTGCCAGATAGGATTCTGCAAACGAAATCGTTCCAAATCTGCTTAAAATCAACGGATATGTACAAATCAGTACAATCGGAATCAACAATAAGGTTGCCAGTGCAAAAAATTTGCCTAACACAATTTCAAAAACACCAATCGGGGAAGTCAGCAAAAACTGGTCGGTTTTCTGTTTCCTCTCCTCAGCCAAAATTCTCATTGTCAGAATCGGTACACTTATAAAAAACAGAAAAATGACTGCGGACAATCCGTATCCAATATACGGATATCCCATAAACAAATTATATGCTGCAAAGTACAGCCCTACCAAAAACAGTGTCACTCCGATAAATAAAGGACCTATAAAGGAGTGAAAGTAGGATTTTAACTCTTTCTTATAAACTGCTATCATCTTTATTTACTCCTTCCTCCTGCGCTTTCGTAGCTTCTGCATTCTTCCCGTTATCCTCTGTCAAGGTATCGGTCAGCTCCAGGAATACATCTTCAAGGGAATCCTCCATACGCTGCAATGACATAATTGGCATTTTTTCTTCTGCAAGACGGTAAAACAATTCTTTCCGAATATCTACCTCAGCCGGTGTGTGGATTTTTACCTTTTGAACCTTTTCATCAGCGTTATCTACCCATTCATACGATTCTAATGTTTCAAAGCTTTCCAGCAGATTCTGCAGCTGCTCTCTGTCTGCTTCAATTTCCATTTCCAGCGTTACATCCTTGTGCATCATTGCAATTAATTCCTGTGTCGTTCCTTCGGCTACAATCTCACCTTTTGAAAGAATCAGAATTTCATCACAGACTGCCTGGACTTCTGATAATATATGGGAACTCAGAATTACGGTGTGCTTTTCACCCAGCTTCCGAATCAGCTCACGTATTTCAATAATCTGCTTCGGATCAAGACCAACCGTAGGTTCATCCAGAATAATAATATCCGGATAGCCCAGGACTGCCTGTGCAAGACCAACCCTCTGCTTATATCCTTTTGACAGGTTTTTGATTAGCCTTGAACCGATATCTGCAATCCCGGTAAGTTCCATAATGTCCTGAATCTGTTCTTTCCGTTCACTTTTCGGGACTTTCTTTATTTCTGCCGCAAATTGAATGCATTCCGACACAGTCATATCCGGGTAAATTGGCGGGATTTCCGGAAGATATCCAATACACTTCTTTGCCTCTTGTGCATCCTTGACAATGTCATGTCCATCAATACGAACAGTTCCGTCAGTAGGTGCTATGTACCCTGTCATAATATTCATGGTGGTACTTTTTCCTGCACCGTTAGGTCCCAGGAAGCCGTATATCTTTCCCTTTTCTAATTGAAAGGATACCCCTTTCAGTGCCATATGTTTTCCATATGACTTTGTAAGGTTCTCAACTTCTATCACTTTCAAAACCTCCTTAAATTATTATCATGATACGTGATTCCAGTGTTTTTCATAATCCATATTAGCGATTGCACAAAAATAACTTTTATACTTCCTTTGTGCAATTTTCCACTATCAATTATGAAAAGCACTGAAAACTGTATCCTTATAATAATGTATTGAATAAATGTGTTAAAATACGTAAAATTCTGTGAATATTTTGTGTTCAAAAAAAGAACATGCATCTTACGATGCATGTTCCTGTGCGCTATGCGATGCGGTAACAAATTCTCTGAGTTTCTGTTTTGCTTCCGGCGTCAGGTGACGCGGAACCTGTATTTGTACGATTGCATATTGGTCGCCACGTACGGATGGGTTCTTCATCGATGCAATACCTTTGCCACGAAGCCTTACCTTGGTTCCCGACTGTGTTCCTTCTTTTATTTTGCAGCTTACGGTTCCATACAGGGTTTGTACCAGTACTTCTCCGCCAAGTGCTGCCGTTTCAAATGGAACGGTTATGGTGGTATAAATATCATTTCCTTTTCGCTCAAAACCAGGTTTATTACGAACTGATACTTCCAAAAGCAGGTTTCCTGCCACACCGCCATTTCGTCCGGGCATTCCTTTTCCTTTTAAACGAATCTTCTGTCCGGAGTCGATACCTGCCGGGATATGAACCTGCAAGGATTGCTCGGTTCCATCAGGACTGCGGAACCGGATTACCTTTTCTGCTCCCAATGCAGCTTCCTCAAAGCTAACCTCTACTTTTGCAGAAATGTCTTCCCCCTGGCTGGACGAGGCTCTTCGTCCTCCCGTTCCACCAAAGAATTCGCCTCCTCCAAACGAATTTCCAAAAATTCCATCAAAAATATCATCTAAGTTATCTCCGGAATAATGAAATTCCTGATAGCCGTTATTCCCGGTGCCTCTGTGAAAATGAAATGTTTTTCCACCAAAACCATTTTCAAATCCACCGAATCCACTTCCGTAAGTACCTGCACCTGCCCCGGCTCCGGCACCTTCATCAAATGCCGCATGTCCAAACTGGTCATACAGTTTTCGTTTTTCTTTATCACTTAACACATTATAGGCTTCCGTAACTTCCTTAAACTTTTCTTCTGCCTGTGGATTGTCCTTATTCATATCGGGGTGATATTTCTTTGCCAGTTTTCGATATGCTTTTTTTATATCTGCGTCCGGTGCTGTTTTTCCAACACCTAAGACTTCATAATAATCTCTTTTCGCTGCCATGCTTCTTCACCCTCTCTCCTAAAAAATCTTTCCATATAAAATAGTTCTGAAGTAAAAACGCCCCAGGACATGTCCCGGGGCGAATCACTGTCAGTTTCCGGCATTAGCCTTCAATCTGTACACGTTTCTTTGTTTCAACTGCTTTGGCTTCCTTCTTCGGAACATCCAGCTTCAAAATACCATTTTCAAACTTGCCATGGATATCGTCTTCTGAAATGTCATCGCCTACATAGAAGCTTCTGCTCATAGAGCCTGCATAACGTTCCTTACGGATATATTTACCTTCCTTATCCGATTCGTCTTTATCAAGACCCTTAGCTGCTGAAATGTTCAGATAACCATTCTCAAGCTGTACCTCAATTTCATCTTTCTTGAATCCAGGCAGGTCGATAATAATTTCATATCCGTTATCAAGTTCCCTGACATCTGTCTTCATTACATTCTTTGCATGTTTACCATACAACTCCTTATTTACATCTGGAAATGAAAAATCCATAAAGTCATCAAAAATATCTCTACCAAATACGCTAGGCATCATCATAAGTCATTCCTCCATTCTTTCTTTGACAGTAATGCCATTTTAAATTTTTGTTTATTGAAGAACTCCGGTAAGGAATTTGTTCTCCTTTCCTTTGTTCTAGTTGTACTATAACACCACTTGTTAGCACTGTCAATAGGTGAGTGCTAATATTTTTGTGAACTTTTTGTGAACTCTTATTATTGTCAGACTTATTGTTTGTTTTCAAATCATTTAAGCAATTATTTGTGGGAAAGAAAATATTGTTTGCCTTTTCTTATCCTTCCCTTTATACTGATAACAAGTAAAAGGAGGAATTTTATATGAAAGTAGGAATGAACAAAGTGGCAGCTGTCCTGACTTCATTTGCCATGATGTCAGGACTGTTTATGGGGATGAAACTGGATGCAAAAGCGAATAAGCAGTACGAAGTAACCAACCCCTGGGAATCACAAAATGCAACTGTATATAACGGTGATGAAATCACTCTATTATGGGCAACTGACAATTACACTCTAAATGTCTATTATCAGATTAAGCTTAATGATTCCTCTATTATAGAGATTGATAAATATCAATGTACTATTGATCATATTTACAAAACAAATTGTATTTATACCGTTTCTTCTAAAATATACGATGGTAAGACTTATAATACATACACGCTTACATACGCCATGCCCCATTTTGAAGGAGGTAATCCGTGTTACAATGTGTACCTCACCGCAGATGTTCTTTCTTCGGAAATATCATCCACTTTAGGCGAAAGTATGCCATCTTCTACCAATGATATAGCTCCACATATACACGACTTTCAATGGATTACCTCCATTGACCCACAGTGCGGTGCCGATGGTCTGGAAGAATATAAGTGTGTTGGATGTGGAATTGTTCAGGAATCCCATACCATTCCCGCAGGCATTGCTTTGGTAAAGGATTTGTATGGCAAAGTGAAGGAAGCTGCTATAAACGGAGAAGTTATTTGTGATTTTGGAAAACTCGCTACCATTAGTGACTATCTTCTTACTAAGATGGCAGAGCGGAATGATGTAGCAGTAACGATTCAGTTTGAATACAACGGTGGTAAACATCAGCTTACCTTCCCTGCTGGAACTGATTACACTGCTGTCCTTATAGATGCTGACAATATGTATGGTTTCTATGGCATTGCTTCTAAGCTTGGACTTACAGTTACAGATATTGCGAAATAATATTTTAACCAATGATTAAGCAGGGAGAGAAGTATCACTTCTCTCCCTCTACTTATCTTTTATTCTAATTTCCCCTGATATAATCGGTGAAGTTCTGATTTATCCGGTCCATCATTTCATTGTTCTGACGGGAATATTCCATTGCACTCTGTCCGACGGCATTTGTGTAATTTACACCTTCCTTAATATACTCCTCTGTAAAGCGGAAGCTGCATAAGGATTGTATCAATGTTTCGCTGACTGCTGTAAACTGTTCCTCAGGTGCAATCACACCGAATACATTCATTGCTACGCGGCTAGGTGTATAATCACTTTCCTCTGTTGCATATGGGTTTGCATCCGCGATGGAACCCTGGAAAATACCGGTACAAGGATTTCCGGTTGTTGATGTCAGATTTGCCATTAACATGGATTCTGATACCGTCATGCTGGAAAGAAATGTTGTCACCGGTTGTTCGGATATATTGGAAAGGTTATGAATCTTTGCAAACGTATATCGTGTCGGCATAATGGCATCATAACATTCCTGATAGTCATCCAGACTGTTAAGACATCCCTGTAAAGTACCCGGATTTAATACCGGAAGCTTACTAATAGAATCCATGCCCTGCGACATTTCCTGATACATTGCTTTTCCCGATTCACTTCTAAAATATGGTCCCAGTTCTCCATAGTAGAAAATCTGTACATCCTGATTGTTTGGATCATATGCCCGAATACAGAAACCAGCATACTCACCACCAGTTTTCACAATCCACCCTTTGGGAACCATCATCGTAAATTCTCTTGTCTCATATTTTTCCAACTGATACGCCGTTGTCTGGGTTGGTTCAGAATCAACATCTTCCTTTGGTTGTTGCTGTGGCTCCGGCACTTGCTGGTTGGATGCTCCATCATGATCCGAATAATAATTTGCATCCGGTTGGAACGTAACGACTGCCCCACTGATTGCATCCATTGTGCTTTCTTCATCATCTTTGATGTAGGTTGCACTAAAGACGGCAACGCCACCGCTGCTGAGATTCTCTGCCATACATAACGTTTCAATCTGTGTACCGGATGATTCATCCATAATATCATATACGATGGCAAGCATATCGCGTCCTTCCATGTCCATGGAAAAAGGTTCTCCACCATCTGCTACGAGAGAATCTCCAAGTTCCATCTGTACATGATACCGCGTTTCCTCCAGATACTCCTGTGCATCCGGTCCTTCGGATATGCAAAGCACCTCCATGTATGGAATCCCCTGTGTATTTCCGGTATAAATAACTGCACCGCCACCACTTGTCATCTGTGCAGGATAGGACGGATTATACAAAAATGAAAAGTTCATCATTTCACTGCGGAAAACGGCATATTCTTCCAAATCATCTGCCGGAGCGGTTCCCTCTTCTTCCGGCTCGGACTGTGGCTCCTCGGTATCCATATCAAGCGTACTTTCCTCTTCCAAATCTTCGTCAGACACCTCGCTCCAAAGTCCTGCTGCCTTTAATACTTCTTCCGTACCGCGTGCTTTATGAATATTGTCTTCAATCTGCACTCCGTCATTTCCCACAAGTGTAAAGCTCTGCTTCTTACCATCTTCACCCGCAAACGTAAAGATATAAGTCGTTGCCTCATCCTCGGCACGCATTTTTCTACCAACTCTTACGTTCGATAATGCTTCAAATATTTGGTTTATTGTTTCTTTTCTGGTAATTTGTATCGGTTTTTGTGCTCCGCCATTCTTTTCCTGGTAGATGGTAAGGGCTGGTGGTCTTTCGATGTCATATTCTTTTGCCCATTTTGCAACATCTTTTCCCATTTTTGAAAACAGAGGCTCTTTCCTTCCACAGGCAGTCAGCAATGTCATTATCACTGCCGCAATTATGATAATTCTCCATTTTTTCATATGCCGTCCTCCTCTAGTATGCCAATCCTTTGATATTCAAATCTTTTGCAAGATCGCAGTCAACAATATATACCATACCGCCGGACTCCTGTGCCTGCTGGGATTTCTGTGACAAATAATTTGCCCACTCCTCATTGCTTAACGGTGTAATTACCGAACTGATATCATTAACCGTTGCATCAAATGGCAGACACGTTGTTTCAATCAGAAAATACTGTCCGGAATTCGACCATGTTTCTACGGCAACCTGCGCATGCCCGGGGGTAAATACAATCATTGCATGCATATCTGCAGACTGGAGAACGCTTGCCATCAATACCGCCGTTTCGATACAAATACCGGATTGACTGGAAAGTACCGCATCCGGCATCAGAACACGCTGGGATGCATTCAGGGAATACGGTCCCATATTGTAACGCACACCCATACCGCTGATTGCACTCTGGATTGCTGCCACTTCAATGTAGGTAATTTTTGCTCCTTCCTCGGAACTGAATCCATACGAAGGCTGATAACCGGGCAGGATGCCATTTGATGTTCCAAACGCATTTTCCAGCCATGAAATCGCATTTCGACGTACAGCAAGTACACCGTCAGATTCCGGAGTCATCCATGCCAGAATATTATCATTCTGGATAATTCCAAATTCGTCTGTGTAATTCTTATAATCATAGATGCTATAAAGCTTCAATGGTTTACTTTCCTGTATCAGTACATCTCCTGTATAATCATCTGTTACTTTAATACTAATCTGGGTATCCTTTGTTGCCGACAAATCGGGCATTTCTGCCAGAACAGGCGGTTTTACCATTACATAAGTCATTTCTTCCGAAATGGAAACCTTCTGTTCATAAAGCTGGGTAAATCCGGGAATTTCTGCCGTTATCGTCACCTGACTGAAGCCTTTATCCGTATAAAGCAGCAAATTTACTACCGAATCCATCGCAGGATACAAGTTCGGATATATTTCATCAATCATGGATTCATGAGCAAACGTTATTGGTGCATATGACATATAACCTTCCTGCGGTAACGGACCGCCATCACACGCTGCATGAATCTCTTTTGCAAATGTTTTCAAATTATTATCCAATACATCCGCACAGTGAATATATTCGCTTGCCATCAGGTCATTTATTGTATTTTCATATTGTGCTTTCACAATTTCCATACGAGCCATCAACTGTTGTGCCGAATAGTAACGCAACACATCCCCACTTGCTGCCCAGGACTGTGACTGCAAATATCTGACCAATGTATTTACCGAAGCCACATACAGTGGCCAAACATCTTCCAGATATTGAGGAACTTCTAATGCCAGATAAGATTCCTTCGTCTGCAATGCTGCCTCATAGACATCATACAGGTATTGCTGGTATTCCTCCTGTGAATCGTCGTTGATGACTGCCGCAAGCTTCTGCTCTTCTTCATATTGTGCCACATAAAAAGACAAGGTCTTCTGCATTTCCTCAATCATGGAAATTGCCTCTGAAAAATATTCCTTCTGTGCTTCATTGATGGATTGTCCGCGCTCTGTTTCAGGCTCATCCAGACGTTCCAGCTCCTGCATCAGTTTGCGGAGTGTTCCAAGCTTTTCTTCCACCGTCGAAAGTGTCGTCCGGCAAGCCTCAACATAAGTTTCAACATCTCCGCCCATTGTAATCTGATATGATTTCTGCGCCATATCATCGGATGCCGTACATATATCTGCAACAATAAGCTGCGCTTCATCCACACTATCCGTCACCTGTTTCAAAAATGCAGTGTCACCATTCTTTTTCCCGAAGATACTACATCCGCTGAACACCATGCTGCACATCGAAAGTATCAGGATTACGCTGATCCATCTTTTTGTTCTATACCACTTTTTCATTTGTCAGTTACTCCCCTTTCGTATTTTTCAATTCTTCTGCCAGTTTCCAAAGAGGTGCATCCTGTGACAATTCATACCATGCTCCCTCGTGCTGCAAATGATGGTCATTAAAAGAAAATGAAATCAGTTCCCCATTTTCCAGGACAAAAACAAACACATCATCCGAATCGGTTGCCATCAAATCTGTTTTCTTTTCCATATGTATCTTCTGAATCGCCTGCAGGACTTCCTGAATCAGTTCCCTGTCCTGCGTTTCATATGTTTCCGAAGTTCCCCACTGATAATAATAAATCAGCTTTACCGGCACTTCATCCCCCAGCGCAGCATCCACTGTTCTTTCCTTCTTTCCGCAGGCTGCGAGAAGAAAAAGTACCGTTAATATGCCCATGCATAAATATTTTCTCTTCTGCTTTATGATTTGAGCTCTGAGCCCCATCTTTATCCCCCCTCTGTTGTCCGTCTTATAAAGTCACTTTTTTCTATCATATAATGTTTGCACCGATTTTCTTAAAACTTTTCCAAAGTGTCAATGTCCAAATCGGAAAATCATTTTCTTTCCTTTTCCAGGTGATATATAATAGAAAAACTATAAAGAAATAAAGGGGGATCATTCTATGGAATACAGAGAAGTTATTTGTCGTAACTGCGGCGGTCATATGAAAGTACCTCAGGATGCCACCCGCATCCACTGTGACTACTGCGACACAGATTATATTCTGTCCTCTGGCGAAAAGAAATCGAATGATATCCAGAATATTGATTACGCGGGACATGGCACCATATTTAGAAGTTATGTTCCTGACGGATGGTCTGTCCGCATTACCGATGATAATTCCTTTTCCTCTCTTGCCCCAGTTTGCAAGGGATTGCAGATGTCCTCTCGACAGACTGGTGCCCAGCTCATTTTTCTCCCCTTTGCATATTACAAAAATTCCGCATCCACCTCGATTTTTCCCATGTTTTCCGACAAAACATTTTCAGGTGGCTTCAGTTCCGATTCTCAGTTTAATCCGCTTACTTTGGCCCGCCATCGCAAACTGACGAGCGTTCCACAATATGCTTACGAGCGCATTTGCAATATCTGTTCCTCTTCCCAGGTACAGATAGAACCTGTTTCCTGTGATTCTTTAAAGGAAAAAGCCTCTCGTTTTCAACAGGAGGCAGCACATAAATTAGAAAAGCCGGTTCTCGTTGAGCCGGGCATGTTTCATTTCCTTTTATCTGTTAATCAGGTGATTTATGAGGGATATTTTGCAACCATTCTGGCATCCGTTGATAAATCTCAGGCAAATGGGCAAAACAATGTAAATGACCTTTTTAAGAAAGGGTTATCCCTTATGGGTGCCATGTACGGCATTGGTGGTGTAAGCTCCTTTGATTGGGGAAGAGCCTTTGATATTTTACTATTATATCCACAAAAAGAACGTGAAACTGCTGATTATACCACTATTATGAACCGGTTTATTACAGAATTTGATTATGGACCTGTCTACTATGCACTTCAGGAAGAAGAGCTTCAACGTACACAGCAGGTGCAGATAAACGGAGCCATGCAACGCCAGCAGACTGCTATTAACGCTTCCCAACGAATTTCCAAAACTCTTTCGGAAACCTCTGATATTGTCAATCAGGGATATTGGGAACGCAGTCAGCGTATGGATAACATGCAGCGCAAAGCCTCCGAAGCCATCCGGGGTGTTAATTCCTATACGGACTCCACCGGACGTGCTTATGAAGCCGATGTCAGCTATGACCATATCTATCGGAACAACGATACTTTTGTTGGCAGCAAAGATGGCAGTGTCAACCTTGGTCCCGGCTGGGAAGAATTAACGCGCCGCGACTGATTTATTCTTCCATCATTGGGGGCACAAAGTTTTCAATTGCTTCACACAATCTCGGGTGGCGTATTACAAAATGAATGGCAGGGGCATTGCCTTTTGATACCATTACCCATTGTCCCTCATGTATCTGAATCTGTAAATTATGAAATACCTGTGTTTTTGTTTCCACGAAGTAATATCCCGGATGCTCCTGTGCATATTCGCGGGTGTCTTTGATATGTTCACAATATTCTTCATAGGAATATACGATATCCTTATGGAAAAACATTCCGGAAAGATTTAAGGATATCGGGTATTCCTTATATTTTTCTTCTGATAATATGGAAGCTTCCTCCTTAATACTACCATGACACAGTATTTCTGCCGCAATCGTCCGTTGTGCCTTCACATATGCCAGAATCTCCTCCTGCTCCTGCGGTGAAATATTGTGGTTTTCCAACATCTTTTTCAAATGTTCTTCTTTCCATGTATAAATTGGAAGAGAAGAAAGAATGTTTCTGCGTTTTCCCTCCGTATAGGCATCTGCCATCACAAATGCCCGCAAATCTCCCTTTTTTTCTTCCCGGTAAATTTCCATCAAAGGACAGGCAACGTTTAAAAGTTCCTGTGCCCGATTTCGATAATAGGAAATTTCCTCTTTGGATTTTGTAAGGTAATATCTTCCTTTTTCGTGATATCCTGCAATTGCCTCTCCGGATAAAGCTGCTGCTCCGGATACTTTCAGAAAATGCAAAAAAACATTATTCTGCACATTTTTAAGATAATATGGTGAAACCTGACCGGTCATGTACATGGGAATCCAGCTTTCCAATCCCAGCATCATATCCTCAAAGGAGCGGTCCAGGTTGTGAATCTGGTTCAAATGAAGTCCCTTTTTCAGCATCATTGCCATGCCAAACATCCACTTTTTCGGAAATTCTTCATCTTTTGCCATTTCTCCCATTGGCATATCGCTGTACATAATGACTTCATCCTTGGATTTCGACAGGACCGTTGCTTTCAGAAAATCAATCTCACTCTCCATCATTTCCTGCAAGCCAAAGTATTCTTTTGAGGTTGGAAGTTGAAATGGCATCGTAATCGGAAGTTTCATTTCATCAAATCGTATTGCCTTGATATAAGAATTCAGGTCAAACTCATCCAGCTTTGCCAAGAAGGAAGACACATCATCTACATGCTTTCTTTTTCCACTCAGAAGCCATTCGTATAGTTTTTCCCGACAGACTGTCTCATCCAGAATATCCGAAACCGGGCATGACAGGAGCTCTGCCAAAACGGATTTCGTCGCATCCTCCTGTAAATTTTCTGAAACATATTCTGATACCGCCATTGCAAATTTTACCGGCTCGGATGGTTGTCTGCTACCGTTTCGAAAACGTGACACGGTCGAATTATCATAGTTAATTGCCTGACAAAGCTTTGCCAGGTTGATATTCAGCACCGTTACCAGCGTATTAAAGTTTTGACAAAGGTGCTCCTTATTGACAATAACAATATCCTCACACTTCAGAAATTCCTCATGAAGCTGTTCTTTCGTCCACGGGTTTTCCCCTTTCTTTTCCGAAAGTTGTGCAAGTGCACCACATATCTGCCAAAGTGCATCAGAGTTCATCTCAGGCACACGTTCTCCTGCACGATACCTGCTCAATGTTGCAGATGAAAGTCCGGATGCATCTCCTAATTCTTTTGCACTACATCCAAGGTTCTCAATATATTCATTTATTTTTTCTTTGAAAATCATCAAGGCTTCCCCTTCCTTATCCGGTGTTCTTTTTAAAGAAAATGACAAAGTATCATATATAATCCTGTTCCCAGGAATATACTCAAAAACGTATTATGCTTCCATTTATAACTGACTGCTACCAAAAGCACTGCAAGAAACTTTGGTATTCCAATTGAAACCACATCTGTTCCTACATCCTTCAGGCAATATACAATCAGTACCGCCATAATGGCTGCCGGTAATGCCTGTCCAAGACGTTGCAGCCAGTCCGGCATCTTACGTCCACCCGAAAAGACAAGGAATGGAAATGACCTTAAAAGAAACGTACAGACTGCCGAAACTGCAATCATCAACAAAATCATTTGTGTGTTCATGCGTTCTTCCTCCTTTGTCCCATCAAAACAAGTATCCCCGAAATAATGAGTAATGCCGGAAGAATAAAACGGTTCGCACCAAAAATAATCAGACACAAAATGCCAACTCCAAGTCCTACCACTGCCGGACTATGATTTTCTGCTTTCTCCCACTGACCAATGAATATAATCGCAAATAACGCCGTCATACAAAAGTCAATGCCTTCCAGTTCAAAAGGAATCAACTGTCCAAGCACACCACCGATAACGGAGCTGATAATCCAGTAAATCCAGCTTAGCAGTGCCACCCAGAACATGGTATCTTCCTTTTCTTTCTCCGGCAGGTCCAGAGAACAGTTTACGGCATATGTTTCATCTGTCATGGTATGTATCATAAAAAGCTTTCTTTTTCCCATTTTTTGAAAAGCTTCCAGAAAGGTCAGGCTGTAAAAGCTCTGACGACTGTTCATCAGCAACGCTGTTACAGCTACCGTAAGAAAAGATGCTCCACTACTCAAAAAGGTAATCAGCATGAACTGAAATGCTCCGGTATAAACCGTAATGCTGGCAAGCATCGAATAATACCATGGAAATCCGTTTTCCTCCATCATAATTCCATATGCTATTCCAACAAATAAATAACTGCACATAATCGGCAATGATTTGATAAAAGATTCCCGAAATATATATTTTGCGCGCTTCACTGCTCGTCCTCCTGAATCAGTCTGCTTCCTTTGCATTCGGATAAATTTTCTGCATACGGGCATCATCATAATGCTCGTCTGCCCACTTCTGCAAAGCATTTTCCGCTACAACTCCGTTTCCACGTTCCTCATAGCGCACTAATGCGATGCAGCTTACTACAATATTACAACACATAAATATAAGAAGCAGCCACGTAAGTATTTTCCCAAACAAAACCGGAATTTTTTCTATCCATTTTGAAATGTATGGATAAAGCAGTTTAAACCAGACTACTGCTGCAATTCCCCAGAAAAAGCAATATAACAGGTTGATTCTTCCTCCCAGATTGAATGGAATCGCACTGTAATCCCAGAAAACTTTCCCAAACACAATTTCTGTGAACACACTACACAGATACTCATATGCTCCGCCCAGAAGGGTTCCGACCCCAAAAAGGAAACGGTCACTACGATCTTTATACTTGTAAAGCATTGCGGTTGCAAGTGAAATAGCAAGTCCCCACACAATGCTGAACGGCCCCCAGACTACACTGCTCCGGCTCATCCATACACCTGCCGTTATTCTGCAAAAGATGGTTTCGGTAATATCTCCCAAAAAAGCACCAACAAAAAACAACATCACCAGCTTGTAAAAGCCGCAGCCATACGCAAACACCCGGCTCTTCTCCGCCGTCACTTCTTCACTGACGGTTTTCTGTGCCTTCGGATATGCTTTGTGAATACGTCGGTCCACCCAATTTGTTATGGCAAGCCGCAGTCGGACACTTACTTTATCAATCTGATTGTTTGCAGCCTCCCACTGCTCCAGGTGTTTTCCTTTTTTCTTTAATAAAAGATAAGACGCCAGAATATCTACTGCCATAATGCCAATCAATGTTAACAGGAGAATTTTCATAAGAAGTGTCGGTAATAAAGCCAATAGCTTTAAAGTAGCACCATTCCCCCACTTTACCATCACGTAGCCAAGGCATCCCCAAAGCACTGAAACCGGAAGACAGATATATCCGTCCAGGTTCCACTTTATATTGGAATAATTCCACCAACGCTCTTTAAATGCCCGTTCAATCAGATGTCCTCCAACCCATTCTACCGCAGTCGCATAAATCATCGCAAACAAAAACAGCCAGATTCCGGTCAATTCCCGTAAGCTTACTGACATCAGCACTGCTGCTATTCCATAAATAACACAAAAAGGACCATTTACAAGTCCCGGGTTTGAAAATTTACGTTGATGAAACGCTGCCATAGTCGTTTCCATCATCCATCCCAAAAAGGAATAGATAAAAAACAGCCACAGTAATTGGTAAAGTGAAAAATCGCTCATCTTTGGTTCTCCATTTCAAAAAAGCGGAGCAGTATTGCTCCGCTTTGCTTTTCAATTATTGGTTTTTCCCTGATTAGTCTTCAAAAGGAATTACAGCTCCGTCGTATTTGTTGTTAATGAAATCTTTGATTTCATCAGACTTTAATACATCAACCAATGCCTTTACACCTTCGTTGTCTTCATTGCCTTCTTTTACAACGATAACATTTACATAGGTCTTTGCTGCTTCGGAATCAGATTTTTCATAAGCGATTGCATCCTTTGCCACAGAGAAACCAGCCTCTAATGCGTAGTTACCGTTTAATACTACGTATGCAACTTCGCTTGTAACTCTTGCTACAGATTCTGCTGCAAGCTCTTCAATTTTTACATTGTAAGGATTTTCTGCAATATCATTTACGGTAGCTTCCAATCCTACACCATCTTTAAGAGTGATGATTCCGTTATCCTGTAATAACAGTAATGCACGTGCTTCATTTGTTGTATCGTTTGGTACTGCAATAACATCACCATCTGCAATTTCATCCAGGCTGCTCTTTGTTCCGGGATAAATTCCGAATGGCTCGTAATGAATCTTTCCAACTTCTACCAAGTGAGTACCTTTTTCTGCATTAAAGCTGTCAAGATAAGGTACATGCTGGAAGTAGTTTGCATCTAACTCGCCACTTTCAACAACTTCGTTTGGCAATACATAATCATCAAAAACAGTTACCTGCAAATCCCATCCCTGCTCAGCAAGAATTGATTTTGCTGCTTCCAGAATTTCTGCATGTGGAGTAGCAGAAGCTGCTACAGTGATGGTTCCCTTAGATTCTACCGGTGCTGCCTCGTCTGCTGCATCTGCTGCCTCGTCAGTAGCTGCTGCGTCTGCATCCTGTGCATCTGCCTCTTCTGTTTCAGTTACTTCTGCGCTGCTGTCTGCTGCGCTGTCCTGTGCGTTGCTTCCGCATCCTGCAAGTACGCTCACGGTTAATGCGGTAGCCAATAATCCTGCTAAAAGTTTCTTTTTCATAATAGATTCCTCCTCGTTCTCCTCATTTATAGATAACTGTGATATAGTTCACAAGTTACTATCTTTAATTATTATTTTCTGTGGTCAAACCGGTCTGCCAGCTTCATTCCAAGTGTCTGAAAAATCTGGAATAAAACAACCAGCAAAACTACGGTGACAATCATGATATCCGTCTGCCATCTCGTATAGCCGTAACGAATTGCGATAGCTCCAAGACCACCACCGCCAACGGCACCGGACATTGCGGAATATCCTAAAATTGTTCCCAGCGAAATTGTTGCTCCAACCAATAATGAAGTTCTTGCTTCTACCAAAAGCACCTTGGTAATAATTGTAAAGTTGGATGCTCCCATTGAACGTGCTGCTTCAATCACACCTGCATCGACTTCTTTTAAAGAAGATTCTACCATTCTGGCAATGTAAGGTGCTGCTGCAATAACCAATGGAACAATCGTTGCCGTGGAACCATAGCTTTTTCCAACAACAAATCTTGTGAATGGAATTAAAAGTACCAACAAAATAATAAACGGAATGCTTCGTACAATATTGGCAATGACATCCAGAATCTTGTATATGAATGCGTTTGGATGAATTCCATCTTTGTCGGTAACTGTAAGTACCACGCCCATCGGTAGCCCAAGCAAATATCCAACTAACGTAGATACCAATGTCATATAAAGGGTTTCCCAGATACCCGTAACAATCATATCGATTACTTCTTTACTCCACATCTTCTGTCACCTCCTGAATCTCCAAACCATGTTCGGTCAGATACTGCTCCATGTCAATCTGGAGATGGCGGTCATCCGGCAATCCCAGAATCATTTCGCCTTTTGCAATACCTCCGACGTTTTTCGTATCTGCTTTCAAAATGTTCACCGGTGTACCAAACTGTAAAATCATGTTTGCAATGACCGGTTCAAAAGCAGAATTCTCAGAAAACACGATTCGAATTTTGCGGGTTCCCTGAATTCTCTCCTTTTGGGCTGCAACTCCGCCCTGTGTACGGATTTCATTTTCAGGAAGGTCTCTTAAAATCATCTCTTTTGCCGCTTTGGACTTCGGATGATTAAAGATATCAGACACCAATCCGTTTTCAACGAGTTCACCATATTCAATAATGGCTACCCGCTTACAGATTTCGCGAATAACGGACATCTGATGGGTAATAATTACAATCGTAATGCCAAACTGTTCATTAATACTTTTTAACAATTCCAATATAGAAGCGGTTGTCTGAGGGTCCAAAGCACTTGTTGCCTCATCACAAAGAAGTATTTTCGGATTGGATGCCAAAGCTCTTGCAATCGCAACACGCTGTTTCTGTCCTCCGGAAAGCTGTGCCGGATATGCTTTTTCTTTCTCTTCCAGTCCTACCGTCTTTAACAGTTCTCTTGCTTTTTCTTTTGCTTCCTTTTTGCTTACTCCCTGAATCTGCAATGGAAAGCATACATTATCAATGACGCTCTTCTGCATCAGCAGGTTGAAATGCTGGAAAATCATGGCGATATCACTGCGCTGCATCCGAAGTTCTTTTTCGGTAAGGTTTCCCAAATCCTTTCCTTCGATTAATACCTGACCATCTGTAGGCCTCTCCAAAAAGTTCAGGCATCGCACCAGTGTACTTTTTCCTGCACCGGACATTCCGATGATTCCATAAATATCGCCGGACTCAATCGTGAGGTTGATATCCTTCAGGGCATCTACGCGAATTCCTTTTTGTTCAAATGTCTTCGACAAATGCTTTACTTCAATTTCGTTCATCTTTCATCCTTCCGTTCTTCCCTGTTTTCTTCCTCAACGTTCTGTCCTGTTCACATTGATTATTATAACAAGGGTTTTTAAAATGTGTTAATACGCGAAACCTAGAGTCTGTTATAGGTATATCCTATAACTAAATTTCTGTCAAGAATGTTTTCCCAACCGGTCACATAACCTGTTCCTTATATTTCTTTAATTCTTCAATATATAATTCCCCAATGTGACTGATTTTAGCTCCTTTTCGCTTAATGTATCCAATCCGCATCTTTTCCGTTTCCTTTAACGGAATTGCTTTGTATTCATTTCCATTCAGGTCGGCACAGATAATTCCTGAGCATAACGTATAGGCATCCAGTCCCACCATCAGGTTTAACATCGTGGCACGGTCATTCGCCTTAATCAAACGGCTGTATTCATAAGTGCTTTTCATTTCTTCGGCAAGATATAGCGAATTGTTCTTACCCTGATCAAAAGAAAGACACGGATAGTCGTCAAGCTCTTCCATAGAAATCATTTCCTTTCCGGCAAGCGGATGCGAAGCACTCAGATAGACAAATGTATCGCATTGGAACAACTCTACAAATTCCAGACCGTTTTCCTTAAAAACCTTATTTAAAACTTTCTCATTAAAATCACTTTCGTATAAAACACCAATTTCACTTTTAAAGTTTTTTACGTTTTCGATTACGCCATAAGTTGTCGTTTCATGCACTGCAAATTCGTAGTGTTCCATGCCTTTTCGTTTTACGGTTTCCACAAATGCCTTTACCGCAAAGGTGTAGTGCTGCATGGATACACTGAATTTTTCCTTTGTCTTTTTATCAATATATTTTGACTGCAAAAGGCTGAACTGTTCCCTGACCTGTCTAGCATACCCAAGAAATTCTTCTCCCTCCGGCGTAATCACAATTCCTCTGTTGGAACGAAGGAAAATATCAAACCCAATTTCCGTTTCCAGTTCCTTCATGGTTTCCGATAAACTCGGCTGGGAAACAAACAGTTGCTTTGCAGCTTCATTCATGGAACCACAGTCTGCAATCGTCAATGCATATCTTAACTGTTGAAGTGTCATGGATTCCTCCTTCTACTGCTCCGGAACTACCGCAAAGAACACCAAGTCATTTTCACTGTCATTCATCAGGCTGTGCGTATGTCCCTTCGGACAGTAATGACACATTCCTGCTGCCAGCTTTTCGTATGCTCCGTCCATAAAAATTTTTCCTGTTCCTTCTATTATATAGATGATTTCACTGTTCGTCTCATGCATATGTACTCCAATCGATGCTCCCGGTTCAAGCTTTCCATATATAATACGATTCTTTTCATCATGAAACATCTTGGCAAAGAGTGCTTTTTCTCCCCCTTTAAAATTGGGAAACTCTTCAAATTCTATTTCTTCGTAATTCAGATTCATAAGGCTCCTCCCCTGATTGTAAACTTACTGCTTATTATAAGGCACAATGTAAAATAGGGCAACTCCGCCATAAATTTCTGATTTTAAAAAAATTATTTTTTTTTTTGCAACATTTTCGATAGCATAACTGTATAAAAGATAGAACGAAAAATTTTAATAAAGAAAGGACTTTAAACTTATGAAAAAAACAATTGCTTTTGTATTATGTACTATGGTAGTTTTAACCATGTGTGGTTGCGGAAAAAACAATGAGGTAAGCATCATCGATGATACTTCTGCACCAGAGGAAGAAATCATTGGAATGCCCAATCCTTTTGTTGAGGGATCACTGGAAGAATCCATCCAACTTGCCGGATTTGATTTTTCCGTTCCAGAACAGATTGCCGGATATGCGCATCGAACCATCCTATCCATTGAGGATGAACTGATTCAGGCTTACTATTACAATGATGATGAACTAGAAGGCTTGGATGATGATGCTCTGAATAACATTGACTGGGAAAATGTTGATTGGAATTCTGACAGCCTGATGGTTCGAAAGGCCAAAGGCAATGATGATGTCAGCGGTGACTATAATAGTTATTCTGAAGTTCATTCTCTGAACATCGGAGATTTACAGATAACCGTCAAAGGCGAAAATCATATGATTTATGTTGCTACATGGACCGACGGTTCCTATTCCTTTGCCATTACGACAAACAATGCTCTTTCCGAAGAACAAATTGCTGATATCATAAAACAGGTAAAATAACCGGGAGGTTTTTTGTGAATATTGCGATTCCTTTTCCACTTATATTTTTTAATCAAATAAGAAATAAGTTATTTTATCCAGCTTCCAGAGTATCGCCTGTTGACGATACTCTGAAGCAGGAGGCTACACAGCTTATGGATTCCTACGGGAATTCTATTTTGCGTCTTGCCTATTCCTATATGCATAACTTTTATGATTCCGAAGAGATTTTGCAGGAAACTTTGCTCCGCTACCTTCAAACTGCACCTACTTTTGAAAATGATCATCATAAAAAAGCATGGCTTTTGCATGTAGCTGCAAACCTTTGTAAAAACAAACTTTCCTATAATAAAATCCGCAATGCCGACGAATTGGAAGAAGACCTTATTGCAAACGAGCGTGAGGATTTAACTTTTGTATGGGATGCAGTAAAAAAACTTCCCAATAAATATCGGGAAGTTATTCACTTATACTATTATGAAGGTTACCAGACATCTGAAATTGCTCAAATCTTGCATCGAAACGAGTCCACCATCCGCTCGGACTTGCGCCGGGGACGAGAGCAGCTAAAAGCAATCCTGAAGGAGGACTATGACTTTGAATAAATATCAACAGATTATGAATCATATTGTTGTTACGGATGATATGAAGCAACGTATCTTATCCCATATTGTCGAATCCAGTGCCCAGAAGAGAGCAAAAATTTTACCTTTTTCCTCCTATTGGAAACAGTTAAGTATTGCAGCATGTTTTGTGCTCCTGCTGGTTGGCGCGTATTTTATTCCCAGATTCACCCACATTGGGACAAATATTTCTTCCGAAGAGAGCAATGATATCGACGACTCTTCAAATGATGAAATGATGACTGCTACCTACGGCATTACAGACCTCGCCGACATTGAACACCTGAGTTTGGCCGTTGGTTTTCCAATTCACGAACTCTCCGGGCTTCCCTTTGAGGTAACAAATACCACTTATGCTTCCTATTGGGATGAAATGGCAGAAATAACCTATTCCGGAAACACACAGACTTTATGCTACCGGGTATCCATGGGACAGGAGGACAATTCCGGTGATTATAATATCTATGAGCAAGAAAAAGAGCTCATTATAAATGAGCTCTCCGTAATTCTTAAGGGTCAGGGCGACTCCTATGTTCTTGCTGTATGGAATGATAAAAAATATTCCTATTCACTTAGCTTCTCAACAGGTGTATCAGAAGAAGCGATAACTAATCTCATTATGGAAATATATTCCTAGGCTGCTGCTTTTTCAGAATCCTTTTTGCTCTTTGCATAGCTCTTTGTAGAATTGACTACAATGATTAAGCCAAGAACAATCAGCAGTACCGCAATAATTAACTGAAGACCGTTTGCAATAAATACGGCTCCCCATGTTGTTTCACCTGCAGGGATTGTAACTGCTGCCGCATTCTGGATTGCTTTTACCATTGCGATTAAACGCTGTACCAATGCGGTAAAGGTTACGCAAAGCATAATTACCAGAGGCGGGAACAACATTTTATTGCTACGTCCCGTTACTTTCAGGAATACACAAAGTGTAATCAAAACAAGTGCGCTCAGCAGCTGGTTTGCAGAACCAAACAATGGCCAGATATTTGCATATCCGATTTTTGTCAGGACATAGCCACAAAGTAAGGTAACTACTGTGGAAAAATAAGTATTGCAGAACAGCTTTCTCCATGGAGCAGCATGTTCCATATCATCAACACTGAACAACTCCTGGAAACTCATACGTCCGATACGTGCAACTGCATCAAGACTTGTTAATGCAAGTGCGGAAACACACATGGTCATAAATACGGTTGCCACATAAACCGGCACACCAAACATTTCAAAGAATCCTGCAACACCACGGCTGAAAATCTGGAAAGGTGTTCCCACTGCAGCTGTACCATCAGATGCTGCAGCTGCGCCAGCAACACAAAGTGCTAAAACAGCAAGCAGGCTTTCCAATACCATTGCACCATAGCCAACCTTTAACATATCTTTTTCATTCTCAACAGTTTTGGAGGATGTTCCTGAAGAAACCAGACTATGGAATCCGGAAACAGCACCACAAGCTACAGTAACAAAAAGAATCGGGAACATCGTACCTAATTTTTCATTGTTAAATCCGGTAAATACCGGTAAATTCATTGTCGGATGTGCTACGAACAATCCAATTACTGCCCCTGCAATCATACAGATGAACATAAACGTTGTCATGTAGTCACGCGGCTGCTTCAATAACCACATCGGAAGAACTGCTGCAAAGAAAATATAAACAAATGTGATGTAGCTCCAGGTATCCTTTGTAAAAATCAATGGGCAGTTCATGCCGATTGCAAAGGATGCGATGATGCAGACAATACCAAGAACTGCCTCTTTCCAACCGGAAAGATTAAATTTCTTCTGAATCAGTCCAAACACAACAGCGAATACCATAAACATAATGGAAACCATACCGGCAGCACCATTTGTTGTTGCTGTTTCAGCCAACTGTGTCACACCATCTACGGTTGTATAAGCATCAAAGGTTCCGGCAACCATATCTGCAAATGCTGCGGTAACGATTAACGTAAACAACCAGCAGAACAAAAGGAAAATCTTACGACCAAACTTACCAATATACTTTTCAATCAGCATACCCATGGACTTTCCTTCGTTTTTTACAGAAGCGTACAACGCTCCAAAGTCTGTGACTGCTCCAAAGAATACACCACCAATTAAAACCCAGAGTAATACGGGCAGCCATCCGAACGCTGCTGCCTGGATGGCACCGGTTACAGGTCCTGCGCCTGCAATAGAGGAAAACTGATGACTGAAAACGGTCCAGCCGTTTGTGGGTACATAATCTTTGCCGTCTTTAAACTTAACTGCGGGTGTCTCTGCCTTCGGGTCAATTCCCCATTTCTTTGCTATCCAGCGGCCATAAAAAGCATAAGCTGCGACCAATACTACTGCTGCGATTAGCACGATTACAAGTGTGTTCATAACATTCTCTCCTCTTCTCATATCATTTCTTTACAGTCAATGGTGCGTTGTTATTTGCCATGTAGGTTTCGGATAGCAAAGGGTGTCGTGTGGTTTGTTGTTTGACAGAATACACAAATAAATTCTGTATTGTGCCTTTCGAAGGCGCCTGGAAGTTCTTACAATTTCATAAGTTATCAGCAATTTTCGTACATGGATGTACGGAAAAGGTGATACTGAGCCTGGATGGCGAATTATCACCGGTTGCGTTCCAACTTCTTGAATAGAAATGAACTTGTTAGAACTTCCAAGTGCCGCAGAACAGCACAAGAAAGAACTTATTTGTGTGTTCTGCCAAGAACTGTAAATCAACACACCCTTGGATACCGAAACCTTACAGGAAATTGCTTTCCTGTCTGCAACAAAAAAGCCTCCGCCCTTGCACATCAATCTCATAGATTGTTTGTGCAAAGACGAAGGCAAATCGTTGTAGTTATATCCTGCTGCAATTATTTCATTGTCGGCAGTTGGTGTACATTCGCTTCCGCGTTACCACTTTGCTTGCCGGATTTTTCGTTCCGACCTCTCACCCGCCTCCTAAGTTAAAAAACTCAGATGACATGCCCTCGTAACGGTGGGTACCGTCTCCAGCTACTCGGTTAAACATCTTTTATAAACCTTTCATGGAAGCTGCTCGCAGGTGAGGGCTTACCAATTCCTTGCTGCCGGTTCTCACAATCGCGGCTTTCTGTAAGCGGTGATAAAGGGAAGTCATTTCCTGTTCTTCGCATTTGACTGTTGAATTGACTATACAATAGTCCTTTGAAAACGGTTTGTCAAGACTATTTTTTCGTTTTTTATTTTTTTGAACACAACGCATCATTTTTAGAAAGCAGGTATACGCAATATTGATTCATGCTTATCCCCTCTCTCTGTGAGTGCTCCGCTAAATCTCGATGCAGGCTGCGTGGTATACGCAATTTAAACTGTCCGGAATAATCTTCCAGACTGTTCGGCTCATGAATTTCTATATTATCCTCTAAAGCTGCTTCTATCCATGCTTTTTTTGCATCCTCTGCATTCTTCATTGCACTTTCAATTGTTTCGCCACAAGTAACACAACCAGGAAGGTCAGGAAAAGAAATCACATAGCCACCTTCTTCCTTATCCTCTACCACTTCCATGCGATAGGACATTGCCATATAATCACTAAGCGTTTTCATCTTGCTTTTCCTCGCTCTCTACAATTTGTCTTACCATCTCTACATATACTTTCTTAATTGGTTCGTGCTTTGGTATTGTAATCGGCTGACAACCTCTTTTTCTAAATGTGTAATGACTACTACCGCTTTTAGGAGCATTCATTACATATCCATAACTTTCTAAAATTTTACGTAATTCTGCAAAACGAATATCTTTTGACAAATTACAAATACGTGCTATTAGTTTATCCCATTTTGACAAATTATTTTCCCTTTTATACATTATAATATGGTGTCATATTTGGTGTCAATCATTACTAATTAATATTAGCTGTTTTTTCGCAGCCTCAACATACTGGATTGCATTTTTTGTAATCCCATCAATCTCTTCCTGTTTCAGATTTCTTTGTATTTTCGCCGGATTTCCATAAGCCATACTTCCATCCGGGATATTCATATTCTGTGTTACAAGCGCACCCGCTCCTATTATGCAATTTTTACCAATCTGTGCTCCGTTCAAAATGATAGCTCCCATGCCAATCAATGTATTTTCGCCAATGGAGCATCCATGAACAATAGCACCATGTCCCACTGTCACATGACTTCCGATGTGTACCGGAAAGCCTTTCGTCACATGAATCACTGCATTATCCTGAATATTGGTTTTTTCACCAATTGTTATGACATCCGAATCTCCACGTATCGTTGCATGATACCAAATACCGGCATCTTCCCCGACAGTAATATTTCCTTTTAGAATTGCACCCTCTGCAACATAATATCCCATGCTTTTATCCTCTTCTAATCATCATTTTGTGATATAACGCATCTCATGCCATTCTTCCCCGCCCCAGGTCGAATTAGCAATTCCCAAATCTACAAATCCCATTTTTTCATACATTTGTACTTTTTCGTCCAGACAAGTCAGCAAAATAGCATGCCTCCTTTTCTCTCGCTGGAAATACTGAAAAACAAGTTCTCTTGCAAGTCCCTGATTACGATATTCGGGCAACACATCCAAGCCCAGTATCATTATATTCTTTCCCTCCGGATCATACAGATTTATATCTGTAAAAAATTCATCCCGAAAAGTATCCTCCTCCGTAGAAAGTCCATTCAGAAACCCTGCTATTTTTCCTGTAGTCGTGTCAACTGCAACCAAAAACAATTCGGGTACCATTGCCACTCTTTGCTTCATATGCTCTTCCGAACATGCCTCATTTGGTGGAAAACAGATTTTCTCTATCATTGCCACCTGCTCTGCTTCCTCCTGATACACACATCGGAAATCGAATTTTGCAAGAATGCTGTCATTACTTTTATTTATCACTGAATATTCTCCCAACTTACTTATTCCTCGAAAAGATAAAACAATTTATCTGCTATTTGCTTATTGTATCATGCACCATGGCAAAATAAAATGACTGTTTCTACAAAAACCTTGTACACCCCCAACACTTTGTGCGATAATGAAAAAGTATTTTACAATAAACTTTACAGGGGGACAAAATGTTAGAAAAAATTGCAAGCATCAACCAGGTAGTTAACGGATTCATCTGGGGTGTTCCCGCCATGGTATGTATCATTGGTGTTGGAATTCTGTTATCATTCCGTACAAAATTTATTCAGGTACGCAAGTTTGGCGTCGCCATGAAAAACACAATTGGCAAAATTTTTGATAAAACACAGGCGCGAGAGGGCGCGATGAGTCCTTTTCAAGCCGTTTGTACCGCTTTGGCTGGAACTGTCGGAACCGGAAATATTGCCGGTGTTGCAGGTGCCATTGCACTTGGTGGTCCCGGTGCCGTCTTCTGGATGTGGTGCTCCGCATTCCTTGGCATGTGTACTAAATTTGCTGAAGTAACTCTTGCTATCCATTTCCGTGAAAAAAATGAAAATGGAGAATATGTCGGCGGACCAATGTATTATATTAAAAACGGGCTGTCCAAAAAGTGGCATTTTCTGGCTGTTCTTTATGCAGTATTTGGTGTATTGACCGTTTTTGGTACCGGTAATGCCACACAGGTTAATACGATTGTGTCCTCCATTAATTCTGCTCTAATGAATTTTAATCTCGTAGGTGCGTCCGGCAATTCCAATATTAACCTTATCTTCGGTATTCTTATTGCTGCTTTGGTTGCAATGGTATTGCTCGGAGGAATCAAGCGAATTGGTCAGGTATCTGAAAAGCTCGTACCTTTTATGGCGGTTCTCTATGTCATTCTTTCACTTGGCGTTATCATTATGAATATCAGCCACGTACCTGCAGTATTTTCTGAAATTATCCGTGGAGCCTTCACTCCAAGAGCTGCTACCGGCGGTATTGTTGGTTCCATGTTTATAAGCATGAAACGAGGATTTTCCCGTGGTATCTTCTCCAACGA
Organism: uncultured Lachnospiraceae bacterium; assembly: GCA_934408585.1. GTDB lineage: Bacteria > Bacillota > Clostridia > Lachnospirales > Lachnospiraceae > Suilimivivens. Next base: position 304,682 of record CAKRVA010000003.1, read on the forward strand.
GGCGGGACTTGGTACCGGCTCCATTGCACATGCCTGTGCAGATACCGATAATGCCGCACATCAGGGTATGTTTGGTATTTTTGAAGTATTTATGGATACCATTGTTATCTGCACCATGACGGGGCTTGTAATTCTGATTGCTGCTCCTAATATTTCTTATGGACAGGCAGCCGGTGCCGAATTAACCATTTCCGGCTTTACTGCAACTTATGGCGGCTGGGTATCTATCCTTACTGCAGTTGCGATGTGCTGTTTTGCTTTCAGTACCATTATCGGCTGGGGCTTATATGGTTCCCGTTGTATTGAATTTCTTGGTGGAACGAAGCTCGTAAGGCCCTTCCTTGTTATTTATTCTTTTGTATCCATTATTGGTGCAACCATAAACTTGGGATTGCTATGGGATATTGCAGACACTTTCAACGGGCTGATGGCTGTGCCCAACCTGATTGCCTTATTCCTGTTGTCCGGTCATGTCAAGAATCTTGCTATGGATGTTGAAAAAGCAGAAAAAGACGGAACGATTTAAAATTTCATCTATATAAAACAAAGGCGGCTTGTGGACTATATAGCTCACAAACCGCCTCTTTATTTACTTATTGATATCGGTAATCTATTACACGCTTTGTTTTCTTTTCACTTCTTTGCAGCGTGCCTATCGGAACAACCGTAACCTTCGGAGTCATACCAATTCGGGATTTAAATAATTCCCGGATGTGGAGTGCTGTTTTTTCAAAGTCAACACGTCCATCCACTTCCACAGTTAAAATCATAATGTCCTTATTGTTATCCTCATCATGTGCAATCGTAATGTTGTACTCACTGAGAACACCATCCACATCCTGTAAAAGCTCTTCCACCTGTCGTGGGAACATGTTCACGCCACGAACCTTAAACATATCATCACTTCTGCCACCAATGGTATCAAGACGCGGATAAGAACGTCCGCAGGAACACTTCTCCGGAATGATTCTGGATAAATCGTGTGTACGGAAACGAAGAAGTGGCGCGCCTTCCTTTACCAACGTGGTAATTACAATTTCTCCCGGTTCTCCGTCCGCTACCGGTTCTCCGGTCGCCGGATCGATAATTTCAATATAAATATAATCATCCCAATAATGAATTCCATGCTCTTTTTCGCAGTTGATGCCGATTCCCGGACCATAAATCTCCGTCAGACCATAAATATCATAAAGTTCAATGCCAAGTTCCTGCTGAATATATTCGCGCATCTTCTTACTCCAACGCTCTGAGCCAAAGACACCCTTTTTCAAATGAATCTTGTCCCGAAGTCCGCGCTTATTGATTTCTTCTGCAAGCAAAAGTGCATAAGAGGATGTTGCGGTCAAAACTGTAGATTTCAAATCAATCATCATCTGGATCTGCTTATCCGTATTTCCGGGGCCCATTGGAATTGCCATTGCTCCAAGTTTTTCCGCACCATTCTGAAAACCGATTCCAGCAGTCCACAAACCATAGGCTGGAGTAATCTGCACTCTATCTTTATTTGTAATACCGGCAGTTTCATAACAACGTGCAAACATAATTGCCCAGTCATCCACATCTTTGGCGGTATAAGGAATAATTACCGGTTTTCCGGTGGTTCCTGAAGAGGAATGAATCCGGACTACCTCTTCCTCCGGTACTGCCTGAATTCCGAGCGGATACGCATCCCGCAAATCATCCTTGCTGGAAAAAGGAAGCTTTTCAAAATCCTCCTGACTGCTTACTCCTGTAATTCCTGCCTTTCGATACAACTCCCCGTAAAAACTATCTGTTTTCAAAAGACGTTTTACCTGTGCATCTACCTGTTGTAACTGCTTCTCATTTAATTTCATTGTCTGCTGCCTCCTCTCCAATCCGAAATGCTTTTTTATTTAATTCTAAAAACTGTGGTTTGATTTGATGTTCCATTTCTTCCAGTAGAATTTCTGATGGTATCTCCAATCTTCCGCTTGCTGCCAACGCTCCCAGTACAATAATGTTAAAGCATCTTGGCGAACCGGCTTTTTCCAGAAGTGCTTTTCCATCCAGAACCACACAGTTTGTTTTCTTTTTCAGATAATCAATCATTTCTGTTCCATCATAGCCGGTTTCCTGCAATGCCTCTGTCGTCGGTTTTACCGGTGTACGATTGACAATAACCACTCCATTTTTTTTCAAAAAAGAAAGATTCCGGACCGCCTCAGCGGGTTCAAATGCAATCAAAATGTCGGCACTTCCATGTGGAATTAATGGAGAAGAAGCTTTTTCACCAATCCGGATATGACTTGTAACAGAGCCGCCACGTTGTGCCATACCAATTGTTTCCGCGGAGTGAACCACATTTCCACATCGCATTGCCGCAGATGCAATCAATTTTGATGCCAAAACAGTTCCCTGCCCGCCTACACCGCATAATAAGATATCTTTATTCATGGCACGCACCTCCTATTGCATGAACCGGACAAATCTGACTGCACAGTCCACAACCGGTACATAATCCCTCTTCAATGGTCACTTTTCCGTCCTTCACAACAATTGCCGGACAGCCTATTTCACGAATACATCTTTTACAGCCAATACATGCATCTGAAATAACGGCAGTTCCCATGGGCTTCGTAATTGCCACACAAGGGGATTTGAAAATAATTGCTTTTACTCCCGGAAGGGATGCACATTCTTTAACTGCATCCACCGATTCCTGTAAATTTAACGGATTCACGGTAACGACCTTTTGTACGCCCATTCCCTCAAGAATTTTTGTAATGCTAACCTTCGCAACCACATCTCCCATCATATTTCTTCCGGTTCCGGGATGCGGCTGATGTCCTGTCATTGCCGTAGTGGAATTATCCAGCACGCAAAGAATCATATCAGCTTCATTGTACAAAGCATTCACGACGCCCGTCATTCCGGATGCAAAAAATGTAGAATCTCCGACAAATGCAAAACAAGTCGCATCTTTATCTACCCAATGAAATCCCTGTGCCATTGTGATTCCGGCGCCCATACAAAGACAGGTATCTACCATATCAAGCGGCATTGCATTTCCCAAAGTATAACAACCGATATCTCCACAGAAATAACTCTTTTTTCCAACCATTGCCTTTTTTACCGCGTAAAAAGAAGCTCTATGCGGACATCCGGCACATAATACGGGTGGTCTTATCGGGAGTGACGGACTGTCCGATAAATCCATCTGCTCCTGCTCCAACGTAATACCAAGAAAATCTCCCAGTACTTTCCGAAGTGAATCGGTCGAGTTTTCACCGCTTGATGCGATATGACCGGTAAGTTTTCCATAAATCTTAATCGGAAGCTGATGTTTTCCGATTAGTTTTAATAATGCACTCTCTATGTAAGGGCTCAGTTCTTCCACACAAAGAACCTCTTCCACTCCCTCCAAACAGGAAAGTACAAAGCTTTCCGGAAATGGATACGGAGTTCCAATCTTGCAAAAACGTACGTTCGGATAGTCCTGCAGGCACTCTTTTGCATAGGCATAGCTGACTCCTGATGCAAAAACAGCTTTTTTGCCACTTCCCTGCATACAGTTCATTCCATAAGAAGAAAAGTCCTCACCGATTTTCGGATTCCGTTCTTCAATCATGGCATGATTCATAAAGGAAAGTCGCGGAAAAATTACCCATTTCTTCGAATCTTTTACAAATCCTTCATATTTGTTATAATCCCAGTTCTCCGGTACTTCCACCGAAGCATAGGCATGACATACACGCGTTGTCGGCCGGAACAATACCGGTGTTTTATATTTTTCAGAATATACAAAAGCATCCTGTATCATCTGATAAGCTTCCTCCGGAGATGCCGGATCAAAAACAGGGATTCTGCAGAATTCAGCAAACATTCTGGTATCCTGTTCTGTCTGAGAAGAAATTGGTCCCGGGTCATCTGCGGAAACAATTACCATACCGCCTTTTACCCCGACATATGCCAATGACATTAACGGGTCAGACGCCACATTCAGTCCTACCTGTTTCATCGTAACCAGCGTACGTGCTCCGGAATAGGACGCACTTGCTGCTACCTCCATCGCGGACTTCTCATTGACGGACCACTCAATATGAACACTTCCATCCGAATATTTCTGAATATTTTCCAGAATTTCCGAGGAAGGCGTTCCCGGATATCCGGTTACCAGATTTACCTCGGCAGACAAAGCCCCCAGTGCAATGGCGCCGTTCCCCATAACATACTCTTTCTTCATTCTGTGATTCTCCCTTGTATTTTTCGTAACTTACACTTTCTAATTGTATCTCAATTCCCCTCTAAAATACAATGCCTTTTTCCATTTCCGGCAATCATTGCTATTGCATTCTGCAAACTACTCTTTACTGCTTCTACGATAAATAAAGCAGGATGCCACTGCCGTTATCGTTTCCGTTACCGGAAAGGCTGCAAAAACGCCCTCTGCACCAATCATGCGGCTAAACAGAAAAGCTGCCGGAATGATAATGATGACATACCGCAAAAGAGAAATCCACAGTGACTCCATTCCTTTTCCGAGTGCTTCCAAAGCTCCGCAACAGGTAACAGATACCGCAGAAACAATAAATCCGATACTGATAATATGAAGTGCCTTCACTCCAATCTCAATCGTTTCCACATTCGACGTAAAAAGTCCTATCATCTGTGATGGAAGCAGGAAGGAAAAAAGAACTCCTACTGCCATAACACCGCCTGTCAGCAATAGCGATGTTTTAAAAATCTGCTGTACTCGTTTATGCTCGCCTGCCCCATAGTTAAAGCTGATTAATGGGCGGATTCCCTGAATAATACCATTTGCAGAGAGATAGATAAATGTCTGCAGCTTGTAATAAGCACCAAGTACCAGCACATATTTCTCTGAAATAGCCGACAAAATTCCATTTAAGGAAGAAATCAAAAGCGACGGTAATGCCATATTTAAGGACGCCGGAATTCCTACCGCATATAGCTTTACAAGCAAATCACGGCGAAACACTATATTTTTTCTTCCAAAAGATACCGGCAACGGACGGAAAATACAGAACAATACATAGACCACCAATGTAACGCTCTGACCGATTCCGGTTGCATACGCAGCACCTGCCATTCCCATCTTCGGAAACGGACCAATACCGAAAATCATCAACGGGTCCAGCACAATGTTTGTCACGAACCCACACATCATACTAATCATGGATACCTTCATTCTTCCGACTGCCTGAAAGATTTTTTCAAGCGATATTCCCAGCATAATAATTACCGAAAACAGAAATGCCCTGTTTGCATAAGCAAGTCCCATGTCCATAATGGCTTCATTCTTTGTATAAAGTGACAAAAACCATGGCATCCCCCAAATACAGACGAGCATAAGCATAACGCCATGAATAAAGCTTAACACCATACCGGTTGCTGCTGCCTGATCCGCCTGCTCCTTGTCCTCTGCTCCCAGGCAGAATGCAATTCGTGCGTTCATTCCAATGCCAAAGCCGACGGCTATCGCCGTCATCAAATTTTGCACCGGATACACCAGCGAAAGTGCTGTCATTGCATCCTCACTGATTTTCGCCACAAAATAACTGTCCACAATGTTATATAATGAATTTACCACCATCGAAATCACCATCGGCAACGACATCGAAACTACCAACGGTAATATTTTCTTTTCTTTCATAAAATTCTGGTCCATCTTTAAAAACTCCTTTGTTTTCATATTACTTACTTGCGCGTTCCGAAAGACTCTGCTTCACATCCCTTCCACTATGAAGCGCACAAAAACGCCACACAACATCACTGTCGTGTGGCGAAAAAAAGATTCCTCTTGAAAAATCCACTCCCCGAGGGGTTTTATGTAGGGTAATATAGCATAAGATGGGGGAGGTGTCAAATATATGATTTCTGATCTATTGCAGAGTTTTCCGCAAATCTCTGGTCTTGCCGCCATTTTTCTTAATCATCTGACGCCATCCAAATTCTGCTGCCATTTTGTATAAAAAACGTGGGAACGCAACCGTTACATATCTATTATCTTGTGTTTCCCTTTTTAGAATAACCGCAGAAAGTTCTGCTAATGCATTCTCAATCGGTGCTCTTGGACCATATCCGGATTCCAGTTTTGGCATCATTGCCAATCCTCCACCGCCACCAACACCAATGCCGCCGCTCCAGGTAAAGCCCGTTTTTAAACACCAGTTATGTAATAATTTCAGTGCTAATTCAGCTTGTATCCCTTCGTAAAAGCCACAATTAACAATACCATAAATATGTATCTGCGGATTTTGTATATGCGCTTCTTCTAATTGAACCAGGCAAGATAATAAATGTCCTGGAATTCCATCCACATAAAGCGGATATGCAAACACCCATGCATCCATCTTTGTCAGTTCTTCCACTATCTCCTTTTGAACTGTAGGTGAATGAAACCCTAAATTAACAACTTCTGCCTGCTCCCTCAGGTATTCCCCGATATCTGCTAAAAGTGTACTGCTGGCACTATTATTTATCTTGGGACTTCCATTAATTAACGCAATTTTCATAAGATAACATCCTTCAATTCTTCTACAGATTTATAGAAAGAAACACCCTTTACCAGACCATCATAATTATCTGCATTTGCATTCAATAGTTCTTTTGCCGTTTCTTTCTCTATTTCTGTAATATTTTCCCCGTAAAAATATGATGACAACGTAATAATATTATGATATCTTCGCTTATGATGCATTTCGCCCCTTCGAATCACAAAATCCGGATGAATATAGGAAAGCGCACGGTCCAGTGCCATTTTTACAAATGGACTTACACTACCATAATAACAACGGCTGACCAGAATCAGTTCTGTACATTTTCCGATATTTCCGCCTATTTCCTCGTATCCGTCAAAAATCACACACTTTCCCGGCGTTTTTACCCAGCATCCAAAGCATCCGATACAATGGTGGATATCTCCATTCGCCTTAATGACTTTGTATTCTCCCTCTACCGGAATATCGAAATCTTCCATGTCTGTTATGATAAGTTTCATTATCATTTACCCTTTCAGCTTAAAAGCCTTCTTTTCTCTGCACTGATTATATCATATCTACAAACCCGAAGCACCATAAATTAATACTAACAAAATGCCTGTATATTTCACTTCTCCAGTAACTTGAAATCGCACCAAACATTTCATGTCCAGTGCGATAAATCCAATCTTAGATGTAATATATAAAATCACTTCTCATATTCTTGGTTTATGTGTGCTCTCCTTGTTTTGTTGGTTAATATACCATTCTTAGTCATTCCTGTCAACACATTAACGTCAGCTGGGTTTCTTTTAACGATGTGGCTTTTCTAATTGTAATTTTGTCATCTTTTTCAACTTGACCGCATAAAAGTGGGGATAATGGATTGTACTTTGCAGCATTCGTTTCTACACTTTTTGAACTGTAATTTGCATAACAATAGATGCATCCGTTTTTGCATGTATTATAAGTGCCCACTTCAACACTTTCAACACATCCACACTCGGTACGTTGATTCTTGTCTTTACCAACATTTAATTTACAATCAACAATCTTTTCAATTAATTCCCTGTCTATGCAACAATTATGAACAATACCGCATTCCTCTAAATCTATTTTTTCTGCACAAGTTCCAATTTCAATATGATTATCCGCCGCTATCCTGCTTAATTCCTTAGCAAATTCCTTCAACTCATAATCATTTAATTCATAGCGTAGCAATCTTTCCATACTTTTTTTATTTTTGGAATAAATATCAACAAAGCTAATCACACATTTTTCTGTATATCCTCTTAAAGCCTCTGCAATGCTTCTAAAAGCTTTCAAATGATATTCTGCCGTGTATTTGTCAGAAAAAAATATAGGATCATATCTCCAAACAACTCTTTGTTTCCCAATTTTATGTGATAGCTCCTGAAATATTGGAATCATTGTGTTTTTTTTGTTTGGTAAATTTACCTCTACATCATTTCCATATCCGGTTAATGTAAATTGGAAATAATAATTATATTTTTTTATCTCATCCAGCCTTTTCATCATCGGCAAGGGATTCTTGGTCCAAAACACAATGCAATCCACAATCTCAGGAGTTATTTTTATCTCACTTATCTGATGAGGATTCATCGGATTACGAACGTATAAAAAACCTTCTTTTATTCTATTATAAAACCATTCCGAATAATAATTGGGAATATCCGTTCTTCTGCTTACACTTAATATCATTTCATTACTCCATCCTCAATTAGGACTAAAGTAACACTATTTAATAAAACAATCAAGCCTCTGATGCATATGCTAATTTCCAGCTGATAGCCTGCGTTCTCGCATCTATAAATCTTTTATAGATACCTTCTTCCCTCATAAGCTGCTCGTGTGTACCCTGCTGTGCAATTTTTCCTTTGTCCACGACTACAATCTGGTCTGCATGTCTTACCGTTTTCAGACGGTGTGCAATCATTATGATTGTTTTTTCCTTCGTCAAAGCTTCTACAGCCTCCATCAAATCTTTTTCATTTTCAGGATCAACATTCGCCGTTGCTTCGTTCAAAATGATGATGGGAGCATCTTTCATGATAGCTCTGGCGATAGAAATACGCTGCTTTTCGCCACCGGACAAGGTTGCTCCACCTTCGCCGATTACTGTATTGTATCCATCCGGAAGTTTGCTGATAAAGTCATGGCAGCAAGCTTTCTTTGCAGCCTCAACAACCTCTTCATGGCTTGCATCCTGACGTCCAAACTTAATATTATTCTCAATCGTATCTGCAAAAAGATAAACCGACTGGAAAACAAAAGCAAAATTGCTCATAAGGCTGTTCATGTTGTAATCCTTTACATTAACACCGCCAAGCGTAATCTCTCCGGAATCAACATCCCAAAATCTTGCAATCAGATTACAAAGAGTCGATTTTCCTCCACCTGACGGACCTACGATAGCTGTCGTTGTCTTTTGCGGAATAGAAAGCGAAACGTCATCAATAATTTTCCTTTTATCATAGGAAAATGAAACGTTATTCAATTTGATATCATAGCTTTCCGGCTTGATGTCCTTTCCATCAATATCCATCGTATCCAATTCCAGAATGTCATTTGCCTTGTCTACGCATACGCTGACCGTACGTAAAAGAGAGGAATAATTTCCTGCGCTTTCAAGACTTGCGTAAAGCATAAAAGCAGTAATTGTCATACCGATTGCGTAAACTGCACTCATCGTACCGTTTATATAGAAATATGCACTACATGCCACAATAACAGCACCTGTAATTTTAGTTACTGCTGTTTGCAAAAAATGATATGGAATAAAAGTCAGTTCCATCTTTGTATTGACTTTTGCACATGCATTGTTTGCATCATTTAATCTTTTCGCCTGTGTTCCCAACAGGTTATAAGATTTTACCTCTGCAATTCCCTGTAAATACTCCATAATCTGGCTGACTAATTCAACATCGCACTTAATTTTATCTTCCGAATCTTTTTTGCCCGCCTTTTGCATTTTCGAATTAATCAGGAAGAAAACAATTACACCAACTGCTGCCACCAGACCAATTCGCCAATCAAATAAAAAGAGCATAAGAACAATCATTGCTGTTTCCAAAATTCCCTGGGTTGTTATCATAACCACACGGGTAGCGATATCTCCGAGTGCTTCCATGGTATTGGTAGTAACAGAAGAAATCTCACCAATACTCTTGGAGTTAAAATATCCCATAGGAAGATAGCGCAAATGTTCCGCAATCTTTATCCTCATAAAAGCACTGGCATTGTAACCGCCTTCGGTTTGAAGGACCGTGGAATATCTCTTACAAAATGCAGAAGTAACAATGGCAACAACCATAATCACCAGTGAACCTCTGATATATTTCCCCATAGGTTCTCCACTCATCAACCCTATCAGTATGTACATGATGGCAGGAATTTTCATAGCGGAAGCAAGAGCCTCCACAACGCCAAGCACCATGGATAATTTAAATTTCTTACTGTTTTCTTCGCCGGAAAATCTAAAGAATTTTGCTAATATTTCAAACATGATCTCTCTCCTCCTTTACCGTATCTTTTGCAGAAATATGTGTTTCCCACATTTCTTTATAAAGTGCACTGGACTCCAAAAGCTCCTGATGTCTGCCATGGCCCTGAATATATCCATCATTCACCAAAAAGATTTGGTCACTGTCCTTAACGGTCGAAAGTCTGTGAGCGATTACAATGAGTGTTTTTCCTTCCACAAGTTTTGCAATCGAGTTTTGCAAAATAGCTTCATTTTCAGGATCTGTATAGGCGGTTGCTTCGTCAAGGATAACGATTGGAGAATCCTTCAGCATTGCCCTTGCAATGGAAATTCTCTGTCTTTCTCCACCTGATAAATGACCTCCTGCATCACCAACATAGGTGTCAAAACCGTTTTCCAACTGCATAATAAAATCGTAACAGCCGCTTTTCTTTGTAACTTCAATAACTTCCTCATCTGTCGCCGATGGTTTACCATGCCTGATATTTTCCATAACTGTTTCATTAAAGAGGTAGTTATCCTGGGATACGTAAGCGATTTTCCTATTAAAATCCTCAAAGGACATCTGTTTGATATCCACTCCGCCAATCTTTATACTACCGGAATCCACCTCCCAAAAAGATGCAATCAACTTCGCAATGGTTGATTTACCGCTTCCGGAAGGTCCGACAATCGCATTTACGCTTCCAGCTTTCATCTCCATATTGATACCATGCAGAACTTCCTTGTCATGATAAGCAAATTTTACATTTTCGATAGAAATTGAATTGTCCTTTGGTATTTCAACACTTACTTCCGGACGATTTATTTCCGGTTGCTGAAGAATATCAGCAACTTCGCCAACGATAACATTAATCTTACCTAAGTCATCTGTATAAGAGGCAACTGTAATCAGTGGACCTACAATACCCAGTGATAAAATAATGCACATAACAAAGTCCGAAAGGGATAATGTTCCATTTCCTACGTAATGTGCTCCAAAAGGTAATACGGTAAGCAACGTATATGGTGTTACCACCATCGTCAATGCATGAAAAATCGAGCAGCGTTTCATCCAGCTTATAAAAGAGTTTGCGTATTCCTTGGCTGCCTGTGTAAACTTTGCATATGAACTTTCTGTTTTACCAAAAGCCTTTATAACTTCAATACCATCAATATATTCAACCGCTGAATCATTTAATCTCTTGGTGGCTTTAACTGTTCTCTCAAAGCTTGGCTGAAAGTCTATCATCATTCCAAAATAAGAGCATATTCCAACCACAACCGGGAGCATAGACCAAAGTGCTAAGCGCCAGTCTGTCATAAAGAAATAAATAAGGATGATAATTGGTGCCAGGAGATTCGATGTGAATTCCGGCACAATGTGCGCAAGTGTAGTTTCAATGCTGTCGATTCGCTCTACGATAATATTTTTGAACGTACCTGATGAGGTATCTTTAACATATCCAAGCGGAACTTTTGCCAGCTTGTCACAGCATGCCTTTCTCATATTCGCAAGAACTGCAAATGTTGCTTTATGCGAAAGCGTTGTGGATATAGAATGAAAAAGCTCGGCAATTATAAATGACACTGCAATAAGAACTGTCTTTATTATGTAAGCCTCAAAGTCCTTTTCCCCACTTAGATACATCTTTACAACATCGGCAATCAAAAAATATGGAACTATTTTTAAAATCACATTGCCTACTGCAAGCAATACACTCAACAGATAAAGTGTTTTTTGAGGGACTGCCCAGTTTAGCAACCAGCCTGCCCAAGATTTTTTTGCTTCTTTCATGCTTAATTTTCCTCCTGATTATTAACATTTCAGTAGTTAGTATAAACTAACCATTTATCAAAAAATCAAGCAGCCTTTGATTAACAGCTACTTTGATTTTATTGCTATGTATAACTATAATATCAGCTGTCCGGAAACGTGACATGAAGCAACCGTTCCCAACCGCCCCTTAAAAATTCTTTTAATTGCTCGATATTTTTCTTTGCAGTTTCTTTTTCCATATCATGTTCCATAATCTGAAAAACAGCAGAGAAATAACCGGTACTGACCATATGCATAAGGCTATCCTCAACAATTGGAATTTCAATACCTGCGTTTCGCATGGTCTCCATATAGTCCAACATTGATTGTATTTCACGATCCACCATATTATGTACAAAAGCTGCATGTTTACCGCTGTCCCCACATTTTAAAAGCAAACGGAAGTTATCATAATTATCATAAATATAATCAATCATCTGATTCATTCCATCATCGGAGGATTCTGCCATATGATTGGTTTGCGCTTCTGGCGAAAGCTCTTCAAAATCAGCAAGCACGTTGTCATATATCTTATAAATATGCTCCACATACGGATCGATAAGAGCGTCAAAAAGGCTTTCCTTTGTGGGGTAATATTTATAGAATGCCCCTGTAGTAAGTCCGGCATCCTTTACGATATTTCTTAAAGAAGCACCATCAAGCCCATCTCTTAAAAAGTGCTTTTTTGCAGTATTTAATATATTTTCTCTAGTGGTATCTGCTTTAATGGACATATCTGTTGTTCTCCAAAAGAAATATAACAGTGTTATATAACACCGTTATATTATATTCATAGATTGTGGGAATGTCAAGTTTTGAATATATAAAGAAATGGCAGTTTTAATCTTATTTTATAGCTTCACTTCCTATAAATACTTCAAAATATCAGATAAGCTATTAACTTCTATATCCGCTTTCTCACTCTCATCCGTTATGTTCCACAAACTTCCAAATCCCTGTTTTACCCATATAGTTTTCATACCCATCTGTTTTGCAGGTACAATATCATTATCAATACGGTCACCAATCATAACTGCATTCTCTGGCTTACAACTGCTTCTTTCTAATGCAATTTCAAATATACGCCTATCTGGTTTCGAAACACCCTCTTCTGCTGATGCGATGACCAAATCAATATATTTCCGTATGCCAAGATTTTCTAGTCTATTAGAAGTTCCTAATGATTGATTTGCAATTACACCGATTTTATAAATTCTACTTAACTTTTTCAGGCAGTCCTTGGTATCTGTATATAGTCCCTCATATTGTGATTTCCATTTAGGCAATTCCACACCCAATTGCCTTGCTACTTCTAAATCTCCTTTTTTGTTTTCTTTGTAAAATGCTACAGCATATTCATAAATTTGCTCATAAGCTAAACTCGATAATTCTGCTATTCTTTTCATCCTATCTTCATAAACTTTGCTTTCATCAACCAGTGTTGATCCAACATCAAAAAATAACCATTTTATTTCGTCTTTCTTAGGCAAAAATCCTCTTTGCCTTACTTCTTCTAGCAGTTTTGGTTGAATTTCAGGATATGTCCTATTAATCGGTAGTTCATCTATTTTGTTAGCTGTCATAAAATCACCTACGTTATCCTATTTTGCAATTTGAATAGTCCATTTAAATACTCGTATCGTATGATATCATGTCTACTACTATCTCCCCCAAGTAGAGCCCAACTAGAGCCGTTTGATAAAGCAAATGCCGGAAACCCGCATAAATACAGGCTTTCGGCATTTTAATCCATTATTCAAACTCAAATCATTCCGGCAACAAACTAGCAACACATTTTGCAACCAATCTGCAACCATGCCTTCATAAACCTCAGTACTTTCGGGCATTCTGAGCGTTTTTCTCTTATTCAAACTCCCAGAATTTAGTTTGATTTAGGTTATTTTAGTGCGGTTATCTATACTATTTTGTATTGATAACCAGCATCTTTTCCACACATTATTTTTCGTCTCACATATTTTTAGTACCAATCCAGTACCATTGCATTTTTTCATTATTGTGTGTAGTTCCGGTGGCTTGCAGGTTTCTTTTACTATTCACAGAATAATTTTCTGTCGGTTTGCTTGTCCACCTATTAAAATTATAAGCTCCATCAAGTATTTCTGCAAGAAAAAGTTTTGTGGTACTAATCGTTAGTACCACGATTGTTTTCTATATACTGAGCAAAATTAATTACCTTTGCAGGCTTTCTCTTAGTAGCAATTCCTAATCGTTCCATCATCTGCTCATTTCAAGTATCCTTTTTACTTCCTGCTGTAATTCATCACTAAAGTCTGATAAATCATCATATGTAATTACCTTCAATCTAATAAGACGAACAATATCCCATATTGTCTCTGATTTTTTCAGCTCCATGATAACTCCAGGATGACGCTTATCTTCTTTTATCCGTTTTTCAAGTTCCCAGAATTTATCTGATGCAGGTTTTTTATCATCATTTAGAAAATTTACATACTCTTTAACAAGACCTTCCATATAATTTTCCTGCCAGCCTGATAATCTTTCTCGAAATAATTTCCAATCCTTTTTGCTTATGTCCATGATTTTGAACCTCCTCAGTTTCATGCTAGTCTCAACAAACAATTTCAAAAATGAGACTGGCTTGAGACTACAACTTTATAATTCACCTGCAAATGCCGATTTTATGGCATTTTGCTATATCATAGAGTCTCAGTCAGTCTCAAATCTCGTGAGACTTCGTTGAGACTAACTTCGTAATATTCGTTTTTTCAGAAATTGCTTTAAGAGTCTCATACGCTTTAGAATGCTTCTTCTTAAAATATTCTGATTTTAGCTACTTGATTTTTCTCAAAATTTCTATGACATTTTCTATGACATTTCTACGACATTTTCTGTGACATTCATCAATAGTCTATACCTGATGTTTATTCTATGAATACATACTTTCCCTTTCCTTTAACATTTACCACTTTAACAACTTTCATGTCTCTAAGTTTTATCATGACTGCTCTTGCTGTGGATGGTGAGCAATCAAGAATTTCTTTTATTTCTTTTGTGCCAAAAATCTGATTTTTCTCTATTTCATCATACACCTTAAGAATATTTACCTTCGAAGGTTCATTATATTTTTGTTGCTCAAGCGCCGACTTTATCCTATCAACCGCCGATTTTTTATCGTCAATCGCCGACTTTTCTTCTCCAATCGCCGGCTTTTGGAAATCAATCAACGACTTATTGACTGCAACAGCCAATTTTTTTAATGAATCAGCAGTTTTTTCAACAATAATTTTTCCAACTTTTGAATTATAAATAACCGCCTGCAACATAAAAGCATTTGTATGATAAACAGGATCTTTTAGTCCCACCTGCTCCAACTCATTACACATACGATTAACACCTTCACCAAATTCTTTTACAAATTTATAGTTCTTTAAAAATTCTGCAATCTTAGGATTTCTGAAAAAATGTGTGAATCGTATATTGTCCGCTCTTACAAGTCCCGGAAGTTGTCTTATCGGTTATACCTATTGCGATATCTCCACCATCTGCATTAGCAAATGCAACAATCGGTATTGCTAAATCCTTAGGAGAAATATTTATACTTTTTCTGTCAAATGTCTGATTTTCCTCCATTGATAAAATCTCTTCAATCGTCATTGCATTCACCTTTCATAGTATTCATTCTGCATCTTCCGCAAATGCATCATAGTATTCATAAAAAATAACGCATAATTCTTTATATAATTCTATTAAATCCTCTGTGGTTTTATGTACATGTTCTCTTCTATCAATTTCTTTTTTTACTTCCTTTAACTTTGTATGGACTCTTCCCAAATTATATATTAATTGATGTCGCTGCAAATACAATTTCATCTCATAAAACATATACATTCCTAATTCCGTTTTATAATATATTTCTCCATTCGTATTTCGCCCCAAATGCTTCTCATATTCATCTGTACATGGATCAACAAATCCCTTGTTCCCAACCACAGCAACAGTACTACTATCACTCGGCCACTTATTTGATTTTGATATATTGCAAAACGGACACGCATATAATAAATTGTCATACTGAAATTTTAATTCAGGAAATTTTTCCTTAGGAGCAAAATGTTCCACATGATACACTTTACTCCCGCCACCATATTTATCTAAATCATCACAATATGCACATCTATGCTCAAAATCATTAATCAAACGTTTTTTATTCTCTCTGTTTGTTCGCCACATTATTCCTGTATAGGATCTTTGCGGATTCTTTTGTTTTACCTTCATTTCAATCCTCTTTCAGTAACAAGTCTATTTTACCAATCAATTCATCCAACTTATTAGATTGCAAATCATTCTTAACCTCATCAGGAATTGCTGCATGTCCATCAATACTTTTCTCTAATTTACTATCTAATTCCAAAATCCGTTTGTCTATTGCAGCCGACTGTCCTTTCTTTGGCAATAAACTTTCAATTTCTTTTTTCCATAATTCTAATTGTTTATGATATTTCACAACCTGCTGAAGTAACTTGTAGTGTAGTTCCATTCTCTCCTGCGGTTCTGACAAATATCTTTCAAAATCAAAAATCTGATATACATCAAACACTTCTTGCTCATATAATTCATCTTCATAAGAAGTTAAAATAAACAACGGAAACTCCATAAATCTTTCCTGTATATAACGTGCAAGCTGCACACCTGTATAAGGTACTGTAGCATAAGATGTAAGGTTGTAATCAATCAGCAACGCATCTATTTTTTCATCTATGATATATTCTGCGATATTACTCATATCAGCAGACAACGGAATTTCGAACACTTCAAATCTGATATTTGAATACTTATCAGCCTTTTGTTTTGATACATCTTTCATGCCATATAAAAGATATGTCATAATTTGTGTGACTTTACTTCCATCGTCATCAATAATACCTACTTTTATTTCTTCCATCAAAATCTCCCTCCTACAACGGAATTCTTATTTCTAAACCAAAACCATTTTGAGTCTGTGTCAATTTATAATCTCCATTATATTCTCGTACAGTAGATGCAATAATATACATTCCCAATCCTGTTCCTATAACATTGCCAAACTGATTATACTTACTCGTTGAGCCAAGTGTGAAAATTTCATATGGATCCTTAAATATATTATCTAATCCATTTCCGTTATCCAAATAATTCACAATTAAATTCTCATTAGTTTTTAACTCAATTCGTATTTTTCTATTCTCAGTAGACGATTTCGAAAAAGCTTCTATCGAATTAATGATTAAATTATAAATAATACTCTCAAAGTCTGATTCAAAAATTCTTCTTTCCGCATTTCGCTCATCTTTGATTAACTCAACATGTACCTTTTTTTGTACAAGAATCGGCTGTAAAACATTCACTATCTTCTCAATCGTATCATACATGTTTTTCTTTAATCGCTTACGCTTATCCTTCTTGCTTTGATTTGTAACTACTGTTATCCAGGATTTCAAAAATTCATCATTCTTATACAAGTCATTCAAGTTTCTATCAATAAGCATTTGATTATTATTTTCGATAGCCATACGCATAGGCTCCACTCTATTAACGAGTAACGCGTTAATACTTTTTAAATCATGTACTATTGAAGTTGTGATTAATCCGTTTGTTGCTAATGCTCTTAGCAATTTTAACTCAGTAATTAATTCCTCTCTTTCTTCTTCAAAATATTGAACGGTTTTCGCCAAACTTTCTATTTTTTCCTTTTGAGCTTTATGATTTTTATCTTTTTTTCCACTCAGAACACTTTTTGCAATTTGGCTACCTTCTTGTTTTGTTTTTTCTTTATAATTTACCTTATCATCATATATTTTAAAACTCCTTGCAATATATGCTCTATCCTTCTCAAGAACAGAAATAATTCTTATAAGTGCATCCTTTAATAACTTAAAACTTTCATTTTCGATTATTCCTTCTCTACTTGATTTGTCCAAGATTGAAGCATTATTTACACGCGAAATAAATACTGTTCCCTGACCTTGAGCATTTCGAACAGTCCATGCTTCCGTCTTACTTGATACAGCAACTGGATTTGCATTATTTCTGGCTTCTAACCCCAGCCAATCAAATGAATCCGATCCATTCTCACCATATGGTCTAACCCAAAAATTATCACGATATATTTTTATTCCACCATGTTCTTCCAACCATTCATTTCGTGTTTTTCCTATTTCTTTATAAAAAAACACTTCTTTTTTCTGGTTCTGTAATTTCATAAAGACATACTCAAAAGTAAAACTACCTATATGCTTAATCTTTTCAACATATTGAGGATCATTCGTATTGAACAATTGACTTATAGAATATTTAAATTCTAAACATTTCGCTTTAAAATCTTCCTTTCTGTATGGATACCTCATAAACCTTTCTTCACGAAAAACACTTTCTGGAATCTTATCAACATCAAATTCATTCCTATAAAGATTAATCACAAAATTTTCTCCATCAAAAACAGATTTAACTTTATAATCAAACTCATCCGAAAAATTGTTTTCTATTAATTCATACCCAGAATTTACACTTTTTTGCTGGCAAATATAAAATTCATCTTGCTCTTTGGGAGGAATAAGAAATTCCATTGATTTTTTAATCTTCTCTATTTGATTATTCGTCCATTCATCGCGCAAATTGCTTATTTTTATTATTGTTCCGGTAGAAAAATCAATTTTCTTATCTATCCTATGCTCTACTTGTCTTATTTCACTTTTGACAGTATCAGGTATAAGCTCATATAAGGATAAATTAACATATTCAAATTCTGCCTCAATATCCTCAAGTAGATTTCCATCTTCTTCAAAGCTATTCCAATTTGTTTTCCATCGAATAGTTGCATGCTCCTCTTGGCTTTTTGTATACAATTCACACACTCCACCTAATCTATCCAATGCAAATCGCCCGATACCTTTTTCTCCTGATTTTATGCGTTTTTTCTTAGAAATATACTCTTTTTTCTTATTATCAGTACCAATCATCATCCAATTATCTTCGATAATTTTCTTTGTCATTCCTGATCCATCATCAATCAAAAGAATACTATCATTTTCAGCATCAAAAAGTATGTAACACATTGTTGCATCCGCATCATATGTATTCTTTATTAATTCTATCAAGGCACTTTCGACTTTAGATACACTTTCTCTTCCCAATAAAATTGTAGCTCGAGATGAAATTTTGTATTTCATTTTTTCCATAATAAATTCCTCCGAAACTAAAACATATAATTCTCAACATCCTTTGATGTTATTCTCACTGATTTACCGCTTATAGGTATACCCACTTTAAAAGCATATTCTTTAAATTCGTCACTTCTAAGGATTTCCATTGCATCCTTCAATGCATATTCATTATTATCTTCCTTTTCTACAATATACATTCCTGCATATGGAATACATTCCTGTTCTAGTTCGTATACATCTACATCATTTGTCACAACCGTTGAAATTAAAAGTTTTTGATTATTCAAACCACTTAATGCTTGCGAACGCCCATATTCATACCATTTTGCACTATTATCACTTTGTCTTTTATCTAAATCATCACGGAACTCATTAAGATATGCCGCCGCTCCTGGATATAATTGTTCAAACTCACCATCTGCAAAACGCACCAGTCCATTCTTATCATACGAGTATGGAAAAATTATTTTTTCTTGCTTTTCGTATCTTAATGTTCGAGGTGTTTGGGTGTTGCGAACCACTGCTCTTTCAATCGTGTGATTACCACAAACATAACCATTATCTACTTCGACATATGTCCCATCCGGCAATACATATGCTTTATTCAACAATGTTGCCACCACATGTGATACCTTAAAATAATCCCCAAAGCGATGCTGTCCTTCTTCATTCTCTTCTGTAAAAAACCACTTTTCTTCTAAACCAGCAATAGGTATCTTCAATTCAGTTTTCATACCCATATCTTGATAATATAAAATATCCTGCTGACGCTTTTTATCAAGCACCATTATGGATGATTTAACTAATGCTTTATTAAATATCTTAACTTGTTTGTAATCCTTTATTTTTGAAATATAAGGACTCATAAAAACTCTCAAATTATGCCCAAATACAGTTTTATAAATGCTACTTGGAATAAGATAAGACATTTTTCCGTCATTTGATAATGACTTGATACTTTTTTCTATAAATGCATAGCAATAATCAAATTTACCTTTAACGCATGTAACAAAATTGTTCTTAACAAATAGCTGCTCTTCCTCTTTCAATTCACTATACGTTATATATGGAGGATTACCCACGATATATTGAAATTTTATATCGGTATCCCATTTCAAATAATCAGTATTAAAAACTTTCCAATTAACATTACCAATATCATTACTTTCCAATACTTCATCTAAATTGTTGATACATTTATCATACTGTTCTTTATCAATCTCGATTCCGTATATATCTCTTGCCAATCCGCTTTTTATCTTGGTTCTAGACAAGCCATTTGCACGACAATCATCAATATACCTTTGAACTACCGCAACTAGGATATTGCCATCACCACAGGAATTCTCTAGTATTCTTTTTCCATATAAATTGTGAGTATATCCCACACTATCTAGTAATTCTCTTACATAATTTTTAGGCGTAAATATTTGGCACTTCTTGTTCATAACCATATCTTCACTTTCTCTATTCTTCCTCACTCAATATCCATATTGAGTGGTATTTCTGCCTTAAGGGCAGGACTTAATTTCTCATAATTATCAAATAATTCTCTAATAACATCCATAGAATCCCACAAACAAATTAAAAAACTGATTACCTTCTTCTCTAGCAACACTATCCTTAAATCCATTCCACGATACAAGCAAACCATATTCAGCCTGCACATTATTCATCACACCACCTAGCTGATCGAATGCTGGTCTATCTGCTGGTGTATCTATCCTGTGTTTTTTCCTGTACACATATTTTAGGAGAGCCAAGTCCCATTTCTACGCCAGATGCTAATAAGTCTTTGCCTCCATCTGCTCCTTACTTACTATGATATATAGTGAATCCCTTTGCTTTTAAGATTTCTTCCATCAGTGTCTCCATCTTATACCCCCTTAAACTTATGAAAAATATGCTTTGCAATTGTATCATAAATTATTTCTTCTAAGTCTGTTGAGTAATCTGTTTGCGTATCATCAGTTTCTGAAAAAACAGTATTTGACGCACCTCTTATTATCAGTTGTGAAAAATGTAATTCAACCATCTTACTCAGCACTCCTGATGACATTGCGTATCTATATTAGCAAGCACAGGAAAATTCTCTGCTGTATGCTGAATTGGCTTGTAAACCTAATGGATTACAGGATTATGTGGATGCTATGAATGAATTTAATTAATTTTAGCTATTTACACTATATCAAGCCGTAATAATTATAATTTCAAATAACTCAAAATGATAAAATAATTTTTCGTCGCTTTTTTCGTCGCTTTTTCATAGCTATCTGATAGCGAAACTTGATCATCCGCTTCCAAAAACGCCGGATGGATTGGAATTCTTATTCTCATAGCTCGTCTATCTTCATCCGTAAAGAACTCCGCTCTTGGTGAGCCATTCTTTTCAAGTTCTTCCTGTATTGTTGGGATGCCTGAAGAATGCCCCTCTGATAAATCCAGTTCTTTTAAAAACTCTCCAAGTCGTCTATTTCTATAATATCTCGAAACAAATCTCTTTCCCTCAGCTATCGTCTTTTCTGAAATAGATCTGTCTATCCCCGGAAAATTCATAATATTTATGCAATCCAGCTCTATCTCTATAGTTACTGGTTCAAAGGACATATAATCTCTGTGATAAAAGGCATTTACCACAGCCTCCTCAATTGCTTGATATGGATAATTGAATATCCTTAATGCCTCCATCTGATTTGTTACTTTAATTACCTTTTCTCTAATAATCAAATTACGAAATCTTTCCATTGTTGCCTGAATCATCTGAGGCACCGAACCTGTAATATTAGGGAAATCTTCACTAATACTTGGATTTTCAATGCTTCCTTTAGGAAAAGAGGTCATCTGTACATAAGTATATCCAAAGAATTTTTCGGGATGCTCACAAAACATCATAATTGCCACATTCTGAATATATCTGAGTTCTGGTGGACCAACCAATAACTGCATATCATTAAGTATTTCCTCAACACCACGTTCCCTTACCTGTTTAGCAAGCTTACTACCGGTTTTTCTCAAATGATCTTCTAACAGTACTGATGAAATATCAAAAGCATATTGGTATGTTGTCATCTTCATCGGATTAACTACCTTTATAACATTAAGATACCAATCAAATATACAAATATTTTTTGCATCTATCGGATTATTAATCGGTATAATTTTAAGTATTATAGCTATGCAATATTCTCTAAAAAAACACCGCAAAAAATAGATAATTATCCTCATAGCCTCTCACTTTAGTACCAAAATAGTACCACAAGATAAAAAACAAGCTCGCAAATGCCCATTTTACTAGGCTTTGCGGGCTTTTGAAAATTATTCAAACTCAATCGTACCAGGTGGCTTGCTCGTCAAGTCATAAAGTACACGATTGACTCCCTTCACCTCGTTGATAATTCGGTTCATAACCTTTTGGAGGACTTCGAATGGAATCTCCGAACAATCCGCAGTCATGAAATCTGTGGTATTTACTGCACGAAGCGCTACTGCGTAGTCATAAGTTCTAAAGTCGCCCATAACGCCAACGCTACGCATATTCGTCAGTGCTGCAAAATACTGACCAAGTCCTTTGTCGAGGCCAGCCTTGGCAATCTCTTCGCGGTAAATATAATCGGCATCCTGAACGATGCGAACCTTGTCCGCAGTTACCTCACCAACAATACGAATTCCAAGTCCGGGACCTGGAAATGGCTGACGGAAAACAAGGTTTTCCGGAATACCAAGCTCTAAGCCTGCACGGCGAACCTCATCCTTGAAAAGCATTCTCAATGGCTCAATAATTTCCTTAAAATCTACGCAATCTGGCAAACCTCCAACATTGTGATGTGATTTGATAGTTGCGCTTTTTCCTAAACCGGATTCTACGACATCCGGATAAATCGTTCCCTGAACAAGATAATCCACGGCTCCGATTTTCTTTGCTTCTTCTTCAAAAACACGGATAAATTCTTCACCGATAATTTTACGTTTCTGCTCCGGCTCCGTTACACCTGCAAGTTTTTCATAAAAACGCTCCTGCGCATTTACACGAATAAAGTTCAAATCGTATGCTCCGTTTGGACCAAAAACAGCTTCTACTTCATCCCCTTCGTTTTTACGAAGAAGACCGTGATCTACAAATACACAGGTAAGCTGCTTTCCAACTGCTTTGGAAAGAATAACGGCAGCTACAGAAGAATCTACACCACCGGACAAAGCACACAGCACTTTACCATTTCCAACCTTTTCACGAATCTGCTGAATACTGGTTTCCACAAAGGAATCCATTTTCCAGTCGCCCTTACAGCCACATACGTGATAAACGAAATTGGACAACATCTTCTGTCCTTCTTTAGTATGAACCACTTCCGGATGGAACTGTGTTGCATAAAGCTTTCTAGAAGGATTTTCCATTGCTGCAACCGGACAAACCGGTGTATGAGCAGTTACGGTAAAGCCTTCCGGTGCTGCTGCAATATAATCGGTATGGCTCATCCAGCAACTAGTTTTACCGGAAACGCCCTCGAAAATAGCACTATCCTTTTGGTCAATTTCTACTTCGGTATGACCGTACTCGGAGACAGGTGCTGTTTCCACCTTGCCACCAAGCATATATGCCATTAGCTGGGAACCGTAGCAAATTCCAAGCACCGGTACTCCCAGCTCAAATAATTCCTTGTCACATAATAAAGCGTCCTTACCATATACACTGTTCGGACCGCCTGTAATAATAATTCCCTTTGGATTCAGAGCCTTAATCTTATCAATACTCATATCATAGGGCTGTACTTCACAGTAAACGTTGCATTCCCGGACTCTTCGGGCAATCAACTGATTGTATTGTCCACCATAATCCAGTACGATGACCATTTCTTTTTCCATCTTATACCTCATTCATTCGCATTTTTTCAGTGTGCAAACGCACCCTGCTTTTTCATTATAATAATAGCTGATTTACTTGTCAAAATAATCTTATACTTTTTCTTCCCTCTCCAGCCGTTCACGCAGATATTTATCCTTTGTTGCAAGACCGCCACGTAAGTGACGCTCTGACTTATTTACATCCAAAACCTTTCGTGCCTCCTTGGCAAGTACCGGATTGATATGCTGTAACCGGTCAGCAACATCCTTATGTACCGTCGATTTCGAAATTCCAAATGCCTTTGCCGTCTGCCGCACGGTGGCATTGTTTTCAATAATATAATTTGCTATATGAACTGCGCGTTCCTCAATATAATCTTTCAAAAGGAAACCCCTCAAAATGCTTTTTTACATTCTATGAAGCATTCTGAGGGGTTATGACCTGAATATGTTTATCCCTGTACTTTATGAACTTATAGAGAAATCATACATGTATTTTATATAGTAAAATTATTCAGCAAAAGGAGTCATAATATATAATTCTAATCCATTCTCATATGCCAAAATACTATTGGGATAAACCAAAGAATGTACAATTCCTAATAATATTATTCCTGAATTTGACTTAAATACGTATATCTCACCTCAAGAAGGGGTGATAACTCCATACCGACGTCTTTACACACCTGTATCATACTATATTCCATCGTTGTATTAGCCAATGCAAGGGAAAGAGATGCCACTTTTTCACATCCATCTATGTCTCTATGTATTGCAAAATAAAACATTGTCTTCATTAATTCCTTAAATCCCGGACCATAATCTCCCTTTGTCAGCGCTGTCAAAAATGCCGCTGCCGCAGAAGCATCGATTCCTGCTGCGTTTGCATCATCACCGGAAAGTCCTTCTATTTTTAACCCATAATAATACTCGTACATTTCATATGCCTTTTCGAATCGCTTGATATCAGGGAACTCTGTATAATATACAAAATGCCACAAATATTCTACTAGATTTGGTAATTTACAAAACGGTTTTTCCATAACACCACATGCAGAAAACCTTTCATAGCTTTCATCAAATACTTCTTCTATAGTCCTTGACTCATCCTCATCCCTTGATGGCATCATAGATAAATACAATATTGCCTCTGTATTTATTTCTCCATATTCCGGTATATGTCCATCTGAGTTTTCCATTTCCCAAATACACATCTTATCATCTCTTGCAAGCAATTGCGTATATTCCAGCATAAGACTTAATGCAAGCTTTGACCAATAACCTTGCTCTTCTGTGTCTACCATAATATTTGCCACAAATTTCACTTTATCTAAATATTCTTCCATACGTGTAAATATACCATCATAAGAAAGACTTTCCATTATTTCTTTTGACAAGTTATCTTTCACCTTTTTGCGAAGATTGTCAGCCTCTTCCTTTTCTTCGCTTGGAATCGCATTATACAATTCTCTAAACTCAATTTGATCCTTTATATTACGTTGTCTAATTGCTGTTGCATATTTTTCAAATTCACCGCTATTACCCATTAATTTTGACAAAAATCCCATTTATATACCTCCTGTAATCAATTCTGAAAATTATTTTTTCTATCTGTCTTTACCTGAAACAAGCATAAAATCCAACTTTCCATATTTAATGCAAGTTCATACTCCATTTTCTCTGATAGCAATCTAATCTTCGTATCATATCCCTACCATCATCATAACTATAAAATATTCTATCATACTCCGCTTGGAGTGCCTCCTTTGTTCCACACCAATTTTTAATTCTATGTAGTATTTCATTATATTCCTTATCAGGCATTCTCATCTTTATCCACCTATTGATACATTTTTTCATTATATAACTTTACAAATGGTGTCATATCAATATTTCTTCCTTGAGTATTCTTTATATATCCCAATGCTTTTGTGTTTTCTTGAATACACCTTTGATCGTTCTTTATTAATGTCAGATTTTCCAACTGTTCTTGCTGATTATCCACCACCCTATCCATGTACCGAATCATTTCTACATTAAATTTCCGGCTTTTCTCACTATTATCTTTAATTGCATTGCTTAATTCATAAGTCATATTATCCAACTTATCTAAAGCCAAATCCAACTTGCGGTCAATCTTTTGAAGTGTCCTTTGCATACCATCCAATCGATATTCCACTTCAAACTTGTCATATGCTTCAGGAAGACTTCCAGCTCTTCCACTCTCAATGTACTCTTTAAGTGCGCTAATGGCCACCATATTTCTATATTTGACATAAATAACATTATCTGAATAAATCAAATCAAGTACTTTTTGAGTTTCATTAATTCTTTGCTCAATATTTTTTAATATATTATCCCATAAAGATAACTTCTTTTTATACTCTTCTTCCAATTTTTCATTTTCCTTAATTGCCTGCTGGATATCCTCCCTATTTTGTGCAACTTTTTGTGCTTCTTTCGCGTCACTTTCCTCGTCAAGTCTACTACATATGGCTGCACAAAATATTTCTACAATAATAATCATAATTGGAATCATTGCAAAAGAGCCTGTTGCTGTCGCCATAATTATTCCTACAACAAGACCTATTCCTGCTGCAGGAAGACCCAGGGCGAAGAATGTTGCTGCTCTATCAGAGGGTTTTGCCACAATTTCAGAAGGGACTCTTACACTTTTTTTTACTGGAGCATTCGCTTTCAGTTGTTGCCATATAGTTTTCTGTTGATCTAAAAGTATTTCTTCATTAAATATCATATTGAGATATTCTGCTAAATCCGTCGTCGTTTTTGTAATATCATTCATAGTTTTCTCCCATGTTTATTAAATTTTTATCTCATGTGTACATTATATAATTTATGCATCATTTATGCAAGCATGAGTTTTTGCATATAATAATCAAAAAAGGAAAAAACATGTTACGCTTAAGAGTATTAGAAATATTAGACGAACAACACCATACTAAATATTGGCTCTATAAACAGATGGATTTAAGTTATCAAAATTTTAACCGCATGGTTACAAATCAAACATCATCTATTCATTTTGATAATTTAGAAAAGCTTAGTGAAATTCTGAATTGTCCTATAAGTGAGCTTTTTGAAAAAATGGAAAATCCAGACTAAATCACTAGCTCGCGTTACTTGCCATTTTATTTTATCTTATATATACTTATCCAGAGTCATAAATAATATTGTTCTTAAATAAATATTTTATCTTATCAATTACTTTCCAAATAAGTTATACTATTACTAATCCAAATTTGTTTGAAAGGCAGTTGCGTTATGATCAGGCGTAGATGTATCAGTACACGAATTTTAGAGCCCGGCATGATCATTGATCAATCGATTATTGACCATACAGGGCGTATTTTAATCAACCGCAAGACAAGACTAAATGAATATATGATTGCTGCCCTTCAAAAAATGGGAATTGGCAGCATTTACATCCGGGAAGGTGAAGAAAGTGAAGAAGAACTCACCTACAACATCTCTCCTGAAATCATGGAAAAAATTGAGCAGGTCAAGGTTCCGGATGTTGCCAAGGTTCAGTTAAAAGAAAGCGTAAAAAAACGCGTTTCAGAAGGTGTGCAGTTTTTGTATAACAACCCGTCTGACGCGGCTTTTGTAAGCACCACGCAAAATATTTCCCAAGAATTGATGAATGCGATTTCCGAAAACGATTCTCTTGCCGTCGATGTCAGTGCGTTGAAGGTCAGTGATGAATATACCTTTAAGCATAGCGTTGATGTTGCAACGATTGCCATGATTATTGCGAAAAATCAGGGATTCTCCCCACGTGCTGTACAACAGATTGGAATTTCCGGTCTGCTTCATGATTTAGGAAAATCCCAGATTCCAAACGAGGTTCTGAATAAACCAGGTCGGTTATCGGACGAAGAATTTGCTGTCATGAAAAAACATCCGGTCATCGGCTATCAATTAATCTGTGCAAAAAGTGATATTAGTAATGAATGCAAACTTGGAGTTTTGCAACATCATGAAAAAATCAATGGCACCGGATACCCTTTTGGTCTTCAATCGGATAAAATCCATCCATTTGCCAAAATCCTTACCATTGCCGATATTTATGACGCCCTTGTCACTGAACGTCCCTATAAAGAAGCTTTTACACCAAGAGATGCCGTAGAAATGATTATTGCAATGACCGGCGATTTGGATATCTCCTATATCCGTGGTTTTCTGGGAAGCGTCATCCTATACCCGGTTGGCACAATCGTAAAATTAAGCACCGGAGAATTTGCCAAGGTAGTGGAAAATACCCCCAACTACCCGACTCGTCCTACAGTGCTTACTTTAAACCGTGGTAACATCTACCACCTTGCCACCGATGTAAACTGCGCTAGTATCATTATTGATTAATAATAGAATATTTTATAAAAAATGTGGTGCCAAATTTATTCTTCTGCTATGCGGTTTTACGGCACTAAGAAGTTTGGACAATTTTAAACAGATGGCAGGATGGCATAACGCAACCGGCGATAATTCGCCATCCTGGCTCAGTATTGCCTTTTCCGTACATCCATGTACGAAAATTGCTGGATACATATAAAATTGTGCAAACTTCTAAGTGCCTACAAAAAGCATAGCAGAAGAATAAATTTCGGCACAACTTTCTTATCATCTAAAATATTTACAATTTAAACAACGTACTAAAAATCCCTCTTCCCAGCGAAGCACCAACATTACCGCCAAGCTTCTTTCCAAAACTTCCTCCTACGGATTTTCCAAGCGAATTACCAATCTCTCTTCCGATGGTTCCGCCTGCGGAACCGGCAACACGGCCAACCGTAGACTTCACCTGGCGTTTCCGGAATTCTTCCTGTTTCTTTTTCAGCTTTTCTTCCTGTGCAAGTGCTTTCTGCTGTTCCTTTGTGAGCGCAGCTGCTTCTTTATCCGCTGCTGCCTGTGCCTGTTCCTCTTCTACCTTCTGCTGGTCTTCCAGATTCTTTCTCTGCAGGAATTCATATGCAGAATCACGGTCAAAGAAGTCACTGTACTTTGTATAAAGAAGATTTCCCTTAATCTGGGAATCTCTCTCAGAATCATCCAATGTGCCCAGACGGCTCTGTGGCGGAAGGATACGGCATCTTTTTACAATTGTCGGAATACCTTCTTCATCCAGCACCGAAACAAGTGCCTCTCCAATACCAAGCTGCTGCAACGTTTCATATGTATCAAACTCCGGATTTTCACGGAAAGATTGCGCTGCTGCTTTAGCTCCCTTCTGTTCACTCGGCGTATAAGCATGAAGTGCATGCTGTATTTTATTTCCAAGCTGGGCAAGTACGCCATCCGGAATATCCTTCGGATTTTGTGTTATAAAATAAATTCCAACTCCCTTGGAACGGATAAGCTTCACAACCTGTTCTACCTTTTCAAGCAACACCTTGGGTGCCCCCTTAAAGAGCATATGTGCTTCATCAAAGAAGAATACCATCTTCGGTTTTGCAAGGTCTCCGGCTTCCGGAAGTGTTTCGTATAATTCTGACATCATCCACAGCATAAAGGTGGAATACATCGTTGGATTCTGCATCAGCTTCTGGCAATCCAGAATCTGAATTTTTCCTTTTCCGTCACAATCAGTTCCAAGCCAGTCACTGATACTGAGTGCCGGCTCGCCAAAGAAAATATCTCCGCCTTCTGCTTCCAGTGCAATGACCGCACGGGTAATTGCTGCAAGACTCTGTTTTGTAATATTACCATAAACTGTGCTTAACTCTTTGGCATTTTCACTGACATACTGAAGCATTGCACGCAGGTCCTTCGTATCAATCAGCAGCAAATCCTGGTCATCTGCAATTTTGAAAATAACTGTAAGAATATCCGACTGTGTATCATTCAAGTCCATAATCCGGCTCAAAAGCATGGGTCCCATCTCGGAAATGGTCGTACGAAGGTTCATACCTTTTTCACCATAAACATCCCAGAAGGTAACCGGATAAGACTGGAAAGAAAATCCTTCCTCGGCAAGTCCCATATCTTTTATTCTACCGTTGATATTTTCATTTTCCACACCCGGAGTACAGATGGTTGCCAAATCTCCTTTGGCATCCGCCAAAAAGACCGGCACTCCGCAATCACTGAAAGACTCTGCAAGAACACGCAGCGATACGGTTTTTCCGGTACCGGTTGCACCTGCAATGAGTCCATGACGGTTTGCCATCTTGGGGTAAATATAAATTTTCTCATCTCCGGATTTTCCAATCCATATTTTCTTTTCCTGATACATCTTTTTCCCTCCGTTTATTCTGTTCTTTTTCCTTCACTTTTCCCTAAACATGCTTTGGTCCGGCTGTCAGTTCTCATTCCGGATGTATGTGACAAAACGGTTTCCATTCTGCTCAAACCATTCCTTGGAATCGTTCATTCCAACCTTATAGACGGTTCCACTTTCCGGATTCATGATGACCGTATTCATTTCATTAAATCCAATCAGAAGCACTGCGCTTCCATCTTCCAGTCTGACAAGTACCGGAATATCCTTGTTCACGTAATACAAAACTGCATCCAGAGAGCATCCGGTCAAATCAAGCGCCTGTGTATTTTCCAGACTGTTTTCCAGAATACTGTACGTTGTTTCTCCACTTCGCAGCATATATTCTGAATTACGCATTACACCTTCATATGCCAGCATCGTATCCAGGCAGATAGACAATGCATCTTTTTCCTCGGTAACCTGGCTTCCCTGAATTGCCATAATCTGATTTTTGGCACTTCGACTCATTTTCTGCCATACATAGTTTCCGGCATCATTCATTACAATACCTGATATTGATTCTGCAAGATTCACCGCTTTCCCGGCATGCTCATAAACTCCTTCCACACCATCTTTTCCATAAACATAGAATTTGGAAGAAGTATGCTCTTTCTCCTGCAAAACTACGGTTCTTGCGCCTTCAAAAAGCACCTCTTTCGGAGTCAGGTGCATCATTGCATTTCCATCAATGTCCTTTTTCAGCGCAATCTGAGCTAATTTTTCATAATTCTGCGTTGCTGCTACTTCAATCGTAATCCTTCCGTCATTTGTACTTTCGGTATTCAGAATCTGGTCATCTGCAATTTCCGTGTATGAGCCATCCTCTTCCTTTTGTACACGCTTCAGAACAATTTGGTTCTCCTGCACAGTTCCGCTCAGGATATAGACGTTTGGCTGCTGATAGGTCATGAGAACGCCTTCATTTTCATTCTCAATCTTCACGCAGAACATCGGCAGAATCGTCTCACCGGATGCGTCTGTTATTATATCGGCTTTTTTTGCCACACCATAAATCAAATCTTCTCCACTAAATCCAATCGGAATAACGGTTTCCTCCTGTGACACCTGAATCACTTTCTGTTTTCCGGTATTCAGATTCATCAATACCAGTGTCTGGCAGTCCTTATAGCTGGCATCCTTCTGCCATGCAATCATCAGATTGCTGTCGGACACCTTATAATCTCCCTCTTCGAGATTTTCAGCTACGATTTCAACACTACGCTGTGAAGATTGTATTCCGTAGATATTGTCACCATCCATCAGGTACAAAACACCTCTCCGGTTAATATAGGAAAGCTGCTCTACACGGTCAATCAGCAAATCTGGAGACAATGTGCTCGGAATATAAATCATTTCTTCCACGGTATTGACGGTACTGTCATAATAGTGTGTGGAAATACCGACCTCGCCTTCATGTCTGCCACGATTCATATAGCCATATACCATAAATGTAACATTTCCGGCCTCATCCACATCCAGAATCTTAATGCGATGATTTCCATACAATGTTCGGTCATCTGCATTCTTTTCATCATAATAGCCAAACAGATACGCCATCTTATTATCAACGGTATTGTAGCTGTACAAGCGGTTCCCGGTAACAAATGCAAACGCATTTCCATCATCACTTTCTACCATTTGAATAGAATCACTTGCAATTCCCAGCATGATTTTATTATTCATATAGGACGATTTTGCCTCTTCAAAAATCTGGTCCATGCTACGCTCATAATCAAGCAGATAAATTCGTTCTGCCGTATATCTGACGCGGTAAAACTCTTTTACCGTGTAATATGTCTTCTTTCCCTCTTCCTGCGTGGAAACATAGAATCTGGTGGAAATGCTCGCCGTCTGGGGCGTAATTTCCTTAATCGTAATCTGTGGTCTTGTTTCCCGCTTAATCGGAAGACTTCCCCAGGTAATCTGGTCAAAGCTGCTATGGATATTTACCTTGCCAAAATTGGTATTATCGCCTTCTGAATTGGATTCCAGATATTTCGTGAGCTCTTTTGCCTCTTCCTTTTGAAATGTCTTTGCGGAAAAACTCTCAACAAATTCAAGCTTATCACTCACATGATAATCTTCCTGGCTCACGATACGCGTGTAATAATAAATCGGTACATCGTTTGCCGTCGTAAGTTTTAAAATCAGTTCATATTCCTGATTCAGGTCAATTAAATCCTTTAGTTCCAGATTTACTGTAATAATTCCTTCTCCATCAGCTGCAAATTCCGGAATTTCCGTATCCTCAATCAGTCGGCTGCCATCCACGCTGCGCACTTCATATGCAATTTTGGAAATTTCGGTTCCATAGGTGTTGATGGAACATTCTGCCTTTCGTCCGGGCATAAGTGGTGTAATGCTTTCACGCATAAAGCTTACCTGCATTTCCTTAGCATAACCACGCATGGTATTGATTTCAATACCGTTATACCGGATAGAAACTACCGGAAAGGTTGCTTCTCCCATTTCCATTGTCATGTCCGTGGTGCCCTGATTTATCAAGCCTCCAACAATAAAGAGGGTTGCCAGGAATACGACCACCACGAGAGCAATTTTTATGATTAACTTCTTCATTCTTCACTCCACATCGCTTTGCTATCTTTCATCAGCTTTTGTAACGTTGTATCTATATGCATCTCCTGCGTAAGTTTTTCAAGCTTATTACCTGCTGCCTGTTGACCTGTCCGTAAATCAGAGTGCTTTACGCCACGAATCAGCAGATTTTT
The DNA here is from genome assembly GCA_934408585.1 of uncultured Lachnospiraceae bacterium. Lineage (GTDB taxonomy): Bacteria > Bacillota > Clostridia > Lachnospirales > Lachnospiraceae > Suilimivivens. The sequence goes on from CAKRVA010000003.1 coordinate 337,472, forward strand.
GGGCGTATGCTCCATGTCAATAAATTCCAGAATCTGTGTTTCATAGCCTGCTTCTTCCAAAAGATTTGCACGGATTCCATCAGTCAGAATTGCAGACAGTCTTTCCTTCAAAATTCCATATTTTAAAATTGGAGAAAGCAATTCATTTTCAATCTGTTTATTTACCTCATGCTGACAGCAGGGAACGGAAAAAATCACTTTTGCATTCCAGTCGATTGCCTTTTTCAATGCATAATCCGTTGCCGTATCGCAGGCATGAAGCGTTACGACCATATCAATGTCATTGCTTCCCTGAAAATCAGCAATATCCCCATGGTAAAAATGCAGTTTCTCATATCCATAGTTTTCAGCAAGGGCATTGCACTTTTGAATAACATCTTCTTTTAAGTCAAGCCCGGTAATGGAAACATCCTGCTTTTGCAATTCATGAAGATAATAATATAATGCAAATGTCAGGTAGGACTTCCCACATCCGAAGTCTACAATATGTATCGTGTCTTTTTTTGTAAGTGTCGGCAAAATGTCCTCGACAAATTCCAGATATCGGTTAATCTGTTTGAACTTGTCATAGCGGGAACGGACAATTTTCCCCTCCGGAGTCTGTACTCCGAGGTCAATCAGAAAAGGAACCGGAATTCCCTCTTTCAGAATGTACTTCTTTTCCCGATTGTGTGTCATCACAGGACGCACGGCTTCGCTCGTTCCCTGTTTCTTCTGATACTTCAGGGTAACTTTTCCCTTTTTGCTTATAAGCACATGGAGATTGCCCTCCATGTGCTCCGCTTCCAACTGTTTAAAGTCCTGTTCCATATAGGTCACGATGCGTGTCTGCATTTCTTCAGAACAAAAATTTTGATGGAAGACCTGTGTTCCGCAAAACCTTGTCTCCTGAAACATCAGCACTTCCTTCATAAGAATCGGACGAATTTTTATCTTGTTGACAGCATCCTTCTTTACCGGATTGCTGATAATAATCTGATATAGTTTTTCATTTAATAATTTAGATAAATAAATTTGTAAATCGCTCATCGTTATGTCTTCTCTTATAGATTTCATAATACATTATAACCTGAATCAGGTCGCCAATCCACATCCATTTTTCTTCGGAAACAGGCGGCACCTCGTTTTCTCCGGCTTCTTCCTGACGGGCTTTTTCATCTTCCCGTTTAATTCGTTCTAAAATATCCATAGAAAGCTTATAAAGCTGTATTCGATCCGGATATTCATCATAAATCATACTGCCTTCATAGTCCATTTTGTCCAAAATCCCGGCAATCATCTTCTGATAGCGTTTTGCCTCCTTCGGATACATCTGCTGCAGGTACTCCAGATCACGGAGCACTGTATTCTCCTGCTGCTGAAACATGGGCAAAGGATATGTCATATAAAACGGCATTATTCTTCGTTCATACATATGCATAACATCCTTATTTCTTTACTGTTATGATATGCTCTTTTATATTAGCGGTGTCTAAACAATATGAGGGGCAGTCGAAACCACCCCTCCTCATACGGTACTACTTATCAATCACTTCTATTCGTGCCAATGCACGCTGCAATGCTGTTTCTGCACGCACAATATCCGTTTCCGGCGTCTTGCTGCGAAGTCGTTCTTCAGCACGCTCTTTTGCCTGCTCTGCACGGTCTGCATCAATTTCTTCCGGCCATTCAATAATTTCTGCCATAATGACGATTTCATCCTGAAGGATTTCTGCAAATCCTGCATGCAATGCTGCTTCTTTTACCTCTTCCGGTTCTGTGATGGTAAGGATTCCGGGGCTGATAATCACGGTCATGGGAATATGTCCTTTCAAGACACCAATTTCCCCTTCCGTTGTATTAAATTCAACCATGGAAGCCTCTCCTTCATAGAAGATACGTTCCGGTGTGATAATTTTTAACTTGAATAAATTACTGTCTGCCATCTGACCACCTCCCGTTATTTCATGCGGGCAAGTACGTCATCAATGCTTCCGGCATTCAGGAAGTAGCTTTCCGGTACATCATCATGCTTACCTTCAAGAATTTCCTTAAATCCGCGAATGGTTTCATTAATTGGCACATATTTTCCTTCGAGTCCCAGGAACTTTCCTGCTACGAAGAATGGCTGGGATAAGAATTTCTGTACCTTTCTTGCACGGTTTACTACTAACTTATCGCTTTCAGATAATTCGTCCATACCAAGAATTGCGATAATATCCTGTAATTCTTTATACTTCTGAAGAATTTCCTGCACGCCACGCGCTACTGCATAATGTTCTTCACCAACAATTCTTGGGTCCAGAATTCTGGAGGTAGACTCCAACGGGTCTACTGCCGGGTAAATACCCAATTCTACGATAGAACGGCTAAGTACCGTTGTTGCATCCAAATGGGCAAATGTTGTTGCAGGTGCCGGGTCCGTCAAGTCATCGGCAGGTACGTAAACGGCCTGAACCGAAGTAATGGAACCATTCTTTGTAGAAGTAATACGCTCCTGTAAAGCACCCATTTCTGTCTGCAGGGTAGGCTGATAACCTACTGCAGAAGGCATACGTCCAAGAAGTGCGGACACTTCGGAACCAGCCTGTGTAAAACGGAAAATGTTATCAATGAATAACAGCACGTCCTTACCACCTTTGTCACGGAAATATTCCGCCATGGTAAGTCCTGTTAATCCAACTCTCATTCTTGCTCCGGGGGGCTCATTCATCTGACCAAATACCATGGTGGTCTTATCAATAACGCCTGACTCTGTCATTTCATGATAAAGGTCATTACCCTCTCTTGTTCTTTCGCCTACGCCGGTAAATACGGAATATCCACCGTGCTCTGTAGCGATGTTACGGATCAACTCCTGAATCAATACGGTTTTACCTACACCGGCACCACCGAACAAACCAATTTTACCACCCTTCTGGTAAGGGCAAAGAAGGTCAACGACCTTAATACCTGTTTCCAAAAGTTCCTGCTGGGTAGACTGTTCCGTAAATTCCGGAGCAGGTCTGTGAATCGGTTCATAGGAAACTCCTTCCGGAGCAGGTTTATTATCAATCGGGTTACCAAGAACGTTAAAGATACGTCCTAAGGTGTTTTCACCAACAGGTACGGTAATTGGTGCTCCGGTAGCAATCGCTTCCATACCACGCACAAGACCGTCTGTGGTTCCCATGGCAATACATCTTACGGTATCGTCACCAAGGTGCTGTGCTACTTCAACAACAAGTTCTCCTCCATCCTTGAGAGGAACCTTAATTGCTTCGTTAATTTCCGGCAATCTGTTGCCGGTAAACTTCACATCCAAAACGGCACCGATAACCTGTGTGATTTTTCCTGAATCTGCCATTTTTTTCATCCTTTCTAAGTTTTATCTCTTATCGTTTCATTTCGCCACGGACTGTTCCATCGGCATTATGAAATTGCATTTGCTCCGGCAATAATCTCCGTAAGCTCCTGCGTAATAGAACCTTGTCTTGCACGGTTATAAAGAAGTGTCAAATCTTCAATCATTTCCTCTGCATTGCTTGTTGCAGAATCCATTGCCTGCATTCTTGCTCCGTTTTCACTTGCAATGGATTCCACCATACCACCATAAATCAGGCTGGTAATATACTTTGGAATCAGCAGGTTCAATGCTTCTTCATCCTCCGGTTCAAAGTTCATTAAAACATGATCTTCTTCCTGCTCTTCTCCGTTTTCTTCTGAAATCTCTACCGGAAGAAGCTTTAACAACGTAGGCACGTGTACTACCGTATTTTTAAATCCGGTATAAGCAAGATAAATTTCACTGATTTCGCCTTTTTCAAAAGCACTCAGAACTTCGCGGCTGATTGCCATTGCTTCCGCATAAGCAGGTTCTTCTATTACGTCCGAATAGTCGGCTTTTATCTCATAGTGCTTGGCAAGGGCATCTCTTCCCTTTTTACCAATTGCATAAATTACCAAATCCTCACCGGCCAAATCTCCCTGGGTAATCAGTTTTACGACATTGGAGTTGTAGCCTCCGGCAAGTCCACGATTGGAAGTAATCACAATCACTGCCTTCTTACCGGTTTCCCCTGATTTCAGATACTTATGCTCCAGATTCTGCGTTCTGCGCAAAATCGAGTGCACCGTTTGATACATGCAGTGGAAATACGTCTGGGATTTTTCTGCATTCTGCTTTGCTCTCTGTAACTTTACAGTGGAAACAAGCTTCATTGCCTTGGTAATCTGCTGGGTACTCTGAATACTGCCCTTACGCCGCTTTATGTCTCTCATTGAGGCCATAATATCACCTGTTCCCTTCCGAATTACTTAAGAAATCCTGTCTTAAATTCTTCAATTGCTTTCTTCAACGTTGTCTCTGTTGCTTCTGAAATTACCTTTTCCTCTGCAATATTGCTTGGAATTTCAGGATACTTCGTCTTGATAAAATCAAAGAATTCTTCTTCAAAACGTGTGATTTCTTCTGTAGGAACATCCAACAGGTATTTATTGGTAACTGCATAAATAATAATAACCTGATATTCAACCGGCATTGGCTTGTACTGAGGCTGCTTTAATACTTCCTTGATTCTTTCACCCTGTGCCAGTTTTTCTTTTGTATCAGCATCCAATTCGGAACCAAACTGTGCAAAAGCTGCAAGTTCACGATACTGTGCAAGTTCCACACGAATCGGGGATGCAATCTTTTTCATTGCCTTAATCTGTGCATCACCACCAACACGGGATACAGAAAGACCAGCATTTACTGCCGGACGGAATCCGGAATTAAACATTTCGGTTTCCAGATAAATCTGACCGTCTGTGATGGAAATAACGTTAGTAGGAATATATGCGGATACGTCTCCTGCCTGCGTTTCGATAATCGGCAATGCCGTTAAAGAACCGCCGCCGTACTCTTCATTCATTCTTGCTGCACGCTCCAGAAGTCTGGAATGAAGGTAGAATACGTCACCCGGATATGCTTCACGTCCTGGTGGACGTTTTAACAACAAGGAGAGTGTACGGTAAGCAGCTGCGTGTTTACTCAGGTCATCATAAACCACGAGAACATCTTCTCCGTTTTCCATCCATTCTTCTCCGATTGCACATCCTGAATAAGGAGCAATATACTGGAGAGGAGCTAATTCACTGGCACTTGCCACAACGATGGTGGTATATGCCATAGCACCTGTTTCTTCCAAAGTTTTTACAAGGGAAGCAACCGTTGATGCTTTCTGTCCGATTGCAACGTAAATACATTTTACGCCCTGTCCCTTCTGGTTAATAATGGTATCAATTGCAATAGCGGTTTTACCTGTCTGACGGTCACCGATAATCAACTCACGCTGTCCTCTTCCGATGGGCACCATGGAGTCAATTGCCTTGATACCGGTCTGCAATGGTGTATCTACGGATTTACGTGTGATAACACCGGATGCAACTCTTTCAATCTTACGATATTTGTCTGTCTGAATAGGACCCTTGCCATCAATAGGCTGTCCCAACGCGTTTACTACACGTCCCAGCATGGCATCGCCTACAGGAACCTCAACTACACGACCGGTTGTCTTTACCGTATCACCTTCATTGATGTTTTTGTGGCTTCCAAGGAGTACCGCACCTACGTTATCCTCTTCAAGGTTCAGGACCATTCCGTAAACCTCTCCGGGGAACTCCAGAAGCTCACCCTGCATTGCGTTGTTAAGACCATGTACACGGGCAATACCGTCGGCTACCTGAATTACAGTACCAACGTCTGACACTTCAAGATCTGAAGCGTATCGTTTAATCTGCTCTTTAATTACGGAGCTGATCTCTTCCGGTTTCAAATTCATTGGTCATACGCACCTTTCTTAATTTTTTATAACTGTACCTTCAGAAGCTGACGCTGCAGCTCGTACAGTTTTGTTTTTACACTGCTGTCTACTACTCTGTCACCAATGCGGATTACCATTCCGCCAATCAGGTCTTCTTCTACCTGATAATGCATTTCCATTTTCTGGAATTTGGTGGTAGCAAGCAGTCTTTCTTCAATTTCTTTTTTCTTTGTTTCATCTATTTTTGATGCTGTGGAAACATAGGCAACCCCGATGCCCTTGCGTTTCTTTACTTCATCAATAAAGAATGCCAGAATGTTGTCGATTTCCGAATAGCGGTCCTTGGAAACAATCATATAGAGTAAACCAAGAATCTCTTTGGAAACGCGTCCTTCAAAAACCTCTTCCAAAACCTTGAGCTTTTCTTCCTTCAAAATCTTGGGATGATTCATCAGTTTCGCGAAATCGGGATTTGCATCGAGAATACTTTTCAGCTTCTGAATTTCTTCAAAGAACTCGTCTTCTTTTCCTTCCTCCACAGCCAGTTCAAACAAAGCCTCTCCATATGTTTTTGAAACTAGCTTAGCCATGTATTCTCACCTATTTCCTTTAACGTATCGTTTATCAGGCTTTCCTGCACGGTTGTATCAATAGACGCTTTTACTACTTTACCAGCCATCATAGATGCAAGTACAACCATTTCACGCTTCACATCATCTGCTGCTTTCTGTTTTTCAAGCTCTGCTTCTGTCTTTGCTCTTTCAATAATTGCTGCTGCCTCTTCTTTGGCCTTTGCAACTATTTTGTTTTCATTATCAAGAGCACGCTTTCTTGCATCGCTCAGAATTGCTTCTGCTTCCTTGTCTACTTCCTTAAGCTTTGCTTCATATTCTTCTCTTAAAGCAGCCGCATCTTCCTGACTTTTTGCTGCATCTTCCAGTTCTCCCTTAATCTTTTCGGTTCTCTTATTCATCATATTGCGAACCGGATTAAACAGGAAATAGGATGCTACCAGGAAAAGTGCAAATACTGCAATAATCATCAATGATGCATCTGCAAGTAATTGTAAATCAAGGTCAAATACTCTGGGTTCCATACCGAGCCTCCTTTCTTATTTTTTGAATCGTAAGGCTCTTATTTTGTCAGAGGCTGAACGAACAGTAAGATGATACCAATCAGCAAACCATAAAGACCTGTTGTTTCTGCAACGGCCTGTCCCAAAAGCATGGTAGATGTAATATCAGATTTTGCTCCCGGATTTCTACCTACTGCTGCTGCTGCATGTCCTGCTGCAATACCCTGACCTACACCAGGTCCGATACCTGCAATAAGTGCTAATCCGGCACCGATTGCTGAACATCCTAAAATAAAATTCTCGTTAAATTCCATTGTTATTTCCTCCTTGCTTATCGCATTTTATTTTTTATAAAATTTCTAAGATTTTCTGTATGCACTTTTACAAGTGTATTCTTCCTATGGTTCTCCGGAACCACATGCATCTGCAATATATGTCATTGTCAGCATACAGAATACATACGTCTGAATTGCACCTGAGAACAGGTCAAAGTAAACATGAAGTGCTGCCGGCCAGATAATCGCTATCTTATTAAGAAGCGTATAAATCAAAGCCATGATTGCGGTTCCTGAAAGGATATTGGCAAACAAACGCAGCGACAGTGAAATCGGCACTGCCAGATTACCGATAATGTTAATCGGTGCCCAGATTGGCCATGGGTCACACAGTCCCTTTAACACACCGGACAATTTCTGGTATTTCAATTCATTATAACGAATCAATGTAAATGAAATAATCGCCAGTGCAAACGTCACACCATAATCTGCTGTTGGCGGCCGCAAACCTAACAATCCCGAAATATTACTAAACAGGATAAAGATAAAAATTGTTCCTATATAGTTCCGAAACCTTACGGCCTGCTTTCCCATAACTCCGACAGTCATCTTGTCCAGCATTTCCACAATGAGTTCTACCACATTCTGAAAACCGGTAGGTACTTCCTTGGCATGCTTTACCATATGACCAGCTGCAATACAGAATCCTACAATAATCAGCATAACAATCAGTACACACACATGCGTCGTTGTTATCCAAAGTGTCTGTCCAAAAAGCTCATAGGAGAACACTCCATGAATCATGAAATCAACGTCGGCCCCCCCTGACAATAAGATTCCTTGTCCCATTTTATCACCTCCTTACTTTTCATCTTCTGGTATTTCTATTAATTCCGGCAAAATTTCTTCCCCGTAAAACAGGGTGCTTATCTTTTTTGACAGCTTATGAATATAAGCCGAAACTTTAAGTCCCATAATTCCCAAAAAGCAAATTAAGGGATTTAAAAACTTTGTTAAGGATACAAGAACCAGAATCAGTGCAATTCCCAGATAACGAATCATATAATGTATCGATATCTTCTTCGTTGCTGCCTGCTGCCCCAGATCCAGTCCACGGTCCAATGCCCACCACATATCTGCAGCACATGCCATTGCCGTAATAATGCCAATCCACAATGCAAGGGAATGATATCCCCGATTGTCAAAAAAGAGGAGTACCACTTCGCAGATGACACCAAAAATCACAATTCCAACTTCCAACTCAAACAGACTTCTGTTTATTTTTGTGATTTTCTCTTTCACGATGCTTTCTGTCCTTCTTTCTTCCCTTATGCAGGTATGCGGATTCTTCACTGCTCTTCTGGTATACTTGCCTGGAAAAACGATATACATTATATCCACCGGCAATTGCACCGATGAAAAATAAAATAATCATCAGAAAATTCGTTCCCAACTTTCTGTCCAGATACATACCTAAAAATGCACAAATAAAAACAGGGACCAACATGTTAATTCCAAACTGTCCTATCATGGTTAATGCCTGATATACACTTCGATTGAACTTCACATTCTGCCCCTTTCCAATGCCTTCTTTTTTGGTCTTTTTAAGCAAAATACCATCTTCACAATTATACCTATTTTTGCCCTATATGTCTAGGAAAATTCATTGACTTTACACAAAAATAATAGTATTTTTAGATTAATAAACATTTCTCTCAAAGAAACAGTCGAGGTGCCTTATGAACAATCCCATTTTGTACCGCAAGCGTATTATTCCGCAGGAATGTATTTTATTAAAAGATGACCGCATTCTTTCCTGCAACGAGGAACACATCATAACTTCCTGGAATGCACTTCATCCCAAAAAGGATTTACATCACGGATGGTCCTGCTACTTTCTGAAAGAGGGCTTTAAAGTCAGTAAATTCTGCAAGGAAGATGGTACGCTCATGTACTGGTATTGTGATATTGTGGATTTTGATTACAATTCCACCGAAAATACCCTCATTGTTACGGATCTGCTTGCAGACGTCATCGTATATCCCGATGGTTTTGTAAAAGTCGTTGATATTGATGAACTGGTTACTGCGCTTAACAACAGTGATATTTCTCTCGACACCTTAAAATTCAGTCTTCTGACTCTGGATAAACTGTTAAAAATCATCTATCGTGGTGAATTTTCAAAGCTTCAACGTTTGTTAGACCTCTAAAACATTTCTAATAGAAAATATGTCCACCAATCTGTGTTCCCGTGAGTCCGTCAATCGGAGTCCGGAAAAACAGGCAGTTTCCAACTGTCGTCTGCCCTGACATTGCTGCGTCTGCAGCCTGATAACACGCAGCAGTTGCATCATCTCTTGACAGTGCAAGCGCGAGTCTGCCACTTGCCACCGGTGAAAACTGTTTATTCTGATAAATTACTCCAACCACAGTATCCGGAAATACCGAACTCATTACACGGTTCATTACAACTGCGCCAACTGCAACCTGTCCTTCATATGGCTGATTACCAGCCTCGCAGTAAATCAGATTGGCAAGCAGATAACGGTCTCCTTCGGCAAACGTGACTTCTGAAATATCGCGCCATGCGGATTGCGCGGCAAGTCTTGACAATCTCCGCTCTTCCTCCAACTGCTTCTGAATTTCGGCAATGCTTGCCTGTTGCTGTGCAAGCTGTTCTTCATATGCTTTCATTTCTTCTTCGGTCTGTGCAATCTCACTCTGATATCCTGCAATCTTTCCGGATGTCTGGCTTACCAGTCCGGATACCCGGCTCTGTTCTGCCTCAACTTCTGCCTTCAGACTATCAAGCTCTTCTTTTTCTGCCTGCAAAGCTGCCTCTTTGTCCTCAATGTCCTGCCGGGTCTGCTTGTACAAATCAAGCTGCTTCCGGTCATATGCAGACAAGCTTTCAATATAATTGCTCCTGTTCAGCAAATCTGAAAAGCTGGCAGAACTGAACAATGTTTCCATCAGAATATAGTCCTGTTTTTCATATATGAACTGGATTCTCTTTTTCATTGCCGCATACTGCTCGGCTTCCGTTTCTTTTGCCTCCTCCAGCTCCTGTTGTGTCTTTTCTATTTCTGCGTTTTTATCGGTAATCTTTGTTTCCAGGTCGGCAAGATTATTGCTGACCTCCGTCAGATTTTGATTCAGGGTACTCAATTCACCCTTTAATCCCTCGGTAGTATTCTGTAATCCTTCCAGTTCATTCTTGCTGTCGTTTATTTTACCTTCTGTCTGTTTTTTCTCTTCCTTTGCCTCGTTCAGCTTTTGCTCCAGCTCCGACACTTTATCGGCATATACCGGAAAAGAAGGAATTGCGCACGCAAAAAGAACAATTGCCATCCACAGGGCAGTTGTTTTTTTGCAAAATCTATTCTGTTTGGGTAATCTGCTCTTCAAAATCATTTTTTCCTCAGCGAGCTTTTTTATCCTTCCAGTTTGGCAATTCTTCTCTTATGATTTTCGCCTTCTGAAAATTCTGTATTTAAAAATGTTTCTACAATTTCAATCGCAAGATTTTTTCCAACTTCACCGCCGCCAAGAGCCAGCATATTGGCATCATTATGAAGTCTTGTCATTTTTGCAAGATAAGGGTCTGTACATAATGCACAGCGAATTCCCGGCACTTTGTTTGCAGCAATCGAAATACCGATTCCGGTGGTGCATACAACGATCCCACGGTCACATTCTCCGTTTGCAACCGCCTGTGCTGCTGCGCGTCCAAATTCAGGATAATCACAGGACTGCTTATCAAAGCATCCAAAATCCTTATATTCATATCCTTTTTCTTCCAGATACTCTTCAATCTGACATTTCAAATCATAACCGCCATGGTCACTTCCTAATGCTATCATCTGTTTTCCCTCACTCTTATAATTTTACTATCTGATGACCTGCTGCCTTCAACAGCCGGTTCATAGTTGCCTGTCCAAGTCCATGACTCTCAAAAGACTCCGTATAAATCAGTTCCACATTCTCGTCGTCCATCTGTCGCAAAATCTCAAATAAATGATGCGCAATGGCTTCTTCGTCCTTACGGCTTCCAAGACTTCTGCGAACATCTGCGCGATAGCCATCATAAGTTTCATCCGTCGCAATCACACCTGTTTTGATTCCTTTTTCAGAAGCCTCTGCAAGCTTCTCATTAATATAGTGGATTACCTGCTGTTCCTCTCCTTCCACAATAATCAAATTGCCCTGGGGCGCATAATGCCGGTATTTCATTCCCGGTGCCTTAGGTGCAACCTTGGAAGATGCATCCAGAATCGTGCGGTCCGTTTCCACTTCTCCAATCACCTGCTGCATCATTTCTTCGGTAATATATCCGGGTCTCAGAATCATCGGTTTTTCCTCTGAAAAATCAATAATCGTAGATTCCAGTCCGATGTCACATGCTCCGCCATCCAGAATCATCTCTACCCGTCCATCCAAATCCTCAATGACATACTTTGCAAGCGTAGGACTTGGTCTTCCTGAACGGTTTGCACTCGGAGCTGCCACATACCCGCCTGCTGCCAGAATCAATTCCCGCGCGATTTTATTGGATGGCATACGCACTGCTACGGTAGATAATCCTCCCGTTGTCGCCAGCGGTACACAGTCTGTTTTAGGAAAGATCATTGTCAACGGTCCCGGCCAGTATTTTGCTGCCAATGCATACGCTTCCTGTGGAATATCCTTTGCAATTTTAGGAAGTGCTTCCATCTCCGCAATATGAACAATCAGCGGATTATCTGAAGGTCTTCCCTTCGCCGCATAAATTTTTGCCGAGGATTCCTCATTCAACGCATCCCCTCCGAGTCCGTAGACTGTTTCTGTCGGAAACGCTACAAGACCGCCCTCTTTCAGAATCTTTCCAGCCTCTCCAAGAATGTTCTTATCTATTAAATTTTCATCAACCGTAACTATTTTTGTTTTCATTTTTCATCCATGTTAAATTCTGCATACTTCTATGGACTAATTTATCACATTTTTCCTTCTTTGGCTAGTTCTTGTACAATTCCCATATAAATTTTAAATGCCAGTTTTTCCTGATAAACCGCATCGCACAACTTCCCTGCTTCTTCCCGGTTTGAAAGGAAACCACATTCCACAATCACAATCGGTTTACTCGTCTTTTTCAGCAAATAGTAACTCGTGTTTGCTTTTGCCTCCCTATGGTTTTCCGGGTCAAGCTCCTTCAGATTTTTTTGAATGATTTCTGCAAGTGACTTACTTTCTGTACTTGTTCCATAGTAAAAAACCTGACCACCTTTTACATACTCCTCCGGATAGCTGTTTTGATGGATACTTACCACCAAAAGCGGATTGGCCTCTTCAATAACCTGAATTCTCCGCTTCATATCCTGCACTTTTTTATTGGAAGCATTTTCATCATACAAACCGCCATCATCACTTCTGGTCATCACCACTTCAAATCCGTCCATTTCAAGAAATGTCTTTACGATTTCGGCGATCTGAAGATTGATTTCCTTTTCCAGTTGCCCATCAATTCCGATTTTGCCCGGGTCTTTTCCTCCGTGACCGGCATCAATTACAATGACCTTTCCGTTTGTTGCCACATTTGTAGAAGAAGATGACAGATATTCTGCCCCTCGGTGGGACAAAAAAAACATAGACAACATTAAAATTCCAAGCATAACTGCCTGCAAAAGCTTTTCCCCTGATTTCCCAATTTTAAGTTCCATATACACACTTTCAAATAGCTGTTTCTACATATCTATGCATCTTCTAATACAAAAAGACGCAGAGAGTTTTTCTCCTCTCTGCGCCATAACTAAGATTCCTTTATCGGTTCATATACGCCTCAATGACATCCCAGACAATCGGCTTTTCAAATCCGAGTCTCCAACATGCCACACCGGCAATTCCATAATTATCCATAACGTTTAATTTAACTTCGATAGATTTTTCATCCTCCAGCCATACCTGATAAAGGGTTTCTCCATTCGTATATTCGCCATAGTTCTGACAGGTTTCTTCATCCCAGCTTGTCTCAATATCGTGTGCACGAACATATTCCTCTGCCGTATCCATACCAACTGCCTGACTCGTTACGGTACTTCCATTTGTTTCCCATATTCTGGTATAGAACGGAATGGCATTGATAATCTTTTCTGCAGGAACATCTTCAACCGTCTGACGGATACCGTCTTCAACAAAGTTAATCGATGCCACACTACCTGCCTCGGAGCTGCCGGCATAATGTTCATCATAGCCCATAATCACTACATAGTCGGCAACAACTCCCTGCTCCTTACGATTATAATGGTTGGTATAACCGGTAGGAACATAATTGTCTATTGACAGCACAATCCCATTTTTGCGGCACGCAATCGACAACTCTCTTACAAATTCAATATAGTGTTCCCCACAGTCCATGCTGATCTGCTCAAAATCAAGATTAATACCATCAATACCATATGCCAGGACTTCGTCCATTAAATTATTAATTAATGCCGTACGGTTTGTGGTGGAAGAAAGAATATTATACATATTAATGCTGTCACTATATTCAATATTTTCAACCAATGCCCAGACTTCCATTCCCTTATTATGTGCTTTATCCACATATTGTTGGGATGCAAAGCTGGTAAATCCACCAAAGTCGTCATTTAACTTAAACCAGGTAGGAGAAATTACATTCAACCCTTTTGTATTTGCCACATATTCATCAAAGGTATCGTTTCCTGCCACACCTGCGACAACATGCCAGCCCATATTGATTTTGTAATCTCTGGTAAGGCTGATGTATTCAGGTTCCTCATAATCTGTTACCGGAATCGGCAGTTCCGGACTTATATCCTTCAATCTCTTGTTTTCTACATAACCGATAAATGCATCCGAAGTTTTTACCTTGCTCCAGTTCTCCATCTGTTCGAGAACAATGACCTTATCCCCTTCCTGCACATCGGTAAGAATTTCGCTCTTCACACCGCCTCTTAAACGAACTGCGGTATTTTTCTTAATCGTAGCCACCTGACGCTCGTCCCAGCTAGTATAAATCTGAATACGATTCGGCTCTGCAAAGGCTTCATAAGAAAAATTTGTATACTGTTTTAGAAAATCAAGTGCAATATATAACGTATCGCCTTCGTATCTTGCTGCCTGATATCCCAAATCTGTCGTTCCGTCAGCAGTTGTTACTTCGCTTGTACCAATCACGCTGCGGACAATATCTTCCGGGAGTGTATAAAGAAGTAACCCCTCTCCCTGATCTTCATAAAAACGTTCGTTAAAATATTTATGTGTTGTTGCCAGATCCACATAATATGTTCCATCCAGCAAACGTGCACGTTCCTCAATCATTTCATTCTGTAAAATAATGGCAACATCTGTGTCACCGGAAATTTGATAATAAGAGCTCAAGTCTGCTCTTTCTTTTGTATAGGAATACTTATCCATAATCTTCCCCCCAAAGGCAACGCCAAAAATCACTATAATCAGGACGATGGCAATGATAATAGGGATTGCTTTTTTCTTCATGCAATTTAACCTCCAATCGTCCTAATTATAGCAGACTATTCCCTTATCGTCATTATTTAATTTGACTTTTTAAAAAGCGGGGACCTTTCAAAATCATTTGCATATTTTTGTCATACAATAAGATAGGAGGTTATGACAAATGTGATACGTCATCGTATCGGATTTCCCGGACATTCCCAACATCATCCGTAATGTAATCTGCCATATAAGCAGTATCCTCCCTTACACATTTTTCAATTATATGCTCCGTATTGGTCGGAACGCCATCAAGGAAAAGCTTAACTCCGGCTTTTTCATATCGTTTTAAACGTTCCATTGCGGATGAGCATCCGTTTTCTCTTTCAAAATCCATAAATACTCCCATCCGTCTGAAGTTTATAAAAGACCAAAAAGCATCCGTGATATGCATAAATAAACTCCAAACTGATTATAATTTTTAAATCCGACGATAATTTGATAGGTAAGATGGACCAGACAGGTATCGAAATAAAAACTTACGCTTGCGGACTTCAACTTTTGAATTATTAAGTGAAAATTTTGAAGAACTCGCGACTAGGCACAAAAGCCTAAAGACTAACCTGTTTTCATTTTGGGAAATCAAAGAATTGATTTCCTTATGATACAGGGACGATTTTGCTTAGATTGTAAAACAATACTCTTCTTGCCTCCTTCTGATACAGATTTGTCCGGAAGCATCTTACAAATAATATTATGGTACTTTTTACCAAATATGTCAATAATTATTTTTATATTTTTATTAAAATTAACTAAATTTTAGTTTCGAAATATTTTACATTTCTAAATTTTTATTAAACCATTTTGCGATATATTGACTTAGATTCAACCAAAGTATAAGATAACAGTAGATAAATATAATAATTATTCATTTTTATATAGATGGAGGCAACTCATGAAAATAGAAAAAGTAAATGACCACCAAATCCGTTGTACTCTTACAAAGGAAGATTTGGCAGATAGAGAATTAAAATTAAGTGAACTCGCATATGGCACTGAAAAAGCAAAGGATTTATTCCGTGATATGATGCAGCAGGCATCCTTTGAATTTGGTTTTGAAGCAGAAGATATTCCTTTAATGATTGAGGCAATTCCGCTCAACTCCGATTGTATTGTTCTGGTAATTACCAAAGTAGAAGACCCGGATGAGCTCGATACCCGCTTTTCAAAGTTTGCACCGTCCGTTCATGACGATGATGGTGACCTGGAAGATATGATTGAAACAGTTTCTGCCGGTGCCGATGATGTTCTTGATTTATTTAAGAAATTATCCGACTCACGCAATAAACAGGAAGCGGTTTCTAATACCGCAGGCAATAGCACAGAAGAGACTTCTGCAAAGAAAACTTTTAACAAGGCATTAAAGAAGAAGCTTTCTGAAACCAATCCTTCGATGGAGCTTGTTCGTCTGTATGCTTTCCGTAGCCTGCGCGACCTGACCGCTGTTGCCGGTATTCTTTCTGACTACTATCAGGGAAGTAACTCCCTGTATAAAGACCCGGATGGAACATATATTTTACTTGTTTCCAAAAGCGAGCATTCACCTGCGGAATTCAATAAGGTATGTAATGTTTTATCGGAATATGGCACCGGTTTAAAGACAGTTTCCGGTTCCGATGCTTATCTGGATGAACATTTCGATGCCATATTAAAAGAAACAGCGCTTCAATCTTTGGCACAGATTTAATAACCAATTACATTTCAAACGCAAAAACTGCTCCGGAATATTTCCGGAGCAGTTTCTATTTACATTCACTTTTTTCTCAAGTCACCCTGCTATTCAGCTTTTGGTGTACCACCCATTTTTTTAATTACAAACAACGTTCCTGCCATCAGCAACATACCAATCGGTAATACAATCCATGCATTTCTTACAAATCCTGCAATAATGTAGGTAACAAAGGAAACTGCTGCTGCAGTAATCGCATAAGGAAGCTGTGTTGATACATGGTTTACATGATCGCACTGTGCACCGGCACTTGCCATAATTGTTGTGTCGGAAATTGGAGAGCAGTGGTCTCCACAAACAGCACCTGCCATACATGCTGAGATAGAAATAATCATCAGCTTGGGATCTGAATTTGCAAAAACAGCAACAACGATTGGAATCAGAATTCCAAAGGTTCCCCATGATGTTCCGGTTGAAAATGCAAGGAAACATCCAACCAGGAAGATAATTGCCGGAAGGAAATTCATCAGGCTTCCTGCACAGGATTCCATAGAAGTTGCAACAAATTCTGCTGCTCCAAGGCTATCTGTCATTGCCTTCAGTGTCCATGCAAATGTCAAAATCAAAATTGCAGGTACCATTGCCTTAAATCCTTCCGGGATGCAATCCATACAATCCTTGAAATTTAACACTCTGCGAATCAAATAAATTGCTACGGTAATAATCAATGCAAAAATACTGCCAATGCCAAGTCCTACTGAAGCATCTGAATTTGAAAATGCTTCTACAAAACTGGAACCACTAAAGAATCCACCGGTATAAATCATTCCAACGACACAGCAAATAATCAATGTAACAATCGGAATTACAAGGTCAATTACCTTACCCTTTGCATTCGGCATAGCTGTTGTCGGTTCCTCTGTTTTACCGGATGTAAATAAATCACCCTTTAACGCATTGGACTCATGCTTTTTCATCGGTCCAAAGTCCACATTGAAAACAACAAGCAGAATCATCATCAATATGGTAAGAAGTGCGTAATAGTTATATGGAATTGCCTGAATAAAAATGGAAAATCCATCTTCGCCCTCAACAAAACCGGATACTGCTGCTGCCCAGGAAGAAATCGGGGCAATAATACAAACCGGTGCTGCCGTAGCATCAATCAAATATGCGAGTTTTGCTCTGGAAACCTTATGTTCATCGGTTACCGGCTTCATAACACTACCAACGGTCAGACAGTTAAAATAATCGTCAATAAAAATCAATACGCCGAGTGCAATTGTTGCAAACTGTGCACCTGCTCTTGTTTTTATTTTCTTTTTGGCAAATTCTCCAAATGCGGCAGAACCTCCCGCCTTATTCATGAGTGCTACCATGCCTCCAAGAACAATTAAGAAAATTAAAATACCCACATTGTAACTATCGGATAACACTGCTACAAATCCATCATTGAAAATATGGGTAACAGTACCTTCGAAGGAAAATCCGGAATAGAAAAGACCTCCTACCAAAATACCAACGAACAAAGAACTATATACCTCTTTTGTAATCAAAGCAAGTGCGATGGCTACAATCGGTGGTACAAGTGCCCAAAATGTTGCATAAAAATCCATCTTTTTGACTCCTTTCGCGTAAAATCGACACTTCATTGTATCATAGTATACATTTTATTACAATAATTAAATCCCTTATTTTTCCGATTTTGGGGCAATAAAAAGGACTTCCTCATTACGAGGAAGCCCTGGTTTTTTTCTTTCTTTTTTGCCCTAAAACAAGAATTACGATTATGGCAATGCACAAAACCGACAGACCGGCAATCAGCCAGACCGGAATCGGTCTTTTTGTCTCTTCCACACACGAGAAAATAAAGCTGCTCTTATCGGCATCAAATACTACATAACTTCCATCTGTACTTGTTTTCTGCTCTTTCCATGTCCCGTCTTCATAAAAATAAATGACCGGATGCGTAATTTCTTCCTTGGGCAGATACCGGAACCGGTACGGACCATCATAATCCGTTGTAAGCTTTACCTGAAAACACTCTGCAACTGTCTCTCCATCCTCCGGATACGCGTCAATCTCGCGCAATGTAAAGCTGTCTTCCGGTGCGAAAACGCCTTCTGCCAATGCTTTTGGCATACCTTTTTCTTCGGATTGCGCTTCCAGGCTTGTAATGTACTCGGTATATACCGCTTCTATCGTCTGATCAAACGTGATGTTCTTTCTGTTAAAATCCGCCCATGCTCCGGAATGTCCTTCTTTCTCCGGAACGCTGGGAAGTTCCTTCTCATCAAAATCGCCTCCGTAATCCAAAGTTATCTGCTTAATCTGGACGTCCTCCGCCACAAAAGTCAGTACAATCTTGCGAAATACGGAAGGAAGCTCCGGAAGTTCTATAAACTCTTTATAGTTCTTTGGTTCTGCCTTTCCGGAATAACTGATTCCATCGATTCCGGGTGGACACCCTTCCACAAAATAATTGTTCTCTATCGTTCCTTCTCCGGAATCTGCAATGTATTCCGAAGTATCAGTTGTACCCGCGATGGAACCAAGGTCATATTCGCCCTCCTGAATCTCAATCATGCTATAACAATCTATAATCGTTTTTCCGGTTCCCGCGATTCCTCCAATCTTACTGTTTCCGGATAATGCACATTTGGCACTGCTCTTACGAATCGTACCGGTACTTGCTCCGGCAATTCCACCGACATTATCTTTATCACTCTGAACAGAACCGGTATTCAGACATTCCATAACACTGCCTAATACCATGTTTCCAACAATTCCGCCGGCACAGTCCTTCTTTCCTTCTACCGGTCCACGGTTCGTACATTCGCGCACTACAATACGCTCTTTATACTTGACATTTAATGTCGTTGTATCGTTATTCAGATTCAAATCATCCTCGGGGTCCAGATTATTTTCTCTTGACATGGACCCTGCAATACCTCCGAGGTTCAGATCCCCATAAATATGTCCGTAATTGCTACAGTTAAAAAGCTTTCCTTCGGTATCCGTAATTGTATCTTCATCTGAAATATCGGAGAAAATATCATCGGTATCTGTCGTATCATCCTCGGTAATGATATTGGTTATTACATTCACTTCATCATTGATTTTCTGAAAATCATCCAGCAAAATCTGGTTCTTATCATCCAACAGTGAATTCAGGACCCGCATATCATTTATAATATTGGAAAAATTACTGCTCAGAGAATTCCGTGCCGAAGCAATTCTCACGCTCGTACGGTCTGCCTGGCTGCGAAGCTCACTCTCTGCTCCACGCAAAATGCGGTTTGCATTGTCGTACGCATCATTCTGCGCATCATTGATTTCCTTTTCAATCGCATCTTTATCAATCTGATCCCAGATATCATAAGAGGGAAAATCATAGCCGCTCGTTGGCAATGGCCAGGGTGTTCTGGTTGCGGTCGGCGTAGGTGTTTCCGTTGGGGTCGGAGTCGGTGTCTTCACACCTCCTTCACCGCCTCCAGGTTCAGACATCCTTACCGGCAATTCATATGTTTCTGTTTCCACTCTGTCAAATGTTCTCGGGTCGGATATTCCAGGCAAACGTGCTCCTCCCTCTCCACCACCTGTTACCGGCGTCGGTGTAACCGTTGGTGTAGGTGTTGGCGTTTCGGTCGGCGTTGCTTCCGGTGTCTCCGTTGGTGTCGCCGTTACCGTTGGCGTTGGAAACTTTTCAACAAAATCAAGCGAAACAGGGTCCGGTGTCGCCAGCTCCGGTAATTCCAAAGAATTTGCAAGGTTTCCGTAATCATTACTTAAATCGTCCGCAATACTTTCTACCGCATGCTGCGCGCCTTCTACAGAATTCAGCAGACGGTCTATCTGTGATGTCAGTTCAGAAGATGCGGTGCTTGCATCTGCATCCATCTGTGAAACCAGATCATGAAGAACCGGAAACTCCTTCCGCAGTTTTTCCAGCTTGTCCTCCTGATACTCCATCTCACTGCTCGGTTCCATCTGTCCGGCAACACCGCCGACATCCTTTCTTCCGTGCAGTTCGCCATAATTAATGCTATCCTTAATAAATCCGGTCTGGCTTCCGGCAATTCCTCCTACGTTATATCCCACATGCTGATAACCAACATCACCATTGTTTACACAGGATAAAATAACTCCTTCATTTCTTCCTGTCACTCCGCCGATATCCGTCACGGATGCAACATTTTCCGTACTCAGCAAATCACGTACCGTCAACGTCTGAATATCAATCTTGTTATCCTGCGCACTTGTATTTACCGCACTACCGTTATTGCAGCTCACGATACCGCCCTTGTTTGTTCCTACAAGACCACCGACCATATGACTGCCGGTCACACTTCCTGCACTATAGCAGGAATCCAATATTCCTTTGACCTCATTAATACCCGCAAGGCCTCCTACGTTATCACTTCCGGAAACCGTACCATTCACACGGCAATTACTCAGATAGCCATTGTTCTGTCCGGCAAAAAGGCCGGCGCCACTTTGCTTGCTATCGGTAGTAATGATACCATCCACTGCCAAATCATATATTTCACCTGTTTCCTGCACATACCGGAAACACCCCAGGAAATCGTTATCTCCTTTTATTTCAATTCCTTTTAAAATATGATTATCGCCAAAAAATACACCACCAAATGTCGGTATCGGGGTAAAATCCTCTCCCGAAAAATCCAGGTCATTCTCAAGAATAACCACTTTTCCAACGGACCAGCTATCTAGTCTGCAGTTTTCCGCCAAAGCACGGAAATCATCTAAGGTACGAATTCTTACCGCTTCTTCCAGATTAAGATTTTCCTGTTTCTGATGCTCTGATATGGTTTCTTCTGTTACTGCCGGTTCCGCATGAGCCATCATGACTTCCATTCCGTTACAAAGGAAAAGTGCCAGACAGCATATTCCTGCAATCAATCGTACAATTCCTTTATGCTTCATGTTCTGCACTTCCTTTCTCTTCTGCAATTTCTGCTTCCTGCTGAGTCGCTGCATCTTCACCGGACCCGGTTGTTGTTTCTCCATCCACGGTTTCTGCATTTCCGGAAACCAGAACGACATTCATATCACCACGAATAAAGCCACTGAAATTTCCATCGAGAGTACCATTTACCTGTCCTCTCAGACGTCCCTGGACTCTTGTGAGTCCGGTAAAGTTCTGTGGAGACAAATTAATCTTATTTAATTCAAAGCTGGTATGTTCAATAATGCTGTCACCCAGAATTAAAATCTGTGGAAGTACTGCCAATACCAGAACAATCGATATCAAAGTTCCGCGGCTTAAGCAATCACCAATTGCTGCAATAACCGGATTGGAAGTCAGCACTGCAATCAGGGCACCTGCCACCGCCAAAATAGAACCTGATGTAAAAATTGTCGGGAACGATTCATTCAATGCAGTGATAATTGCCTGTTTGGGTTTCATTTCCTTCTTTAAATCTGTATAATGGCTGGAAATTACAATTGCATAGTCAATGTTCGCACCCATCTGAATCGCATTTACAATCAGATAACTCAGGAAATATAATGGTTTATTCTGTAAATACGGGAACGAGAAGTTAATCCAGATACTTCCCTGAATTACTACAATCAGCAATACCGGAAGACCTGCGGATTTAAACGTAAACAACAGTACCAGGATAACAAACAATGCGGACAGGATACTGATAATCAGGTTATCCGTATTAAAGGAGGATGATAAATCATAGTCACTCGTTGAATTTCCGACAACATATATTTCACTCCGGTCATAATACTTTGCCACATCCTGATGAATGACTTCCAGGAAGTCAAAGGTTTCCTGGCTCTCCTCCGGGAGATTTAAATAAACAACAAGACGTGAATAATCGTCACTTTGCAGCTGGAGCTGTGCCTTCTCCAACTGGTCAAACAAATCATCCAGTGTATCCTGGATATCTCCATCCAACGTAATATTATCTGTTTCCATCTGTTCTTTTAAGAACATAAACATATCAAATAATGGAACCTGATAATTCTCAATTCCATTCAAAATTTTTCCATACTGGTCATCATTCACGGCATATGCCGTATAAAGCAGATTTGCCATCTCATATTCAATGCCCGCAAGTTCCGAGAATTCCCTCGGATTCAGCGCATCCGTCAATACATATCCATCCAGTGCTTCGATATTGGCAAGTCCCATAGCGGATTTTACTTCCGGATGCTCTTCGAGTGCTTTTAATACTTTTCCCTCTTTCTGGTAACTTCCGGACGGCAAAATAATTGCTACCATATTATTCGTACCAAATGTATTTTTTATCTTCTGATGTGCAATCTGGCTTTCGCTCTGCTTTGTGGTAACAAGATCCGTATAGCTGTAACAATATGGACATTTATTGGCAAAGAAAAATGTCACAACTACAATTCCAACAAAAATCGGTGGAACAATAAATCTTGTCATTACGTCAAATTTTCCGATGACGGTAATCGGTGGAATCAGATTTTTATGCTTTGTCTTATCAATCAGCTTACTGAACAGCATTAACAGTCCCGGCATCAGGGTAAATACCGATAACAGACTCAGCATAATTGCTTTAATCAATACTACCGCTAAGTCCATACCAATTCTGAAATGCATAAATCCCAGCGCTGCCAGACCGGAAATCGTTGTCAGGGAAGAAGCTGAAATTTCGGGAATTGCTTTACTCAACGCTACAATACAGGCTTCTCTTGATGGGAGCGTCTGATGCTCATCTGAAAAACGATGGCACAGAATAATGGCATAATCAATAGCAAGTGCAAGCTGTAACACTACCGTTACGGAATTTGATACGAAAGAAATCGTTCCACATAAAAAGTTCGTACCCATATTCAAAATGGCTGCAACACCAAACGTTGCAATCAGAACAGGTACTTCTGCGTAGGACCTGGAAGTCAGAGTAAGTACCACCACAATAATTATTGCTGCAATGACTACAATTACCTGCATTTCGGATTGAAGATCTGCTGCCGTATCATTTCCTACTTCAGAATCAAAATAAACATCATATTCCTTCAGAAGGTCTTTCAGTTCGTCCATCGCCTGCAAACTGATTTCATCCGTAGCCGTTCCTTCAAACGTGACATCAAACAACGCCGTTGAATCATGATAATGGTCTTCCGTACGGTCAAGTGCTGCTTCCGAAATACCATCGATTGCTTCCATTTCTTCCTGAAGTTCTTCTGCATGCTCGTAAGAAATATTTGAAACCATAACACGCGCGGAACCATATGTAACAAATTCTTCATCCATGACGGTTAAGCCACGCCTTGTTTCCGTAGTTTCCGGCAGATATTTTGTAATATCGTTTTCAACCTTAACCCAGCCATTCGCGAAACAACAGAACACAATCGCAAATATATATAGTAAAAAGAACAGGTTACGCTTATCTACAATAAACGTTGCGAGTTTTTCAATCGGAGTTGTTTTATTTTCACTCATGCCTTCACATTCCTTTCAATTTTTTCAATATTATGAAATATTTTTTTTAAAAAAACAATAGACAAAACTGATAATTTGTATTAAAAAGGATATGATAGGTTTATATAGAAAGAAAAACAGATAGGAGGAATCATTATGGCTCAAATCACAAAAGACATGACCATTGGAGAAATATTAAGAACAAACCCTAACGTTGCACCTATTCTTATGGAAGCAGGTATGCATTGCTTAGGTTGTCCTTCTGCTCAGGGAGAAACACTTGAAGAAGCTGCTATGGTTCACGGAATGGACATCAACGCATTAATGACTCAGATTGAGGCTCTGTAAAAAAATACCACCATAACATAGACATATTATAATCAAAATTATACTTGTAATAAAAAACTTTTTATATTACAATGATAGGGAATTGATAATTTATTATCAATATATTCACGCAGAACATGAAGGAGGTTATGAATATGGCATACGTTATTGGTGATTCTTGTATTTCTTGCGGAGCATGTGCAGGTCAGTGTCCTGTAGGCGCTATTGCTGAAGGAGATGGCAAGTTCGAAATCGATCCTAACACATGTATCAGCTGTGGTTCTTGTGCAGGTGGATGCCCTGTAGGTGCTATTTCTGAAGAATAAAATTTAAGAATAAAAAGAGAGATTCTTACGAAGGAATCTCTCTTTTTTCTTTTAACTTTTCCCAGATTGGCTGCCGTTTTTTATGTGTATAATTTCGAAGCAGTGAATCCAGCTGCTTATAATGCTCCTCGGTCCGCGCCTCACGTCCCGCCTCTCTTTCATCTTCACGTTCCTCCTGCAGCCGGAACTGATAGTCCAGCTCTTTCAAAACACTGTTCTTAACTTCCTGTACAATTTCCTGACAAATATTTTCATTATTACTTTGTACGGCATCTGCAATCATACTATGTAATAATTGTTGTAAACGCATACTTTTTTCGGCACGTGTTTCCTGTACTCCGGTTTCTTCTACCGGACGCACTGCTGTTTCCGTGACAGGCAGGACTTCACCCTTTTTTACCATTAAAACATGTCTGGTTCCGATTTCTCCGACTTCCCCCTTTAGAACGCTTCGTATTGCTTTTAATTGCAGTCCCTGGTCCTTTAATTCCTTAATATGCTGAAACTGCTTAATGTCTTCTTCGGTATAAAACCTGTGTCCCATTTCATTCCTCTTTACCGGAAGTTGAAGTTCCTCTTCCCAGTACCTTAATACATGGGCCTCCACTTTCACATTTTTTGCCGCATCTGAAATCATATAAATTTTCTCGGTCTGCATCATTATTCCTCCTTTTTCTGTTTCCTTCTATTCTGTGTACGGACCGTACACGCAAAAAGAGGGCAAGCTTCTATGCTCGTCCTCTTTTGTAATCATAAATATTTAGTTTCTTTCCAAATTTGCAAATTTGGTATAATCCGGTAACCATACGAGTTCTACTGTACCAATCGGACCGTTTCTTTGTTTTGCAATAATAATCTCTGCAATTCCCTTCTTTTCGGTATCTTTATTATAGTAATCATCACGATAAATAAACATAACCACATCGGCATCCTGCTCGATGGCTCCTGATTCACGAAGGTCAGAAAGCATTGGTCGGTGATCCGGCCTCTGTTCCACGGCACGGCTAAGCTGTGACAATGCAATGACCGGAACATTCAACTCTCTCGCAAGTGCTTTCAGGGAACGGGAAATATCTGATATTTCCTGCTGTCGGGAATCCGAACCTCTGCCGGAACCTGACATCAACTGCAAATAGTCTATGATAATGATTTTTAAATCATGTTCCAATTTGTACTTACGACACTTGGAACGCAGTTCGGAAATACTGATTCCCGGCGTATCGTCAATAATCAGCTTCGATTTTCCAATGACACCGGCACTTTCAATCAATTTTTCCCATTCTGCATCCGAAAGATTTCCGGTACGCAGGTGTTGGGAATCTACTCTTGATTCCAAAGAGAACAGACGGTTTACCAGCTGTTCCTTACTCATTTCCAGACTGAATATTGCGACACATTCGTTTAATTTGAATGCCATATGCTCTGCAATGTTCAATACAAATGCGGTTTTTCCCATAGAAGGTCTTGCTGCTACGAGAATCAAATCCGAAGGCTGCATTCCGGCGGTCCGGAAATCCAAATCCAGAAATCCCGTTGCAAGTCCTGTTACATTTCCCTGGCTCTTGGATGCCAGTTCAATCTTGTCCATGGCATTCATAACCACCTGGCGAATCGGAACAAAGTCACCGGTATTTCGCCGCTGTACCAGTTCAAATACTCTTTTCTCAGTATCTTCAAGAATTACTTCAAGATTTTCTTTTCCCAAATAACATGTATTTGCAATTTCTTCATTTAAACGAATCATTTTTCGCAGCGTTGCCTTTTCCGCTACGATATTTGCATAATACTTAATGTTTGCGGAGGTTGGAACCGCGGTAACCAAATCACGGATAAATTCCAGACTACTTACCTCCGGAGGAACGTCCTTCTCCTTCAGACGGTCCTGGAGCGTTACCAAATCTACGGGCTTCCCCTCATCATTCAATTCCACCATAGAGTCAAAAACAACTCCATACTGCCTGCTGTAAAAATCATCCCCACAAATCATTTCAGAAGCTACGGTAATTGCTTCCTTATCCATAATCATAGCTCCAATTACAGATTGTTCGGCTTCAATACTGTGAGGCAATACTCTTTTCAGCAAATCTTCCTGTGTTGCCGGCATTCCCATCTAACCTCTCTTACTGTACTTTTAAGCTTCCTGCACTTTTACTTTAAGTGTTCCGGTTACCTTTGGATGAAGCTTTACACCCACCTCATAGACACCAAAGCTCTTAATCGGCTCTGGAAGAATAATTTTCTTTTTATCAATTTCCTTATGGCACTGTTCTTTATATGCCACAGCGATTTCTTTGGAAGAAACAGAACCAAATGTTCTTCCGCCTTCGCCGGCTTTGATGGATACCACAACCTGATCCTTTTCCATTTCTTTGGCAAATTCCTGTGCACTCTCCAAAAGTTCCTTTGCAACCTTTTCTTCATTTGCCTTCTGAAGCTTCAAATCATTCATATTTTTTCCGTTTGCTTCCACACCAAGCTTCTTCGGAAGTACAAAGTTTCTTGCATATCCATCATTTATATCTACAATCTGTCCTTTTTTTCCAAGGCTCTTTACATCTTCAAGCAAAATTACTTTCATGTTCTTTCATCCTTTCTTTTTCTATTGTATTCTGACAAGTGCCTATTCTACTACCAGGTCTCCCTCTTCAATCATCTTATCCAATGTTCCCTTTAAAATACCGATTGCTTCCGGTACGGAAACACCCTCGAGCTGACAGCCTGCTACATTCAAATGTCCGCCGCCACCCATTCGTTCCATAATCACCTGAACATTCACTTCATCAATGGAACGGGCACTGATAAATACCTGATTCTGGAACTCTGTGAGAATAAAGCTTGCTTTTACACCCTTGATATTCAGCAGTTCATTAGCTGCCTGTGCACCCACGATGGTCGGACTTTCAATGCCTTCACTGGTACACGTGGAAACTGCAAACGAATTCCGGTAAATTTCTGCCTGACTGACTGCATCTGCTTTTGCTTTATATTCATTCACGTCTTCCCGGAAAAGCTTACGTACTCTCGTAACATCTGCACCATTTCTTCTTAAAAATGCAGCAGCCTCAAAGGTACGCACGCCTGTTTTTGTCATAAAATTATTGGTATCAATCATAATACCCGAATACAGACAATCTGCTTCTTCTGCTGTAATACGGATACTCTCACCAATATACTGCAAAATTTCAGAAACCATCTCACATGCTGAGGAGGCATATGCTTCCACGTAAGATAGTGTAGCGTTCTCAATGCTTTCGGTTCCCTGTCGGTGATGGTCTAACACAACAATGGATTTACACATGCGAAGCAAATCCGGACATTCCGTAATGCTTGGACGATTTACATCTACAATTACCAGCACGGTATTACTGCCTGCAAGCTCCATTGCCTGCTGGTGGTTCACAATCATATTATCCTCGTAGTCTTCATGACTCTTGAATAAATCAATCATCGGTTTCATTGATGGACTGACATCACTCAGAACAATATGTGCACGCCGGTCAAGTGTTGTCGCAATACGGTAAATTCCAACTGCTGCACCGAAGCTGTCCACGTCCGGAATTCGATGTCCCATAATAAGCACATTCTCCTTACCGGAAATAATTTCACGCAGTGCCTGTGCTTTTACACGCGCCTTTACACGTGTATTTTTCTCTACCTGCTGACTCTTTCCACCATAATAAACAATATTTTCCGGTGTTTTTACAACTGCCTGGTCGCCACCGCGGCCAAGAGCCAGATCAATTGCATTTCTTGCAAATTCATAATTCTGTGCATAAGTAAGTCCATCCAGGCCAATACCAATACTGATGGTTACTGCCATTTCATTTCCGATATTTACCGTCTTTACTTCGTCCAGGATATCAAATTTACTCTCTCGAAGCATCTCCATGGACTTTTTACGCAGAACAATCATATATTTATCTTTTTCGAGCTTCTTACAAATTCCATCCAGTGCGGAAATATACTTGTTTACTTTTCGGTCAATTAATGCAATCAAAAGGGAACGGCGTACCTCTTCGACACTTGCCAGGGCTTCTTCGTAATTATCAAGGTAAATCATACCTACTGCAAGACTCTGGTCATCTACTTCCTTTAACGCTAGTCTTAATGCCGTTTCATCAAACAGATAAAATGCAATCAGCATTCCATCGTAGTCCTCTCCCTGAATCAGAGAACTGCTGCGCACCATTTCCCTTGTAGAAATCTTTTTCATTTTTGCAAGGTAATTACTGTCTTCGTATTCCAGGTCAACTTCAACAAGTTCCTCCGGAGAAGATAATTTTTCTTTTGTTATTGCCGGAAACAATGATGTTATCGACTTGCGATATCCTTTTTCCTTATGAACCACTTCCTGAAATGAAGTATTCATCCAGATAATTCTGCCTTCCTCATCCAAAATTGCATAAGGGATTTCCAGCTCACGCAATAATACCTTCTGAATCTGGCCATATTGCGTGGCAAAACTCACAAGCTCATTCAAAATAACCGGTTTATTGTAAAATTGTAATGACAGAATAATAGCAAAATAAAGAAGGGCAAAACAAGTAACCAGCAATCCTGATGAGACATCCAGCAAGTAAATCACACAATTCACAATCACCAGCAGAATTCCCAAATACACTGATGTCTGAAAATATCTCTTCAATCTTCCCTTCAACCTTATCCGATTCTTCTTAGGCGCCATTTCTTATCCCTCTGTTTCATCCTTGGTAACCTTATGAAATACTTTATTAGTATAACATTATTTATCCAAAAACTCCATATCAATATTGCGACTTAATCCATCAAAAAACGACTGTCGAAATGACAGTCGTTTCTGTTTTATTCTGTAGCTATAAATTGAATTGTTTCACCGCATTTTTCAAACTCTTCCATCCAGCCGTTTCCAACCTCCTGGGTAAAAGATAAAATGTGTGTTTCATCGCCATTAAAGAAGGTATAAATCAGTTGTTCATAATCTGTACCTTTCAATGGGTAATGAAGCCGTATTTTAAGTCCGGGTCTTCCGTCCACCTTTATCTTATCATACTGTTCGATAGTAACCGGAACATCATCCCCATATGTGGTATAAAAGTCCGCCTCTAAAGCTTCTGCATATTCTTCCTGCGTTTTTTGTGTCACATCTTCACTACCCTCGGAAATCACATAGCTTATTGTCGATAAATCCTTCGGATAGCTCTTATACACATAAATTCCTTCATCACCTGCATATGGTTTAAATCCTTTCGGAAGATCACAGGAAATTTCGGCTTTTTCATATACAAACGCTTCACCATCATCATACTGTTGGGATGGACTTACCGGAACAAGTGCAGTTAATCCGGAATCTGAGCTATTATCTTCAGAATCAGCAGCGGATTTCTCCACTGCTGATTCCTGCTTTACAGATTCCTGTTCAACTGATTCCTGTTTATTGCTTCCACATCCGCATAACTGAATTGCAATCACTCCTGTCGCAAGTAACAGTATCAATTTTTTGTACATTTATCTGCTCCTTATTTGTTACGTTTTCTAGTCTGATTTACTTTTACTGCAGATACTGCTGTACCACCTGCTGCGGCAGCCAATGCAAGAATCCAAAGGATAAGTGCCATGCTGTCACCTGTCTGAGGTCTTCTTCTCTTACCAAGTACAGCGAAGTCAGAACCTCTTCTTGCTCCAAGTACGGCATTTCCACTGACTCTTCTTGCTCCAAGTACCTGCTGACTAGGAGGTGTCGGTACTGGTGTACCAGGCGTTGTTCCCGGTGTAATTTCCGGCGTCGGATCTGGTGTAGGATTATTTCCAGGAGTAGGTGTCGGTGCCGGGGTAGGTGTAGATTCTACTCTTCTGGTATTTGTGATTACAAAGGTATCATCACTGTAGCTTGTTGTATATCCATCTACTACAGAAATTTCAGAAACTTTGTACTCAATGTCCTTACCAGCCTTCTTGACATCCAAATCTTCCCAGGTGTATCTCCAGCCTGTTAATTCGCTCAGGATTACCGGACTTCCGTATGGTTCTCCATCCGCATATAACTGAACGGAAATGGAAGTAGGTCTACGACCGTCACTGTTTCCTAAATCATCCCAAACCTTAACTACTGTCCTACTGGTCTTCTGAGGTGTATAGCTATTGATAACACTAAATCCATCATAACTTGTTGAATAATTTTCAACCGCATCTTCTATTACGGTATAAGTAATTTCAACACCATTAGCAAACTTCGGCAAATCAGTAAACTTGTAGCTCCAGTTATCTGCTTCAGATACTACCTTGGAATCTACCTTTTCTCCATTTGCAAACAGATTTACGGTAATGCTGTCAGGTCTTACTCCATCCTGATTCTCGTTATCCTCCCAAATCTTTTCTCCTTCAATGTCAATTGTTTCCGGAGTATGGAAGTTCGTAATATCATAACCTTCATCTTTCTGAATGGTCTCATAGCCTTCTACTGCAACTTCCTGAACCGTATAAACGATTTCGCTTGTCACTCCATCGACACGCTTATTCTTAGGAAGATCGGTAAAGCTATATTTCCAATCATCTGCTGCAGTTACGGTCTTGGTATCAACAATTTCTCCATCTGCCAACAGATTTACGGTAATTTCAGTCGGTCTGATTCCATCCTGGTTGTCATTATCATCCCAATACTTCTCACCTTCTATCTTTACAGTTTCCGGTGTATGGGTATTCTTAATAATAATGCTTGTTGTTCCATCCTGAGTAGATACATATGCATCTCCAAGATCAGTTACTTCCTTTACGGTATAGGTTACATCCAGACCAAACTTCTTCGCTGGCAGATTATCCCAGGTATATGTCCAGTTGTTATCCTCACTTAAGACAACTACGTCACCACGCTTAAAGAGTCCTGCATAAAGCTGTACTTCAATGCTATCCGGTCTTACTCCATCCTGGTTGTCTGCATCATCCCATACCTTCGTTACCGTAATGCCGGTATAACCAGGTGTGTAATCATTGATGATATCATATCCTTCTACCGTTGAGGTATAATCGCGAACTGCTTCTTCCTCTACCCTATAAGTGATTTCCTTACCATCTTTATACTTAGGAAGATTTGTAAAGCTGTACTTCCATCCGTCTGCTGCAGTTACTTCAATCTTTCCGCCATCTGCTTCTGGTACCTTAACACCATCTGCATATAACTGAACGGTAATGCTGTCCGGACGATCCTCTTCTGCATCGTTGTTATCGTTCCACGTCTTTGTTCCTTCAATTGTTACTACTTCCGGTTCATGCGTGTTCGTGAAGTTATATCCGTC